>NZ_QTPP01000012.1 GCF_003853415.1 Burkholderia sp. Bp9142 | reverse complement strand
CGCTCGCACTTCTAGCTGGCGGTCGCGCACCCCGACCCCACGCGGGGGCCCCCCCCGGCCGCCCCCCCCCCCCCCCCCCCCGGCGGGGGGGGGGCCCGCCGGGGGGGCCCCGCGCCTGCCGCCCGGAAGTCCACTCGTCACCCAGCCGTTCCGTCGTTCCTCGCTGTTCGTCGCTCTTCGCTGTTCCCCGCTCTTCGTTGTTCCTCGCTCTTCGCTGTTCGTCGCTCTTCGCTGTTCGTCGCTCTTCGCTGTTCGTCGTTCCTCGTTCTTTCCCGCGCCACGCCGGCACGCGCGCACCGATTCCTCGATTCCCGCGGCATGCGGCCCCGAACGGCCGTTGTCCGTCCGATTCATTTACAGGAGCCTCGCCATGTCGCTCGCCGTGGTGCGCAGTCGCGCGCCGGCGGCCGGCCGCGCGCCGGACGTCACCGTCGAAGTCCATCTTGCCAACGGGTTGCCGTCGTTCTCTATCGTCGGGCTATAATGGAACCATCGTATCATACGAGATTACGCTATGGCCCAGCCGGTTGCCTATTCCTACATTAGGTTCTCTACGAAACGGCAGGCGGCAGGGGACAGCCTGAGACGCCAGACGGAGAAGGCCCGAGCGTACGCTCGAAAACATGCCTTGCGCCTCGACGAGCGTCTGTCCTATCAGGACCTCGGGGTTTCCGCGTATGACCAGTCAAACTCAGAGCGCGGCCAACTGGCTGCATTTTTGCAGGCTATCGACGAGGGGGTCGTAAAATCAGGGTCATATCTCCTGGTCGAGCAGTTAGACCGCCTGTCGCGTGCCAAGCCCCTCGTGGCATTGCGGCAGTTGGAGGGCATCATTTCCGCAGGGGTTATCGTTGTAACGCTTGACGATGAGCGCGTTTACGACAGCGAGGCGTCCGAGGACATGGGGACGTTATTCTTGTCACTTGCGATGATGTATCGGGCACACAACGAATCACAAACCAAATCGATTCGCATTCATGCTGCATGGCAAGCCAAAAGGGACCGTCGTGAGCCGGTCATTACTGCGGAGTGCCCGCGTTGGCTCCGCCCCAAAGCGGACCGTTCGGGCTATGAACTGATACCCGAGAAGGCCGAGAGCGTGCGCCGTGTGTTCGAGCTAACGATAGCGGGCTATGGCAACGTCGCGCTCGCACGTCGCGCCAACAGAGAGGGCTGGCCCCATCCGGGAGACGCGGACAAATGGAACCAGACGATTATCACGAAGCTTATTGCTAACCGCGCGGTTATCAGGGAATATCAACCGCACGTTCGCAAAGAAGGTAAGCGCGTTCCACAGGGTGAGCCTTGGAAAGACTACTATCCGCGCGTCGTCTCCGACGAGGTTTTCGCGTTAGCCAGTGCTGCAAAAGCTCAGCGCGCCCGGGTGCCGGGGCGTCGGGACCGGCACTATAAAAATATTTTCCAAGGCATTTTGGTTTGCGGCACATGCGGCGGCTCATTTGTCCGCAAGAATAAGCACTCAAATAAGCAACCCAATTACAGTTTGTATATGTGTGCTCGCCGCGTTAGCGGCGTTACAAAATGCAGCTCGATTAACGGGCAGCAGCTCGAGATTAACCTTCTAACCAACATCTACTTGGAAGGATATTCCCACATGCGCACTGACGAGGAGGCAGAGGCATTGCGCGCCAGGTTGACATTGTTAACGACTGAGCAAGCGGCTACGCAGCAGCGCATTCAGCGCATCGCAGACGCAATCGAAGCCACCGACTCTCCTATGATGTACGAGCGCTTGACTGACGCCGAAGGCAAGCTTACGGCCATTAAGGAAGATTTGCGCAAAACCGAACATGCCATGGGTGAATTACGGCTTGCAGAGCGCAACGTGGGCACCATGATGCAGACCACATTTACAGAGGATTACAACCGAATCCAGGACGAATCCGAGGTCGAATTCAGGGCACAATTACGAGAAAAGGTTCTTAGTGTCGTCAATCGCATCGTTATCTATCCAGATAGCTTTGCCGCAGTCTTGTTTTATCGTCACACCGGCGAACCCGCTCTTCAGCCGCTCTCCACGGACTTTGACATAAGCGATGAGCCTCCCTTGCTTTCCTCTGCGCGAGCCGTATTTTCCAGACTGGAGTCGAACTGATTTTTCTCATTTCTGGACGTTGATTTTTCGAGTTTCTGCGGTAAGTTCCGGCGACTTGCAACGGTGTCTGCCGCACACACACGATATCCGTCGTTGCTATACATCTTGAGCAACCCGCTCAAGGACAAAGCACGACGAGGACCCATGTACTTCAAAGCCCTGATTGCACACAACAACGTAGCGAGCGAGACGATTTTTTGCGTCGCCGAGAACTTCCACCTAGCGCGGCGGGGCACTGAGCTCGCATACCCAGATTCGCGACTGGTTTGGCTGTTCCCGGTCGACGAGGATGACGTTCCCGACTACATCAAGGGCTCAAAAGAGGAACCGGTCGGACGCGAACTGCTCGACATTGCGCGCACACCGGAGAAATGATTTCCCGCGCCGCTTCTCTTCGCAGAAGCGGCTTTCTTTCGTGGCAACAAGGGCCTTCCGCCCGTGATGTGATGTTGGCCGGACAACCGCGCAGCGTCCATGTCTTCCTCGACCGGACAGGCCATGCCCTTCCCTACCGCTTCCGCGACAGACGCTCGCACATCTCCGTCACCCATCGCCGGATAAGGTCGCGGTCGCTATCGCTCAGCTTCGCAAGCATGTCCGCAATGTCTGCGGCCTCGTCCGCCGCGCGATTGGTAGTCCCGCGCAGCAGCACCTCGAGTGGCAGTTCAAAGACATCTGCGAGCTGAATCAGCCGAGGCAACGGCGGCAGCGTAAGGCCGCGCTCGAAACGGCTGATGGTCTCCTGTTCGACACCGAGCAGTTCCGCGAGCCGTTCCTGGGTCAGCTCGCGGGCGACCCGCTCCCGCGCAATCTTCTTTCCCAGCTTCTTAGCCACCCCGGCCGTCTGTGTCGCCATGTCCACGTCTGTTGTCGCAAAACGACATGCAGTGTGGTACTAGCGCCCGAACTACGTAACGTCATAGAATATGGTTAAAAGACATATTACGTATAAGCCGGCATCCGTAACGCGCTCCCTACCGGTAGATGCGCGGCGCCGGCCAAGAACCAACAGACGGGGATAGAATGAAAGACACGAGGGGTTCTGCAACTACTCCATCCGCGCTCGGCGTATTGCGGAGGAGCGCCGGCGGGCTGGCCGACCTCGAGCAAGCCGTCGCCGACTGGCCGCTCGGAACGTAGGGTCACTGGGTCAACAAGACCAGCACGGAACCAGTCCGCAACATCGCATCCGCGTCGCATGCTCAGTTTGCGCATCCGGGAATTCCAGGCGACCAACTGCCGCGCCTGGACCCGGTTTCCGTCCACTGACGCACCTCTATCCCCTTCAATTCGCAAAAACGTCTGGCTCAATTCCGCGCGCACGAGCACGGCCTCAGCTAGCTTTGCTTCCCGACGGCCTCAGTCTCCAATTACGCGATTCCCTTGATTGTTCCCAGACACTTGAACAAGAAGGAGCGCCGAATGAGATGCATACAGCCATCGTATTCATGACCTCCACGCGCCCTCGTCCCACATCAAGCCACGGACTATGCGGTGCCAACCCACTACGAATGAGGAACAAGTGAAAAATATCAGGATTGCACTCACGGCAGCTTGTCTCGCTATGTTTTCCCATGCGACCTATGCGTGGACCGTCGTCGTTTCAGGCCCATACATAGAAAACCTGCCCCATCATATTGGCCACACCTTTTATGTGTCAGCTGTGTGGTCAAGTGAAGGCTCGGCAGAGGCCGAAGCGATGCGGACCTGCTTACAGAACAACACCTACCAAGAGCAGTGGAAGGAGTGCAAGCCAATCGCCGCATATGATGGCCCAACCGCAATCGCTATTGTCACTGGTCAGGACCACTACTGGGCAGTATCAGCGGACCCAGATACGGACGCGGCAGTGAGGAAAGGGTTCGCTGCTTGTCATCGCGCGCGCACTGAAGGGTGTGAGCTAACCGACGTCTATTGGGATTTCGGGCATAACCGCCTCGATGCGCCAGAATCGTTTAAACAACTTTACATGAAACTTCACGACGGACGGTATTGGCGGCCGGTGGCGGGATACTGAGTTAACTAACCCCCCAAGGCGCCGTGGCAGCGAGGGCCTTTGTTGCTCGGCGCAGACTTCCACTGCTTACGCTGACTTGCTGAACAACGCCGAACAAGTGGCCATCCGATGCCGAGTGGCCACAGCAACTTCTGACCGACAACGAAAGTTGAAAGGGGTGGAATGAAAAATTTTCTCAAATGCCTGATGTATGGTTTGTTTTTGAGTTTCCTTGCAAGCATGGCGGGGTGTATTGCGCCGTTGTCCGCCGATAGGAATAGTGCGGATTTTGCTGCGAGCGGCAAAATGGTGCGCATGTTCGTGGTGGCCGGCGAATATGACAGCAAGACGCTGCCGCACGCACTCGGGGCAGGCGGGACGACGTTTAACCAGTCCGCCAGTCAATACCGATGGGTACACGTCATGGCTCAAGGTCACAAGGGGTTCCGTACCACCCTCTATACGATAGCGCTCGTACCTGACCAGGTTCCGAAGCTGCATAGGAATGATTATGTCGAGGTTAAATTCCTGACCATCTCCGAGTCTAACTACGACCATCTCCAGACTGCCGTCATCACGAAGGTGTTATGTCCGGCGGATGGCCCGAACGAGTGCAGGAGAGCCCTGTTGAGAACTTCGGGCAACTGGAGCAATCCCCTTGGTGAAACGGATGACGCGGTGCCGGATATGAGTGGTTTTACTTTTTCAAAGTACTACGACACGGATGGCAAAAAATTGCCGGGGACATCTCTGCCGCAGTAGCCATTCTCCGGCTGGCAAACCGCCTATGTCAGGCTTCAACAAACCAGAACGAAAGTACTGAATACAAAACTCTTAAAAAGGGGAAAAATATGAAATTCAGGCGAATCAACGCGCTGACGGTCTCCACGTGCCTCGCGATGCTAACCACGGGATGCGCGACGATAACGGGCGGCACTACACAAAACGTATCGGTGAAGACACAAAAGGACGCCGTAGAGGTCGCGGGTGCGGACTGTGTCCTCTCCAACTCGAGGGGCACTTACAAGGTTACGACGCCCGGCAAGGTGACCGTACACCGGGCAAAAGACGACCTAACTGTTTCGTGCGCGATGGATGGCCAAGCACCTGCATTGACTTCGGTGAAGTCGTCAAATCGCGGGGGAGCAATGGCCGCGAACATCGTCATGTTCGGGATAGGCGCCGTCGTTACTCACGGCATTGACAAGGCGACGGGCGGTGCGTATGCCTACCCTGATGACATCACCGTGTCGTTCGGCAAGGACGCTGAGTCGCAAGGTGCCGCTGGCGCAAACACCGGTGCTGCTGCCCAAAGCACTCAAGCTCAGGTCGAGTCAACACAGTGACGAAGAGTTCCGGATGCGACCAGTTGATTTATCCACTCCACAACGCCTGGACGTAGCCCACAATTTCTCGGCTTCGAAGGAGGAATAATGCGTTATTCAATACACAAGGCGCTGCTGCGGCTTCTACTGCTAGAGGTCGCGCATGCGGTCTTTCTCTGCATGTTTACATATTTCGCCCTGGATGACTTCTCACTACCGGACTTCCTATCAGACCTGGGTCGCTTATACGGTGCATGCAAACTCATGCACGTAGTCTATGCGATGGCAGCTTTGGACAAGCTCGGCTTGAAAATTCGCATTACCGTCGGTCTATCCGCTCTCGTCGCGGCACTGTGTCCGTTCTTGCTGCTTTGGACGACCAGTCAGTTTTACTTGAAGGGACTTCCTCTGAACGACATCCTGGATGCGATGCAGCGGGACCCGTCGTGCTATCGCTGGTCGTGGTTTATTTCCGCAGTTATTCTTTTTGTCGGGCTGACTCACGCCATCGGGGGCCAAGGGAGTGGGCGGAAAATCGAATTCTCTGACGACTTTCGCGGCCCGGGGCTTCCGGAGATAAACACCAATGGTGCTCCGATGACCAGTCCGGGCTCGGGAATCGATGTAACCGGGCACGTTCTCGGCGACACTTCCATCTGACTCTCTTCTAGCGCTAAGCAACGACGCTATCAAGTGATAGCGTCGTTAAGACTGGAAAACTGCCAGCGTCATCGACACGGGCGTTTCTGTCGTAGAGGCACTGGGCAAACGGTGGGCTACAAGATTTCAGCCCACTCTACCGTTTCGAGTTTTCTCATCTGACGCACACCGACAAAATAGCTGGGGATGCCTTGGTCGTAGGCGGCATCGAACATGCGTTGCCCGCACAGCGCCATCAGGTCAACCTTTGCCGCCCTTGTGAAGTCGTCCGCGCTTGCAAACCAGAGGGCGAAAACCTTGGCTCCGTCGCGCGGTTCGGCCAGGCCTGCAATCGCTTCCAGGCGGTACGCAGTTGAGCCGTCCGCTTTTCGCGCCGACGCCAACTTCTCATAGTCAGCGGCAACCCTCTTGTGTGCCGCTCGGTAAGCAGAGAAGGCCTTCATCTGGAGGTCTGCAGGCGTTTCGTTATCGACTGTCATGCCCGCCAGTTGGTACAGGAACGCGATGTCGACTCTGATTAGTTTTGTGGTGCTTTTCATGTTCTCAGTATCTTACGGACGCCGAGCATTCCTGGCTTACCCTGCGCTCGCAATGGCGCACGTCGCGTAGGCGTTCGTCGCCGCCGTCGGCTAGGTACCCTGGCATCATGGACTCGGAATCATTGGTCTCCTTTAGACTCGCCAGGACATCAGCACGCATGCCGCTTGTCAAAATCGCGGGACGAACAACGGCTTGCGAACAAAGCCCGGCCGAGTCATCGGCCGGGCTTCGTGAATCACATCGGAGTCACGCGTCGCCGAGGTGGGCGCGCGGACTCTAGCACCAGGGGTAGTAGATGTACTGGTTCCGCTTTCTCAATTGCTTCTTGAAACCCTTCGGTTCCGACTCAGTCGGGCGAACTTTCACTAGCTCGGACGGCAGGTGATGCATCGCCGTGCGGAAATGGATATCCGCCTGAGTGTCCATCGGGTCAGGGTTTGCAAAATCGAATCGCGAAAAGGTGCAGAAACCACTCATCCATTTCCCCATGTCCTGGTCGAGCATGAGTTGGCCCAACGCGTCGAGCTCGCCCATATCTACCGGAAACTCCATTTCGAAACAGCCTCGTTCCGTTTCGACGAGCACGCTGTACTCGTCCATCGCGAAGATGGCCGCAGCGATAGTCGCCGGATGCGTTGTCGCCAACAACCGGGTCTCGTCTTGCAGCAGATTACCAATCCAAACGTCGTTGTGATTGCGGTAGAACGTCAATTTCAGCATGTCTAGTTTCCTCAAGTTGTCCTGGGTGAACCGTATAGCGACGTTGCGAACGCCACCACGGTTCGAGCAATAACCCCTGCCCCGAGCAGGCAGGAGCACGTGTTCAAGTTTTCGATTGGGATAAGAGGTCGTCGCCTGGCGCGACAGTGCAAGAGGAAGACATGGCTCCGTGCAGGGCCAGCGTGACAGACGGCGCGACGGCACCGGCAGTCTCGATAGTCCGGCAAGCTGCTTCCTGCGGCAGCGCCACCAGGCTCCGAGCCAGTCTCATCAGCGGCTGAATCCGGATGCGGCCCACGCGTCCGCTTCTGCGGCGGAAAGAGCTTCATCGGCCGGTACCCAGCGCGGTCCAGCGGGCGTATGCACCGCCACCGACAGACGGTACGCTTCGAGGGCAATGCCGATGTACGTGCCGAGGCGACCGAGAAATGGGTGGCTGGCCCAGATGACCTTGCGGCCCGGGGCGCCCGAGAGATTTCGACGACGGGATTTTCTGCTGCTGGATGCGGAGCTCTGCTTCATGTGTACCTCGGCGCTGTGCGCGAACGAATCCATCGGCCGGCGACAAGGTCGCTCGGAACTTAATGTGGATTCGCTGCAGGCAGCGAGGTAACAGAGCTCGCGAAGAAGTGCGAACGCGCCAAAGGTAACCGACGACGGGAAATGTCGTCAAGAACAATCTGAGCGGCGAAGCTCGCTGTCGCCGTCAGGCCGCACGACGAAGACTCGGGCGCCACCGAACGCCGCAATCACATAGTCAGCGACACGCCACGCATCGGTGTACGCGTGTTGAACGTCGTGGCATCGAACCAGCATTCACCCAACCTGTGACTTGGTGTGCTTAGACGCTTACCGGCGCTTCACGCAGCCGAGCGCCGGTGAATTCGCGGCAAGCTTGCGCGAGAACTGGCCCCGCGTTCGTATCAGCCTATTGCGATAACACTTTGGCGAGCCCCCGACCAAAATACTCAGGTCCGCCCCTCACGCGAGAACGCGCGCATAAATTTATATACCCTTGATGACGGCATTGATTTGCGCGCGACACCCACAAAACGAGCCAAATATTTTCTTTTATTTTCAACTACATACAAATACCAATAAATCATCGCTTGATTTTAAACGTTGACACAAGCGAATTCCCATAAATAGAATTAACCCCAATAACTAAATTCAATCTTGGAGCATATAAAATGGAAACACTTAGTCTTGGCAAATCGAGCATCGACACAACTTATTTCTACGGAACGGTCACCGGAGGCGGCGCACATGGCCCGGGCATCTGCCAGAAGGTCGTCGGTATGTCGAGTAAGGGCGACTTGTTGTTGACACGCCTTCCGATGCACGACGACAGAAGCGGAAGCAAGCGCAGCGGCTCGGTCAACTACGAGCTAACGGGGAACGGCGTGTATCGGGCTTACGGCTACGCTGATTCGAACCGGAGCGAGGGTCCCGAAATCTTCTTCGAGCTCGACGGCGACTCCCTCCGCGAGCTCAATCGCAACCAGCTTGACGAGCGGTTGCGGCTGATGAGCCCCGAGAACTACGCGACGATGGAACATAATCGACGCAAGGCTGCCCGCCGGACCGAACTGCTACCAGAGATTCAGGCTGAGGTGAACGAACTTGCTGCGGACCGGGAACGGCTCGAGGTCACGATGGTGGCAGTCGACGACCAGCTTGAGCTCAGCCGCCTCGCTGTGACGCGGCACAAATCGTGCGGACATTTCGATGAAATCGCCGTCGACACCGTGGACGAACTCGTCGTCCGCCTGTCGGCACCATCGGCCCCCTGCCCTTACTGCGAAGCCTCGGCGAAGAAAGCCCAGGCCGACCAAGAAGCGATGCTGCGCCTGCAAGACGCGGCTGCGACAAACAACCTCCCGCCACTGTCTGGCTCGCCCCGGCAAATCAAGTGGGCGCTCGAAATCCGCGACGGCTTCTGGCGCAATAGCCCGGAAAGCCCACTCTTGAAGCGCGCCACCACTGCCAAGTATTGGATTGAGCACCGAAACGAACTGAAGTGATGTCGCCTTCCGACGCGAAGTCTTATTTGCGGCGCCCATGCCCGAGGCTATATCTCTCAGGCAGTAGGCGTGTCAGCGGCGCTCGAGTCAGTTAAAAACTTAGAGCGGTCACTAGCGGCAGCAAGCCACGCAGGTGCCGGACCACGTCCGCTCCAGGTCGCCCCGGTCTCCGGATTGAGGTATTTGGCCGGTTGCTTGCCCTTAGGCTGTCCCTTCCGACCTGGCGACGCCGCTGTCGACGACAATTTGTTTTTCGCCTTCCCTGGCGTCGACTTGACGGCCGCATCAACTTTGCCGTCAGCACCAATCGAAAACTTCGAGCGGTCCTTCGCATTCGCAATCCATGCCGGCGCGCGACCGCGACCTGACCAGGTGTCACCGGTCTTCGGGTCACGATATTTCGCTGGCTGCTCCCCTCGAACGTAATTGCCACGCCGCTTTGCTTTGCTTTCCGTCGGTACCGAGGAACTCGATGCGTTGCCGTCAACGAGGAACCGGCTGCGGTTCTTCACGTGCGCAATCCACGCGGGGGCACGACCGCGCCCGGACCAAGTCGCACCAGTTTTCGGATTCTGGTATTTCGCCGTAGCAGGCGCGGCGTGAGCTGCGGACGCGTTGCGGCGCCCTGCGCCACGCTTCCTCCCACCGATGTGGGCCTCGATATCTGCGACAGTAACTCCGCTCTTTTGCATGAGTTCCGCAATGCGGTCGAGCGTCGCTGAGGCTTGCTTTGCTTTCATTGCTTCGGCCTGTTCCTGCAGCCGCTTTATTTTCATCTGGATTGCTTCCAAGGTGGGCATGAGTTCCTCCGAGCTATGAATTGCTCGCACTATGCCACGGCAAACCCGAGAGGGCTACACGCAGCGCAAGACCGTGCACTCGATACAATCCCCGCAGTTTCAAAATTTACAACGCGCATCAGCTACACTCAACGCTCAAGTACGTCAGCCCCATGATGTTCGAAAGAAGCTGGTTCGCGTCTCAGCAAGGTGCGGCCGCGAAATTCTTTCGGCTATGGGATTCGTCGAACAGGGGCAAGGTCAGTTCTACGGTTTTTCGCAAGACCGGTGGCTACACTTTGTACAGGCGTTCCGCTTGTGAACGAACAGGACGGGCCGGCCCTCAAGAAATTGAGGAAGCGGCCGATAACGACGAACTGGCACGCTCACTGTGCTATTTCTGGTAAAGGGGAAATGGTCGTGGAATACGATGAGGAACAGGCTGGCATGAGTCGCGCCGCTGAACGGGTTGCGCTGGAGGGTCTCGAGGGGCTGATTCAAGAGGCGTTTGAGGCGGACGGTTTTCACGGCGTGATGCTGGCGTGCCGCAAGGTCCTGGAGCGCTATGACGATGCGTTCAACGGGCTCGAAAGCCAGATTGTGGAAATTTCCGATACGGTCCGCCGCACCACAGGCGCGATGCATATCAGCCTGAAGGCGGCACCGGAGCTGAGGCGAGCCCTCCACAAGGACGGCATTCAGGCATTGCTTTGATGATTCGAGAGCCCCGCCAAGCGGGGTTTTCGCTTAGCTTTCTTATTTTATTCAAAGGTTTTTTGTCTGGAACGGAAAGGAAGGACCTGGGGGTGCGGCCTTGGAGTCGTCACTCTCCGTGCTGCCGGGGAGCCCCGCGTGTTCGTTCGAACTGCAATCAAAGGGCATTCCCGCACGGGCTCACTACGATGCGATGCTTTCGTTTGTGAAGGGGCTGTTGGACATCTGGGCACCAGCCTCGATAGAGGTTGGGCCGTACAAATATTTCTCAATGCAGCAGGTGTTTCCCAACAAGCCCGGGGCTGGTTGGAAGCTATATCTTCCGCTCAAAATCACGGCCAAGCAGCTGCCTGAGGCGCATGAACTTGTGTCCGTGATGGATTGTAGAAAGCAGAGAGGCACTATTGTCGTAAGCGTCGCAGACGAAGCGTTTTCGGCCGAAAACCCTGAACATGTCGAGGTGGCAAACGCCATCGAAGTGCGACTTGCGGACCAAGGCCTGTTACCGCAGTACAAGGACCTGTGACCGTCACCGTGCCGGGGACGCGCAGCCACTCCGGTACGGTGACGCGGCACTATCAGTCCCCGCGCCCTCGCTCCGATTGGCCCCACCGGTCAGTTAGGCGAAATCTCTGCCGAAAGCTTTACGGCGCGACCTGCAACGGTTAGGTACAACCACTGCTCCTTAACCTTCTTACCCGTGCATTGTTCAATTGCTACCGCATAGGCGGAAAGCTGAGACCCATGGGCTCGTGCAATCTCGTCATCCCGACTGCTACCTCCCGGATTGGATTTGTGGTCCACGAGGACCCACCCATCGGGCGTATCCACCAGCAAATCGATGCGGCCTCTCAGCCGGGTCCCATCTGCCCGGTCGGCTTCGACTGGTACCTCGATGTGGACCGTGCCGCCTGGCCAGCGCTGTTTTAGCCAGCCGAAGAAAGCGCGTAGTTGGGCAATGACCGCCGCTCGGTCAACTGCGTGCGCCATACCCCAGCCGCTGAGGATTCGTTCGACATCTACGTCCTCGACTTTCTCTGCTACGCCGGCTCTCGCGATACACGCGTGCAATGCGTTGCCGAGTGCATCCATCTCGACGGCGGCAGTAATCGCGACGCGGGTGCCAATGGCCTCCGATTCGGCGACTGTGTACATACCGCCTTCGGTACTACTCGGCCGAAACCAGAGCGGTGCCGCGTCATTCGCCGGTGCTGCGACGTACCAACTGCACGTCGATGCTTCCTGGTCGGGCGGGGCAAGACTGCTGTCTGCGGCGGCCCATGTTCGCGATTCTCGGGATATAGTTCGTCCGTCGGGTAGTACGACCGAGCCCGATTCTCCAAACAGCAACTCGCCCGCTCCGACTTCATCCACCCAAGCGCGATTGACGCTTCGGCTCCTCTTGCATGTGACCAGCACATTAACGTCGCGCGCGCGGGTCATGCTGACGTATAGCAGTCGCTTGTTTTCCGAAAGGGCATCTGCCGCCATTGTCTTGCCGATATCGCTTGCTTCAGCATTGACTGCTGCCTGCGGCTGCGTGCGCCTGCCCCAGGTCTTAAGCCAGAAATGCACGAAGCGGTTTTCCAGGGGACGTTCAGGATTGAAGCTGCCATCGGTGCGCGCACGAACTCCCCACAGAGCGCTTCTCGCTTCTGTTCCGAGCGACGTGAGAATGACGACAGGCCACTCAAGCCCCTTTGCGCCGTGGTGAGTTATCACGCTGACGGCATCATCGGTAGTAGCCGCCCGGTCGTCCGCGCCGCTATCGGCGAGAGCGTCAAGCCAACGCAAGAGGCCGCTTACAGTAGCCGGCCGCTTGGCTGTAACGCACTCGTCTTCATAGGCCGTTCCCAGGTCCATCAGGGCCTCGACGTTAGCGATTCGCGTCCTCGCCTGATGCGGCGACGTCGACCATTGACTCGCCACACGGGCGACGTGTGATTCTGCCTTCGCAAGTCGCAGCGCCTCGCACGGCGTCAGAGCCACGAGAATAGGCCGCAATGTCTCCAGGCGGGCGAGGAGCGGATGTGCGGAGTCGCCGTCGGCTCTCCAGAGCGCCGACGTCGTGCCTTCCGCACCGAGATACTCGAGCCGGTCGCCAAGCCATTCCTGCGCCGCGACTCCATCTGCAAGGGTCAATATCAAAGCAGATGCAACGGTATCGCCCGCGTCCAGCAGGCGCCGTAGGCATGCGAGAACGAAGATGGCCTCCGGCGTGCCTAGAAGTCCCGCTCTCGGGCTTGCCGATGGCACTCCCCATTTCGTAAGCGATGTCACCGCAAGCTCGACTTGGTCGTTCTTGCGACACAGGACCGCGATATCCCCTGGGCGCAGTGCACGCTCCTGATTGGTCTCGCGGTCGACGACCCTTAAGTTGGATTGAAGCAACTCGCTGACTGCCGGGCCTAGCGCTAGGTAGTCGCACTCATTGTTCCTACTCTCGAAGCTCCAGTGGAAAAGCGCAGATTGCTCGTTGATATCGGCTCGATGCGGGCGCAGATGTACCTGCGATGGCTGCAATTCTGGCTGGAATGCGGCGCCAAAGACGGCGTTCGTCAACGATACGAGTGAGGGTGTCGAACGGCGAGACGTGTTCAGTGGCTCACCCAGCTTGCCTCCCCAACCCTCAATGGCAGCGAGAATGCCCGCAATGAGTCGAGCATCCGTACCCCGGAAACCGTAGATGGCTTGCTTCGGGTCACCAACCCAGACTGAGCGTTTGGCCAGCTTGGCGAGTTCCACGAAGAGCGCAAGTTGCAGAGGGCTTGTATCCTGAAATTCGTCGACCATCACCAGGTCGAGTTCGTCGGCCAAGGCCTCTCGGACGTACTCGTTCTTGCGAATGACATCAAGCAGCAGGACCTCCTGGTCGCCAAAGTCAACGGCCCCCATCATGCGTTTGGCTTCGGCATACGTTTCGAGCGTCTTGGCCGCCAAGTCGAATACCATCTCGAGATAGGTTCGTACGTCTTGGTGGAAATCGGGATGCGATTCGTGGGCCTGAGCGGCCTCCGAAACGGGCGCGATTGCCGATTGAGCGGCGGCGCCGGCGTTCAAACTACACGCGGCAAGCCAATCAAGCCAGTTCCAGCGCCCGTCGCGAAAACACCGCTCGAGGCGTTCCAGTTCTCTATGCCCGTTTCGCAGGTTCTGGGCCACATTGCCGCCGGCCGCCTCTACCGATGCGATTTGCAAAGACACCTGTTCTAGTGCCCTCGTCAGCGTTTCGGAGAGTACCCTTGTTGCATCGCTCGCCGTCGACGGAGTTGGCCAGTTAGCCAACATTAGGTCGGCGTTCCGATGCCCCATCCCGCGCAGTTGACCTGCAGAAATATCGTTGTTTCTTGCGGCGTTGACCACGTCCTCAATCTGCTTGGACCACTCCGTGTGCTCAATGCCAAATTTCGCTGTGAGCGCGACAAGCTTTTCCTGCTCCGAATCATCGAGCGTCTCCGCGAGTGATGTCGCCAACAGGCGCTTCGCCTGCCCCTCGCTCAGGACCGTTTGGTCGGGAGACAGCCCCAACTCGAAGCAGAAGCGCTTGAGCAACTGGCCGCACACGCTATTTACCGTGCCGAGCCTCGCCTGCCCGATGGCCGTAGCGAGTTCGATTTTGCCTTTGCTCAGCAACCAGGCGCGGGCGCGCTCCCGCAATTCGGTGGCCGCCTTGACCGTGAACGTGGTAGCAAGTACCGCCTCCGGTCGCGCTTTGCCTGATTCGAGCGCTTCTGCGAGCGTTGAGGTCAGCTTATGGGTTTTACCACTGCCGGCACCTGCGCTGACGAATTCGATGTTGTTCATTGCTCCCAGCCCCCCAGCAGCACCATATAATCCCTGTCCCATGAATTGGGCCCGTTCACCGGCAGCGTGCCTTCTGGGCCTTGGAAGTCGTCTCCGCCGCCAACGGGAACGGCGTCAATCTGCCCCGCAGCCCATTGGTCCGCTCGCCACCCCCAGCTTGCCTTCGCCTGCTCCAGCAGAACGGCAGTTGCGCCCATCGGCGGCGTTCGAATCTGCGCTGTAGGGATGACATCCGGGGCAGTCACGTACATTGCGCCGGATTCCAGGATGAAATATCCCAGTGCCGCTGGAGTCACACCGGTCTGTTGCTGATAGAGCGACGAGTACAGCGCCAACTGAAGATGTCGGCCATCGTGCAGAGCGGCTCCGTAATGCTTGTCCCCGCGCCATTTCATATCGAGCGCGACTGTCTTATCCTTCGGGAGCTCGATGACCAAATCGATTTTCCCGATAAGCGGTACATCGCCAAGTTCGCCTGCAACGGGCGTTTCGGTGCGAACCCGGGTTGCGCCCGCTGCGCGTAGGTGGCGCAACATGGACCGAATAGCGTATTCGCAAACGGCCTTGAACCGCTGCCGGCCGACACCAGCGCCGCGCATTAATAGCACTGCGCCCTCTGTCGCGAGGAGTGCCTCCACGTTATTCCGGAACCATGTCACGGCCTGCTCGTCGTCCCAGCCCAAGCTGCCTTCCTGCTGGAATAGTTTTTCAAATACCCGGTGCGCAAGCGTTCCGAGGAGATTGTTGCCATCCTTCGCCTCAAGTATCGAGGTCGGTCGCAAGCCTGCGACACGCTTGAACGCGAAGACTGCCGGCGCATCGAATAGTTCGGACATCGAAGAGTACGACTGGTCTGAGGTTGGTAGCGCAATCGGCGCACCGAGTTCAAGAATGTCGGGAACTTGAGGCAATGCCGTGTGCTCGAGGTTTTCGGTGAGTACCCCGACGAACTGGCTTTCAGCTTGCGCGTCGACGTCGATGCAGTGCTTCGTTAGGTCGGGACACAATCTTTCTAGCAGTTGCCGAACGGGATGTTCTTCGGCACCCGGAGGCGGCAGGACCATCACAAACCGCTTCTTGGCCGCGAGCAGTGGGCGCAGCCATTGTTGGGCTAAAAGCGCCAATTCGCGCTGCGGGTTTCGCAGGTCTACCCCCTGGCCACTGAGTGCGTCGAGCTCCGTCCTCGTCCAGGGGAGCGGTGATGGCAACTGCGGGGAGGACGGCATCCACCAGATGACCTCATCGGCCGGCTCGATGCAGGTTGCAGTATCTGACTCGGCACGAATGCAGCCTACCTGCGCCGGTGCGTAGGGGTTTCCCGCGCTTACAGGCGTTGCGCGCGCAATGAGTTGTTCGATGACGCGTGGCGTGATGCTGGGGGAACCCTGGCTCTTCAGTTCGAGCAACCCATCTCGAACGGCTGCGCATTGCTCTATGGCGGCACAGAGCGTGGCGTTCAGCGGGGCATCGTCCGCGAGACGTTTGCGCAACGAGGCGGCCAGCTTCTCGACCCGTACCAGCAGTGCATCAACAGGGGCGCCCACGTCTCGGCTCCAGCGCTCGCCTTCGAGCCAGAACGAGATGTCCTCCAGGATGTCCTCGCTATGCTCCTCGGCACGGATTTCGTGTTTGACGGACTCCCATGCCTCGCCACCGATACCGGGTTGCTCCGCGACTGCTTTTGCGAGGCGAGCTCGCGCATTGCGACGGAAGGGACCGACCGGATGAGACAGAAACTCGATAAGGCGCCCGACATCGACCGGGTCCCAACACAGCTCGATGGCAAGACCGAGCGCCTGCAGGGCGGGACGCAGGCCGCTGATGTGCCGAAATCCGCTGCTGGTACCACCCGTTGCCATCATCGTGGTGTCGAGCGAATCGCCGTCGGATTCGCAGACGAGAAGCCGGTCGACGGGTGTTCGACGGCAATAGGCACTAAGCCAGTGTTCGGCGGCTTCGCGCGTTGACGCCTGAACGAACACGACGCTGTCGTCGGCAACGGGATTCGTGAGAGGGTGAAGTTTTCCTTGCGAAACCGCCTCAAGCGCGCGCTCCTGAACTTCTCGCAGCAATCCCTCTCCGTGAGGTGCGGGTCGCCACTCCCTTACGCCGGGTAGGTGCGCCAGAACTTCACGCCATGCGCGCGGGAAGCTGGCCAGTGGGTCGACCAACAACACGGACGTGACTGGCGTTCGCTCGGTTTCAAGGGCCGCCAGCACGGCCAAAAGACGCTCCGCCTCTCCCGGCGGGACGCTGCCATTCGCGGTCTGTTCTACCTCCACCATTTCCAGAAGTCTTTGCGGACTGCCCGCTGGAGCGGTCCCGTTCCATCGACCGAGGCGCCATTCGTCGCGCCAAGAGAGGAGTTCGGCGCTCGTGCCGACGCCATCGGCCTCAAGCGACCGGCTGTAAAACCGTGACTGCTTGCCGTGCGTCCGCAAGTGCCCAAGGTAGCTCGTGACGCGATGCGCTGAGCTTACTTCAGGACGGCTCAGCCCCAGGTAGGTTTCGAGAAGGCCGAGCAAACCCATCGGCCCAAGGACGGGCTCGCCGAGTGCGTCTCGTGGAGATGGGCCCTGTCGATTGTCCAGGTTCAGTCCAAACGTAATGTGCATGGGTGGTCCTGAGTGAGCAAATTCTTAACTGATGCGGTGCCAATCACGCTTTCATCAACGCGCTGATGCGACTTTCGAGATTGCGCAGACCTACGGTTGCGCCTGTTGGCTCGACGCACCCGAAGAATTCCGTGCGACGCGGCTCCGGGTCAATCAGAAAGTTTCTTTCATGCTGACGCCATCTCGAACGAGGCAGCATGCTTTCGGGCGATACGACCTGGAAGGCTGTCCCAATCGCGACGTACAGGTCGTCGTCGGTCATTTCGAGCTGCATGCGGTGCAGCTTCATGTATTCGGGCGCGGCCTCGTGGAAGAACACTACACCAGGTTTGACTGCCTCGACTTTTCCGCATTGCGGGCAGGCGCTATCCAAGCGATATTCGACCCCGGCCTTTGGAAAACGAAAGTCGCAACAAGTGCAAAGCAGCGAGTGCATGTCGCCATGTAGGTGGGTGACGTGCTGAGCACCAGCGCGTTCGAGCATGTCGTCGATGTTCTGCGTGACAAGCCAGACCCGCTCTTTTCCCCACGTGTTTTGCCACGCTGCGAGAATCATGTGAGCGTCGTTCGGGCGCGCGCCTTGTTTCTCAGCGATTCGCTCGTTATAGAAACGAAAGACCGCCTCCCGATTTTGCCGCCAAGTCAGAAAGTTACAGACCTCGTCGATGCTCTCTTGGGTCCAAATACCGTTTCCGGTACGGAACGTCGAAATCCCGCTTTCTGCAGACAGCCCCGCTCCCGAAAAGACATAGAGGCGAGGTCCATGGACATGTTGTGCAGAAGACACCGTTTATCCTCCAATGGGAAAACACTCGGGCGCGGGAAACGCTTGAGTGTATGTCGATTCAAGTGCATACGTTCGAAGCTTATCCGCAGCGTATTTTCGACGGCGCCCGGACGCGCAAACCGCCTTCGTCATTTGTGTCCATTCCGTACCGGGTCCGGGTCGTCGTCCCACGAGGGAGCGAATTCCACGTTTGTCCATTTCGAGTGGCTTCTGTCGAACGGCGTCCCAGGACCTTGTCGCGGGCGGTCGTGGCGATATATCCAACCCGGCAGATTGGCGTTCAACATTTCGACGTAGCGAGCCATAAACGCGGCCGTAGACATGCGCGGGGCATAACGCAGGAATTCATGGCCCTCGAGCTCGCAGTCTGGCGTCCATATCTGCCAAGTGTATTTGTAGAACCTCGGTGGCGTTCTGGGCAGGTACCCCAGACAAAACCACAGCGCATCGGGGCGGTCTCGTTCCCAGCTCTCTCGGGTAGGTACTCGCATGGTGGGGCTCTTTTCCGATTAAAACGTTGGCGCACAAGAAGGTCAGGGCAAAAGGACGTCAATCGTCATCGGCGCACCGCACCAGAGCCATGAGCTGATTGCCGTTTCCGAACACGCGAAGCCGGGCATCGAATGTCTTGTCCAGTTGAGGATTGTAGATTCCAATCATTCTCCCGCCCACGTAGGCGAATTGCTTCCCCTGGCTGCCAGTCTGGATTCGACCTACAACTCTCGACGAACCGTCACGAATATAGGTTGTGTTCACAACGCCTCCGGTCTGTTGTCTTACGGATTAGAAGTTGTCGGCCCAGCGGTCCCAGAACCCGGGTTCATCGTGGTGCGCGTTCTTCATGGCAAGCTGTAGCGTGACGATGTAGAACTTGACGTCGCCGAAGCGCGTCGTGCCGTCTGGATACTCGAGGAACGCCTGAATCTTGCGGTATTGCGCGTCGTTCTCGTCGAACGGCACGTCGATGAAAATCTCGCCTGCGTACGAACGTATCACCGTCTCTGATGCGAACGGCCCACACTCGCACCAGCCGATGCCTTCGCTGTCCAGCCATTGCACGATGCGCGCGCGGCTCTCGAGACGCCGATAGTCCTCGCGGTGCGGGCGCTTTGCCTTCACGAAGTCGAGATAAAGCACATCCCGCTTCAATCTTCGCGCGATTGCATCAACATGTTCCAGAATCTGTGGCATGACATTTCCCCCGTGGATTGCAAGCAGAACGCTTTGTCGGGACGGAGTCATTCCAGGACATAGTTCATCGCCGTGGCGCAGGTTGGGCAGAGCGTGCGTACCCGGCCATCCTCGTGCCCGCGCAACGAGGCCGGGTGACTACACCGCTCGCACGTGCGCTGACTCGCACGCGCGGCGGCAGCAAGCCAGTCATCCACTTCGCTCGTCACGTCGCCATGGAGAAGGAATCGCAAGCTGCCCAGCTTCTCCTGCACTTCGATTGCCAGTAGCGCCGACGTGTGTGCCTCGGCCTCGAGCTTGCGCGACAGCTCTTCGATGATTCGATACCAGCCGTCATCACATTCAAACCGACTTCCCCCGGAGAACCGGGGCGTCAGCGTCCGATAGATATTTGGATAAGTCACCACCAAGGTGCTCTCGAGTTCTCGATTCATCTATGAATTCGCGCGCTCAGTGAAGAACCAAACCGGATTCGTTGTTGATGCCGTACGGCACATGCCCTGTCGCAACCAACTGCGAGGCTGATTCGCAGTTGTCGACATGGTCGTCGAAGAAGATGTCGGGCCTGAATTCCGCGAGGAAGCCCGATTTGTTCTTGCCTCCGAGAAACATGGCTTCGTCGACGGTGACGCCCCAAGTCATCAACGTGCGAATCGCTCGCTCATGCGCTGGGGCGCTGCGCGCGGTCACCAGGGCAGTGCGCACCCTCACCCGGGTCTTGCGACGGCCCTGAAGCGCACACAAGGCGACCAAGAATGGCTTCAGCGGGCCGGGCGGCAGCGGCGAACGCGCGTGGCGCATTTCGTGGTCATTGAACTCCTGCAACAGGCGCTGCCTGAAAATGCGTTCGGCTTCATCGCTGAAGAGGACCGAATCTCCGTCGAACGCGATGCGTAGCTCTCCATCATCGGTGGAGGCTGCTGTGCCTAGCGTCGGATAGACGTGGGCGCCCGGGAATCCGGCTGCCATCGCTTCCTTGACGTCCGGGGCATGGGCCGAAAGAAACAAACTGGCCTTGAGCGGCGCGAGGTACCGGTGCGGTTTCGCCCCGCCCGTGAAGATGGCGCGACTAATGGCGACTCCGTGATGGCGCGCCGACATGAACACCCTCAGCCCTGTGACCGGGTCGTTACGCGACAGGATTGCGACCTCTACGTCGGCGTTTTCGTCGCCATTGAACGCGAGGAGCTTCCGTACCAGGGGGAAGGCAACGCCGGGACCCGCAGGAGTATCCAGTCGTGCTGCCTGCAGGGCGCAATACGCCGACGGGTCGTCTTCCCGGAACACCTGGTTTTCCGCCTCGAAGTCGAAAAGCGCTCGCGCGGAAACGGCGATGACAATTTTTGTGCTCGAAGTCATAAGTCTCTCCTGTGGCCGAGCACCATCTTGCAGGACAATAGGGACAAAAAGTGTCCCAATCGTCCCCTAGAATGACGGCCATAACGAAGCTTCCTCTCTGACTACTCGACCGACGCTGAGAATGACCACCTCAAGCTTTGACGAAGCGATTCTCCGCATCCTGCCCACTGAAGGGGATTCGGAAGCATGGATGTCCACATCGCGGCTTCTCGTGTTTCTCAAAGACCGAGGGCACGACGTCGGCTATCCAAAGAAACTACGGCGACGTCTTGACGCATTGGAGCGAGACCAGCTTGTCCTGTCGACTGAGGACGGCAGGCAACTTCTCTGGCAACGCAAGTCGTGGCTGCACGGTGCTAACCAGGCGGCAAGTTTGATGAGCGCCTCCGAGGCTGTTGCATTTCATGCGCTCAGGCGTTTTGTGGGCGATAAGCTGCCAGCGGCAGTGACGAAAGACATTGAGCCACTCTTCAAGGCAGCCGATACGCGACTTTCCCAGGACCGGGAGGACAGCCGGCTATATCGGGCGTGGGTCAACAAGATTGACTCGGTAGAGCCCACCTTTGTGTTGAGTCGGCCCCCTATCAATCCCGAGGTCTTTCAGACGGTTGTAACCGCGACGTTCTTCGAGCGCGAACTGCTTGTCCGGTATCGTCCGGCCTACAGGGAGACCACGGACGACGACATCAAGCCAAAACGGCTCTGGCCACTCGCGCTGGTCGAGTCAGCCGGGCTCATGTACATGGTCGCCCAAAGTCCGGAACACCCACCAAGGCCCGACGAAGGAAAGCCCAATTGGCTTCGGATTTTGTATCGGCTGGACCGAGTCGTTTCAGCGGTCGATGCCGGGGAGAAGTTCGCGTACCCGCGTGACTTTCGGCTGCAGGACACGATTGACAAAGAACAGGTTTTCGACTTCCTGCCGGAGGCGCCAGTTGTATTGGAACTCGCGCTGGAAGCGAAAGAAGCGAAGCGACTGGAAGAGCGGCACATGTCGAAAGACCAACGATTCGAGCCCCTACCTGACGGTCGCATAAAGGTAATCGGTACGGTAGTTCCTAGCGTAAAACTGCGATGGTGGCTCCGCTCGCTCGGTGCGGCGGTGGAAATCATTGCGCCGGCTACGCTTCGCGACGAATTTGCGTGTGATGCGGCCGCACTGGCGAAACGCTACGGCATGGGTGCTTGAGTCGCGAAACAGTCTGGTCGAACCGAGTAACTGGGATATTGGATGAATAACGACATTGCCATCACACAGGCTGCGAGCTGGATTCGCGATGCGGACGGCCTGCTCATCACGGCGGGTGCCGGCATGGGCGTCGATTCGGGGTTGCCTGATTTTCGAGGAACCGAGGGGTTCTGGCGCGCCTATCCCGCGCTGCGTCACCATCGATTTTCCTTCGAGGACATCGCCAACCCTGCCGGCTTCGCGACCAATCCGCGCCTGAGCTGGGGCTTTTACGGTCATCGTCTCGCGCTTTACCGTGCAACCCAACCGCACCCGGGATTTGGCATTCTGCTCAAGTGGGCTGGGAAGATGAAGCACGGTGCGTTTGTGTTCACGAGCAACGTGGACGGTCAGTTTCAGAAAGCGGGTTTTGATGCGCAGCGAGTCGCGGAATGTCACGGGACCATCCACCAACTGCAGTGCGTTGACGCCTGCACCGACGATACATGGCCGGCGGACGGATTCCATCCTATTGTTGCGAACGACACATGCGAGCTTACGGGCGAGCTGCCAAAGTGTCCGCACTGCGGTGCGCTCGCGCGACCGAACATTCTCATGTTCGGGGACTCGACGTGGATAAGCAGATGCACGAACAAGCAAGAGAGGCGGCTTGCTAGCTGGCTTGAGCCCGTCGAGCGCCTCATCGTTGTTGAATTGGGCGCTGGTCGGAGAATACCGACCGTCAGGCGCTTCAGTGAGCGCCACGGGCCTCGGGTAATCCGCATCAATCCGCTCGAATGTCAAATTCCTGCCGACGTCGGCCTTGGAATTGACTGTGACGCACTAGCTGCGCTACGGCTGCTCGACAGCGCTGTCGGTGGTCATGGCTGAACCGATTGCCTTAAAGATGACCTGAAGGGCGGTCGTTATATAACAAGGCCTCAAACTGGCGCCTCGCAAGCCACACTTGATGGCTAGGATGCCCCGAAATCAGCGGAGAAATCGTATGCTGTCTTTGAATCGCAAAGACTATCTGAACGACGAACATGTCCGAGGCTTCATCGCATGGCTGTCACATGTCATCAGCGGAACCAAGTCCATCAATTTCACCGTCGGCTTTGCGACGAACCAACTTCCGCCTGACTTCAAGCAGCGTTTCCCGCACGGGTATGGAGACCGACGGCCCTCATCGGCCACGCCTGTATATGTAGTTCACGCACGTACCCTCGAAGACCTGTTTTCGATGTATTGGTGGAAGAAGGAAGGCTTCGATATCAACAAGGCGAGACTTGATGAAGTGAGCGCCGCGATAGCGATTTCGATGGCTGGCGAAGAAGGTGAAGCCGCACGTTCACTCGCAGAACATGCATGTCAGCACGTGATGGAATGGGGCTTTGGAAAGGACCGCCGGGCATATAAGGCCAATATGGCCTGGGCCAACCGCCAGGGGACTGCGCTCGTGTCCGTGTTGCGCGAAGGACGCGAGGCTCTTACCTGCGACTGCCCGAATATTGATGTCTTCGCGATGACCGGAGGCCCGAGAATGAACGCGGGATGGACAAAGTACTATGCGCTCGCGGTCACGGGTCACATCATCTATGATGGACGCGTAGGCGCCGCACTAGGGTTCCTTGTGAGGCGATACATCGAGACTCTTCCGGAGTCCATGCAGCCTGAACGCGTCCCCGACCGCCTCGGCTTCCTCTGGGGCGATGGAGACGGCGGAGGCAAGTCGCGTAACCCGTCAGCGGGTCGATATCAATTCGGGAAGCTGTATGGGGGACATTACGGGTCGAAAGCATGGGCTCGCGTCAATGTACAGGCGAACTGGGTCTTGACCGAAGCGCTTCTAACTGCCAAAGCACATTGGTGCTCTGGGTCGGATGGCCTGCGTAGGCTGGAAGCGGCTCTCTTCATGCTTGGATATGACTTCACTCCCTATGCCGACTCACATCCGATGGACGTGGCGGCATAACACCGTAACTCGTCACCCACTGCGCGTGTTGCGGCCGCTCTTGTGTGTCTCCCCGTTTGACGCGAAGACCACGCGAAGTCGGAGTCGACATCACGTCCTGCTGTCAGCGGCAAGACGAGCGCGTCGATTGCAACTGTGTATCCGTCGCCGCGTCCGGTGACGACGCGGGAAATTAGGTTGAGGAAAGAGGACGATTTCGGATTAGTTCTTGCTCCATTTTGACGATTCGAACCATCACATCTTCGAACGGAGTGACTATTCGGTGCTCCGCTTCGGACAACAGCATTTCATCTGAGACCTCGGGGCACCACTGGCTCTTGTCCTTTGCCGTAGGCCATGCCCAGTAGTATGGGTCCGTCCCCCAGAACAGGGGGTAGATTTGGGACAACGGGAACGGGAGACCGTCACGTGGCATTGCCCGACTCAATTTCTTATCCCAAAAAACGTCACGGAATTCAGCCGATACGTTCGCGGGTTCCTCGAAGATATAGAAGCAGTTCGCCACTGGCAGGCCCGCCGCATAGGCTACATGTTCCAACCGCTCCCTCAAAGCCAGATACTTATCAATGGCCTTGGCGTCTGGGCGGGCGAATCCGATAGTCGTCTTGACCTCAATCACGCAGATGTTCTCACCGCTCTTGCGGACCAAGATATCCGGGTGAAGTCGCTTGCCGTCCTTTCCAAGCAGTGACGGCTCCAGAACAAGCTCTAACCCGCGCTCAGATAACGCGCAGCGAAGATAGAAGGCCACAAGGTCGTGAAATACATCTGCTATCGAATGTTTGCGAGCTCGATGAAACGCGACTCGGTGCTTCCACCCGACGTACTTGACTTTTGCCAGATGAAAGAAGAGAGCCTTGCTGATTGGCCGGTCATTGTCCTCATGCGGCAGTGACCTCGGATTGCTGAGCGACCGGAACATCGCCTCATAGTGCGAAGACAGCGCAGAAGCGGTAACCGCTGTCGTCACCGCATCTGTTTTCCTGTTCTGCATATCAGTTGTTGTTCGGCCGGTGAAATCCATCTGGAACGAATAAGGCCATCGGAACAGGGCGACGCCCCATTTACACTGACCGGCAACGGCAAGGCGCGTTTGCGACGCTCGGTGCTGATGCACACGCGCAGCAAATCGCGCAGTCCTACCGGCATTGCAGCCGACCCTTTTCTCGACATGAAGTGAGCAGCCAACCGCTGCCGCCCGTCCAGGGCGCAGCGAATGCACGGTCGGCTATCACACACCCTCAGGGGGCGTACCGGTCGGCAAGCAAGTCGTTGACTAGGGTATTGATGGACCGGCCGTCGACCTTTTTCCCTGCATAGCCCTCGCGCACCTCATCGGCCCGCTCGCCGAACAGAAACGGCAAATACGAGTTGTAGTCGTTTGGCTTGTCAGTCAAGCTGAACGACCAGCGCTTTTCGGCGAACTTGAGCAGCGCCACACCGCGCGCCGCGATAGCCGCGATGTTCCACTCGCGAAAGATGTGGGCGACTTGCGTCTCTGAGTAGCTGCCCTGCTCGTACGACGTCACCTTGCACCGGCTACCGTCCTTGGTTCGGAACGGCAAATTGGATACTGACGGATTGCGCTTGGCGGACAGCAGCATGAGATTGCCCAGCGAATGCACCACGGCGTTTCTGAGGGCCTTGGAGCGGCCGTCGATAGCTATGACGTCGTTCCAATAGCCATGGTCGTCGGGCGTTTGCGGGAAGATGTGCTCGACGGTCTTGTCAAAGCTGAATTCATCCCAGGGCCATTTGAGCTTAATGGGCTTACTGCCCTCGTCTCGCTGGGCCTCCTCGTACTCCAACAGCAGGAGCCGGGTGAAGGCCCATTTGTAATAGCCCGTACCACCTAGTCGCATCCGCTCAGCGATTTCCTGCTCAACGGCGGCCGCTGAAAATTCCCCATACCACTCGAAACGCTCATCAAGTAGACTACCGTCCAGCCTACTATTGTCAATGTAGGCTTTCACATAATCTCGCGCAAAACAGACGGCCTCGCCGGCCGTCATCTTTGGTCCGCCGCACTTTACCCACACCGTGGTTTCGGATGCCGACTCGGGGCACAGGAGACGGTGCGCCAAATTGTTCATATCCGCGCGCCCCAGGTGCGCGGCTCGACCCGAAAGGGTGAGTACGATAACGATAAACCGCTCGATTTGTTGAAGAAGCGCAGCCACGGGCCGCAGCAAGGCTTCGTGCTCCCCAGGCTGAGCAAGCGCATGAGGCGCCTCGGCGCCCGCTCGCATATATGCCGCCAGAATGAGTGGCTTGAAATAGGCGTAGGTGATGCGTGCAAACCGCGCGTGCTGTTTCTGATGCGAACGAGGCATAAGCTTCGGCTCATGCATGTGCGACCACCAGACAGCGGCCTCTTCCAGACTGCGGATATAGGCCGGAATCTCGGCGAGCGTCAGGTCGGCATTGTTCGCGGTGAAGGTCTCGTTGAACAACACATTTTCCACCCAGCCAGCGTCCCGCTCTTCCCCGAAGTAGCCGATGGCGTGCGCTCGCAGAAATTCGTCGTCATGGTTCTGGGTGGCTGGACTCCGACCAAGGGACCGATAGATGCCCTTCCACGCGCGATGAATCTGCACGCGCACGTTCTTGCCGCTCACAGGCGACGTTTCGTCACTCAGGACCGATTCAGGCGATGCTCGGTCCGGCAAAATGTTGGTGAGATAGATGAGCCGGTTTTTCAGCAGTTCCAGCGTGGTGAGCTTCTTGCCGCGATTATTCAGCGTTTCGAACGCCACATGAATATCAAATTCCGGGTGTGCATCGAGCACAAACAATCGAAATCGGTCGAGCAAGGTCTCCAGATAGACGCGTGCGGCGGCCGCATCCAGGTCGCGCGCGCGCTCACGGAAGAATCGAGCCGCGTTCTCGATGTTGGCGGCATAACTCGAACAATTCGGCCCGAGACGCACCGCCTCGCGCTCATCGTTCATCGCCCAGAAGTCAAAATAGGTCTGCAACTCCGCGTTATCGATGAAGTTAACTTTGAAGTCAAGGGTCTGCGACGCTTCTTCGCCCGTATCGGCGTTCGCGGCTTGATGCGCCAACGTTCGAGCAAGCGTCATGGCGCTGATTACACGCTGTTGGCCATCCACGAGCTCGACCAACGGCAGGGTCGTCCCGTTTTGGTCAAGCTTGCGAAGCAGCACAATGCCAGTGAAATGCTGCTTTGCCTCAGAGCGCACGGCAATTTGCAGGTCGCTCCACAGCGCATTGAGTTGCGTCTGCCCCCAGGAATAACCGCGTTGATAGTCAGGAATGTGAAAGTGATAACCCGTGAGCAGGTCGCCCAGTTTCTGTAGTTCTGCGGATGAGAATGCCACTTGCTTTGCCCCGTCTTTCGCTATCGATGATTCGCGCCTGGTTCTGCTCGACTTGCGCTCAGCCACATCGAAGAATAACCCCAGCCTATCGGTTACGCAAATGCGCCTTGCCGGCAAACCGGCGTTCTACGACAAAAAATTTCCAGGGACATACAACGCCCGCAGAGACGACCTCGAAGGGCTTTGGAAACAGTTTTTCGGTTGCTCGCATGGCCTACTGGTCGTCACTGCATTTTTTGAAAACGTTAGCCGAGCAAAGCTCGAGGGCCGAGAACTCAAAGAAGGCGAAAAGGACGAGAACGTCGTCCTGCGATTCGAACCCCGGCCGACCGACGATATGCTCGTTGCCTGCTTGTGGTCGCGCTGGTCCGGGAAAGGCGAGCCCGACCTGCTTTCGTTTGCCGCCATTACAGATGAGCCTCCGCCTGAGGTCACCGCATCCGGCCATGACAGATGCATTATTCCGGTAAAGCCTGAGAACGTCGACGCTTGGCTTCGGCCTGAGCCCGGCAATCTCGCGGCGCAGTACGCCATTCTCGACGACCGCGAGCGGCCGTATTACGAGCATAGGTTGGCTGCATAGCGCCCCAAACAAACGGACAACGGGAATCAGCTCAGTTGTCCGAACGGTCGTCCCCGATTCGCAACGGAACAGCCGGTTGATAGCGGCTGGGTCTATCGTCCCAACAGGCACCCGACGGATTCCTATACGGGGAAAAGCCTGCTAAGACCGTATGCCGCCCAAGCCTTCTGATTACCGCTCGCCCCCTCTGGATTTTCAGCGATACATTGCCGTCGACCCTGGACGAAAGGGAGCCGTCGCGGTGCTCGATGCATTCGGCAAACTAATCAGACTGGAAGACGCCGGAAGCGAGCAAGAGCTAGGAGCTGGGGCCGTCAGTCAGGTGATTCGAGAGGAATCAACACATGGGCGGCTTGCTGTTGCTATCGAGCGGCCACTGGCATTCCGCATCGACAATGCAGCGTCGCTCGTGACGCTCAGTCTCGCAGCGGGCGGTGCTTATGGTGCAGCCGTCGCGCTCGGGGCGTCGGTTGAATTTCCAACCGCATCGATATGGAAGCGGAGCATCGGGGTCACAGCTAACAAGGCGACGAGCCGAGCGCGCGCGAGAGAGTTGTTCGGCGATTCCATTCCGACGAAATGCCGCATCGATAAGTGCGAAGCAGCGCTAATTGCTTTCTGGCTTCGCCGCAAGTATCAAAACATTCTGGCAATCTAGGCACGTGGTCGAACGTGGGGGACCATTAATCAATGACGGGTCCGCGACGTTGGCGTTGCCGCTGCGACGGCGTGCTGTCGATGACATCGCAGACTTCCCGAAAGCGGGCCAGGTCGATGCCCATCGCAGCCAGTTGAGCGCGACGCTCCGCGCGAAACTTTGCCTTGCTCGGTCGCGCCGCGTTGTATGCGCGGATTGCCTCTCGGCGCTGCGCCTCGCGATGCGGCCGAATATACGTGCGAAGCGCAGCAATGACATTACGCCGAATCTCGAGTCCATCGCCATCCGCCACGAGGCTCAGTTCAGTTTCGCCACGAGCTATCTGGATACCGTTCTCTCTGAACGCGTCGACAAGCGCCTGCTCATCGTATTCCAGCATGGCTGAGGCCTGCGACACGAGTTTCAATCCCGCGACCCGAGCACGAAATGCTGCTTGCTGCTCGTTTTTTGTTGCGCCGGACAGGCGTGGAGCCTCCGCGATGCGTGAAGCGATGGCTTCAAAAACCTCGCTCTTCATCTATCTCGTATGCTCCTGCTAGCGCGTTCGGAAACACGGTCAATGAATGTGACGTCTCCGCGAAAACAAGACGAGTCTCGGGAAAGAGCTACCCCTCCCATGCGACCTCCAGGTTATTTGTCGTCGCCGAATTTTCACTCTTCAACTCTATTGTCCGTTACCGGCCTCGCTTCCAGCCGCAACCACTTCCGTCGCCACACGAAGCAGAGCGAGCTGTAGCTTGATGTGTAGCTGGTCGTTGACTGTGCCTCTATTGGCCTCGCTTCTCGACGTACGCCTGATACCACTCATACAGCGTGTCGTCGTCCGGCATCCGCATTCTCGCAACGCTGAGCCCCTCGACCTCCAACATCTGGTCTTCACGGTCGAGCGCATAAAACGCTGCGCAATTGGTGACCTTCAGAACTTTTCCGGTGTCCGGTTCGTAGTGGATATATGGGAAGAAATTGACGACGTCCGAAATCAGGAAATCGAGGTCGTCCAAATCCTCGGCGTAATCGGCAGTTCCCGTGAAACGCTCAAGGAAACTCTCAACACGATGGCCCTGCCAGTGACCGCCAAGCAGACACGCGCGCGTCATTTCCGTAGATGCAACGTTCATGTGGTTCTCCTTTCGTCTTCAGTTGTTTCCGACAAACTTCAATGGTCCAGTTTCGCTTCCTGGTGCTCGTCCTCACTATCCAACACAATCGCCGCACGCAGCAGCGCGATGTTCATCCTGGCGAAAGCCTGGTCTCCGGAGCCAGCGCTGACGGCATACGGAATCAGCGGACGCAGGCAGTCGTGGCGTCGGACCATGGCCTCGAACAGTTCCATGTCCTCCTTGTACAGGAATCCATACTCTCTGAGCACCGCCGTCAATCCGTCATAGGCTTCGAGCTCATCCAGTGTCAACCGCACCGTCGATTCAGCATGAACTCCGGCCGCTTCATCCATCACATTACCCATTTCCCTCTCCCACAATTCGTTTCTACGGCCATCGGCTCGATACCCTCGATTTCTATGCATGGGTGACCGGGCATCAGACGTGATAGAACGCGAACGCGTAGAAACGCCCAGACGGCGTGAGCCTCGGGTCCGTCGGGTCGACAATAAGCGCGTCGGCATCCGCTATCACCATGTCTCGCCAAGCCAGAGAGAAGCCCTCCGCGACATACAAGCGCTCAACCGCCCCGCCGCTGCGCAAGTCGATGAGTACACCGGGCTGCCGATGCTTGTAGGTCGACTGCGTCGTAAGCTTCACGCCGTGACGAGCCAAACCGTCCGACAGATACGCCGGCAGACGCTCGGCGTCGTGCATGCGTTCCGCGACAATTTGCTGAACCGCTTTGCCTCGTACGCGCTGGTTCCGCAAAGGCTCGAGCACCGACGATTGCAAAAAGCCCGGTGCGTTCGTCACTGCAAATTGGGCAGCGCGCGCTTGCATGTCTGCGTGCTCCGCTCGCAATGCCGCGTACTTCTCGTTACTGTCGAGAAACGCGAACGACTTTCCGTACAGCTTTTCCGCGACTCGCCGCGCCCGGAATGCCTCGAGTATAAAAATATTGTTAGTCATATTTATTTACACCGTTTCCCCGGCCAAAAGACAAACGCACCAAGCGGCACAATGAGCAGATACCACGTACGCCAACGAATCGGTGGTGCGCCAAGCGCCACCCAGAGTAGGGTTTCAGCGGCCAGTAACACGTACAACACAACGATGACGATTTTTATCGCTCTTCTCATTCCCCCTCCAATCAATGGCAGCCACTCTAAGACTCACCATCTTCAATTGTCAACAACTAAATCTTTAGCACCAAATCAGTGCAAATAAAAACCAATCCTTTTTAATCCGCTAAAGAAGACCATTTCTTTCCAATACCCCAATCGATAATCCCCACAAAATCCGTTGCAATCTCAATCCGACCGACATAGACTTCTCAACCGCTCTAAACATCAAGCACAACTGATTCGCCCCGACACAAGCAACAAAGGACCATATGATTTATACAACACCGGAAAAGGAACAGGAGACTTGCCGCGACGACGAAGGTGCGCATTTCGGTTACGTTGACACTGGGCCCCACTTGCAGATTTCCATGACCGCACCCACGCGCGACGAAGTCCGAGCCTTCCGTAAAGGACGCGCCCGATTCGTTCTAGTCGAGGAATGGCCCATCCTGTTTTTTCTCGCCAAATTCGGGGATATGCCGTGGTGGGACGCTCCATACAGCTTGAGCATCTTGCCCCAGGAGCTGCGCAGGATGAACGAGGAATATCGCCCTGGGCTTCGGTACTCGCTGACAAGCGTTCTGATAGATTCGCTATCGGGCGGACAACGTGGCGTGCGGGTCTGCACACTCAGTCCGGAATTTTCGAACGCATTGCACGGGGCTCTTGAGCGCCAACGGGGAAGTACCGTTGACCGGGAGTCTTACGACCGTGTCATAGACCAAGCGTACCGCCGTTTTCCAAGTACCGAGTCGATGCTACCGAGCGCAGTTTGCAAGTGTGATGGTGGTAGCTAGAACCCTTTCTTGACTCGAAAATGCCGGCAACGAGGTCTTTCACGCCAACGAATCCGAACCGACGAAGCCGCGCGGGCAGCGCCAAACGTACGAACAGCAAATCCAGGGAATAGCCGGCGAACCTCAGCGAAGACGCTATGCGCGAGCTCGTCTAGAAAGCCGTCGAGCGCAACGCATCTCAACTGCGGTGCATGAGCAAGTTCATACTTTCCAAAGCAGGAGACCAAACCCATGTACACCAATATCGAGCAGCAAGCTTTGACGAGGCTTTTCGCACCGGATGCGCCGACCTTCACGATTTCACGCGCTGTAATGAAAAAACTTGCCGCAGATAAATTGGCCGAGCGTCGGGAGGCCATGCCGAACAAAGAACTTTACTGGATTGCACTTGAAGAAGACCTGAGTGACCTACTCGATACATCTTCACTTCACTGAAAGCGCGTCGAGTTGGACCCAGACTTCTTTCTCAGACGGAAGCGAAATCTGATTCTCTTTTCGTTTGTGCACGGACAAAGACGTATCGGGCACGCACCACGGTACCGGACGGCGACATCAGAATCGATTACGACGGGCCTGTAAAACATGAAGAGCCGCATTTGGAACAAAAGCCCCTCACTCGAGGGGCTCTTCATTTACCCGCGACGGCCGAACAGGGAGCGGTCGAAGGGGTGGCGTCGAGCCCAATCCTGCAACTCTGGCCAAGCGGCATCGCGGAGTTTTCTGGCAGACTCTACGCGACGACCATAGCACGCAGACAGGTAGCTCAACAGCTTGTCGGAGCAGCCTGGGAACGTCTTGACGGCGAGAGCCTTGTTCCAACGACCTCCGCCGGTCACCATCATCTGATAGAAATAGTAACCGAGAGTACCGATGCAAATGTTTGACACCTCCTCAAGGCGGAGTTTGTCACGCGAAATGTCGGCGTAAGACCAGCCGCATACGTACGCGTAGGTCACGAATACGTCATGCGCTCCGTGCCGGTACTCGCCGGAACTCGTCTTCTCGAAAGGCGGAAACGAGTACAAAAACGGCGAGTCCCAGCGGAAGTTGTTAATACCACGCTCGAGCATCGTCGCCTCCGCCGGAAGCTGGACATCCGTACGCTGAACCTTGTTCACCGCCTCCTCATGCTCACTCCTGGCTTTCTCGAGCGTCTTTTGTGCGACGTTTCGGTATCGTTGGATGGCGTCCTTATCCTGAAGCGCCACGGCCTCCACATACGCTGCTAGCTCGCTATCCAGCTTGTTACGTACCGCGTCCCACGTGCCCGCGTGCTCGAGGCGCATGTGTACATGCGACACAAACTCTTCCTGGAGTGTCCGCCAGGCCACAAAGGCACTATGCGCGTAGTCGTCGTACTTGAAGCCGAACGCAGCGAAAAACGCGACGAGATGGGCATGCTGCTCGAGAGTGTTTTGATAGGCATACCCGTCCCTATCGGCCCAGGTTTCCGGGGAATACTCGTAGCGAACCAGGTCGGACAGACGATAGTGCTCCGGCGTGTAATGCTCCGGCCCAATTTGAACCGGCTGCGCGGGCGCATCGTCCGGCTTCTTCTTGAATTCAATGACGTTGCTCATGGTGTTCTCAGTCCAATCGGCCCCAGGCCGTGACTTTGCCCTTACGAGGCGGATTCCTCTTTGCCCAGCCCAGGAGCTCCGGCCAGACCTGGTCGCGCAGCTTCAGCATGGTCTCGCGGCGTCCGGCGCAGCACGCGCGAATCCAGCGCTGAAGGACTGGTGAACAATCACTGAAACGGTCCTTCGGACCGCGCTTCTCAGGAACCATCTGGCCTAATGACCCGACCACCGTCTCTGAGAGTTGTTCCAGCATAGCGCGGTCGTGCGCCAAGTCCCGATATTCGTAACCGAACGCTCGCAAGACGCCGGAGAACTGGTCGTGCAGGTCCGCGTCGGCGATGTAACATCGCCCATTCTCGTCGCACTCGAACGTCGGGAAGGTCCAGTTGTAGATGAAGCTCCGGACGAGATGCGGAATTCGAGCCTCGAGGCCCCAGTCACGAACAGTCTTTGCCCACCAGAGAGCATCACTGGCGAGCCGTGGCCGACGTAGGTCGTTCAGCCGGGTGACCTGCTCAGCGGGGTGCTCAGGCATCGGCACTCCCTCGAACTGTGCGGCGTGCGCAGCTACAGAGTCCAGGAGAGCCGCCAGCCCTTCCTTTGCCAGGCGGCGGACGACAAGCTCCTGCTTCAGCGCGACCGCCTTTACCCACCTACAGTAGGCGGCAGGCAGGTGTGCCGTCGCAACGCAAAATCGCGCTGGATTTTCCAGGTACAGAATGGCGTGCAGTGCTGTATCAAAGTACAACGTTCGGAGAATGTCGAACGCGCCACGGTCCGGCAAGCTCGCGTACTCGTTGTAGTCGAGGCCGAACAGCTCGAAGAAGCCCAGTGCCTTCTGATGCTCCTCGGGATACTCCAGCCAAACATGCCCTTGGCCTTCGATGACGCGCAGGTGAAATTTGAAGCACAACGCCTGGTAGTGCGGACCAGGTTGAAACTCCGGATATGCCCATTCCAGAGGACGGTCCCAGTGCTCCTCTGACTCGCGCTTGGCCTCCGCCAGCTCGGCGTCCATCTTGAACGATGCGAAATTCACCACCTTGTTATCGCTCACCCTTGTGCTCTCTCTTCTCACTCCGTTTCTCATGGGCCATCTGGCCGAGCGACTATACAAGGTCCGATAGCTCTTCGCATAGGACCCGGCGGTACCCATCGTTCCCGATTCCAACCGTTGCGCCGGGTTCGCTGACCAGTTGGAACGGCAACGAGCAAGAACACATCCTCCTAACGTCTTGTCCCACGCTTGCGCGGTATTAGCAGGAGAGCTGCCCCAGTGGCCTTCTTCTTGTCGAACTCGAGCTCCGTAGATGCGCTCACCACAGCGTCAACCCAGTTCACGCTGACCTTGTCGTAGGCAGCCCGGATTTTGTCCGTGCCGAGCAAGTTCTCTCCGACGAGTACCCAAAGCTGAAAGTGCTCTGATGGGTCGGACATTGAAGACGTGTGAAGGTACAGTCCGAAACGCCTGTGCAGTGCCTCGTATTCTGCGGAATAAAGGCTGCCGCGCAGCGGAGAGAACAGGTCGCGTAGCTTCGCGTTGTTGAACCGAAGGTTCAGAAGAGGAACGAGAGCCGGGTTGTCGAGAGCGGGAACGGTCGACGGCTTGAAAGACGGCGCCAGACGTTGCAGGTGCTCGTATTCTTCGGCTGCGCGAAGCATGCGCAGGCGAGTCTTGGCCATGCTCTTTTGTATCGCCTCCGGCAGTCGCTCTATGAAAGAAGCGCCGGGGTCGTCCTTTTGCACAAATTTTCGGTGCTCCGCCAGATTCACCACCTTTCCCACTGCCACCTCCACATGTTCACCCCAAACGTAACGGCATTATGAGCAATTTCTTGAGAAAAAGTCGGCGCAGCGGCTTGGGTCGCGGGACGTCATAGCGCTGTCCGTGGCACGCGTAAGACAGCGCAGGGTTGTCGCGACGGAGAGCGGGAAGCGGAGGCTCCTACCTAACAAATTGTAGGAGCCTTCAATGGACGCAGCACGCTCTCGCGCGAACGTGCGCGCAAACAGCAAACAATGCGAATGCAACGATTTCGCCTGGGAACTACGTGTTGAGGTATCGGACCCGCCGCCCACGGGATGCTCGACTAAAGAAGACTAATCCTTTCCAGTGGCCAGCAAAGACTCGTTTCCAGACAAATAAGTCGGAAGCGGACATACCGCGCAAAGTCGGCGCCTGAGAACCGACGCTTGATGCTGTCGCGACTCTACGCATTTCTGCATCAACTCGAATGCCTCCGGTAACTACTCACTCACGTGGGGCTGAGAACGGCCCCAGACCTTTACCGGAGAACGACAATGAACGTTGACAGTATTAGCCCGCACCCCACATTCCGCACAATTAGATGCGACGAGTCGGCAACAATCGCGCACGCCATGGTTGCCGAGCCCAGCGGGCCTAACCCGCCGCTCGCCCTGCGCAACCGACCAGTGCTTCGCGCCATTTGAAGGAACCGCTCATGCTACTCAGTTCACTGGAAAAGGCCTATCGGAAAACCTACTATCGCGAACAGGTTGCAAGAGGCGTCGAGCCTCGAGAGGCCGCGACCATCGCAACGGGGCGAGCGAAGAGCGCTGCCATCGCCTCCTGGGTGACGTCGCTCGAAGAACCTCCTCAGCCACCGGACTGGTTCGAGTCTCACGAGGAACGAGCCGCGAGAATGAAAACGGCGCCAGCGGCAGACCAGGCGGAGTCGACGGCGAACGGTGCGCTCGAACCGTTGACGCCGGACCACCCGAACACCACTGTCGTTGTCCCTCACGAGTTCGTCAGATGCGGCCTCTTCGGCGTCGCCGACCCGAACACCCCCCGCGAGCACACGCCGGACACCGTTTTCAAAGTCTATGCGTCAAAGAGCGGCACAATTACTTATCACGGTCCCGAGTTGCGGCAGGACGACCGCCAGGTGTTTTTTGAAGCGCTGCATTTTGAGCGCAGCACTCCGGGTGCAGCCATTGCGACGCCGAACCAGTTCCTGGTAAATCTTGGTTGGAGCCGCAACACTGAAGCACGCAAGAAGCTACGTGCGTGTCTGGAACGTCTGCGGGAGGCGCACGTCACCATCGAAGTGCCACGCCTCGGCAAGCTTGTCATACCGGAACTGCTGACCAGCGTCGACGTGCTCGACGATGGCAGCTATCGCGTGGAATTCAATGACGGAGTGCGCAAACTGTACGGCGACAATCACTTCACTCGTCTCAACCGCGAGTACGAAAAGAGACTCGAACGTCGTAGCGACCTCGCGCGATGGCTGATGCTCTTCTACTCTACACATCAGACTCCGAATCCGATACCGCTGGTCATGCTGAAGGAGCTTTGCAACGACCGCTCGAAGGACAGGTACGCGTTCAAGGATAAGACGGCCACTGCACTCGCGCAGTTGGTCCGGGTCGGCTTTCTACTGGAATGGGAAATCACCAAAAAGGTCGCGGGAACATCTAGCGCTGAGATGGTCGCGGTCAAACGTCTAGGTCTACTGAGGTCCAGCAAGTAACAGCGGCGACATTAAAAAGAACGGTCACTTTCGAGTGGCCGTTTCCGTTGTTGGCGTAAGCGAGAGAACTGTTCAACGCGCCTTTGACCGGAAAATTTGCGCCTTTGAACCGAATCCAGCGCGCTTTTGACCCGAATGTGACGCGCTTTTGGCCGGAATCGGCGCTCGGGAGCCCTTGTCGGATAAGGCGGAGCGGGATTACTTAAAAGAATTAAAAAGGTCGTCGAAAAAATTAAAAGGCGGTCGCATAGCGCGCCCGCGACAACCATCAGCCTTGGCGCCTTCCGTGGGCGTGACGCCTCGGCAGGGGGAAGTTCACAGGGAGAAGTCCCTCTATCCCCCGGGTACAGTCTGGGCTGCACATCCTGCTGTAGAGCCTTCCCATTGAAAGGCTTTAGGATAGAGTCTCGCGAGAGAAAACCGGTGTTGGCCAGGGGATGGGCTCCGCCCACCCGGGTTCTGCTGGGGAAAACTGTGAACGCCCCCAACCAGCAAGACGCTTCGCTGCGCAGCAGCGGCCTGGCAATCCGCCCGCCTGGCGGGCATCAAGACTTCACTTTGGCTCGCCACTCCGGCGGTATCCAGGGCTTGAGCAGGACGACCGGAAGTCGCCGGTATTCCACGTTCTCATAGTCCTCTTCACGTTGTTCCGGCTCGCCGGGATACCAGACGGAATAGCCTTTGCCTGTCTCGAACGTCCAGAGTTCGCGTTGGAATTCGACTTCGTCGCCCAGAATCGCTCTCGGTCTCATCGGCGCCGACTGCCATGAATCGCACCTCCGCATCCGGGTCAGCGTCTCGCAGTTGCGCAATCAGTTCCCGTACCTTCACGTTCCGTCTCCCAGCAGCGTTGCGCTGGCGAATGTGTTGCAGATGCCACGGAATTACGAATGGGCGCTCAGCGGTTAGCGGGCCCGTCGACGACCTTGCCGTCCGGTCCAGTCTCTCGTGATGCCTCAGCGGTCCCCGGCAACTGAGTCGCGATGACCTGTTCAAATGACATGTCAACCGAGACGCTGTCGTTCACAACAACCTCTGTTCCACTCAGGTCGAGCGGGTAGTGTCCCGTCCGGCCATATGGCGTCCGCACCGCAGGAAACGGCGGCATCGACCGCGTAGGGCCACCTGGCACCGGGTCGCGCTCCGGCGACGGCAGCATGACCTGGAACATTTCGTTCGCCGCCGACAGAAGGAGAAATACGTAAGGCAGGGTTGCGTCGCTGCCACTGCGCTTCAGTAGTGCGAGCGAGATGAAGTCTGGAGACGATGGCCCCGGAATAAAACTCCGATGAACCGGCGCGAGCAGGTCAAACTCTCTCCGGTGCTCAGGATTGCGAATCCACTGCAACGCCCTTGCGAAATTTGGCAGTTCAGTCTCGGGCATTACCGAAAGTCCCATTTTCACAAACGCCTTGAGCACGGCTATCGGGACGTGAGGGTCGCGTTTCAGCAGAAAGGTAACGCGCTTCTCCTTCTCGTTGACGGTAAACACCGCATCGCCTCGTGCGTGATTGACATTGAACCGGCGGTTGCTGTCCCACTCGATACGCCAGCCGTCGACGTCGCTCTTCAACGTCGGTACGCCACCCTTGCCCCGGATGCGTTGCAACGAGCGCATCGGCTTTGACCAGTTACCGAAATCGTTCTCGATGCCGGAACCGAAAAAAGTATTGCATTCGTCGCACTCGTACAGAGAGAAAAGACTCTTGTTTCCGAGCAGTTCAGGAATTGCATGCGCCTTGAGACTGAACGTGGCCTCCGGTCTTGATTTGCCGCAGAACCTGCAAACGCGCGGGTCCCGCTCCCCGAGGAAAATGCGTTTGCCAGGCTTGAGCTGCCACTGGCCCAGCACCTGGTAATTTTCCGCGTAAAAGCCCAGCGCAATCTTCGTGTCGTCCATGGATTCTGATTCACGAAACGCGTTGGCACTAATTCTACGGCACGTACCCCGGAGCAATGAACGATATCGCCCCTTGGGAGCCGCCGAATCCGCCTCAAAGCAAAGGCGCACGCCAGAGTACTGCTTCGTCGCGCACTCCATCCGCGCATGGCTCAACGTTGTCAGGTCGTCGGAACCTGGCAACGTTCCAGCGACCAGACTCCGGGCGCTTTTCTGGGTCCGCGCGCTGCTCCACCGTTCTACGCATTCCTGCATCCCGCATGCGTGCCACGTCATTGCTACACGGTAGTACTTCTATCGAGCAAGGACGAACGTCACCATGACCGCCACAACCAGTCCATCAACTTTTCTGAAGGTCACGCCCTCACCCGCCGTGCTGTTTATCAAAGACTATCTCGCCGTCTGTAAAACGCATGGATATGTCGTGAGCAAATCCAATCTCGAATTCTGCGAACCGTGCGATGAGCTCGACGATGAAGTCGCTCTCGCCGTTCGCATGCTCGTCGAGTCCCGCGACAGCCTCGCCGGCATGGAAACCGAATGTGCGGCGCTGCTCGCCAACCGGACCTATCTGCCCTTCTATGCCCTCGCGGCCGTCATGCGGCTGTTGGGCGAAGCGAAATGCCGGGAACTGGTCTCCACCCAGGACTACGGATGGTTCTTCTCGCAGCTTGACCAACACCAATGATGTTCAAGGAATCCGCAATGCAATCCTCCATTCCCACCGCCATCGTGACGTACCGCACCGGCAACACCGAGGTTTCCCTTTACCGCGTCGACGACGACTACCGATTCACGGTTACGGTTCAAGGCGAGCAAGTGTCAGTCGGCTACCGAGGCGGACCGAACGCCAAGTTGCGCTTTACAGTTTACGAGGGTGACCCCGCCTTTTTCAGAAAGCTTTCGATGACGCAGTTTCACAACGTCGAGTTCGCAGTCTGGCGGTGCCTTCACGAGGCAATGCGCGAAAAAGGTCAACCACTGTTGTTCCCGTTCGGCGGGTGACAGGACTCGCGCGAGGATGCTTATCCTAGGGAGTAAGTCGGACCGGCCACGCCGTTCTTGAGTCAGCAACTCATTGGTCAACGACTACCCTTGAGCCGTTAAGGATTAAAGCGACTCCCCACGCGAATTCATCGCACGCCGATAGGCCTGCGTGAGCTCCTTCGACTTCGCCTCGGCAAGCTCTCGCAATTCCTTGCCGAGCGACGAAACCTTGTCGGGATGATATTGCGCCATCAGTCGGCGATACGCCGCCTTGATTTCGATGGAGCTAGCGTCAGGCCTGACCTCGAGAACCTCATACCAGTTCGCTTCCCGCCTTGCGGAAGACTGGTTTTCCGCAGACTCGGCGTCCGCGCCCATCGTCGATTGTTCACTCTGGCTGGAGCCCGCCGGGCCAGTGCGCGAGGCGTGTTCGGCCGCCTTGCCCTTTTCGATGAGCTTCGACACTATCCAGTAGCCAAGTAGCAGGCAGCCGATGACAACCCAGAATCTAGTAGCCATCTCGTGAAATCTCCCGACTGAGGGCGGTCCTTAACTCGCGCAAGGTTGCCAGTTCTGCCTCGTCACTTTCAACGACGGTAAGCTCGTCGACCATCGCGGCGACCTGCCGGTAAAGCTCGAACTCTTCGTCCCCAGAAAACAGTGATGCAGCGACACGGAGCAGGTCCCCGTCAGGCAACCTCGCCCGACTGGCCAGCAGGGACAGCTTGCGAACCAGATTGAGTGCGTGTGGCGGGCATGCAAGAACGTCAAACGCGAGGCTTGCCCAGTCGCCGACACTCAAACCGAGCGCATGCCGGTCACGCCACGCAACACATATACCGGCAAGGGCAGGAACATAAATGCACGCCAGTGCAGCCCAAAGAGCCACGTGACCGTATTCAGTGAACAGACCAAGCGGAAGAAGCACGAACAAGCCCGTGGCGACGACCCACGGCAGAAGGCATACCGCGTTGAAATCTCGGCGAAGCTCATCCCATTCTTGGCGAGACGTACTGGCGAAATTCGACAATAGCTCCGGCGAATGCCTTAGTTGCGCTTCGCCTAGGGTCAGGCGGAATACCGGTCGATGCAGCAGCAGGGGGTTGAGCAGGCAGGTCGCCTTTCCCCGCAAAGTAAAAATTCTTGAGCAGGGGACTACCGCCCATTTTCCGCTTGCTGGATTAATAAGTACTTCACGCGAGTCGAGCAGAACAAGCGAATCGGCCAGCGCGAGCGCAACAACAACCAGGACTATCAACCACTCCGTCGGCACCACGTCGAGGAGATTCATCACAGGCTCAGGCCTTGGTCTTGCGGCTGAACAACCGCTTGACGCCCGCCATGACGGCGATGCCCGCAGCAATCAGCCCCTTGATGAGCCACTTGCCTGCGCCGGACTTAGCAACCGCAGCCGCTGTCCCGCCGACGATGAGAGCGCTCAGGCCGTATTCGGCCACCTTGTCGCCGTCACGGAATTCTGAGTAAGACTGCCCCTGCACGAAGTCAATACCGCGAAGAGCCGTCTTGAACCCCAGTTCAGAGGTGCTGAGAGACTGTGGGTCGGCTACAAGCTCTGCCGATACGACGCCGGTGCGCCCCAGGATGCGCGTGTTGAAATTGACAACTTGACTCTGCTGCTGGTCCGCCGCGATGGTCGCCCACTCGAGCCTCTTCGTCTCAGTGTCGTAGTGCGGCGGCTCCTGCCAGCCCTGAATTGTTAGCGTACCCCACCCGCGTTTGGCGCGCTCCTCGTTCCCCGCATCGGTAGCGGACCTTATGCTTTGCAATATCCCATCAGCATCAATGGTTTCCGTGTCGGACACGTGCCCCGTGTCCTCGTACGACACCAGTGCGAACCACGACAGATTTTCAGGCGCAAGCATATACGATTGGCCGCTTGGCGGGTTATGCATTACCTCCATGAACCTGTCGGTATCGCTCTTTCCCAGGAAAACAAAACCTTGAGGGACAGCGAACCGGGCCTCCGTGTCGATGGTCACCTCTTGAGGACCGCGAATCCAATGCAGCGAGCGTAATACTGCTCGCGCTCGTTCCACTTCGGGGTCCGCCGCCGACGCTGCGGGTTGGTCCCGCTCCGGTTGGCCCTGTTCCGTCTGTGACTGCCCAGACTGGTTCTGTGAAGGTTGGGCCGTATCCTGCCGGGACGAATCCTGTTGCGGATTCTCCTGGGCGACTACCACCGGTCCAGCGGTAACAAGTACACAGGCACACACGCCCACCAGAAACGACCGATTTGTTTCCTTCATGGCCTTCCCCCGATTTGCCTTGCTCTGTCGCGCAGATGCCAGCCGCAGGCGCTCCACGCGCACCCTACCTACCAGACAAACTTCGAGCGCCCTCTACCGGCAGCATCGTCCAAGGTCGCACGCGACCAGTACGGCTATCCTGCGGCCTCCGCCATCACGCGGCCGCGTAGCTTGAACATCATAGCGGTTTCCGTGCAATCTACCAGAGCGACTTCCGCACGAGCTGACTCGATGCACTCCTGATGCGCTCGCATTTATCCGGACGCTCGTGACCCGCGCTGGGGGCACCCTCAACATTGCCCAGTACGTCTTTTTTAAGGCCTGCCCCGTCGGCACCGAACGGTGCTTCCGACGACAGCAGCCGGCGGACGGCGCGGCGTCCAGCCGCGTTCATCGGCACAACGTTCACCGGCGTGCAAGGGTCGCATTTCCGTCAGTAGGCACAGCTATGGGAGCGCAGTTGCTCGCGACCGTGCCCGGCTTGCCGGTGCGAACCCCCGCCACCGTCCGAGCGCATGTCGGCGTTGTCGACACGCGCGAGCGCGACAGCGCACGCGCAGACTGGCACGGGGTCCCCATGCTGCGGCGGCGATAGAGTTGCTCTCGCAGCGTGGGGCAGCCAGCGTCAGCACGTCATGCCGGACGCACAGTCGGCGCCGACGTTCCGGAAAAACAGTGGCATTGCACAAACGCCTGCGGACGGTGGCGGGGGTTCGCACCGGCGCAGCCGGGCCGAACGCACATGCGCCTTGCCGGACGTCGCGACGAATACGTCGATGCCGCGCGCCCCTGCGCGCGAGGCTGGGTAAGGGGACGAAACAGTTGACCCCTGCCCGCGCCCAGCCGGGCAACGATGCCTGGAAAGAACCAAACTTTTTCGGCGCGCGTGGTGGTCAGCCTACCGAACCTTGATAGCGCAGTAGCTATACGGAAAAACGCCACACGTGCGCCAGACGACACCCCGCTTCGCGAGTGGCACCGCAAACATCTTTTTGCCGGACGTACAAGCGATGAAACATCAAACTACGGCGCCGATGGACGGCCCCCATGGCGAACAAGTTGCAGCCGAGGTGGAACAAAACCCGCGCCCTCGTGAACACGACGCCGATGGCGCAGCTAGCGACAACGTACAGCCACAACCGCGCTTTGTGAATCGCGGCATTACCGCCGAGATTCACCCAAGCGCCCTTCAACAAATTGTATGGCTGCGCGCGCTCGAGACCGTCGACCGCTTTCGTGTCGTACGCGCTATCGACATTGCCGTGGCGTGCTTTCCAGAGCGGCCGTTCAAAGCTGCGCTCACCGCCGCGCAACGAGCGATGCGCGGTCTTACGAAAGCGAACTTCGTGCGCCGTTACCGGACCGACCGATTCCAGCATGTGTACGGTCTAACCGTCGCTGGCGCAAGATGGCTCAATGACCGAGGGGTACAGGCCGTCTCTTCGGTTCGACGGGTCGTGGACATGTCAAATCCTGAGCATGCGTTGTGGATGAATTTCATTGTTCTCGGCGCGGAAGCACGCGGTCTTCGGGCGATGACCGAGCGCGAAGCGCTACAAGACCTCAATCTTCAACGCGACGAGGGCGAAGCCGCTATTCAGGGATTCCTGAGCGTCGAGTTGCCCAATGGGACGCGCACCTTGCGGCCCGACGCCGTCGCCTTCGAAGACGACGGCCTGACGTGGTTCGAAATCGACAGAAGCAAGCGCGGCGCAGACCGTGAAGCAGCCCTGTCAGCGCTCGCCGGCCGAGTCGGTATGCGCTTACCAAATCAGGCCGTCTTGCGGCGCGTCGTCGTGCTGGCGAGAACCGAACGCATTTGGTTGCGCGCACGAGCCGTCCTGCGCGCCAAAGCTGCTCTCGCCAATGACGTGCCGCTCGTACGCGGCAGTTCTCGACACTTCCGAGAAGCCCGCGACGGTGTGTACGAGGTCTGGGCAGCCGTAACGCAAGAACCCGGTGGCTATGCAATTGACGTGTGCGTCGGTCACATCGTCGTGCAACTTCTACCGACCTGGCTCCCGAAAGTGAGGCTCAACGCAAGCAATCGCCAGCCGCTCGCCGGATGGTTCGACGAGAACTACCTGCCATATCGCCGGCCGGATGCTTTGCCGCCGTGGCCTCTTCCTGTGTCGCCGCTGCTGAAATATTCGCGTAGCGAGGAGCACTGGTAACTATACGTATTGCGAGCCCGAAATGCCGGTCTCGCAGTACTGTGAAAGTAGTCCAGTGCCATGATTCTCTGACGAAGTTGTCCTCGGGCCTAGCTAGCCCACCTGCCCTCCGGTCTTATCCCCGGAGGGCTTTTTATTCATCGATAACCAGCCGTCATTGCAGCTTACGCAACCGGTACCTCCGGTAGCTATACAAATTGACGATGCAGTCGCACCGTCGCCACATCAATTTCAGAGGACATCAGAATGCAGGCATTCGGTAACGTGGGCAGTGACCCAGTGAAAAAAATTAGTAAGTCAACGGGCAAGCCGTATTGGGAGCTAAGGCTGTGCGAGAGTCAGCGCGGCGTCGATAGCCAGCCCACATGGTACTCCGTAAGAATAATGCGGGACGTCAACCCGAACTTGGTGAAAGGAGATTTCGTGAAGGTGACCGGCAAGCTAAAGGCCGACTTCTATTTGTCGCGCGAAGGCAAGCCGACCGGCACCTTGCTGATTCTCGCGTTCGAGGCGGCGAAGATTGCCAAGCCGGTCACCGCCGGCGCGGAATCCGCGACGGCCTAACCGCACGGTTCACGCGACGTTTGTGAGGTATGACATGTGCAGAGACGCACCCACCGGTCGGGCACACAAGCGTAGGACCACTAGCAGAGTCCGCCGTATGCTCAGGGGTCGAAAACGTCGTGAGGTGCTGGCGATTCTTGAACTGGTCGAGCATCTCGTCCTGTGCCGTGACTGGGATGGGCTCACGGAGCTCTTCTCGGACGTTTGACTGACAGAGTATAGACGCCCAAAGCCAGTGTCCCCCGAAGCGGTCCCGAGGCCGGTTGGACAGGACAGAACGACTTCGCATCAAAGACAGTGATTGATTCGGCCACCGACATCGGTGGCCGCTTTTCGTTAGTCGTCGCCCCAGTACCCTTCGTTGCAGTGAAGTTCTCTCAGGTAGAAGCTCCTCGGAGGCAGAGGTCTCGCTAGGGTAGAAGTACTGCAGTTTTGGTGAGGTAGAGCTCTTGAAGGGCAAAGCACCCCCAACCCATTGGGACATGGGCGGTCCGTGCTTTCCCTTGAGTGTGCAGCTTCGGAGCCGGCGTCGCACCTCGGGCATGCGAGTCGCGATGATACGCTCGCACTAGCCGGACTATCGCGCGGATTCATCCCGCGCCAGCCGCCCTCCAGCTTTGCACCCAGGCTGCGTCATGGCTACCCGCTCGATGCTTCGAAACAGTCGCGGTGGCCTACCCCACCTCATTACACACAACTCCTGGCGGCTGATGCTCCGCAGAAAGTCGTTTACGGTCAATGACATAGCGGGTTGCCGAACAGGCGGCCGCAGCCGCACTGCCTGCCACGCGACTCGTCTATGTGGCTGACCGGGAATCGGACATCATGGCGCTGATGGTCAAAGCAAAGGAGTTGGGCCACCCGGCGGATTGGCTACTGCGCTCGCAGCACAATCGCACCTTGCCTGGCGGCGGCAAGCTGTGGGACAAAGTGACTGCGGGTGAGCCAGTGGGCAGGATTCACTTTACGCTGGCAGCCCGTCAGGCTCAGCCGGCGCGCGCGGTACGGCAGCAGGTGTGGGCGCAACGTGTCGCGTTGCCTGATGCTGCAGGCGGCGTGGTGAGTGCCACTTGCATCGTCGCCCGAGAGGTCGCCCCGCCGGCAGGCGTCAAGCCGATTGAATGGCGACTGCTGAGTAATCGCGAGGTGGACGACCTTGACGCGGCGGTGCAGCTTATTGACTGGTACCGCGCGCGCTGGGAGGTGGAACTGTTCTTTCACGTGCTGAAGAACGGCTGCCGGGTCGAAGCGCTGCAACTGGCCTCAATGGAGCGTCTCGAACGCGCGCTGGCATTGTTCATGGTGGTGGCCTGGCGCATCGCTCGGTTGATGCGACTGGGTCGAACTTGCCCGGACCTGGATGCAGGGCTGCTGTTCGAGCGGGATGAATGGCGCGCGGCATTCATTCTCAACAAAAAGAAACCGCCGAAGACGTCACCGCGTCTGAATGAGGTCGTGCGCTTGGTCGCCATGCTCGGCGGCTTCCTGGCGCGCAAAGGTGACGGGGAACCCGGAGTCAAGACCATCTGGCAAGGCCTGCAGCGAGTGATGGACTTCGCCGCCGGCCTCAAGTACGCCCGAGAACTGGGCGACTGAATTGTGTGTAATCAAATGCATCAAGGCCCGGGAGCAGAAGACAACGTCGAAGGATTCGCGCCGCCACCGACATTTGCGACGATGGAGGCGTAGGCGCCCCAATCAATAGCAGGGACCGAGCCGAGCGACTGTAGCTTGGCCAGCAGCCTAAAGAGGAAATACATCAGGCTGCCTCTCGACGAAACGATGTTCAGGCTGCCGTCGAAAACATCGAATGCGCCTGCATCGAGCGCGCATCCGCAATCGAGTTGCTCGTCCGCCGCAGAAGGTAGATTGTCCCTAAACGATTTCCCGAGCCCGTCAGACCAACTCGCCTTCGGCGCGAGTATGCCGGCGACGATGGGAAACAACGGCTTGGGCGGATAGGTGCCGCCGGCATGCGCGATTGCGACCGACGTGCGAATCAGTCGGCGCACAGACGCAGCCTTTTCGCCCGCGTAAGTCAGGTAGCTTTTGTCGATGTCTGGCTTCGCTTCGAAAACCGCATAGACCGCTTCGGCCGGAATATATCGATGGTTCTGCTGGTCCAGCAAAGTCGGCGTGAAGTGCTTATCGAAAATCACGACGTCAATCTGATGACTGCGGCCGCCCGTGCTGTCGATGACCAGACCGGACGCCACTTCGTATCGCTTCGGCAGATATGCCCGCAGCACATCTATCCAGTGGCCCTCGGTCACGTCTCCTTGCGTGCCGGGATGGGCAATCGACAGTTGCGCCTGCATCAAGCTCAGGCGAAGCTGCTCCTGAACGTTGATGAAAGAGTCTCGCATCCAGTCCGTGTCAGGCGATGTCGCGGGAGTGCTGTTCATGACTGCAGTTCTCTGAAAGGTGGAGTCGGCGCGATGGAACGGGCGATATCGAGCGCCCGCGCTTCACGGATGGGTCCGGACGGATAGGCGTCGAGCACGATTGCCGGCACCAGACGCTGCACAAGGTCCGAGTAGGTGAAGCCGTACTCCCGCTCACCTTGGGGACCCGTCAGTTCAACCACCTTGCTGAGGGCCTTTGCTGAAAGCCCCACGCCGTCAAGGCAGCGGCTCAACACGGCCAGTCGACCAACGTCGTCAGGCCGCTCAAATACAAATATCTCGGCAGCGCGTCGCTTTACGGCAGGGTCCATCGCCGCCAGGCGATTCGTGCACATGATTACGGCTGCCGGTACCTTCGCGTTCGCAAGGCGGTCAATTCCACGAATAAACGCGTTCACGCCCGCGCGGTCCTCATGGTGCATCTGGTCAGTCTCGCGGGATTGTGCGAGCGCGTCGGCCTCATCGATGAGAAGGATGACGGCGCCCCGTGCGTTGCCGCTCTGTGCTTTGCACTTGGTCGCCTCCGCGAGCGCATGTTCAAATGCGGCACTGACCAGTTGCGTCATCTCACCAACACGGCCTTGACCGCGCGATGCCAGGCTCAACGGCAACACCGTGATGTCGATGTCTTCCTGCCGAGCGACTGCGTCGCCAATCGTCTCCGCGAGTTCCGTCTTTCCCGACCCCACATCGCCCGACAAAATGATGAGTGGCGGCCGTCGATGGATGCACTCCGCTAGCCGCGCCGCGCTCGGGTGATGAGCCGCGAGCCATCGTGACAAGCCAGCCGGATGAATCAACACGCTCAGCATGTTCTTCATCCGCACAATTTTTTCATCGAGACCGACGAGCTGTGCGAGACGCTCGGCGGCGTCCGGGTCAGGCAAACTCGTCGTACGCTCGAAAAGCTGGGAAACGGATTGCGACATTACAGGCCCCTCACGCTGGAACGATTCAACGCCCGGCTACCGGACGAATACGTTTTGTCATCGTCGAAATAGTGCCCGCCTGCCACGGTCGGCTCGTCGGCCCCCGTGCGCTGCACGGGCAGCTCGGACTCGATTCGCAGCCGCGCGTCGATAGATAGCTGCCACCAGGCTGATGTCCTCACCAAATACGATGAAAACGTTGCACCAGAAATATCGGCGCCGGGCCGAACCTTCCCAGGGTCGTCGTCACCACTCGACGCTCCGAATAGTTCGCGAGCGGTATAACGAAGCGTGGGTTCAATCCATTGCCCGTTGCGCTTGAATCCGTAGAGCACCCGTTCAACGTAACCCAGTTTCAGCAGCTCCGTCAGTTCCGCCTGCAACTCTTCAATGCGCGCGTCGGATGGCGCACCGTAGAACCGCTGCATCCGTTTTAGGTCGGTCGCCACCTTGGCGGCCAGATGTCGCGCATGCGTGACGGTAAAGGTCGTCGCCTCGGTATAAGTGAATGTCGAGCTCATGGACTACACCTGAAAAGAGGAACCGAAGACCTTTTGCCAGTACCGAACCGTCAACTCCTTGGTCGGCGCCGCGAGTGCGGCGTCAATGGCATCACCCGCGTCGAGGGCTGCGTCGACAATGTCCGCCGCTTGCTGTTTCGTATAGAGGCGCGCGACGTTGTTCTTCGAATTGATGGGGTCGAAAATTTGCACGCGGTCGCTGCTCGCTGGGACCACCAACGGCGCGTAGTGGTCGTCGAAGACGATACGAGCGGCTAAGTCCGTCTGAGCCACGTAAGTGAAAAACGCCTGAAGCGCATTCGGGTAGTCCGAAAAATCCACGCCCTCGTCGCTCAGATGCGCCAGGATGAGTTCAATCATGAAGGACTTGAATCGGAACCCCTCACGCTCACGCTTCATCAAACGAGCCCAATACTTGACGAGGCGAACGACCTGCGCGTAGTGCGTCTCCTGCGCCTGCTTTCGCTTACGCGTGAATGCAAGATGCAACGGAATGCTGGTCTCCAGCAACTCGCCGTCTTCCTGGCTCACCAGTTGGCCGCGCCATTCGGGGTCGCCGGCGTACAGAATCGGCACCACGTCAACGTCCAGCCCCGAGCCTTTGAACGACACGGTGACGGAGTACGTTTGCTGCTTGACCTGGTCGGACGTGAAGTTGGGATAGGCCTTGCGCAGCCGTTCGGCAAGATACGAAATCAGGTCGCCGATTTCGTGCGGCGCGTCGTCACGGCTCACATAGACCGCGACATCGATGTCATTGAGAGTGCGCAACGCCGTGCCTTTGGCGAGGCTACCCGACAACAACATTTTCTTAAGTGAAAAGTCCGGATGGTCCCCGATGTAACCTTCCAGCCGCTCCCGTAGCCGGCGCGCCTGTGCGCGAAATTCGTCGGCCTTCTCCTTTGGCAGGTTGACCTTTTCCTGCGCAAATCGAACGATATCTTGATGGTCTACGTGAGTACGCGTCATATCACCTCGCCGAGATTGCGAAATCGCCACAAACCCGATATAACAGCACAAAATGTTCGGAGTAGCGAACATGAGGCACTATCCTCTGGACTTTCGCTTCTGTCAACCATTTTGTTCGGAGTAGCGATACAATCCGAGTCATCTAGAGGATGGATATGGCGACACGACTTTGCGACAAACTCCGGGAGTTGCGTAAGCAGCGCGGGCTGACGCTTGACCAGCTCGCGGAACGAGCCGGAATGAGCAAGAGCTACATATGGGAGCTCGAAAACCGTGAGTCACAGCGCCCATCTGCCGAAAAGCTGTCGGCGTTGGCAGATGTGCTGGGTGTCACGGTGAGCTATTTCATTGACGAGGACGTCAGCGTCCCTGGGGAAAAGCATAAGGACGAGGTCTTCTTCCGAAACTACCAGAAGCTAGACCCTACCGCGAAAGAACAGCTGCGAAAGATTCTGGAAACGTTCAAGAAAAAATGACCAGCGAGTCCTTGTCGCCTCCGAAGGAGGCCAGCAAGCTTAGTCATATTCTGGCCGCTTATGCCGCGCAAGCAGGCGAAGACCGCTTTCCAGTGGATGTCGAGCGCCTTGCACGCGGATGCGCTGACTTCTATCAGTGGAAGGACCCAATTACCGACGTCCAGGCGGCAGACATCCAACAGTTCGAAGGCGGGCTCTTCAAGGTCGACTCGGACTGGTTGCTGCTGTACAACAGCGCCCTTTCATCCAAAGGACGCATTCGGTTCACGCAGGCTCACGAGCTGGGGCATTACATTCTGCACCGGTCAACGACAGACTCGTTTCAGTGCACCGAGCAGGACATGCTGAACTGGTCCAAGAATGAGCAAGACATCGAAGCGCAGGCTGACCGGTTCGCCTCCTACCTGCTCATGCCGCTCACGGATTTTCGACAGCAAATCGGACAGACCGTCGACCTGGATGTGTTGAGCCACTGCGCGGCCCGGTACGGCGTTTCACTGACTGCGGCCGTCCTCAAATGGTTGGACTACACGGACGAAAAGGCAGTCGTACTGCTGTCGTCTGACGGATTCGTTCATTGGGCATCGTCGAGCGAACCTGCGTTCCGAGCGGGCGCTTTTTTCCGGACTCGCGGAACTCCAGTGGCGGTGCCAGCAGGGTCACTCACGGCAGACCAGACCGTACCGCATTCTCGCGACGGCCGCCTTCTACCCGCACGTACGTGGTTCGACCATGCCGAGCCAACGATGTCGGTCCGAGAAATGAAAATCACCTCGACAGCCCACAATCGCGTGCTTACTCTATTGGTGCTGCCCAGGCTGGCGGATGTTTGGCCACCTCGTGCCGGCTACGAACCTGTGCCAAGATAAGAAAAAAGGTATGCGCCAATGCTGGCGCATACCCTTTATTCATTGGCGGGGGAGTCTGCTCTCACCTAGCCGTAATTAGCGAACGTCCTTACTTCCCTCAGTGGTCTGCCGTCATTAACCCCCAGAGACTTGACGCCATTGCACTTGCTTTTCAGGCGAAATCTAACTTTCATTTTCCGTTCCTCTTCTTAGTCGAATAAACAACTGAGAACTCGATGTCAAACATCGAGACGAGGGCAGCCAACATCAGCAGACCACCTGGGAAGTCTCCGGACATCCCACCCAAAGACAGCAGAGCAGGTAAGACTTAAGTTGGCGATATCGTATCAGACGCGACTCCTATCTTCCAAATCTGCGCTGCTACACTGCCACCCCTCTCGGCAGCTCGGCCTCTCAGGCCGTCATCGCGATTTCGGACCATGCGTCCCAGGCGGGTCCGGTTGTGGAAAATCGATGGGCAACCTGCATCCCGCTCAAACAGTCCTTTCCGCTAGAGAGTCGCGCGAGCTGGACCGATAAGCGTACCGGTTGGACGCCACCGCAAAAGCGGAGAGTGCAAAATCTGGGTTTTTGTTATACTCCCAGAATGCGACAGAACACCCTTTGGACTCAAGCCCAACTATCAGCCTTCGCGACGACGGACGAGACGCCAGCGGCTGCGTCGTATGAAGAGCTACCTCTTCATACGCGGAGCCCGAAAGATGCGCTCTCTCACTTGAACTCGCTGGATTGGGGATTCACTGACGACGATACGCGCTTCCTAGGTCATGACCTGCACCCCTACCCGGCCAAGTTCATACCGCAACTGCCTGGTACGTTCATTTCGTTGCTTAGTTCGCGCGGGGAGTTAGTATTCGACCCATTCGGAGGCAGCGGGACAACGGCCCTAGAGGCTATCCGCCTCGGCCGACGCGCGGTCAGCGTTGACGCCAATCCCGTCGCCGCGCTTATCGGTCGCGTAAAGACTGCGCGAGTGTCGGCGGACGTCACGGCCGAGCTTCACTTGCTGCACGGGGCCTTGCGTGCACTCCTTGAGTCATTGCCCTCCGACGCAGCAGAACTAATGGCGGCGTACGGGGCTCACGCGCCAACAATCGCGAATCGTGAAAAATGGTTCGCTGACTCGGCCTTCGGCGAGCTTTCCCATATCCGCTATCGGATTTCTCAGCTTGAAAGTGAATCAGCACAGGACATCGCAAAGCTAGCGTTGTCACGTACAGTACTGTCTGCTTCATTTCAAGATTCCGAGACGCGATACAAGAGCGTACCCCGCGTAGTACCCATCGGTGAAACGACCAAGCGCTATGTGAAGGAATTCGAGACTGTAATGAAGTCCGTGGCCCGGAACGCGGCAGCGACCCGCTATGGGGTATCTCGTTTTCTCACGGGCGACGTCCGCAACATCTCTTCAAATGAGATTCCGGATGGCTCAGTGGACTTGGTCGTTACGTCGCCACCTTATGGGAATGCCACGGACTACCACCTGTACCACCGTTTTCGCTTGCTTTGGCTGGGCTTCGACCCTGTCGCATTGGGCAAGGTCGAAATTGGTTCGCACCTGAAGCATCAGCGGGAATCAAGCGGATTCGAAAGTTACTTCGCAGATATGCGGCTGGCACTGGACAACATCCGCCGGGTACTGAAAAGCGGACGCTATGCCGCGTTGGTAATCGGCGACTCTGTCTATAACGGGGAGACGTACGCAACAGCCAGCCTCCTCGCTGACGAAGCCGATGACCATGGATTCGACACAAGCTGTGTCATTGAGCGTCCAGTGCATAAGACGAGGCGGTCGTTCACCCCTGCGGGGCGAAGGGCCGCAACCGAAAGTCTGCTGATTCTTCGAAAGAGAGCCAAGAGGACGCTCGTTACCTTGGAACCACCTCCCTACAAGCCATGGCCGTATGAGCTGAAATTGCGCGAACGGGAAAGTGGACCGGTGAAACTCGGGGAGTTGGCTGACGCGGGCGTCGCCTCGATTCAAAAGCAAGCTGACGTTGGCGACTTGATTCGCTGCCGTTCTCTAGTGTTCACCCATCAAATCCGCTTTCCGAATGGTCATGGAGAGCCGACCTGGCAAGCGATTTTGGAGAATGGCGCAGCGGTCAACCCGAGCGCACGCAAAGACCCGAAATATGTAACGCACGGTATTCACGCTTACAAAGGGAAGTTCTACCCACAGCTGGCTAAGGGTCTTATTAACCAGTTGTCGCTGCCGCACGGGGCAACCATCCTCGACCCATTCTGCGGGAGCGGGACTACGCTGCTTGAGGGGCATCTGAATGGTTACGCAACCTATGGCTGTGACCTCAATCCTCTAGCCGCACAGATAGCGCGGGCAAAGACGTCGATTCTCGACGTCGACCCCGACGTGCTAACAGATGTGGTGGCAAGCGTCGTGGAAACGATAGATGCCGCTTCATCCCGTTTGCCTTCCAGCTTAGACCAATTCAATCCGGAGTGTCTCGACGAAATCGGCCGATGGTTTGCTGCACCTGTCAGCCGGAAGCTTAACTGGCTATTGAAAGTAATTCGCTCTGGCAGCAGCGGTGCCGTGCGTGACTTCCTTCAGGTTGTTCTAAGCAGCATAATTCGCGAAGTGTCCCAGCAAGAGCCAACGGACCTTCGGATACGTTACCGTAAGGTTTTGCTAGACGATGCGGACGTGTTCGGTCTATTCAAGGAGCAACTCGCCCTACAGTTCGCGCGCGTCGAGAAGTTCTGGAAGGTCCGAGGTTATGCGCCCAATCCGTTTTTCCGCTCTCACGCAATCGCCGGCGATAACCGCCTGAAAACTACCTACGACACACTTGGGCTTTCCAACGAGACTGTAGACCTGGTTCTAACAAGCCCGCCATACGCAATGGCGTTGCCCTATATTGATACGGACCGTCTGTCGCTGCTATCGCTGTTTGGACTGAGCGGAAGTGAGCGACGCCCACTCGAACAGGCACTCATTGGAAGCCGTGAACTCAATACAACGAGCAAACGACAACTCGAGACAGAGTTTCTCAAGAAGGATAGTCTACCTCGCGAGTGCCTGGAGTTTGTTCGGCACCTGCATGGCGCCATTGCGCGGTCGTCTGATTCCGGGTTCCGTAAACAGAACATGCCGGCACTCGTACACCGGTTCCTTAAAGACATGGACTCCGTGTTTTCGCAACTTCACAGGCTCTGCAAACCAAATGCCGAAGCCATGGTCGTCATCGGCGATAGTAAGATGAACATCGACGGCGACGACATACGCATTCCGTCGACGGACCTCGTGGAGACAATCGCACTAACGCACGGTTTCACGGCCGTCGAGCGCATCGACATTTCGGTCACGACCGAAAACCTAGTGCATATCAAGAACGCTATCACTGAGAACGTCGTGCTTCGGTTTCGCAAATAAAATCACGAGAATCCGAATAGGCGGGGAGAGCGTCCGGTAGCGGGCGGGCAATAGGACTTCCATTCTGCGTGCTCTGGCGTGCCTGCTATCGCCAACGCGCAGTCGTAGGTGTACGGCTGATTTTCGCCGCGAGTAATCCGGATGAAGTCGCCTGCCTTCGCCCACCCCACTAACGCGCCAGAGTAAAACCTAAAGTCCGAACTGTTCTGGTAGAAGTACATGCGAACGCCGTTAATTACTTCTTTGGCGGCGTCGCTGATTGAGCGTACGCGCCACACTGGCTTCCAATTGAAGTAGACACGCTCTTCCCCTCCGGCACCTTCGCCCTTTCGGGGATTGACAGACCTGACGTAGTTGTCGGGCCAGCCCCAAAAATCTTGCGCTGCACTAACGGCTTCTAGTGGTATCCGCTGCTCGCCCGGAATCTCGCTAGATTTACCCTCGGTGGCGGTAAGTTCGAGATAAAAGGCCGTAGGCGCGATTTGCGCCAGCGGCGTGAGGCTAACGAATTCCGGCTGGGTTTCAGGAACTGGAAGCGCCACGGAACTCCCTGGAGCGGCCGCCTTCTTGCTCTTCCTTTCCTCAGCTCTTCGAATCCGCTGCGCAGTGGCCTTTGCTTCCTTGAGCTCATCAATCTGGCTACGCACAGCGGCAATTACGACCTGTTGAACTTCGAGAGGAAGCTGAGGCGGGCCGGCTGTGGGCTCGAATCCATATAAGCTCGCCCCTTCGTCCTGCGGGGTGCCAGCTCCTCGCGCGAGCCTACGGCCCTGCCGAATCTCTACTTCACTCGGGATTTCATTCCGCGCGACCAGCCATTGCAAGTATCCATTGTCCAAAATCCGACCAATCGGGGCACCAGGTTCAATAAACTTGCTCAATTGATTCTTGGCCGTAGCAAACTCTGCGGCGTCGTCGGGAAGGCTGTAACTTACCTGCACTGCCCCTTCGTAGTTCCTGTATAAGCCACCTTCGGTCAGATTGTTTGACCCGAGGAAGATTTCCCCTGCAGTTGGTGCCTCCACCAGATAGAGCTTCGGGTGAAAAGTCACTCCGCTTTTCCGATTCTTGAACACGAAGACTTCGAAAGGCCAACGGGAAAGTTCTTGTAGAACCTCCTTGCTGGTTCCACCCATATCGACGCCGACGACGACCCGGACGGCCGTTCCGCCAGTGTGAAGCTCATGCAGGCGGCGTTTGAGACGAAGGACTGCCTGCCGAGAGGCGAATGCGGAAACGAGTACTACCCGCGTAGGGCTTACGGCGCTGGCAAGGGCTGCTTCGAGCAGGTTTCCAAGCTGCTGAGCCGGTTGGGCAATGAAATCGATACGCATTTGTGTTTATTGACGATTTAACAGCTGCGAGCTTGAAATTGGCTGGCCTTTTGCTTCGAGCCGAAAGGATATCTCAAACGCTGTCCACTGGGACTTCACCACATCTCACGCCTTCCCACGCCCAATGCCGTTGGATTCTAAAAGTGCCATCTGCGATGAGAGTCTCATCCGAGAGTGGCAGTGCAATTACGGTTGCACGATATCGATCGTCGGCCTGCCCGATCTCGAAGTCCGCGAAAGCCGCGAGCGCGTGCGCGCCGCGCTGCAGAACTGCGGATTCGAGTTCCCCGTCAGGCGCATCACCGTCAATCTCGCGCCGGCCGACCTGCCGAAGGAGTCGGGCCGCTTCGACTTGCCGATCGCGCTCGGCATCCTCGCCGCGAACGGGCAGATCCCGGCCGACGCGCTGGCCGGCCGCGAATTCGCGGGCGAGCTGTCGCTGACCGGCGCGCTGCGGCCGATGCGCGGCGCGTTCGCGATGGCGTGCGGCGCGGCACGCGACTGGCGCGCGGGTGAAACCGGATCGGGTGCCGGTTCCGGCGCGCAGCCCGTCGCGATGTCCGGCCCGGCGGCCGCGTCGCGCCCGCCGGAGCTGTACCTGCCGCTCGACAGCGCCGCCGAGGCCGCGCTCGTGCCGGGCGTCACGGTGTTCGGCGCGCCCGACCTGCCCGCGCTGTGCGCGCACCTCGCCGGTGCGCCGGACGCGCGGCTCGCGCCGGTCGCGGCGCCCTGCCTCGACGGCGTGCCGGCGCCGGCCGCAGCCGATCTCGCGGACGTCGTCGGCCAGCGCGGCGCCCGGCGCGCGCTCGAGGTGGCCGCCGCGGGCGGGCACCACATGCTGATGATCGGGCCGCCCGGCGCCGGCAAGTCGATGCTGGCCGCGCGGCTGCCGGGCCTCCTGCCGCCGCTGACCGACGACGAGGCGCTGACGTCGGCCGCGCTCCTGTCCGCGAGCCGCATCGGCTTCTCGCCCGCGCAGTGGCGGCGGCGGCCATTCCGCGCGCCGCACCATTCGTCGAGCGCCGCCGCGCTGGTCGGCGGCCGCAACCCGCCGCAGCCGGGCGAGATCACGCTCGCGCACCTCGGCGTGCTGTTTCTCGACGAGCTGCCCGAATTCGACCGGCACGTGCTGGAGATGCTGCGCGAACCGCTCGAAGCCGGCCGCATCACGATCTCGCGTGCGGCGCAGCAGGCTGATTTCCCCGCCGCGTGCCAGCTGATCGCCGCGATGAATCCGTGTCCGTGCGGCTGGCACGGCGATCCGTCCGGGCGCTGCCGCTGCTCGCCGGACGTCGCCACGCGTTACCTGCGCAAGCTGTCGGGGCCCCTGCTCGACCGGATCGATATCCAGATCGACCTGCCCGCACTGTCGCCTGCCGAACTCGCGTCGCGCGCGACGGCGCCTGGCGAGCCGAGCGCCGCGGTCGCCGCGCGGGTCGCGCAGGCGCGTGCGCTGCAGCTCGACCGGCAGGGCAAGACGAATCACATGCTGAGCGGCCGCGAGACCGACGACCTGTGCCGCCCGACCGACGATGGCGAGCGGCTGCTGCGCGAGGCGGGCGAGCGCTTCGGCTGGTCGGCGCGCGCGTATTTCCGCGTGCTGAAGGTCGCGCGGACGATCGCCGACCTGGCCGGCGACCCGTTGCCGACGGCCGCGCAGATCGCCGAGGCGATCCGCTACCGGCGCGCGCTCACGGCGCTGTGAACGCCATTGGAGGACAAAACACGGCTGTCAAGACTTGACTTATGCACAATTTCGCGAATCCGGCCCCGGATATCCGCGCGCGAACGCCTGTTCATCGAGAAATTCGTATCCCGTTGTTTTGATTGATTTTTCCAAAATGGCATGCACGCTATCAAATGTCCCGGAAGGCCGTCCGGCATGGCTTTGCGCGAGATTCGGCCAACTTTTCAACAAAGTTATCCACATGCGCTGTGGATAGCCGAAAAATCCCCGCAAAATCCGGCGATTAGCGTCGAAAGCTGCGAATGAACTTTCAGTTGTCACCGAATGTCTGAGCGGCCCTCGCCGGCCGGTGTCAGTCGAGTTTGAACGAGCCGAAAAACTGGTCGAGCTGTTCCTGCGCGAGCGGCCCGTCGGCGATCACGACGGCCTGGTACGCATGCCGGCCGCGCGCCACGAGCCGCGCGACGATCGTCTTGTGCGCGTGGTCGCCGCCGCTGGCCGCGCCCGCGACACGCAGCTCGAGCCCGTTTACCGCGCCGCCGGCCGCGAGCGGCACCGGCACCGAGCCCGTCTGCGGCGCGCCTTCGAGATTGCGCGACAGCCCGGCGCGCAGGAACTCGAGCGCGGCGCGGCGCGTGTCGTCGCGGTCGTCGGGCAGCGTCAGCGTGCCGACCGCGAACACCGCGCCGTCGACGTGCGCGGCCTGCATCCGCATCGGCATCGACGCGCCGCCGACCGCCACCGGCTGGTTCTCGACGGTCGGCTTCGCCGGCAGGTCGATCGTGTAGCCGGCGTCGTTGTGCAGCGTACGCCAGTCATATGACGGCGAGCAGGCGGCCAGCGCCGCGCTCACGCACGCGAGCGCGGCGAAGTGTCGCAGCGAGCGAAAAAGGGGGCGCGACGAATCAATGACTTCCTTCAGCATGGCAGTGACGGGGACAGGCAAAAGTGCTCATTATCCGCCGAAGCCGACACCCGGGATGTGTGGCGGCCGCCGGTGCATGCGGCGCATTCGCGCTAAAATGAGCGTCGAATTTCGACGTCCTTCGCATCGATCCGCGTCATCGACCGACTCCGAGAGCACCGCAGATGAACACCACGCCTCCCGCCCAGCGCCGCACCGGCCCCGCCCGCTATATCGTGGCGGCCGTCGTCGTCGCGGCCATCGCCGTTGCCGGCTTCTTCGCGTTCAACGGCAAGTCCACCGCGCCGGACGCCACGTTCACGCTGCTGTCGGGCCAGAAGGTGTCGACGGCCGGCGACCTGAAGGGCAAGGTCTACCTCGTCAATTTCTGGGCGACGAGCTGCGCGACCTGCATGCAGGAAATGCCGCAGATGGTCGATACCTACAATCGCTTCAAGGGTCAGGGGCTGGAATTCGTCGCGGTCGCGATGAACTACGACCCGCCGATGTACGTCGCGAACTATGCGCAGACGCGCCAGCTGCCGTTCAAGGTCGCGCTCGACGACGGCAGCGTCGCGAAGCAGTTCGGCAACGTGCAGCTCACGCCGACGACCTTCGTCGTCGACAAGAACGGCAAGATCCTGAAGCGCTACGTCGGGGCACCGCAATTCGCGGAACTCGACGCGCTGCTCAAGAAGGCGCTCGACAGCAACGCGGCCTGAGCGCCGCCTAAGCGCCGCACGACAAGACTCGCAGGGACGCACGCCGCGCCCTGCTCCGCACGACGGACCGCACGACCGGCCAGCCCGGTTCCGCGGTCCGTCTCGTTTTCAGCGCTCGGTTTCGCCTTTCGCCGACAGCCCGTAGCGCTTCATCTTCTCGTACAGCGTCGCCTTGCCGACATGCAGCCGGTCGGCCGTCGCGGCGACCGCGCCGCCCGTCTGGTTCAGCGCCTCGGCGATCACCGCGCGTTCGAACTGCTCGATGCGCTCCTTCAGCGTCTGGTCGTTCTCGGCATCGTCGCCGGTCGCGCCGGCTTCCTGCGGCATGTCGGCGACGCCGAGCACGAAGCGGTCGGCCGCGTTGCGCAGCTCGCGCACGTTGCCGGGCCAGTCGCGCTGCATCAGGCTCGCGCGCTGCCGGTCGGTCAGCACCGGGGCCGGCCGCCCGTAGCGCACGGCCGCGTCGAGCATGAAGTGCTCGAACAGCGGCACGATGTCCTCGCGGCGCTCGGCGAGCGGCGGCAGCGCGATCGTCACGACGTTGAGCCGGTACAACAGGTCGCGCCGGAACGTGCCGGCCGCGACGAGCTCGCTCATGTCGCCCTTCGCGGCCGCGACGATGCGGCAGTTCACGCGGATCGGCTGGTTCGAGCCGAGCCGCTCCAGTACGCCGTCCTGCAGCACGCGCAAGAGCTTCACCTGCAGCGCGAGCGGCATGCTTTCGATTTCGTCGAGGAACAGCGTGCCGCCGGATGCATATTCGAGCTTGCCGACGCGGCGCTTCGCGGCGCCGGTGAACGCGCCGGGCTCGTAGCCGAACATCTCCGACTCGAACATCTGCTCGGGCAGCGCGCCGCAGTTCACCGCGATGAACGGCTTGTCGCGACGCGGCGACAGCTCGTGCAGGCTGCGCGCGATCAGCTCCTTGCCGGCACCCGTGTCGCCGTTGATCAGCACCGATGCGTCGGTGGGCGCGACGTTCGCGATCAGCTTGCGCACCTGCTCGATCGCCGGGCTGCGGCCGATGATGCGCGGCGCGACGATGCCCTGCCCGGCCAGCTCGCGCCGCAGCGCATGGTTCTCGAGCACGAGCTCGCGTCGCTCGAGCGCGCGGCGCACCGTCTCGATCAGCCGCTCGGCCGCAAACGGCTTTTCGATGAAGTCGTACGCGCCGTCGCGCATTGCCTGCACGGCCATCGAGATGTCGCCGTGGCCGGTGACGAGGATCACCGGCACGTCGGGCACGCGCTCGCGGCACTGCGCGAGCAGGTCGAGCCCGCTCGCGCCGGGCAGCCGGATGTCGCTGACGATCACGCCGGCGGTTTCCGCGACGATCGCCTTGTCGGCCGCCTCGGCCGATTCGAACCCGACGACGTCGAAGCCCGCGAGCTGCAGGCTCTGCACGCTCGCCCGGCGAACGAGCGCATCGTCTTCGATATAGATTACTTGCAGCCGGTTAGCCATCGTAGTCACTTGCTCCTGACAGGCCGCGCGGCGGGGGCGCGCGCGGCTCTCGTTGATGCCGGTCGTGCGCCGACCGGGTCCGGGCCTAATGCGAGCCCGTCGGCTCGGACACGGAGTCCGGATGATGCGTGCGCGCACGCCGCAGCGTCAAGACGAACAGCGCGCCGCCGGACGGCGCGTTGCGCGCGGTCAGCGCGCCGCCCGCGTCGCTCGCGATCGACGACGAGATCGCAAGACCGAGCCCGAGCCCGCGCCCCATTTCCTTCGTCGTGAAGAACGGTTCGAACAAACGCGGCAGCAAGTCGGGCGCGATGCCTGAGCCGTTGTCGCGCACCTCGACCGCAAGCGTCGCGGCCGACACCGCGATCGTCACGTCGATCGCCGGTGCCGCGACGCCCGCGACCGCGTCGAGCGCGTTGCCGAGCAGGTTGATCAGCACCTGTTCGAGGCGCAGGTCCTCGCACCGGGCAACGAGTTCCGGATAATCGCGCGCGAGGTCGAGCGGCGCATCCTGCGCGGGCGACACGGTCGAATCCCGCAGCGTCAGCGTGAGCGCGACGCCGCGCAGCCGGTCGCCGAGCAGCGACAGCACGCTGCGCAGCGCGCGCACGACGAGCGCCTGCTCGTTGCGCGGCTTCGCGCGGCCGACGAACAGCTTCAGCTGGTTGGTGATCTTGCCCATCCGCTCGGTCAGCGCGGCGATCGCCTCGAGGTTCTCGCGCGCGGCCGCCTGCTCGCCGCGATCGAGCAGCACGCGCGTGTTGTCCGAGAAGCTGCGCAACGCCGCGAGCGGCTGGTTCAGTTCATGCGTGATGCCGGCCGCCATCTGGCCGAGCGCGGCGAGCTTGCTCGCCTGGATCAGTTCATCGTGCGCGGCGCGCAATTCCTGTTCCGCGCGAATCCGGTCGCCGACTTCCTTCTGCAATTGCGTGTTCGCTTCCGACAGGTCGGCCGTGCGTTCCTCGACGCGCCGGTTCAGCTCCGCATACGCCTGCTGCAGCAGCGCACGGCCGCGGATCATCTCGCGCACGCGTGCGCGGCGCATGCGCCAGTAGAACGCGAGCAACGCGACCGACACGAAGCCGAAGCCGGTGACGATCGTCGCATTGCGCGCGTCGGCGTCGATGGGCGCGATCGGCGCGAGCGTGACGAGCAGCCAGTCCGGCTCGCCGATCCGCCGCTTGCTGGCGAGGAAGCGCGGCGCGCGCAGGCCGGGACCGAGCCGCACGATCTCCGCATCGGCGCCGAGCACCTGCTCGACGCGCAGCGGCAGCGGCGTGACGGGCTGCTGCGCGTACTGGCGCGTCTCGTAGATCGACGCGGCGACGGGCCCCGTCAGCGGATGCAGCGTGTGGTACTTCCATGCGGGCACGGACGACAGGAACACGACGCCGTGATCGTCCGCGACGACGAGCGGCTCGGACGCATCGGCGCCCTGGAACCATTCGAGATTGAGCTTCACGACGACGACGCCCGCGATCCTGCCGCCGCGCCACACCGGCTGCGAAATGTAGTAGCCGGGATCGCGCGAGATCGTGCCGATCGCGAAGAAGCGGCCGACCCGGCCGTTCATCGCGTCGATGAAATACGGACGAAACTGGTATCCGATCCCGACGAAGCTGTCGGGCGCGCGCCAGTTGCTGGCGGCGACGCACAGACCGTCCGCGCCGATCACGTAGGTGACGGTCGCGTGTGCGTGTTCGTTGAGGTCTTCGAGATAGCGGTTCGCGCGCGCGGTGAAATCGGCGCGCTTCGGCTCGGCGAGCAGGTCCAGCACGTACGGATGGCTGCCCAGCAGATAGGGCAGCGATTCGTAGCGATCGAGCGTGCTCTTGAGCGCGTTGGTGGTGCGGTCGACGCGCACCGCGGCGTTGCGCTGCAGCTCGGCGACGCCGCGCTGCCACGTGACGGTCCACGTCAGCGCGCAGGCCGCCGCGAGCGCGGCGGCAAGCACGACGAGGATGAGCAGGCGGCGCTTCACGGACGTGGCTTCCTGGCGATGCGGATCGCCTATTGTGTCATAGGGCTCCGCATCACTGCCCCAGCCGCCCCGGCCGCCGCGCGGCGCGCCGCCTGCGGGCGGTGCCGCCGCCTGCTCCTTCATGATGTCAGACGCCGGCCGTCTCGGTCGCCTTGACCTCGCCGCCGCCCTTCAGCGCCTGGCGCAGCTGGTTGCGGTCGAGCTCCTTCTCCCACGCCGACACGACGACGGTTGCGACACCGTTACCGACGATGTTGGTCAGCGCGCGGCATTCGCTCATGAAGCGGTCGATGCCGAGGATCAGCACCATGCCCGACAGCGGGATCGTCGGCACGACGGCGAGCGTCGCGGCGAGCGTGATGAAGCCCGCGCCGGTGACGCCGCTCGCGCCCTTCGACGTCAGCATCGCGACCGCGAGCAGCGTGAGCTGCTGCATCCACGTCAGTTCGATGTTGGTCGCCTGCGCGATGAACAGCACGGCCATCGTCATGTAGATGTTGGTGCCGTCGAGGTTGAACGAGTACCCGGTCGGCACGACGAGGCCGACGACCGACCGCGAGCAGCCGGCCTTCTCGAGCTTTTCCATCAGCTGCGGCAGCGCGGCTTCCGACGAGCTCGTGCCGAGCACGATCAGCAGCTCTTCCTTGATGTACGACACGAAGCGGATGATCGAGAAGCCCGTGGCGCGCGCGATCGCGCCGAGCACGACCAGCACGAACACGACCGACGTCAGGTAGAACGTGCCGATCAGCTTGAGCAGCGGCACCAGCGAGCCGACGCCGTACTTGCCGATCGTGAACGCCATCGCGCCGAACGCGCCGATCGGCGCCAGCTTCGTGACGATGTGCACGATGCCGAACAGCACGCGCGTGAGGCCGTCGATGAAGTCGGTGACGACCTTGCCGCGCTCGCCGAGGTGCGCGAGCACACTGCCGAACAACAGCGCGATCAGCAGGATCTGCAGGATTTCGCCCTGCGCGAACGCATCGACCATCGTGTTCGGGATGATGTGCATCAGGAAGTCGACCGTCGACTGCCCGTGCGCCTTCGCCGCGTACGATGCGACGGCCTTGCCGTCGAGCGTCGCCGGATCGATGTTGAAGCCGACGCCCGGACGCAGGATGTGCGTGGCCGCGAGGCCGAGCAGCAGCGCGAAGGTCGACACGACCTCGAAGTACAGCAGCGCCTTGCCGCCGACGCGGCCGACCTTCTTCATGTCCTCCATGCCGGCGATGCCGGTGACGACCGTACAGAAGATGATCGGGCCGATCACCATCTTGATCAACTTGATGAAGCCGTCACCGAGCGGTTTCATGTCGGTGGCGAGCGCCGGATAGAAGTGGCCGAGGATCACGCCGACGATGATGGCGAAGATCACCTGCACATAGAGCACTTTGTAGAAGGGTTTCTTCTTCACGATGGTTCCTGCTGAAGTAGATGAGCCGGTGGAAACGGCGTCACGCGCGCGGACGAATGTCACAGGGGAAGATTCACTCGCCCGCGCGGCTGCCGTGCCGCAACAAGCGATGCCTCAGGACGTCCGGAGGGGATGGAAGGCAGTGGTCATCGATTGTCTCCTTGGTTTAATAGTCAGGCCGGGGGGATGGCCGTGCTTTTCATATCGCAAGGTCGATGCCAGGTTTCCGGAACCCCTCAAGCCGTTGTTTTCATTGTATTTCTCATAATACGGCAGGCAAGGAAATCCGGAATTCCGGATTTCCGGAAAATTTCCGTCCGGCGATCCGGACGGATTTGCCCATTCGTCGAACGAATCAGTGCTGCACGGCGCGACTGGCCAGCACGCCCGTCTGCGCATAGAACTCCTGCTGCGCGAACGCGTCGCGCTCGCGACGCGCGCGCTCGCCGCGGTCCGCGAGCGAGCCGACGACGATCCCGATGAACGCGAGCGGCACCGACACGAGCGCCGGGTTGTCGAGGAATACCGGCGCGTGCGCGTGGTGCAGCACGTCGACCCACACCGACTTCGACAGCACCGTGAGCGCGACCGCCGACGCGAGGCCGAGGCCGCCGCCGAGCACCGCGCCGCGCGTCGTCATCCCGCGCCAGAAGATCGACATCGCGAGCACCGGGAAATTCGCGCTGGCGGCCACCGCCGCGACGAGGCCGACCATGAACGCGACGTTCACGTGCTCGAACAGGATCGACAGCGCGATCGCGATCGCCGACAAGCCGATCGTCGCCGCACGCGAGATGCGCATCTCCAGCCGCTCGTCGGGCTTGCCGCGCGCCCACATCTGCGCATACAGGTCGTGCGAGATCGTGGTCGCGCCGGCGAGCGTCAGCCCGGCGACCACCGCGAGGATCGTCGCGAACGTGACGGCCGCGATGAAGCCGTAGAACCAGTTGCCGCCGACCGCCTGCGCAAGCTTCACCGCGACCATGTTCGATCCGCCGAGCAGGTCGTGCGTCAGGTTGAAGGTGCCGTTCGCGCCGAGCCGGAAGAATTCCGGATGCTGCGCGAGCAGCACGATCGCGGAAAAGCCGATCACGAAGGTCAGCAAATAGAAATAGCCGATGAAGCCCGTCGCGTAGAGCACCGACTTGCGCGCCTCCTTCGCGTTCGGCACCGTGAAGAAGCGCATCAGGATGTGCGGGAAGCCGGCCGTGCCGAACATCAGCGCGATGCCGAGCGACAGCGCGTTGGCCGGATCGCGGATCAGCTTGCCGGGCCCCATGATCGACAGCGCGCCCGGATGCACGGCCACCGCGCGGCGGAACATCGCGTCGACGCTGAAGCCGAATTCGGCGAGCGCGAGCAGGACGAGCAGCGTCGCGCCGCACAGCAGCAGCACGGCCTTGATCACCTGCACCCAGGTCGTCGCGGTCATCCCGCCGAAGAATACGTAGACGACCATCAGCACGCCGACGATCAGCTCCGCCGTGCCGTACGACAGCCCGAACAGCAGCTGGATCAGCTTGCCCGCGCCGACCATCTGCACGACCAGGTAGAGCACGACGATCGTCAGCGCGTTCGCGGACGTCAGCAGCCGGATCGGCCGCTGCGCGAAGCGATACGCGACGACGTCGACGAACGTGAACTTGCCGAGGTTGCGCAGCGGCTCGGCGATCAGGAACATCACGAACGGCCAGCCGACCAGAAAGCCGATCGAGTAGATCAGCCCGTCGAAGCCGAACATGAACACCATCCCCGACAACCCGAGGAACGACGCGGCCGACATGTAGTCGCCCGCGATCGCGAGCCCGTTCTGCAGCCCGGTAATGCCGCCGCCGGCCGTGTAGAAGTCGCGCGTCGAGCGCGTGCGGCGCGCGGCCCAGCGCGTGAGCGCGAGCGTCGCGAACACGAACGCGAAGAACATCGCGATCGCGACCGGGTTCAGCTCGACCTTGTCGGGCATCGGGCCCGCGACGGAAGTCGCATGGGCGGCGGAGGAAACGAGAACGGCCAGCGCGCCGAGCGCGCTCGAGATACGTCGCATGTCGGCCTCCATCACGAACGCTGCAGGATCGCGTCGACGCGGCGGTCGAACGCACGGTTCGCGCGCAGCACGTAGCACGCGGTCAGGCCGATCGCGACCAGGATGATCGCGACGCCCGCGGCGATCCCGACCGTGGTCGTCGCACCGCGGTACAGCGGCGCGGCCAGCACGTGCGGCGCGAGCGCGACGAGCAGGATGAAGCCGTAGTAGGTCGCGATCATCAGCGCCGTCAGCGTGAAGCTGAAGCGGCGCCGCGCACGCACGAGCTGCTGGTAGTCACGGCGCGCCGTGACCGATTCGATGACGGAAAGCTCCATGGTGTCTCCAATATCGTCTCGTCGTCTCGCGAGAGCGGTCTTGTGGATGGTCGGCGCGTCGACTTCCCGCCCGCGCCGCGGCGGCAAAAACGATCTACACGATGCGGTCCGCACGCAGCACCGCCACTTCCTCCGCCGACAGTCCGAGCCAGCTGCCGAGCACGTCGTCCGTATCGGCGCCGAGCACCGGCGGCGCACCGCGCACCGGCAGGCGCGCGCCGTCGAAGCGGTACGGCGGCGCGAGCACGTCGACGCCGCCCGCGACCGGATGCGGCTGCCGCGTGACGAGCCCCGCGCGGGTCGCGCGCTCCGACGTCAGCGCGTCGTGCAGCCCGAGCACTTCACCGCACGGAATGCCCGCGCCGGAGAGCGCCGCGAGCAGCATCGCGCGCGGCCGGCACGCGAGTTCGCGGCGGATCTGCGGCAGCAGTTCGGCGCGATTCTCGGAGCGGCCGAGGTTGGTCCTGTAGCGTTCGTCCGCGGCGAGGTCGGGCCGCTCGATCGCGTCGCAGAAACGCACGAACTGCGTGTTGTTGCCGACCGTGATCACGAGCGGGCCGTCGGCCGCATCGAACACGCCGTACGGCACGATCGACGGATGCGCGTTGCCGTAGCGCGGCGGGTCCTCGCCCATCAGCAGCGCGTCGAGCCCGTAGTACGCGGTGATCATCAGCCCGCAGTCGAACAGCGCCATCTCGATGCGCCGTCCGCGCCCCGTCGCATGGCGCTCGTACAGCGCGGCGAGGATCGCCTGCGCCGAATACATGCCGGTGAACAGGTCGACCGCCGCGACGCCGAACTTCAGCGGCGGCTGGCCGGCCTCGCCATTCAGCGCCATCAGCCCCGCCTCGCCCTGCACGACGAGGTCGTAGCCGGGCCGCGCGGCCTCCGGGCCCGAGCGGTCGTAGCCGGAGATCGCGCAATGCACGAGCCGCGGATTCAGCTCGGCCAGCGTGTCGTAGCCGAGCCCGAGCTTCTCCGCGCCGCCGAACTTGAAGTTGTGGATCAGCACGTCGGCCTGCGCGGCCAGCTCGCGCGCGATGCGCTGCCCTTCCCCGGTCTGCAGGTCGACGCAGATCGACCGCTTGCTGCGATTCACGCTGTTGAAGTAGGTCGTCTCGGTCTCGCCGATCCGCAGCCCCCAGTCGCGCGTGTCGTCGCCGCGCGCCGGATGCTCGACCTTGATCACGTCCGCGCCGAAATCGGCGAGCACCATCGCGCTCCACGGGCCTGCGAGCACGCGCGAGAAATCGAGCACCTTCACGCCGGCCAGCGGCAACGCGCGCGGTTCGTTCGTCATCCTTGTCTCCTCCATTCGCGTGGTCCGCCTCTACTGCTTCGACAGCGCGATATAGCGCGCGAGATGGTGATCCTCGTCGCCGAGCTGGTGATCGATCATCACGAGCCGCTTCGCGTAATGCGACAGCGGCAGCTCCCACGTCATCCCGATCCCGCCGTGCAGCTGGATGCTTTCCTCGGCGACCAGCGTGCCGATCCGGCCGACGCTGTACTTGGCCGCCGCGAGCGCGCGCTCGCGCACCGCACGCGGCGCCTCGAGCTGCGCGGCCGCGTTGATCACCGCCGAGCGTGCCTGCTCGACTTCGAGCAGCACATCGGCCATCCGGTGCTGCAGCGCCTGGAAGCTGCCGATCGGCACGCCGAACTGCTTGCGCGTGCGCAGGTACTCGAGCGTCGCCTCCTTCGCGACGTCCATCGCGCCGAGCGCCTCCGCCGACAGCGCGAGCAGCCCGTAGCCGAGCACGCGTTCGAGCAGCGCCGCACCGGCGTCTCCGCCGTGCTCGCCGAGCACGGCATCGGCCGGCAACGCGACGCGCTGGAAGCGCACCTCGGCCGCGCGGCCGCCGTCGATCTTCCGGTAGTCGCGCAGCGACACGCCCGGCGCGTCGGCCGGCACGACGAACAGTGCGATGCCGGCCGCGTCGTCGTCGTGACCGGACACGCGCGCGCTGACGACGAAGAACGCCGCCTGCGCGGCCTGGTCGACGACGCCCTTCGCGCCCGTCAGCACCCAGCCGTCGCCGGGCCGCTCGGCGCGCGTGCGCACGGTCGTCAGTTCGTAGTGCGAGCCCGGCTCGTCGTGCGCGAACGCGGCGCTCGCGCTGCCGTCGATCAGCGCGGCCAGCCGCTCGCGATGCGCCGCGCCGCCGGCGAGCGCCAGCGCGCGGCCCGCGAGCAGCGCGCCGAGGAACGGCTCGACGACGAGCCCGCGCCCGAGGCATTCGAACACCACGGCGATGTCGAAGCCCGCACCGCCGAAGCCGCCGTCGGCTTCGGCAAACAGCGCGCCGATCGCGCCGAGCCCGGCGAAGCGCTGCCACATCGTGCGATCGAATCCGTCGGCCGACTGCGCGATGCGGTCGCGCACCGGGAACGCGTACTGTTCGGCGATGAAGCGGTTCAACGTGTCCGCCAGCATCCGGCGGTCTTCTGTGAGCTGGAAATCCATCGTCGCGTCCCTCGTTACAGCCCGAGCATCATCTTCGCGATGATGTTCTTCTGGATCTCGTTCGAGCCGCCGAAGATCGACAGCTTGCGATTGTTGAAGTACTGCTGCGCGGCGCTCGCGGCGTCCTCCGGGCCGACCGGCTCGCCGCCGCCATCCGCATGGCCGGCGTCGAGCGCGTCTTCGACGAACGGCCGCGCGTACGGCCCCATCGCGCGGCGCATCAGCGCGGTGATTTCCTGGCGGATCTGCGTGCCGCGGATCTTCAGCATCGAGCTCTCGGCCCCCGGCACGCCGCCGCCGGCGACCGCGGCCAGCACGCGCAGGTTCGTCGTGCGCATGTTCTCGAGCTCGATCTCGACGCGCGCGACGCGTGCCGCGAAGAACGGATCGTCCGCGAGCGGCCGGCCGTTCTTCGTGACCTTCGCGGCGACCGCGCGCAGCCGCTCGAGCGCGGCCGTCGAGAAGCCGATCCCGGCGATGTTGGTGCGTTCGTACGTGAGCAGGTATTTCGCGCAGGTCCAGCCGCGGTTCTCTTCGCCGACCCGGTTCTCCACCGGCACGCGCACGTCGGTGAAGAACACCTCGTTCACCTCGTGCTCGCCGTCGAGCGTGATGATCGGGCGGACTTCGACGCCCGGCGTATTCATGTCGATCAGCAGGAAGCTGATGCCCTCCTGCTTGCGCACGTCGGTCGCGGTGCGCACGAGACAGAAGATCATGTTCGCGTAGTGGCCGAGCGTGGTCCACGTCTTCTGGCCGTTCACGACGTAGTGCTCGCCCTGCGCGTCGAGGCCGCGCACCGCGCTCGTCTTCACCGACGCGAGATCGGAACCGGCGCCCGGCTCCGAGTAGCCCTGGCACCACCAATCGGTGCCGTCCAGGATGCGCGGCAGCCAGTGGCGCTTCTGCGCTTCGCTGCCGTACTTGATCAGCACGGGCCCGAGCATGTTCACGCCGAACGGCACGATGCGCGGCGCCCCCGCAAGCGCGCATTCGTTGTCGAACAGGAACTTCTGCGCGACGCTCCAGCCGGGGCCGCCGTACTCGCGCGGCCAGTGGCTCGCGAGCCAGCCGCGCGCATTGAGGATCGCGTGCCATTCGCGCATGTCGTCACGCGTCAGGTGCAAACCGCCCTTCACCTTGCGCGCGGTGCGCGCCGGTAGTTCGGCGGCGAGGAAGCGCTGCACGTCGGTGCGGAACGCTTCCTCTTCGGGGGTGAAATCGAGGTTCATCGTGGGTCCGTTGCGAATGCGGTGGGCGTTCAGTCGATGCGGTTCAGGCTCGCGAAGTCCGCGCCGCGCTCGACCAGCTCGACGATCAGCGGCGACGGTTTCCAGAACAGCGGATCTTCCTGCACGAACGCGCGGATGTCGGCGAGCACGCTCGCGAGGCCGACCGTGTCCGCGTAGTGCATCGGGCCGCCGCGATGACGCGGGAAGCCATAGCCGTACAGGAACACCGCGTCGACGTCGAGCGGGCGCAGCGCGATCTTCTCGTGCACGACGTTCGCGCCTTCGTTGATCATCGCAGCGAGGTAGCGGCGCAGGATCTCGTCGTCGGTGAACGTGCGCGGCGTGATGCCCTGCTTCGCGCGCGCGTCGGCGACGATGGCCTCGACTTCCGGGTCCGGCGTGCCGACGCGCGCGCCGTCCGGATACAGGTAGTAGCCGCGCGCCGTCTTCTGCCCGAACCAGCCGCGCTCGCACAGCCGGTCGGAAATCTCCACGTAGCGCGCGCGCGGGTCGCGCGTCGCCGCGCGGCGCTTGCGGGTCGCCCAGCCGATGTCGCCGCCCGCGAGGTCGACGACCTGGAACGGCCCCATCGGGAAGCCGAACTCGCGCACCGCGCGATCGATCTGGTACGGCGACGCGCCGTCCTCCATCAGGTAGTCGGCCGCGGTGCGGTAGACCGCGAGGATCCGGTTGCCGATGAAGCCGTCGCACACGCCCGCGCGCACCGGCGTCTTCTTCAGCTGTTTGGCCAGCGCGAATGCGGTCGCGACGACCTCCGCGCTCACGCGCGCCGGCACAACGATCTCGAGCAGCTTCATCACGTTGGCCGGCGAGAAGAAGTGCAGGCCGATCACGTCGGCCGGCCGGTCGATGCTCGCGGCCAGTTCGTCGATGTCGAGATACGACGTGTTGGTCGCGAGCACCGCGCCCGGCTTGCACACGCGCGCGAGTTCGGTGAACACCGCCTGCTTCACGGCCATGTCTTCGAACACGGCCTCGATCACGACGTCGGCCTGCGCGAGCGCGTCGTACGACGTGCTGCCCTTGAAGCGTGCAAGGCGCGCCGCGTGCGCGGCCGGCGTCATCCGGCCCTTCGCGACGAGACCGTCGTACACCTTCTCGACATACGCGCGGCCGCGCGCGAGCGACGCTTCGTCGCGTTCGATCATCGTCACGGGCAGCCCGGCATCGAGCGCCGCGACCGCGATGCCCGCGCCCATCGTGCCGCCGCCGACCACGCCGATCCGCTCGACCGGACGCGCGCTCGCGCGGCGCGCCTCGGGCGCCTTCGCGGCCTCGCGTTCCGCGAAGAACGCATGCACGAGGCCCGCGCGCTGCGGGCTGTCGAGGCATTGCAGGAACAGGCTGCGTTCGAGCTTCATCCCCGCGTCGAACGACTGCGTGAGCGCGGCCTCGACCGCGTCGACGATCTTCGCCGGCGAGAACAGGCCGCGCGACTTTCTCGGCAAGTCGGCGCGCGCGGCGTCGATCGCGGCCTGCGCGGCCGCGCGATCGGCGAGCCCCCGCGCGTCGCGGGTGCGCCGCGCCGGCGCGCCGAGCGACACGAGTTCCTGCGCATAGGCCAGGCCTTCGGCGAGCGTGTCGTCGCTGTGCGCGACGCGGTCGACGAGGCCGAGCGCGAGCGCTTCGTCGGCGCTCGCGTGACGCCCGGTCAGCATCAGGTCGAGCGCGGCCTTCGCGCCGATCAGGCGCGGCGCGCGCTGCGTGCCGCCCGCGCCGGGCAGCAGGCCGAGCGTCACTTCGGGCAGCCCGAGCTTCGCGCCGGGCACCGCGAGCCGGTAATGCGCGGCGAGCGCGACCTCGAGGCCGCCGCCGAGCGTCGCGCCGTGCAGCGCGACCACGACCGGCTTCGCGCTCGACTCGATCCGCTCGCACACGTCGGGCAGCGACGGCGGCACCGGCGGCTTGCCGAACTCGCGGATGTCGGCGCCCGCGATGAAGTTGCGGCCGGCACCGACGATCAGCACCGCGCGGATCGCAGCGTCGGCCTGCGCGGCGTCGAGCGCGTCGGCGAGACCGCGCCGCACGTCGGCGGACAGCGCGTTGACGGGCGGATGGTCGATCGTGACGACGAGCACCTTGTCGCGCCGTTCGCGCGTGACGGTGCCGGCCTGGGAGGGTTCAGGGGAAGCTGTTGAATTCATGGTGTCTCCGTGCGGTGCGCCGGTCGGGAGCCGCAGGACCGGGTGGCAGTGCCGGTACCCGATCCACGTCCCGCGCGGCGGGAAACGATCCGGCGTGTTTGCCGGGCATGACTCGATTCTCGATTGATCGAGATTCATTGACAATTCCCGCACAGCTTTACAAGCTGTCAAGTCTGACTTGACATTGAATGCTTTCGAACCGTTTCGGGCCATTAAACGGGACGGATCAGGAGACACCGGGCATGGACCTGAACGCGCTGACGCTGCTCGTCGAGATCCTCGACGCGGGCAACCTGAGCAAGGCCGCGCAGCGGCTCAAGATGAGCCGCGCGAACGTCAGCTACCGGCTGAACCAGCTCGAACGCTCGATCGGCCAGCAGCTCGTGCGGCGCACGACGCGCCGCATCGAGCCGACCGAGATCGGGCTGAAGCTGTACGAGCACGGCCGGCGCATCCGCAACGAACTGCTCGCGGCGCAGGAATCGGTGACGACGCTCGGCCAGGACCTGCAGGGCCGCGTGCGGCTGTCGGTGCCGAGCGGCTACGGGCAGATGGTGATGTCCGACTGGCTGCTCGCGTTCAAGCGGCTGCATCCGGGCATCGTGCTCGACGTGGTGTTCGAGAATCGCGTGGAAGACCTGATGCGCGACGAGATCGACATCGCGGTGCGCGTGATGCCGGAGCCGCCGCAGAACCTCGTCGCGCGCGACATGGGCGCGGTGCGCTACGTCGCGTGCGCGTCGGCCGCGTTCGCGGCCGCGCACGGAATGCCGGCGAGCCTCGGCGCGCTGGCCGCCGCGCCGGTCGTCACCGCGACGGTGATGGGCCGGCAGTTGCGGATCGCCGCGTATCTCGGCGACGAGCGCCACGAGGTGCTGCTCGAGCCCACGCTGATTTCGGAGAACTTCCTGTTCCTGCGCCAGGCGATCCTCGCCGGGATCGGCGTCGGCATCGTGCCCGACTACGTGATGCAGGACGACATGCGGCGCGGCACGGTCGTCACGTCGCTCGACGCGTACCGGCTCAGCATCTTCGGCACGCACATGTACATGCTCTACATGCCGAACCGGCACCACACGCGTGCGACGTCGACGTTCATAGAGTTCATCCTCGAACAGGCCGGAAAGACCGGCCGGGGCGGGCCCGGCGCGATGCGTCAGGGTTTCCTGTCGGATGACAATCCGCCGGCCGCGCGGCGACAATAGCGCGCCGCGTGCGCACGGCGCGTGCGATGCCGGCGCCGCCGCCTCCTTCGAATTCATAGTTGCCGAGGGTTCAATGTTCGACCGGATTCGTCCGCATTCGCGTCCCCGGACGCTCGCCGCCGCGCTCGCGCTCGTTGCGCTCGTCGCCTTCGGCACCGGCTGCACGTCCCCGTCCGCGCCGTCGGGCGCCGTCGTCCCGGTCGCCGCCGCGTCGGGCGCCGCGGTGCCGCTGCCCGGCGTCCATGCGCCCGAACTGTCGTCCGGCTGGACCGACAAGCCGGGCTGGACCTCGCAGCACTTCATGATCGCGGCCGCGAACCCGCTCGCGACGCAGGCCGGCTACGAGATGCTGAAGGCCGGCGGCACGGCGATCGACGCGGCGATCGCGACGCAGATGGTGCTCGCGCTGGTCGAGCCGCAGTCGTCCGGGCTCGGCGGCGGCGCGTTCATGCTGTACTTCGACGGCCGCGCAACGCAGGCGTACGACGGCCGCGAGACCGCGCCGGCCGCCGCGACCGACCGCCTGTTCTACGGCCCGACCGGCCAGCCGATGAGCTTCTACGAAGGTGTCGTCGGCGGGCGTTCGGTCGGCACGCCCGGCGTGCTGCGGATGCTCGACGCCGCGCATCGCGCGCACGGCAAGCTGCCGTGGCGCCGGCTGTTCCAGCCCGCGATCCGGCTCGCCGAACACGGCTTCACGATCAGCCCGCGCCTGGCGATGCTGATCGCGAACGACAAGTACCTGATGAACGACCCGGCCGCGCGCGCGTACTTCTACAACCAGGACGGCACGCCGAAGGCGGCCGGCACCGTACTGAAGAACCCCGCGCTCGCGACCGTGCTGCGCCAGGTCGCCGACCGCGGCGCGAACGCGTTCTACAGCGGGGCGATCGCGCGCGACATCGTCGCGAAGGTGCGCAAGCACCCGACCAACCCGGGCCTGCTGTCGGTCCAGGATCTCGCGCGCTACAAGGCGAAGGTGCGCGCGCCGCTGTGCGCCGACTACCGGCGCTCGATTGTCTGCGGGATGCCGCCGCCGTCGTCGGGCGGCCTCGCGATCGCGCAGATGCTCGGCATTCTCGAAGCGATGCCCGACTGGCAGCAGATCGGCGCGCAGAAGCCGGTGCGCAACGACGTCGGCTACGAGCCGACGCCGTTCGCCGCGCACCTGTTCAGCGAAGCCGGGCGCCTCGCGTATGCGGACCGCGCGCGCTATGTCGCCGATCCTGATTTCGCGCCGCTGCCGGGCGGCAGCTGGGCGAGCCTCACCGACAAGGCCTATCTCGCGCAGCGCGCGCGCCTGATCGGCGACACCAGCATGGGCGTCGCGCAGGCCGGCACGCCGCAGGGCGCGACGCTCGCGCTGGCCGACGACCGCAGCCCCGAATTGCCGTCGACGTCCGACATCGCGATCGTCGACCGCTACGGCCAGGCGCTGTCGATGACGACCAGCGTCGAGGACGCGTTCGGTTCGCGGCTGATGGTGCGCGGCTTCATGCTGAACAACCAGCTCACCGATTTCTCGTTCGTGCCGAGCGAGAACGGCCGGCCCGTCGCGAACCGCGTGCAGCCCGGCAAGCGGCCGCGCTCGGCGATGTCGCCGGAACTCGTGTTCGACCAGAAGACGAAGCAGGTGACGATGATCGTCGGCTCGGCCGGCGGCCCCGCGATCATCAACCACGTCGCGAAGGCGCTGGTCGGCGTGCTCGACTGGGGGATGACGATGCAGCAGGCGATCGCGCTGCCGAACTTCGGGTCGATGAACGGGCCGACGCAGCTCGAGCGCGGCCGCGTGTCGGATGCGCTCGCCGACGGGCTGAAGGGCCGCGGGCACGACGTGCGGATCGTCGAGATGAACTCGGGGCTGCAGGGAATCCAGCGGCTGAACGTGCAGGGGCAGACGGTGTGGTTTGGGGGTGCGGATCCGCGGCGGGAAGGGGTGGCGATGGGGGATTGAGGGCGGCAGAGGCGGCGCGCATGGGCCGCCTGCTCCGTATCATCCGCGCCCCTTCCACGGCACCACCCGCCGCTCGACCCATCGCATCGCGAGATCGAACAGCCACGCGATCGCGCCGATGATCAGGATGCCCATCACGACGATATCGGTGCGCAGGAAGCTCGACGCATTGAGCACCATCTGCCCGAGCCCGGCCGTCGCGGCGACCATCTCGGCCGCCACGAGCGTCGTCCAGCCGAAGCCGATCGCGATCCGCAGCCCCGTGAGGATCTCCGGCAGCGCGGCCGGCAGCACGACGTGCCGCACGATCTGCGCGAAGCTGCCACCGAGCGAATACGCGGCGTTGATCTGCTCGACCGTCGCGGCGCGCACGCCGGCGCGGGCGGCCATCGCGACAGGCGCGAAGCACGCGAGGAAGATCACGACGAGCTTCGCCGTCTCGTCGATGCCGAACCAGATCACGACCAGCGGCAGGTACGCGAGCGGCGGCAGCGGCCGGTAGAACTCCAGCAGCGGATCGAGCACGCCGCGTGCGACCCGGCTCACGCCCATCAGGATGCCGGCCGGCACGCCGATCGCGGTGGCGAGCACGAACGCGCCGAATACGCGCGCGGCGCTCCACAGCAGGTGCTCGGACAATGGCAGGCCGCCCTGGATGCGGCCATGCCACGCATCGACGAACGCGGTCCACACCGCTTCCGGCGATGGCAGAAAGAGCGGCGACAGCCACTGCCGATGCGTCGCGACCCACCACAGCACGGCCAGCGCCGCGACCGTCGCCGCGCTGAGCGCTGCCGTCTTGCCCTGCCCCGGCAGCCGGTAACGGTGCGATGCGCGCACGGGACGCGCCGTGTGGCGCCGTTGTCTCGCGTGCGCATCCTGTTCGAAGTCGGCGGCCGCTCGATCGGCCGCCCACGAATCCTGCGTGCTCATGTCTTCCTGCCTGTGCAATGTACTGATCCGGTGGCGCCCGACGGACGCGCCCTGCCGTGCGAATTCATGCATCACGCGGTCTCCGCGACCGCCTCGTCGCGATGCAGGTACGCGATCAGCCGCTCGCGCCATGCGATGAAATCCGGCGACGACTTCACCGCGCGCGCATCGCGCGATTCGACGTAGCGCCGCGCGAACGGCAGTTCAAAGGTTTCCGCGATGCGGCCGGGGCCGGGCGTCATCACGACGAGGCGCGTCGCGAGGAACAGCGCCTCCTCGACGTCGTGCGTGATGAAGAACACCGTCTTGCCGGTGCGCGCCCACACGTCGAGCACGAGCGCCTGCATCGTGCCGCGCGTCATCGCATCGAGCGCGCCCATCGGTTCGTCCATCAGCAGCACGCGCGGGTCGCTCGCGAGCGCACGCGCGATGCCGACGCGCTGCTGCATCCCGCCCGACAGTTCGTACACGCGCGCGTGCGCATGGCGCTCGAGGCCGACGAGCGCGAGCATCTCGCTCGCGCGCGCGTCGCGTTCGGCCTTCGACACGCGCGCGAAGCGCAGCCCGAGCGCGACGTTGTCGAGCACGTCGAGCCACGGCAACAGCGCGTATTTCTGGAACACGACGCCGCGATCGGCGCCGGGCCCCGTGACCGGCACGCCGTCGACGCGCACGTCGCCGGTCGTCGGCGCGACGAAGCCGGCCATGCAGTTCAGCAGCGTCGTCTTCCCGCATCCGGACGCGCCGAGCGCGACGACGAACTCACCGCTGTCGATGCGCAGGTCGACGCGCGCGAGTGCCTGCGTCGTCGGCCGACCGCGCTCGTCCGGATAGGCGACCGATACCTGACGGACTTCCAGCGTGCTCATGATCGACGGCTCCGCGATGAATGGCCTGGGTTGCCGCGCTCAGCGCGCGGCCTTCTGCACGAACTGCGGATCGACGCCGACCGAGTAGTCGGCGAGCACCGTCTGGATCGTGCCCTGTGCTTTCAGGAACGCGGCGGTGGCCGCGAGCGACTTCGCGGCGCCCGACTGCGCACCACCGCCGAGCCACGTCGGCGACGCCTGCTCGGCCGGCGTCGGGAACGCGTAGAGCGCGAGGCTGGCCGGCACGTCCTGCGCGTTCGCGCCCGACACCTTCGCGACCGCCGCGACCTGCGGCGAACCGGGCTTCCACCCGGCCGTGTGCGCGCGGTAATCGGCATCGGCGGACGCCAGCACCTTCACGAAGCGTGCGACGAACTCGGGGTTCTCACGCGCGAACTTGCGGCTCACGACGAAGCCGTCGAAGGTCGCCTTGCCGCTTTGTTTCGCGACCTGTCCCGACGTCGTCAGCACGGTGCCCGACTGCTTGACCTTCGCGAGCACCGGATCCCAGATGTAGGTCGCGTCGATGTCGCCGCGCGCCCACGCGGCCGCGACCTCGGGCGGACGCAGGTTGACGATCTTCACGTCGTTCGGATTGACGCCCGCGGCCTGCAGCGCGACGAGCGTATGGAAATGCGACGTCGACACGAACGGCACGCCGATCTTCCTGCCCTTCAGCGCGGCGACGCTGGTCACGCCCGAGCCGTTGCGCGCGACGAGCGCCTCGGCGTCGTTGATGTTGTCGAGCACCCAGAACAGCGAGATGTCGAGCCCTTGCGACAGGCCCGCCGCGATCGGGCTGGAGCCGGCCTCGCCGAGCTGCACGGAGCCCGACGCGAGCGCGCGGATCACGTCGGCGCCGCTGTCGAGCTTGCGGAACCTGACCTTGTAGCCGGTCGCCTTCTCGACTTCACCGCTCGCCTGCGCGTAGCGCCACGGCACGACCATGTCCTGGTACGCGATCACGACTTCGCGCGATTCGGCGTGCGCCGCGCCGAGCGCGGCAAAGGCGGTCAGCGCGACGATGGCGCGGCGGATGAAGCTGAAACGGGACATGCGGCTCTCCTTCGAATGCGGGCATTGCTGCGGGAGAGCCGACTTTACGAGCTTTGCGCGCGGCGGGAGCGAACTTATCCTGCGAAGCTATCGATGGCGTTTCGGCTTTGCTTTCCATGCTGGATTGAATGGGGACGACGATCGAGCGGCAATCGATGTGCCAAAACATGCCGTCATCACTCTCCCTTTACCGTCGACGGGAATCGTTCACTCCCTTTCACGCGTGCAACGTTTCATACAAGTCCCATATCAATTCACCAGAGCAGACGTTAGGGTTCCATATCGAATCAAGGAGCCGTCTCCTCAATCGCAATCAGATAGATACTCATGAAAACCAAGTACGATTTGCTGGAAATGAGAGACGTTTGGATCGACGCCTACATGAACGGCGACATCGATCAACTGAACTTTGTAGAGAGCTCTCATTTCTTCGTGAAGCGACGCGACCGGACAGTCACCAAGCTTCAGCAAATATCTTTTATACGGCAGCGCCTGTCTGAAAACACCTGGCCAGATGTCGGTCTACGCGTTCACGATGAAATCACGGAGGTCGAGAGAAACCGGCTTTGGGCATCGATTTCCGGCACGGGTTCAATGCGACGTGGCGGAAGAACACTCATCCGATTTGATTTTCTGGAGCTATGGCTGATCAACGGCGGCCGATGGCAGATTGCCGCGCTTTGCTACGACGAGAAAGAGCGCGAAGGCAATGAGATGGCAGATCGACGCGGGGCTGCATAGACATCAAATCTCTGGCCGCGCCAACGAAAAAGCCCGCATCGCTGCGGGCTTGGTTCGACTGCGTGACTGCTGCGGAACGGCGGAATACGGCGCTCAGACCACCCCTGCCCCATGCGCCTGCAAATCGGCGTGATAGCTCGACCGCACCATCGCGCCGACGGCCGCATGCGTGAAGCCCATCTTGTACGCCTCTTCCTCATACATCTTGAACGTATCCGGATGCACGTACGCACGCACCGGCAGGTGGTGCTCGGACGGCTGCAGGTACTGGCCGATCGTCAGCATGTCGACGTCGTGCGCGCGCAGGTCGCGCATCACCTGCAGGATTTCCTCTTCGGTCTCGCCGAGGCCGACCATCAGGCCCGACTTCGTCGCGACGTCCGGATGCAGCGCCTTGAAATCCTTCAGCAGCTTCAGCGAATGCGCGTAGTCCGAACCCGGGCGCGCTTCCTTGTACAGGCGCGGCACCGTTTCGAGGTTGTGGTTCATCACGTCCGGCGGTGCCGCGTTCAGGATCGAGATCGCGCGGTCGAGACGGCCGCGGAAATCCGGCGTCAGGATCTCGATGCGCGTTTCCGGCGACTGCGCGCGCGTTTCGCGGATGCACTCGACGAAGTGGGCGGCGCCGCCGTCGCGCAGGTCGTCGCGGTCGACGCTCGTGATCACCACGTACTTGAGCTTGAGCGCGGCGATCGTGCGCGCGAGGTTCTTCGGTTCGTCCGCGTCGAGCGGATCGGGGCGGCCGTGGCCGACGTCGCAGAAGGGGCAGCGGCGCGTGCACTTGTCGCCCATGATCATGAACGTCGCGGTGCCCTTGCCGAAGCATTCGCCGATGTTCGGGCAGCTCGCTTCCTCGCACACGGTGTGCAGGTTGTGCTCGCGCAGGATCGTCTTGATCTCGTTGAAGCGCGAGCTGCCGGTGGCCGCCTTCACGCGGATCCACTCCGGCTTCTTCAGCTTCTCGATCGGAATGACCTTGATCGGAATGCGCGCCGTCTTCGCCTGCGCCTTCTGCTTGGCGGTCGGATCGTAGGCAGCGGTCGCGGCCGAATCGGCCGGTGCGGGGGAAGCGGTAACGTCAGTCATTCGAATGTTCCAGTGCCTGCGGCTTGTCGGCGGCCGCGGGTTCGCCATCGAGGTTGGCAATCAGACGACCCACCAGCGTGTGGGCGACGTCGTTCCAGTCGGCGGCAACCTCGAGGCTCGCCATGTCGACGGTTTCCAGTCCGGCATAGCCGCACGGGTTGATCGCAAGAAACGGGCGCAGATCCATCTTCACGTTCAGGCTCAGCCCGTGATAGCTGCAGCCGTTGCGGATCTTCAGGCCGAGGGCCGCGATCTTCGCGCCTTCGTGCACGCCGGAAGCCACGTAGATTCCCGGCGCGCCCGCCTTGCGGACCGAAGCGAGATTATACGCCGCGAGGGTTTCGATCACGGCCTCCTCGATCTTCGTCACGAGCGTGCGCACCATCAGCTTGCGCCGGCGCAGGTCCAGCAGCAGGTAGACGACGATCTGGCCGGGGCCGTGGTAGGTGATCTGTCCGCCGCGGTCGACCTTCACGAGCGGCACGCCGCTGTCGGCCACCAGCAGGTGGGCCGGGTCACCGGCCTGGCCGAGCGTGTAGACGGGCGGATGCTCGACGACCCAGATTTCGTCGCCGGTGTCGGCCGTGCGCGTGTCAGTGAACGCGCGCATCGCGTCGAAGCTCGTCTCGTAGGCCTCGCTGCCCCGCCAGCGCACGGTGACCGGCGCGACAGGCTGAACCGGAGACCCGGCGGGCGATTCGGAAACAGCGACAGGCGTGGACACGATGGCAACCGGCGAGACGGACATGGGCGGTAGTTTACCGAAAACCCATGGGTCTCGCCGGCCTTGGAAAGGGACGGATCAAGGGTATCCGTCAGAGGAAAGTCCCGTCAGACGGTGCGCCAGCCGTCGTGGAGCACCGCATTCACGCGATTGCGCAGCCGCGCGAGCGCGCCGCGCGCGACTTCCCCGGCCGGCCGCGACACCGAGAACGCGACATGTGCGCCCTGCCCGCTTTCCGCGCTGAGCCACAGCCGCTCGCCGCGGCGCAGCTTCAGCGTCTCGCCGTCGACCAGGAAGTAGTCTTCGACGTCGTTGCTGCGCGTCGCCCACACCGGTCCGCACTGCACCGTCAGACGCGTGCTGCGTTGCACCTTCATCGGCACGGTCTCGCCCGCGGGGATTTCGAACGTGACGCTTGAAGAGATTTCTTGCATGATCGACTCCGCCAATAAATGCTTCGATGGCTACAATCGTAGTCATTCAAAGGCGTCCGACCAAACGACCAATTTTCACGTCGATGTGAGGAAAATTAGCAAATGGACCTCCGCCAGCTGCCTGCGCTGAATGCGATTCGTGCATTCGAAGCCGCCGCCCGTCACGAGAATTTCTCCCGCGCCGCCGACGAGCTGTACGTCACGCACGGCGCGGTCAGCCACCAGGTGCGCGCGCTCGAGGAGGAGCTCGGCGTGCAGCTGTTCACGCGCAACGGCAAGCGGCTGTGCCTGACCGACGCCGGCATGCGCTACGCGCAGCAGGTCCGCACCGCGCTGATGGTGATCGCCGATGCGACGCGCGACGTGCGCGCAAGCGACCGCGGACGGCGGCTGGTGGTGTCGATGCTGTCGTCGTTCGCCGCGCGCTTCATCACGCCGCGCATCGGCACGTTCATCGAGCGGCATCCGGAAATCGACGTCGAGCTGCAGTCGACCAACTCGCTCACCGATTTCGCGCGCGACGACGTCGACCTGGCGATCCGCTTCGGCTCCGGCAGCTATCCGGGGCTGCATGTCGAGCCGCTGTTCGAGGAGGTGTTCTTTCCGGCGTGCTCGCCGACGCTGAACGGCGGCAAGCTACCGCAGACGCCCGCCGATCTCGTGCACTACAACCTGCTGCGCTCGGACGACGAGCTGTGGCGGCCGTGGTTCGACGCGGCCGGGCTCGCTACGCTGACCGAGCCGAAACGGGGGATTCTGTACCAGGATTCGTCAAACCTGCTGCTGGCCGCGATCGATGGCCAGGGCATAGCGCTGGTGCGCCGCTCGCTCGCGGTGCACGACCTGCTGGACGGGCGCCTCGTGCGCCTGTTCGACATCGACGGGCCGAGCCCGTGGCACTATTTTTTCGTGTGTCCGCCGCCGCTCCTGAACACGCCGCGCGTGCAGGCGTTCAGGACCTGGCTGCTTCAGGAAGTCGCCGAGTACCAGCTGCTGTGCGACGAGCTGGACGCGCGGCGCGCGGCGGGGAAGACCCCCGCCGAGTGCGCGCGGGAAGGCGGATGGAAAGAACTTAGAGCACGACCTTGACCATCGGATGGCCGGTCAGTGCGCGGTAGATGTTGTCGAGCTGTTCCTGGCTCGTCGCGCGCACGGTGATCGTGAGGCCGGTGTAGTTACCGCCGCTCGATGCACGCTCCTCGATCTTCTCGACGTCGATCTCGTTGTCGTGGACGGCCACGACCTTGAAGATCGTGTCCTTGAATTCCGGGTGCGCCTTGCCCATGATCTTGATCGGGAAATCGCACGGAAACTCCAGCAGCGACTCCTTCCGGGTATCGATCGCGCCGGTGACCTCGATGGTTTTGGTCGGTTCGCTCATCACTTTCTCCGGGTTAGGTCAAACTGTTCAAACTCGCGTGCCTTCGCACGCTGGTACGCGTCGTACAACGCCGCGAACACGGGGCCCGGCTTGCCGCCCTGCACGGGCAGGTCGTCGAGCGACGTGACGGGCAAAATTTCCTTCGTGGCCGACGTGATCATGATCTCGTCCGCCGAGCGCAGCTCGACCTCGCTGATCTCGCGCGCGACGAACCGGATTCCGCATTCCTCGGCCAGCTGCTCGACGAGCGCGTAGCGAATCCCTTCGAGGATCTTGTTGCTGCGCGGCGGCGCGAACAGCTCGCCGTTCTTCACGATCCACACGTTCGAAGACGACCCTTCGGTCACGTTGTCGTCGCGCAGCTGGATCGTCTCGAACGCGTCGCGTTCGGCCGCATGCTGCGCCATCAGCACGTTGCCGAGCAGCGAAATCGACTTGATGTCGCAATGCAGCCAGCGACGATCCTCGGCCGTCACGCAGCGCACGCCCTGCGCGCGCTCGTCTTCCGACGGCAGGCGCAGCGGGCTCGTCATCACGAACACCGTCGGCACCGCGTTCGCCGGGAACGCGTGGCCGCGCTTCGCGACGCCGCGCGTCACCTGCAGGTAGACGAGCGCGTTGGTGTCAGCGAGGCCTTCCGCATTCGCGGCGACCACGCGCTCGATCAACGCGCGCCAGCCGGCCGCGTCGTGCGGGTTGTCGATGCCGATCTTCTTCAGGCTGCGCGCGAGCCGGTCCAGATGCTGTTCGATCCGGAACGGCACGTGCGCGCCGTCGTGCGCATAAACGGGGACAACTTCATACACGCCATCGCCGAAAATGAACCCGCGGTCGAGCACCGGGACTCGGGCTTGCGACAGCGGCACCAGTTCCTCCTGCGACGACACGCTGAGGTAGACGATCGGTTCGAATTCGGCTTGGCTCATGGCTATGACAGATGGGGATGAAGTCGTGAAAACAAAGGCCCGTCGCGCTTACTTCTTCTTGCTGAACATCAGCAGGATCGAGTCCCAGATACGTCCGAAGATACCCGCTTCCGGCACGGCCTGCAGGGCGACGACCGGGAATTCGGACAGCGTCTTGCCGTCGGCGACGATCTTCACGGTGCCGACCTGCTGGCCTTGCGCGAGCGGCGCGATCAGCGGCGCGTTGACGTCGACTTCCGTCTTGACCTTGTCGCCGAGGCCGCGCGGCACGGTCGCCCACTGGTCGCCCTTCACGCCGACCGGCACGGTGTTTTCCTTGCCCTTGTAGATGCGCGGCGTCGACATCGCCTGGCCGCCCTTGAACAGGCGCACCGCGTCGAACGCGCTATAGCCGTAGTTCAGCATCTTCATGCTGTCCTGCGTGCGGTCGCCTTCCTTCTGCTCGCCCATCATCACCGACACGAGACGGCGCTGGCCGTCGACGCCCGGGATCGCGCGCTTGGCCGATGCGATCAGGCAGTAGCCGGCCGCCTGCGTATGGCCCGTCTTCAGGCCGTCGACCGTCGGATCCAGCCACAGCAGCCGGTTGCGGTTGCCCTGGCGGATGTTGTTGTACTTGAATTCCTTCTCCGAGAAGATGCCGTAGTACTGCGGAAAATCGCGGATCAGGTGTGCGGACAGCTTCGCGAGGTCGCCGGCCGTCGTGTAGTGGTTCGGGTCGGGCATGCCGTTCACGTCGGCGAAGTGCGTGCCCTTCATGCCGAGACGCTGCGCCTCGTCGTTCATCAGCGTGACGAACTGCCCTTCGCTGCCGCCGACGAGTTCGGCCAGCGCGATCGCGGCGTCGTTGCCCGACTGGATGATCATCCCGTACACGAGGTCGTGTACCGACACCGGCTTGTCCGCCTCGATGAACATGCGCGACTCGTCGGTGCCGACGCGGCGCACGGCGGCGCTCGGCGTGACGATCTGCTCCATCGAGATCTTCTTCTTGTCGAGCGCCTCGAACACCAGGTAGGCCGTCATCAGCTTCGTCAGCGAGGCAGGCTCGACGCGTTCGTCGGCGTTGCCCGAGGCGAGCACCGTGTTGCTCGTCGCATCGACGAGCACCCACGAGCGTGCGTTCACGCCCGGCGGCGGCACCGCGCCCGGCATGAAGGTCGCGGGCGCGCCGGTGAACTGCTCGGCGGCGGCGGCCGGCGCCGCATGCGCGGCCTTGGCCTTGGCGGCCGGCTTCGCCTCGGCGACGACGATCGTCGACGCGAGCGCGACGGGCAGCATCACGCCCAGCGCGACGTTGCGCGCGGCGGTGCCGAAGGCGATGGAAGAAGCGAGGGACTTGAGGCCTTGGGGAGACAGACGCATGATCGATTCAGGCTGGTGGCAGAAAGTGCGGGCGCGAAACGCGCAGGGGTTGAACGGCAAGGCGGCGGGCGTTCCGGCGTTCGTCCGACTGCGTCGGACGGCGCGAAACGCGCCGGTTGGACTCGTGCGGACGCGTTCGGTTCGCGGCCGTCGCGAGCGGGCGGACAGGCGGCGAAACGAGCGCCGCATGGGCCCAGCCGGGCCGCGGGCGACGCGAAATGCGGCCATTATACGTGGCCGCGAACGGCGTTTTCGCGAACCGTGCGCCGGTGGCCGCACGCGGGCTTCGAGAGGATAGCGCGGCTTCGCCGCGGAGAATCGCGTTCGAAGCCGCGCGAAAGGTGTGCGCAGGCGCCGTGCAAGCCGGGTTGCGCCGCGCGGCGGCGGGCAGGTGCGACCGTGTCCGGCACGGTGCGGCGCGATGTCGCGCGAGCGGCGACATCGCGATGGCGCGGCAGCAACGATGCGCGCCGCGCTCAACGCATCAACGCCACGCGTCGACGACGATGCGCTTCAGCACGTGCAGCTTGCGATGGAAGAAGTGCTCGGCGCCGGGGATCACGACGACCGGCAGCTCCTGCGGCCGCGCCCAGTCGTAGACCGATCCGATCGGCACCGTGTCGTCGGTTTCGCCGTGGATCACGAGCGTGTTCTCGGGCACGTCGGCGACCTGCCAGCGGCTCGCGGCCGTGCCGACGAACACCATCCGCTCGATCGTCTCGCCCGCGTCGCGCAGCCGCTTCGCGACGTGCGACAGCACGAAGGTGCCGAACGAGAAACCCGCGAGCACGAGCGGCAGGTCCGCATACGCGGGCTGCGCGCGCATGTGCGCGAGCACCGCGAGCAGGTCGTCGGCCTCGCCGATGCCGTTGTCGTGCACGCCCTCGGTCGCACCGACGCCGCGGAAGTTGGACCGGTACACCACGTAGTCGAGCTGGACCAGCGTGCGCGCGAGTGTTTGCGCGACCTTGTTGTCCATCGTGCCGCCGAACAGCGGATGCGGGTGCGCGACGAGCGCGATCCCGCGCGGCGCGGCGCTGCCTTCGCGCACGGCGTCCGGCAGGTCGACCGCGATTTCGATCTGCCCGACCGGGCCCGCGATCAGCGACTTCTGCGTATGAACGTTCATTCGGCCGTCCCGCTCAGATCTTCAGGCGGTCGACGACCTTGCCGTCGCGCAGGTGCGATTCGACGATCTCGTCGATGTCGGCCTGGTCGACGTACGTGTACCACGTGCCTTCCGGATACACGACCATCACGGGCCCTTCCTCGCAGCGGTCGAGACAGCCGGCCTTGTTGATGCGCACCTTGCCGGGCCCCGCGAGGCCGAGTTCCTTCACGCGCTTTTTCGCGTATTCCTGCATGGTCTGCGCATCGCATTGCGCGCAGCTCGGACGCTCGGCGCCCGGTTCGCGCTGGTTCAGGCAGAAGAAGACGTGGTGCTGGTAGTAGGAATCCATGGTGGTGACGAGCGGCCCGGCGCGGGGCCGGGCGGAAAGAGAAGCGGTTGCCGTTGCGCGGGGCAATGGAGGATGCGGACGATTATAACGACCGGCGCGCACCGCTGCCCGCGACCGGGCCGTGGCCGCCCTGCCGCCCTGCCCCGCCTGCCGCGTCAGCGCCGCAGCGCGGCCGGCAGCCACGCGTGCTCGACCCGCTGGCCGAGCCAGATCAGCGCCGCGTAGGGCCAGATCCACGCGAGCCAGCGCGCGATGCTGTTGAAGTGCACGTAGCGGCCCTGCCGCCAGCCCGACAGCGTGAAGTCGAAGAACGGGTTGACGGGCAGCAGGTTGACGAGCGCCACGCCGGCCAGCAGCGCGAGCGCCGCGAGCAACGCGCGCCACGCGGCCGGCATGCGCAATGCGAGCAGTGCCGCCGCGAAGCCGAGCTCGATGCCGAGCCGCGCGCCGGGCGTCGCCCACACGACGACGAGGCCGGTGCTCGACTGCATGAAGGTCGCGGCCGCCTTCAGCGCGAGCGTCGCCGCGACGAACGCGATCAGGAGCCGCACGCGCGGCGCGCGGGCGCGCATCGCGAGCGACGCGATCGCCAGCGCGGCGAACAGCATCAGTCCGCCGAGCGTGGCTTCCCACGCGGAGTCGGACAGCCAGCCATCGACGCGCTCGGGCCATTCGCTTACGCGCCACGCGGCCGGCAGCCACGCGAGCAGCGCGCCCTGCATCGAGCCGTCGGCGCGTTCCCACAGCGCGGCCGGCCAATCGCCGATGCCGAACAGGAACGGCGACGGAAACAGGATCGCGAACGGCCACAGCACGGCGAGCAGCAGCGGCGTCGCGCCGTCGGCCTCGAACCACGCGAAGCGCAGCCGCCGCAGCGCGCCGCGGTCGAGCAGCGCGCCGGTGGCCGGTGCCGCGAGCGCCGCGCCGAGCAGCGCGCCGAGCGCGTTGGCCGCGAGATCGAGATTCGACGCGATGCGCGCCGGCAGGTAGGTCTGCAGCGCCTCCATCGATCCCGACAGCAGCACGCCCAGGCCCCCCATGATCAGCGTCGCGGCCACGCCGCGCCAGCGCGGATGCAGCGCGAGCACGCCGAGTGCGCCGAACGGCATGTAGCCGAGCACATTGGTGACCACGTCGAACGCGGTCACATAGCGCTGCATCGGCGCGAACAGGTAGTCGAACGGCCCGATGCCGAGCGACACCCAGCCGGCGAACGGATACAGCGATGCATAGACGATGAGCGCCGCGTACGCGGCGAACGCCTGCCGCGCCAGCGCCGACGCGCGCGGCGTGCCTGGCGTGCTCATCGCGGCTGTGCGTCGCGCGTCACGGGTTGCCCGCGTACGCCTGCACGCCGACCCACGCGGCGATCTGCGACACGAGCTCGTCGCTCGCGGCCGCGAGTGCACGCGCGCCGCCGGCCGCATCGGGCGTGCTCGACGGCGCGCGCGCGACGAACGTGCGCTGGCCGAGCACCTTGCCGTCCCGCGTCAGCGTCGCGCGCGCGGTGACCGCGCCGTGACTCTGCGACTGTCCGTCGAACACCTGCTCGAATTCGTTCAGATCGACCTTCAGCGTCGGTGCGCGCACGCCGTCGGAGCCTTCGAGCACCGCGCCGCGCAACGACAGCGCGCCGCGCAGCCGCTGCGTGAGCAGTTGCGCGGGTGGCGCGGTCCAGCGGCTGTCGCGATAGACGGCCATGCGCTGCGCATCCGCATACGCGAGACGGTAGACGAACTTGTCCGTGTCGAGCGCGTCGGGCGCGGCGACGTCGAGCACCTTCAGCGCGGGGCCCGCGCCGGCCGTCACGACCGACGCGGCCGGCCCGAGGTCGTAGCGGACGTTCGACAGCGCCGCGCCGTTGCCGGCGCAGCCGGCGGCGAGCACGAGCGTCAGCATCGCGAGGGCGGTCGCGGCCGGACGCAGCGCGCGATCAAGAATTCGTGGCATGGCATGTTCCTGCATGATGTTTCCGGTTTCGATGGCGTCATTGCCCGGTTTCGCGCCGGGCCGGTCGATCGACGGGCTGGCGATCCGCTTCACTTCCCGGCCGCCGCACCCGCCCCCGGCCAGACGAAGCCCGCTTCGCCGGGTCCGGGCTCGGAGCCGGGCGAACCGAACAACAGACTGCGCGGGTTGCGGCCGAGTTCACCGGCGACGTCCTTCAGTTGCCGCGACGCGTCGCCAACGCTGCCGGCCAGCGCGTTGAAACGCGGCAGCGTGTCGTACTGGACCCGCGCGTTCAGGTCGTTCAGCGCGACGCCGACCTGCTCCGCGGCCGAGCCGGCCTTGTCCAGGTTCGACACGAGCGGCCCGTTCGGCTGCAGTAGCGTGTTCGCCGACGCCATCGTGCGATTGACCGCGTGCATCGTCTCCGGCAGCGCGGCCACCGCCGGCGCGAGCTGCTTCGACAGCGTCGCCGCGCCGTCCGCCGCGTGCTGCAGGCTTTCGGCCGTCGCGCGCAACTGCTCGCGCATCTCCGGCGACATCAGCGCGTTCGCGCTTTTCGCCGCCTGCTCGAGCTGCCGCAGCAGCACGTCGCCGCGCTCCTGGATCTGGTCGAACAGGCTCGGCCGCATCGGGATCTGCGCGATCGCCTTCGGCGACGACGGCAGCGGCGCCAGGTCCTGGCCCGTGTCCTCGAGCTGCACGAACGCGATGCCCGTCACGCCCTGGAAGCCGAGGCTGCCGTAGGTCGACTGCGTGATCGGCGCGTCGTGGTCGACCAGAATCCGGATCCGGATCTGGCCCGGATGCGTGCGGTCGAAGCCGATCGACTGCACCTTGCCGACGTCGAGGCCGCGAAAGCGCACGGCCGCATCGGGGAACAGGCCCGTCACGTTGGTGCGCGCGAGGAGGTCGTACGGCACGCGCACGGTGCGGTCGACGTTGAACCAGAACACGGTGCCCGCGATCGCCAGCGTCAGCGCGATCGTGAACAGGCCGGCCCAGAACGCATGTGATTTGTTTTCCATCAGAGGGTTCCTTGTCCTTGCCTGTTACAGCTCGACGCTCGACGACGCCGGTTCGAGGGCCGCCTTCGGCAGCTTCGCGCGCCGCTCGGGCGGCAGCGCCTGCAGCGCGCGGCGCCCGCGCAGCCCCAGGAAATATTCGTGGATGAATGGATGGTCGACGTTCGCGACGTCCTCGACGGGTGCCGCGACCAGCACCTTGCGGTCGGCCAACACCGCGACGCGCGTCGACAGCGCGACCATCGTGTCGAGGTCGTGCGTCACCATCACGACCGTCAGCCCGAGCGTGCGGTGCAGCGTCGCGATCAGCTCGACGAATTCGTCGGACGCCTGCGGGTCGAGGCCGGCGGTCGGCTCGTCGAGGAACAGCAGCTCGGGCTCGAGCGCGATCGCACGCGCGATGCCGACCCGCTTCACCATCCCGCCCGACAGCGCGGCCGGCATCTTCGATGCGTGCTTGCACGGCAGCCCGACCATCTCGAGCTTCAGCATCACGATATCGTGCAGCAGGTCGGGCGGCACGCGGCCGAGCTCGCGCAGCGGCTGCGCGACGTTGTCGAACACGGTCATCGACGAAAACAGCGCGCCCTGCTGGAACAGCATCCCGGAGCGCGTGCGCATCATCCGTGCGCTCGCGGCGTCGATCTTCGACGTGTCTTCGCCGAACACCTTGATCGTGCCCGAAGTCGGCCGCTCGAGGCCGAGGATCTGCCGCACGAGCGTCGTCTTGCCCGAGCCGGAGCCGCCGACGATCGACACGATCTCGCCGCGCCGCACGTCGAAATCGAGCTTCTGGTGAATGATGTTGCGCCCGTAGCGCTTCGTCAGGTTACGCACCTCGATCACGAATTCGTCGCCGTGCGCGGCGGCGTCCGGCGGCGTGCCGGCCGAGCCTGCGCCGACTGCCGCGGCATGCGCGGCGGTTTCGTTTGACGCGCTCATCCTAGCCCCACGTTCTGGAACAGGATCGCGAACACCGCGTCGGCGAGGATCACGACCGTGATCGACGAGACGACCGAGGTGGTCGTGCCTTCGCCGAGGCTCTGCGAATTCGCCTTGATCCGGAAACCGAAATGACATGCGACCAGCGCGATCAGCATGCCGAACACGACCCCCTTGCCGACGCCGATGTACAGGTTCGCGATCGGCACGACGCCCGGCAGCGAGCGCACGAAATAATTGACGTCGATCCCGAGCACCAGCTTCGCGGCCAGCGCGCCGCCCGTCAGCGCGATGATGTTGGTCCACATCACGAGCAGCGGCATCGCGACGCCGAGCGCGAGCACGCGCGGCAGGATCAGCCGCAGCCCGTGCGGGATGCCCATCACGCGCATCGCGTCGAGCTCCTCGGTCACGCGCATCACGCCGATCTGCGCGGTGATCGCCGAGCCCGAGCGGCCCGCGACGAGAATCGCCGACAGCACGGGCCCAAGCTCGCGGATCACCGACAGCCCGAGGATGTTCACGATGTAGCGGTTCGCGCCGAACATCTGCAGCTGCTGCGCGGACAGGTAGCTGAGCACGATGCCGATCAGGAACGCGACCAGCGCGGTGATCGGCAGCGCCTGCGCGCCGGCGCTGTAGATGTTCGCCGAGGTTTCCTTCCACGGCATCGTCTGCGGACGGCGCAGCACCGACAGCGCGTCGAGGATCACGAGGCCGAACATTGCGATGCCGCCCTGCAGGTGTTCGCCGAATGAGAAGATCGCCTGGCCGAGGCGCGTGACGGGATCGAACCGCACGACGCGCTCGGGCGCCTCGCGCTGGCTGTCGAGGCGTTCGATCCGCTCGAAGATGGTGCGCTGCGTGGCGGTCAGCGCGACGCCGGCCGGCAGCTTGCGGCCCCACACGCGCCACAGCGCCTGGCCGCCGACGTGGTCGAGCCGTTCGATGCCGGACAGGTCCCATTCGCTCACGCGCCCGGACGCGATGCCCGCGACGCGGCGCGCGACCGCGCCGCGGTTGCGCGCGAGCGCGAGTGCGGTCCATTGGCCGTACAGGCGCACCGTCTGACCCTGGCCGCCGGCGTCGACCGACAGGCCGGGAGGAGTCTCGAAGTCCAAGGGCGGATTGTTTGCAAAAGGATGACAGCGGCCATTGTAGCGAACCACCCGGCGCCGCGACGTGAGGATTTCCGTGGGGACGCCTGGCCCGGGGCGCGTGACCGGGGGTGCCCGGGCGATGGCACCGGACTGTCGGCGCGTGCTCCGTGCCGGGGCGGCGCGGCGCTCGCCATCGGCCCGGCCGATGGTCCGGCGCGCGACCTTTCATTCTTCCGTCACGTTTCCTTTCGATACTCTCACGCGCCGCACGTCAGGCCGTCGGCGCCCGCGCCGCCATTTCGTCGCGCACCGCGAATTTCACAAAACAGAACACCGAACAGGACAACCGATGCGTCTCCCCCCGCCTTTCCGCCGTCGCGAGGCGACCGCCGCCGCGCTCGCCAGCCTCGCCTTCGCCCTCGCCGGCTGCGGCGGCGACGACGTCACCGCTCCGTCGTCGCAGACGCAGGCCCAGGCGCCCGCCGGCACTGCCGCCACGCTCGCGCTGCTCGAAACGACCGACCTGCACACCAACGTACTCTCGTACGACTATTTCAAGCTCGCCGCCGACAACTCGCTCGGTTTCGAGCGCGTGTCGACGCTGATCGCGCAGGCGCGCGCGCAGTACCCGAACACGCTGCTGCTCGACAACGGCGACACGATCCAGGGCACCGCGCTGTCCGACTACCAGGCACTCGTGAACCCGCTCGGCTGCGACCAGACGCTCGCGATCTACAAGGTGATGAACGCCGCGAAGTTCGACGGCGGCGGGATCGGCAATCACGAATTCAACTACGGGCTGCCGTACCTGTCGCAGGTGACCGGCAACACGTTCGACGTCGACGGGCTGCCCGCCCCCGCGCAGCAGAAGAAGTGCGCCGGCCCGAACTTCCCGCAGGTGCTCGCGAACGTGATCAGCGCGAAGACCAACGCGCCGCTGTTCACGCCGTACACGATCCTGACCCGCACGGTGACGGCCGTCACCCCCGACGGCAAGACGGTCAGCGCGCCGGTGAAGGTCGGCATCATCGGCTTCACGCCGCCCGCGATCATGAACTGGGACAAGCGCTGGCTCGACGGCAAGGTCTACACGACCGGCCTGAAGGAAGCGGCCGAGAAGTACATTCCGGAGATGCGCGCGAAGGGCGCCGATCTCGTCGTCGCGATCTCGCACGGCGGCCTCGACAATTCCGCGTACTCGCCGACGATGGAAAACGGCAGCTGGTGGCTGTCGACCGTGCCCGGCATCGACGCGATGCTGATCGGCCACTCGCACCAGGTGTTCCCGGACGCGAAGAGCACCGTGCCGCAGTTCAACCTGCCGGGCGTCGACAAGGTCAAGGGCACCGTCAACGGCGTGCCGACCGTGATGGCCAACTACTGGGGCAAGCATCTCGGCGTGATCAAGCTCGGCCTGAAGTTCGACGGCAAGGCATGGAGCGTCGACAAGTCGCAGACGACCGTCGAGGCGCGGCCGATCCAGAACGCCGACAAGACCTACGTGGCCGCCGACCCGTCGGTGTCCGCCGCGATCGCGGCCGAGCACCAGGCGACGATCGACTACGTGAAGACGCCGATCGGCTCGACCGACTACCGGATGAACTCGTACTTCGCGGACGTCGGCGATCCGGGCGCGATCCAGATCGTCAACGAGGCGCAGGCCGACTACGTGAAGACCTACGTGCAGGCGAACCTGCCGCAATACGCGTCGCTGCCGGTGCTGTCGGTCAGCGCGCCGTTCAAGAGCGGCTTCGGCGGCGGCAGCGACTACACCGACGTCGCGCCGGGCGCGCTCGCGATCAACAACGCGGCCGACCTGTACCTGTATCCGAATACCGTCTACGCGGTGAAGGTGAGCGGCGCCGACGTGAAGAACTGGCTCGAGACGGCCGCGAAGCGCTTCAACACGATCGACCCGGCCAAGGCGACCGTGCAGCCGCTCGTCAGCAGCTTCCCCGGCTACAACTTCGACATGTTCACGTCGGCCGACCTTGCGTACGAGATCGACGTCACGCAGCCGGTCGGCAGCCGGATCAGGAACCTGACGTACAAGGGCGCGCCGCTCGACCCGAACGCGCAGTTCATCGTCGCGACCAACAACTACCGTGCGAGCGGCGGCGGCAACTTCCCGGGCCTCGACGGCAGCAAGACGATCTTCGCGTCGCCCGATGCGAACCGCGACGTGCTGATCGCGTTCATCAAGAAGCGCGGCGCGATCACGCGCGCGGCGGACGGCGCGCAGCGCAGCTGGCGCTTCACGAAGCTCGCGAGCTCGGTCGCGCACGTGCAGTTCACGTCCGCGCCGAATCGACTCGGCGACGCGGCGGCGGCCGGCCTGAGCGGCCTCACGCAGGTCGCGGCCGACGACGGCTCGGGCAAGAACCTCGCCATCTACGAGATCGACCTCACGCAATGACCATGAGACCCGCAATGCAACCGATCAGGACGATGCGGCCGGCCGAGGCCGGCCTCACCGCCGCCGCGCGGCGCCTACTGCGCACGAAGCTCCCGCCGGCCGCCTTGCTCGCGGCGGCGGCCGTGACCGTCGCGGCCCTCGTCGCGGCGACCGGCTGGCGCGCCGCCGGCCCCGCGCCGAGCGCCGCGCAGCTCGACGAGTGGCAGGCGATGGTCGCGCAGGCTGTCGAGCCGCACGCGCTCGCGCAGTTGCGCACCCTCGCACGCCGCGGTTCGGGCGACGCGCAGGCGGCGCTCGGCATCGCGCTCGTCGAGGCGCACGAGCCCGGGCTGCGCGACGAGGGCCGCGGCTGGCTGGAAACCGCCGCGCAGGCGGCCGGCCAAGCGGATGCGCCGGCCGCGCGGCGCGCGCGGCTCGCGCTCGGCAAGGCGCTGCTGCTCGGCAGCGGCGACATCCCGAAGGACTATGTACGCGCCCGCGCGCTGCTCGGCGCAGCGGCAGGCCAAGGCGATCCGGCGGCCGCGTATTACCTCGGGCTGATCTATCGCAGCGGCTACGGCACGGCCGCCGATCCCGTGCAGGCCGCGCACTGGTTCGAGATCGCGTCGCGCGCAGACATCCCGGCCGCGGATTTCATGCTCGCGAACGCGTACCGCGACGGCAGCGGCGTGCCGCGCGACGAGGCGCGCGCGCTGGCGCTGTACCGGCGCGCCGCCGGGCATGAGCTGCCGGAAGCCGTGCAGACGCTCGCGATGGCGTATCGCAACGGCGAGCTGGGGCTGCGGCCCGACGCGGACGAATTCCACGCACAGTGGATCGAGACCGCGCATGCACTGAAGCATCCGGTCGTGGCGCCGTGACGACGGTCGACTGGCCGGACGACGCGTCGTCCGGCCAGTCGCCGCCGCCCGCGCCCCTCAGGCGGCGAGATCCTGCGCGCGTCGCTCCACGCTCCGGTAGACGTGGGATGCAATCAGCCCGAACGCGACGTGATCGAGCGCACTCACCCAGCCTCGTGCGTCGGCGAACCACGGGAAAAATTGCGTCATTGCGTAGAAGTTGACGACGTACAGCAGCAGGCCGAACGAGGCGCCCGCCAGCGTCGCCATCCCGATGCTCGAATCCAGGCTGAACGGCGCGGCGATCACCGCCAGGATCAGCCCGAACACGATCGTCAACGCGGCGTGCACGCCCAGCGCCGCGAGCAGGATCCCCACTTCGAACGTGGCCGACGGCGCAAGCGCGTCCTCGCCGAAGTAGATTGCCGCGATCATGCGCAGCGGCGCCCATGCGCCTTGTCCGACGATAACCGCCTCGACGATCTCGGCGACGAGGATCGCGGCACCCGCGACGCCCCCGCCGATCACGGCTGCGCGCCAATCCGGCATGCGGTGCACGTAATGATGCGAATGCATGTGAAGTTGCATGGCGACCTCCTTGAAAGCGGTCTGCCGCCGCGTCAATACCGGTTGCGTATGCGAAGTTCCGGAACGAACCGCCGAGCGCGCCGACGCGACCGACTCCGACAATCGCCGACATGCGCGCGTCATCGTCTTTTCCCTCGATGCAACAGCAACGAGAACGGCCTGACGCCCTCCGGCTCACCTGCGTCGCTGCGGGCAAACCCGTCGAAACACGGCGCCGGTGCGGATATATCGAACCTAGTCTCGCCGATCGGGAATATCAAGACACCGGCGCGCCGGCGCTCGACGATGCCGAATCAAGCAGACGAAACAGCAACGAGGCCGTGGTCTGGCAGGACGCCGGCTCGCGGTTTGGCGACACGCCGCGACGCCGCTGCCCGGCTCCGTTCCCGGTACGATCCCGTCACCCTGTCGCTACAATAGGCGCCATGAACGCCCCCACCTCCTCCGACACGCCCGACTCCGGCGACGCGCACATCGCGCGCAACCGGCTCGAGGCGCACCTGGACGCCGCGCCGCGCGCGTGGCCGCTCGACATCGTCGCCGCCACCGGCTCGACCAACGCCGACGTCGCGACGCGCCTGAAGGCGCTGCCGCGCACCGCGAACGCGCTGCCCGCGCCGCTCGTGCGCGTCGCGTTCGAGCAGACGGCCGGTCGCGGACGGCAGGGCCGTCCGTGGTTCGCGCAGCCCGGCAACGCGCTGCTGTGCTCGGTCGGCTGCATCGTGCCGCGCCCGGTCGACGCGCTCGGCGGCCTCAGCATCGCGATCGGCGTCGCGCTCGCGGAAGGGCTCGCCGCGCTGCCGCTCGACGCCCGCACGCGCGTCGCGCTCAAATGGCCGAACGACCTGCTGCTGACGGCCACCGACGACGGCACGTCGCGCATCGTCGGCAAGCTCGCCGGGATCCTGATCGAAACCGTCTGGACCACCGCCGACGCGACCGCCGTCGTGATCGGCTTCGGCATCAACGTGCGCGGCGCGGAAGCGGTCGCCGCGCAGGTCGACGCGCTGCGCGCGCGCGAAGCGTCGCTCGCGAGCGGGCTGCCGCCGGCCGCGCTGTCGGCCGCGTGCGCATCGGCCAACCTCACCGATACGCTCGCCGCGGCGCTGAACGCGCTCACGCCCGCACTCACGCAGTTCGGCACTGACGGGCTCGCGCCGTTCCTGCCGCGCTGGCATGCGCTGCACGCGTACGCGGGACGCGAAGTCGTGCTGCTCGAACAGGGCGTCGAACGCGTGCGCGGCATCGCGACGGGCATCGACGCGACCGGCCAGCTGCTGCTCGATACACCCGATGGCGTACAGGCGATCGCGGCCGGCGACGTGTCGCTGCGCGAAGCGCAATGAGCGAACCGCATCTGCTGATCGACGCCGGCAACAGCCGGATCAAGTGGGCGCTCGCCGACGCGCAGCGCACGCTCGTCGAGACCGGCGCGTTCGGCCATGCGCGCGACGGCGGCGCCGATCCCGACTGGTCGGCCCTGCCGCGTCCACATGGCGCATGGATCTCGAACGTCGCGGGCGCCGACGTGGCCGCACGGCTCGACGCGCTGCTCGACGCCCGCTGGCCCGGCCTGCCGCGCACGACGATCCGCTCGCGGCCCGCGCAATGCGGCGTGACGAACGGCTACACGACGCCCGAACAGCTTGGCAGCGATCGCTGGGCCGGCTTGATCGGCGCACGTGCGGCGTTTCCGGGCGAGCATCTGCTGATCGCGACGTTCGGCACGGCGACGACGCTCGAAGCGCTGCGCGCGGACGGTCGATTCACCGGCGGGCTGATCGCGCCGGGCTGGGCGCTGATGATGCGCGCACTCGGCACGCACACCGCGCAGCTGCCGACGCTGACCACCGACATCGCGAGCGGGCTGCTCGCGGGCGCGCAGGCCGAGCCGTTCCAGGTCGATACGCCGCGCTCGCTGTCGGCGGGCTGCCTGTACGCGCAGGCAGGGCTGATCGAACGCGCATGGCGCGATCTCGCCGATGCGTGGCAGGCGCCCGTGCGGCTCGTGCTGGCAGGCGGTGCGGCGGACGACGTCGCGCGCGCGCTGACGCTGCCGCATACGAGGCACGACGCGCTGATCCTGTCCGGACTTGCGCTGATCGCCGCGGAAGCGGCGGCGCAGGATTGACGAAAAACCGGCCGGCATCGCGCCGGCCGCGTCGACGGATGCCCGGCCGCGGGCCTCGTCACGTCGAGGATGGAAAATCGGGCGCCGGTGTTTGCGCCCGTGCAGGCAGCCGGCCGTTCACGCGGCCCGGCCGTCGCGAACGATCGCCGGCTGCAACGACAACACCTGCCATGCGGCCGGCCCGACTGAACGGTTGAACGACTGAAGCACGACGAGGAGTGTCGACGATGCTGCGCTGGCTGATCGCTGTTCTCTTTCTCGCGAACCTGCTCGCGTTCGTGGCAGTGCGCGGCGTGTTCGGGCCGCTGCCGGCGGCCGGCCCGCGCGAACCGGGCGTGCTGTCCCGGCAGGTGCGGCCCGATGCGCTGCATGCGATGCCGCTCGCGCAAGCGGCCGATCAGCCCGTGATCGGCGGTCCGATCGCCGCGCCGGCCGTCACGACCGAGCCGCTCGCGGCGTCCGCGGCATCCGCGCCCTGACGGCGCGGCACCCGCCTCAGGACTGCTGCGCGCGCACCTTCTTCAGCAGCGCGGTGGTCGAGCGGTCGTGCTCGAACGGAATCGCGAGCGCGCGACCGCCCCAGCCGCGCACGAGGGCCGATTCCGGCAGCACGTCCATGTCGTAGTCGCCGCCTTTCACGAGAATGTCCGGACGGGCGGCCTCGATCAGCGACACCGGCGTCTTTTCCTCGAACTTCACGACCCAGTCGACGCTCTCCAGCGCCGCGAGCAGCGCCATCCGGTCGTCCTCGCGGTTGATCGGACGGTCGTCGCCCTTGCCGAGCATGCGCACCGACGCATCGCTGTTCACGCCGACGATCAGGCATGCGCCGAGCGCCTTCGCATCGGCGAGATAGGTGACGTGGCCACGGTGCAGGATGTCGAACACGCCGTTCGTGAACACGACGGGCGAGGGCAGCGAAGCGCGCAGGGCAACCAGGGCGTCGCGGGTGATCAGCTTGCGTTCGAAGGTAGCGGACATGATGGGTATCGGATGGCGTATGCGGCGCGCGGTGCACGTCGCGACGGAACACGGCGGCGCCAGATAAAAAGCCCGCCGGATGGCCGGGCGGGCTTCATGCAGGAATTCACCGCGACGATCGCAACCGGCGGAGCGTCACGCCGGTTGCGCGGCCGCGCGGCCTCAGGCCGGTTGCGCGGCCGACGACGGGCCGCTTTCGGACTGCAGGCGGCCGGTGACTTCCTTGCGGTAGCGGTTCAGCTCCTGCGCGGTCGCGAACGTGCGCTCGAACAGGATCGACAGGTTGTGCAGGATCCGTTCGACGACCTTCTTTTCCCACTCGCCGTCGAAGCGGATCTGCTCGTCGAGCCAGCGCTCGAGCCATTCCGGATCGGGCAGGCGCGACTGCACGGTGTCGCGCGGAAACAGCGCTTGGTTCACGTGCAGGTTGGTCGGGTGCAGCGGCTTCTCGGTGCGGCGCGCCGACGCCATCAGCACGCCGATCTTCGCGAACGCCGCGCGCGCGACGTCGCCGCAGTTGTTCAGCGCCTTCTTCATGTAGCGCAGGTACGCGCCGCCATGGCGCGCTTCATCGCGCGAGATCGTTTCGTAGATGTGCTTGATGACCGGCTCGGTGTGCCAGTCTGCCGCGCAGCGATACCAGTGGTTCAGGCGGATCTCGCCGCAGAAGTGCAGCATCAGCGTCTCGAGCGGCGGCGCCGGATCGAACTCGAAGCGCACCGCGTGCAGTTCTTCCTCGGTCGGCACCATTTCCGGCCGGAAGCGGCGCAGGTATTCCATCAGCACGAGCGAATGCTTCTGCTCCTCGAAGAACCACACGCTCATGAACGCGGAAAAGTCGCTGTCGTGCTGGTTGTCGCGCAGGAACATCTCCGTCGCGGGCAGCGCCGACCATTCGGTGATCGCGTTCATCTTGATCGTCTTCGCCTGCTCGTCGGTGAGCAGCGAAGCGTCGAACTTGTCCCACGGAATGTCCTTCTCCATGTCCCAGCGGACAGCTTCGAGCGACCTGTAAAGTTCCGGATAAAGCATGGTGTTCATGATGGTCCCACCCCTGTTCTGCGCAATGCGACTTCTCTAAACGTGACTGTTGCCGCGTAGGCGCGCGAGCGCGCTTTTTGCAGCCAAGACTCTAATTTTACGCGTGAATCCAGCCCCCGGACGCAGTTTCCGCGTCCGGCAGCCGGGCGGCCGCGCCGCCGCCTCGAGGCACGCCGCAGCCCCGCTCCGCTCGAACGGAACCGGCCGCGCGTGCCTGATGTGGGGGCCGGCGCAGGCCGGCTCGGTGGCGAGCCCACCCCGGCGCCACGCGGTTCCCGGATGGACCCCGTGCGGCCGCCGGACCGGCGGGCTGCTCGATATGGTGTATACGGCGGCGGCCATGATAGCACGCGCCCATGACGGTTCCGAGACGCGGACCGGGTCGCGCGCCGCCAACGGCGGGTGCGGCGATCGGTCGCGGGCCGGCGTGGCGAAAACGCAACCGATATGTAAGCTGGATTGTAAGCCGGATCCATTCCAGGCCTGTCTCGAGCCCGTTTCGGGCGAGCCGCACGCGCGTCAGACCCGTATTTCGCCCGTCGCGATACCGCCTTCCGGCGGCGTGCCGGCCGCCGGCGCGCTGCCGCCGTCGGCCCGTGCGATCCATTCCGCCAGCGTGTCGCGCTGCGCGCGCCCGTCGCGGTAGCCGAGCTCGATCAGCTCGCGCGTGAACGCTTCCTCGAACAGCAGGTAGCTCGCGAACGACGCGCCGGCCGGCTGGCTGCCGCCGATGGCGCCGAGCAGCCCGCGCATCGTCGCCGGCATCTGCTTCAGGTGTTTCGCGGCGATCAGCTCGATGCGCTCGGACGGCGCGATCGCGAGCACGTCGACGTGCCGCCAGCCGCTGTCCACTTCGACCTGGTGCGGCAGGTGCTCGATCATCCGGTTGATGTGCTCGATGCGCTCGATGTCGGAACCGATCGAGTCGAGAAACACGCTCGCGAGCACCTGCTGGCCGATCTGGGCGAGCGTCGGATAACCGCGTGCCCGTCCCGATCCGTTCGCGGCGGGAATCTCGGGGCGCGGATCGGCCGCGCCGATCACGACGATCCGGTCCGCGCCGAAGTGGATCGCCGGCGACAGCGGCGCGACCTGCCGGATCGACCCGTCGCCGAAGTACTCGATCTGCCCGTCGAGCACGAGCGGCACGGCAGGAAACACGAACGGAATGGCCGACGACGCGAGCAGGTGCGACGCCGACAGGTCGACGAGCCGCGCGGTGCGCTGCGCGCGCCGCCATGCCTGGATCGGTTCGGCGGCCTGGTAGAAGGTCAGGTGCCGGCCGCTCGAATAGCTGAGCGCCGTGATCGAGAGCGCGTGCAGCAGGCGGGCCTCGAGCATCTGCTCGATCCGGTGAAAACTCAGCTCGCGCTGCAGCAGGTGCGCGAGCGGCGCGTTGTCGAGCAGTCCGCGCGGCGAACGGCGCGCCGCCCAGCCGAAGCTCATCGTCGCGAGCCAGCGTGCGCCCGCGGCCGCGATGCCGAGCCAGTCGGTGCGATACACGTAGTCCGCGCGCAGCGGCTCCCAGAATTCGAGCAGACGCCGCACGCCGTGCGAAAAGTCGTCCGCGTGGCTCGCGATCGACGTCGCATTGATCGCGCCGGCCGACGATCCACATACGACCGTGAACGGCACCGTGTGCCGGTACGGATCGGCCTCGCGCGAGATCTCGGCCAGCGCCTTCAGCACGCCGACCTGGTAGGCGGCGCGTGCGCCGCCGCCCATCAGAACGAGCGCGAGCCGCATGATCGACCTGCTATCCGGCTCGCGTCACGTCGAGCGCTTCGGCGGACGCGTTTCGGGCGACGAAGCGGCTGCCGCGCGCGCCGCGGCCGAACCCGCCGAACCGGCCGGCTTCGCACGCTTCGCGGCCGGCTTGCGCGGCGCGGCGGCGGCCGCCGCGGCCGGTGCGGGCGGTTCCGCCCGCGCCGTCGGTGCGGCCTGTCCGGGCGGCGCCTCGCCCGGCGCCGCGGACTGCGCGCCCGGCTGCGTCATCGCGAGGCTCGCGAGCTGGTTGAACTGCGCCTGCAGCAGGTTCCACCAGCCGGCCGGGTCGAACGCCTGTGGCGCGGCGTCGCCTGACGGCGATGCGTCCGCCGCGGCAGCGGCTGCGGCTGCTGCTGCTGCGGCGGCGGCGTCCGGCGCTTGCCGCGTGTCGGCGCGCGGCGCGGAAGCCGCCTGCGCGGCCGCGACCGCGGCTTCCTCGGCGGCCGACATCGAGCTTTGTGCGAACGCGCCGAACGCGCGCAGCGTCGCGAGCGTCGCGCGCTGCACCTCGAGCGCCTGGATCGCGGACTGCAGCATCCCGAGATTGAGCTTGAGCCACTGCTCGACCGCGCGCAGATCGGTGATCCGCTTGTCGAGCTCCTCGACGCTCGTGAGCGGCGCCATCATGTCGGACATGCTCGACAGCGACGGCGGCAGCCCCGAGGCGGCGCCGGGAAACGACGCCATCCCGCCGAACGGCGACATCCGCATCATGTCCCACATCCGGTCGAGCATGTCGGCAGGCTTGAAACCGGCAAAGCCGGCGAAAGGATTGGAGCCGGGGGCATCGGTCGTCATACGGGCATCCTGGTTGACTGGGTGGGCGAAGCGGCCGGCACGGGTCGCGCGGCCGCCCTGGGTTCGATCATAGCGCGCGTCAGAACGGTGCGTCGCCGGGGAAGTCGGGCGGGCGCCGCTCGCGCAGCGAGCGGATGCCTTCCTGCACGTCGGGCCCCGAGAAGCCCATGAATTCGAGCGCGAGCGACGTATCGAACGTCGGCCCGGCGCTGCGCAGCCAGTTGTTCAGCGCGTACTTGGTCCAGCGGATCGCCGACTGCGACCCGTGCGCGAGCCGCTCGGCCACTTCGTACGCCTTCGGCAGCAGGTCGGCCGGCTCGACCGCGAGCGACACGAGGCCGATCCGCTCGGCCTCCTCGCCGCTCACCGGCTCGCACAGCAGCAGGTAGTACTTCGCCTTCGCCATCCCGCACAGCAGCGGCCACACGATCGCCGCATGATCGCCGGCCGCGACGCCGAGCCGCGTATGGCCGTCGATGATGCGCGCATCCTTCGCGGCGATCGAGATGTCGGCGAGCAGCCCGGCGACGAGCCCCGCGCCGACGGCCGGCCCGTGCATCGCGGACACGATCGGCTTGCTGCAGTTGATCACGTTGTAGACGAGGTCGCGCGCCTCGCGCCATACGCGGGCGCGCACGTCGAAATCGTTCGCCATCGCCTCGACGAGCGCGAGATCGCCGCCCGCCGAAAAACCCTTGCCCTCGCCGCGGATCACCGCGACGCGCGTGTCGGGATCGCGGTCGACGTCGCGCCAGATGTCGGCGAGCTCGCGATGCATGCGCTCGTTCGCGGTCGCGAGGCCGCTGCGGTTCGCGCCCTCGCCGCTCATCACGATGTCGAGCACGCCATGCTCGCGGCGCGTCACCTTCAGTGCTTCGTAACCGCCGTATGCGGCGAGATCGGCCATGCGCAGCTCCCGGGTTCCTGAAACGCTTGAATCGAGTGTAGCCAAGCCCGCGCGGGCAAACATCAGGCGAAACCCGGCGCGCGGGCCGGGGCCGGGCTTCGCGGCTGCGTCAGGCCGCGCCGTCGGGCGGCGCGACCGCCTGCTCGATCGCGCCGAAGATCGACTTGCCGGCCGCGTCGAACATCTCGATGCGCACGGTGTCGCCGTAGCGCATGAATTCGGTCTGCGGCGCGCCGTGCTCGATCGTCTCGAGGCAGCGCTTCTCGGCGATGCAGCAGTAGCCGCGCTTCGCGTCCTTGTTCGACACGGTGCCCGAGCCGACGATCGAGCCGGCACGCAGGTTGCGCGTCTTCGCCGCATGCGCGATCAGCTGGCCGAAGTGGAACACCATGTCGGTGCCCGCGTCGGGCTGGCCGACCTTCCTGCCGTTCCAGTGAACGATCATCGGCCGGTGCACGCGGCCCTCGCGCCATTCGTCGCCGAGCTCGTCGAGCGTCACCGCGACCGGTGCAAACGCGGTGGCCGGCTTGCTCTGGAAGAAGCCGAAGCCCTTCGCGAGCTCGGCCGGAATCAGGTTGCGCAGCGACACGTCGTTCACGAGCGCGACGAGCCGCACGGCCTTCAGCGCGTCGTCGGGCGTTGCGCTCATCGGCACGTCGCCGGTGATCACCGCGACCTCGGCCTCGAAGTCGATGCCCCATTCCTCCGACGGGCACACGATGTCGTCGCGCGCGCCGAGGAAGTCGTCGCTGCCGCCCTGGTACATCAGCGGATCGGTCCAGAACTCCGGCGGCATCTCGGCGCCGCGCGCGCGGCGCACGAGCTCGACATGGTTCACGTACGCGGAGCCGTCGGCCCACTGGAACGCGCGCGGCAGCGGCGCCATGCAGTTCGCCGGATCGAACGCGAACGCGTTGCGCGCGCGGCCGTGATTCAGCGCGTCGTACAGGTCACGCAGTTGCGGCGCATAGAACGCCCAGTCGTCGAGGACGCGCTGCAGCGTCGGCGCGATCGCATCGGCGATCGCCGCGGTGTGCAGGTCGCGCGACACGACGATCAGCTGGCCGTCGCGCGTGCCGTCCTTCAGCGATGCAAGTTTCATGGGGTATCTGCCGTTGTAGTGACGATGGAGGGAATCTATTTTACGATGGTGAATCCGTGCGGCGTGCCACGATCGTGCGTGCCGCTTTCGTCCGACCCTTGCCGCCTTGTCGCGCCCCCGTTACCCATGCCTGCCAGCCCGCTTCCCGACGACGATCCCGCTGATTCCGACACCGACGACGCCGGCGCCGGCGAGCACGGCGAAGGCGGCGAGAAGCTGCGCTCCGGCATCCAGTCGATCGAGGTCGGCTTCCGCCTGCTCGACGTGCTGACGAGCGAGCCGCGCGCGATGATGCTGCGCGACCTCGCGCAGCGCGCGGGCATGAGCCCGGCGAAGGCGCACCGCTACCTGGTCAGCTTCTCGCGGCTCGGCGTCGTGTCGCAGGATCCCGTGTCGGGCCGCTACGAGCTCGGCGGCTTCGCGCTGCAGATGGGGCTCGCGCGGCTCGCGCGCGTCGACGGCGTGAAGCTCGCGCGGATCGCGCTGACCGAATTCCGCGACCGGCTCGACCAGACGGTCGGCATCGCCGTGTGGGGCAACCAGGGGCCGACGATCGTGCACTGGATGGAATCGAGCCATCCGGCGAAGGCGTCGCTGAAGCTCGGCGACGTGATGCCGCTGCTCGGCTCCGCGACGGGCCTGCTGTTCGCCGCGTACCTGCCGCGCAGCAAGACCGCGGCGATGCTCGAACGCGAACTCGCCGATACGCGCCGCTCGCCGCATCACGGCGGCCCGCGCACGCTCGACGAGGTCGACGCGGTGCTCGCCGAGGTGCGCGCGCACCAGGCCGCGCGTGTCGAGGGGATGCTGCTGCCCACCATTCACGCGTTCTGCATGCCGGTGTTCGACGCGGTCGGCGAACTCGCGCTCGCGATCGTCGCGCTCGGCCAGGAAGGCTCGTTCGACATCGCGTGGGGCGGCGAGATCGACACCGCGCTGCGTGCGTGCGCGCAAAAACTGTCTTACGAACTCGGCTATAGTCCGGACGCGCGCGACGCCTGACACGCGAGGCGCGCGCCACCCGTGCGAAACCCTGCACCGCGAACGCGCGGCGCAGCCGGCGGTCCGACGGATGTGACGTGCGCTGCGCACGCCCCCACGACCGCCCCAACCCTGTTCCGTTTCGCCGATGCCGCCTGCCGACACCCGTCCTCGTCATGCCCTGCCCCGCCACTGGCTGCGCGCGGGCATCGCGCTCGTCGTCGTGCTGGCGCTGCACGCGCTCGCGGCGTTGTGGCTGACGCGCAACCGCGAATCGTTCACGCCGCCCGCGCCCGCCGAGATACCGGTGCAGATCGAGCTGCTGAAGCCACGGCCGATCGAGCGCCAGCCCGCGCCAAAGCCGGCCGAACATCCGGCCGAACATCCGGCCGAGCCTGCGCCGGCAAAGCCGGCCCCCGCCGCACCGAAGCCCGCGCCGTCGCCCGAGCCCGTCCTCACGTCGACACAGACGGCCGAGCACGGTGAGCCGCCGCCGGCCGCGGCCGCCGCCGCGAGCGGCACGGCAGGCGCATCGGGCGCGCACGCGGCATCGGCCGGCGGCGCCGGCAGTGCCGCGACGCCGGGCCCTGCGACGAGCGGCGTGAAGTTCACGGCGCCGCCGTCCGGCGACCTGCAGTACGATACGTTCTACAACGGGATGCAGAACATGATCGGCACGATCCACTGGCGCACCGACGGACACACCTACGACCTGTCGGTGTCGATGCCCGTGCCGTTCGTCGGTCCGTTCGCCTACCGCAGCGAAGGCCGCATCGACGCATTCGGCGTCGCGCCCGCCCGTTATGTCGAGAAGCGCGGCAAACGGCCCGAGGACATCGCGATCTTCAACCGCGAGATCCGCCAGGTCGTCTTCACGCGCACGCCGAACAACGCGCCGCTGCCCGACGGCGTGCAGGATCGCTTCAGCATGCTGATGCAGCTGTCGGGGCTGGTGAGCGGCAATCCGTCCGCGTACGAGCGGGGCGTCACGCAACAGTTCTTCGTGATCGACAACAACAGCGGCGAGACCTGGCCGATCACCGTGATCGGCGACGAGGACGTGCAGACGCAGGCCGGCATCGTCCGCGCACGCCACTTCATGCGGCTGCCGCGCCGCGACGGCGACACGCGCCGCATCGACATGTGGCTCGCGCCGTCGCTCGGCTGGCTGCCCGCGCGGCTCGTGCAGACGGAACCGAACGGCGCGCAGATCGAGTTGCTGTGGCACGGCCGGCTCGCCCCGCCGGGCGCCCCGGCCGACGGCGCGACAGAACGCGCAACAAACACGCCCGCCAGCGCGCCGGCGGCCGCCGCACCGGCCGCGGAGCCGGCACAACCGGCACAACCGGCACAACCTGCGCCGCCGGCCGACGTGCAACCGTCCGCGCCCGCGGCTGCACCGCCAGCATCGACGCCGTCCGCGCCGTGACGATCGACCAATCGGCAATTTCGACCGACTAAAGGTCTCGCCGAAATGGCCGATGACACTCTTTAACAACTATTTCAGTGCACCGGATCACAATAAGAAACGTTTGATAGACATCGGCTTCTAACCCGATACACCCCACGCAAACGGGAGAACGGGGTGTGCAGCGCAAGCCCCTTGAAACCGGCAAGGCCTGCCCCACCTACGGGACAACAAGGCCAGATGCCACTGCGAAGAGGAGTGCCGCCATGCAAATGATCTACAACAGCCCCAACTACTGCGTCGTCGAATTTGCGCCGCAGGCCGGTCACCATCTGATGAATGCCGGCGGATACGAAATCGTCGACAAGAACGCGCAGCGCGAGATCTTCATCGACGGCGAGCTTGCCGAGCGATTCCGCGCGCACGTGAAACAGCTGATCGAGGATGAACCGTCGCTCGACGAAGTGGACGAATTCCTCGGACAGTTCGACAGCCTGATGATGATGCCCGTCGTCCTGCACTGACCACTCCCGGCCCGGCGCATCGCCGGGTCATTCGCCGCGCGCTGGCGCGGCGCCGCGAGCACTCCGATCCAAGCCCCCGTCCGGTTCGCCGGGCGGGGGTTTTCCTTTTGGGAGGCCCTGCGCGGCAGGCGCGCCTGCGTCGCGCGGACCATGCTCGCCGCGCGCATCGCGCCGGCACCGCTGCCCGCACCGCGCGAGGCCGGGCGACGCCCCGGCGCACCGGCTACAATGACGGTTTTCCCGTCTTCGCCGCTCTTCCGCCATGTCCGCGACCCCTCTCGCTGCTTCCGCCCCGCCCGACGCGCCCTACACGCGCGGCGCCGAACTGCCCGCGCTGCTGAAATCGCGCATCCTGATCCTCGACGGCGCGATGGGCACGATGATCCAGCGCTACAAGCTCGACGAGGCGGCCTATCGCGGCGAGCGCTTCAAGGACTTCCCGCGCGACATCAAGGGCAATAACGAGCTGCTGTCGCTCACGCAACCGCAGATCATCAGCGAGATCCACGACCAGTACTTCGCGGCCGGCGCCGACATCGTCGAAACCAACACGTTCGGCGCGACGACGGTCGCGCAGGCCGACTACGGGATGGAAGACCTCGTCGTCGAGATGAACGTCGAATCGGCGCGGCTCGCGCGCGAATCGGCCGCCCGCTACGCCACGCCTGACAAGCCACGCTTCGTCGCGGGCGCGATCGGGCCGACGCCGAAGACGGCGAGCATCTCGCCGGACGTCAACGACCCGGGCGCGCGCAATGTCACGTTCGACGAGCTGCGCGACGCGTATTACCAGCAGGCGAAGGCGCTGCTCGACGGCGGCGTCGACCTGTTCCTCGTCGAGACGATCTTCGACACGCTGAACGCGAAGGCCGCCCTGTTCGCGCTCGACGAATTGTTCGAGGACACCGGCGAGCGCCTGCCGATCATGATCTCGGGCACCGTGACCGACGCCTCGGGCCGCATCCTGTCGGGCCAGACGGTCGAGGCGTTCTGGAATTCGCTGCGCCACGCGAAGCCGCTCACGTTCGGCCTGAACTGCGCGCTCGGCGCGGCGCTGATGCGCCCGTACATCGCCGAGCTCGCGAAGCTGTGCGACACCTACGTGTCGTGCTACCCGAACGCGGGCCTGCCGAACCCGATGAGCGACACCGGCTTCGACGAGACGCCGGACGTCACGTCGGGCCTCTTGAAGGAATTCGCACAGGCCGGGCTCGTGAACCTCGCGGGTGGCTGCTGCGGCACGACGCCCGAGCACATCGCCGAGATCGCGAAGGCGCTCGCCGACGTGAAACCGCGCCGCTGGCCGAGCCAGTACAGCGACGCCGCCTGACCGACCGCCCCAACGCCCGCCCCACATCACACGAATTCGCACCGCCATGACCGATCACATGATGCGCCTTGCCGGCCTCGAGCCGTTCAACGTCACGTCCGGGACGCTCTTCATCAACGTCGGTGAACGCACCAACGTCACCGGCTCGAAGGCGTTCGCGCGAATGATCCTCAACGGCCAGTTCGACGAGGCGCTCGCCGTCGCGCGCCAGCAGGTCGAGAACGGCGCGCAGGTGATCGACATCAACATGGACGAGGCGATGCTCGATTCGAAGGCGGCGATGGTGCGCTTCCTGAACCTGATCGCATCCGAGCCGGACATCGCGCGCGTGCCGATCATGATCGACTCGTCGAAGTGGGACGTGATCGAGGCCGGCCTCAAGTGCGTGCAGGGCAAGGCGATCGTGAACTCGATCTCGCTGAAGGAAGGCGAGGAAGCGTTCCGCCACCACGCGAACCTGATCCGCCGCTACGGCGCGGCCGCGGTCGTGATGGCGTTCGACGAGACGGGCCAGGCCGATACCTACGCGCGCAAGACCGAGATCTGCAAGCGCTCGTACGACTTTCTCGTGAACGAAGTCGGCTTCCCGCCGGAAGACATCATCTTCGACCCGAACATCTTCGCGGTCGCGACCGGCATCGAGGAGCACAACAACTACGCGGTCGACTTCATCGAGGCGACCCGCTGGATCAAGCAGAACCTGCCGTACGCGAAGGTGAGCGGCGGCGTGTCGAACGTGTCGTTCTCGTTCCGCGGCAACGACCCGGTGCGCGAGGCGATCCACACCGTGTTCCTGTACCACGCGATCCAGGCGGGGATGGACATGGGCATCGTGAACGCGGGCCAGCTCGGCGTGTACGCCGATCTCGACGCGGAACTGCGCGAGCGCGTCGAGGACGTGATCCTGAACCGCCGCGACGATTCCACCGACCGGCTCCTCGAAATCGCCGACAAGTTCAAGGCAGGTGGCGCGAAGAAGGAAGAGAACCTCGAGTGGCGCAACCAACCGGTCGAGAAGCGGCTCTCGCACGCGCTCGTGCACGGGATCACGAACTTCATCGTCGAGGATACGGAAGAGGTGCGCGCGAAGATCGCCGCGGCCGGCGGCCGCCCGATCAACGTGATCGAAGGCCCGCTGATGGACGGGATGAACATCGTCGGCGACCTGTTCGGCCAGGGCAAGATGTTCCTGCCGCAGGTCGTGAAGTCGGCGCGCGTGATGAAGCAGGCCGTCGCGCACCTGATCCCGTTCATCGAGGAAGAAAAGCGGCTGCTCGCGGAAGCGGGCGGCGACGTGCGCGCGAAGGGCAAGATCGTCATCGCGACCGTGAAGGGCGACGTGCACGACATCGGCAAGAACATCGTGTCGGTCGTGCTCCAGTGCAACAACTTCGAAGTGGTCAACATGGGCGTGATGGTCCCGTGCAACGAGATCCTCGCGAAGGCGAAGGTCGAGGGCGCGGACATCATCGGGCTGTCGGGCCTCATCACGCCGAGCCTCGAGGAAATGGCGTACGTCGCGTCCGAAATGCAGCGCGACGACTACTTCCGCGTGAAGAAGATCCCGCTCCTGATCGGCGGCGCGACGACCTCGCGCGTGCACACGGCCGTGAAGATCGCGCCGCACTACGAAGGCCCGGTCGTCTACGTGCCGGACGCCTCGCGCTCGGTGTCGGTCGCGTCGAACCTGCTGTCGGACGAAGGCGCGGCGAAGTACCTCGACGAACTGAAGTCCGACTACGAACGGATCCGCGACCAGCACGCGAACCGCAAGGCGCAGCCGATGGTCACGCTCGCCGAGGCGCGCGCGAACAAGACGAAGGTCGACTGGGCGGGTTACCGGCCGGTGAAGCCGAAGTTCATCGGCCGGCGCGTGTTCAGGAACTACGACCTGAACGAGCTCGCGAACTACATCGACTGGGGTCCGTTCTTCCAGACCTGGGATCTCGCGGGCCCGTACCCGGCGATCCTGAACGACGAGATCGTCGGCGAATCGGCGCGGCGCGTGTTCTCCGACGCGAAGTCGATGCTCGCGCGCCTGATCCAGGGCCGCTGGCTGACCGCGAACGGCGTGATCTCGCTGCTGCCCGCGAACACGGTCAACGACGACGACATCGAGATCTACACCGACGACTCGCGCTCGGAAGTGCTGCTCACGTGGCGCAACCTGCGCCAGCAGAGCGTGCGTCCGGTGGTCGACGGCGTGATGCGCCCGAACCGCTCGCTCGCCGACTTCATCGCGCCGAAGGAATCGGGCGTGGCCGACTACATTGGGATGTTCGCGGTGACGGCCGGCCTCGGCGTCGACGTGAAGGAAAAGCAGTTCGAAGCCGACCACGACGATTACAGCGCGATCATGCTGAAGGCGCTCGCCGACCGCTTCGCGGAAGCGTTCGCCGAGGCGATGCACGCGCGCGTGCGCCGCGAGCTGTGGGGCTACGCGAGCGGCGAGACGCTCGACAACGATGCGCTGATCGCCGAAAAGTACGCGGGCATCCGCCCGGCGCCCGGCTACCCGGCCTGCCCCGACCACCTCGTGAAGCGCGACATGTTCGCCGCGCTGCATGCGGAGGAAATCGGGATGAGCGTGACCGATTCGCTGGCGATGCTGCCGGCCGCGAGCGTGTCGGGCTTCTACCTCGCGCACCCGGACAGCACGTACTTCTCGGTCGGGAAAATCGGTCAGGATCAGCTCGGGGACTACGCGCAACGGATGGCGCTGTCGCTCGACGACGCGCGCCGCGCGCTTGCGCCGCAGCTCTGAGCCGCGCACGACCGGGGCGGCTCGCCGCCTTTCTGGTCAGACAAAATGAAAAAGCCCGCATCGAGCGGGCTTTTTCATTTGCCGTCGCAACCTTAGGATCTGCGTCAGCCGGGCAACGAAGCTCAGAAGCCCCAGTGCACGTCGGCCTCGCCGGCCTTCGCTTCGCGCAGCATCGTGAGGAACGGTGCGACGCGCTGCGCCAGGCTCGGCGGCACTTCGTGGTGCGCGTGGTCGGTTTCGTCCTCGTGGAAATGGCCGGCGTGCTCGGCGCGCTCCTGCTTCGCCTGCGCGACGGCGCCTTCCAGCTTCGCGATCGCGTGGTCCAGTTCGTCGTGCGTAATGACGCCGCGCTCGCCCAGCTGCTTGCCGACGAGGCCCAGCACGTACACGGCGAAATCCTTCAGCACGTCGAGATCCTGTGCCGCCTTGCTCTTGAACGTAATCATGACAATTCCCTTTTCATCTTGTTGTGCCTGCGCGGCGCGGTTGGGGGGACGCCGGCAGACCGGCGTCCGGCCTCGCGGACGCGGGGCGCCTGAGCGGCATATTAGCACCTGTTAAAATTCTGCGATCCCTGAAACGCGCGCTTAAAAAGCGCGCCGGCCGGCCGGCGTTTCCGGTCGCCACCAACGAAGCCTTCTACCAGCATGCTGCCAGCACACAAACAGACCCTCGAAGCCCTGCTCGCGGATAGCGTCACGCAGGTCGCACACGCGCTGAAAGGCGCCGACGCGGCATTCGTCGCCCCGGCCATCACGCTGGAGCGCCCGAAGGTCGCCGCGCACGGCGACGTCGCGTGCAACGTCGCGATGCAGCTCGCCAAGCCGCTCGGCACGAACCCGCGCCAGCTCGCCGAGAAGATCGTCGCCGCGCTCACGGCCCAGCCGGCCGCGCAAGGGCTCGTCGACGCGGCCGAAATCGCCGGCCCCGGCTTCATCAACCTGCGCCTGACGGCCGCCGCGAAGCAGGCGGTGATCGCCGCCGTGTTCGACCAGGGCCGCGCGTTCGGCACGTCGGATCGCGAAAAGGGCAAGCAGGTGCTGCTCGAATTCGTGTCGGCCAACCCGACCGGCCCGCTGCACGTCGGCCACGGCCGCCAGGCGGCGCTCGGCGACGTGCTCGCGAACGTGATCGCGAGCCAGGGCTACGCGGTGCACCGCGAGTTCTACTACAACGACGCCGGCGTGCAGATCGGCAACCTCGCGATCTCGACGCAGGCGCGCGCGCGCGGCCTGAAGCCGGGCGACGCGGGCTGGCCGGAAGCCGCCTACAACGGCGAATACATCGCCGACATCGCACGCGACTACCTGAACCGCGAGACGGTCGCTGCAAAAGACGGCGAGCCGGTCACCGGCGCGGGCGACATCGAGGATCTCGACGCGATCCGCAAGTTCGCGGTCGCGTACCTGCGTCATGAGCAGGACATGGACCTGCAGGCGTTCGGCGTGAAGTTCGACCAGTACTACCTCGAGTCGTCGCTGTACAGCGAAGGCCGGGTCGAGAAGACGGTCGACGCGCTGATCAAGGCCGGCATGACCTACGAGCAGGACGGCGCGCTGTGGCTGCGCACGACCGACGAAGGCGACGACAAGGATCGCGTGATGCGCAAGTCGGACGGCACGTACACGTACTTCGTGCCGGACGTCGCGTACCACGTGACGAAATGGGAGCGCGGCTTCACGCAGGTGATCAACATCCAGGGCTCGGACCACCACGGCACGATCGCGCGCGTGCGCGCGGGCCTGCAGGGCCTGCACATCGGCATCCCGAAGGGCTATCCCGACTACGTGCTGCACAAGATGGTCACCGTGATGCGCGACGGCCAGGAAGTGAAGCTGTCGAAGCGCGCGGGCAGCTACGTGACCGTGCGCGACCTGATCGAATGGTCGGGCGGCGCGGTGCCGGGCCAGGAAGCGGCCCCCGACCTGATCGACGAGGCGACCATCACGCGCGGCCGCGACGCGGTCCGCTTCTTCCTGATCTCCCGCAAGGCCGACACCGAATTCGTGTTCGACATCGACCTCGCGCTGAAACAGAACGACGAGAACCCGGTCTATTACGTCCAGTACGCGCATGCGCGGATCTGCTCGGTGCTCAACGAACTGAAGTCGCGCTACAACGTCGAGGCCGCGCAGCTGCCGGGTGCCGACCTGTCGCAGCTCACGAGCCCGCAGGCCGTGTCGTTGATGCAGAAGCTCGCCGAGTATCCGGACATGCTCACGCACGCCGCGAACGAACTGGCGCCGCACGCGGTTGCGTTCTACCTGCGCGATCTCGCTGGTGAATTCCACTCGTTCTACAATGCGGAGCGCGTGCTGGTCGACGACGAAGCGCCGCGCAACGCGCGCGCCGCGCTCCTCGCCGCGACCCGGCAGGTGCTCGAGAATGGTCTGGCGGTGCTCGGCGTGTCCGCGCCCGCCAAGATGTAAGCGGCCCGAACCGGGCAGCGAATGGCCACGGCAGGAGCGCCTGCCTTCGGGTGCCCGCCGCAGCCTTTTCACGATTCTTTTTGCAGGTGACTCAAGCAATGGCACAACCACGCCGAACTTCGAAGCAATCGAAACAAGCCGGAGGGACATTTCTTGGAATCGTGCTGGGCCTGATCGTCGGCCTCGCGATCGCGGTGGTGGTGGCGCTCTACATCACGCGTTCGCCGTCGCCGTTCGTGTCGAAGGTCACGCCGCCGCCGGCCGACAACGGCGCGAGCCAGCCGCAGCAGTTCGACCCGAACCGCGCGCTGCAGGGCAAGACGCCCGGCCAGCCGGTGCCGCAGGCCGCGCAGCCCGCGCCGCCCAACACCGCGCCCGGCCAGGCCGCGAACCAGACCCAGGGCGGCCTGCTGCCCGAACCGCAGATCGTCGAGGTGCCGCCGTCAGGCAATTCGAACGGCTCCAGCAGCGCCAGCGGCTCGAGCAACACCACCGCATCGAACAATGCGTCCTCGGGCAACGGCGTCGCCGTCGCGCCGAAGCCGGCCGACAACACGCCGCCGCCGAAGAAGACGCAACAGGCGCAGCAACAGCGGCAACAAGGCGGCGAGGACGACCTCGCGCGCTTCGCCGCGCAGAAGCAGGCGCAGCAGGCTGCCGCGCAGAAACAGCAGCAGCAACTGGCCGCGAACACGCCGAAGCCGACACCGTCCGCGACGTCCGCCGCGGCTGCGAAGCCGCCGACCGCGAACGACGCGAACACCGGCTACTTCCTGCAGGTCGGCGCGTACAAGACGGAAGGCGACGCCGAGCAGCAGCGCGCGCGGCTGGGCTTCCAGGGCTTCGAGTCGAAGGTGTCGAAGCGCGATGTCAGCGGCGTGACCTATTTCCGCGTGCGCGTCGGCCCGTTCTCGAAATTCGAGGATATGAACTCGGCCCGTCAGCGCCTGTCCGATGCAGGTGTCGACACGGCGGTGATCCGTTTCACGAAGCAGTAAGCAACCGGCCGCGCCCACGCAGAACCCGTTACGTTTCGTAACCCGAGCAACTGATTCGACGTCTACAACATGAAAAAACTGCTTAGCACGCTCCTTCTGTCCCTGGGCCTGGCCGCCGCCGGCTTCGCCCAGGCGTCGCCTGCCGCACCGGTGTCCGGCAAGGACTTCGAGGTGATGAAGTCGCCGCAGCCGGTGTCCGCACCGGCCGGCAAGGTCGAGGTCATCGAGTTCTTCTGGTACGGCTGCCCGCACTGCTACGAATTCGAGCCGACCGTCGAGGCCTGGGTGAAGAAGCAGGGCAACAACATCGACTTCAAGCGCGTGCCGGTCGCGTTCCGCGACGATTTCATCCCGCACTCGCGGCTGTTCTACGCGGTGTCGGCGCTCGGCATCTCGGAGAAGGTCACGCCGGCGATCTTCAACGCGATCCACAAGCAGAAAAACTACCTGCTGACGCCGCAGGCGCAGGCCGACTTCCTGGCGACGCAAGGCGTCGACAAGAAGCAGTTCACGGACGCGTACAACTCGTTCAGCGTGCAGGGCCAGGTCAAGCAGTCGGCCGAGTTGCTGAAGAACTACGCGATCGACGGCGTGCCGACGGTCGTCGTCCAGGGCAAGTACAAGACGGGCCCGGCTTACACGAACAGCATTCCGGGCACTGCGCAGGTGCTCGACTATCTCGTGAAGCAGGTTCAGGAGAAGAAGCTCTGATCCCCGCCCGCGCGCCGGCATGACTACTCCGTTGAAGGTCTTCATCACCGGCGCGTCGAGCGGCCTCGGCCTCGCGATGGCCGAGGAATACGCCCGCCAGGGCGCCACGCTCGCCCTCGTCGCGCGCCGCACCGATGCCCTCGATGCGTTCGCGCGGCGCTTTCCCAAGCTGTCCGTTTCCGTCTATTGCGCCGACGTGCGCGACGCCGATGCGCTCGCGACGGCCGCCGCGTCGTTCATCGCCGCGCACGGCTGCCCCGACGTCGTGATCGCGAACGCAGGCATCAGCCAGGGCGCCGTCACGGGCCAGGGCGACCTCGCCACGTTCCGCAACGTGATGGACATCAATTACTACGGGATGGTCGCGACGTTCGAGCCGTTCGTCGGCCCGATGACGGCCGCGCGTCACGGCACGCTGGTCGGCGTCGCGAGCGTCGCCGGCGTGCGCGGGCTGCCCGGCTCCGGCGCGTACAGCGCGTCGAAATCGGCCGCGATCAAGTATCTCGAGGCACTGCGCGTCGAGCTGCGCCCGGCCGGCGTCGGCGTCGTGACGATCGCGCCCGGCTATATCCGCACGCCGATGACCGCGCACAACCCGTACCGGATGCCGTTCCTGATGGACGCCGATCGCTTCGCGGCCCACGCCGCGCGTGCGATCGCGCGTCAGCACGCGTTCCGCGTGATTCCGTGGCAGATGGGCGTCGTCGCGAAGGTGCTGCACGTGCTGCCGCGCTGGCTCTACGACCGCCTGTTCGAGAAGGCGCCGCGCAAGCCGAAGGCCGGCGCGCACTGAGCTCATCGCGTATCCGGCGCGCCATGCGCGCCGGGTCGGCGCTTCATCGGCGTCGCAGCCGCGCGGTTTTCCGCGTTCAAGCCGCACCGCTCGCCGCGCGCCGCTGCTGCGGCTGCCCTGCCGGGTCCGCCGCGCCCGCCGATCTTCGTCGCCGCCCGCCGCCTTCGCGACCGTCCGCCCCCCCGTCGCCTCCCGCCCCCCGCCCCCGCGCACCGCCGCCCCAACACGCATTCCGTCGCAAACGCAGCCGTTTGTCGCTCAATTCACCGCGTTCCGGCGCCTTTTTTCACGCGCCGCACGCTTTGACGGTATGCTGTTCGCCAGCCGCGCCGGCCCGCCCGCTACCGGGCCGTGCCCGCATTCCGACACCCGGCAAAAATCACAAGTCACGTGGGAGAACCTATGCACGTCAAGCTGTTCGCCGCGGCTGCGCTCGCCGCTGCCCTCGCCGCTCCCGGCCTCGTCGCCGCCAAGCCGCTCACCGTCTGCACGGAATCGAGCCCGGACGGCTTCGACGTCGTGCAGTACAACTCGCTCGTCACGACCAACGCATCGGCCGACGTGATCTTCAACACGCTGGTGTCGTACGACGAAGCCGCGAAGAAGGTCGTGCCCGCGCTCGCCGACAAATGGGAGGCAAGCGCCGACGGCCTCACGTACACGTTCCACCTGCGCCCGAACATCGCGTTCCAGACTACCGACACCTTCAAGCCGGGCCGCCCGCTGAACGCGGACGACGTCGTGTTCACGTTCACGCGGATGCTCGACGATGCGAACCCGTGGCACAAGGTGGCCGGCGCGAGCGGCTTTCCGCACGCGCAGTCGATGGGCCTCGTGAAGCTCGTGAAATCGGTCACGAAGGTCGACGACAACACGGTGAAGTTCGTGCTGAACGAGCCGAACGCGACGTTCGTGCCGATCCTGACGATGGGCTTCGCATCGATCTATTCGGCCGAATACGCGGACCAGCTGCTGAAGGCCGGCAAGCAGGCCGACCTGAACGCGAAGCCGATCGGCACCGGCCCGTTCGTGCTGAAGAGCTACACGAAGGACGCGCTGATCCGCTACGACGTGAACCCGACCTACTGGGGCACGAAGCCGAAGGTCGACCGGCTGATCTACGCGATCACGCCCGACCCGTCGGTGCGCATGCAGAAGGTGAAGGCCGGCGAATGCCAGATCGCGCTGTCGCCGAAGCCGCAGGACGTGCTTGCCGCGAAGGGCGAAGGCGCGCTGAAGGTCGTGCAGACGCCCGCGTTCATGACCGCGTTCGTCGCGCTGAACACGCAGAAGAAGCCGCTCGACAACGACAAGGTGCGCGAGGCGCTGAACCTCGCGTTCGACCGCGCGACCTACCTGAAGGTCGTGTTCGACAACACCGCGACGGCCGCGAACAACCCGTATCCGCCGAACACGTGGAGCTACGCGAAGGACGTCGCGCCGTATGCGTACGATCCTGCGAAGGCGAAGCAGCTGCTCGCGCAGGCCGGCTTCCCGAACGGCTTCTCGACGACGATCTGGACGCGCCCGACCGGCAGCGTGCTGAACCCGAACCCGAAGGCCGGCGCGGAACTGCTGCAGGCCGACCTCGCGAAGATCGGCGTGAAGGCCGAGGTGAAGGTGATCGAATGGGGCGAGCTGATCAAGCAGGCGAAGCTCGGCCAGCATGACATGCTGTTCATGGGCTGGGCCGGCGACAACGGCGATCCGGACAACTACCTGTCGCCGCTGTTCAGCTGCAACGCGGTGAAGTCGGGCATCAACTTCGCGCGCTTCTGCGACGCGCAGCTCGACAAGCTGATCGCCGACGGCAAGTCGACCGCCGACCAGGGCAAGCGCGCGAAGCTGTACGAATCGGCGCAGAAGATCATCCACGACCAGGCGCTGTGGATTCCGCTCGGCTACCCGACCGCGGCCGCGCTCACGCGCGCGAACGTGAGCGGCTATCGCGTCAGCCCGTTCGGCCGCCAGAGCTTCACGGCGGTGTCCGTGCAGTAACGCGACTCGCGCGCGTGGCGCGCAAGCGACGGTACGTCCGACCGTCGCTTGCGGCCCGCGCGCCACGCTTGCTACACTGCGCGCTCATTCCTCATACCGGACGCCAGCCAAAGTGAACAACTAAGCCTTCCCGAAATGTTTTCGCCGCCGTGCGACGCACGCCGCGCGCGAAGTGATTCACGCATTTTTGGAGGTGCTTATGGCTGCTGCCACGCCGACCGGCGCGCTCGTCGCGCTTCATCACGTTTCCTTCCGCTTCGACGACGGCGTCACGCTGTTCGATTCGCTCGACCTGTCCATCGATCGCACGCCGACCGGCATCGTCGGCCGCAACGGCGTCGGCAAGAGCCTGCTCGCGCAACTGATCGCGGGCCGGCGTACGCCAGGCGCGGGCACGATCGACCGGCACACGCCCGTCGTCTATGTCGCGCAGCAGCACGACGGCGCACCGTCCGGCACGCGGACCGTCGCGGACATCGCCGCGCTCGATGCGCCGCTCGCGGCCCTGGCGCGCCTGGCGGACGGCCGTGCGCACGCGCACGATTTCGACTTGATCGGCGATCGCTGGGACCTGGCCGAGCGGCTGCGCGCGGCGCTCGACACCGCCGGCCTGCACGACGTGCGCGCCGACACGCCGGCGCATGCTTTGAGCGGCGGCCAGCTGGCGCGCGTCGCGCTGATCGGTGCGTTGCTGTCGGAGGCCGGCCTGCTGGTGCTCGACGAACCGACCAACCATCTCGATGCGCCGGGCCGCGCTTGGCTGCGCGCGGCGCTCGACGGCTGGCGCGGCGGCGTCGTCATCGTCAGCCATGACCGCGCGTTGCTCGCGCACGTGCAGCGCATCGTCGAACTGACGCCGCATGGCGTGCGCGCGTATGGCGGCAACTACGCGCTGTACCGCGCGCAGCGCGACGCGGAACAGGACGCCGCGCAGGCCGCGCTCGAGCATGCGCGCACCGAGCGCGGGCGCGTGCGGCGCCGGCTCGAACAGGAGCACGACACGATCCAGCGCCACGCGGCCGGCTCGCTGCGCGATGCGAAGACGGTCAACCTGTCGTCGATGGCGCGCCAGAGCCGCAAGGGAGCGGCGCGCGGCATCATGGGAACGGTCCGCCGTCATCAGGGCGAATTCAAGGCGACGCTCGACGCGTACGTGCAGGAAGCGGCCGCGCGCGTCGAAGCCGACGCGCCCGTGCTCGTGTCGCTGCCGGGCACCGAGGTCAGCGCCCGCCGCCAGCTGTTCACGCTCGAGCGCGCGCAGTTGCCGTGGCGCACCGCGGGGCACGCGGACGCGATCACGTGGTCGGCCAGCGGCCCCGTGCGCATCGCGCTGACGGGCCCGAACGGCTGCGGAAAATCGACGCTGCTGCGCCTGCTCGCCGGCGAACTCGCGCCGCGCTCGGGTGCGTGCACGACGCATGTGAGCGCCGCGTATCTCGACCAGCGGCTCGCGCTGCTCGACCCCGAGCGCTCGATCGTCGAGCAGTTGGGCCTTCTCGATACGCCGCTCGCCGAAGGCGAGCTGCGCAGCCGGCTCGCGCTGCTGCAGCTCGATGCCGCACGCGCGACGCAGCCGGTGCAGCGCCTGAGCGGCGGCGAGCGGCTGAAGGCGGCGCTCGCGTGCGCGCTGTGGCGCGGCACGCCCGCGCAACTGCTGTTGCTCGACGAGCCGACCAATCACCTCGATCTCGAATCGGTGCGCGCGATCGAAGCCGCGCTGGCCGGCTTCCCCGGCGCGATCGTGGCCGCATCGCACGACACCGCGTTTCTCGCGGCGCTCGAACCGACCCACACGATGCAATGGCAGCGCGACGGGTGGCGTTACGAACCCGTCGCGTGAGTGAAGGTCACGGTCGCTCGCTCGTCCGCGTGCCGCCCGAATCGACGAAAAGCCGCGCGAAGAGCCGCTCCGATTCCCGCAAGCCGTCATCGGTCAGGATGACGGCTTTCGCCTTGTTGATCGGATTGCCGATCAACCCGCGCTCATGCAGTCGATTCAGCGTATCCCAATCGAAACTTTTCCACGCCCGATTACCGTCGTGCAACGTCAGATAAAGGAGCGCGAGCACGGCGTCGTCGACGGCCGGTAGATCGATATCCATTTCCATCTCCTCCCGTCGCAGCGGCCGGGCTACGCGTCCAGCTTCGCGAGCAGCTTGATGAAGTTGCGCTTCGCGCGGTATGTCTTGCGAATCTCTTCGAGTTCCACGTCGAATGCCGCGTGCTGACGATGCGCGGCTCGCAGCGCGCGAATATCACGCACGACGTTGAATGCCTCATCGTACCGCGCGTTGCCCGCGCCATGGTCGAGCGCGAACGGCAGATACCGGCGATAGAGCGCGATCGCGTCCTCCGGATGCGTCTTCGCGCGCGCCGCCGCCAGCGTGGGCCAGACGCCCGCCTCGATCGGTCCGCCGAGAAACGCATCCCACGCCGCGGCGTCGTTCTTCTCCGCGAGCAGCAGCTTCACGAGCTCCGTGCGCGGCGACGGTTCCCAATGCCGCGCGGCCCCGCCAGGCTGCGCCGGCCCTTCCCGCTTTCGCGCGAGAGACAGCAGATGCCCGATCGCCCGCTCTCTCACGGCATCGTATCGCTTCGTCGCCTTCGCGACCTTCATCAACGCACGGAATGCTTCCACCGTCGGATGGTACGCAAAGCGCCGCCACGCAAGTTCGTCCGCCCGATCGTAATCGCGCCGGCGCACATGCTCGTCGATACAGAAGCCCAACAGACGGTCGTCGTGCCGATCGTTCATGTCACGCATCCCGCGTTCGGCCCACGCCAAACCTTCGTCGAAGCGCCCGTGCTCCGCGCACAGTTCCGCGATCTGCGCGTACCGGTACGACGCCGACAGATCCGTCGACCAGATGCGAATCAGCGCGTCGACGTCGCCGTCGTGTTTCGCGAGCGATTCCATCGCATGCTCGAGATTGTGACGCACCACGTCATGCGCGTATCCGTCGCGCTCGTTCAGTGGTCGCGCGGGCAGCACGGCCCAACTTTCCTCGACGCGTTCCCGATAGCGGCCCAATCCCGCGTCGCCCAGCACCGCCGCGTAGGCCGGCAGGACATCGCGGAACGTGTCCCACTGGCCGGCGGCTTGCAGGCGAAACAGTCGGTCCGCCAGCTTCACCGGATCCGGCCGTGTCCGGAGGCATGCATCGAGATGCAGAGCGGCCAATTCGCCGATTCCGGGTGCAACGCTACCGTCCGAGTCGTCGATCTGCTCGAGACTCGCTTCGGCGTCGGCAATCGCGAGTTCGGCCAGTTCGGCGACCTGCGCGGCGTGGGGACCGGCCAGCCGCCGCCGCAGCGTGTCGGCAAGCTCGAACAGCTGTTCTCCGAACACGTGCGCCTCGTCCCAGCCGAGCGGCCGCGACACGCGGGCCATTTGCCGGACGGCGGCGCGCAGGTTCGTGATGTCGTCGGCCCGCGCCGCGCGTGCATCGAACAGCAGCCTGTCGCGCAACGATCGGTCGCGCTCGGCTGCGTCCAGCAGCCAGCGGCGCAACGCGTGTTCGTCGAGCGTCTCCAGATGGTCGCGAATCAGCTCCGCGTGCGTCTTGCGCTTGCGCCGCGACCGCACCGGCTCGCTTTCTTCGTCGTGAAAAACCTCGTCGCCGCTGTTCTCCAGCCACGACAGCGCGACCGCCACCGCGTGCTTGCAGAACGCGCCATCGTCGCCGACCGGGCAATTGCATGCATAGTGCAGCGTATCGTCGCCGCCGATTGCGAATTCGACGTGATAGCGATACGTGCCTCGCACGGTCGCCGACAGTTCGCGGTCGCGCTCGGTCAGCCGCGAAACCGCGCCGTCGCGATAGTACGTGCGACCGCGCTCGAAGGATTTCGGGTCGGCCAGCGTGCGGACGGCCGCAAGCGTGATGAGGTCGGCGAAGCTGACGTTGCGTGGCATGGATCGTGGAGCGTATGGCGATTGAAACGAAAGCGACGGCGACGTTGCGGCGCGCCTACCGCGATGGGCACGATCACGCGCGCGCGTAGCGAATCACGCCGTCGTCGCCCTGCTCGCGCACGAGCTCGCCCGCCAGCCACAGCAGGTTCAGGTGGGCGAGCGCCTCGCCAAGCGCGAACGTCATCTGGTGGATGTCGAGTTCGCGGCGGCGGAACATGATCGGCACGATGTCGGCCGCGCTGGCCGGCTTTTCCGCGCACGCGACGCGCACTTCGTCGAGCCGCGCATCGTGGTGCGCGCGCAGTTGCGCGATGCGCGTGCGCACGCCGCGGAACGGTTTGCCGTGCGACGGCAGCACGAGCGTGTCGGGCGCCATCGTCTCGTAGCGGCCGAGCGATTCCAGGTACAGCGCGAGCGGGTTGGCTTCCGGTTCGAGATCGAACACGGATACATTCGTCGAGATGCGCGGCAGCACCATGTCGCCGGAAATCAGCACGCCGTCCGCTTCGCTGTGGAGCGCGCAATGTTCAGGCGAATGGCCGTAGCCGGTGACGACGCGCCACGTGCGTGCGCCGATCTTCACCGCGTCGCCTTCGCGCAGGCGCCGGTAGCGCGGCGGCACGGCCGGCACGAGATCCGAGTAGTAGCTGCGGCGGCCGCGCAGCTTGTCGAGCGCGGCCGGATCGGTCAGGCCGTGGCGCGCGAAGTGATCGGCCGCGGCCGCGCCGCCGGCGTTCGAGCCGTTGCCGGCCGCCATCAGGCAGCCGAACATGTATTCGCCGAGCGTCATCCACAGCCGCACGTTCCAGCGGCCTTGGTCGCCACCTTCGCACAGCCAGTTCGCGAGGCCGAAGTGATCGGGATGGCAGTGCGTGACGAGCACGCGCAGCACCGGCAGCCCGTCGAGATGCCGGTCGAAGATCTGTTCCCAGTGCGTACGGATCGCGTCCGACGAGATCCCGCAGTCGACGATCGTCCAGCCGGCCTGCCCGTCGATCTCGTCGCGCAGCAGCCAGAGGTTGATGTGATCGAGCGAAAACGGCAGCGGCATGCGCAGCCAGCGCACGCCGGGCGCGACCTCGAACGTGTCGCCCGCGGCGGGCAGCGTGTCGGCGAAGGGATAGTCGAGTTGGTGTTCCAGTGCGTTCATCGGTGGGGTGTCTCGTCGTTATCGGTGCAAATGCGGGCACAAATGCAGGTGCGAATGCAGGTGCAGGCGCGCGCGGGCGGCAGGCCGCGGCGGGCATCGCGTCGATTCTATCGCCGTCGCGCGAAACGCGTGCCCGGCGGGCGCCAGCCGGGCAAAAAAAGTTCGTGTCAGAATCCGTTCCGTACCCGCATCTTTACGCGAAGATGCACCGAACGGCATGCAACGGCGAACAACCCGCGCATTGACCGCGCCCGGCGCCGGCCCCCGAAAGTCATTGAAATGCCGACTTGGGCGCTAAAATGGCGAGTGCTTACCGTCCCTCTCGAACGAGCCTGCACGCGATGAATCACTTCCCCAAACTGCTGTCGTCGCAGATCGGTTTCGACGTCGCGCAGACGATGCTCGAATACTTCGACCGCCACTACCGGATCTTCCGGGAAGCCGCCGTCGACGCGAAGACGCTATACGAGCGCACCGACTGGCACGGCCTGCAGCGGCTGGCGCGCGAGCGGATCACGTCGTACGACGATCGTGTACAGGAATGCGTCGAGGTGCTGGAAGACGAATACGACGCGGAGAACATCGACGACGAGGTGTGGCAGCAGATCAAGCTGCACTACATCGGCCTGCTCACGTCGCACCGCCAGCCCGAGTGCGCGGAAACGTTCTTCAATTCGGTGTGCTGCAAGATCCTGCACCGCTCGTACTTCAGCAACGATTTCATCTTCGTGCGGCCCGCGATCTCGACCGAATACCTCGAGAACGACGAGCCGGCCGCGAAGCCGACCTATCGCGCGTACTACCCGGGCACCGACGGGCTCGCGGCCACGCTCGAGCGCATCGTCACGAACTTCCAGCTCGAGCCGCCGTTCGAGGACCTCACGCGCGACATCGGCTGCGTGATGCAGGCGATCACCGACGAATTCGGCCAGTTCGACGCGGCGCCGAATTTCCAGATCCACGTGCTGTCCTCGCTGTTCTTCCGCAACAAGAGCGCGTACATCGTCGGCCGCATCATCAACGCCGATCGCCTGCTGCCGTTCGCGGTGCCGATCCGCCACGTGCGCCCGGGCCTGCTCGCGCTCGACACCGTGCTGCTGCGCCGCGACCTGCTGCAGATCATCTTCAGCTTCTCGCACTCGTACTTCCTCGTCGACATGGGCGTGCCGTCCGCATACGTGGATTTCCTCTGCACGATCATGCCGGGCAAGCCGAAGGCCGAGATCTACACGTCGGTCGGCCTGCAGAAGCAGGGCAAGAACCTGTTCTACCGCGACCTGCTGCATCATCTGTCGCATTCGAGCGACCGCTTCATCATCGCGCCCGGGATCAAGGGCCTCGTGATGCTCGTGTTCACGCTGCCGTCGTTCCCGTACGTGTTCAAGATCATCAAGGATCAGTTCCCGCCGCCGAAGGAAACGACGCGCGCGCAGATCATGGAGAAGTACCAGCTCGTGAAGCGCCACGACCGTCTCGGGCGGATGGCCGACACGCTCGAGTATTCGAGCGTCGCGCTGCCGCTGTCGCGGCTCGACCATGCGCTCGTGCGCGAGCTGGAGAAGGAAGTGCCGTCGCTGCTCGAATACGAGGACGGCAACCTCGTGATCAAGCACCTGTACATCGAGCGCCGGATGACGCCGCTCAACCTGTACCTGCAGAACGGCACCGACGCGGACGTCGAGCACGGCGTGAAGGAGTACGGCAACGCGGTGAAGGAGCTGATGAAGGCGAACATCTTCCCGGGCGACATGCTGTACAAGAACTTCGGCGTCACGCGCCACGGCCGCGTCGTGTTCTACGACTACGACGAGATCGAGTACCTGACCGACTGCAACGTGCGGCGCGTGCCGCCGCCGCGCAACGAGGAAGACGAGCTGTCGGGCGAACCGTGGTATACCGTCGGCCCGCACGACATCTTTCCGGAAACCTACGGACCGTTCCTGCTCGGCGATCCGCGCGTGCGGACGGTCTTCATGAAGCATCACGCGGACTTTTTCGAACCCGCGCTGTGGCAGGCCAGCAAGGACAAGCTGCTGCAGGGCGAGTTGCCCGATTTTTTCCCGTACGACGTGTCGCTGCGTTTCAGCGTGCGCTACCCCGCGCGCTTCGACGCGACGCCGGACGCCGGCGACGGCGCGGGCGACGCGCAGCGCGCCGCCTGACGCACGACCGGATCCAATCGACTCGAACCCGTTATCGACCCGCTTTCCGCCAACGGAATCCATACCGATGAATACCCCAGACAATCCGCTTTCACACCTGTTCGACAACAACGACGCCTGGGTCAAGCGCCAGCTCGCCGACGATCCCGATTTCTTCGCGCGTCTCGCCGACCAGCAGGCGCCGGAATATCTGTGGATCGGCTGCTCGGATTCGCGCGTGCCCGCGAACCAGATCATCGGCCTGCCGCCGGGCGAAGTGTTCGTGCACCGTAACATCGCGAACGTCGTCGTGCACAGCGACCTCAACTGCCTGTCGGTGATCCAGTTCGCGGTCGACATCCTGCGCGTCAAGCACATCATGGTCGTCGGCCATTACGGCTGCTCGGGCGTGAACGCGGCGCTGCACAACCGCCGCGTCGGCCTCGCGGACAACTGGCTGCATCACGTGCAGGACGTGCGCGAACGCCACGCGGCGCTGCTCGACGAATGGCCGGTCGGCGAAGCGCGCTATCGCCGCCTGATCGAGCTGAACGCGATCGAGCAGGTCGTCAACGTGTGCCGCACGACGATCGTCAACGACGCGTGGGCGCGCGGCCAGCCGCTCACCGTGCACGGGCTCGTGTACGGTGTGCACGACGGGCGGATGCGCAACCTCGGGATGGCCGTGTCGCGCTTCGACGCGCTCGACGAAACCCACAAGCGCTGCGTCGCGGCACTCACCGCGCGCGGCCAGCATGCGCCCGACAACGACATGGTCGCGGCGGATGCCGCGCAGCTCGACGGCGTCGCGCAGGCAGTCGCCGACACGCTGAAGCCGTGCGGCGACGCGAAGTAACCGGCAGCCACGCCGGCGCGGCGCGCACGCGCGCCGCGCGTCATCCGGCTGACGACGCATCATGGACCTTGCCGCGACGGGCATCGAACTGATCTGACACCGACACTGCCGTGACGGCGGTGCAACGCAAAGGAGCGGCGAACATGAAAACCGTACTGATCGTCGGCGCATCGCGCGGCCTCGGACGCGAATTCGTCCGGCAATACCGGCGCGACGGCTGGAACGTGATCGCGACCGCGCGCGACGACGCATCGCTTGCCGCGCTGCGCGAACTCGGCGCGCACGCGCACGCCCTCGACATCGCGCGGCCCGAGCAGATCGCGGCGCTCGGCTGGAAGCTCGATGGCGAACGGCTCGACGCGGCCGTGCTCGTGTCGGGCGTGTACGGGCCGCGCACCGAAGGGGTCGAAACGATCGGCGCCGAGGATTTCGACGCGGTAATGCATACGAACGTGCGCGGGCCGATGCAGCTGCTGCCGATCCTGCTGCCGCTCGTCGAGGACGCACGCGGCGTGCTGGCGGTCGTCTCGAGCCGCATGGGCAGCATCGCGGAAGCGACCGGCACGACCGGCTGGCTGTACCGCGCGAGCAAGGCGGCGCTGAACGACGTGCTGCGCATCGCGTCGCTGCAGACGCGCCACGCCGCGTGCATCTCGCTGCATCCCGGCTGGGTGCGCACCGACATGGGCGGCGCGCAGGCCGCGATCGATCCGGAAACCAGCGTGACCGGGATGCGCCGCGTGATCGCCGAAGCCGGCGCGGACATGACGCAGGCCAACGGCCGTTTCTTCCAGTACGACGGCGTCGAGCTGAGCTGGTAAGCCGACATCACAACCGGACGTCGTTAATTCACGATTCGCATGATTTTGACCCGACCTGACGCGTGCCCGTGCGGCGGCGCGTCCCCCGCGCCTGCCGGCAAAGCCCCGGCCCCGCGCTATGCGGCCTGCTGCGGCCGCTTCATCGACGGCGGCGAAGCCGCGCCGACCGCGCTCGACTTGATGCGCTCGCGGTACAGCGCGTACGTGCTCGGGGCGACCGACTACCTGCGCGCGACCTGGGACGCCCGCACCTGCCCGGCCGATCTCGATGCCGACCCGAATGCGCCCGACGCGCCGCGCTGGCTCGGCCTCGTCATCAAACGCCATGCGCCGCTCGACGAACGGCGCGCGGAGGTCGAATTCGTGGCCCGCTACAAGGTCGGCGGGCGCGCATACCGCCTTCACGAGACGAGTCGCTTCGCCCGCGACGAGCACGGATTCTGGCGCTATGTCGACGGCGATGTAAGTGAGCACTGACAAATAGTTGCTGTGTCAGACGCCGGGTAATTCCCGCATTGCACAACCCGAATTTGTCGGGCTACGATGGCCGTCAGATTGGTCATGATGCATGGCAGGGCTTACGAATGGCGTTCAGCAAGGTATTGGTGGGATGGATGGCGGCCTGTGCGCTGTCGGCCGCTCAGGCCGGTACGCTGCCGGGCGCAAATACCGGCGTAGCCGCGGCCAGCGGCTCGCTCGCCCATGCCGAGCGCTTCGATTACGGCGATTCGCGCCTCCCGCAGGTCGCCGCGAACCTCAACGAACAAATCATCGGCATTCCGGCCGATGCGTCGGGCGCCGTGATGCTCGAGGCCACGCTGTTCAAGCCGAACGGCCCCGGCCCGTTCCCGCTCGTCGTCTTCAACCACGGCAAGAACACCGGCGATCTCCATCAGCAGCCGCGCAGCCGGCCGCTCGCGTTCGCGCGCGAATTCGTGCGCCGCGGCTATGCGGTGATCGCGCCGAACCGCCAGGGCTTCGCCGGGTCGGGCGGCACGTACCAGCAGGAAGGCTGCAACGTCGGCAAGAACGGCCTCGCGCAGGCCGCCGACGTCGCCGCGACGGTCCGCTACATGTCGCGCCAGCCGTACATCGATGCGTCGCGCATCGTCGTCGCCGGCACGTCGCACGGCGGCCTCGTGTCGGTCGCGTACGGCACCGAAGCGACGCCCGGCGTGCGCGGCATCATCAACTTCTCCGGCGGGCTGCGCCAGGACCTCTGCGACGGCTGGCAGCGCAATCTCGTCGACGCGTTCGACCAGTACGGCGCGCATACGGCCGTGCGCTCGCTGTGGCTGTACGGCGACAACGATTCGGTGTGGACGCCCGCGCTCGTCGCGCGGATGCATGACGCGTACGTGTCGCACGGCACGCAGGCGCAATTCATCGATTTCGGCCGCTACAAGGACGACGCGCACCGGCTGATCGTCGACCGCGACGGCGTGCCCGTGTGGTGGCCGGCCGTGCATGCGTTCCTCGCGGAACTGAACCTGCCGACCTCGGTGCGCTATGCGGTCGCGAACCCGCACGAACCGAATGCGACCGGCTACGCGTCGATCGATGCGGTCGATGCGGTGCCGTTCCTCGACGAGGCCGGCCGCGAAGGCTATCGCCGCTTCCTGAGCCAGCATCCGAGCCGTGCGTTCGCGGTGTCCGCCGACGGCGCGTGGTCGTGGGCCGAAGGCGGCGACGATCCGATGGCGCTCGCGCTCGACAACTGCTCGAAGCAGGGTGCGGGCGCATGCCGGCTGTATGCGGTCAACGACCGCGTCGTGTGGAACGCGAACGCGACGCAGACGGCCGACAACGGCGACGCCGATACACGCGCGCTGGCTTCGCGCTGACGCGCGAGTCGCGACGCCCGAGCGGGCGCTTCCCGCGCCGCGCCCCTTTCGCTCCTCCCCTTTCAAGATGCTGGCGCGGCCCGCAGCGGCGTTCGCATGCCCGTTCACCGGGTCATGTGAGCTGTCGAAGCGCGCCCCGCCCACGGCGCCTCCGAGACCCTTTCCCATCCTTTCCCCGCCTTTCCCGATTCCAGGCCACCCCCGATTCCGCACACCATTCGCCGGCCGCCGCATGCAGTGCGTCGCGTCTCGCGCCCCTTTTTCCTTCCCGCCCCGATTTTTGCCCTGCACGCGCCCACTCGGCCGACGATTTTTTTCTGTCGGGGGGTGTCACTCGAACGTCGTCATCTGCGGTCATTTCTGGGCATCTGGCGCGTACCGTCCCGAGCCCCCCCGGATCTGCGGCGAACTCCCGTCCGGCAAGGCTTTGCGGCGTTTGTAACCGGTAGTGCAACGGGCGGCGGAACACGCTAATCTCAGCGCGTTTTACGTCTGTCGCCGCGCGGCATCCCGTTCGATGCCCGCCGCCGTTTTACCCCCCGGAGCCGCCTTGAGTACGCCAGCCACCGACGACTGGGTCGCGCGCAGCCTGCGCGCGGTCTGGCATCCCTGCACCCAGATGAAGCACCACGAGCGCCTGCCGCTCATTCCCGTCGCGCGCGGCGCGGGCGTGTGGCTGTACGACCGCGACGGCCGCCGCTACTTCGACGCGATCAGCTCGTGGTGGGTGAACCTGTTCGGCCATGCGAACCCGGACATCAACGCGGCGCTGAAGGACCAGCTCGACACGCTCGAGCACGCGATGCTCGCCGGCTGCACGCACGCGCCGGCGATCGAGCTCGCCGAGCGGCTGCATGCGCTCACCGCGCGCACGCTCGGCCATGCGTTCTTCGCGTCGGATGGCGCGTCGGCGGTCGAGATCGCGCTGAAGATGAGCTTCCACGCGTGGCGCAACCGCGGCCGCGCGGACAAGCGCGAATTCGTGTGCGTCGCGAACAGCTATCACGGCGAGACCATCGGCGCGCTCGGCGTGACCGACGTCGCGCTGTTCAAGGACGCGTACGACCCGCTGATCCGCAACGCGCACGTGGTCGCATCGCCCGATGCGCGCGGCGCGCTGCCGGGCGAGACGGCCGCCGACGTCGCGGGCCGCGCGCTCGACGGCGTGCGGCGCCTGTTCGCCGAACGCGCGGACCGGATCGCCGCGCTGATCGTCGAGCCGCTCGTGCAATGCGCGGCCGGCATGGCGATGCACGATCCGTCGTACGTGCGCGGGCTGCGCGCGCTGTGCGACGAATTCGGCGTGCACCTGATCGCCGACGAGATCGCGGTCGGCTGCGGCCGCACCGGCACCTTCTTCGCATGCGAGCAGGCCGGCGTCTGGCCCGATTTCCTGTGCCTGTCGAAGGGCATCAGCGGCGGCTACCTGCCGCTGTCGCTCGTGCTCACGCGCGACGACGTATTCGCGGCGTTCTACGACGACGACACGACGCGCGGCTTCCTGCATTCGCATTCGTACACCGGCAACCCGCTCGCATGCCGCGCGGCGGTCGCGACGCTCGACCTGTTCGCGCGCGACGACGTGCTCGCCGGCAACGCGCGCAAATCGGCCGCGATGCGCGCCGCGCTCGCACCGCTCGACGCGCACCCGCAGGTGCGTCACCTGCGCGAGCGCGGCACGCTGTTCGCATTCGACGTCGCGCTCGACGGCGACGCGGCGCGCGGCTTCTCGCGGCGCTTCTTCGAGCGCGCGCTCGAACGCGAACTGCTGCTGCGCCCGATCGGCACGACCGTGTACCTGATGCCGCCATACGTGATGAGCGACGACGACATCGCGTGGCTCGCGCAACGCACGCGCGACACGCTCGACGCGACGCTTGCGGAGGCGGCGTGATGAAGCAACCTTCGCGGGAAACCACCACGCCGCTGCTCGACACGCTGCAGCGCGGCCTCGCCGAGCTCGATGCGCAAGGCCTGCGCCGCGTGCGCCGCACCGCCGACACCGCGTGCGATGCACACATGCGCGTCGACGGCCGCGACATCGTCGGCTTCGCGAGCAACGACTACCTCGGCCTCGCCGCCCATCCTGCGCTCGTCGCCGCGTTCGCGGAAGGCGCGCGGCGCTACGGCTCCGGCAGCGGCGGCTCGCACCTGCTCGGCGGCCATTCGCGTGCGCACGCGACGCTCGAGGACGAACTCGCCGGCTTCGCGGGCGGCTTCTCCGACGCGCCGCGCGCGCTGTACTTCAGCACCGGCTACATGGCGAACCTCGCCGCGATGACGGCGCTGACGGCCAAGCACGCGACGATCTTCTCCGACGCGCTGAACCACGCGTCGCTGATCGACGGGATCCGGCTGTCGCGCGCGAACGTGCAGGTCTACCCGCATGCGGACATGGCCGCACTCGCCGCGCTGCTCGATGCGTCCGACGCCGGCACGAAACTGATCGTCAGCGATACCGTGTTCAGCATGGACGGCGACATCGCGCCGCTCGCCGAACTCGTCGCGCTGGCCGAGCGCCACGGCGCGTGGCTCGTGGTCGACGACGCGCACGGCTTCGGCGTGCTCGGCCCGCAGGGCCGCGGCGCGCTCGCGGCCGCCGCGCTGCGCTCGCCGAACCTCGTGTACGTCGGCACGCTCGGCAAGGCTGCCGGCGTCGCGGGTGCATTCGTCATCGCGCACGAGACCGTGATCGAATGGATGATCCAGCGCGCGCGCAGCTACATCTTCACGACGGCCGCGCCGCCGGCCGTCGCGCATGCGGTATCGGCAAGCCTGAAGGTGATCGGCGGCGACGAAGGCGACGTGCGGCGCGCGCACCTCGCCGCGCTGATCGGGCGCACGCGCGCGCTGTTGCGCCTGACGCGCTGGCAGCCGGTCGACTCGCACACGGCCGTGCAGCCGCTCGTGATCGGCGGCAACGACGCGACGCTCGCCGCCATGCGTTCGCTCGACGCGCACGGCCTGTGGGTGCCCGCGATCCGGCCGCCGACGGTGCCGGCCGGCACGTCGCGGCTGCGCATCTCGCTGTCGGCCGCGCATTCGTTCGACGATCTCGCGCGACTCGAAGCTGCCCTGCTCGAAGCCAGCGAGGCCGCGAGATGAACGCCCCACACGCTCACTTGCTTTGCATGGGACCGGAGTACGCGCTAAAGCGCTACTCCGGATCGACACGTTCGCTGCCCCCCGAGGGGGCGGCGGCCGTCCACGGCCGGCTGCACGGGCGCGGAGCGATGCTCCGCGAATTCCCCGCTACGCCCCTTGGGGCGGCCCGGCGGGAGGCAGCATGAATGCGCCCCTGTCCCTCTTCGTCACCGGCACCGACACCGAGATCGGCAAGACCTTCGTGTCGGCCGCGATGCTGCACGGCTTCGCGCGGCACGGCCTGCGCGCGGCCGCGCTGAAGCCCGTCGCCGCCGGCGCGTATGAACGCGACGGCGTCTGGCGCAACGAGGACGCCGACCAGCTCGACGCGGCCGCGAATGTCGTGCTGCCGCCCGAGCTGCGCACGCCGTTCCTGCTGAAGGCACCCGCCGCACCGCACATCGCCGCCGCGCGGGAAGGCGTGACGCTCGACCTCGACACGATCGTCGCGAGCCACCGCGAAGCGCTGACGCGCGCGGACGTCGTCGTCGTCGAAGGCGTCGGCGGCTTCCGCGTGCCGCTCACCGACACGCAGGACACGGCCGACCTTGCGGTCGCGCTCGGCCTGCCCGTCGTGCTCGTCGTCGGCGTGCGGCTCGGCTGCATCAGCCACGCGCTGCTGACGGCCGATGCGATTCGCCAGCGCGGCCTCACGCTCGCCGGCTGGGTCGCGAACCACGTCGACCCGGCCATGTCGTACGCCGACGAGAACGTCGCGACGATCCGCGACTGGCTCGCGCGCGAGCATCGCGCACCGCTCCTCGGCCGCATCGCGCACCTGCGCCCGGCCGCCCCCGAATCCGCCGCGGCGATGCTCGACATCGCCGCGCTCGTCGACACGCTGCGCCACGCGCGGCATTGACGCCCCGATCCCCGCATTCACGACAGGAAAACCACCATGACCCAAGCCCAGACCGCCGCCGTGCAACCCGACGCGATCCCCGTGGCCGCCCCGGCGCCGCAGCGCTGGCGCGTCGCCGACGTCGTCGCGCTGTTCGAGCTGCCGTTCAACGACCTGATGTTCCGCGCACAGCAGGTGCATCGCGAGCACTTCGACGCGAACGCGGTGCAGTTGTCGACGCTGCTGTCGATCAAGACGGGCGGCTGCGAGGAAGATTGCGGCTACTGCTCGCAGTCGTCGCACCATGAAACGGGACTGAAGGCCGAGAAGCTGATGGACGTCGACACGGTGCTCGACGCCGCGCGCGCGGCGAAGGCGAACGGCGCGAGCCGCTTCTGCATGGGCGCCGCATGGCGCAACCCGAAGGAGCGCCACATGCCGGCGCTGACCGAGATGGTGCGCGGCGTGAAGGAACTGGGCCTCGAGACCTGCATGACGCTCGGCATGCTCGAGGACGAGCAGGCGCAGCAGCTCGCCGACGCGGGCCTCGACTACTACAACCACAACCTCGACACGTCGCCGGAGTTCTACGGCCAGGTGATCTCGACGCGCACGTACCAGGATCGTCTCGACACGCTCGACCGCGTGCGCGATGCGGGCATCAACGTGTGCTGCGGCGGCATCATCGGGATGGGCGAATCGCGCCGCGAACGCGCGGGCCTGATCTCGCAGCTCGCGAACCTGAACCCGTACCCGGAATCGGTGCCGATCAACAACCTCGTCGCGATCGAAGGCACGCCGCTCGAAGGCACCGCGCCGCTCGACCCGTTCGAGTTCGTGCGCACGATCGCGGTCGCGCGCATCACGATGCCGAAGGCGGTCGTGCGCCTGTCGGCCGGCCGCGAGCAGCTCGACGACGCGATGCAGGCGATGTGCTTCCTCGCAGGCGCGAACTCGATGTTCTACGGCGACCAGCTGCTGACGACGAGCAACCCGCAGACGCAGCGCGACCGCGCGCTGTTCGAGCGCCTCGGCATCCGCGCGAGCCAGGCTGACGCGCTGGCGGAGAACGCGTAAGCGGGATCAACCGGCGGGCCGCGCCCGCCAACGAAACAGCCGGAGCCGGGGCATGCCCCGGCTTTTTTTCACCCGATCGCCGGCGCGCGGCTGCAGCGTGCGCGTCACACGTGCGCCGCGGCACCGTCGAGCGCCGCGCGCACGCGCTCGACGCGCTGTTCGTCGACCGGCGCCAGCACCTCGCCGCGCGGCCGCACGCCCGAGCCGAAATGCACCGCGCGCACGCCGGTGGCGCGGACGAAATCGCCGACCGCGTCGATCGTGAGCCCCGAGCCGGCCAGCACCGTGCAGGTCGAGCCCGCCGCCTGCCGCACCAGCCGCGTGATCGTCGCGGCGGCGTCGAGCACCGACGGATGGCCGCCCGACGTCAGCACCGACGTGACGGCCGGCACGCGCAGCAGCGCGTCGAATGCGGCGTTCAGATCGCGCGCGACGTCGAACGCGCGGTGGAACGTGAGCGCGCGCCCGTCCGCGGCAGACGCGATGCGGGCCAGCGCGCCGAGATCGACGTCGCCGCGCGCGTCGAGCGCACCGAACACGACGCCGTTCGCACCGGCCGCGACGGCCGCGCGCACGTCGCGTTCGATCACGCGCAGGTCATCGGCGTCATAGACGAACGACCGGCTGTGCGGCCGCACGATCACGTTGACCGGAATCGGCACGGCGGCCACGACGGCCTCGATCAGGCCGACGCTCGGCGTGAGCCCGCCTTCGGTGATCGCGGTCACGAGCTCGAGGCGGTCGGCGCCCGCGCGGGCGGCGGCCTTCGCGTCGCCGACGGTCGTGGCGATCACTTCGAGGAGGACGGAGGAGGCGGCGGTTCGGTTCATCGGCGGCTCGCGAATCGTCAGGACAATTCGCGCATCCTAGCCGAGCGGCGTGAAGGGCGCCAGCACGACGCCCGCGCTATGCGCTGTCGGCCTCCTCGTCGATCCAGTCGATATCGCCGCACAGCACGTGCTGCGCATCGCCGATGCGCACGGCCACCGACAGCGTCACGCACGGCTGCGCCTCGTTGATCGACAGGTACGGGCGCGTCACCTGCACGCGTCCCGGCTCGGCGATCGCCGTGCGGAAATACGGCCGGCGCAGCCAGTTCGCGCCCTGCGCATCCGCGAGCGGCGAGAAGCGCGCCTCGGCGAGCGCGCGGTCCGCGCGCAGCACGACGTTGCGGCCCGCCTGGCGGCCCCGCGCGTCGAGCAGGAAGCAGCGCGCGGCAGCGTCGAGCGCGAGGAAGTTCCAGCACACCTCGTCGAGCGGCTCGCCGGCCGCCACCCGCTCGGCCGCACGCTCGAACGCGCGCAGGTACGGCGCGAGCCGCTGCGCGTCGCGCCGCTCGCGCGCTTCGGTTTGCTGACGAAAGCGCTCGGTCAGCTCGCCGATGCAGCCGGTCGCCGTCGCGCTGTCGGGCAGCCCGGGCGCCGGGCGGCCGAAGTAATAGCCCTGCACGAAATCGGCCTCGCACGACAGTGCGATCTGCGCGTCGTGCTCGGTCTCGATCCCTTCGACGAGCACGAGCTTGCCGGCCTCGTGCAGCAGCGTGACGAGCCCGTGCAGGATCGCGGTGAGCCCCGTGCGGTGCGCCGCGTGGGACAGCATGATCCGGTCGAGCTTCACGATGTCCGGATTCAGCTGCCAGATCCGCTCGAGGTTCGAGTGACCGGCGCCGAAATCGTCGAGCGCGATCAGGAAACCCTGCGCGCGGAACTCGCGCACGGCGTCGGCGAGCCGCTCGACGTCCTCGGCGCGCTGTTCGAGCACTTCGAGCACGACGCGACGCGGCGGCATGCCGATCCGCTTCAGGTTCGCGAGCAGCGCGGCGGCCTGGAACGGATCGGTGAGCACGCCCGGATGCACGTTGAGGAACAGCCACTCGCGCTCGGCGCCGAGCAGCGCGAAATTCTCGAGATGCAGCGCCTGCGCGAGCCGGTCGAGCTGCAGCAGCTCGCCCTGGCGCGCGGCCTCGCCGAATACGTCGAGCGGCGACACCGCGCGGTCGAGCGCGTCATGCGCGCGCAACAGCGCCTCGTAGCCCACCGCACGCTGGTGCGACAGGCTGAAGATCGGCTGGAACACGGTCGTGAGCGTCAGGTCGCGATGCTGCGTCGCCAGGCGTTCGAGGCCGGAGCTCATCTCCCGCTCGAAACGATACGGCGACGCGGAAGCCGGACGCTCCTGTTGCACGATCGTCATGGCTCCCTCCTGGTGATGCGGCCGAACGCGGCGGGTGTTCGGGATGGCGCGTGCAATGTCATGGTCGAATCCTCGGTTGCCCGGCCGGTGCCGGACGATACGCAAGCATCAAGCAAGCTCCGTGCAAGCGCTGAATATATGCGCCACGCAGACGTGCGGCGCCGCCGCACCAGCGTGGCGCAGGCGGATGCACCGTTTTCGTGCACGCGCACCGGCGCACTCGAACGCACCCGTCACGCCGTCACGCTAAACTCCGTACGCTCGTTTCATTCTCCACAATTGCCGTATCGATGGAAATCGTCTTCACCGTCCTGATCCTGCTGCTCACCGTCGCGCTGTCCGGCGCGGTCACGCGCCTGCTGCCGTTGCGGCTTCCGCTGCCGCTGATGCAGATCGCGTTCGGCGCGATGCTCGCGTGGCCGAAGCTGAACCTGCACGTCACGTTCGATCCCGAGATCTTCATGCTGCTGTTCATTCCGCCGCTGCTGTTCGCGGACGGCTGGCGGATTCCGAAACGCGAGCTGTACCTGCAGCGCCGCGCGATCCTGATGCTCGCGTTCGGGCTCGTGTTCATGACGGTGCTCGCAGTCGGTTACTTCGCGCACTGGCTGATACCCGAGTTGCCGCTGCCGATCGCGTTCGCGCTCGCGGCCGTGCTGTCGCCCACCGACGCGGTCGCGCTGTCGGGCATCGCCGGCAAGGGAAGGATTCCGCCGCAGCTGATGCACATCCTCGAAGGCGAGGCGCTGATGAACGACGCGTCGGGCCTCGTCGCGCTGAAGTTCGCGGTCGCGGCCGCGCTCACGGGCATGTTCTCGCTGCGCGACGCGTCGATCACGTTCGTGATCGTCGCCGCCGGCGGGCTCGCCACGGGCGCGATCGTGGCCTGGCTGTTCAGCGCGCTGTCGACGCGCTTCCTGAACGCCGAGCAGGAAGGCGACCCGGCCCCCGGCATCGTGATGACGCTGCTCGTGCCGTTCGCCGCCTATCTGTTCGCCGAGCACCTCGAACTGTCGGGCGTGCTCGCGGCCGTGTCGGCCGGGATGATGATGAATTACACGAGCTTCTCCCGCAAAAGCACCGTCGCGTCGCGCGTGCGCGCCGAAAGCACGTGGGCGATGATCGAGTTCGTGTTCAACGGCATGGTGTTCATCATGCTCGGGCTGCAGCTGCCGCACATCATCGGCCGCGCGCTCGTCGACGCGCACCACACGAGCGACGCGCTCGTCGGCCGGATGATCTTCAACGTGTGCGCGATGATGCTCGCGCTGTATGCGATCCGCTTCCTGTGGGTCTGGCTGCTGCGCTGGATCGCGAGCCGCCGCGCCGCGCGCCACGGCCTCGCGGGCACGATGGCCGGCGTGCGCACGATCGCGGTGATGACGGTGGGCGGCGTGCGCGGCGCGGTCACGCTCGCGGGCGTGCTGTCGATCCCCGTCGCGCTGTCCGACGGCGCGCCGCTGCCCGGGCGCGACACCGCGATCTTCGTCGCGTCGGCGGTGATTCTCGGTTCGCTGATCGTCGCGGTGATCGGCCTGCCGCTGCTGCTGCGCGGCGTGCGCTCGACACGCAACCCGCTCGCCGACGAGGAGCGCACCGCGCGCGCGGCCGCCGCGCAGGCCGCGATCCGCGCGATCGACTCGTCGCACGACGCGATCTCGGCCGATCTCGACGAATCGGGCGCCGCGCGCTGCGCGGACATCTCGGCACGCGTGATGGACCAGTACCGCCGCCGCCTCGCCGCGCTCGCGGAGGACGGCCCGACACCGCGTGCGCAAGCGCAGCAGACCGAGACGATGGAACTGCAGATGCGGATCGCGGCCGTGCGCGCGGAGCGTTCGGTGCTGTACCGGCTGCGCGGCGAGAGCAAGATTTCCGACGAGACGCTGACGAAGCTGATCCGCGAGATCGACCTGTCGGAAACGGCGCTGTCGACGCGCAAGAAAGGGATCATCTGACGCGGCGGCACGGCTTCCCGCAAAAAAAACGGCGACGCGCGAGCGTCGCCGTTGTCACATCCGCGCGGGTTCGCGTTACTTCGCGACGACGACCGGAATCCCCTTCAGCATCCCCGCGCCCTTCATCTCGTCGAGCGCGTGCTGCACGGCCGCGCTCGTCGCCGCATCGATGCCGAGTTGCAGCGCGAGCTCGCGCTCCGCACGCTTCACGCCCGCGAGGTTGCGCACCTTCACGTGACCGAAGCCGCGCACGCGGGCGTGCAGGTCGGCCAGCTGCGCGACCTGCGCCGCATTGCCGGCGGTCGTCGCGGCGAGCGCGCGCGTGAGCGTCGTCTCGTAGTCGTCCGCGAGCGCGCGCTCCATCCCGCGCTCGGCCGTGCGGCCAAACGGATCGAGCCACGTGCCGCGCAGGCCGCGCACGCGCGCGAGCGCGCCGAGCACCGGCCACATCCACTGGCCGAACACGCGCTTCTTCGGCACGCTGCCGTCGCGGCCCGCCTTCGCGACCGTCGGCGGTGCAAGGTTGAACTTCACGCGATAGTCCTGCCCCGGCACGCCTTCGAACTGCGCTTCGAGCGCCGTGCGGAACGCGCCGTCCGCATACAGCCGCGCGACCTCGTATTCGTCCTTCACCGCGAGCAGCCGGTAGAACGTCGTCGCGACCGCGCGCGTCAACGCATCGTCGCCCTTCGCGCGCGCCGCGTTCACCAGCGCACGGTAGCGCTCGACGTAACGCGTGCCGCCGTATGCGTCGAGGCGCGCCTCGCGATCGGCGATCAGCTCGTCGAGCGTCTCCGGCACGACCTGCGCGGCCACCGCGTGACGCGCGTTCCACAATGCGTCGAGGCCTGCGGCGTCGCCGGCCGCCATCCGGCCGATCGAGAACGCGAGCTTGTTCATCGGCACCGCGACGTTGTTCAGCTCGATCGCGCGCATCATCGCGGCGAGCGATACCGGCACGAGACCGAGCTGCCACGCGTAGCCGAGCATCAGGATGTTCGCGCCGATCGGGTCACCGAGGAACTTCGCGGCGAGCGCCTGCGCGTCGCAGCTCGACAGGTAGCCGTCGCCGGCCGCGTGATGCATCTTCTCCAGCAGCGCATCCGCATGCAGGTTCGCGTCGGGGTTCTGCACGAACGATGCGTTCGGAATCCGGTGCGTGTTGACGACGATCCGCGAACGCTCGTGACGCACCGTCTGCAGCGCCTCGGCACTCGCGCCGACGACCATGTCGCACGCGAGCAGCACGTCGGCCTGCTGCGTGTCGATGCGCACCTGGTTCAGCCACCGGTCGCTCGACGCGATCCGCACGAACGACAGCACCGAGCCGCCCTTCTGCGCGAAGCCCATGAAGTCGAGCACCGACGCGCTCTTGCCTTCGAGGTGCGCGGCCATGCTGATCAGCGCGCCGACCGTCACGACGCCCGTGCCGCCGACACCCGTCACGAGCATGTCGTACGGCGCCGCATCGAGATGCGTCGCGGGCACCGGCAGCGCGTCGACGCGCACGGCAAGCGCCGCTTCGTCGAATGCCGCGCCCGCGGCCTTCTTCAGCGCCGCGCCTTCGACCGTCACGAAGCTCGGGCAGAAGCCGTTCACGCACGAGTAGTCCTTGTTGCACGACGACTGATCGATGCGGCGCTTGCGGCCGAGCGGCGTCTCGAGCGGCTCGACCGACAGGCAGTTCGACTGCACGCCGCAATCGCCGCAGCCTTCGCACACCGCGTCGTTGATGAACAGGCGCTTGTCCGGGTCGGGGAATTCGCCTTTCTTGCGGCGGCGGCGCTTCTCGGCCGCGCAGGTCTGGTCGTAGATCAGCACGGTGACGCCCGGTATCTCGCGCAGCTCGCGCTGCACCGTGTCGAGTTCGCTGCGGTGATGGAACGTCGTGCCCGGCGGGAACTGCCCGTGATGGCCGTCGTACTTCTCCGGTTCGTCGGACACCACGACGAAGCGCGACACGCCTTCCGCCTCGACCTGCCGCGCGATCTGCGGCACCGAGATGCTGCCGTCGACCGGCTGGCCGCCCGTCATCGCGACCGCGTCGTTGTAGAGGATCTTGTACGTGATGTTTGTGTTCGCGGCGACCGCCTGGCGGATCGCGAGGATGCCCGAGTGGAAGTAGGTGCCGTCGCCGAGGTTCTGGAACACGTGCTTCGTGTTGGTGAACATCGCGTGCGCGGCCCAGTCGACGCCCTCGCCGCCCATCTGGATCAGGCCCGTCGTGTCGCGCTCCATCCACGACGCCATGAAGTGGCAGCCGATGCCGGCCTGCGCGATCGAGCCTTCCGGCACCTTGGTCGACGTGTTGTGCGGGCAGCCCGAGCAGAAGTAAGGCGTGCGCTTCACCGCGTCCGCCTCGTTCGACAGGATCCGCGGCGCGACGAGATCGACGACGCGTTCGCGGCGATCGAGCGCCGGCTTGTGCCGCGCGAGCCATTCGGCGAACACCGGCAGGATCCGCGACGGCCGCAATTCGCCGAGTTCGGACAGCAGGCAGGCGCCGGCGCCGTCGTGCTTGCCGAACACGCGCGGGCGCGCGCCGTCCGCGCGGTTGTACAGGTAGTCCTTGATCTGCTGCTCGATGACGGGGCCCTTCTCCTCGATCACGAGCACTTCGGCGAGCCCGTCGACGAAGGTCTCGATGCGCGTCATCTCGAGCGGATACGACAGGCCGACCTTGTAGATCCGCACGCCGGCCGCGTCGAGATCGGCGACCGTCAGGTCGAGGCGGCGCAGCGCCTCCATCAGGTCGAGGTGCGCCTTGCCGCAGGTGACGATGCCGACGTTCGCCTGCGCGCTCGGCGCGATCCACTTGTCGATGCTGTTGGTGCGCGCGAAATGGCGCACCGCGTCCAGCTTCGCGGCGAGGCGCGCCTCGATCGTGAGGCTCGGCAGGTCGGGCCAGCGGTTGTGCAGGCCGCCCGCCGGCGGCGTGAAGCCCGCCGGCGCCGGCCATTGCGTCTGCAGCGCGTCGAGATCGACGGTCGAGCCCGACTCGACGGTCTCCGAGATCGCCTTGAAGCCGACCCAGGCGCCCGAGAAGCGCGACAGCGCCCAGCCGTACAGCCCGAACTCGAGCATGTCGGCGATGTTCGACGGGTTCACGACCGGCATGTGCCACGCGATCATCGCGAAGTCGCTCTGGTGCGGCATCGACGACGACACGCAGCCATGGTCGTCGCCCGCCACCACCAGCACGCCGCCGTGCGGCGACGAACCGTACGCGTTGCCGTGCTTCAGCGCGTCGCCGGCGCGGTCGACGCCGGGCCCCTTGCCGTACCACATCGCGTACACGCCATCGACGGTGCGCTCCGGGTCGGCCTCGACGCGCTGCGTGCCGAGCACCGCGGTGCCGCCGAGTTCCTCGTTGATCGCGGGCAGGAAGCGCACGCCGCTGCCGTCGAGCAGTTTCTTCGCCTTCCACAGCTGCTGGTCGACCATCCCGAGCGGCGAGCCGCGGTAGCCGCTGACGAAGCCGGCCGTGTTCAGGCCCTGCGCGGTATCGGACGCGCGTTGCATCAGCAGCAGGCGGACCAGCGCCTGCGTGCCGGTCAGAAAGATCCGGCCGCGCGTGGCGGTCAGGTTGTCGGTCAGGCGGTAGTCGGATAGAGCGGGCGTGCCGTCGACGGGCAGGCGGGCAGTCATGGGGATGTCTCCTGATTGTGCTGTTCTGGGCCGCACACCGGGGCGTCGGGCGACGCCGGCCGGGGCGGCTGGATGGCTCTATTTTTTCGCGGGGAGACGAGAAAGTTTTTTCTCATCTTGCTGAGACCGCACCGGAGTGAGCAAAACTGCGCAGGTTTTGGCCGGGAATTGAGAGAGTTTTCGCGCGGGGTGGTGGGCAGCTGTCGGCGCGTGTCGGGATGGGCGGGCGCGCCGCGTCGAACAGGCGGGGATGAGCGGAAGGCGAACCGCGGGCGCGGCGGCAGGCGCTCGCGGCCCGTGCGACAAGGGTTTGGGCGGGGAAACGGCGCGTGCTCACCCATGGAATACACAGCGTTCGGATTGGTTGCGGGCGGGGGATGTCCACAATGCCGGGGGCTGCCGGCCGGGCGGGCCGACGCACTCACCGTTCGATTGCACAGGGTTTCGAGTGGCATCGGACGCGGGATGTCCACACCGCAACCGGTCCGCCGTTTTAGCGGATTCCGGCACTCACCGTTGAAATCCACAGCGCGAAGAGTCAATGTCGGCGGGAGATATCCACACCGCCGGATCGCTGCCTCACCGATGCGACGTTCGCACTCACCTTGCGGATGCACAGGATTGTGAGTCGATCCGGCAGCACGATATCCACATCCCTGCCCGCCTTCGCGACGTTCCGGAGCGCCGGCACGGGTGTGGATATCGCCGCCCGCAGACACTCGAAACCCTGTGAATTCCGGCGGTGAGCACCGGCCCGCGATCGAACCAGGATGCCGATTCGGGTGTGGACAGCGCGACCCACGACGACTCGAAACCCTGTGAATTTCGACGGTGAGCGATGGCATGCGGTCAAACGAATGCGCCCCGACCCGGGTACGAATCGCTCGACCCACGACGACTCAAAACACTGTGAATGCCAACGGTGAGCGACGGAACGGCGATCGGACGAGGGCGCTGATGCGGGTGTGGATAACGCAACCCACGACCACTCAAGACACTGTGAAACTCAACGGTGAGCGTGGGTGTGCCATCGCACGAAGACACCGATTCGGCGTGAACGGCAGGCGCCCGCAACCGCCCGGCGCCTCGTGCAGCTGGATTCGCGCAGACGCAGCCGGGCAGCATGCACGCGCTCTCACCGCTGGAATACACAGCACGTCGACTGGTTTCGGCGACCGGATATCCACATCGGTGCACGGACTCGAACGGAACGCACCATCGCAAGTGCGGTTAGAATGCGCGACCCTCGAAGCCGCGATCGAAGACCGGGAACGGGCACGCGAGCCGGCACACGGGTCGAGCGGCCGCCGACGCTCACCATTGAAAGACACAGCGCTTCGAGTGCATTCGGTTGCAAGATATCCACATCGCGATACGCGTGCCGATCTATCGCCGATCCGCGCGTGCCGTTAGAATGCGCGGCGCCGCGAATCTCGCGCGATGCCCGGAAGTCCGCGCCAGGCAAGCCCCGCGCGCAACCGGACGTCGGCGGCTCACCCTTCGAAGGCACAGCATTTTTCGTCGTTGCCGGCCCCGGTTGTCCACACGCTGCATCGCGCATCCGGCCGCATGCGGTCACGCTCACCGGTGCAAGGCACAGCGCGCCGAGTGATTTGGGGCCGGGATATCCACAACCGGCGCCGCGCGGAAATTCACCGCCAGCGCGTCGGCAACCTCGGTGCATGCGCCTGCCCCAACCGGTGTCCAATGCCGGGAAGCCCCGTAGATTCGGCCTCCGGCCGCACACTCACCGTTCGCATTCACAGCGTTTCGAGTGGGTGCGAGGGCCGGTTGTCCACATCCGCTCCGCAGCGGGCGGCGCCTGCAAGCGCCCTCACTCGGCAATCGAACGGATGATCCGCGCCGGATTTCCGCCGACCAGCGTATTGGGCGGAACGTCCCGCGTCACGACGGAACCCGCGCCAACGACCGCGTTCTCGCCGACCGTCACGCCGCCGATGATCGTCGCGCCCGCGCCGATCCAGACGTTGTTCCCGATCGCGATCGGGCGGCCGACGACGGCGTCGCGGCGACGGGACGGCTCGACCGGATGGCCTGACGTGATGAGGCTGACGTTCGGCCCGATCATCACGTCGTCGCCGATGTCGAGGCCGCCGAGGTCATAAAACGTGCAGTTCTGGTTGACGAACACGTTGCGGCCGATCCGCGTATCGGCGCCGCCCGTCGCATGGAACGGCGGGATCAGCAGAAAGCCGTCGTCCATCGGCTTGCCGATCAGTTCTCCGAACAAGGTCCGGACTTCATCCGCATCGTCGAACGTCAGGCGGTTGAGCCGCGCGGTGATCGCCATCGCCCGCTTGAGCTCGGCGCGCATCGCGGCCGATTCCGGCGTGCGCCGGGGAATGATCGTGGTGCGTTCGTCGTTCGCCATTCGTTGCTGTTCTCCGTGCGCGATCGAACCGGCACGCGGCGCATGACGGCAGCGCCTGGTTCGCCGCATGCGATCGCATCGCCTTGAATTCAATCATTCGGGCGACCCGCGCGGGGCAACCCGGTTTCCGCGTCTCGCGGCCCGTCGACGACCATCGTCCGGGACCCTGGCAGCCGGCCGGCGACGCTGCCGCACAGTCGGCGGAACAGTGTCGTCGTGTCCGCTTCAGCCGAGCATTCATACATCGATTTCAAACTAGTTAGCATATAACTAGTAAGGTAATGAACATCCGTCGCGCCTGGCTTGGCGGGAAACGCTCCCTCCGCATCCGGCCGAACACACGCTACGCGCCGCCCGTCACCGTGCCACGATTCGCCGCTTTCGCCGCGCGCCCCTGTCCGAACCTCTCCCGCTCGGGTACGCTTGAGCATCCACCGAACCGACACGCACACCCCTACGCGGAGGCGCGATGAAGCTCTACTACTGGCCGAAGACCCGGGCCTTCCGGGCGCTGTGGATGCTGGAGGAAATCGGCGCCGTCTACGAGCTCGTGCCGATCGACCTGCGTTCGCACGAACAGGGCAGCGACGCGTTCATCCAGGTCAATCCGATGGCCAAGCTGCCCGCGCTCGACGACGGCAGCGAACCGTTCGCCGAATCCGGCGCCGTGCTGCTCTATCTCGCCGACTGCTGCCCGGGCGCCGGGCTCGGCATCGCCCCGGACGATCCGCTGCGCGGTCGCTTCCTGCAGTGGATGTTCTTCACGCCCTCCTGCCTCGAGCCCGCGATGGCCGAGAAATTCACCGGTGCGTCGGGCAATCCGGTCGCATTCGGCTGGGGCAACATCACGCGCGTGCAGCGTGCACTCGCGCAGACGCTGGCCCACAGCCGCTGGCTCGTCGGCGACCGCTTCACCGCGGCCGACCTGCTGCTCGCCAGCACGCTGAAGATCGCGTTCGACGCGCACCTGCTGCCGCACGAAGGCGTGCTCGGCGACTATGTCGCGCGCGCCGAGGACCGCGACGGCTACCGCCGCGCGGTTGCCGTCGAACAGCGCGAAGCGGCGCGTCTGCTGCATGCGTGATGCGTGAACGGCGCGGCAGCCGGTGGCGGCGGTCGCGCCCGATTGCCGGCGCCCGTTCGCGCCGGTCGCCCGCAGCCGGTCGCCCACATCATGCAGCCGGCCCGGGCGCCTGCGCGGCCGGGCCGGCGTCGACCACCACGCCCGGCGAACCGCGTTCGTCGGTATCGGCGTCGACCGGCACGACCTCGTGAAAATGCGTGTAGTCGATGTGCGTAATGCCGCCTTCGTCGTGCATCAGGTCGACGTAGCGGTGACGCCAGCGAATCTCCGCATGCGCCCATGAGTAGCGCGCCTGCATGACCTGTGCGGTCGTCTCGTCGGAACCCTCGATCGTGATCAGCAGCGACGCGTCGCGCGCGGCGAGCGATTCGGCCGTCTCGCCGAACAGCGGGCTCGTTTCGTCGATCACGTGCATCAGGTTCCAGCCGAGCAGGAAGATCGGATGCTCGTTGCGCACGAGCGGCAGGTCGTGGATCTTGCGCAGCGTATAGCCCTCGTGCGTGCCTTCGACGCGCATCAGCCGCAGTTTCGCCTGTGCTTCGGCGATCACGTTCTGGCGTGCGTTCGCGGCGCGCACCATCAGCGTCATCCGCCCGTTCAGCGGGCGCACGATCGCATAGCGCGCGAACAGGATCTTCGCCTGCGGCCGCGAGAACCGCGCGAACACGAGGCCGGTGGCCAGCGCGATGCCCGACATCCCGATGAAGATCTCGAAGGTCGAGACGAGGTGCGCGTAGACGGTGCGCGGATGCATGTCGCCGTAGCCGACCGTCGCGAGCGTCTCGACGCTGAAGAAGAACGCACCGCCGAACCCGGCCGGCGACTGGTTCGCGATCGGCGCGTCGCCGAGCAGGTAAAGCGCCGCGAAGCCGCCGTTGAGCAGCAGGAACAGCACCGCGAGCGACAGGAAGAACACGGGCCAGCTCACCGTCAGCGCACGATGATAGAGATCGCGCCAGCCGAGCGGCGGCATCCCGTACGCGATCACGGGGCGGGTGCCCGACCAGAGCTTGCGGCCGCGGCCACGGGAGACGGGGGAGGACGAATCGACGTTCATCGCGCGAGGCCGGAAGCAGGGAGGCGATGAGCGTAGCACGCGGAGGCGGCGGCCGTTTTCACGCCGCGATGCGAACCTCCGCCGCGCGGCGTGAAACCGGAAACCGGAAGCCGACCGCATGGGCCGGCCTCGCGGTCATCCTGCCGGCCCGCGGCGGGCGCCGTGCCTACTTGCGGTCGACGATCACGCGGTCGAACGTGCCGCCGTCGGCGAAGTGGGTCTTCTGCGCGTTCGCCCAGCTGCCGAATACCTGCTCGACGCTGAACGTCTTCAGCGGCTTGAACTCGGCCGCATGCTTCTTCAGCACGTTCGCGTCGCGCGGGCGCAGATGGTGCTGCGCGACGATCTCCTGCGCCTGGGGCGTGTACAGGTAGTCGAGATACGCCTGCGCGACCTTGCGCGTGCCTTTCTTGTCGGCGACCTTGTCGATCACGGCGACGGGCGGCTCCGCGAGGATGCTCGCCGACGGGTACACGGCGTCGAATTCCGCGCCCGACGCGCCGGTGTCCATCAGCGCGACTTCGTTCTCGAACGTGACGAGCACGTCGCCGATGCCGCGCTGCGTGAAGGTCGTCGTCGCGCCGCGGCCGCCCGAGTCCAGCACCGGCACGTTGCGGAACACCGCCTTCTCGAAGTCGAGCGCCTGCTGGTCGGTCGCGCCCTTCTGCTTCTGGTAGCCCCACGCGGCGAGATACGCGTAGCGGCCGTTGCCCGACGTCTTCGGGTTCGCGATGATCACCTGCACGCCCGGCCTCGCGAGATCGCTCCAGTCCTTGATCGCCTTCGGGTTGCCCTTGCGCACGAGGAACACCATCGTCGTCGAGTACGGCGAGCTGCTGTCGGGGAAGCGCGTGCGCCAGTCCTTCGGCAGCAACTGGCCGCGCTCGGCGAGCAGGTCGATGTCGTTCGGCTGGTTCATCGTCACGACGTCGGCCTGCAGCCCTTGCAGCACCGACAGCGCCTGCGCGCTCGACGCGCCGTGCGACTGCTTGATCGTCACCGTTTCGCCGGTCTGCTGCTTGTACGCGGCGGCGAAGCTCGCGTTGATGTCCTTGTACAGCTCGCGCGTGACGTCGTACGACACGTTCAGGATCGACGTGTCCGCGTGCGCGGCCGTTGCCGCCACGACCAGCGCCGCCGCCGCGCCCGTGTGAAGCCAGCGGCCGATCCCCTTGATGCTTGCCATCGTGATATGCCCCGTTTCCAGTGGTGGTGAATGTGCGTGACGGCACGCGTACGCGCTGTCATCGAAACGTAAGCGGGCATTCTAGCGGCCGGGCGCGGCACGCTTTCCAATCTGTCGTGCAAAGCAAATCTCGAATCCTGCTAAACGGCGCGCATCGCTCGCGTGCGCGCCGGATCCGGTGTTAAGATCGCCGCTCAGCCCTTTCCACGGTTCATCCATGTCCGCTGCCCTGCGCTCGCCCTCGATCCTTGCCGCCATCGCGGCAGGTGCGCGCGCGGCCGGGCTGAAACTGAAAAAACGACTCCTCGACTGACGGGGACGTCGCGTCCCGTCAGGCGAATGCCGGACGGGATGCCCGCAGGTCGTTTCTTTCTCCTTGCTCGCACGCCTCGCTCCGGCACTCCGCCGGCGGAACGGTTCCTTCCCACTCCGTTTCCACCATGAGGCTTTGCATGCACACACGTTTCGAAGGTATCTGGCTGCCGCTCATCACGCCGTTCCACGACGGCGAGGTCGACCACGGCGCACTCGCGCGACTCGCGCGTCACTATGCGGCGGCCGGCATCGCGGGTTTCGTCGCGGGCGCGACGACCGGTGAAGGCGTGCTGCTCGACGCGCGCGAACAGGACGCCGTGTTCGCGACGCTGCGCGATGCGGTGCCCGGCCTGCCGATCGTCGTCGGCCTCACCGCGAGCGCGACGCACTTCGCGGCCGCCCGCGCACGCGAACTCGCCGCGCTGCGACCCGACGGGCTGCTCGTCACGCCGCCCGTCTACGTTCGGCCGACGCAGGACGGCATCCGCCGCCACGTCGAGGCGATCGCCGACGCGGCCGACCTGCCGGTCCTCGTCTACAACATCCCGTATCGCACCGGCGTGAACGTCGAGCTGGAAACGCTGCAGGCGCTCGCGCGCGACCCGCGCGTTGCAGGCATCAAGGAATGCGGCGGCACGCTCGAGCGGATGAGCCGGCTCGTGCACGACACGCCGCTCGCGATTCTCTCCGGCGACGACAACCAGAACTTCGCCGCGCTGTGTGCCGGCGCGCATGGCGCGATCGCCAGCAGCGCGCACGTGCTGCCCGAATGGCATGTGCGCATCCACGCGCTGCTGCGCGACGGCCGGCTCGCCGACGCGCGACGGCTGTCGGTCGCGCTGCAGCCGCTGGTTGCAGCGCTGTTCGCGGAGCCGAATCCGGCACCGGTGAAGGCGGTGCTGGCTGCGCAGGGGTGGTGCGAGGACGGGTTGCGGTTGCCGTTCGTGCCGGCGAGCGAGGGGCTGCGGGAGCGGCTGGGCAAGCTGTGTGCGGCGCTGGAGGCGTCCGCGCACGTTGTCGCGGCAGCGTAGGATTTCGCTCCCGAAACTGTTTCAGACCGTCAAAATTCTCGACGAGCCATACTGAGCAAGATGGCCGTCGGCGGTGACGAGCAGCATCGGTTCGCTCCAGGCCTGCGCGACCAGCAGGCGGTCGAACGGGTCGCCATGGTAATGGGGAAGATGACGTACGGCCGCACCATGTGCGGCCCGAACCGGCAGTTCGCGATATTGGCTCGCGTTGATCTTGTCGACCAACCGGTCCACATCGACGTCCAGCTTCCCCTTCCCGGCCTTGATCGCCACTTCCCATATGCTTGCGCTGCTGACGAACACTTCGTCAGCCGAATCAATCAGCCTGCGAGCGCGAGCGCTCAGCTTCGGATTATTCGCAACCATCCAGAGAAAGATGTGCGTATCGAACAAAAGCCGCATGACTTCCCTTCGAATTCGGCGAGTTCCTCGGCAGAAAGCGGTGCGTCGAAATCATCCGCAATCCATATCTGCCCCTCAAGCGCGCCGTACGGATGAATCGGCCTGAGCGGAACGAGCCGGACCGACTGCTTGCCATGCTGCGTAATCACGACGCGTTCGCCGGCGATCGCGGCGTCGAGAAGCCGCTGAAGATCGAGCGTGGCTTCGGGCACAGTGGCAACTTGCATGATGGCCTCCATTGAGTGATCCACCATTGTCACGACATTCGCCCCATCCCTCCAATAGGCCGAACGTCCAGCCAACCGCACGCGTGTCGATCGATATCACGCCGCCAGCCCCGCCACCTCCCCCGCCGTCGCGTCCCGCACCGCCTGCGTGACGATCCGCGCGAGCCGCTCGACGGTCGGCGTCGCCGACGACGTACGCCGCAGCAGCATCAGCGGCAGGCTCGGCAATGCCGGCAGCCCAAACGACGCCGCGTCGAGCACGCGCACCGACGCGGGCAACCCGTAGTGCGAGCGCACGGTCAGCCCGAGGCCGGCCGCCGCCGCGGCCCACAGCCCGGCCAGGCTCGGCGTCGTGAACGCGACGCGCCACGGCACGCCCGCGCGGTCGAGCGCGTCGGTCGCCGCGCCGAAGAACCGGCACGGCCGGTCGAACACCACGAGCGGCAGCGGCTCGCCGGACGCGCGCGCCGCCTGCATGCCCGCGTCGCGGTCGTCGGCCGCCTCCGCCTGTTCGCCGCCGTCCGGCATGCCAAAGCCGCCCGCGCCCACCGCCGCGATCCACTGCATCGGCACCTGCGCGATCGCGTCGCTGTCGATGCCCGCGCGCGACACCAGCGTCGCCGACGCCGGGTCGCCCCAGACGAGCGCGAGATCGAGCTGGTTCGCGTCGAGCCGCTCGAGCAACTCGGCATTGCGTGCGACGCGCGCCTCGATCCTCACCTTCGGATGCGCACGCGCGAAACGCCCGAGCACGCCGGGCAGGATTGCTTCGCCAAAATCCTCCTGCAGGCCGACCCGCACCCAGCCGTCGAGATTCACGCCGCGCACGGCCGCGGCCGCTTCGTCGTTCAGCTCGATCATCCGCCGCGCATAGCGCAGCATCGCGTCGCCGGCGTCGGTCAGCGCGAGTCCGCGCCCGGACTTCACGAACAGCGGCGTGCCGGCCTGCTCCTCGAGCTTGCGGATCTGCGCGCTCACCGCCGACGACGAACGCGCGACGCGATCGGCCGCCTTCGCGAAGCTGCCGAGATCCACGCCCGCGACCAGACTGCGCAACGCCGCAACGTCGAAGTTCGGCCGGGCCAGTGTGGCGTCGGGCGCCGCGCCATGGGCATTGTCTTGTCCGGACATCTCGATCATCCCGTTTTATCGAACGATTTATCAAAAACTTTCCGATTTTCAGGATGAATGTAGGTCCGCACACTGACGATGTCAATTTCCGAACGGGCTCTGTCGTCATGGATACCTCCTGCCTCGCTTCCCCGTCCTCGCCCGCGCGCGACGCGCGCGGCCCGGCCCATCGCTGGCGCGTGCTCGCGGCCGGCGTCGCCGCGAACATGAGCTTTTCCGCGGCCGCGGCCGGCATTCCGACCACCGCCGTGTGGATGCGCGCTTCCTATCACCTCGACAACGGCACGCTCGGCCTCGTGCTCGGTGCGCTCGGCTTCGGTGTCGCGCTATCCGAGCTGCCGTGGGGGATCGCCGCCGACCGCTTCGGCGATCGCCGCGTGCTGCTCACCGGCCTCGTCGCGACGGCCGCGATGCTGGCGCTGATGGTGGCCACGATCGTCCCGACCGCGCATGCGGCGCCGCCGCTCATGCGCGTCGTCGCGGCGATGTGCTGCGTCGGCCTGCTCGGCGGCAGCGTAAACGGATCGAGCGGACGCGCGGTGATGCGCTGGTTCGGCGAGCGCGAACGCGGGCTCGCGATGAGCATCCGCCAGACGGCCGTGCCGCTCGGCGGCGGCGTCGGCGCGGCGTTGCTGCCGTCGCTCGCGTCGCATGCGGGCTTCGCGGCCGTGTATGGCGCGCTGATGCTGCTATGCGCCGGCTCTGCCGCGCTGACGTGGCGCTGGCTGCACGAACCGCCCGACGCGCCGGCCGCCGCTCCCGCTCCCGCTCCCGCTCCCGCTCCCGCTCCCGCCCCCGCCCCCGCCACCGCCACCGCCACTGCCACCGCGAGCCGCCTGTCCGGACAGCAACCGCCTGCCGCGCCCACGCGCAGCCCCCTTGCGAGCGGCCGCGTCTGGCGCATCGTGCTCGGCATCGGCGCGCTATGCGCGCCGCAGTTCGCGGTACTCACGTTCGCGACCGTATTCCTGCACGATTTCGGCCGGCTCGGTCTCGCCGGCATCAGCGCGGCGATGGTCGCGCTGCAACTCGGCGCAATGGTGATGCGGGTCTGGAGCGGCCGCCATACCGACCGGCACGGCAACCGCCGTGCATACCTGCGCGGGTCGGTCTGCGTTGCGGCCGGATCGTTCGCGCTGCTCGCGGCCGCCACCGCCGGCAGCCCGCACGTGCCGCTCGCCGCGATCGTCGCGATTCTCGTGTTCGCCGGCGTCTGCGTATCGGCATGGCACGGCGTCGCGTACACCGAACTCGCGACGCTCGCCGGCACGAACCACGCGGGCACCGCGCTCGGGATGGCGAACACGGTCGTCTATCTCGGGCTGTTCGCCACGCCGCTCGCGATTCCGCCGCTGCTTGCCGTCAGTTCGTGGAGCGTGGTATGGCTCGCGACCGCGCTGATCGCCGCCGCGACCTACCCGCTGTTTGCGCGATGACGCGCGAGCACTTCTGCCGATTGCCGTAGCCGCGCGACACGGTCAGAACTTGTACACGGCCGACAGCATCGCCGAGCGGCCGTCGCCGAACTCGACGGCCGACGATCGCGATTCGCTTCCCGACACTTGTCGCACACGCTCGACATACGCGCGGTCGAACAGGTTGTCGAGATTCAACTGGAAACGCAGCCGGCGGTTCACGTCGTAGCCGGCCATCAGGTTGTGCACCCAGTACGCGCCGAGCTTGCCGTCGCCTTGCGACGTCACGTTGCGCCGGCCGACGAAGTGCGAGCCGTAGCCCACCGTCCAGCCGGCCGGCAACCGATAGGTCGTCCATAGATTGAACGCGTGCCGCGGCGTGTTGCCGAGCGCCTGCCCGTCGCGGCGCGGCGAAGACGGCGAACTCAGCGTGACGCTCGCCAGATACGTGTAGTTCGCGAACACGTCCCAGCGTGGCGTCACCTTGCCGGCCGCGCCGAACTCGACGCCGCGCACGCGCTGCCGGCCCGCGAGCGCGTAGCTGCCGTCGGCCATCCGTTCGCGCGCGTTCTTCTTTTCGGTCTGGAACAGCGCGCCGTTCAGCGCGACGCCCGCGAGCCCCTCCCATTTCGCGCCGAGTTCGAAGCTCTCGTTCTTCTCCGGCGCGAGCGCGCCCGTCGCCGCACTCACACCGGAGCCCGTGGTCACGAGAAACTCGGCGGACGGATTGAACGACGTGCCGTACGCGAAATACGCGCGGCTGTTGTCGGTCGGCTTGAACACGAGCCCCGCGCGCGTGCTCAGGTGCCGGTCGGCGCTGTCCGCGCGCTCGGTGGGCTTGCCGGCCGGCGTGCCTTCCGAGCGGCCGTCGATCCAGTCGTGCCGCAGCCCGACGTCGACATCCCAGTATCGGCCGAGCGCGATCGTGTCGAACGCGTAGAGCGCCTTCACGATGAGCGCCGTATCGTTGCGCGCGCTGTCCTGGCGCCGCGCGGGGCCGCGCCACTCGCCGGGCGGCGCGGCGAGCGGGAAGCCACCGGCCGGATAGAACCGGTTGAGCCCGTACGAATAGGTCGTGCGGCCGTACGTTTCCCGCGAGATCTCGAAGCCGGCGACGAGCGTGTGCCCGATCCCGAACGTGCCGAACGTACTCGTGAGGTTCGTCTGGTTCGCCCACATCGCCGTCGATGCATCGCGGCCGTAGCCCTGCGGCCCGGCCGGCTTGTAGCGCCCGGGCGGCAGCCCCTGCAGGTTCACGTGCGATGCGGAGATCACCGTGTCGCGATTCAGGTGCGCATAGCGGCTCAGGTTCTGCAGCTTCAGGTTCGACAATACGTCGTGTTCGGCCTTCACGGTGAACGCATCGGCCGTGATGCGTTCGCGGTCGAGGTTGCGCCAGCCGAAATAGCTGTCGCGTGCGACGCCGGCCAGCACCCGGCCATTGCGCGCGGGCAGCCCGTAGTCGGGCAGGTTGTTGTCGTATTGGTGAAAATACCCGAGCGTGACGCGCGTCGGCGTACCCAGGCCGAACGCGAGCGACGGCGCGACGCCCCAGCGCCGCTTGCGGATGTCGTCGCGGCCCGGCACGTCGTTGACGTGCGCCATCGCGTTCAGGCGGAACGCGGCCCTGCCGTCGGTGCCCGGCAGCGGCCGGTTCGCATCGAGCGTCACGCGCCGATAGTCGGACGTGCCGAGCATCGTGCCGGCCTCGGTGAATGCAGCGGCCTTCGGCGCCTTGCTGACCAGGTTCACCGAGCCGCCCGTCGTGCCCGCGCCGCCGAACACCGAGTTCGGCCCCTTGATCACCTCGACCGCCTCGATGTTGAACAGGTCGCTGCGATTGTTCTGCGCGCTGTCGCGCAGGCCGTCGAGCTGCAGGTTCGCGCTCGCGCCGAAGCCGCGGATGTTGAACATGTCGCCCGACCCGCCGCCGCCCTCCCCCGCGTTGAACGTGATGCCCGCGACATTCGACAGCGCTTCGCGCAGGCTCAGCGCCTGCTGTTCGTCGAGCACCGCGCGCGGCACGACGGTGATGGTCTGCGGCACGTCGAGCAGCGGCGTCGCGTATTTCGCGGAGCCCGACCGGTCGACGCGCGAACCGGCGTCGCGATCGCCGTGAACGAAGATCGGGCTCAGGTGCGGCGCTTGCCGCGGATCGCCCTCTTCCGCGCATGCCGTGCCGGCCGCACAGGTCATCATCGCGAATGCGACGGACGCGGTCGCGCGGCGCGGCGGCGTCGCGCTCGACAGAATGCAACGACTCATGTTCACTCCACTCCATTAATGAGAATGATTCTCATTCAAATGGAATGGGCTCGACATGGCAATTGGACACGTCCGAACTTCGTGATCCGAACGAACCGCCGAACGAAACGGCCATGCCGCCGGACCGCCGCGTCAGCCGCCCTCGCGCGCCAACGCGCGCCGGCCGGTCTCGTGCGCGCGACGCTGCTGCGTCATCCCGCGCAGCGGTGAGAACCGTGGTTCCAGGCCGCGCGGCTCGACCTCACCGGGTCGGCGCGCGCGCCGCGCTTCACCGCTGCGAACGCGTTGATCGACGCGACACTGAAAGGACGCGGCGTCGCGCTCGCGCGCCGCTCGCGGATCGAACCCGAACTCGCGGCCGGCACGCTCGTGCGCGTGTCGACCGCGCGCGTGCCCGACGAGTAGGCGCACTACGTCGCGTGGCGTCACGGTCATCCGCACGAAGCGGCGATCCGCACGTGGCTCGACTGGCTGCGCAGCGAAGTGCGGCGCAGGACGCCGCGACGCTGAGACACGGCACTCGCATGCGCGTCGAAGCGCGCGAAAGCATTTGGTCGGCTCGACGAAAGCCATTCGCGATCATGCTCCGGTCGCAAACGATTCACCGAATCGTCGCATCGCAGCGGCATACTCGAAAACGTTTCCCGATCCGCCTGCCAGGAGAGAAGTCATGCGTCGCGTTGCCCTCGTCGTCGTTCTGTGTGCCGCCACCTTCGTCGCCGCCTGCAGCGACGACGCGCCGCACGACGCGCATACGGCCGACGCCTCGCAGCAGGCTGGCGCATCGTCCGGTTCCGCGAGTGCGTTCAACAGCGACGCAAGCGCGAACCCGAACGCCGCCGCGTCCGAGGCCGCGCCGCTCGCGCCGCCCGTCGTCCACTACCCGCCCGACGACGACGACGACGCCAAGCCCGCGACGAACGCGGGCGCGTCCGGCGTCGCCGCATCATCGCCGCACTGATCCCGCCGCACCTGTTCCTGTCCCCGATCGCAGAACCGAGGTGAAATAACATGACGTCATCCAGCCGCCGGCGTTTCCTGCATACCGTCGCACAATCCGCGGGCGCGGCCGTCGCGCTCAACGCGTTCCCCGAATCGATCCGCCGCGCGCTCGCGATTCCGGCCGCGCGCGGCACCGGCACGATCCGCGATGTCCAGCACATCGTCGTGTTCATGCAGGAAAATCGCTCGTTCGACCATTACTTCGGTCACCTGCGCGGCGTGCGCGGCTACAACGACCGCTTCCCGATCCCGCTGCCGGACGGCAAGCCGGTGTGGTACCAGCCGTCGAAGGAAGACCCGGCGAAACCCGTGCTGCCGTTCCGGCTCGACACGAAGACGACCAGCGCACAGTGCCTCGGCGCGCTCGACCACTCGTGGGCGAAGACCCACGCGGCGATCGACGGCGGCCGCTACGACCAGTGGCCCGCGAACAAGACCGACATGACGATGGGCTATCACGTGCGCGAGGACATCCCGTTCCACTACGCGCTCGCCGATGCGTTCACCGTGTGCGACAACTACTTCTGCTCGCTGCCGGGGCCGACGCACCCGAACCGCTCGTACCTGATGACGGGCACGGTCGATCCGACCGGCAAGTTCGGCGGCCCGCTGCTCGACAACGCCGACTACGTCGACGGCGACCTGCCGCCCGCGTACCAGCTGCTGTCGTGGACGACCTTCCCCGAACGGCTCGAGGCGCGCGGCGTGTCGTGGCAGATCTACCAGCAGGGGCTCACCTGGGCCGATCCGTACAACGGCAACTACGGCACGAACATCCTGCAGAACTTCACGAACTTCATCAACGCGAAGCCGGGCTCGTCGCTGTACCAGCGTGCGCAGACGGTGCGCACGCTCGACAACCTGAAGGACGACGTGATCAACGACCGGCTGCCGCAGGTGTCGTGGCTGCTGCCGCCCGCCGTGTTCTCCGAGCATCCGAAATACACGCCCGCGTACGGCGCGAACTACACGTCGCAGATCCTCGACGCGCTGACGTCGAATCCGGACGTGTGGGCGAAGACCGTGCTGTTCATCATGTACGACGAGAACGACGGCTTCTTCGATCACGTCGTGCCGCCGCAGCCGCCGACGTCGGCCGCGCAGGGCGCCTCGACCGTGACGACCGACGGCGAGCTGCATACCGTCGTGAACCCCGGCCGCGGCGGCAGCTACACCGCCGACGGGCTGCCGTACGGCCTCGGGCCGCGCGTGCCGATGACGATCGTGTCGCCGTGGTCGAAAGGCGGCTTCGTGTGCTCGCAGGTGTTCGACCACACGTCGGTGATCCGCTTCATCGGCGAGCGCTTCGGCGTCGACGAGCCGAACATCACGCCGTGGCGCCGGACCGTCTGCGGCGACCTCACCGCCGCATTCGACTTCCGCTCATCCGACGCGACGTTCCCGTCGCTGCCCGATACGAGCCAGTACCGTTCGACCGCCGACCAGCAATGCACGTCGCAGCCCGCGCCGACCGTGCCCGCGACGCCGTCGCCGATCGACCCGCAGGAACCCGGCGTGCGGCCCGCACGCGCGCTGCCCTACGAACTGCATGTGAATGCGAGCCTCTATGGCGGCAACACGCTGCGCATCGAGTTCGCGAACCGCGGCAACCAGGGTGCGCACTTCCAGGTGTACGCGACGAACCGCACCGACGGCCCGTGGCGCTACACGGTCGGCGCACGCCGCGTGCTGCACGCGGACTTCGACCTGGCGGAGACGAACGGTGCGTACGCGTTCTCGGTGTACGGGCCGAACGGCTTCGTGCGGATGTTCGCGGGCAACGTGTCGGCCGCGACCGCGCGCCGCCGCAACCAGGCGCAACCGGAGGTCAAGGCCGGCTACGACATCGCGAACGGCAACCTGTACCTGAAGCTGCGCAACCATGGCGCGGGTCACGTCACGCTGACGCTGGCCGACAACGCGTACGGCACGCCCGCGCGCCAGGTGACGCTGCACGGCGGCGACGAACACGTCGAGCAATGGGCGCTCGCGTCGAGCCACCACTGGTATGACGTGACGGTGAGCGACGGCGCGAACGGCACGTTCTCGCGCCGCTTCGCGGGCCACGTCGAGAACGGCCGGTCGAGCTACTCGGATCCGGCCGCGGTGCGGCCCGTCTCCGCGTCGTAAGCGCGGCGGCACGACGTTGCGCGGCGCTCGCCGCGCAGCGCGTGCCTGATGGTGTCAGATCGCGTGCGCAAGCGCGCGGTCGACGAGCGCGGCGTCGAAGCCGTCGTCCGCGTCGCGAAAGCGCAGCGGCGCCGCGCAATGCACCAGCGTGTCGATGAAGTACTTCGCGCGCGGCCACGGCCCGAAGCCGGCCGCGGTGTTGATGTGTCCCGCGTCGCCGAGGTTCACGAACGCGCTGCCGAGCCGCTGCGCGAGCGTGCGCGCATCGGCGAGCGGCATCCACGGATCGGTCTCGCTGCCGATCACGATCGACGGCACCGCGAGCCGGCGCGCGTCGAACGGCCCCGCGAACGTGAATTTCTGCGGACTGGCCGGGGCGACGAGCAGCACGCCCGCGACGTCGGCCGCCTGCGGCCATTGCGCGAGCGCATGCGCGGCCGCGAGGCAGCCGAAGCTGTGCGCGGCCAGCACGAACGGGCCGCGCTCGCGCTCGAGCAGCGCGCGCACGGACTGCGCCCAGCGCGCGAGGTCGGGGGCGTCCCAGTCGGCCTGCTCGACCCGCAGCGAACGCGGGAACTGCCGCTCCAGCCAGCTCTGCCAGTGGGCGCCTTCACTCCCGTGCAGGCCCGGAACGGTCACGAGCCGCGGCGGCCACGCCGATTTGCTGCATGCGCGCATGATTGCCCTCGCTTGCTTTGCTTGGAGACGAGGTTCGATTGTGGCGCGCCGCGCGCGGCGGCCGAACCAATATTTTGTGCTTTGCTTTTGCGCGGGACGGCCACCGGGAACGGCCGCGCGGCACGGGCCGGCAGCCTCGCGGCGGCGCAACGCGCCGCGAAACCGTAGAATGTGGGCTTCCCGCTTGCCATGCATCGGATCGAACCGGGCGCCGCCGCGCCGGGTTCGATCGACAGGAGACGTCCGATGTCCGCTACGCCCGCCGGCGCGCTGCGCCCGTTCCATCTCGCCTTTCCCGTGTCGAGCCTCGCCGGCGCGCGCGCGTTCTACGGCGGCCTGCTCGGCTGCCCGGAGGGCCGCAGCTCGGACCACTGGGTCGACTTCGATTTCTTCGGCCACCAGCTCGTCGCGCACCTCGCGCCGGACGAAACCGGCAAAAGCGCGGTGAATCCGGTCGACGGCGACGACGTGCCCGTGCGCCACTTCGGCGTCGTGCTGTCGATGGACGAATGGCATGCGCTCGCCGACAAACTGAAGGCCGCGCACACGCGCTTCGTGATCGAGCCGCACATCCGCTTCAAGGGCGAGGTCGGCGAGCAGGCGACGATGTTCTTCCTCGATCCGTGCGGCAACGCGCTCGAGTTCAAGGCGTTCGCCGACATCGGCCAGCTGTTCGCCAAGTAAGCGCATGAAGATCCTGTTCTACTCGCCGCAGCAGGAAGCCGGCGCGTGGCGCGACGCGATCGCGCAGGCACTGCCCGACGCGGAGCTGCGCGCGTGGCAGCCGGGCGACACGGCCGCCGCCGACTACGCGCTCGTGTGGCGCGCGCCGCGCGAGCTGTTCGCGCCGCGCGACGGCCTGCGTGCGATCTTCAATCTCGGCGCGGGCGTCGACGCGCTGCTCGCGCTCGACCGCGCGCATCCCGGCACGCTGCCGCGCGACGTGCCGCTGGTGCGCCTCGAGGATTCGGGCATGGCGCGGCAGATGATCGAATACGTGACGCACGCGGTGCTGCGCTACCTGCGCCGCTTCGACGAATACGAGGCGCTGCAGCGCGAGCGCCGCTGGCAGGTGCTCGAGCCGCATCCGCGCGCGCGCTTCACCGTCGCCGTGCTCGGCCTCGGCGTGCTCGGCGCACAGGTCGCGCAGGCGCTCGCGGCGCTCGGGCTGCCGGTGCGCGGCTACAGCCGCGGCCCGAAGCGGCTCGACGGGATCGAGACCTTCGCGGGTGACGACGCACTCGACGCCTGCATCGACGGCGCGAAAGTACTCGTGAACCTGCTGCCGAGCACGCGCGACACCGACGGGATCCTGTCGGCGCGCACCTTCGCAAAGCTGGCGCCGGGCGCGTACCTGGTGAACGTCGCACGCGGCGCGCATCTCGTCGAAGCCGACCTGCTCGACGCGCTCGCGAGCGGCCAGGTCGCCGCCGCGACGCTCGACGTGTTCCAGCACGAGCCGCTGCCGGTCGACCACCCGTTCTGGCATGCGCCGCGCATCACGATCACGCCGCACTGCTCGGCCGAGACGCTGCGCGACGAAGCCGTCGAACAGATCGCCGGCAAGATCCGCGCGCTCGAGCGCGGCGAGCGTATCGGCGGCGTCGTCGACTACGCGCGCGGCTACTGAATTCCGCCCTACACAAAACTGGAGACAACCATGACGTTCCCCACCGCCGTCAAGATCGTCGAAGTCGGCCCGCGCGACGGGCTGCAGAACGAACAGACCTTCGTGCCGACCGACGTGAAGATCGCGCTCGTCGACCGGCTGTCGCGCGCCGGCTTCCGCAACGTCGAGGCCGCGTCGTTCGTGTCGCCGAAATGGGTGCCGCAGATGGCCGACGGCGCCGACGTGATGGCCGGCATCGAGCGTCGCGCGGGCACCGTGTATTCGGTGCTCACGCCGAACCTGAAAGGCTTCGAGAATGCGCTCGCCGCACGCGCCGACGAAGTGGTGATCTTCGGCGCGGCGAGCGAGGCGTTCTCGCAGCGGAACATCAACTGCAGCATCGCCGAGAGCATCGCGCGCTTCGAGCCGGTCGCGAAGGCCGCGAAGGATGCCGGCCTGCGGCTGCGCGGCAGCGTGTCGTGCACGCTCGGCTGCCCGTACCAGGGCGACGTGCCGGTCGCATCGGTCGTCGACGTGGTCGAGCGCTTCGCCGCGCTCGGCTGCGACGAGATCGACATCGCCGACACGATCGGCGTCGGCACGCCGAAGCGCACGCGCGAAGTGCTCGCGGCCGTCACGCGCGTGTTTCCGCGCGAACGGCTGTCGGGCCACTTCCACGACACCTACGGCCAGGCGCTCGCGAACATCTACGCGGCGCTGTTCGAAGGGATCGAGATCTTCCACGCGTCGGTCGCCGGCCTCGGCGGCTGCCCGTACGCGAAGGGCGCGACCGGCAACGTCGCGACCGAGGACGTGCTGTACCTGATGCAGGGCCTCGGCATCGACACCGGCATCGACCTCGCGCAGGTGGTCGCCGCCGGCGACTTCATCTCGACCGCGATCGGCCGCGCGAACGCATCGCGCGCCGGCCGCGCGCTGCTCGCCAAGGCGCAGAGCGCGGCCGACACGCCGAGCTGCGTCTGACCCCGACACTCACGGATTCCCCATGACGACACCTGCTTCATTCGACTCCCTCCCCGATTCCGCGCGACGCGTCGCGCTGCTGCTGCGCGAACGCGGGCATGCGAAAGGGATCGTGATGCTCGCCGAAACCGGCAAGACCTCCGCCGAGGCCGCGGCCGGGCTCGGCTGCTCGGTCGCGCAGATCGCGAAGTCGATCCTGTTTCGCCGCGAATCGGACGGGTTGCCGGTGCTCGTCGTCGCAAGCGGCGTCAACCGCGTCGACGAGCAGAAGGTCGCCGCTCAGGTCGGCGCGGTCGGCCGCGCCGATGCGAAGTTCGTGCGCGACCACACCGGCTACGCGATCGGCGGCGTCTGCCCGATCGGCCATCTCGTCGAACCGGTCACGCTGATCGATGCCGACCTGCTCGAGCTCGACAGCCTGTGGGCGGCCGCCGGCCATCCGCACGCGGTGTTCAACCTGTCTCCGCAGGAGCTCGTCACGCTGACGGGCGCGCCCGTCGCCGACGTCGCGCTGCGCAACGACGCATGAGCGGCGTGCCGGTGCCGGTCGGCACGGTCGCATCGCCGTGCACCGACGTATGCAGGATCGACCCGCGCACCGACTGGTGCGCGGGCTGCCTGCGCACGCGCGACGAGATCAAGGGATGGCGCGCGTCGGACGACGATGCGAGGCGCGCGTTGCTCGCGCGGCTCGACGCGCGGCGGCGCCTGCTCGCCAGGAGCGGCGCATAAAAAAATGCCGTTCGACCAGTCTGGCGAACGGCATGAGATCGGAATCCTGTGAACGTGATCAACGTCACAGCCCGCATCATACGAGCGACGCCGCAGCGTCGCATCGGGTGTTTCCCTACAGCTTCTTACAGCATGTTTCACGCGCAACCTTCGTTCCCGGACGCGGCGCCGACGCGCGTTGGCGACGCGCCGTAGCGGCGAACGATCGCACGACCGTTTCAGTTGCCGACCGCCGCGCGACGCGCGGGCACGATGCGCCAGCCGAGGTTCACGCCGGCCGCCGCAAGCAGGATCAGGAGCGCGCCGAGCACCTGCGTCCATGCGAGCGTCTGCCCGAACGCGACGCGATCGACGATGATCGCGACGACCGGATAGACGAACGACAGCGCGCCCGTCGTCGCGACCGGCAGCTTCTGGATCGCGCCGTACAGCAGCACATACATCAGGCCGGTGTTCACGACGCCGAGCACGACGAGATCGAGCCATTGCGCGGCCGTCGCGGGCAACGTGCCGAAGTGCGCGAACGGCGCGAGCAGCACGATGCCGAGGCCGGCCTGCAGCAATGCGAGCAGATGCGGCGGCGTGCCCTTCAGGTGCTTCGTGACGATCGACGACACCGCGTACAGGAATGCCGCCCCGAGCGACAGCGCGACGCCTTCGAGATATTCGCCGGGCACCGCGAGCACGGCCGGCTCGACCCGCACCACGCACACGAGCCCGACGAAGGCGAGCGCGAGCCACGCGATCGTCGACGCGCTGATCCGTTCGCGGAACACGATCGCGCCGAGCGCGACGAGCATGAACGGCTGCGTGTTGTAGACGGCGGTCGCCATCGAGATCGACGCGCGCGAATACGCGGCGAACAGCAGCAGCCAGTTCGCGACGATCGCGACGCTGCCGAGCGCCGCGAGCGCGAGCATGCGCGGCGAGAACAGCGCGCGGCGCAGCAAGCCGAGCGCCGCGCAGACGATCGCGAGCGTCGCGGCGCCGAACAGGCAGCGGAAGAACACGACGTTGGTGAGCGGTTGCTGCGACGACATCACGAGCCAGCCGATCGTGCCGGACATCATCATCGCGACGACCATCTCGGCGGCACCGCGGCGGATTTCGTTCGAGGCCATCATGGACTCCGTTTGACGAGAGGGAATGACTTCGATTCTAGGAACTTGCTTTCCGTGCATCCACGGCTAAACTGAAGCGAAACCACCGATTCACCTTCGAAAGCAAAGCGATCATGTCGAAACGCCTTTCCCCGCCCGCCGTCGCGTCACTGGACGCGACCGACCGCGCGATCCTCGCGGCGCTCGCCGAGGACGCGCGCATCGCCACCAGCGAACTGGCACGGCAGATCGGGCTGTCGGCGCCCGCGACCGCCGACCGCGTGCGGCGGCTCGAAGCACAGGGCGTGATCGCAGGCTTCACCGTCGAGCTCGACCCGCGCGCGCTCGGCTACACGCTGCAGGCGATCGTCCGCGTGAAGCCGCTGCCGGGGCAGTTGCATCTCGTCGAGGAGGTGTTGCGGCGGATCCCGGAATTCGTCGAATGCGACAAGGTGACCGGCGAGGACTGCTTCATCTGCCGGCTCTACCTGCGCTCGATCGAGCATCTCGACGACATCCTGTCGAAGGTGACGGAGCGCGCGGAAACGAGCACGGCGATCGTGAAGTCGACGCCCGTGCCGCGCCGCCTGCCGCCGCTCGTCGAAGACGACGCCGCGCGCCGCTGACCGCCGGCGCGCTACCCGCCGCGGCCGGCGCCGCTCACGCGGCCGCGTCGCGCGCTTCGAAGAACGCGAGCAGCTCGTCGATCAGCGCGACGGGCGCCTCTTCCGGGATGTAGTGCCCGCAATCGAGCGCGCGGCCGCTGACGTCGCGCGCGACGCGCCGCCATTCGTCGAGCGGATCGAAGCAGCGGCCGACGATCCCGTTCTCGCCCCACAGCACGCGCAGCGGGCACGCGATCTTGTTGCCGCGCTCGAGATCCGCGCGGTCGTGCTCGAGATCGATCGTCGCCGACGCGCGATAGTCCTCGCACATCGCATGCACGGCGCCCGGCTGCGCGAGCGCGGCGCGATACGCGGCGAGCGCTTCCGGCGCGAACGGCGCGAGCCCGGCGGAACGATTGCCCATCACGCGCTCGATGTACGCATCGGTGCGGCCTTCGATCAGCGTTTCGGGCAGCGGCACCGGCTGGATCAGGAAGAACCAATGGAAATACGCGGTCGCGAACGCACGATCGGTCTGCTCGTACATCGCGAGCGTCGGCGCGATGTCGAGCAGCATCATCCGCTCGACGGCCGCCGGATGATCGAGCGCGAGCCGATGCGCGACGCGTGCGCCGCGATCGTGCGCGCAGACGTGAAATTGCGCGAAACCGAAATGCCGCATCACGGCGACCTGGTCGGCCGCCATCGCGCGTTTCGAATACGGCGCATGCCGTGCGTCGCTCGGCGGCTTGCCCGACGCGCCGTAGCCGCGCAGGTCGGTCGCGATCACCGTGAAGTGATTCGCCAGCGTCGCGGCGACGCGATGCCAGATCATGTGGGTCTGCGGATGGCCGTGCAGCAGCAGAAGCGGCGGCCCCGCGCCTCCTTTGACACCGAAGATGTCGGTGTCCTGCACCGTCACGCGAAACGGTACAAACGCCTCAAACGACATGGTTTGTTTCTCGTTGGTTTGTTATGGCGGGTATTGTAGGAGCGCCCGGCCGACTGCTGCGCGCGGCAGATGCCCGAATGTGTAGAAAGAGAACACTCACTCGATTGCCGCCACGCCGCGCGGTTTGCTAAGCTCGCGTAGAATCGCACGACCGTTCGTATTAATATGAAACGCCGATGCGCGGCTACACTCGAAGCACCGTTCGACCGCCAAGCATGGATGCCGGCGTCGGCGCGATCGCGCCGGGTCCGGCCGCCCCTCGAGACTGGAGACAACACATGGCATTGCCCGCCGTCCTGCAGAACCTGACGCTGCCCGTCATCGCGTCGCCGATGTTCATCGTCAGCTATCCCGAACTCGTGCTCGCGCAATGCAAGGCGGGTATCGTCGGATCATTCCCCGCGCTCAACGCCCGTCCGGCCGAACTGCTCGACGAGTGGCTCACGCAGATCCAGTCCGAGCTCGCCGACCACAAGGCGAAGCACCCGGACGCGGTGATCGGCCCGATCGCGGTCAACCAGATCGTCCACCAGTCGAATGGGCGCCTCGAGCACGACGTGCGCGTGTGCGTCGACCATCAGGTGCCGATCTTCATCACGAGCCTGCGCGCGCCGGCGCGCGAGATCGTCGACGCGGTGCACAGCTACGGCGGCATCGTGCTGCACGACGTGATCAACCTGCGCCACGCGCAGAAGGCGCTCGAAGCCGGCGTCGACGGGCTGATCCTCGTCGCGGCCGGCGCCGGCGGCCATGCGGGCACGACCTCGCCGTTCGCGCTCGTCGGCGAGGTGCGCAAGATGTTCGACGGCCCGATCGTGCTGTCCGGCTCGATTGCGAACGGCGGCTCGATCCTCGCCGCGCAGGCGATGGGCGCCGACCTCGCGTACATGGGCACGCGCTTCATCGCGACGCAGGAGGCGCACGCGGTCGAGGACTACAAGCACGCGATCCTCAACGCGAAATCGTCCGACATCATCTACACGAACCTCTTCACCGGCGTGCACGGCAATTACATCCGCGAGAGCATCGAGAAGGCCGGCCTCGATCCGGACGCGCTGCCGGAATCGGACAAGTCGAAGATGAATTTCGGCGGCGACAAGGCGAAGGCGTGGAAGGACATCTGGGGTGCCGGCCAGGGGGTCGGCCTGATGGACGACCTGCCGAGCGTCGGCGCGCTCGTCGAGCGGCTGAAGCGCGAGTACGACGACGCGAAGGCACGGCTCGGCATCGCACGCTGAAGCAGGCGGCGGGTTGGTCCACCGCCGCGCATGATGCCGGACCCAACAAAAAAGCGCGAACCGCACCGGGCTCGCGCTTTTCTCACGTCCGCCCGCGGGCGGGCGGCGCCGGTCAGCCCGCGCGCTTGATCCGCGTGATCGGCAGCACGCGCAGGCGCGACTCGATCGACGGGCACAGCGACTGCCCTTCGAATCGCGCGGCGAGGAAGTCGACGAACGAGCGCACCTTCGCCGACACGTGGCGGCGGCTCGCGTACACCGCATAGATCGGCGCCTCGTGCGGCGGCACCGAATCGAGCAGCACCGGCACGAGCCGGCCGGATTCGATGTCGTCGCCGACCACCTCGGTGCCGAGCAGCGCGATGCCCGCGCCCGCGAGCACGGCGGCGCGCAGCCCCTCGAGATGGTTCACGATCAGGTTGCCGTTCAGGTTCACGCGCGACGCGGCGGCCGCGTCGATCACGAGCGAATCGAGCATCGACGAATTCGAATCGCGGCGCAGGTAGTTGTGGTGCGCGAGGTCGGCAATCGTCTGAGGCGTGCCGTGCTTCTCGAGATATGCGGGCGACGCGACCAGCAGGAGGTGCGCGGTCGCGATCTGCCGCGCGACCAGCGACGACGATTTCAGTCCGTTCGGCGCCGCGCGCACCGCGACGTCGTAGCCTTCCTCGATCAGGTCGACCACGCGATCGGACAGCGTCATGTCGACGGTCACGTCCGGGAACCGCCCCGCATAATCGGTGACGGCCTGCATCACGTGCCGCAATCCGAACGCGGACAGCGACGTCACGCGCAGACGGCCCTGCGGCACGACGCTCGCGGCGCCGACCGCCTGGCCGGCTTCGTCGAGTTCCGACAGCGCCTGCACGAGGCGCTCATAGTATTCGCGCCCCGCCTCGGTCGGCGCGACACGTCGTGTCGTGCGATGCAGCAGGCGCGCGCCGAGCTGCTGCTCGAGATGCATCACGTGCTTGCTCGCCATCGCGGCCGACATCTGCATGCGCTCCGCCGCGCCGACGAAGCTGCCCACTTCGACGACGTAGCGAAACACATTCATGCTGACGAGGGTATCCATCGAACTAGCTCGCAATTCCTGGGAATCATGCAATTACGAGATAGGGTAACAAAGGCGAGGATACAAAAAGGTCAACAATGGCAAAACGGCGCTGCGAAAAATGCAGCGCCGTTTCGGGGCGGAAAGCCGGCAGGCAGGACGCGCGGTGCGGGTGCGTGCTGCCGATGATTCGTCAGAACTTCGCGCGGATGCCTGCGCCGAACGTGTTGCCGCTCGACAGGCCGCTGATGTGGTCGTTCATGTAAGCGGCGTAGACGTCGGTGCGCTTGGACAGCGGGTAGTCGTAGCCGACGGCCCAGGTCTGGCGCGTCTGGTCGAGGCCGCCCGCGTCGCGCGAGTACGCGTACGACGCCATCGCGTTGCCGACGCCGAGCGGCACCGACACGCCGCCCTGCGCGGTATTCACGTGCCAGCTGCCCGCGACCTGGTCGTTCTTCGTATACATATACTGGCCGAACAGCTTCACGTACTTCAGGTCGTAGGTCGCGCCGACCAGCCCGATGCCCTGGCTCTTCATGCCGGTCACGAGCGAGCTCAGGTCTTGCGGGCCGTTGTTGAAGTTCACGTACTGGTAGACGGCGGTCGCCGCGAACGGCCCGTTCGCGTAGTTGAACTGTGCGCTCCACTTCTTCGAGCGGTTGTCGCCGGCCGTGTTGCCGAGCGCGTACATCGCCGCGAAATTCAGGCCGCCGAACGAAGGCGACGTGTACGACAGCGCGTTGTTCCAGCCCGAATCGCCGACCGCGCCCTGGTCGCTCGGATAGGTCGGGAACGTGCCGAGGCCGAGGAACACGTGGTACACCATCGGCGAGAACGTGTACGAGTCGTAGAACGGGTTGAACAGGATCGTCGACAGGAACAGGTGCGTCGTCAGGCGGCCTGCCGTCACCGTGCCGTACGGCGAGCTGACGCCGACGTACGCGTTGCGCGCGAAGAACGTGTCGCCCTGGAAGCGGCCGAACTGGCCGTTCTGCGCGCGGAAGAAGCTTTCCATCGTGAAGATCGCCTTGTAGCCGCCGCCAAGATCCTCGGCGCCGTGCAGGCCCCAGTACGACGTCGACATCCCGCCGCCCGACACGTTCCATGCGCGATTGCCGCCCGGGAACTTGGTTGCGCCGACCCATTCGTCGACCTGACCGTAGAGCGAGACGCTCGACTGCGCGTGGACGGGTGCGGTTGCCGCCACGCAGGCGGCCGCGGCGATCAGCTTGACGGACGTGCGCGACGCACGGCGAGCGAATGCTTTCATGGGATCTCCAGGTTTTGTCGAATGGTCGATATGTGGCGCGAGCGTTGTTTTTGGGAGCCGATTGCTTGCGTCGTATGGGGCGCAGCCATCTTTACGGATCATTTGTCCGGTCAAAATTGCGCGCGCTTATTGCGGGTATAGCGGGGGCATTAACTTCGCGGAATCGACACGTGGCCGGGCGCGCGTCAGCGGCCCCGCGCGGAGCGGGCACGCGACGGGACGGCCGCGGGGTGCGCGTGCCGGGCGCGAAAGATAGCGCAATGCGACGGGAAAATCAGCGGAAATCTGTGCGCGACTGTGGCGAATTCGCATCACAGCCGGCGGGAGGATGAACGCGCGGGGCGCTCAGCGAACGCGTCGGGCGCTCAGTTTCGGTAGAACGGGGAGAAAGACGGCGAGTGGCCAGGTTCTTCCTGCGCGCGAGGCGGCGGCATCGGACGGCCGCCGCGCTCCTCGTTGTAGCGCGCGACGTCGGCGCGGATCGAGCCGGCACGCAGCGGCACGTTGCCGCCGCCTGGCGGCCGCGGCATCTGGCGGGAGTCGGCGCTGATCGGGCGATACGGGCTCTGCGCGGCGTAATGGCCGTAAGACGGCGTCGGCCGCAGGCCCCAGCGGGAACCATAGCCGCTCACGCCGCCGGCACGCGCGCCGCCCTGCGGCAGCGCCCGGCGCCAGACCTGCGCGTTGCGGGCCGGCTGGCCGTAAGCGCGCATGTCGCCGCCGCCGAAACCGTGACCGAAACCGTGGCCGCCGAACGCCTGACCGCCGTGCGGCGGTTGCGCGAGCGCGAGCGGCATCAGCAGCGCGCCGAGCACGCCTGCCACCCATCGTCCGACCTTCAGTTTCACCCGTTCCGTCATCATTCAGTGCCTGTTACCGCTCGCCGCCGGCCGTTTCCAGCCAACGCCAGCCTTTCAGCAGTAATTTATGAGCGGTCCGAAACGGTGTCGAGCCAAAAAGTGTTAGGTCGCGGGCACCGGTGTAACACCATGTTACTGCTAGGTTTTTTCACTTCAGGGCGCAATCGCGGCAGAACATTCTTCTGCCGTTTTGCGCAACGGCGGGCCTTCGCGGATGCCCGCTGTTGCATGCAATCGACTCATCAATCGATTACCACAATGAATTTGTTTATTGAATGACCAACCGGGACAATATCGGCTTCGCGCGCGCGACATGCGCGCCCGCCGTTTCCGACTCGAGTTCCCGATGGCCCGCCCCCGTTTCCTTCCCGACAACTTCACGCTCGCGCTCGTCGGCACCGTCGTGCTCGCGAGCCTGCTACCGTGCCGCGGCCCGGCCGCCCATGCGTTCAACTGGGCGACCAACATCGCGGTCGGCCTGCTGTTCTTCCTGCATGGCGCGAAGCTGTCGCGCGAAGCCGTCGTCGCGGGCGCGACCCACTGGCGGCTGCATGCAGTCGTGCTGCTCAGCACGTTCGCGCTGTTCCCGCTGCTCGGCCTCGCGCTGAAGCCCGTGCTGCAGCCGCTCGTCACGCCGACGCTCTATGCGGGCGTGCTCTTTCTGTGCACGCTGCCGTCGACGGTCCAGTCGTCGATCGCGTTCACGTCGATCGCGAAGGGCAACGTGCCGGCCGCCGTGTGCGCGGCGTCCGCGTCGAGCCTGCTCGGGATCTTCGTGACGCCCGCGCTCGTCGGGCTGATGATCACGTCGCAGTCGGCCGCGGCCGCATCGCCGTGGAGCACCGTCGGCAGCATCGTGATGCAGCTGCTCGTGCCGTTCATCGCGGGCCAGCTGCTGCGGCCCGTGATCGGCGGCTGGATCGAACGCAACCGCGGCGTGCTGCGCTTCGTCGACCAGGGCTCGATCCTGCTCGTCGTCTACGTCGCGTTCAGCGAGGCCGTGAACCAGGGGCTGTGGCACCAGATTCCGGCGCGCGCGCTCGGCGGCCTGCTGGTCGTCAACGTCGTGCTGCTCGTGATCGCGCTGGTGCTGACCACGGTCGTCAGCAAGCGGCTCGGCTTCAACCGGGCCGACCAGATCACGATCATCTTCTGCGGATCGAAGAAGAGCCTCGCGGCCGGCGTGCCGATGGCGAAGGTGATCTTTTCCGCGCAGGCGGTCGGCGCGATCGTGCTGCCGCTGATGCTGTTCCACCAGATCCAGCTGATGGCGTGCGCGGCGCTCGCGCAGCGCTGGGGCGCGCGCGACATGAGCGGCGAGCGCGACGGCGAAGGCGCCGCGGCCGGGGCCGCGCGCACGCAGGGTGCGCTGAACGCGGGCAAGCGCTGACGCGGGACGGGCGCGGCCGGCATGGCTGGCCCGCGCGGGGCTATTCGCCGTTCTGGTCCCGCCGCCTTCCGCCTTCCGCCTTCCGCCTTCCGCCTTCCGCCTTCCGCCTTCCGCCTTCCGCCTTCCGCCTTCCGCGCCCCTTCAGCCCGACGCGACGCATGCACCATCGACGCGCATCGCGTCACGAAATCTTCATTCAATTCTCCGCGTGCGGTGCCGTTAAAGTCGGGCGTCCCGTCGCCTCGGCCGCCCTCACCCATGCCCGCGCCCCATCCCGACTCGTCCGCCGCCCCCACCACGCGCCTGATCGCCGAGCACGCGCTCGCGGCCGTGTTCCAGCCGATCGTCGACCTCGGGTCGGGCACGGTCGTCGGTTACGAAGGCCTGATCCGCGGCCCGAGCGGCACCGACCTCGAGCAGCCGGACGCGCTGTTCGCGCAGGCCGCCCGCGACGACGCGACCGTCGCGCTCGAACAGGCGGCCGCGCTCACGTGCCTCGATGCGTTCGCGGCACTCGGTTGCGACGGCAAGCTGTTCCTCAACTTCAGCGCGGACACGATCCTGCAGCTCGCGCGCGAACGCGAGCGCGCGCGGCAACTGCTCGGCCGCGCGCGGGTCGGCGCCGAGCGCATCGTGATCGAGCTGACCGAGCAGACCGCGATGCCGGACGTCGCGCGCATCGAGCCGGCGGTCGCGTCGCTGCGCGACGCGGGCGTCCAGTTCGCGCTCGACGACTACGGCACCGCGAACGCGAGCATGAACCTGTGGCTGCGCCTGCACCCCGATGTCGTGAAGATCGACCGCTTCTTCATCCACGACATCGCGCGCGACCCGCTCAAGTTCGAGGCGGTCAGGGCAATGCAGCACTTCGCGCGCGCGAGCGGTGCGCTGCTGATCGCGGAGGGGATCGAGAACGAGTGCGACCTGATCGTCGTGCGCGACATGGGTATCTGCTGCGTGCAGGGCTTCCTGCTCGGCCGGCCGGATGCGCAACCGTCGCCGGTCGTCGCGCCGGCCGCGCGCGACGCGATCCGCACCCCGCACATCGCGGTGTTCCCCGGCGCGACGCGCACCGCGCGACCGGCCGGCACGATCGCGGCGAAGATGCTCGTCCCCGCGCCGGCGCTGCCGCGCGATGCGACCAGCAACGACGTGCTCGACCTGTTCAACCGGATGCCCGGCCTGCACGCGGTCGCGCTCGTCGAACGCGGGCGGCCGGTCGCGCTCGTGAACCGGCGCGGCTTCATGGACCGCTTCGCGCTGCCGTACCACCGCGAGGTGTTCGGCAAGAAGCCGTGCCTGCAGTTCGCGAACGACGCGCCGCTGATGATCGACAACGCGACGCCCGTCGAACAGCTCGCGATGCTGCTCGCGAGCCACGACCAGCGCTATCTCGCGGACGGTTTCGTGATCACCGAACACGGCCGCTACGTCGGGCTCGGCACCGGCGAAAGCCTCGTGCGCGCGGTGACCGAGATGCGCATCGAGGCCGCGCGCTACGCGAATCCGCTGACGTTCCTGCCCGGCAACATTCCGATCAGCGCGCATATCGAGCGACTGCTGGCGCGCGACGCCGGCTTCCACGCGTGCTACGTCGATCTGAACCAGTTCAAGCCATTCAACGACCAGTACGGTTACTGGCAGGGCGACGAAGTGCTGAAGTTCGCGGCGACGGTGCTGGCCGGCGTGTGCGATCCGCAGCGCGACTTTCTCGGGCACGTCGGCGGCGACGATTTCCTCGTGCTGTTCCAGCGCGACGACTGGCGCACGCGCGCGGCCGACGCGATCGCACGCTTCAACGACGGCGCACGGCGCTTCTACACGCAGGCGGACCGGCTGGCGGGCGGGCTGCGCGGCGAGGACCGCCACGGCAACCCCGCGTTCTTCGGCTTCGTGACGATGGCGATCGGCGCGGTCGGCGTGCCGGCCGGCGCGAACGGCGCGATGCGCTATGGCAGCGACGAGATTGCGTCGGTCGCGGCGCTCGCGAAACGGCGCGCGAAACAGCAGCCGGGCGGGCTCGCGATCGTCGATCTCGACGCAGGCCGCGCGGCGCTGCGCGAGCGCGGCGAGCCGCCGCACGCGGCGGCAGGCTGACACGGCGGGCCGCCAGCGGCCGCAGGCGGGTTGCCGGCCGCAGGCAGGCCGTCGGCTGCCCGAACGTCATTGCCGGTGCTGCCCCCTGCCGCCCCGATCCCCGGTGACGGCCCGTCGAGCGCCCGGCCCCTTTGCATCGAACATCCGGATGCATGTGACGCGCCGCCTCCCGACGCCACCCCGTTCCGCGCGATCACCTTGCCTTTTCCGCGTTTTGTTTAGTATTTTTAGTAACGGCGTTTTCGCAGATTAGCGCGTAAAAACGCGTTATTTCCGGGTATTCCCCGGTAATCCGGCCCGAATTAGGCGCAGTGTTTTACTATACAATCGCTGTCATCCTAAACAAACCGGACCCCGAACGATGGGCACCACCATTCGCGACGTAGCGCGGGCGGCAGAGGTCTCGATCGGCACCGTCTCCCGCGCGCTGAAAAACCAGCCGGGCCTGTCCGAAGCCACGCGCGCGCGCATCGTCGAGATCGCGCAGCGGCTCGGTTACGACCCGGCCCAGTTGCGCCCGCGCATCCGCCGGCTCACCTTCCTGCTGCACCGCCAGCACAACCGCTTTCCCGCCAGCCCGTTCTTCTCGCACGTGCTGCACGGCGTCGAGGACGCGTGCCGCGAGCGCGGCATCGTGCCGACGCTGCTCACGGTGGGCCCGAACGACGACGTGCTCCGCCAGATGCGCCCGCACGCGCCCGACGCGATCGCGGTGGCCGGCTTCATCGAGCCCGAGACGATCGAGGCGCTCGCCGCGACCGGCCGGCCGCTCGTGCTGATCGACCTGTGGGCGCCTGGCCTGCGCTCGGTGAACATCGACAACGCGACGGGTGCGGCGCTCGCGATGCGCCATCTGCTCGCCACCGGCCGCTCGCGGATCGCGTTCATCGGCGGATCGGCCGCCCACTACAGCATCGCGCAGCGCGCGATCGGCTACCGGCGCGCGTTCTTCGAGGCCGGGCGGCTGTTCGATCCCGCGTACGAAGTGACGATCGACGCCGGGCTCGACCCCGACACCGGCGCCGCGCGCGCGATGCAGCAGCTGCTCGACGCGCCGGGCCCGCGCCCCGACGCCGTGTTCGCGTACAACGACGCCGCCGCGCTGGCCGCACAGCGCGTGTGCATCGCGCGCGGCGTGCGGATTCCGGAAGACATCGCGATCGTCGGCTTCGACGACATCCCGGCCGCCGCGCACGCGAACCCGCCGCTCACGACGCTCGCCGTCGACAAGGAAGCGCTCGGCCGCCGCGGCGTCGAACTGCTGCTCGCGGAAGCACCCGAGCACACCGAGATCTCCCTGCCCGTCGAGCTGATCGTGCGGGCCAGCAGCCTGCCCGCCGGCTCGCCGGCATTCGATACCGCCACGCTCACCGAATCATGAACATGCCCCCGGTCCAATCCCGCACGGCCACGCCGGCCAATCACGCGCAAGCGGCACCGTTCGTCGCGAGCTTCCGCGATCCATCGTTCCTGCTGTCGCACGTCGAGGACACGCTGCGCTTCTACGCGGCCAACGCGTTCGACCCGACGGGCGGCTTCTACCACTACTTCCGCGACGACGGCAGCATCTACAACCGCACGTCGCGGCACCTGGTGAGCAGCTGCCGGTTCGTCTTCAACTACGCGATGGCGTACCGGCATTTCGGCGATCCGCGCCATCTCGACTACGCGCGCCACGGGCTGCGCTTCCTGCGCGACGCGCACTGGGATGAAGCGCTGCAAGGCTACGACTGGGAACTCGACTGGCGCGACGGCGCGAAGCGCGCGACGCTCGACGGCACGCGCCACTGCTACGGGCTCGCGTTCGTGCTGCTGGCCGCCGCGCACGCGACGATGGCCGGCATCGACGAAGCCCGCGCGCTGATCGCATCGACCTACGAGCTCGCGGAGCACCGCTTCTGGGATGCTGCCGCGGGCCTCTATGCGGACGACGCGACGCCGAACTGGAACGTATCGTCGTACCGCGGCCAGAACGCGAACATGCACATGACGGAGGCGCTGCTCGCGGCCTACGAGGCGACCGGCCACCTCACCTACCTCGACCGCGCGGAGAAGCTCGCGACCCACGTCACGCAGCGCCAGGCCGAGCTGTCGGGCGGCCTCGTGTGGGAGCACTACCATGCGGACTGGTCGGTCGACTGGGACTACAACAAGGAAGACAGCTCGAACATCTTCCGTCCGTGGGGCTTCCAGCCCGGGCACCAGACCGAATGGGCGAAGCTGCTGCTGATCCTGGAGCGGCACCGCCCGCTCGACTGGCTCGTGCCGCGCGCGGCCGAGCTGTTCGACGCGGCGCTCACGCACGCATGGGACGCCGATCACGGCGGCCTCTGCTACGGCTTCGGCCCCGACTTCACGATCTGCGACCACAACAAGTATTTCTGGGTGCAGGCGGAAACCTTCGCGGCGGCCGCGATGCTCGGCGCGCGCACCGGCAGCGAGCGCTTCTGGGACTGGTACGACGAGATCTGGCGCTACAGCTGGGCGCATTTCGTCGATCACCGCTACGGCGCGTGGTACCGGATCCTCACCTGCGACAACCGCAAGTACAGCGACGAGAAGAGCCCGGCCGGCAAGACCGACTATCACACGATGGGCGCGTGCTACGACGTGCTCGCGACCCTCGCTCGCGCGGCGCGCAGCGAGCCGACGCAATGAGCGGCGGCACGTTTCCGGCATTCGTGTCGGCGGGCGACATCCTGACCGACATGGTGCGCGCGGGCGACGCGCAGTGGACGTCGGTGCCGGGCGGCGCCGGCTGGAACGTCGCGCGCGCGGTCGCGCGGCTCGGCATGCCGAGCGCGCTCGCGGGCGCGATCGGCGAGGATTGCTTCTCCGACGTGCTGTGGCGCACCAGCGACGCGGCCGGGCTCGACCTGCGCTTCCTGCAGCGTGTCCCGCGTGCGCCGCTGCTCGCGATCGTCCACGAGACGCGGCCGCCCGCGTACTTCTTCATCGGCGACGCGAGCGCGGATCTCGCGTTCGACCCGGCCCGGCTGCCGGCCGGCTGGACCGAACACGTGAAATGGGCGCACTTCGGCTGCATCAGCCTGGTGCGCGAACCGCTCGCGAGCACGCTCGTCGCGCTCGCGGCCGACCTGCACGCGCGCGGCGTGAAGATCAGCTTCGATCCGAACTACCGGAACCTGATGACGGCCGCGTACCGGCCAACGCTCGCGAAGATGGCCGGCCTCGCCGACCTGATCAAGGTGTCCGACGAAGACCTGCGCCACCTGTTCGGCGGCGACGGCCCCGACGCGGTGGCCGCGGTGCGCGCGCTGAATCCGCGCGCGGCCGTGCTCGTCACGCGCGGCGCGCAGGCGGCGACGCTCTATGCGGACGGCGACGTGCTCGAGGCCAGCCCGCCGCGCGTCGAGGTGGTCGACACCGTGGGCGCGGGCGACGCGTCGATCGGCGGCATGCTGTTCAGCCTGATGGCCGCGCCGCAACGGTCGTGGCGCGCGCATCTCGCGTTCGCGCTGGCGGCGGGCGCCGCCGCATGCCGGCACACGGGTGCGCACGCGCCGACGCTCGACGAGGTCGTCGCGCTGCTCGAACAATGACGGGATGACGACGGCGCGCTGATCGGTCGCCGATTAGCGGCGCTGTACATGCTGCGCCGCAGTGCTACGATGAAGAGTCCTATTGCGGGAGAGGCACGATGGACACGAACACGTTCACGAAAGGCATCTACACGGCCAAGGCGCATACGCAGCACGCCGCCAACGGGCAGTTCCAGGGCTACGTGATCCTCGCCCGTGACGACGGCGACGAGATGGAGAACATGCGCTACGACGTCCACACGACGAGTCCGAGCGAGGAGGAAGCGTTCGACGAGGCGAAGGCGCTCGCACACCGGATCCTCGGCGAAATCGAGCTGTAGTGCGCCGCACCATCACGCGTGCGCCGCGGCCTGAGCGCGACGCGCCGCCTTCGGCGCGGTTCGAGACAACCGCGCCATCATCGACACCCGCCGTCAGAGCAGCCGCGCCACCATCGACACCAGCATCGTCAGCACCAGCGTCGACATGAACGGGAACGGGTAGCGCCGTCCGCCGAGCGTCAGCGTGACGTCGCCCGGCATCCGCCCGATGCCGAACTTGCCGAGCCACGGCCAGCAGCGCGTCAGGATCATCACCGCGACGAATGACGTCAGCAGCCAGCGCAGCATCCCTGGCTCCCGTCAGAGCGCGTGCGAGCGGTCGCCGCGCGCGAACGCGTCGAGCGTGCCGTCGATCCCGCGCGAGAACGCGATCACCTTGAACAGCTCGCCCATCTCGGCTTCCGAGATCAGCTTCTGCACCGCGTTCGCGGCCGGCAGGAACTGGTGGATGTCGGACGGATCGATCGCGGCCAGCGCGTCGGTGATGCCCGCATTCAACAGGAAGCGCGCCTGCGACGTGTAGCCGAGCAGGTCCGCGCCGGCAGCGACGCCCGCGTCGTAGATGCCGGTGAATTCGACGTGCGCGGTGATGTCCTGCAGCCCCGGGTACAGGAACGCGTCGTCGTGCGCGTGGTGGCGGTAGTGGCACATGAGCGTGCCGCGGTCGCGCTGCGGATGGTAGTACTCGTGCGCGGGAAAGCCGTAGTCGACCAGCAGCACCGCGCCGCGCGCGAGCATCGTGCACACGGTGCGCGTGAACGCCAGCGCGGCTTCATGCGTCTCGGTCACATAGCCGTCGTCGACGTCGAGCGTCGCGAGCACCGGCGGCAGGCCTGCGGCGCCGGCGGGCCGGTCGTCGAACACGAACGCGTGCCGCGCGTCGAGCGTGACGCCGCGCTCGCGCCACGCGCCGCCCGCCTTCGCGAACAGGCGCACCGGCATCGCGTCGAGCACCTCGTTGCCGACGACGACGCCGTCGAAGCGCTCGGGCAGCGCGTCGAGCCAGCGCACCTTCGCGGCGAGCGCCGGCGCGGCGGCCGCGATCGTGTCGCGCTGCCGTTCGCGCAACTCGCCGGACAGGTCGACGATCAGGTATTCGTCGAGCTCGACGCCGAGCGCATCGAGCGCCGCGAGCAGCCCGGCCGCGAGCTTGCCCGTGCCCGCGCCGAATTCCATCACGCGGCGCGTGCCGCTTGCCGCGAGCGCTTGCGCCACGGGATTCGCGAGCGTCTGCGCGAACAGCGGCGACAGCTCGGGGGCCGTCACGAAATCGCTGCCGTCGTCGGCGCGGCGTCCGAACTTGCGCGCGCCGCCGCTGTAATAGCCGAGGCCGGGCGCGTACAGCGCGCGCTCCATGAAGCGGTCGAACGGCAGCCAGCCGCCGGCCGCCGCGATCTCGTCGCGCAGTTGCGCGGCGAGGGTTTCGGACTGCGCAAGCGCGTCAGGGCCGGGAGCAGGTAAACTAGCGGATTCGTGAGCTTTCGGGTTCATCCCGGCATTGTAAATGACCGTTTCAGCCGATACGTCGACCGCGCGCATCGCGCTCGTCGCAGGCGCGCTGGGCAGCGCGGCCGACGCGGCGTCGCTCGGTCGTGCGCTCGCGACCGGATTCGCGCAGCGCGGCTGGGACGTCGCGCTGCAGCGCAGCCCCGGCGCGCCGCGCGCGGCCGCCGACGCGCTCGTCGCCGAAGTCGCCGCACGCGGCCGCCGCGCGGCCGTGCTCGACGTCGATCTGGCCCTGGAAGCCGACGCTGCCGCGCTCGTCGCCGCGTGCGGCGACGCGCTCGGCCGGCCCGCGTGCGTGGTGTTCGTGAGCGCATGCGCCGGCACCGACGACGCGCATACGGTGGATGGCGCATCGCTCGCTGCCGCGCTCGCGCGCAACGTGACGGCACCGCTCGCGCTGGCCCGCGCGCTCGCCGATGCGACGCCCGACGCCGCGCGCGACGACGAATCGCTGCGTGCGTGCGCGATCCACGTGCTGGATCAGGCCCTGTTTCACCCGGCGCCCGCGCAGTTGTCGCACGCGCTGATGCAGGCCGCGCTGAACCGCGCGACCTCGGCGCTGGCGCTCGCCCTCGCGCCGAAGGTACGCGTCGCGGCGCTGGTGCGCGGCCACGCGCCGCACGCGAACGACATCGCGGCGGCAGCCTGCTATCTCGCGAGCGCGCCCGGCGTCACGGGCGCGACGCTGACCGTCGACGGCGGCGAGCACCTCGTGCCGCCCGCCGCCGGCCTGAATTGAATGAACGCGCGGATCGCGCGGCCTGATACCGCCGCCCGCGCCGCTTTGCGTGCACGCACGCCAATTTGACTGGGACGACCATGTTTTCCGCTCTCCTGCACCCCCGCCTCGCGGACTGCCGCAGGCTCTACCTGCGCGACTACGAGGTGCACATCAACATCGGGGCTTTCGAACACGAGAAGCGCGGCGAGCAGCGCGTCGTCATCAACGTCGACCTGTTCGTGCCGCTCGCGCTGTCCACCCCTGTCGACGACCGGCTGCATGAAGTCGTCGACTACGACCTGATGAAGCAGAGCGTCGCGCAGAGCGTGGCGCGCGGCCACATCCACCTGCAGGAAACGCTGTGCGACGCGATCGCCGCGAACCTGCTGGCGCACGACGCCGTGCGCGCGGTACGCGTCTGTACCGAGAAACCGGACGCCTATCCGGACTGCGACGCCGTCGGCGTCGAAGTCTTTCGCATCAAGGACGAGGCATGAACGCCCCCCACATGAATGACACGGCGGCCGACGGCGCCGCCATCGAAGCCACCGTCGCCGACACCGGCCGCCGCGCGCTGACACGCCGCGAGCAGAAGGAAGCGTACGAGAACAACAAGCTGTTCAAGCGGATCGTGCGCCAGGTCGGCCAGGCGATCGGCGACTACAACATGATCGAGCAGGGCGACAAGGTGATGGTGTGCCTGTCGGGCGGCAAGGACAGCTACGCGATGCTCGACGTGCTGCTGCGCCTGCGCGAGCGCGCGCCGATCGACTTCGACATCGTCGCGGTCAACCTCGACCAGAAGCAGCCGGGCTTCCCCGAGCACGTGCTGCCCGAGTACCTGACGCAGGTCGGCGTGCCGTTCCACATCGAGAACCAGGACACCTACAGCATCGTCAAGCGGCTCGTGCCCGAAGGCAAGACGACCTGCTCGCTGTGCTCGCGGCTGCGCCGCGGAATCCTGTACCGCGTGGCCGGCGAGCTCGGCGCGACCAAGATCGCACTCGGCCACCACCGCGACGACATCCTGCAGACCTTGCTGCTCAACATGTTCTACGGCGGCAAGCTGAAGGGGATGCCGCCGAAGCTGCAGTCGGACGACGGCAAGAACGTCGTGATCCGCCCGCTCGCGTACGTGAAGGAAACCGATCTCGAGAAATACGCTGAGCTGCGCGAATTCCCGATCATCCCGTGCAACCTGTGCGGCAGCCAGCCGAACCTGAAGCGCGCGGAAATGAAGGCGCTGATCCGCGAATGGGACAAGCGCTTCCCGGGCCGCGTCGACAACATGTTCAGCGCGCTCTCGAACGTCGTGCCGTCGCACCTGATGGACACGGCCCAGTTCCCGTTCGCGTCGCTGCGCGCGACGGGCGAAGCCGATCCGCAGGGCGACATCGCGTTCGACGAGGAGCCGTGCGCGTCCGGCGACGACACCGCCGCTCCGGGCGCCGCCCGGCCGAACGCGGTCCGGCCGATCTCGATCGTCCAGTTCGACGACCTGTAAGCAGGGTCCCAACACCCGCCGGAACGGGGCGCAAGCCCCTCTTTCCGGCGCTGTCGCCCCGCCGCGACAGGCCCGGAACGCCAGGGGCCGCATGCTAAAATGAACAGCTTCGAACTCCTCTGACAAGCTCGCCATGAATATCGTGATTTTGGCGGCAGGCACCGGCAAGCGCATGCGTTCCGCGCTGCCGAAAGTGCTCCATCCCCTGGCCGGCAGGCCGCTCCTCTCCCACGTCATCGCCACGGCGCGCACGCTGCAGCCGTCGCGGCTCGTCGTCGTCGTCGGCCATGGCGCCGAGCAGGTCCAGGCCGCCGTCGCCGCGCCCGACGTCCAGTTCGCGGTACAGGCCGAACAGCTCGGCACCGGCCATGCGGTGCGCCAGGCGCTGCCGCTGCTCGATCCCGCGCAACCGACGCTGGTGCTGTACGGCGACGTGCCGCTCACCCGCGCATCGACGCTGCGGCGCCTCGTCGACGCCGCGCGCGAGGGCCGCTACGGGATTCTGACCGTCACGCTCGACGATCCGACCGGTTACGGCCGCATCGTGCGCGACGCGTCCGGCTTCGTCACGCGCATCGTCGAGCAGAAGGACGCGTCGCCCGAGCAGCTGAAGATCGCCGAGATCAACACCGGCATCATCGTCACGCCCACGGCCCAGTTGTCGATGTGGCTCGGCGCGCTGAAGAACGAGAACGCGCAAGGCGAGTACTACCTGACCGACGTCGTCGAGCTCGCGATCGAGGCCGGCTTCGAGATCGTCACGTCGCAGCCCGACGAAGAGTGGGAAACGCTCGGCGTGAACAGCAAGGCCCAGCTCGCGGAGCTCGAGCGCATCCACCAGCACAACGTCGCGGATACGCTGCTCGCCGACGGCGTCACGCTCGCCGATCCGGCGCGCCTCGACGTGCGCGGCACGCTGCGCTGCGGCCGCGACGTGTCGATCGACGTGAACTGCGTGTTCGAAGGCAACGTGACACTCGCCGACAACGTGACGATCGGCGCGAACTGCGTGATCCGCAATGCGTCGATCGGCGCCGGCACGCGCATCGACGCGTTCACGCACATCGACGGCGCCGAGCTCGGCGCGCACACCGTGATCGGCCCGTACGCGCGGCTGCGCCCGGGCGCGCAGCTCGCGGACGAAGCGCACGTCGGCAACTTCGTCGAGGTGAAGAACGCGGTGATCGGCCACGGCTCGAAGGCGAATCACCTGACGTACATCGGCGACGCCGACATCGGCGCGCGCGTGAACATCGGCGCGGGCACGATCACCTGCAACTACGACGGCGCGAACAAGTTCCGCACCGTGATCGAGGACGACGTGTTCGTCGGCTCGGACACGCAGCTCGTCGCGCCGGTGCGCATCGGCCGCGGCGTGACGATCGCGGCCGGCACGACGATCTGGAAGGACGTCGCCGAGGGCGTCCTCGCATTGAACGAGAAGACGCAGACCGCGAAGAGCGGCTACGTCCGCCCGGTCAAGAAGAAAAATTAACGTCTTGCGGGCACCGCACGGCGCCCGTTTCCACATAGAGGGTAGATTTCATGTGCGGCATTGTCGGCGCAGTTGCGCAGCGTAATATCGTTCCGGTGCTGATCGAAGGATTGCGGCGCCTCGAATACCGTGGCTACGATTCGTGCGGCGTCGCCGTGCTCGAGCCGGGCGCGCCGAAGCGCGCGCGCAGCGTCGCGCGCGTCGCCGATCTCGACGCACAGGTGCGCGAATCGCACCTGGAAGGCGCGACCGGCGTCGCGCACACGCGCTGGGCGACGCACGGCGCGCCCGTCACGCACAACGCGCACCCGATCTTCTCGTCGAACGCGCTCGCGCTGGTGCACAACGGCATCATCGAGAACTTCGAGACGCTACGCGACACGCTGCGCGCGAAGGGCTACGAATTCGTGTCGCAGACCGACACCGAAGTGATCGCACACCTCGTGCACAGCCTGTATCGCGGCAACCTGTTCGAGGCCGTGCGCGAAGCCGTGCAGCAGCTGCACGGCGCGTATGCGATCGCGGTGACCCACAAGGACGAGCCGCACACCGTCGTCGGCGCGCGCCAGGGTTCGCCGCTCGTCGTCGGTCACGGCGACGGCGAGAACTTCCTGGCCTCCGACGCGCTGGCGCTGGCCGGCAGCACCGACCGCTTCACGTTCCTCGAGGAAGGCGACGTGTGCGAACTGTCGCTCGACGGCGTGAAGATCGTCGACCGCCACGGCGCGCTCGCGCAGCGCGAGATCCGCGTCGTCAGCGCGTACGGCGGCGCGGTCGAGCTGGGCCCGTATCGCCACTTCATGCAGAAGGAAATCTTCGAGCAGCCGCGCGCGATCAGCGACACGGTGCCGCAGACCGAAGCATTCGACGCGACGCTGTTCGGCGACGCCGCAGCCGCCGCGTTCGCGGACATCGACAGCCTGCTGATCCTCGCGTGCGGCACGAGCTACTACTCGGGCCTCACCGCGAAGTACTGGCTCGAGTCGATCGCGAAGATCCCGACCCAGGTCGAGATCGCGAGCGAATACCGCTACCGCGAGTCGGTGCCGAACCCGCGCCAGCTCGTGCTGGTGATCTCGCAGTCGGGCGAGACGGCCGACACGCTCGCCGCGCTCAAGCACGCGCAGTCGCTCGGCCACACGCATACGCTCGCGGTGTGCAACGTCGCGACGAGCGCGATGGTGCGCCTCACCGAGATGCAGTTCCTGACGCACGCGGGCACCGAGATCGGCGTCGCGTCGACGAAGGCGTTCACGACCCAGCTCGTCGCGCTGTTCGTGCTGGCGGCGACGCTCGGCAAGCTGCGCGGGCACGTCGACGCCGCGCAGGAAGCGGAATTCCTGAAGCAGCTGCGCCATCTGCCGGCCGCGCTGAACAGCGTGCTCGCGCTCGAGCCGCAGATCATCGCGTGGTCGGAGGAATTCGCACGCAAGGAAAACGCGCTGTTCCTCGGCCGTGGGCTGCACTACCCGATCGCGCTCGAAGGCGCGCTGAAGCTGAAGGAAATCTCGTACATCCACGCGGAGGCCTATCCGGCCGGCGAGCTGAAGCACGGGCCGCTCGCGCTCGTCACGGAAGCGATGCCCGTCGTCACGGTCGCGCCGAATGACACGCTGCTCGAGAAGCTGAAGTCGAACATGCAGGAAGTGCGCGCGCGCGGCGGCGAGCTGTACGTGTTCGCGGATGCCGACACGCAGATCGTCAACGACGACGGCCTGCACGTGATCCGGATGCCGGAACACTACGGGCCGCTGTCGCCGATCCTGCACGTCGTGCCGCTGCAGCTGCTCGCGTATCACACCGCGTGCGCGCGCGGCACCGACGTCGACAAGCCGCGGAATCTCGCGAAGTCGGTGACGGTGGAGTAACGCAGGTCCCCTGGACGGGCCGTCGCCGCCCCGTCCAGACCACGTATCGGCACGAAGCAGCGCACGAAGCAGGCCGTTCGGCCAGGTCGAAATATGTACCACGTAGTGGTATATAATCCTGTGCTAACTCGACTGGCTCGACATGTCTGCTTCCGTACGACGCGTGTTCAAGACGAAGTGGTTTCACAAGGCAGCAGGAAAAGCGGGAATCGGCGATCGCGAACTGTGCCGGGCGGTGCGGGAACTGGCGCGGGGCCAGGGCATCGATCTCGGCGGGAACGTCTGGAAGAAGCGCCTGGACGACAATCGCCAGCGAGGCATCGTGCTGGGCAAGGTCGGGCATACGTGGGTGTTCGTGTTCCTGTTCGCGAAACGTGACCGCGACAACATCGATGCACGCGAGCTGCGCGCCTTCAGGAAGCTCGCCGCGGATGTCGGTCGACACACCGACGTCGACATCGCGACGCTGGTCGCACTGAACGAGTGGGTGGAGATTTGCAATGGCTAAGAGTCGATTCAAGAGCGACGCGACGGAGGCGGTCCACAGCGCCGCGTCGGGCCTTTATCGCGCGCAATTGATCGACAAGAAGACGATGCGCGAATACGACGCGCTCTGCATCGAAGCTGCACCGCAGTTCGATCCGGAGGCGATCGCCCGTATCCGCAAGTCGGTCAACGTCAGCCAGAGCGTGTTCGCGCTCTATCTGAACACGACCACATCGACGATCCGCCAGTGGGAACAGGGCGACAAGCGTCCGAGCGGCATCGCCGCGCGTATGCTGCAGATCGTCGAGAAGCACGGGCTCGAGGTGTTCTCCTGAACCGCCTTCCCCGAATGCTCACGGGCGGCCGATCCCGCACCGGGCACCGCAACGCGACGCGAGCCGCAAGCAAGATGACGGAGAGACCATGGTAAGACTGTTTGGATGCGGATTGCTGGCGCTGACGTTCGTGTCGACGGGCTGGGCGGCCGAGCACTACGTCGAAGTCTGGAACCCGCCCGAAGCACGGCTGCCGGCGGCGCGTACGCCGGGCGCCCGTATGCCGGATGCCCATATGCCGGCCGCGCGCACGGGTGCCGACGCGCACGCCGGCAGCAAGGCCGTGGAAAAGCATGCGAGCGTGCAGCCGAAGGCCGCCGTGAAGCCGCACAAGCGCCGCGTCGCGCAAGCCGTGAAGGCCGCGCCGCATCGCCCGCCCGCCGCGACGGTCGACGCGCCGGTCGCGCCACGCCCGGTCGCGCAGCCCGCGCCGGGCCGGCTCACGGTGATGCAGCCGGCCGCGCCCGACACGCCGCACGCGCTCAATTTCTCCGACATTCCGAGGCAATTCACGCCGGACGGCAACGTGCTGCGAGTCGGCACGGGCAACCGCTCCGCGGAGGTGACGCGATAATGGAAGCGCAGACCTATCACGGCTACCAGATCTGGGGCCATGCGATCCTGCAACAGGACGAGATCCTGCAGCCCGAACGCTTCGCGGCGAGCGGCACGATCACGCAGAACAACCGGCTCGTCGAAGCGTCGGGCGTGCTCGGCGTGTTCGATACCGAGGACGAAGCGCGCGAAGCGGGGCTCGAATGGGCCCGCGCGTGGATCGACGGTCATCGCTGAACGACCGTGAACCGTGCATGAAAAGACAAGGGGCGTCGATGACGCCCCTCGTTTCGTTCGAATCGGGAAAAAATCGGGAAACACTCAGGCTGCGGGCCGCGGCGGCCGCATGGCCGTCCGGGGCCGGCCGACGAGCCGTGTGAGCACGACGATCGCGACCAGCGTGACGACGTACGCGGCGATCTGGATCCCCGCCGGACGTGCGGTATAGCCGATCAGCGTATGCAGCGCCTTGCCGACGATGCTCGATTCCTTGAGCAGCCACGACGTGTCCCACACCGCATCGCCCCACGACGGCACGAGGCCGGCCGCGAGCAGGAAGCCGACGCACTGGCTCGCCATCCCCGCCGCGAGCAGCACGATCAGCGCGTTGGTGACGGAGAACAGGCGCTTCAGCGGAATCTGCAACAGGCCCGCGTACATCGCATAGCCGAGCCCGGCTCCGCCGAACACGCCGAGCAGCCCGCCTGCGATCATCTGCGGCGTCTGCCCGGGATCGCCCGCGGCGATGCCGTACAGGAACAGCACGGCCTCGGAGCCCTCGCGCAATACCGCGACGCCGACCACGATCGCGAGCCCGGTCAGCGGCCGGCTGCCGGCCGCGACGGCCCGCCCGACTTCGCCCATGTGCAGCGCCATCTCGCGCCCGTGGCTGCTCATCCAGATGCAGTGCCACGCGAGCATCAGCGTCGCGACGAACATCACGCCCGCGTTGAAGACTTCCTGGCCCATGCCGGACGCCCACTGCGAGATCACGTCCGCGAATGCCGCGATCAGGCCGGCGCCGATCACGCCGCCGACGAGCCCGCCGCCGACCCACCAGCCGCGCCGCGGCACGCCCTTCGTGGCGGCCATCACGATCGAGACCACCAGCGCGGCCTCGAGCACTTCACGAAAGACGATCAGGGCGGTAGACAGCATGGCGATGTCCGCTTACTTGACGCTCAGGTGCGTCTTCGACTGCGCTTCGTGATACTCGTCGTGGAACTCGTAGGTGCCGGCCTTCAGCGGCCCGACCAGGATCTCGACCGACTTGCCGGCCGGCACGACCTTCTCCGCCTTGAAGTCGTCGCTTTCGAATTCCGCGGGCGTCGAATCGAGATTCTTCACGACGAACTTCACCTTCTTGCCGGCCGGGATCGTCACGCCGTCGGGCGAAAACTTGTGGTCCTTCAAGGTCAGGTTGACGACATCGTCTGCCGCGAATGCGGACGTTGCCGAAGCGCCCAGCAGGGCCAGTGCGAAACCGATAGCGAAACGAGTCATGTGCGTAATGAAATGAAATATCGAAGGGGATTGATACTAAGATCGATTCGCATTTTCACCTCGGAGTACCCTTACCGCAATCAGGGAGATCGAGCATCATCGACATGAAGTGGCCCTTGCCGCACAAGGCTCCGCCAGATTTCGCCGACAATGCGCGGCCGTCAATCGGGAAAAATTCCGACTGACGCATGCCGACGAGTTGCGATTCGTCTGACCTCGTCTTTACAAACAGCTTGTGCGATACCGAACGCTGCGGGCGCGCTTGACCTTCCCACCATGGCAAGCTTCATGCTGAACGTACTCGTCAATCGTCAACTCAGGAGAACACGATGGAATTCGAAGTCCAGGACATGACCTGCGGCGGCTGTGCCAACGCGATCACGCGCGCGGTGACGGCAGCAGACCCGGCCGCAAAGCTCGACATCGACGTGGCCGCGAAGACCGTGAAGGTCGAATCGGCGCAAGGCGCCGAACGCGTGCAATCGATCATCGAAGCCGCGGGCTTCCACCCGGCGCTGCGCTCGGCCTGACGCACACGGGCGCGGCGCCACCCGGCACCGCGCCCGTGCAGCGGCCGCGTCAGCGCAGCCGGATCAGCGTCGACTTCAGCTCGGTGTACTTCTCCAGCGCGTGCAGCGACTTGTCGCGGCCGTTGCCTGACTGCTTGTAGCCGCCGAACGGGAAGTTCATGTCGCCGCCTTCGTCGTAGCAGTTCACCCACACCGTGCCCGCACGCAGCCGGCGCGACACGTCGTGCGCGGTCGCCAGGTCCGACGTCCACACGGCCGCCGCGAGCCCGTACTCGGTATCGTTCGCGATCCGCACCGCCTCGTCGACATCGTCGAACACGATCACCGACAGCACGGGACCGAAAATCTCCTCGCGCGCGATCTTCGCATCGGGCTTCACCTCGAACACCGTCGGCTCCACATAGAAGCCGCCCGACTCCTGCTTCACGCGTGCGCCGCCCGTGACGAGCGTGCCTTCCTTGCGCCCGGCGTCGATGTAGCCGAGCACGCGCTCGAGCTGGATCCCGTCGACGATCGCGCCCATCGATACCGACGGGTCGAGCGGGTTGCCGGGCACGTACGCGCGCGCGGCCGCGACCAGCTTCCCGATGAACGCATCCTTGATGTCGCGATGCACGAGCAGGCGCGAGCCGGCCGTGCACATCTCGCCCATGTTGTAGAAGATCGCGCCGGCCGCGGCCTGCGCGGCGCGGTCGAGATCCGGACAATCGGGCAGCACGATGTTCGGCGACTTGCCGCCGAGTTCGAGCCACGCGCGCTTCAGGTTCGACTGCGCGGCGTACTGCATGATCAGCTTGCCGACCGCGGTGGAGCCGGTGAACGCGATGCAGTCGACGTCGCGATGCAGCGCGAGCAGCTTGCCGGGTTCGCCCGCGCCCGGCACGACGTTGAACACGCCGGCCGGGATGCCGGCCTCGCATGCGAGCTGCGCGACACGGATCGCGGTCAGCGGCGACTTCTCCGACGGCTTCAGCACGACGCTGTTGCCGGCAGCCAGCGCCGGGCCGAACTTCCATGCGGCCATCAGGATCGGGAAGTTCCACGGCACGACGGCCGCCACCACGCCGACCGGCTCGCGCGTGACGAGACCGACGAGATGGTGGTCGGCCGGCGCGACTTCGCCGCCGACCTTGTCGATCGCTTCGGCGAACCATTCGACGCAATACGCGGCGCCCGGCACGTCGACCGTCGTCGTGTCGCCGATCGGCTTGCCCGCGTCGAGCGTCTCGAGCAGCGACAGTTCATCGAGATGCTCGCGCATCAGCGCAGCCCAGCGCAGCAGCACGGCCTTGCGCGCGCGCGGGTTCAGTCCGGCCCACACCCCGGCGTCGAACGCGCGGCGGGCGGCCGCGACGGCGGCATTCACGTCGGCTTCGCCGCAATCGGCCACCTTCGCGAGCACGCGGCCGTCGATCGGACTCACGCAGTCGAACGTCCTGCCGCCGTGCGCGTCGCACGACGCGCCGTCGATGAATGCGCGCCCTTCGATCTCGAGCGACGCCGCCTTGTCCTGCCAGTCAGCCAAAGTCAACTTGTTCATCAGGATGCCTCAATTGTCGTGGCATTCGCGCTGCGGCACGCCGCGCAACGGCAACGCTGCCGGCGGCGAATGCGGTGATGCGCGGCGGGTCAGAAGGTGGCCGGCGAATTGGCCGACACGACCTCGCAGAGCTGTTCCGCGCTGGGATTGCGAAAACGGTGCGGCAAGCGGCTTTCGAAGTAGTAGCCGTCTCCGGGGTCGAGCAGCCAGGTCGCGCCGTCGACGGTGAGCTCGAGCCGGCCCGACACGACCACGCCGCCCTCGTGCCCCGCGTGCACGAGCATCTCGGGCCCCGTATCGGCGAGCGGCTGGTAGACCTCGCGCATGATGCACATGTTGCGGTCCTTCACGCCCGCGCCGACCAGGTGAAACGCGAGCGCGTCGTTGCCCAGGTTCGGCATCTCGTCACGGCGCGACACGACCGAGCGCGATTCGACCAGCTCGAACGTGAAGAACTCCGCGAGACTCATCGGGATGCATTCGAGCAGTTTCTTCAGCGAGCCGACCGACGGGCTCACGCGGCCCTGTTCGATCAACGAGATCGTGCCGTTGGTCACGCCGGCCCGCTTCGCGAGTTCGCGCTGCGACAGGCCATGCTTGTTGCGCACGAAACGCAGGCGCTCGGCGACTTCGGTGGACATCGATTCGGTTTCGGACACGATAGTAGTGCGGTGAAAAAGTGAAACGGCGTGTTGGGCAGCCGTTGAATATTCTAATCACTTTATGCCGCGCATCAGCGGGGAAAACCCTGAAAGGCGATCGAAATAATGAACACCCCGCGAGTCATTCCATTTACGAATCTTTTGTTCGCAGTGCTTCGGGAAAGCCCTGACACGGGACCGTCAAAAAACATTTGACGCCGTTTTTGACTCGTATATGCTGGCTCTCAGGTCAGCGTCATTGGCCATTCATCGGCACCAGAAAACGTTATCGCAACGCAAAAATTGATGCCCATCGATGTAAATGACGCAGGCCCGGCACCTCGATTATTTTAAACGCCCAGCGCGCCGAAACGATCAGGTGTTCAATACTTTCAACAAACCAGTCGAGTGTAATCGTGAGAGTCCGTGGCCCTCTGGTGAGGTGGGATCGAGGCGATGTGCGAAGTTTGCGCAGCGCTGCCCCCGCTTCCGATGGCAGTTGCGGCTGGCATAGTCCTCGCCTGCTGCATCTGTCGATCTACACCATCCTGTCCCGTCGTTCCGTCAGGCGTCACAACGCCGTTTCCGCACGCGCGTTCGTGGCCGTCGACACGGACGAAGTCGCGTCGCTGCTGCCATAGCGCCTCTCCTCCTTTTCTCGTCGTTCGTTTCAACTGCCTGTCCGTCAGCCGCGTCGTCTGCGCGGTGACGGAACGCGTTCGCGCATCGATTGCCGCGTCGCGCATCGCAACGAAACGGACGATGGCCTGACCGTCGCGCGCAGCGCGGATCGCCATGCGACCCCGTTGCGCCCATTCACCAGCGGCCTTGCGCGTTTCGCCAGGCTGCGGGGCCGTGTCGCGCCCGCGTTTTGCGCTTTTTCCGCACGACGCACGCATCAGCCCTACGGACAACTGATTGACGTCATGGAAAGGAAACCCCTCGTCGGCATCACCGCCGACTTCACGCAGATCGGCGCCCACGCGTCGCACACGGTCGGCGACAAGTACGTCGCGGCGATCGTCGACGGCGCACACGCGCTCGCGATGGTGCTGCCCGCGCTCGGCGATCGCCAGTCGGTCGACGACGTGCTCGGCACGGTCGACGGCCTGCTGTTTACCGGCAGCTACTCGAACGTCGAGCCGCATCGGTACGGCGGCGAGCCGAGCGCGCCCGGCACGAAGCACGATCCCGCACGCGACGCGACGACGCTGCCGCTGCTGCGCGCGGCGATCGCGGCGGGCGTGCCCGTGCTGGCCGTGTGCCGCGGCTTCCAGGAGCTGAACGTGGTGTGCGGCGGCACGTTGCATCAGCGCGTGCACGAAGTGCCGGGCCTCGCCGATCACCGCGAGGACGACGACGCGCCGACGGACACGCAATACGGCCCCGCGCACGTCGTGCGCCTGACGCCCGGCGGCGTGCTGCACACGCTCGCCGGCGGCCGCGACGACGTGCACGTGAACTCGCTGCACAAGCAGGGCATCGCGCAACTCGGTTCCGGCCTCGCCGTCGAAGCCGTCGCGCCGGACGGCCTGATCGAGGCCGTCAGCGTCGTCGACGCGCCGGCCTTCGCCCTCGCCGTGCAATGGCATCCGGAATGGCGGCATGCGCATGACCCGCTGTCGAGCGCGATCTTCCGCGCGTTCGGCGACGCCTGCCGCGCGCGCCGCAACGCCCGCACGCGCGCCACGGCCGCCGCCGCGCTCGCCTGAGCGCGCCGACCCACATAACGAGAACAGACATGCAAGACATCGAAGACTTTCTGAAGCAGCACCGGATCACCGAGATCGAAGCGATCATTCCCGACATGGCCGGCATCGCGCGCGGCAAGATCACGCCGCGCAACAAGTTCACGTCCGGCGAATCGATGCGGCTGCCACAGGCCGTGATGGTGCAGACCGTCACCGGCGAGTATCCGGAAGACGGCTCGCTGACCGGCGTGACCGATCCCGACATGGTGTGCGTGCCCGACACGTCGACCATCCGCCTGATCCCGTGGGCCGTCGACCCGACCGCGCAGGTGATCCACGACTGCGTGCACTTCGACGGCTCGCCGGTCGAGATCTCGCCGCGCTACGTGCTGCGCCGCGTGCTCGACCTGTACAAGGCGAAGGGCTGGAAGCCCGTCGTCGCGCCGGAGCTCGAGTTCTACCTGGTCGACATGAACAAGGACCCGGACCTGCCGCTGCGTCCGCCGGTCGGCCGCACGGGCCGCCCCGAAACGGGCCGCCAGTCGTATTCGATCGAGGCCGTCAACGAGTTCGATCCGCTGTTCGAGGATATCTACGAGTACTGCGAAATGCAGAACCTCGACATCGACACGCTGATCCACGAAGTCGGCGCCGCGCAGATGGAGATCAACTTCATGCACGGCGACGCGCTGTCGCTGGCCGACCAGGTGTTCCTGTTCAAGCGCACGGTGCGTGAAGCCGCGCTGCGTCACAACATGTACGCGACGTTCATGGCCAAGCCGATGGAAGGCGAACCGGGCTCCGCGATGCACGTGCACCAGAGCATCGTCGACGAGGAAACGGGCCGCAACCTGTTCACGTCGCCGGAGACGGGCGGCGCGACGTCGCTGTTCTACAACTACCTCGCGGGGCTGCAGAAGTACACGCCGGCGCTGATGCCGATCTTCGCGCCGTACATCAACTCGTACCGCCGGCTGTCGCGCTTCATGGCCGCGCCGATCAACGTGCAGTGGGGCTACGACAACCGCACGGTCGGCTTTCGCATCCCGCACTCGGGCCCGGCCGCGCGCCGCATCGAGAACCGGATCCCGGGCGTCGACTGCAACCCGTACCTCGCGCTCGCGGCGACGCTCGCGGCCGGCTACCTCGGCATGACGCAGCGCCTCGAGCCGACCGAGCCGCTCGTCAGCGACGGCTACAACCTGCCGTACCAGCTGCCGCGCAATCTCGAGGAAGGGCTCACGCTGATGGCCGCGTGCGAGCCGCTAGCCGGCATTCTCGGCGACAAGTTCCTGAAGGCGTATTTCGCGCTGAAGGAAACCGAATACGAAGCGTTCTTCCGCGTGATCAGCTCGTGGGAACGCCGTCATCTGCTGCTGCACGTGTAAGCGCGCGCACGCACGTACTACGGAAATACGGAGGAAACATGACGTACCGCAACGAATCTGCCTGGATCCAGCCGGCCGCGCCGGCCGCCGCGCCCCGCACGACGCAGGCACGCACGACCGCCGAATACCGCGCGCTCGACGCCGCGCACCACATCCACCCGTTCTCGGACATGGGCGCGCTCAATCGCGC
>NZ_QTPP01000011.1 GCF_003853415.1 Burkholderia sp. Bp9142 | reverse complement strand
GCGCTCACGGGCCTGCTCGTGACGACGTTCGCGTTCCTCGGCGTCAACATGTTCCTGTCCGGGCTGCACAGCTACGGACAACTCTGAAGCGCGTGCGGCGTGCCTACCGTGTTCTACCCATGCACTTCGGCGGGCATTACCCCTACAAGCCGGAGGCATGCCGGGCAAGAATGTCCTGACGAGCATCGCCGCATTGCGGGTGTGACGTAGGAGGAACTGCCATGAGACGTGTCTATTTCCTGGTGCCGACGGCGCACTGCGCGCAGTCGGTCGTCGGCGAACTGCTGTCGCTTCGAATCGAGTGGCGGCATATCCATTGCATCGCGAATCACGATGTCTTGCGCGACGGCTTGCCGGAAGCGACGCTGGTGCAACGCAGCGACCTTTTGCCGTCGCTCGCGCGCGGCACCGTCGTCGGTTTTGCGACCGGCATGCTGCTGGGGCTGATCCTTCTGGTGTTCCCGCCCGCGGGTTTGCCGATCGGCGGCGGCGTCGTCGTGGCGATCACGCTGTTCGGTGCGGCCTTCGGTGCATGGGTGGCGACGATGATCGGCGTCGACATGCCCAGCACGCGCCTGAAGCGCTTCGAGGACGGCATCGAGCACGGTGAACTGCTGCTGATGATCGACGTTCCGACCGACCGCGTTCACGAGATCGAGGACACGATCAAGCTTCACCATACGGATGCGCATCTGCAGGGAGAAGACCCGACCGTCCCGGCCTTTCCATGAACCGTCGGCCGGCCGAACGCCGGCGCGCTACGCGTTGCCGGACGCCATCGTTTCATGGCGCCGGGCAACGCGTCGTGCACGCGACGCAGGCGGCATTGCCGCGTGCAGGCCGCCGCGAGTCTCGCGTGTTTCAACTCGCGGCGAGCAGCCGTTTGTAGCGCGCGAGCACGCGCGGCACGTACTCGCGCGTCTGCGGCAGCGACGGGATGCGATACCCGGCCCGAATCACGGCGTTCTCTCCGGCATTGTAGGCAGCGAGCGTGAGCTCGACGTTCTCGTTGAACAGGGTGAGCAGGAAGCGCAGATACCGTGCGCCGGCCAGCACGTTGTCACGTGGATCGAACATGTCGCCGCCCGAGAAGCGCCGCGCCGTTTCCGGCATCAACTGCATGAGCCCGAGCGCGCCTTTGTCCGATACCGCCTTCGGGTTGTATCCCGATTCGACGTCGATCACGGCGCGCAGGAGTTCGGGCGGAACATTGAACGCCCGACTCGCCTCGGCAATCACGTCCGCGAACGACGACGCGACAGCCCGTTTCGGCATGGCCCGCTTCGTCGCGGATTCGGCCGGCCGGGCGGCCGCGACGATCACTTTCAGATTGGCCGTGCCGGGCACGTTGGTCAGGACGATGACCCCGTTGCTCGCCACCGTGCCGAAGATCTGCGCGTGTGCGGCGCATGACCATGCCGAGCCGAATCCCACGCATGCGGCAATGACGGTCTCGCACAATCCGGATGAACGGCGGCGGTGCATATTGATGGCCTCCTGCATCTGCATTGTCGTGGCCGGGTCATCGCATCGACAATGGGGCACCCTCCTACACTTCGATGCCGGACGAGACGCCCCGCGGCGGCGCTGCAAAACTGTTACACAAGTAATCGCCGGTAGCGGGCGGTAATCCGATGAAGTTGACAATCCTTACGCGGACCGGTTGTTTTCTGCTCAATGCAACCGTTGTTGCAGAAGAAATCGTTTCCTGTCATGCGGAAGCGATCGGATAGTCCCGCCATCCGTAGTCCTACGGATGCGACGCGCACGCCCAATCGATTCAACCCTGCAACATTCCCGCCATTGCGCGACGTTTCCGCAGGCATGTGCCCGGCGCGGGCGCTGGCACGCGGCGCGGTGGCGCGAACCTTGCTCGGACGACGGGCGTGGCCAGTCGCTCGCGAGGCGGGCCACCAGGCCGGACCGAGGAAAGCATCAGAAAAAGCGTCCGGCACCGTGCAATCGGGGCATCGAGGTCCGATGTGGTGCAAGCGCGGGAAAACTTGGGGGGGAGTCGTGAACACCAAATATCGCGTGATCATTGCAGAGGATCACGATCTGCTGAGAAACGGGCTCCGGTCGATGCTTTGCGCACAAGGCGAATACGAAGTCGTCGGCGAAGCGCGGGACGGCAAGGAAGCATGCCATCAAGCCATGACGCTCGCGCCGGATCTGATCCTGATGGATCTGTCGATGCGCGGGATGAACGGCATCGATGCGAGCGCGACGATCAAGCGTCGAACGCCGGCCATCCGGATCGTCGTGCTCACGGTGCATCAGAACGAGGAATACGTGCGCGAGGCACTGCGCGCGGGCGTCGACGGCTACGTGCTCAAGGACGTTTCGTTTGACGAATTGCTGCTCGCGATGCGCATGGTCATGCAGGGGAAGAAGCACCTGAGTGCGGATGTGTACGGCTACATGGTCGACTCGTTCGTGACCGGTCGCGAAATGCCCGCGCCGAAAAAGGCCTGGGACATCCTGACCGCGCGCGAACGCAGCGTACTGAAACTGATCGCGGAAGGGCGTACCAACCGGCAGGTCGGCCAGTACCTGAACCTGAGCCCGAAGACGATCGAGAAGTATCGGGCGAGCATGATGCACAAGCTCCATCTCGCGAATCTGACGGAGCTGGTGCTCGTCGCGATGAACATGGGGCTGTTGACCACGCTGGCGGCGAAATGCGCGGAACCGAACGTGGACGACGTGCCGGCGCACCCGGTCGTCGACGGAGGGGCAGACGCAGTCGCGCGGCTGGACGACTATCCGGCAGGCAGCGCGAAGCGCTGAGCGCGGCTGCAGGTCAGAGCGGCCAGGTTGCCGAGACCCGCGTACCCGTCGTGGCGGACGACCGGATCGCAAACGTGCCGCCGTGCGACTCGATGCGGTGCTGCATGCCGATCAGCCCGAGCCCCGCCGCGCGCGCGTCGTCCGTCGAAAGCGGGTGACGCTCGTAGCCGACACCGTTGTCGTCGATCGTCAGCAGCAGGCCGCCCGCGTCGTGTTGCAGGCCGATCAGGATTTCGGTGGCCTGCGCATGCTTGACGACATTATGCAGCGCCTCCTGCGCGACCCGGAACATGTCCGCCTTCAGATGATCCGGAATGTCGTCGTCGTCGACGTCGCAATTGAACTCGACCGACAGCTGGTTCGCGTCGCGCTCGATGTGGCGGCACAGCGAGGCGAGCGCGGCCGGCAGCCCGAGCCTGTCGAGCATGGGCGGCTTCAGTTCGCCGCAGATCTGGCGCACTTCGCCGATCGTCTCGCGGATCCGCAACACGGCGACGTCGAGCAGATTCGTCGCGTCGACAATCTCGCCGCGGCGAATGCGCATGAGCGCGTCCTCATTCATCAGCTTGATGAGTGTCAGTGCCTGGCCGAGCCCGTCGTGCAATTCCGCGGCAAGCCGATGTCGTTCCTTCTGCTGGCCCATCAGCAGATACGTGTGGCGGGCATGCACGCCCGCATCGTTCGCCGCGGCGCCGCGCCGTTCGGGCTCGGGCGTCGACGGTTCCTCGAACAGCGTCAGCGACAGGTGTGTGTCGGGAAGCGCCTGCTGATGTACGACGAATCGCGCGGGATGGCCGCTTCGCCCGCTGAGCATCGCCGTGAACGAATGATGCTGAAGGGCGGCGCTCGTGGACAGTTCGTTTGCCAGCTCGGCGTGGGCGTCGTCGGGCGCCAGGTCGAATAGATGCAGGCCGACGAGTTCGGCGGTCCTGTACCCGAACAGCGCCGCGGCACTGCGATTCACCGATACGAAGGTGCCGTCGTCGGCAAGTATGGCGAGCGCCGCGCCACGTGCATCGGTGACGATAGCGGTGCGGCGATCGTCGGGACGAAGCGCACTGCGCAGCTTGCGCATCGCGTCGATCAGATCGAGCAGCCTGATCCGTGGCCCTTCGGGCTGGCGTTCAGTCATGGTGGCTCCCGAGGCGCAGTTTTCAGGAAACCGTAAAGTTTCGATCATTCTAGGACGTGACCGACTCGGGCCGCAACATGGGGATTTCGCGCGTCCGCCATAGGGAAATACCTGCCGCGTGCAGTGGGGAATCCTGGCAAGCGGGCATGTCCTACCGGCCTTTGGGGGGCGTCATCCCATGACGCTCGCGATCAGATTCATGACACTGCATTGGCGGGGCGCGGAATTGTCCGCTGTCTGGGCGCGTGTCAGGGAGGCTGGTATGAACAGGATCGCAAGATCGACGATGGGCGCGTTCGTGGTCGCGGGCGTCGCGCTTGCCGCGACGCCCGCGTGGTGTGTGACCGATGGCGGCGCGATCGAGAATGCCGGCGGTGCGGTCGCCGAGAATGCCGTCGAGAACGCCGCCGCGAACGCGAGCGTCACGGAGAATGCCGCGCCGGATGCCAGCGCGAGCATGATGGGAAAGGACATGCAGAACGGTGTCGACAATCCCGTCACGAACGCCGCCGACAGCGCCGACGGGAGTGCCGCCGACAGCGCGGCGACGCACACCGCGGAGCACCCGACGGAGCCGGCTACCGAGCCCGCGATGCAGCCCGCCGCGGAGCATGCGACGGAGCCGGCTGCCGAGCCGGCGACGCCGCCCGCCACGGAGCCTGCCACCGGAACCCCCACGGAGCACGTACCGGCCGCACCCACCGAGAGCGCGGTGAGCAAAGCCGACTCGCCCATGACCGAGGGGGCGACCGAAGCCGCCGGCATGCACATGCATCACGCCGTGATGCCGGGCACCGTGCACACGATGGTCGAGTATGCCGCGCCGTCGGTCCAGCTCGTGCGCGACGACGGTCAGGCCGTCTCGCTGGTCAAGGAACTGGACGACGGCCGGCCGGTGATCCTGACGTTCATCTACACCAGTTGCACGACCATCTGCCCGATGATCAGCCAGACGCTCGAGCAGCTGCAGGGCGAACTCGGCGCCGACCGCGACAAGGTGCACATCATGTCGATCTCGATCGATCCGGAGGCGGACACGCCCGAGCGGCTCAGGACCTACGCGGCACGCTTCGGTGCAGGCCCCGAATGGCAGCACTACACCGGTACCGTCGATGCGAGCGTCGCGGCGCAACGCGCGTTCAACGTGTATCGCGGCGACAAGATGAACCACACGCCGGTGACGTTCGTGCGGGCCGCGCCGGGCCAGCCGTGGCTGCGTATCGACGGCTTCGCGACGCCGACCGAGCTGCTCGCCGCCTATCGAGACGTCGTTGCGTCCAACTAGCGCGTCTCTGCAAGGAGCGTCGAAATTGGAGAACAAGCATCGTGTGCTGATCGTCGAGGACCAGCATCTGTTGCGAGTCGGCCTGAGTCATCTGGTTGCCGAGCTGGCCGACTACTGCATCGTCGGCGCGGCGAGCGGCGGGGTCGAGGCCTGCCGTCTCGCCGAGAAGACGCGGCCCGACCTGATCCTGATGGATCTGTCCATGCCGGGCGGCAGCGGCTTCGAAGCGATCGCGACGATCAAGCGCGACGTGCCGCATGCGCGGATCATCGTCCTCACGGTTCATCACAGCGAAGACAACGTCAGGGAAGCGTTTGCCGCCGGCGCGGACGGGTACGTGGTCAAGGATTCACCGTTCGCCGACCTGGTTCGCGAGATGCGCTTCGTGATGCAGGGCAAGTGCGTGGTCAGCCTCGACGCGTATCGGGCCCGCGCCGGCCTGCACGGGCTGCGCGACGCGAACGTGCACAAGGCGCGATTGTGGAATGCGCTGACGAATCGCGAGCGCACGGTGTTGCGCCTCGTCGTCGAGGGGCACACGAGCCGGCAGGTCGGCGAGTGCCTGAAGGTCAGTCCGAAAACGGTGGACAAGCACCGTGCCAATCTCATGCGCAAGCTCGGCATCGCGAACCTGACCGGCCTGGTCCACTTCGCGATCGACATCGGCGTACTCGCGCTGAACGACGACGACCATATGTGAACACCCTCCATCGCGGCATGGCCCAACTGGGGGGGATTTACCCATGGGGATGGACGGCACTCCCTACTTCTGACGCGTACCGGCGTGAACAAGAATGCAGTCAACGGCATCGGCAGCGCTGATGCCGCGGGTCGATACAGGGGGGGGAGCCGTGAGCCATGAATCGTCGATCCCGACCGGCGGGCCGGGTCAGCGGCAGCGTGACGAACGACGCGTGTGCCGCGCGTGCGCGAGCCGCGGCTTCACGTTGCTCGAGCTGCTCGTCGTGATGGTCATCATCGGCTTGCTGGCAGGGCTCGTCGCGCCACGCTATTTCGAACAGGTCGGCAAGTCGAACGTGAAGATCGCGCGTGCGCAGATCGTGTCGCTCGGCCAGGCGCTGGATCAATACCGGCTCGACGTCGGTGCCTATCCGACGACGGAGGAGGGGCTGGATGCGCTCGTGAACAAGCCGCAAAGCGAGTCGCGGTGGAGCGGCCCCTATCTGCAGAAGGCCGTACCGGTGGATCCGTGGGATCGGCCCTATCAGTATCGTTCACCGGGCGAGCACGGCGACTACGACCTGTTTTCGCTCGGCAAGGATGGACGCGGCAGCGGTACCGGCGAGAACGTGACGATCTCGTCGTGGTAGGGGGCGGCTGCCGCGCGCGTCGCGAGCAGTCCGCAAGGAGAGTCGACGTGAAATTCGTGCTGCGGGTATTCGATACGAGTGGCTCGGTACAGACGCTTCGCATCGACAGCGATTCGCCGGCGAACGCCGCATCGCTCGCGCGAGCGCGCGGCCTTCGCGTCGTCTCGGTCAGTACGGACGCCGGGCGGCAGCGGCGCCGCGCGACCCGGCTCGGGATGCCGGGGGCGCGGTTCGACGTCGACATGTTTGCGCGCGAGCTGGCGGCGCTGCTCGATGCGGGTGTCGGCCTCGTCGACGCATTGCGCACGCTCGGTGGCAACGCGCGGCGCGAAGCGTCCGCACAGGTGTGCCGCGACCTGCTGCGGCATCTCGAGGAAGGGCAGTCGCTGTCGGCGGCGCTCGAGCACGCGAGCCCGATCTTTCCGCCGGTGCTGGTGGCGTGCGTGAGGGCGAGCGAGCAGACCGGCGGCCTCGCCGACAGCCTGACGCGCTATTCGCTCAATAGCGCGACGCTGCGCGAGTTGCGCGCGCGGGTGGTGGCGGCGGCGATCTACCCGACGGTGCTGCTGTTCGTCGGTGCGGCCGTCGTGCTGTTCCTGCTCGGCTTCGTAGTGCCGCGCTTCGCGACGCTGCTCGAACACAGCGGGCGCGAACTGCCGCTGATGTCGCGGCTGCTGATGGCGTGGGGCAGCATGGTGCATGCGCACGGCGCCGAGCTGGCCGGGTGCCTGGCGGTACTGGCGGTGGCCACCGGTATCGCGCTGCGGCGTCCGGCACTGCGAATCTGGCTCGCGGACCGTCTGCTGGCGCTGCCCGGCATCGGGCAACACTTCCGCGTGTTTCGCCAGTCGCAGTTCTATCGCACGACGGCGATGCTGGTCGACGGCGGCATTCCCGCCATTCGTGCGTTCGAGCTCGCGCGCGGCCTGGTCGGCCGCGCGGACCAGGCCGCGCTTGCGCGCGCGCTGCAGCAGGTCCGCAATGGCGTGAAGATGTCCGATGCGTTCCAGCAGGCCGGTCTGGCGAACGCGATCGGCTACCGCCTGCTGACGGTGGCCGAAAAAACCGGCGGGCTCGGGCCTGTCCTCGACCGGATTGCCGCGTTTCAGGAAGCCCAGGTGTCGCGCACGATCGACCTGATTTCGCGCCTGATCGAGCCCGCGATGATGATCGTGATCGGCGTGGTGATCGGCGGCATCGTCGTGTTGATGTACATGCCGATCTTCGAGATCGCGTCGAGCATTCAGTAGGCCGTCCTGGAGGCGCGCGTGGACCCCGTCACATCCTCCCCCGACAACCGTCCCGACGCGGACGCCGAACTGCGCGACCTGCTGCGCACGCTCGGCGAACGGCACGGTTCGGGCATCCGCGCGCTCGAGGCGTTGACGGCGCAGACGGCGCTGGGCGCGGACGAGATGCGCGAGCGGCTCGCATCGCAATTCCGGATGAAGCCGATCGGCATCCGCGAACTGAACCGCCTGGAGCCGGATTTCGAGCTGGTGCCGTTCGTCGAGGCGACGGCGCGCCTCTGCGTGTGCCTGCGCGATCCCGACTGCGGCGCGCTGCTGTTCGCGATCGCCGATCCGCTCGATGCCCGCACGCGCGGCTGGGTCGAGCACCGGATGCGTGCGCACCCGGCACTGCCGTACGGATGGGCGCTCGCGAGCGCGGGCGACCTGGGCGCCTATCTTGCCGTGCGCGAGAAGGACATCCGCGCGATGGATTCGCTCGCGTTCGACGATCCGATCGAGAGCGCGCCCGATCCGGCGTCGCTGGCATTGACGCTGCAGGGCATCAGCAGCGACGACAGCCCGGTGGTGCGTCTGCTCAATTCGACGATCTACGACGCGCTCAAGATGCTGGCGAGCGACATCCACCTCGAATGCCGGGCAAACGGATTGATGATCAAGTGCCGGGTCGATGGCGTGCTGACGGTGGTGGGGCGCGTGGAGGGCCGCGACGTCGCGGACCAGGTGCTGTCGCGCGTGAAGGTGATCTCCGAGCTCGATATCGCGGAGCGCCGCATTCCGCAGGACGGGCGCTTCAAGGCGATGTACGCCGGACGCGAGATCGATTTTCGCGTGTCGATCATGCCGAACCAGTTCGGCGAGGACGCGGTGTTGCGGATTCTCGACCGCTACCAGCTTTCCCAGGCGTCGGGCGGCCTGACGCTCGAGGCGCTGGGGTTCCAGTCCGCCGACACGAGCTTCATGCGGTCGGTCGCGTCGATGCCGTACGGCATGCTGCTCGTCACGGGCCCCACCGGCAGTGGCAAGACCACGACGCTTTACGCGATCCTCACTGAAATCAACAACGGGCTCGAGAAGATCGTGACGATCGAGGATCCCGTCGAATACCAGCTGGGCGAGATCCTGCAGATTCCGGTCAACGAGGCGAAGGGCCTGACGTTCGCGCGCGGATTGCGGTCGATCCTGCGGCACGATCCGGACAAGATCATGGTCGGCGAAATCCGCGACCCCGAAACCGCGCAGATCGCCGTGCAGGCCGCGCTGACCGGTCACCAGGTGTTCACCACCGTGCATGCGAACAACGTGTTCGACGTGATCGGCCGTTTCACCAACATGGAGGTCGATCCGTACAGCTTCGTATCGGCGTTGAACGGCGTGATCGCGCAGCGACTGCTGCGCCAGTGCTGCCCGGACTGCCTGGACGAGGACACGGTCGACGCGGATGCGCTCGCTCGCTCGGGTATCGACCCGGACACGGCCGGCAGCTACCTGTTTCGCCGCGGTACCGGGTGTGCGATGTGCCGCGGCAGCGGCTATCGCGGCCGGCGAGCGATCGCGGAGGCGCTGCGCATGAACGACGAGCTGCGACAACTGCTGTCGGAGCGCGCGCCGCTCGGACACATCAAGGCGGCGGCGCTGCGCTACGGCATGACGACGTTGCGGGCGTCGGCGATCGACCTGGTGAAGCGCGGCGAAACGACGCTCGAGGAGATCAATCGTGTCACCATGGTCGAATGATCGGCTTGCTGTCGGCATCGGCACGCGCGAGATCGTCGTCGGCATCCGCCCGCCCGCATGGTGGCGGCCGGGCCGGCGCGGGTTCGTCGCCGATCCGCTCTGCGTCGTCATTCCCGACGCACACTTCGGGAGCGAGACGGGGGTGCTCGACGCGCTGGGTGCCGCGCTGGCCGCGACGGCCGGCCGCGACGGCGGCGCGAAGCGGCCGGCCGCGCGCGGCGCGCACATCGTGCTCGACGATTTCTGGTGTTGCCATGCGATCCTGCGCGGCGATTTCCGCGCGCTGCACGCACGCGAGCTCGAGGAAATCGCGCTCGCGCATTTCTCTGACACGTACGGGGTCGCCGCCGAGTCGCTGGTCACGCGCTTCGACGTGCGGCATGGCGGCCGTGCGCTCTTTGCGAGCGCGCTGCCGCGCACGCTGTACGACGGCATTCTCGCGACGGGCACATCCGGCGACGTTCGCATCCGCTGCCTTCGTGCGGGGCTTCCGGAAACGCTCAATCGGGTCGCGGTGAAGTCGGACGGCGACGCGATGCTGCTCGTCGTCGGCGAAGCGTTGCTGCAGGCGGTCATGATCGAACGCGGCGAGTGGACCGCGTACGATGCGCAGCGCCTCTTTCCGGGTGAGTCCGGCGATGCGTCGAGGCTTGCCGAACTCGCCGAGCAACTGTTCGAGCGCTCGGCGACGCGGACGGGCCTGAAGCGCGACGACTGCAAGGTCTATCTGTCCGGCGTCGACACGGATGCCGCGCCATTCGAGGCGCGTTTTGCCGCGGTCATACTGCCGCGCCGCGCGGCGCTCGACGGTTCACCTGCGCGCCGGTTGCTGGAGTACGCATCATGATCCGCACGCTCGACATCGATTTTTGCCGGCGCCGCGCTCGCATCGGCACGAGCGGCGTGATCCTGCTCGGCGTCGCCGCGTTGCTGTGGGGCGCGTGCGCCGTCCGGCTCTGGCATGCGTATGCGGAAAACGATCGCGTCAGGGAGCGTCTGGCGGTCGTCCAGCATCGCACGTTCGCGCAGCAACACGTCGTGAAGCCGCCGCCGACCGCGGCCGCGCGGCTCGCGGAAAAGCAGAGCCAGGCCGTGCTGCGCGAACTGACCGTGCCGTGGCAGACGCTCTTCTCGCTCGTCGAGGACTATCCGGGCCATGACGTCGCGCTGATCGGCATCGACCAGAACCCGGCACAGGGCCAGATTCGCATCACGGCCGAAGCGAAGGACCCGGACGCGATGATCGCGTACCTGAAGTACTTGCAGACGAGCGTCATGCTGCGCGAGGCGACGCTCAACGGTCATCTCGTCGAGGAAAACGTGGCGGGAAAGCCGGTGCGTTTCCAGATCACGGCCGTCTGGAGGAAATCATGAAAGCCGATCGTGTCGCGGACCCCCTGCTCACGCTTCGTTTCGCGTGGCGGCGCGCATTCGGCCTGCCCGGGCTCGCCGGCATGCTGATGCTCGGTGCCGCGGGCATCACGTATGCGGCGATCGCCGGCGTGGAGTCCGACACGCGCGCAATACAGGCGCCGGCCGGTGTGGTGCGCGCCGCACACGGCCATCGTCCGGCCGACGTGCGCGGCACGGCGGTGGATGCGGCGACGCTCGACACGTTGCCGGAGCTCTTTCCGCGCTTTTCGCAAAGCGCGGACGACATTGCATCGATCTTCGAGCAGGCGCGCGACAGCCATCTGGCGCTCGGGTCCGCCGAGTACCAGATGACGACCGAGTCGGGCGCGCGCTTCGCGCGCTACCAGGTGCTGCTCCCGGTGAAGGATCAGTACGGCGCGATCCGGCATTTTCTCGCATCGGTGCTGAACAACGTGCCGAACGCGGCGTTGCAGGAAATCCACGTCGAGCGTCCGGCGGTGGGCAGCAGCATTCTCGACGCGCGGGTGCGTTTCGAACTCGTCTATCGGAGCGCCCAGCCATGATCTTCACCGTCATGAAACCCGCTTCGCGCAATCGACTCGTGGTCGTGCTCGTGCTGGGCTGCCTCGTCGTCGCCGGTACCGGATATCGCGTGCTGGTGGCGGCGATGCAGCAGCCGGCGCCGGGTGCAAGCGGCATCGTCCATCGCGACAGCGGGCGCGTGGCGCCCGCGCCGGCCCGCGCGCGCATCGCGGCGGCCTCTCATGCCGCGGCGCCTGCGCCCGCGTCGCATGAAGCGGTGGCGACCCCGCGGGAAAAGCTCGCCGCATTGCGTGCGCCCGTGTCCGTCGACGCGGCGCACGATCCCTTCACGGCGTCGTCATGGCTGCCGCCGCCTCCCGTCGTGCCGCCGCCGCCCGAAACGCGTCCGGCGCCGCCGACCGCGCCGCCCGTACCGTTCGTCTATCTCGGCCAACAGGACGCCAAGTCGGCGAAGCCGCACGTGTTTCTCGGCAACGGAGATCAGTTGCTGATCGTTTCGCCGGGTGACGTGATCGACAGCCAGTATCGGGTCGAGTCGGTGTCCGAATCGAACGTGGTGCTCACCTATCTGCCGCTGAACCAGATTCAGATGGTGCCCATTCCAATGGAAGGAAAGTAAATGGAAACCATACGTACACGGGATGCGTGCCGCGATGGGGACGGCGGCCGGCCGACGCGCCCTCGTTCCGTCGTGACGGACGACGCGCGGCCGGCATCGCCGAACCGGCTTGCGACGAAGCGCGCGCTGGCGATCGCGGCGGCGCTGCTCGCATGCGGCGGCTGCGCGCATGTGCCGAACCTTCAGGATGATCCGACCAACGCGCAGGTGAAGATTGACGCATTGCACGAGCGCAACGACGCGGTCGACCAGCTGCTTGACAACGCGGACACGTTTCGCCAGCAGAACGCGTTCGACGACGCGGCGCGCTCCGTCTACATGGCGAAGCAGCTCGATCCGACCAGTGAACGCGCGCGCCGGATCGCCACGATGATCGACCAGGACCGCAAGCATCTCGCGATCCTGCAGGAGGCGGACCGCATGATGAAGCGCGGTTCGTACGCGCAGGCGGCCGAACGCGTGCATCGCGTGCTGGTCGAGGATCCGGCCAATGCGATGGCGGCGCGGATGCAGGCGGACCTCGACGAAAAGCGCCGCCAGCAACACGCGGAACGCGACGACAAGTTCGCGGCGTCGTCGATCATGCGCACGCCGGTGTCGCTGCAGTTCCGCGACGCGAACGTGAGGATGGTGTTCGAGGCATTGTCGCGGACGTCCGGGCTGAACGTCATTTTCGATCGCGACGTGCGCGCCGACCTGAAGACGACGATCTTCGTGCAGAACGCGTCGCTGCAGGACACGGTCGACATGATCCTGTTGCAGAACCAGCTCGACAAGAAGCAGATGAACGCGAACACGCTGTTCATCTACCCGGCGACGCCGGCCAAGGAGCTCGAATACCAGGAGCTCAAGGTGCGCACGTTCCAGTTGTCGAACGTCGACGCGAAGCAGATCCAGTCGCTGCTGAAGAGTCTGTTGAAGGTGAAGGAGGCCGTGATCGACGAGCGCTCGAACACGGTGACGATCCGCGGCACGCCGGACACGATCAAGGTCGCCGAGGAGATGATTGCGGCCCAGGACTTGCCGGAGCCGGAGGTGATGCTCGAGGTCGAGGTGCTGGAGGTATCGCATGACCGGATGTCGCAGTTGGGCATCAACTGGCCCAACTCGTTTACGGTGTCGACGCCGAGCACGGTCAATACCTGGGGGGCGCTGCACCATCTGCCGGTCAATGCGCTGAACGTCAGCGGCCTGTCGGCCACCGCGGACTTCAAGCTGACCGATACCGACGCGAATCTGCTCGCGAGTCCGCGCATCCGCGCGCGCAACAAGGAAAAGGCGCGCATCATGATCGGCGACAAGGTGCCGGTGATTTCGAGCTCGAGCACGCCGAGCACCAGCGGCCCGTCGTTTACGCAGATGATCCAGTACCTCGACGTGGGCATCAAGCTCGAGGTCGAGCCGCAGGTCTATCGCGACGGCGACGTCGGCATCAAGCTGAATCTCGAAGTCAGCAACATCACCAACACGATCTCGAGCGGCAACTCGCAGGGGCTAAGCTCGCTCGCCTATCAGATCGGCACGCGCAGCGCGTCGACCAGCCTGCGGCTTCGCGACGGCGAAACGCAGATCATGGGCGGCCTGATTTCGGACGAGGACCGCCGCAACGCGAACAAGGTGCCGGGCCTTGGCCAGTTGCCGGTGCTCGGCCGCCTGTTCTCGGATCACGGCGGCGATCACAAGAAGACCGAGATCGTGCTGCAGATCACGCCGCATGTCGTCCGGCCGCAAGTGGCGGCGGATGCGGACACGCAGGAAGTGTGGTCGGGCACCGACGTCAACGTGCACGCCGACCAGTTGCGACTCGACCCGGTGGTGCTGAACGCGGAGACGCCCGCGGAGGCGAAGGCAGAAGCGAAGGGAGCGGCGCCTGCAGTGGCGAAGGCAGAGGCGAAGGTCGTTCCGGGCAGCGTGGGCGGCGGGACGTCGGGTGGCGCGGCGCCGTCGCCGTTGGAGGCCGCGGCGAACCGTACGCAGCCGTCGCCGGGGAGCAGCGCGTTCGGGCAACTGCCGGTTGCCCCGCGCACGACGCCGCCGCCCGACCCTTATGGCGGGCGGTTCTCGAGGCCTCAGCCGGCGTCGCCCGCGCCATCCGCCGCGGCGGAGCAGCCGGCGGGCGGTGCTGCGCAGGCGGCAGCGCCGGCGGGCAATGAAGTGGCGCCCGCGCCGGGCACGACCGTGACGCCGGTTGTGTCACCGGCGCCGGCGCCGGCTGAGCAGGCTGCCGCGGCGGTCAACGCGCCGGCCGCCGCACCGGCCGCCGCGCCCCCGACGCTGCAGATGCCGGCGGGCGATATCCCGAGCGAAAACCCGCTTCGCCCGGTCGGGAAGTGAGCCGTGGCCGCCCGCAACGCAGCAACGCGCGGCGGCCGTATCGGCCGGCGCGGCTTCACGTTGATCGAGATGGTCATCACGCTCGCGCTCGTGGCGATCCTCGCGCTCGCGATCATGCCGTTCTCCGAACTGATCGTGCAGCGTCAGAAGGAGCAGGAACTGAGCGCCGCGCTGCGTGAGATCCGCACTGCGCTCGATGCGTACAAGGACGCGAGCGATGCGGGGCAGATCGAGAAGGAGGCCGAAGCGTCCGGCTATCCGCCGTCGCTGACCGTGCTCGTGACGGGTGTGAAAAACGCCCGCGACCCGAAGGGCGGCCTGCTGATGTTCCTGCGCCGGGTGCCGCGCGATCCGTTCTTCATCGGCGATCCCGATACGCGGGCCGAGGACACCTGGGACGTGCGCGCGTACGGCACGCCGCCGGATCCGGTGGCCGACGCGCCCCCTGCGGGCATCGAGCCCGGCAACGACGTGTTCGACGTGACGTCGAAATCCGCCCGGGTCGGCATCAACGGCATTCCATACAAACAATGGTGACGGTTCATCATGACACCCGCTCGCATCCGCAGGATCCGCGGCTTCACGCTGATCGAAATCGTGGTCGTGATGGCCATCATCGGGCTGCTTCTGACGCTGGCCGTGCCGCGCTACATGCACAGCATCGAGCGCGGCAAGGAGCAGGTGCGGCGGCAGAACCTCGCGGTGATGCGCAATGCGATCGACCAGTATTACGGCGACAACGGACAGTATCCCGAGACGCTCGACGAGCTGGTCGCGAAGCACTATTTGCGCGCGGTTCCGGTCGATCCGGTGAATGGCGACGACAAATGGGCGACGCTTGCATCGCCGGACGAGACCAAGCCGGGCGTCTACGATGTGGGGCCGGCGAGCAGCGCGCAGGGCGTGCCGCCGGGCGTCGCAGGAGCGGCAGCCGCGGCCGTGGCCGGAGCGGCGAAATGAACCGGGCCGGGCGCGGCGTCGCGCGCGCGATGCATGCCTGCCGGCGCGGCGGGCGGCAGCGCGGGCTGGTGCTGCTTGCGCTGCTGATCGCGCTGATGCTGATGTCGATCGCGCTGGCCGGCGCGCTGGACGTCTGGTCGCTGCAGCGGCGCCGCGAACAGGAGCGGCAACTGCTGTTCGTCGGCGACCAGTACCGGAGGGCCGTCATCGGGTACTACCGTCTCGCGCGCGCGTACCCGCAAACGGTCGACGACCTGCTGGACGATACCCGCTTTCCGAAGCCCATGCCTCACCTGCGCCGCGCGTATCCGGATCCGGTCAGCGGCAAGAACGACTGGTCGTTCCTGTGGCGGGCCGACCGTTTCTACGGCGTCCACAGCAGTTCGGATGGCGCGACGATCAAGCGCGCGGGATTTCCGGATCGATACAAGGATTTCGAGGGCGTCGAAACTTATCGGCAATGGAAGTTTCTTTACCTCGCACCGGGTCTGGCCGCGCCGGCCGGCGACGCGTCGGCGGCGGCGCCGACGCTGCCGGCCAGGGCGCCGAGCCTGTCCGGTTTTCCGGGCGGCTCGCTGCCCGGACAGGTGCCGGCCGGCTTGCGTTGACGCGGGTTCGGCACCACGCGATGCAAACCGCGCGCAAAAAAAGCGCGACGCCCGCAACGGGCATCGCGCGTAAAACGGCGTGGAGCGCCGACGAATGAAACGTGATGGAGAAAGGGACGCCCGGTTATGAACTGACCCCAGGAAGTTGGATGCGAATCCAACCTTTGGGGTGCAGTTCAGTTAGGGACGCCCGGCCAGGCGGCTCAGGCCTTCGCGAGCTTGATGCTGGTCGGCTCGGCCGTCAGGTAGCCGACGCTTGCGCCGAAGCGGTCCTTGTAGTTCGCGCGCACCAGCGGATCGAGCGTCGCCTTGACCTTGTCGTGCAGCGGCGACTCCCAGTCGCCCACGTGCTGGAAGTTGCTCATGACGTAGGTCCAGCCGTTGATCTCGTCGACCGCGTGCAGGCCCGTCGATTCGGCGCCAGCCGGGCACGACAGCACGCGCGCGAGCGACTTCGTGTCGACGTTGTAGGCCCACAGGAAGTTGTTGACGTGCATGCCCGAGTCTTCGCCGATGAAGAGCGTGCGCAGCTTCTCGGAGAACTTCAGGTTGTCCGGGTTCGCGATCTTGTCCGGGTTCGCGAGGTTGCCGAGCGCATCGGCCGCGGCGAGGTCCTCGCCGACGAGCGCGGCCGGCGCGCCCATGTCGACCGGCACCCATTCGCTGTCGATCGCGCCGCCCGACGTGTCGCGCTGGCCGGCCTTGAGGTTCAGCGCATAGACGGCGCCTGCCGCGATCTTCTTGTCCACCGCGACGTCGCGCGATACCGCATTGCCCTTGACCATCGACGTCTCGATCCGCGACATCGCCGTGTAGACGATCTTGTCCTTTGCGTTGACCGTCGTGCCTTCGAGCTTCGTGAACGCCATGCTGCCGCCGATCAGCGCCGCGTAGCGGTGCGTCTCGAGGAACGCGGCCGCCTTTTCCATCCCGGGCTTCACGCGGATCCAGTTGAACTTGCCGCCGAAGTGGATCTTCGTGTAGCTCGCGTCGCTCGGGTCGGTCGTCGTCAGGTCCATGATGTCCGACGCCTTCAGCGTGTTCGCGAGCGTCTCGATCTCGCCGCTCGTCGCGTGGCCGATCTTGATCCACGTGAGCGTCGCGCTGCCCGCGCCGGCGGACGACGTCTGCGTCCACTTCGCGACGTACAGCGTGCCGGCCGACAGGTCGGCCGCCTTGTCGGCGACGAACATGAACAGGCCGCCGTTGGTGGCGTCGTCACCCATCATCACGGTGCGCTGGTCCGGCATCACCTGGATCAGCTCGTGCGAGATGCGGCCGAGGCAGTAGTGCTTCTTCACCGTGCCGGTGCCGTCCGGGTTCACCGTGATCTCGGGCAGGTGGCCATAGTGGTAGGGGTTCGCCTTCGTCTCGTCGCCGAACGTGTTCTTGCTGAATGCCTTGAACTGCGCGTCGGTCGCGGCCTTCGTCGCGTCCGGCTCGTATTCCTCGCTCGACAGGTGCGTGCCCCACGGCGACAGGCTCGCGCCGCACGTGATCCACAGGCCGTGCGCGTTCGACGTGTCGACGTTGTGGTACTTGACGACCTTCAGCGCGCCGTTGGACGGATCCTGGTCGAGCGTGATCACCGCGATCGGCGACGGCAGCTGGCCGTATTGCGATGCGCTCGCCTGGTCGCGCGTCGTGTATTCGAACTGCACGACCGCGAAGACCGTGTTGCCCTTCACGCCGGCGACGCTCGCGTTCTTCAGCGTCAGCAGCGAGCTGCCGTCCGGGCAGTCCGAATAGAACTGGCGCTCCTTGCCGGCCACCGAGCGGTCGATGATCGGCTGGTTGTTGATGTCGTAGTAGCCGCCCGCGAGCGTCGTGCCGCCCTTGCCGTCCGGCACCATGTCGCCCGTCACGAAGAACGGCCGGTACGCGAGCTTGAAGTTGCGCGACGAGCCGTCCGAGAACGACACCGACAGCGTCGAGCCGACCGTCGTCGTTGCCATCGCGGCCGCGTTGTCGAGCGTGGGCGCGGCCATCGCCGCGAACGCCGCCGACGCGTACGCGGCGGCCGGCGTCGCCGCCGGATCGTCGTCGCCGCCGCAGCCCGTCAGCAGGGCCGGCAGCGCGAGGCCGGAGAGGGGCAGCATGGGCGCGCCGGCGAGGATCTTCAGGGCCTGACGACGGGAAGCATTGGGCAACGCGGGCATGTGGAGTCCAGTTTCAGATGTTGGAAGAATGGCCTTCGCGAGGCAGGCAATCGGCAAGCCATGCGAAGGCAAGTTGAAAACTGGACCGAAGTGTAGGGATGCTCGATGAAAGTTTTTTGAATTGAAAACGTAATGATGCGTCGGGCGTCCGTCAGGTGTGCTGCCGGACGCCGGCCGGGGGCTTGAGGGTGCTCAGTCGCGCTCGGGCGTCGCCGAGATGCGGTGGATCGACAGGTCGGCGCCGTCGAACTCGGCTTCGCGATCGAGGCGCAGGCCGACGGTCGCCTTCAGCGCGCCGTACACGAGCGTGCCGCCCGCGGTGGCGATCGCGATGCCGCCGAGCGTGCCGACGAGCTGTGACATGAACGACACGCCGCCGAGGCCGCCGAGCGCGGGCATGCCGAACACGCCGGCCGCGAGGCCGCCGAGCGCGCCGCACATCCCGTGCAGCGGCCACACGCCGAGCACGTCGTCGATGCGCCACCTGTTCTGCACGCAGGTGAACATCGCGACGAACACTGCGCCGGCCGCGGCACCCGTGACGAGCGCACCGATCGGGTGCATCACGTCGGAGCCCGCGCAGACCGCGACGAGGCCCGCGAGCGGGCCGTTGTAGGTGAAGCCCGGGTCGTTGCGGCCGGCCATCCAGGCGGCGAGCGTGCCGCCGACCATCGCCATCAGCGAGTTCACGGCGACGAGGCCGCTGATCTTGTCGAGCGTCTGCGCACTCATCACGTTGAAGCCGAACCAGCCGACCGCAAGCACCCACGCGCCGAGCGCGAGGAACGGAATGTTCGACGGCGGATGCGCGGCGATCCGGCCGTCCTTCGCATAGCGGCCGTGGCGTGCGCCGAGCAGCAGCACGGCCGGCAGCGCGACCCAGCCGCCGAACCCGTGCACGACGACCGAGCCCGCGAAATCGTGGAACGGCGCGCCGAACGCATGCGTGAGCCAGTCCTGCACGCCGAAGCGGTCGTTCCATGCAATCCCTTCGAAGAACGGATAGATGAAGCCGACGATGATCAGCGTCGCGACGAGCTGCGGATTGAATTTCGCGCGTTCCGCGATGCCGCCGGACACGATCGCGGGGATGGCCGCCGCGAACGTCAGCAGGAAGAAGAAGCGCACGAGCGCGTAGCCGCTGTGCTGCGACAGCGTGTCGATGTCATCGAAGAACTCGACGCCGTAGGCGATCGTGTAGCCGATGAAGAAGTACGCGAGCGTCGACACCGAGAAGTCGACCAGGATCTTCACGAGCGCGTTGACCTGGTTCTTCTTGCGGACCGTGCCGAGCTCGAGGAATGCAAAGCCCGCGTGCATCGCGAGCACCATGACGGCGCCGATCAACAGGAACAGTGTGTCGACGCCGGATTTCAGACCATCCATGCCGTGGCTTCCTTGCGCAAAAAACGGGCGAGGAATGCAAGTATCGAGCCAACTTGGTGAACGATTGCGTGTAATTGGTGCGGAAGGCCATGCGATGCGGCATTCCGGTGACGCGTGCACGGTAGCGGGGCAGACCGGGTGCCGGGCGGATGCTGCGGCGGGCGCACGTGCATGGTGCGAAGCGTGCGTAACTGGTGCGCGCGAGGCGCGTCCCGGTGCACCGCGATGCACCGGTCTGGCGCGTCAGCGGCGCGCGAACAGCGTGCGCGGCCGCCGCAGCCGCAGCGCGCATGCGGACCAGTAGGCGGCGACGGTCGCGAGCCCGAGCGCGGCGAACGCGAGCGCCGCGAAGCCCGCGTGGGACTGGCCGTCGCCGTCGGGGCCGAAGATGCCTTGCGCGACGATCAGCGCGGCCGTCCAGAAGCCGATTACCGCTTGAGCGAGCAGGCGCGCGCACGCCATGCGGCGCGGGCGCCCGGCTGCATGCAGGCGCGGCGCGGACGGTGGGCGAAGGCACAGGAACAGGGTGGCGGCGAGCACGGCGGCCAGCGCGATGAACCAGTCGATGAGGAAAGCCATGAGGAAACAGGAAGCAGACAGAGCGGGTGGAAGCCTGCCCACTTTAGTGTCCGCGCGCCTGCGATTGAATCAGACGAATCCGAAATTGAAAGGCATTTTTAATCGGGAGTCGTCATTGGACCTGTGCCACAGGCGGTATTATCGACGTCGGTCCAACCATTCAGGCCGTGCGGCGCACGGCCGGAGATTGCTGATGAAGATGAAGACTTCGCGGGCGCGTCGCTTGCCCGGATGCGTGCTGGCGGCCGCGGCCGTCGGTGCGGCGCTGTTGCTCGCAGGCTGCGAGAAGTCCGGCACGCCGGCCACTCAACCCGATACGGCCGCGAGCGCGGCCGCCGATGCCGCGAGCAACGCGGCCAAGGCGCTCGACCAGATGGCGAGCACGGTCAACCAGCAGATCAATGCCGCGAAGGCCGGCATCGCGTCGGCGGCATCGGCGGTGCCGCCGCTGTCGGCAAGCGGCCTCGCGTCGGCCGCGCAGGCGCAGTTCGATGCGGCTGCTTCCGCGGTCGTCGCGCACGCGGCGTCGGAAGCTGGCGCGAAGATGGCGGAGGCCGGCAAGAAACTGCAGCAGTGGAGCCAGCAGAATGCGTCCGGCGCGAAACCGGCCAGCGGCCAGTAACACGTCGCTTGCGCAATCCGCAAAATGTAATTATAGTGGTTACACATTGTCGCCGGCCGCGGGTCGGGCCGGCGTCGCCGAGTGAGTGAGGAATGAATACCAGCAGCCGGTTCGCGTTTGCCGTTCACGTGCTTGCCTTGCTGTCGATGCAGGAAGGCGCGCCGCTGTCGTCCGACATCATCGCGGGCAGCGTGAACACGAATCCGGCGCTGATTCGCCGCCTGCTGTCGATGCTGGCGGCCGCGGGGCTGACCACGTCGCAGCTCGGCGCGGGCGGCGGTGCGCTGCTGGCGCGCGAGCCCGGCGAGATCACGCTGCTCGACGTGTATCGCGCGGTCGACGATGCGCAGCTGTTTGCGCTGCACCGCGAGGCGCCGAATCCCGCGTGCCTCGTCGGGCGGCACATCCAGGGCGTGCTGATCGACTATATCGGCGACGCGCAGCGCGCGATGGAAGCGTCGCTTGCCACGCGTACGCTCGCGGGCGTCACGGCAGACGTGCTCGAATCGGAGCACGACAGCCGGCCCGCCGGAAGCGCCGGCGGGTGAACGCAGGCAATGCATGATGCAGGGCAGGAGGCCGGGCGGCGCGCACACGCGGCGACCGGCACGACGGAGTTTCGCTCCGTTTTTTTTCGGTCTTATATGTAATCACTGCAGTTACTTTTTATTTCTGGAGAATCGACATGACGCAACATACCTTGAACATCGCCCTGTTCGGCGCCACCGGGATGATCGGCTCGCGCATCGCGGCCGAAGCCGCGCGCCGCGGCCATCGCGTGACCGCGCTGTCGCGCCATCCCGGCGCGGCCGGCGACGGCATCACCGCAAAGGCGGCCGATCTGTTCGATGCGGCCAGCATCGCAGCTGCGCTGCCGGGTCACGACGTCGTCGCGAGCGCGTACGGTCCGAAGCAGGACGATGCCGCGAAGGTGGTCGCGGCGGCGAAGGCGCTGGTTGCCGGCACGCGCCAGGCGGGCCTGAAGCGGCTCGTGGTGGTGGGTGGCGCCGGTTCGCTCGAAGTCGCGCCGGGCAAGCAGCTGGTCGACACCGAAGGTTTCCCGGACGCGTACAAGGCGGTCGCGCTCGCGCACCGCGATGCGCTCGACTATCTGAAAACGGCCGGCGATCTCGACTGGACGTTCTTCGCGCCGGCCGCGCTGATCGCGCCGGGCGAGCGCACGGGCACGTTCCGCACGGGCGTCGGCAAGCTGATCGTGGACGCGCAGGGCAACAGCAACATCTCGGCGGAAGACTACGCGGTCGCGTTCGTCGATGCGCTCGAGCAACACGGCTTCGTGCGCGAGATCGCGACGGTCGCGTATTGAGCGACATCGCGGCGAGGCGCGCGTGCGTGCCGCATTCGCCGTGAGCGGCGCGCACCCGGCAGCGCAAACAGCATTGACTTCAGGCGATTCCACCTCGACACGTGGCGTCGCCTGTTTCGTCCGGGGCGCCGATTATCGATGGGCGGGGGCGCACGGGGTCGTGCGCATCGCGCGTCCCTCCTTCCCTGATTGGTATTTATCCCGGTCGACGCCGTGCAGCGGTTTCCATATTGTTCCCCGTCATGCACGATGCATAGAAAAAATTTCTATCTACGAGGGACCGGGTAAATGGATGCCATCGATCGCAAGCTGCTGGAGCTGTTGCAGGCAGATGCCACATTGCCGATCGCGGAACTCGCGCAGCGCGTGAACCTGTCGCAGACACCCTGCTGGAAGCGCGTGCAGCGGCTCAAGGAAACCGGCGCGATTCGCGCGCAGGTCGCGCTGTGCGATCCGCGCAAGCTCGGTGTGGGCACGACCGTGTTCGTCGCGATCCGCACGAACCAGCACACGGAGGAGTGGGCGCAGCGCTTCACGCAGGCCGTGCGCGACATGCCCGAAGTCGTCGAGGTGTACCGGATGAGCGGCGAGACCGACTATCTGCTGCGGGTCGTGGTGGCCGGCATCGACGACTACGATCGCGTGTACAAGCAGCTGATCCGCGCGGTGCCGCTGTTCGACGTGAGCTCATCGTTCGCGATGGAGCAGATCAAGTATTCGACCGCGCTGCCGGTGCGCGATCTGTCCGAGCCGGCGTAGCGCGGTACGCCGACGCACCGCGTCGTCATCGCCATTGTCCGCTCAGCGGCCGCGCGCCAGCGCCAGCGCGCGTTCGTCCGCCAGCGCGTCGCGGCGCACGAACTCGGCGACGAACGGGCTGGCCGGATGATGGTGCAGCGCATACGGCGTGTCCCATTGCGCGAGCTGGCCATCCTTCATCACGCCGATCCGGTCGGCGATCGCGAACGCTTCAGCCTGGTTGTGCGTGACGAGGATCGCGGTGTGACCCGTGCGCTTCAGGATGTCGCGCAGTTCGAACGCGAGCCGCTCGCGCGTATCGACGTCGAGATTCGAGAACGGCTCGTCGAGCAGCAGCAGTTCCGGCGACGGCGCGAGCGCGCGGGCGAGGGCGACGCGTTGCTGCTGGCCGCCCGACAGCTCGTGCGGATACGCGCTGCCCGAATCGGCGAGGCCGACGAGTTCGAGCATGTCCGCGACGCGGACGCGCCGCTCGGCCTTCGGCATGCGCCGCAGGCCGAACGCGACGTTGTCGGCCGCGCTCAGGTGCGGGAACAGCGCATAGTCCTGGAACATCATCCCGATGCGCCGCCGCTCGGGCGGCACGTCGAGCGACGGCGCCGCGACGGGCGTGCCGTCCAGCACGATGCGGCCCATGCGCACGGGCTCGAAGCCCGCGATCGCGCGCAGCACGGTGGTCTTGCCGCAGCCCGATGCGCCGAGCAGGCAGCCGATGTCGCCGCGCGGCAGCGCGAGGCTCAGCCCGTCGACCACCGTGCGGCGGCCGTGCGGTGTGTCGTAGGCGACGCAGAGGTCGTGGAGTTCGAGCAGGTTCACGGTGTCAGGCTCCGATCTTGTGACGGGTGCGCGCGAGCAGGATCACGGGCACGAGCCCGGCCAGCACGATCGCGAGCGCGGCGACCGCGCCTTCCTCATAGGTGCCGCGCGCGGCTTCCGCATACAGCCAGGTCGCGAGCGTGTCGAAATTCAGCGGGCGCAGCAGCAGCGTCGCCGGCAGTTCCTTCATCGCGTCGACGAACACGAGCAGTGCGCTCGTCGTGAGCGCGGGCCGCAGCAGCGGCAAGTGCACGCGGCGCAGCGTGCCGCCGGGCGTCTCGCCGAGCGAACGTGCGACCTGTTCGAGCGATGGCGGAATGCGGGCGAGGCCGGCTTCGATGCTGCCGGCCGAGATCGCGAGAAAGCGCACGGTGTACGCGATCACGAGCGCGGCCGCCGAACCCATCAGCAGCAGCCCGTCGCGGCCGAGCGCCGCGCCGAGCAGCCGGTCGGCCGCCGCGAGCGGGATCAGCAGGCCGATCGCGAGCACGGTGCCCGGCACCGCGTAGCCGAGGCTCGCGATGCGTGCGCACGCGCGGGCCGGGCCCGCACGTGCGCTGTCGCGCTGCGCGCGTGCGGCCCATGCGACGACGAGCCCGCAGGCAAGCGTTGCGACGGTCGCGGCGGCGGCGATCGCCAGCGTGTTCGCGAGCCCGGTCAGCAATTGCGCGGACACGCCGCCGACGAGATGCAGCCGCTTGCCGGTCTCGACCGCGAGGTAGGCGGCCGGTGCGCCGAAGCCGAGCAGCACCGGCAGCCAGCCGAGCGCGGCGACGCTCCACGCGGCCGCGCCCGTCAGCTTGCGCGGCGCGACCGGACGCATGCGCCGGCCGTGCGCGTAGCGCTGGCGGCGGCGCCCGTAGCGTTCGAGCATGATCATGCCGACGACGATCGCGAGCATCGCGAGCGCGATCTGCGCGGCGCCGGCGAGATCGGAGCGCGTGATCCACGTCGTGTAGACCGATACGGTCAGCGTCTGCACACCGAGGAATTCCGACGCGCCGATGTCGTTCAGCGTTTCGAGCAGCGCGAGGCTCACGCCGACCGCGATCGCGGGGCGCGCGAGCGGCACGACGACGCGCCAGAATGTCGCGATGCGTCCGGCGCCGAGCGTGCGCGCGGCTTCGAGAAGACTCGCGGACTGCGTGACGAACATCGCGCGCGTGCTCAGGTACACATACGGATACAGCACGAAGCCGAGCACGAAGATCGCACCGGGCAGCGAGCGCAGGTCGGGCAGGCGGAACTGGCGCGGGCTGTCGAAGCCGAGCAGCCAGCGGATCGCACCCTGGACGGGACCGATCGGGTGGAGCAGGTCGAGATACGCGAATGCGACGATGTAGGTGGGCACCGCGAGCGGCAGCAGCAGCGCCCAGGTCAGCATCCGGCGGCCGGGAAAGTCGTAGGCGGTGACGAGCCACGCGCAGCCGGTGCCGACCACCGTGACGATCGCGCCGACACCCACGAGCAGCAGCAGCGTATTGACGAGCGCCTGCGGCAGCACGAATTCGACGAGATGCTTCCAGTGCGCGAGATCGGCGCCGAACGCGGCGGCGACCAGCACCGCGAGCGGCGCCGCGGCCGCCGCGGCGATCGCGACGGCCGCGGCGAGCCAGAGGCTGCCCGCGCGCGAACGGAACGGCTGGCGGCGCGCGCGGACCAACGGTGCATCAGTTGTCAAAGCCGACCTTGTCGACGAGCTGGCTGGCCGCCTTGCGGTGCTTCGCGATGTCGGTCAGCGGCAGCGGGTCGACCTTCAGCGTGCCGAAGCTCGCGATCACCGGATCGAGCTTCACGTTCGCGCGCACCGGGTATTCGTAGTTCGCCTGCGCATACAGCGCCTGCGCGTCCGGCGACACGAGGTACTCGAGCAGCTTCACCGCGTTGGCCTTGTGCGGCGCGTGCTTCGCGACCGTCGCGCCGCTGATGTTGACGTGCGTGCCGCCGCTCTTCGCGTTCGCGAACGTCGGCCGCACGACCTTGATCGCGTCGCCCCACTTGCGCGCATCGGTGCCGGCTTCCGCGTTCTTCATGTGACCGACGTAGTACGCGTTCGCCAGGCCGACGTCGCAGATGCCGCCGAGAATGTCGCGCGCGACGTCGCGGTCGCCGCCCGTCGCCTTGCGCGCGAGGTTCGCCTTCACGCCGCGCAGCCACTTTTCGGTCGCGGCTTCGCCGTCGTGCGCGATCATCGCCGCGACGAGTGCCGTGTTGTACGGATGCTGTCCCGAGCGGATGCAGACCTTGCCCTTCCATTTCGGATCGGCGAGATCCTCGTAGCGGAACGCGTCGACCTTCAGGTCCTTCTCCACATACAGCACGCGATCGCGCAGCGACAGCGCGTACCAGTCGCCCTGCGCGCCGCGCAGGTTCGCGGGAATCGCGTCGTCGAGCACCTTCGAGCGCACCGGCTGCGCGAGCCCGCCGTCGACGAGATCGAGCAGGTTGCCGATGTCGACCGTCATCAGCACGTCGGCCGGCGACTGCGCGCCTTCCGCCTTCACGCGCTCGAGCAGGCCGTCCTTCACGAACACGGTATTGACCTTGACGCCGCTCTGCTTCGTGAACGCGTCGATCAGCGGCTGGATCAGCTTCGGTTCGCGGGTGGTGTACAGGCTCACTTCCTCGGCCGCCTGGGCCAGCGGCGCGAACGCGGCGGCGGCAAGGGCGAGGGCGCCGGCGAGCGGCAGCAGGCGGGTGCGCGGATTCGACATGGAGACTCCGGTAAGGAAGGCAGACGAGGAAGCGTTCCGGGGCGTGCCTGCCGCCCGAGCGACCCGGAACATTACAAAGCGAAAGATTCCGGATTCTAGATCGGAATGGGAATGATTATCAAATGAAAGGTGGGGGAAAGCTGCGGGGAAGGCGGAGGAGGGCGTGCAACGGGGGCGTCGCGGCGCGGGCGCAAGCGCGTAGAATGCCCGCTTCAACGAATTCGACGGAGCCGCACCGGCCATGAACGATCAGCGCAAGAAGAACCCTGTCCGCAACGTGAGCATCTTGATCGTCGTGGCCGTGCTGCTCGTGATCGGGACGATCCTGTACAACGCGATCTCGCAGAAGCACGCGTACGACGAGGCCCATCCGGCCGAGGCCGCGAGCGCCGCGTCGCACTGACCCCGGCACGCCGCGCATGATCCTTGCGGCCCGGTCGGCCCGGTCGGCCGGGGCGCAAGCGACGTGCGGGAACGGCGGGATGCGCAAAGGAGCGGCGGGCGACGCGCAGATGCGGGCGCCGGACCCGGCGCGCCGCATGGAAAGGTCAGTCGTGCGTCAACGTGACGCAGGCGCGAACTTCGGGCGGATCCGTGCGTAGAACACGGCCGCGAGCAGCACGAGCCACGCTGCGCCGACGTAGAGCGCGACGCGCGTGTCCTCGAACCAGCCGAGCATCACGATCACGAAACCCATGAACGCGATCGTCAGCGCGGGCGCGACGGGCCACAGCGGCACCTTGAACTTCAGTGCCGCGACTTCAGCGCTCGACAGCCGGCGGCGCATCGCGACCTGCGACAGCAGGATCATGAGCCACACCCACACGGTCGCGAACGTCGCGATCGCCGCGACCACCAGGAATACGTCCTTCGGCATCAGGTAGTTGAGCAGCACGCCGACCAGCAGCGCGCCGGCCATCACGAGCACCGTGACCCACGGCACGCCGTGCCGCGACGTCGTCGTCAGCACGCGCGGCGCCTGGCCCTGCCGCGCCATCCCGAACATCATGCGGCCCGCGCCGAAGATGTCGCTGTTGATCGCCGAGATCGCCGCGCTGATCACCACGAGATTGAGGATCGTCGCGGCCGACTTCACGCCGAGCGCCGAGAAGATCTGCACGAACGGGCTGCCGTCGCTGCCGACGCCGGTCCACGGGCTGATCGACATCAGCACGACCATCGTCAGCACGTAGAACAGCAGGATGCGCGCGGGCACCGCGTTGATCGCGCGCGGAATCACGCGCTCCGGGTCCTTCGCCTCGCCGGCGCTCATCCCGATCACCTCGATGCCGCCGTACGCGAAGATCACGACCGACAGCGACGCGATCAGCCCACCGATCCCATTCGGGAAGAAGCCGCCATGGTTCCACAGGTTCGCGAACGTCGGCACGTCGGCCGAATGGCCGAAATGCATGCCGGTCAGCAGGATCGCGACGCCGCCGCCGATCATCGCGACGATCGCGCCGACCTTGATGATCGACAGCCAGAACTCGAGCTCGCCGAACACCTTCACGTGGCACAGGTTCAGCCCGCAGATGACCGCGACGACGCCGAGCACCCAGATCCATTGCGGGACGTCCGGAAACCAGAAACCCATGTAGATGCCGAACGCGGTGATGTCGGCGATCGCGACGATCACCATTTCGAGCGTATAGGTCCAGCCGGTGACGAAGCCCGCGAACGGGCCGAGGTTTTCGGTTGCGTAGTGGCCGAACGAGCCGGCGACGGGCTCGCGCACGGCCATCTCGCCGAGCGCGCGCATCACCATGTAGACAGCCGCGCCGCCCAGGATGTAGGCCAGGATCACGGCGGGGCCCGCGAGCTGGATCGCGGACGCCGAGCCGTAGAACAGGCCGGTGCCGATCGCCGAGCCCAGCGCGAGAAAGCGGATGTGCCGCGCGCTCAGGTGGCGCTGCAAGTTCTTCATCGAGTCTCCGATATCGTTTTATGCGACGGACCGGGCGAGCGGGGCCGGCCCGGTTGGCTCAAGTTGTCTATACAACTTAAATGTGAACGAATGATAACAAGCCGGGCCATGGGACCGGAATCGGGTATTCCCTGACTGGCGAAACCGGCGGAATCGGGCGTGGGGCCGTCGCGGGCCGTGCGGGGCGGGCGGGTCATGCTTCGGAAGGGGGAGCGGGGGGAGCGCCGCCGGCCGGCCCGCTTGCGTGCGCGGCCGGCGGCGGGACAGCGTCATGCCGTCATGCGGGCAGGCGAATGACGCTCGCGTCCTTGCGGATCAGCAGCGACGACGCGAGCATCTGCTTGCACTGGTGCGCGAGTACCTTCAGGTCGTGCGTGAGCTCGGCGCCCACCGCATCGGATTTTTCCGCGGACACGACCATCGCGTCGAGGTCGCGCGTGATCTGCTTCGTCGCATCGAGCTGGTCGGCCGGCGGCGGCTCGCCGGCTTCCGCTTTCTCGAGGTTTTCCAGCACGGCGGACAGGCCGCGGCGCAGCGCGTCGTCGTGGACGAGGTTCTCGTCGGCCCTGCGAATCAGCGGCGCGGCGGCGGTGATCTGCGCGCCGAGCACGTGCGTCTGCACGAGCAGGTCGTTCAGCTCCGGCACGAAGCGCTGGTGCGCCTTCGGCTCGATCATCATCCGCTGGAACGCCTGACCGAGGTTCGCGAACGCGATGTGCACGTCCTTGCGCGCGAGGCGGTAGCGGTAGTCGTCGTCGAGGGCGGCGGCAGCGGCAGGCGCTTCGATCGCCGCGGCGACGCCCGGCACGACCGCCGCGCCGTCGGCGGCCGGCACGGGCGGCGGCGATGCGCCGCGCCTGGCGCGCCAGACGGCCTCGAAATACTTGCGGGTCGACGTCAGCGTGTCGGTGACGAGCTTGCCCATCAGCCGGTATTCCCAGTACGGGAACAGGCGGCTCGCGGCGATCGCGATCATGCAGCCGACCACGGTGTCGATCGCGCGCTCGCCGATGATCCGCATGCTGCCCGGCGCGAGCAGGTGGAACATCAGCAGCACGTACGACGACGTGAACACGACACTCGCCGCGTAGTTGAACAGCAGCAGGCTGTAGCTCATCACCATTGACCCGAACATGATCGCGATGAGCAGGTGCGGCTCCTTCACCGTGTAGATCAGCGCGATGCTCGCCGCGCAGCCGATCAGCGTGCCGACGATACGCTGCGCGTTGCGCTGCTTGGTCAGCGAGTAGCCGGGCTTCAGGATGATGATGGTCGTCATCACGATCCAGTATGCGTTCGTGAGCGGCAGCAGCCGGCCGAGCCAGAAGCCGACCGCGACCGCGATCGTCACGCGCAGCGCGTGGCGGAGGCTCGGCGAGCGCATGTTCAGGTTCGAGAAGATCAGGAGCGGCGACATCCGGCGCCGCTGCAGGAAGCGCGTGAGCGCCTTGTCGATCTTCAGTTCGGTCTGCTGCGGGTCGGCATGGCCCGACAGGTTGCGGCGCATCCGGTCGATCAGGCGCGTGGCGCTCCAGATGCGCCGGAACGTCGCGAGCACGGCCGCGTACGCTTCCGCATTGCTGGCCGGGAAGTTCTTCTTGCGCATCAGCTCGATCTCGTACTCGATCGCGCGCAGTTCGGCCTTCACGCTGATCCGCGAATGCGGCGCGCGGTTCTCGAGAACCGCGAGGCCGATCTCCTCGAGATCGGCGGCCGCCTTGCAGATCAGGTCGCGATAGAAAATGATCAGGTCCGAGCCGCCGAACGTGTTGCGCACGAGCGGGTAGTCGGTATGCGCGCCGACGAACAGCTCGTGCAGGTCGACGCTGTTGATGAACAGGTTGTACATCGTCGTGCGGCCGGGATCGAGCTTGCCGCGGCGCAGCTTCGGCAGGTTGCGCAGCACGATGTCGCGCGCGGTTTCCTGCGTTTCGACCGCGGTGATCTGCTTCGCGACGAGATTGCGGTAGCACTCGTCGAGATCGGCGTCGAGATCATAGAACTGCGCGCGCGCGAGCAGGTAGTCGGCGCATGCGAACAGGCTTTCGGCGAGCGCCTGCTGCTCGATCCGGCGCGCCTGCCATTGCGACACGAGCGTCGCCCAGTACGTGTACCAGAGGCCGCCCGCGAGAATCCAGCCCGCGTTGATGAGCGCCTGCAGCGGCGTGAACTTCTCCTCGAGCGTCATCACCATCATGAACAGCGTCGCGAAGCTGATCTGCGGCCAGCGGTTGCCGTAGACGACGATCAGCGACAGCACGAACGTGAGCGGCACGATCGTCAGCCACAGCGCGAAGATGTTCGGCGTGGCGAGGCCGGTCGCGAGCGCGGCCAGGAAGCCGATCACGCTGCACGCGAGCATTTCGTTGTGCTTGTACTTCAGCGGGCCCGGCATGTCGACGACGCACGCGCCGAGCGCGCCGGTCGAGATCGTGAAGCCGAGCTCCCGGTTGTGAAACACGATCAGGCACAGCACGGCCGGCAGCGACACGCCGACCGCGATCCGCAGGCCGCCGAAAAAGTACTGGCTGTAGAAAAACTTTCTGATTTCGACCGAATAGCGCATCGATGAGCTGAATGACAGACGAAGACGCCCGGGGCGGCGTATTGACTGGCGACGAGTCTATCGTATTTCGCGGTCCGCAAAAGCTGGCCGTTCGGACGAGGTTCGTCGCGACGGACCTTTTGCTATCCTTGGTGCTCCCGTTCGCCCGGTCCGGCCGGCGCGAGGCTTCGACACCCGCTTCATGCTCCATCTCTTCTATTCGAACCGTCACGAAACGCTGGCCGACGCGCTGCTCGACGACCTGGCCGCGTTCCCGGCCCGCAACGGCCCGTGGGCGCCGCAACAGGTCATCGTGCCGAGCGCCGCGCTGCGCCGCCGTCTCGAGCTTGACATCGCCGCGCGCCACGGCGTGTGCGCGAACGTCGAGTTCACGTATCTCGCACAATGGCTGTGGGCGCAGATCGGCCGCGTGCTGACGGTGCCCGCGCGCTCGCCGTTCGCACCCGACCGCCTCGTATGGCGCTGCTACCGGTTGTTCGCGCAGGCCGCGGGCGGCGCGCCGTGGCTCGCATCGCCGCGGCTGGCCGCGTATCTGTCCGCGTCCGACGACGCGATGCGCCACGAGCTCGCACAGCGCGTCGCGGCCGTGCTCGATCACTACCTGACCTATCGGCCCGAATGGCTGGCCGCGTGGCAGGCCGGCGAGTCGGTGCTCGCGGGCGACGCCGCGCCGCGCGGAATCAGCGATGCCGCACGCGACGACGAGCACTGGCAGGCCGCGCTGTGGCGCGCGCTGCTTGCCGAGCTGAGCGAAAGCGGCACGCCGCCCGCGCATCGCTTCCTCGTGGAGGCGCGCAACCTCGGTCCCGAAACGGTCGCGCGCGCCGACTGGCCGGAGTCGGTCAGCGTGTTCGCGCTGCCGACGATGCCGCCGCTGCACGTCGCGCTGCTGCGCGAGCTGTCGCGGTGGATCGACGTGCGCGTCTATGCGCTCAACCCGTGCCGCGAATTCTGGTTCGACATCGTCACCGCCGCGCATGCCGAGGCGCTCGACGCGGCCGGCCGGCTCGACTACCAGGAAGTCGGCCATCCGCTGCTCGCGGAGTGGGGGCGGCAGACGCAGGCGCAGCTGCACATGCTGCACGAACTGACGGAAAGCGCCGCGTCAGGCGATGCATCGCGTTTCGTCGGGAATTCCGCGCCGACCTGGCTCGCGCGCGTGCAGAACGCGATCCTCGACCTGCAGCCGGAGGCCGAACTCGGCGAAGTGCCGGTCGAGCGCGGGATCGAGGTGCACGTGTGCCACAGTCTCGCGCGTCAACTCGAGGTGCTGCATGACCGCCTGCTCGCGTGGTTCGACGCCGACGCGACGCTGCAGCCGTCCGATGTGCTGGTGGCGGTCGCCGATCTCGCGGCGGCCGGGCCGCTGATCGATGCCGTGTTCGGCACGGCGGGTGCCGGGGGCGCGCGCGTGCCTTACCGGATCACCGGCCTGCCGCCGTCGCAGGCGAACCCGGTCGCGCGCGTGCTGCTCGAATGGCTCGCGTTGCCGGAGCGGCAGGTCGGCGCGCCGGAACTGGTCGAATGGTTGCGCGTGGACGCGGTGGCGGCCCGTTACGGCATCGACGCAGCCGCGCTCGAGACGGTGCAGACCTGGCTCGCGGCCGCCGGCGCGCGGCGCGGGCTGTCGCCGACGGCGAGCGACGATGCGGCGGTGCCCGCGCCGCGCCATACGTTCTCCGACGCGCTCGCGCGGCTCTTCCTCGGCTACGCGATGCCCGAAGGCGCGGCACCGGTCGGCGCGTGGCTGCCGATCGAGGCGGCCACCGGCAGCGAGGCCGAACTGCTCGGCCGGCTCGCGCGCTTCACCGATGATCTCGACGGCTTTGCGCGGCGGCTCGCCGACGCCCACACGCCGCGCGCATGGAGCGAACTGTTTGCCGACACGCTCGCGCGGTTTTTCGACTCCGGCGCCGCGTACGCCGATGCGCTCGCGGGTGTGCGCGACGCGCTCGACGCGATGCTCGCCGCGATGACCGAAGGCGCACCCGACGAGGCGTTGCCCGCGGCCGTCGTGCGCGCGGGGCTGGCAGCCGCGCTCGACGATCCGGCGCGCGGCGGGGTGCCATGGGGCGGCGTCACGTTCTCGTCGCTGACGAGCCTGCGCGGGCTGCCATACCGCGTCGTGTGCCTGCTCGGGATGGACGACGGCGTGCTGCCGAGCCTCGCGCGCGCGGACGAGTTCGACCTGATGGCCGTCTTGCCGAAGCTCGGCGACCGGCAGCGCCGCGACGACGAGCGCAACCTGTTCCTCGACCTGTTGCTCGCCGCGCGCGACCGGCTGCTGATTGCCTATACGGGGCGCAGCATTCGCGACAACGCACCGTTGCCGCCCGCGGCGCTCGTCGACGAACTGCTCGACCATCTCGCACTCGTCACGGCCGGCGCGGACGCCGCGCCGGACGCGGTCGATGCCGCGCGGCGCGCGTTCATCGTCGAGCATCCGCTGCAACCGTTCGCGGCCGAGTATTTCCGGCCCGGCAGCGAACTGGCTTCGTACGACGCCGAGCGCGCGACGCTCGCGTCGCTGCTGGCGGCCGAAGCCGCGCGCGATGCGACGCGCGAGCAGCCGTTCTTCGCGCAGCCGCTGCCGGCCGAGCCGGTGGAGCCCGTCGCGTTCAGCGAATTCGAACGCTTCTGGCGGCATCCGGCCCGCGCGCTGCTGCGTGCGCGGCTCGGCATCGTGTTGTCCGACGCGCAGGCGGAACTGCTCGACACGGAGCCGTTCGCACTCGACTTCGCCGGCAGTGACGCACTCGCCGAGCGCGTGCTGCCGCTGCTGATCGAATCGGATGAAGGCGGCGTGCACGATCACGCGCTGCGCATCGCGGACGCCAGCCCGGAACTGCCGGGCGGCGCGACGGGTGCCGTCTGGCGTGACCAGGCGCTCGGCTCGATGACGCAGCTTGCGTCGAACGTGCGCCGTGCGCTGGCCGACGGCATGGAACGGCGGCCGTTCACGCTCGCGATCGCGCCCGCATGGCCCGACACCGACCAGGTGCTGTTCGGCGCCGATGACGCGATGCTGTCAGGCGACGCGGTGAGTGCGCCGCTCGAACTGCACGGCACGCTGAACCGGCTGACGCCGGCGGGTCAGGTCATCTATCGCTATGCACGGCCGAGCGCGCGTGACTACCTGTCTGCCTGGCTCGCGCATCTCGTCTATTGCGCGGTGGAGCCCGAGGGGCCGCGCCGCACGCTGTGGTTTGGCAGCGGCGGCGCCTTCGAACTCACGCCGGTCGCGGCACCGCTCGAGCGTCTCGCGCCGCTCGCGGCGCTGTTTCGCGCGGGGCGGCGGATGCCGCTGCGGTTTTTCCCGCGCAGCGCATGGGCGCGCATTTCCGACGGCGAGGCGAAGGCCGCGAGCGTCTGGATCAACGAGCGCGTGGTGAGCGAAGCCGACGATCCGGCCATCGCGATCGCGTGGCGCGGCGCCCATCCGTCGCTCGACGAGCCGTTCGGCACACTCGCGCGGCTCGTGTTCGAGCCGATGCTGGAACATCTGAAGGAGGTCGCATGAGCGCCGCATCCCCGCCGCAGGCGGCGCTCGAACTCGACGTGTTCGCGTGCCCGCTCGACGGCGTCAACCAGATCGAGGCGTCGGCCGGTACCGGGAAGACGTGGAACATCTGCGCGCTGTACGTGCGCCTGCTGCTCGAGAAGGATCTCGGCGCGGATGAAATCCTCGTCGTGACCTTCACGAAGGCGGCGACCGCCGAGCTGCACGAGCGGATCCGCGGGCGGCTCGCGCAGCTCGCGCATGCGCTCGATACCGGCGACGACGGCGGCGATCCGTTCGTCGCGCGCCTGCTCGAGACGACGCTCGGCGAAGCCGGCACGCTCGACCCCGAGACCGCAGCGAAGCGGATCCGGCGCGCGCTGCGCGCGTTCGACCAGGCGGCGATCCACACGATCCACGCGTTCTGCCAGCGTGCGCTGCAGGAAGCGCCGTTCGCGGCCGCGATGCCGTTCGCGTTCGACATGCAGGCCGACGATGCGGCGCTGCGCTTCGAGCTCGCGGCGGACTTCTGGCGCACGCGCGTCGAACCGATGGCCGCGCGCTGGCCCGGCTTCGCGACGTGGCTCGTCGATTCGGGCGCGGGCCCGGCCGCTCTCGACGCCCAGCTCGCGCGCCGGTTGAAGAAGCCGCTGGCCGCGCTGCGCTGGGACGGCGTCGTCGAACCGGACGAATCGGCGGAGGCCGCTGCCGCCGAATGTTTTGCGGAGGCCGCGCGGATGTGGGCCGACGAGCACGACGCGATCGACGCGGTGCTGCGCACCGCGCAGCCCGCGCTCAACCAGCGCTCGCACAAGCCCGACGCGGTCGCCGATGCGCTCGGCGCGTGGTCCGCGCATTTTGCCCAGGGCGATGCGACTGCCGCGCTGCCGAAGGCGGCGCTCAAGCTCACGCGCACCGCGCTCGCGAAGGCGACGAAAAAGGGCGGCGTGCCCCCCGAGCACGCGTTCTTCGACGTGGCCGACGCGCTCGAAGCGGCGGTGGCCGCGGCCGAGGCCGCGCAGCGTGCGCGCTGGCTCGCGCTGATCGCCGACTGGCTCGACACGGCGCCGGGCGAGCTGGCTGAACGCAAGCGTACGCGTCGCGTCGTGTCGTTTGACGACCTGCTCGCGAACCTGTATCACGCGCTGCATGCGCACCCGTGGCTCGCCGAGACGCTGCGCGCCCGCTATCCGGCCGCGCTGATCGACGAATTCCAGGATACCGACCCGCTGCAGTTCGCGATCTTCGACCGGATCTTCGCGCCGGGCGGGCCGCTCTTTCTCGTCGGCGATCCGAAGCAGGCGATCTACAGCTTCCGCGCGGCGGATCTGCATACCTATCTTGCCGCGCGGGCAAGCGCGAGCGCGTGCTATACGCTCGCGGTCAACCAGCGCTCGACGCCGGCGATCGTCGACGCGTGCAACCGCTTCTTCATGTCGAACCCGCGCGCGTTCGTGCTCGACGGGCTCGACTATTACGCAGTGCGGGCCGGCACGCGCATGCGTGCACCGTTCGTCGACGCAACCGATCCGGGCCCGGCCGGCGATTTCCGGATCTGGGCGCTGCCGGGCGGCGACGGCACGCTGCTCAAGCGCGACGCACAGGCGCAGGCTGCCCAGGCGTGCGCGGCCGAGATTGCCCGGCTGATGCGCGGCGCGCGCGAAGGGCATGCGCGGCTCGGCGATACGCCGCTGTCGCCGGGCGACATCGCGGTGCTGGTGCAGACGCACCGGCAGGGCAGTCTCGTGAAGCGCGTCCTTGCCACGTGGGGCATCGGCAGCGTCGAGCTCGCGCAGGCGTCGGTGTTTTCGACCGGCGATGCGGAGCAGCTCGAGCGCGTGCTGGCGGCGATCGATGCGCCGGGCGACCTGCGGCGCCTGCGCGCGGCGCTGGCAGCCGACTGGTTCGGCCTCGATGCGGGGGCGCTGTGGCGGATGGAGCAGGGCGACGGCGACGCGTCGCGCGAAGCGGCGGACAGCACGGACGCGATGAGCTGGGTCGAGCGCTTCTCGCGCTATCGGCTGCTGTGGCGCGAACGCGGCTTCGCGGTGATGTGGCGCACGTTCACGCGCGAGCTGCGCATCGCCGAGCGGCTGATGGCCGGCGCGGACGGCGAACGCCGCGTGACCGACATCAACCATCTGGCCGAATTGACGCAGGCACGCGCGTCCGCGCAGCCGGGTATCGCGCCGACGCTGCGCTGGCTTGCCGCGCAACGGCTCGATGGCGGCGGCGAGGAAGCGCAGCTGCGTCTCGAATCCGATCGCAACCTCGTGCAGATCGTGACCGTGCACAAGTCGAAGGGCCTGGAATACGCGGTCGTGTTCTGTCCGTTCCTGAACGACGGCGGGCTGCGCGAGCCGCCCGCGTCGGGGTTGCCGGACGCGCGTGAGTATCACGACGACGCGGGCGACGCCGTGCTGCATTACGGGTGCGACGACGAAGCCGCGGCGCATGCCGCGCGCCAGGCGCTGCGTGAACAGGCGGCGGAACGCGCGCGGCTCGTCTACGTGGCGCTCACGCGCGCGGTCTATCGATGCTACCTCGTCGCCGGGCCTTATCTGTCGTCGCGCTCGACCCGCGAGGCGCGGCGCAGCGTGCTGAACTGGCTCGTGGCCGGCGCAGGCCAGTCGTTCGACGCGTGGCTCGACGAGCCGCCCGACGAAGCGGCGCTCGACGCCGCGTGGCAAGCGCTGGCGGGTGGCCCCGTGAGCGTTGCGCCGGTGCCGGTGCCGGCGCGTCGCGAACGGCTCGCGGCCGGCCACGATGCATCGCAGGCGCTCGCGGCACGCCATGCGACGCGCGTGCTGCGCGACGCGTGGCGGATGGCGAGCTTCAGTTCGCTGACGGCGTCGATGGCGCGCGAGGAGGCGGGCGTCGCGGTCGTCCCGGACGACGAGCTGCGGCCCGATCACGATGCGCTTGCCGCCGTGGCGCCGGACGGCGCGTTCGTCGTGCCCGACATGGTCGCGGCCGAGCCGCCGGATGACGACATCCTCGTGTTTCCGCGCGGTGCGGCAGCGGGCGAATGTCTGCACCGCCTGTTCGAACTCAGCCGGTTCACGGAGCCCGATTCGTGGCATCGGGCCGCGCTCGGCGCGCTGCATGACCGGCCGGTCGAGGCCGAGCCCGAACTCGCGACGCGCCTGCCGGCGATGATGGCGCGGCTCGTCGACGATGTCGTGCGTACGGAGCTCGTGCCGGGCATGCGGCTTGCGGATCTCGATCCCGCCAAGCGGCTCGACGAAATGGGTTTCCTGTTCCCGGTGCCGTCGCTCGAGCTGGGCGCGCTGCGCCGGCTGCTGGTCGCGCACGGCTATCCGGACGTTGCACTGGACGCGGGCATGCTCGCCGGTTTCATCAAGGGTTTCATCGACATGATCGTCGAACACGACGGCCGGTTCTGGATCGTCGACTGGAAGTCGAACCATCTCGGCAATACGCCGGATGCCTATGGCCCGCGCGCGCTCGACGCCGCGATGGCTGATCACGCGTATCACCTGCAGGCGCTGCTCTATACGGTCGCGCTGCATCGCTATCTGCGCGGGCGGCTGCCCGACTACGACTACGACACGCATATGGCGGGCTACCTGTACCTGTTCGTGCGTGGCGTGCGGCCCGACTGGCGCAGCGGCGGCGAACCGGCCGGCGTGCATGCGCGCCGGCCCGCGCGCGAACTCGTCGACGCGCTCGACCGGATGATGGAAGGGGGCCGCGCATGAACGTGTCCGACGATACGCTCGAATTCACCGGCGGCCTCGCCGCGCGCCTGCCCGAGCCCGCGGATTTCGGCATCGCGCTTGCGGAAGGATTCGCGCGGCGCATCGGCGACCTGTCGCGTCGCGCGGGTGCGCCAGCCGCGGCCGCGCGCTGGGCGGCGCGTGCCGCGTTCGCGACGAGCCGGGCGACCGCGGGCGGTCACGTGTGCGTGTCGCTCGGCGCGCTCGCGCAGCGCTACGAGGAGCCGGTCGACGACGTGCGCGCGGCGCTCGCCGCCAGCGGCGTGGTGGCGTTCGGCACGCTCGCGCGCGGCGACGAGCGGCCGCTGATCGTCGACCGGCACGACCATCTGTATCTGTCACGCTATTTCGACTACGAACGGCGGCTCGCCGATGCGCTCGTCGCGCAGGCCGGCGTCGCCGCACCGGGCGACGCGCTGTCGCCCGACCGGTTGCGCGACAGTCTCGCGCGTTACTTCGGGCCCGCGACGGGCGAAGTGGACTGGCAGCGCGTCGCGGCGATCGTTGCGCTGACAGGGCGCGTGACGATCGTCAGCGGCGGCCCCGGCACCGGCAAGACGACCACGGTCGTCGGTGTCCTGGCGTGTCTGCTCGACGCGCATCCGGGGCTGCGCATCGCGCTGGCGGCACCGACCGGCAAGGCCGCGCAGCGGATGCAGGAAGCGCTGCACGCGCGGGCGGGCGACCTGCCGCCGGAACTGGCCGCGCGCCTGCCCGACACGTCGTACACGCTGCATCGCCTGCTGGGCGGCGGCGGAGCGGCGGGCTTCCGCCATCATCGCGACAATCCGCTGCCGTACGACCTGATCGTCGTCGACGAGGCGTCGATGATCGACGTCGCGCTCGCCGCCCATCTGCTCGATGCGCTTGCGCCCGGCGCACGGCTCGTGCTGCTCGGCGACAAGGATCAGCTGGCCGCGGTCGAGGCCGGCGCGGTGTTCGCCGAACTCAGCGCACGGCCGACGTTTACCGCCGCCGCACGCATACGCATCGCGGATGCGCTCGGGATCGACGAAGCGGCCTTCGTCGCGGCGTTGCCGGTGCTGGACGGCGAGGCGCCGGCGGCCGTTGCCGCTCCGGCTCCGGCTCCGGCATCCGCGCCGTTGTCGGCGACCGCGATGCGCAAGCAGCCGGCGCGGCGGAACGTGGATACGCGCCAGGCGTCGCTGTTCGATGACGACCTGCAGGACGAAGCGTTGTCCGCTGCCGATATCGCGCCGCCGGCCGCTTCGTTGCCGACTGCGGCGCCTGCACCGACCGCTACCGACAGCGTCTCGGCGGCCGCCGATCCTGCGTGGATCGAGGTCGACGAACTCGCGTGGCTCGACGCGGTCGAGCTCGCGCCATTCGAACCGGCCGATGCGGCGCTTGCGTCGACCGTCGCAACGCGAGCCGACGATATCGCCGCCGCGTCTCCCGCGCCCGCACCGCTTGCAGACTGCGTCGTCTGGCTCGAACGCAATTACCGTTTCGGTCTCGATTCGCCGATCGGCCGCCTGTCGCTCGCGATCCGCCGCGGCGACGTGCAGGCCGCGCTCGATGCGTTGCCGATGGACGATACCGCTGCCGCGTCGTTTCATGACGACGCGGGTGATGCGCTCGCGGCATCGACGGTCGAGCGGCTTGCGCGCCGGTTCGGCGCATACCTCGACGCATTGCGTACCGCGTTGTCCGAGCCGGTGCCCGATCCGTTGCCCTTGTTCGACGCGCTCAACCGCTTCCGGATCCTGTGCGCGACACGCACCGGCTCGCGCGGCGCCGAGCACGTCAATGCGCTGGTGGCCACGCACGTGAGACATGCCGCACGCGTGCCGCTCGCGGTCGGCGCACACTGGTTCACCGGGCGGCCGATCATGGTGACGCGCAACGACTATGCGCTCGGGCTGTTCAACGGCGACATCGGCATCGCATTGCCGGACGCGCACGGCGTGCTGCGCGCGTGGTTCCGCCGCGCGGACGGCACCGCGCGCGCCGTGTCGCCCGCCGCGCTACCGCCGCACGAAACGGCGTTCGCGCTGACCGTCCACAAGTCGCAGGGCTCCGAATTCGACGAGGCCGCGCTCGTGCTGCCGGCGTCGTTCGGGCGGGTGCTCACGCGCGAGCTCGTCTATACGGCCGTCACGCGCGCACGCACGCGCGTGCAGGTGATCGGTCCGCGGCGCGTGCTCGCGCAGGCGGTCGCGACGCGCACGCAACGCGATTCGGGCCTGGCGGCCCGTGTCGACGAGGCGCTCGCGCGGCGCCGCAAGGAGACGTCGCGATGATGATCCGCTACACGCTCGATCCGGCCGAAGTCGAATGGACCGCCGTGCGCGCGCAGGGCGCCGGCGGACAGAACGTCAACAAGGTGTCGAGCGCGATTCACCTGCGTTTCGACATCCGCGCGTCGTCGCTGCCGCCCGTCATCAAGGAACGGCTCCTCGCGCTGTCCGACCAGCGCATCACGCGCGACGGCATCGTCGTGATCAAGTCGCAGGAATACCGCACCCAGGAGAAGAACCGCGAGGCAGCGCTCGCGCGGCTCGATGCGTTGATCGGCAGCGTCGCGTTCACGCCGCGTGCGCGCGTCGCGACGCGGCCGACGCGCGCATCGAAGGAGCGGCGGCTCGAACACAAGTCGCGGCGCGGCATGGTGAAGTCGGGAAGAGGGAAGGTGATTGACTGACGAAACGCCGAACCGGGCGGCGCGGCGGGCGGATCCATACCGCCCGCGCCTGCTACCGCATCACGGTGCCCGCGCTGTCTAGCACGAAGTCGACGCAGAACACGACGAGGCGGCTTTGCGCGCGAATCGCGACGGCCGCGGTATAGCAGTCGCGGCCTTCGGTCAGCGAGAAGTGCGGGCCCATCAGCGCGACACGCCCCGGCGCCGCGATCGCGCGCTGGAAGTACGGGCGGCGCGACCAGTTGCTGTGCGTCTCCGGGAACAGCGGCGCGAGCCGCGTGCCGCTCGCCTGGCCGCCCTCCGGGGGCGCGCCGATCGACGGCAGGAACTGTTCGCCGATCTCGTCCGTGACGAACACGCGGCGCGCGGCCGGCACCGTGAATACGCGCTGCGCGGCATCGTTCAGGTTCCCGCTCGCGGAAAACGCGGCCGCGCCGGCGAGCACGAGCCGCTCGATCGCGTCGAAGCCCGGCTGCTCGGCGATCGCCGGCACATGCCGATGCGCGATGAAGCGTTGCCACGCGGCATCGAGCATCGCGGGCGCCGCAGCGCTCGCATGTGCGATCGATGCATCGGGCTGGCCGAACTGGAAGCCCTGGACGAAGTCGATATCGGCCTCCATCAGCGCCTGCAGCGCGTCGTCGCTTTCGACGCCCTCGGCGAGCACCATCGCGCCGGCCTGGTGGAGCATCGATACCAGGTGATGCATGATGCGGCGATCCTCGGCGGACCAGGTCGCGCGCTCGACGAGCGAGCGGTCGAGCTTGACGATATCGGGCCGTGCGCGCCATACGCGGTCGAAATTCGAGAATCCGGTGCCGAAATCGTCGATCGCGATCAGGAAGTCGCGATGCTGGATCATGTCGATCGTGCGGGCGAGCGCGGCTTCGTCGCGCGCCGGCTGCTCGATGACTTCCAGCACGATGCGGTTCGGCGGCAGTGCGAAATGCCGGCACAGTGCCTCGACGAATTCGCGCTGTACGAGGCCCGAATCGAGCACGCGCGGCGTCACGTTCAGGAACAGCCAGCCGTCGCCGATACCTTGCGCGACGAAGTTGGCCGTGTGCAGGCAGCGGGCGAGCCGGTCGAGCAGCAGTGCATCGGCAGCCGCGCGCGTCCTGTCGAACAGCGCGACCGGCGAAACCAGCGTGCCGTTCTCGTCCACGACGCGCAGCAGCGCTTCATAGCCGACCACGCGCTTGTGCGTGATCGACAGCACGGGCTGAAACACGCTGCGCAGCGTCGTGTCGCGAAACGTGGCGATCCAGCCGCTGGGCGTCGGCGTGAGGCGTTCGAGCAGGGAGTCGAGCGAGAGGTCGCGGGAGGGCTTCATGTCAACGATGCCCTGGGGCGATCGGGGGAGCGGTGTCGTGACGCCACGCCGAAGCCGTCGCACGCGCAGGTGGACGTGAAAGAACGTGGAGCATCGTAACCGCCTTCTGCGGATGAGTGTTCCGAGTGTAACGGGAATGGCGCGGCGCGCGTATCAGGGTAACTCCAGACGCAAACGCTACACCGACGCGTGGACGGGGCTGTCCGCCCCGTTCAACGCGCAACGGCCGCCAATCGTGCACGCAGCGACGGCGCCACGTGTGCCGCGTGCATTGCGTGCGAAGAATGCGGGGATTCGGAGAACCGGGGAAGCCGGCCGGCTGCGCAACCGTGCGCGGTCATCTGCATCGGGTGATAAACGAGATGCTCCGGCGCGCACCGGTCGGCGGGCGGCGCTTGAGGACCGGCAGCCGGCGCGTCGCGGGAAACCGGGCAACCGGCGGGGCGCCGGCCCCGCATGCCGCTCAGGTTGCTTCGCCGCCGCGCGGGCGGAGCCCGGGAATCCGCTTGATCACGCCGGTCGCAAGCGCGGTGCCGACGAGCACGATCGCGCAGCCTTCGATCATCACGACCGATACGTGTTCGCCGAGGAACAGCGCGCCCCACAGCAGGCCGAACACCGGTATCACGAACGTCACGGTAATCGCGCGGGCCGGGCCGACATGCGCGATCAGGTAAAAGAAGATGAAATACGCGATGCCCGTACAGGCGATGCCGAGCGCGAGCACGGCACCCCACGCATGCGTGCTGACGGCTGCTGCGGGCCACGTCGCGATCGCGAACGGCAGCAGCAGCACGGTCGAGCCGATCATGCTGCCGGTCGCGTTGACGAGCGGATCGACGCCGCTGAGCTTGCGCTTCGTATAGTTGGCCGCGATGCCGTACAGCAGCGTCGCGCCGAGCGCGGCGGCGGCGGCCAGCGCGGTCGCGCCGGCGCCGGTGCTGCCGTGCGCGTTCGCGATCTGATCCCAGACGAGCGTGAGCACGCCGGCAAAGCCGATCACGAGGCCGATCGCGCGCGGCAGCGACAGCTTGTCCTTCAGCCACAGGTAGGCGACGAGCGCGCCCCACAGCGGTGTCGTCGCGTTGATCACCGAGGTCACGCCGGCCGATAGCGTCAGTTCGGCATAGGCGAACAGGCAGAACGGCGCGCCCGAGTTCAGTACGCCGACGACGAACAATGGCCACGCGTGCCGGCGCAGCCGCGCGCCGAGGTCGGCGGGCTTGAAACGCGTCAGCGCGAGGCCCGTCAGGAACAGCGCGCCGATGCCCACCCGCAGCGCCATCAGCGGCGCGACGCCGAATTCGGCGACGCCGATCCGGATGAACAGGAACGACGCACCCCACAGGGCGGCGAGGACGGTCAGCAGAAAGGCGTTCTTGGGCGACATCGGGCGTGGCAGGCGAGGGGGACGGGATGCGGTGAATCTTACACCGCGTTACCGCGCCTTCGTTTCATGATCGGATGAAACGACAAGAAACGGGAAATCCGTTTTTCCGCCGACGCGAACCGCCCGGGCGGCCGGCGCGGCCGCTCAATGATGGCGCCAGCCGCCGTGTCCGCCGCGTCCGCCGAAACCGAAGTTCAGCGACAGCGCGGGGCCCCAGTAGCCGCCCCATGCAGGGGCATAGGCAGGGGCCGGATAGTAGTACACGGGGCCGGGGTCGACATACACGGGCGCGGGCTGTACCGGCGCCGCCGTGTAATAGCCGGACGGATAGTAGCCGTAAGGGTAATAACAGCCGGCGAGTGTCGCACACGCGAGCACCGCGGCGACGAGGGTCCTGTTCATGATGTTTCTCCGGCGGCGCCGGCAATCGGCAGATGCTTAAGCTTAGGACGCACGGCGATGACACGGTGTGCAAAACGGTAACGGATCATTTCCGTGCATCGCCCTGCGCGCCCGGACGACTGCTGCCGCCAGACGCGAAAAGACGCGAAAACGGCGCTTCCGCACCGCGGAAACGCCGTCAGGCCGAAACTGAAGCGTGCCGCCCGTCGCGCGGGCGCCCGGCCGGCTTACTTGCCGATCTGGTTGCCGATGATGCCGCCGGCTGCCGCGCCACCCAGCGTCGACAGCGCGTTGCCGCCGATCGCCGCGCCGGCTACGCCGCCGACACCCGCACCGATTGCCGTGTCGCGCTGGCGCCGTGTCATCGAATCGCAGGCCGACAGGCTGGCCACCGTCGCGACGAGCAGAGCGCATACCCCAAAACGCCGAATCGAGTAACTCATGATCGTTGTCCTTGTGGTGGTGAACGGGAGGGCGCACGACCGGCTGACGGCCGCGCATGACCCCAATCTACCCGCCGTCCCGACGCGCTGCTGTAAGGACTTGTTAAGGCTCGGACGGTTTCGTAATCAATTGTTTCCCTTGCGCCGGCGGGCACGCGGCATGCACGCGGATGCAAAAAAGCCCGCTCGAAAGCGGGCTTCGTGCAGTGCGTCACGAGGCGGTCCGTGCAGACCGCCGCGTTCGCTTACTGACGGTGATAGATTTCGGCGCCGGTCTTCACGAACTCGACCGCCTTGACTTCCATCCCCTTCTTCAGCGCCTCGCTTTCCGATACGCCCTGCTGCGCCGCGAACTCGCGGACGTCCTGCGTGATCTTCATCGAGCAGAAGTGCGGGCCGCACATCGAGCAGAAGTGCGCGACCTTCGCCGAATCCTTCGGCAGCGTCTCGTCGTGGAATTCGCGCGCCTTGTCCGGATCGAGGCCGATGTTGAACTGGTCTTCCCAGCGGAACTCGAAACGCGCCTTCGACAGCGCGTTGTCGCGCACCTGCGCGCCGGGGTGACCCTTGGCGAGGTCGGCCGCGTGCGCGGCGAGCTTGTACGTGATGATCCCTTCCTTCACGTCGTCCTTGTTCGGCAGCCCGAGGTGTTCCTTCGGCGTCACGTAGCACAGCATCGCGGTGCCGAACCAGCCGATCATCGCGGCGCCGATGCCCGACGTGATGTGGTCGTAGCCCGGTGCGATGTCGGTGGTCAGCGGCCCGAGCGTGTAGAACGGCGCTTCCTTGCACCAGTCGAGCTGGAGATCCATGTTCTCCTTGATCAGCTGCATCGGCACGTGGCCGGGGCCTTCGATCATCACCTGCACGTCGTGCTTCCACGCGATCTGCGTGAGCTCGCCGAGCGTCTTCAGTTCGCCGAGCTGCGCTTCGTCGTTCGCGTCGTAGATCGAGCCGGGGCGCAGGCCGTCGCCGAGCGAGAAGCTCACGTCGTACGCCTTCATGATCTCGCAGATCTCTTCGAAGTGTTCGTACAGGAAGCTTTCCTTGTGATGCGCGAGGCACCACTTCGCCATGATCGAGCCGCCGCGCGACACGATGCCCGTCATCCGGTTCGCGGTGAGCGGCACGTACTGCAGGCGCACGCCCGCGTGGATCGTGAAATAGTCGACGCCTTGCTCGGCCTGCTCGATCAGCGTGTCGCGGAAGATTTCCCAGGTGAGATCCTCGGCCTTGCCGTTGACCTTTTCGAGCGCCTGGTAGATCGGCACCGTGCCGATCGGCACCGGGCTGTTGCGGATGATCCACTCGCGCGTTTCGTGGATGTGCTTGCCGGTCGACAGGTCCATCACCGTGTCGCCGCCCCAGCGGATCGCCCACGTCATCTTGTCGACTTCCTCGCCGATCGACGACGTGACGGCCGAGTTGCCGATGTTCGCGTTGATCTTCACGAGGAAGTTGCGGCCGATGATCATCGGCTCGGATTCCGGGTGGTTGATGTTCGCGGGGATGATCGCGCGGCCGCGCGCGATCTCGTCGCGCACGAATTCCGGCGTGATCTCGGCGAGCGCGTTCGCGCCGAAGGCCGCGGCGCCGAACGCCTGGCCCGGATGCTGGCGGCCCATCATCGCGGCGAGCTTCGCGCCGTTCGGGCCGCTCGACTTCAGGCTCTCGATGTACTCAGCGCGGCGCTGGTTCTCGCGGATCGCGATGTATTCCATTTCCGGCGTGATGATGCCCCGACGCGCATAGTGCATCTGCGTGACGTTCTTGCCGGCCTGTGCGCGGCGCGGGTTGCGGTGCAGGCCCGGGAAGCGCAGGTCGGCGGTGGCCGGGTCGGCCGCGCGCTCGAGGCCGTACTGGCTCGACAGGCCGTCGAGCACTTCGGTGTCGCCGCGCGCTTCGATCCAGCGCTGGCGCAGCGCGGGCAGGCCCGCGCGGATGTCGATCTTCGCGTCCGGATCGGTGTAGGGGCCCGACGTGTCGTACACGTAGATCGGCGGATTCTTTTCGCCGCCGAAGCCGGTCGGCGTGTCGGCCTGCGTGATTTCGCGCATGGGCACGCGGATGTCGGGCTGCGAGCCGGTTACATAAACCTTTCGCGAATTGGGCAGCGGCGCGACGGCAGCGGCGTCGACATGGGCGTCGGCGGACAGAAACTTCGGATTGGCGTTCATGCAATCTCCTGTATGAGCGCCGGACAGGCGCGTCGGCGCTTGCCCGGAGCCCTTGACGAATGTGGGGCTCGAGCTAAGCAGGAGACGAGGCTTGGTGAGGCGGCGGATTTCGTCAGAGGGATGGCGGCGAAATCCGTACGCTTCCCTGCGCTGGCATTATCCAGATCAGGTTCAAAGGGTATTTCTCACCCGCAATGCCGGTTGTTTGACCGAACGCATTGCAGGACCCCCGCGTTAGCAGCGCACACGATACACTGGCTTGGCGGCGGTTTCAACCGGGAGAGGATCGGCTGTCCCGGTGCGGCCGCAGCATGGCGGGCGGCGCGATGGCCCGTCGAAATGGCAGTGTGCGTTGCCGCGGCATGGTCCGAAGGATCGACCGGCAGCGGCGAAGCGGTGCAACATGGCGCGCTTTCACGCGACCTAAAAAAAATTTCCGCAGCGGCTGTCATTTCCCGCGACGTCGTCCGTCTATTCGGCTCCTTGAACCCATGTTTTGGAGAGATGTCATGAAAAAAATTCTGATCGCCGCCTGCGTTGCCGCTTGCGCCACGGTCGCCTCGGGCGCGTATGCGCAGAACGATGCGATGTCGAAGGACAGCTCGTCGATGTCGAAGGACGCGATGGGTCACGACGCGATGGCGAAGGATGCGATGGGCCATGACGCGATGGCGAAGGATGGCGCGATGAAGAAGGGCGCCATGAAGAAACATGCGATGAAGAAGGACGCGATGGGCCACGACGCGATGGGCAAGTCGTCGGGCGACAAGATGGCGCCGTCGAACTGACGGAGGCCGGGCAGCGCGCGCGGCCGGCGCGTGTGCTGCACGACGGCCGCCCGCCCGCGTCTCGTTCTGTCTCGTCTCGCCGACTCGTTCCGGGAGTCTTCATCATGCAAACCGTTCCCGCCACCGGCCGTGCGGCCGCCACGCCGCCCGCACGCCCGATCCATCCGCTGTGGGTACGCGTGAGCCACTGGCTCAACGCGCTCGCGGCGATCCTGATGGTGTTGTCCGGCTGGCGCATCTACGACGCGTCGCCGATCTATCCGCCATTCGTGTTTCCGCACGGCATCACGCTCGGCGGCTGGCTCGGCGGCGCGCTGCAATGGCATTTCGCGGCGATGTGGCTGCTCGTCGGCAACGGGCTGTTCTACCTGACGATGTCGATCGCGACCGGACGCCTCGCGCGCAAGATGCTGCCCGTCACGCCGGCGTCCGTGTGGCGCGACGTGCGCGCCGCGTTGCGCGGCCGGCTCGCGCACGACGATTTGAGCGTCTACAACGCGGTGCAGCGTGCCGCGTACCTGGTCGCGATCGTCGATCTGATCGTGCTGGTGCTGTCCGGGCTGACGATCTGGAAGTCGGTGCAGTTTCCGCTGCTGCGCGAACTGTTCGGCGGTTACGACAACGCGCGCGTCGTGCATTTCTGGGCGATGTCGCTGCTCGTCGCGTTCTTCGTCGTGCACGTCGCGATGGCGCTGCTGGTGCCGCGCTCGCTGCTCGCGATGCTGCGCGGGCGCTGACCGGTCAACTCCGGGTGAAGGAAATCATCATGTCGGAATCCGAATACAAGCGCGACGGTTCGCGCTGGACGCTCGACCGCAAGTCGCTCGAGCTCGACGTGCGCCGCGAGCTGGAGATGCCGTCGCGGCGGCTGTTCAACCGGCGCATCCTGACGCTCGGCGGGCTGACGATGCTGACCGGCTGCACGCTGCACGACGATGCGTCGGTCAATACGTTCCTCGAGAAGGTGTCGCGCATGAACGATCGCGTGCAGGCCTGGCTGTTCAGCGGCGAGCGGCTCGCGCCGACCTATACCGAAGCCGACATCACGCGGCCGTTCCCGTTCAATGCGTATTACGGCATCGACGATGTGCCGCACGTCGATGCGGCGACTTACCGTCTCGTGCTGTCGGGCCGCGTGACGGGCAAGCGCGTGTGGACGCTCGACGAGCTGTATGCGCTGCCGCACGCGGAGCAGATCACGCGGCACATCTGCGTGGAAGGGTGGAGCGCGATCGGCCGCTGGGGCGGCACGCCGTTCGGCGCGTTCCTGGCGCGCACCGGCGCCGATACGCATGCGAAATACGTCGGTTTCAAATGCGCGGACGACTACTACGAAAGCATCGACATGCCGACCGCGCTGCATCCGCAGACGCTGCTCGCATTCGACTACGACGGCCATCGCCTGCCGCCGGAATTCGGTTTCCCGATGAAGCTGCGGATGCCGACCAAGCTCGGTTACAAGAATCCGAAGCACATCATGGAAATCTTCGTGACCGATACCTACCCGGGCGGCTACTGGGTCGATCAGGGGTACAACTGGTTCGGCGGATCGTGAGCGACGGGGCGTGCCCGCACGCGCCCGCTGTCGTGCTTCGCGGTGCGTTACGCGGATGCGCGCACCTGCAGGTCGACGCGCAGGCCGACGGCCGCCGCCATGTTCACGAGCGCGTCGAGCCCGAACAGGTTGATCTTGCCGCGCAGCAGATCGGACACGCGCGGCTGCGTGACGCCCAGCCGTTGCGCGGCCTGGGCCTGGCTCAGTTCGAGCTGCGCGATGCGCTGCTTGAGCGCGATCATCAGTTCGGAGCGCAGCTTCATGTTCTCGGCCTCGGCCGGCTGGCCCTCGATTGCGTCCCAGACGCTCGCATGGCGTTCGTTGCTCATTGTTTCCTCTCCATTATCAGTGCCCGATAGCGCCGGGCGGCCAGTTCGATATCGGCCTGGCAGGTGCGTGCCGATTGCTTGCGGAAGCAGTGCAGCACGTAGATCGCGTCCGCGAAGGTCGCGACGTAGATGATCCTGAATGCGCCGCTCGCATCGCGCAGGCGTATTTCCCGCACGCCGGGGCCGACGGTGCGCATCGGCTTCCAGTCGTCGGGTGCCAGGCCGCGCTGCACCTGGTCGATCTGGTGGCCGGCTTCGCGGCGCGCCGGCAGCGGAAAGCCGCGAAGCGCGTCCAGCGCGCTGCCGACGAAGACAACCGGCTTCGGCGGAAGGATGGTGGAATTATACAAAATCTTGTATGAAAGGTGTGCAGGTCGAATGAGCGAAACGTCGGCGGCCGGACGGGCAGGCCGACCGTCACGATAAGCGCGAAGCGAGACCTGAAGCGCATGACTGGCCATCAGGCCGAGGTATCGATCGCGATCGTGCGGGAAGGGGGAGCAGGGCACCCGAGACGCCGGCGCAGCGCATGTCCGGCCCCGGATTTCGCCCGCCGGCGGCGCGATAATGTCGCGCCGAAACGTCAGTCGATATCCTTTCAGACTGGTCCGACGATGCTTTTGAATCCTTGATGCCATAATGCCGAGCGTGTGTGGACGAAGCCGTTTGCGCACGTTTTTCGACCCTCTGCCGCCGCCTGCCGGTTCTCATTCGTCGTCGTTCGTCCTGCCATGTCGTTCCGCACGTTCGTCTCCGCCTTCCTGACCCCGTCAGGGTCGTTTGCCGGCCTCGCCGGCGTCTTTCAGCGGAGCACGCGACACATCGTGCGGGTGGGCTGAACGATGACCCCGCTCGACCGTCTTCTCGATTTCCTCGCCCGCCTGCCGATCCGGATCCGCCTGCCGCAAAGCCGCGGCGGCCGCGTCGCACTGGCGCTGGTATTCATCTATTTCGTCTGGGGTTCGACCTACAGCGGCCTGCATTTCGCGCTGCAGTCGTTCCCGCCGCTGCTGCTGTCGGGGCTGCGCAACCTGCTCGGCGGGATCGGCCTGTTCATCTTCGCGCTGCGGCGCAAGCCCGAATGGCCGACGCTGCTGGAAATCCGCAATTCGGCGATCGTCGGCACGATGCTCGTCGCGCTGTCGTCCGGCACGATCGCGCTCGGGATGCGCACGGTCAGCAGCGGCTCGGCCGCGGTGATGGTCGCCACGGTGCCGCTGTTCGCAACCGTGATCGCGGCGGTCGCCGGGCGCCCGGTGACGAAGGGCGAGTGGGCGGCCGTCGCGCTCGGGATGGTCGGCATCGTCGTGCTGAATTCGGGCGGCGCGGCCGCCGCGAACTCGGCGCTCGGCACGATCTGCGTGCTGGCCGGCGCGCTGTTCTGGGCGGGCGGCGCGCATCTCGCGACGCGGCTCAAGCTGCCGTCGGACCTGTTCCTGTCGACGTCGTTGCAGATCGGCCTGGGGGGCCTGATGTCCACGATCGCCGCGTGGCTGATGGGCGAGCGCATCGAGCAGGTCGCGGCGGGGCCGGTGTTCGCGTTCGTGTACCTGATGGTGTTCTGCACGATGGCCGCGTATGTCGCGTACGGGTACCTGATTCGCCATACGAGCCCGATCATCGCGAGCAGTTGCATGTACGTGAACCCGATCGTCGCGGTCGCGCTTGGCGCGCTGATGCTCGGTGAACCGGTGACGACGGCGACCGTGGTCGCCACCGTCGCGATCCTCGGCAGTGTCGGGTTGTCGTTCGTGTTCGATCCCGCGCGCCGGCCAGCGGCGCGTGCGGCGGCAGACGCTTCGCCGGCCGCCGCGGCGGCGGGTGCGGCGTCCGGACCGGACCCGGCCGCGATGCCGGATCCGGCGCCGATCCTCGCGCCTTCCGCGGTCCCGCTTGCGGTGCCGGCGCCGGCCGCCGTCGTGGACCCGGCCGCGGTCATGGATCCGGCGCCGGCATTCACGCCGCCGCCTGCCGATGCACCTGCCGTGTCGCGCGCCGACGCGTGACGCCTGCGCGCGACACCGCCAGGTTCAGCCGCGCCGTGCTCCACGATGGTGGGACCAGCCGGCGAGCGCGGTAAACAGCAGTCCGGCCGAGCACATGCCGATCCAGCCGAACGCGCGCCACGCGGCGACGCCGACCGACGAGCCGAACGCGCCGCCGATGAAGTAGCACACCATGAACACGGTGTTGATGCGGCTGCGCGCCTCGGGCTTCAGCGCGTAGATGCGCGACTGGTTCGAGATCTGCGCGGCCTGCACGCCGACATCCAGCACGATCACGCCGATCACGAGCCCGACGAGGCTCGCGCCCGACAGCGCAAAAATCACGAACGACGCGGCGAGCAGTGCGATCGAGAGCGAGATGATCGCGCGCGGGCCGCGCTTGTCCGCGAAACGGCCCGCGTGCGGCGCGGCCAGCGCACCCGCGGCGCCGACGATCCCGAAGAGCCCCGCAGCCTGCGGGCCGAGATGGAACGGCGCGCCGGCGAGCAGCAGTGTCAGCACCGGCCAGAACGCGCTGAACGCGGCGAACAGCGCGGCACCCGTCAGAGACGCCTCGCGCAGCCCGCGCAGTTCGACCGCCAGGTGCCACATCGAGCCGAGCAGCTTGCCGTACGACAGCGTCGACGTCGGCGAACTGCGCGGCAGTCGCAGCACGATCACCGTGGCCAGCGCCACGAGCGCCGCGACCGATGCACCGAACACCGCCCGCCAGCCGAAATATTCGGCGACGAAGCCGGCGGCCGTGCGCGCGAGCAGGATGCCGAGCAGCAGGCCGCTCATCACCGTGCCGACCGCATGCCCGCGCTCGGCGGGCGGCGCGATCTCGGCCGCGAACGGCACGGCCTGCTGCGCGGTCGTCGCGAGCACGCCGATCGCGAGGCTCGCGGCGGCGAGTACCGCCAGCGACGGCGCGGCCGCAGCCACGATCAACGCGATCGACAGGCCCGCGATCTGCATCAGGATCAGCCCGCGGCGATCGAAACGATCGCCGAGCGGCGCGAGCAGGAACATGCCGGCCGCATAGCCGAGCTGCGTCGCGGTCGGCACCGCGCCGATCCACGACGCGCCGTCGGGGAAGGCCGAGCGGAAGCTGTCGAGCAGCGGCTGGTTGTAGTAGATGTTCGCGACCGACACGCCCGCGATCGTCGCGAGCAGCAACAGCAGGCTGCGCGAGTAGTGGGGCGAGGCGGCGTCGGTCGGACGGTCGGTGGAGGCGGCGGACATGGCGGCAACGGAACGGAGTGGGGCGGCGTGGCGCGCGGCGCGGCGTCGGTTGCGCAGGTGGCCGGGCGCCGATCGAGGCTGCCGATCATACCGGAGCACCGTGAATCCTGCCGGCCGGGCGACTCGGCGGTGCGACCGGCGCGAGCGGCACGTGACGGGCCGCTATCGGCCGCGATGAGCCGCAACGGGCCGCGATCGCCCGCAGCCGCCCGTCATCGCGCGCGCCGCGCGCCGTCAGTCGACCAGTTCCCCGCTCGGTTCATAGAACGGATAAGGCCCGTCGCCTTCGTCCACATAGACGTGATGGGATGTCATCCCCGTTTCCGGTGAATGGAAGTGCACCGCGAACGCGGGCGGCTCGAGCCGGAACGCGGACGGCGCGTCCGCGCGCAGGTCGAACGCAACCTGATGCGCGGGCGCCGGCACGGCCGACGCGAGCGTGCCGCCGAAGCGCGTGAACATCGTACGGTGCACGTGGCCGCACAGCACGCGCTCGACGTTCGGATAGCCGCGCAGCAGCGCATCGAGCTTCGCGGCGGCGGCGGGCGCGAGGCGCAGCGCGTCCATGTGCCCGATTCCGGACGCGAACGGCGGATGATGCAGCGCGACGATCACCGGCCGGTCGCGCGCGGCGTCGAGCTGCGCGGCGAGCCACGCGAGCCGCGCCTCGCACAGGTCGCCGTGGCTCGTGCCGGGCACCTGCGAATCGAGCGCGAGCACGCGCACGGCGCCAACGTCGAGCGCGTATTGCACGAAATCGCCGCCCTGCAATTCGGGGCGATCGGCGAATGCGCGGCGCAGCCCCTCGCGATCGTCGTGATTGCCGACCATCAGGTAGTACGGAATCTCGAGCGGCGCGAGCAGGTCGCGCAGATGGCGGTACTCGTCGTCGTGGCCGAAGTCGGTCAGGTCGCCCGTGACGAGCACCGCGTCAGGGCGCGGCACCAGCGCGTTCAGCTTCGCGATGCAGCGCGCGAGCGCGGCGGCCGTGTCGACGCGCCGGTACGCGAGCTGGCCCGGGCGCTTGATGTGAAGATCGCTGATTTGAGCAAGCAGCATCGTCGTTCCTCGGAATGTCTGGTTATTGTGGGGCGGTGTTACGCGGCGAGTGCGATCAGGCCTTCCGCCGCGATCGTGAGGCCGACCGCCGTGCCGCGCGCGAGCTCGATGCGGCCCGGCACGTCGATCACGAGCGCGTCGGGCGCCGCATGCTCGATCGTGAGCCGCGTGCGCTCGCCGAGGAACGCGCACGCGCCGATCGCGCCGCGCAGCGGCGCATGAGCCGGATCGGCGAGCTGCGCGTCCTCCGGGCGGAAGAACCACTCGTCGGCGGCGTGCGGCGTGACGATCGCGCCACCCGTCGTCACGAGCGCGCCGTCACGCCATTGTCCCGCAAGCCGGTTCAGCGTGCCGATGAACTGCGCGACCGTGCGGTTCGCCGGCCGGTAGTAGATGTCGCGCGGCGTGCCGATCTGCTCGATGCGGCCCGCGCCCATCACGACGATCCGGTCGCCGAGTTCCATCGCCTCGGCCTGGTCGTGCGTCACGTACACGGTCGTCACGCCGAGTTCGCGCAGCAGCGCATTCATCTCGCGGCGCAGCACGTCGCGCAGCTTCGCGTCGAGCGCGGTCAACGGCTCGTCGAGCAGCAGCACGCGCGGGCGCACCGCGAGCGCGCGCGCCAGCGCGACACGCTGGCGCTGGCCGCCCGACAGCTGATCGACCGGCTTGTCCGCGTGCGCGTCGAGCCGCATCATGGCGAGCAATTCGACGACGCGGTCGCGCAGCGCGCGCGGCTCGGTCTTGCGGATCTTCAGCCCGTAGCCGACGTTGCCGCGCACCGTCAGGTTCGGGAACAGCGCGTAGTTCTGGAACACCATGCCGACCTGGCGGCGCTCGATCGGAAGCAGGGTCACGTCGTCGCCGCCGAACCGGATCGTGCCGCCCGCGTCCGGCGTGTCGAGACCGGCGATCAGGCGCAGCGTCGTCGTCTTGCCGCAGCCCGACGGGCCGAGCAGCACGAGCGTCTCGCCCGCGCCGATCGACAGGTCGAGCGGTTCGAGCACGCGCGTGCCGCGGAACGTCTTCGCGCAGCGGGTCAGGGTGATGGGTGTGGAATCGAGTTTCATGAGATCGGTAAAGTCAGCGCAGGGTCAGCGCGGGCGGCGCTTCACGGCGCGCGTGCCGGACGGGTCGACGCCGAGCCACTGCATCGCGACGAGGAGCGGCAGCGTCATCAGCAGGAACACGATCGTGTACGCGCTGCCGACTTCGAGACGCAGCGATGCGTAGGTATCGGCGAGCCCGACGGGCAGCGTCTTCGTGTCGGGCGTATGCAGCATCCACGTCAGGTTGAATTCGCCGATCGACAGTGTGAGCACCGCGAGCGCGCCCGCGACGATGCCGGGGCGCAGGTTCGGCAGCACGATCGTCACGAAGCGCGTGACGAACGACGCGCCGAGGCTCGCCGCACCTTCCTCGAGCGTGCGCAGGTCGGCACCGGCCGCGACGGCCGCGACCGCGCGCACCATGAACGGCAGCGTGAACACGACGTGGCCGACGACGATGAACCACAGGCTCATCCGGAACGCGGTGAAGCCGCCGTACACGACCAGCAGCGCGAGTGCCGATGCGAGGCCCGGCAGCGCGACCGGCAGCACGAGTGCTTCCTCGATCGCGCGGGCGACGCGGCTCTTGCTGCGCGCGAGCGCATAGCCGGCCGGCACGCCGATGACGAGCACGATCGCGAGCGTCGCGAACGCGACGCCGAGCGACAGCACGACCGAGCCCTGGTACTGCTGCCACACCTGTTCGAGCCAGCGCAGCGTGAGGCCGCTCGACAGCCCGCGGAAATAGTTGACGGTGAGGCCCGCGAGCACGGACATCACGACGGGCACGATCAGGAACGCGCACAGCAGCAGCGTGACGCCCCATTGCAGCGCGGCGATCGCGCGCGCGCCCGTGACGCGCGGCGCGCGTCGGGCGGCGCCGCGCGCATGCGACGGAGCGGGCGCCGGCGACGGCGCGGACGAACCGGAAAGCGATTGCATGAAGGATTCCTCAGGCCGCGGCGGCGGCGGTGTGTCCGGTGAAGCGACGTGCGAGCGCGAGCACGGCCCACGTGACGATGCCGAGCACGATCGACAGGCCGGCCGCCGTCGCGATGTTCGCGTTCAGCGTGAATTCGGTGTAGATCGTCATCGGCAGCACGTTCAGGTCGGTGGCGAGCGTGAATGCGGTGCCGAACGCGCCCATCGCGGTCGCGAAGCAGATCGCGCCGGCCGCGACGAGGCCCGGCGCGAGCGTCGGCAGCACGATGTCGATGAAGATGCGCCACGGCGACGCGCCGAGCGAGCGCGCGGCTTCCTCGAGCGATGCGTCGAGCTTCGACGCGGCCGCGATCACGGTGACGATCACGCGCGGAATCGAGAAGTACAGGTAGCCGACGAACAGCCCCGCAACCGAATACGCGAACACCCACTTGTCGCCGGTCAGCTTCGCGGACAGCATCCCGATCAGCCCCTGCCGGCCGGCGAGCATGATCACCATGAAACCGACCACGACACCCGGGAACGCGAGCGGAAAGGTGAGCAGCGCGAGCAGCACGCGCTTGCCGGCGAATTCGCGGCGCGCGAGCAGCAGCCCCGAGATCGTCGACAGCGCGAGCGTCGCGAGCGTGACACCGGCCGACAACGCAACCGTTTCGCCGAGGCTCTTCATGTAGCGCGCATTGCCGAGCAGCGCCGCGTACTGCGTGAGGAACGCGCCGTCGGCGGACACCTGCACGAGTGAAATCATCGGCAGCAGCCAGAACGCTGCAAACACCGCGAGTGCCGGCGCGACGAGCGCGACGCGCCAGCGCAGCGGGAAAGTGAGGTCGAGCATTGCGTGGGGCCGGCCGCTTACTGCATCACCTGCAGGTATTGCAGGCCGAACGCTTGCTGGCCGGCCGCCATCTTGCCGAAGTCGACCGGTTTCGCCCGGGCGTATTCGCTGGCCGGCAGGAACTTCGCGGCGATGTCCGCGCCGAGTGTCTGCGCGCGCACCGGGCGCAGGTATGCGTTGGCCCACAGCTTCTGGCCTTCGTCGGACAGCACGAAGTCAAGCACCTTCCTGCCGTTCGCGTCGTGCGGCGCGCCCTTCACGAGGCTCATCACGTACGGCACCGCGATCGTGCCTTCCTTCGGAATCACGAACTCGACGTTCGCGTGATCCTTGTACTTCGCGCGATACGCGTCGAAGTCATAGTCGAGCAGGATTGGAATCTCGCCGGACAGCACGCGCGCATACGCGGTCTGCTTCGGCACGATCGGCGCGTTCGCCTTCAGCTTGCGGAACCAGTCGAGCCCCGGCTTGAAGTCGTCGAGGCTGCCGCCGAGCGCCTGGTTGACGGCGACCGCGCCCGCATAGCCGACGAACGCGCTCGACGGATCGAGGTAGCCGACCATGCCCTTGTATTCGGGCTTCAGCAGATCGGACCACGAGCGCGGCACCGGCTTGCCGTCGAGCGCGTCCTTGTTCACGAAGAAGCCGAGCGTGCCCGAGTGGATCGCGAACCAGTAGCCTTGCGGGTCCTTCAGGTTCGCGGGGAGGTCGTTCCAGTGCGCGGGCTTGTACGGGGCGATCACGCCCTTGTCCTTCGCCTGGAAGGCGGACGACACGCCGAGATAGACGACGTCGGCGACCGGGCTCTTCTGCTCGGCGATCAGCTGCGCGATCGCCTGGCCCGAGTTCTTGTTGTCGAACGGCACGCGGATGCCGGTCTTCTGCTTGATCGCCGCGATTTGCGCGGCCCAGTCGGCCCATTCGGGCGGGCAGTTGTAGCAGATCGCGGTTTCGTCGGCATGGGCAGCGGGCGCGAACGCGACGAGCGCGGCGCAGGCGACGGGCGCGGCGAGCGCGCGCAGCAGCGAGGTCAGGCGAAAGGACACGGTGGGTCTCCGGGCGGGGTGTGGGTATCTCGCCGCGCCGCGCGCGATGGCGCGGCGCGCGCGTTCAGGCTTGGTGCAACAGCAGGTCGGTAGCCGGCGGCGCGACCGTCGCGCCGTCGCGCACCGTGTGCGGCAGGATCAGCGACGTGCGCTCGATCGTCGCGCCGCCGATGCATTCGACGAGGCGCCGCCATGCATGGCGGCCGATGTCCTGGTTCGGCGTCGCGACGCTCGCGAGCGGCGGCGCAAGCAGCTCGCCGATCGCGATGCCGTCGAAGCCGAGCACCGACAGGTCGTCGGGAATCGAGAAGCCCGCGCGGCGCAGGCCGCGCATCACGACCATCGCGAGCAGGTCGTTGCTGCAGAAGAGGGCGGTCGGGCGCGTGGCGTGCGCGGTGAGGTGCGCGAGCACCGCGTCAGGCAGCTCGGCCGCGTTGAAGTCGACTTCGACCGGCGGCAACGTCGCGACGCCGGCTTCCTCGAGTGCCTGCGCGTAGCCGAGATGGCGCTGGCGTGCGCGATCCGATGCGGCGAGCGAGCCGGCCAGCATCAGCACGCGGCGATGGCCGCGCGCGGTCAGCAGACGGACGCCGTCATAGGCGGCGCGGCGGTTGTCGACCGACACCGACGGGCGGCGTTGCGTGTCGTTGTGCATCAGCACGTAGTGCGGGCCGTCGCGGTCGAGCAGGTCGAGCAGCGGATGGGTGTCCGCATCGGCGACGGTCAGGATCAGCCCCTCGACGCGCTGCTCGCGCAGCGTCTCGATCGCGTGGCGCTCGCGCGCCGCGTCGTATTCGGTCGTCATCACGATCAGCTTGAAGCCGGCCGCGGTCGCGAGCTCGTCGATGCCCTGCAGGCAGTCGGCGAACACCGGGTTCGACAGCGTCGGCACGACGACGCCGACGAGCCGCGTGCGCTCGCCGCGCAACTGCCGGCCGAGCGGGCTCGGGCGGAACTGGAGCGTGTCGATGGCGCTGCGGATGGTCGCCAGCGTCGCGGGGCTGACGGTATGCGGCGCGTTGATCGCGCGCGAGACGGTGGCGATCGAGAAGCCGGCGAGCGCGGCGACGTCCTTGATGGTCGGGGTCATGAAGTTACGCGATGTAAACGTTTTCGACGGGGAAATTATCGAAAACGTTTGTGACTTCGCGATGACGCGCGAGACGTCTGTTTCGTAAAAAGAACGATACAAACATCAGACGTTAGGCGCCCGGCGAGCGGGGCGGACTGGATTGTATCGGTGGATGCTGCGGCGCGGGATGAAATCGGCGGAGGTGTCGCGTCGATGCCGATTCCGGCGCGGACGGCGTTGGCACATCTGCTGCGTGCGCAATGCACTGCGCATGAATCAGCGAACGCATGCGCAAGCAATGGTAGAATCGCGTCCGCCCTTTTGCCGGGGTGATGAAATTGGTAAACATAGCGGACTTAAACGATTGAGTGCCCGGCCGGAAACGGTCGGTGCAGAACCCCTCAAATTCGGTGAAACCCCTGATGCTCGCATCGAGGCAACGCCGAGCCAAGCCTCGCGGTACAGCGCAGCGAGGAAGGTGTAGAGACTAGACGGGGGGCGCCTAAGGCGCACGGGCGGCGATCACGCCCGCGCGCGACGGCGAAGGCATAGTCCAGCGCACGAACGGCTTCGTCTCGACGACGCCGGCTTCGAAAGAAGCAGTGTGACGAAAATCCGCCGCCTTAACTGGCTTGCCGGTTCGAGTCCGGTCCCCGGCACCACCGATCGCTTCGATGCGATTGGACGAGGGTCCGAAAACCCGCGAGAAAGAAGACGCTCGCGGGTTTTTTGTTTGCGCGGCGTTCCATCGGGTGCATCTGCCATCCGGGGTAGGTGGGAATGGGCTGCATTCGCGGTCACCTTGGCGAGCACGCACCGATGCTGGTTGTGCGTCGGCCCCTTCGGTTGCCGTTCTCGTTACATTTGCATTCCTGATGAGTTGGCGGTGGCTGCGGCCAGCCTGTCGATCAGGGCGCGCGAGGCTGCAGACAAGCGGCGATGCGGCGCATAGATCACCGAGAACGGGCGTGTGCGGCCGCGAAGGTGGGGCAGGACTTCGACGAGGCTGCCATCCCGAACCCGATCCTGAACAATGGAATCAGTATCGGGTCCAGCCCGCGTTGCAGGCATCGCGCGGCGAGATAAACGCCGGCGACTGGGGGCGAACGTCAGCTTGCCGGCCGGCCTCGAATACTCGAGCGGCATGAGTTGCGATGCCGCTTCAGCATCTCGTGCCATGCGTCTGATAGTTGCGCAGGCAACCGTCGCCCGCGCGTCATTGAGTCTCGTCAGAAATGATGCAGCAGCGCGATGCGTGCGACGTACTGGTTGGGGCCGGACGAGATGTCGGCCGCGCCAGGCACATAGGCGTAGTCGAAGTCGGTACCGGTATGCGCGTTGACCGCACGTTGGTAGACGCCTTCGACGAAGACCGATGTGCGCTTCGACACGTCGTAGTTCAGCTTCGTGCTCAGTTGATGCCACTTCGGATTGAACGCGCCGCTCGTCGAATCGACGCGCGCCTGCGTATACGTGTATGCCGCGCCGATGTAGAACGCGGACGTGAAGTGATAGAGCCCGTTGACTTCGAAGTTGTCGAACTTCCACGACTTCCACGTGCCGCCCGGCGGCTGGGTCGTGCCGGTAAAGTAGGCGTTTGACGTCGGGTCGTAGACGTCGACATGCGAATACGCGAAGCCGATCAGCGCGTTCGAGTAGGCGTAGTTCAAGCCGATCCCGATATTTTGCTGCGACGAAGCATCGAATGTGTTGTCACCGGTGATCGCGCCGTTCGAATCGGCGTTGCGCGCGTTACCGATCTTGAGGTACGACGCGCCGATCGTCAGGCTGCCTTGCTGATATTGCAGCGCCGCGCCGTACAGACGGTTGTTCGCAAAGCCGCCTGCCTGGTTGCTGAAACCGTACATTGCCTCGGCCGTGAAGCCGTGCCAGACCGGCGACACGTATTTGACCGCGTTGTTGACGCGGAACGAGTAGTCCGTGTTGTCGTTGTCGTACGGGTGCGCGAACAGGTATCCGGTCCAGTTGCCGTTCGCGGTCAGCGGGGAGAAGAGATCGACACTGGGATCGTACTGCCGGCCGAGCGTGAGCGTGCCGTAGCGGTCCGACGCGATGCCGACGAACGCCTGCCGCCCGAAGGCGCGTCCGCCCTGGCTCATTTTCCCGTTGTTCACGTCGAAGCCGCTTTCGATCTGAAAGACCGCCTGATAGCCGCCGCCGAGATCTTCGACGCCCTTGATGCCCCAGCGGCTGCCGTAATCGTAGCCGCTTTGCAGTTGCACGGTGCCGTGGCCGCGCGCGTTGCTCGTGTAGTTGACGCCGTCCTCTATCTTGCCGTACAGCGTCACGCTGCTCTGCGCGTGCGCGGCGGCAGCCAGCACGGCGACGGGCACGACGACTCCCCAACGCTTGTTCATCACGATTTTCCCCCAAGGTCTTTTGTTTGCCGGTCTGACGTGTGTCGTATCGCGTTGCGTGATGCCGGGCGGCCCTTGGCGATGCGACGGGCGCAGTGTAATAAGCCGTTATTCCGCTGTTAGTGCGTCCGCATGGAAAGGTGCTCTCCATATCGGGGGCTGTTCGGCAGCGCGTAAAGCGGTTACGTGAGGTGGCGATCGAGCGATGGGTATGGGGAGATCGTCGCGGGCTCCGGCGTCGCGAGGGTGAGGCTATCGACGACCGACATGGCTTGCTCGGGGCGGACGTTTCCGAAGGGGATACCATGCCGGTTCGACACTGCGGCGCGGCTCGCAGGCGCGCTTCACTGCGACGAAAGCGACACCATGTGATACTTGGGCACGCACGTCGCACCGGGTACCTTTGCCGCCATCGGCATACGCGACCCCGCCGATCGCCCTCAACGCAGTTTGCCTCCCGCACGACCACCCGTCATGACCGACTCGAGCCATCACTATTACGAACCGTCGCAAGGCCACGGCCTCCCGCACGATCCGCTGAACGCGATCGTGGGCCCGCGCCCGATCGGCTGGATATCTTCCCGCGGCAACGACGGCACGCTCAACCTCGCGCCGTACAGCTTCTTCAACGCGTTCAACTATCGTCCGCCGATCATCGGATTTTCGAGCACCGCCGCGAAGGACAGCCTGCGCAACGTGCAGGAGACCGGCGAGTTCGTCTGGAACCTCGCGACGCGCGAGCTTGCCGAGAGAATGAACCAGACCTGTGCCGCCGTGCCGTACGGCGTCAACGAATTCGAGCTCGGCGGCCTGACCGCGATTGAGTCGCGCCTCGTCAACGTCCCGCGCGTGGCGGAAAGCGGCGTCAACTTCGAATGCAAGGTGATCGACGTGATCCGGCTGCGCGATCACAAAGGCGTGGATACGCCGGCCTCGCTGGTGCTGGGTGAGGTCGTCGCCGTCCATATCCGGAACGACCTGCTGAAGGACGGCATCTTCGACACGTTCGGCGCGGGCATCATTCTTCGCGCGGGCGGTCCGTCGGCCTACGTGCACGTCAAACCCGACAGCCGGTTCGACATCGCGCGCCCCGACGCGTAATTCGTCGCGCGCCGGCGCGGCCCGGCAAGCGGACGCTGAAGCGCCCGGACGTACGAGGACCCCGACGAAGCCAAGGATTTCGCGGGGTCTTTTGCTTCGTATCCTCGAGGATGCTTGGGCGTACACCGACCGGTTCGGTTTCGATTCCCGCTCTCGACCGTCCGTTGATGCAGCGCAGCACGCGCGACAAGCATGCGCTCCGCCGGCAGCCCCGATCGCCCGCCGACATCCGCCATGGCAAATCTGCTCACCGCAATCGAGCGGCTTGGTCATCGACGTCCCGCGCAGCAAGGCATAAATTTCCAAGGTTGGCGTGCTTATCCGTGCGCCAGCCCGCGCGTGCGCCGGCAACCGGCCGCGCGTTTCCAACAGCGTGAGACACAATCGAGCGTGGAGACGACACGATGAGCCTGTCAGAGCCATTGCGTCTGCATGTGCCGGAGCCCACCGGGCGTCCGGGCTGCAAGACGGATTTTTCCTATCTGCATCTGTCGCCGGCCGGCGCGGTTCGCCGCCCGCCGATCGACGTTGCGCCGGCGGACACCGCCCATCTCGCCCGCAGCCTCGTGCGCGTGCTCGACGACCACGGCCAGGCCCTCGGCCCGTGGGCGCCGGACCTGGACGATGCGCGCCTGATCGCCGGAATGCGCGCGATGCTGAAGACCCGCATCTTCGACGCGCGCATGATGATCGCGCAGCGTCAGAAGAAAATCTCGTTCTACATGGTGAGCCTCGGCGAGGAGGCGATCGGCGCCGCGCATGCGATGGCGCTGCGCCACGGCGACATGTGCTTCCCGACCTACCGCCAGCAAAGCATCCTGATCGCGCGTGACGTGCCGCTCGAACGGATGATCTGCCAGCTGATGTCGAACGAAGGCGATCCGCTGAAGGGACGCCAGCTCCCGGTGATGTACTCGGACCGCGAAGCCGGCTTCTTCTCGATTTCAGGCAATCTCGCGACGCAGTTCATCCAGGCGGTCGGCTGGGCGATGGCGTCGGCGATCAAGGGCGACACGAAGATCTCGTCCGCCTGGATCGGCGACGGCGCGACCGCGGAAGCCGACTTCCACACCGCGCTGACGTTCGCGCACGTGTATCGCGCACCGGTCGTGCTGAACGTCGTCAACAACCAGTGGGCGATCTCGACGTTCCAGGCGATCGCGGGCGGCGAGGGCACGACGTTCGCGGGGCGCGGCGTCGGCTGCGGCATCGCTTCGCTGCGCGTCGACGGCAACGACTTCCTCGCGATCTACGCGGCATCGACCTGGGCCGCCGAACGCGCGCGCCGCAATCTGGGCCCGACGCTGATCGAGTGGGTCACCTACCGCGCGGGCGCGCATTCGACCTCGGACGATCCGACGAAATACCGGCCGGCCGACGACTGGGCCCATTTCCCGCTCGGCGATCCGATTGCCCGCTTCAAGCAGCACCTGATCGCGAAGGGCATCTGGTCGGACAGCGCGCACGACGCGCTCACGGCCGAGCTCGAGGCCGAGGTGATCACCGCGCAGAAGGAAGCGGAGACGTTCGGGACGCTGGCCGACGACCGGATTCCGTCGCCGGCGTCGATGTTCGACGATGTGTACAAGGAGCTGCCCGCGCACCTGCGCCGTCAGCGCCAGGAACTGGGAGCGTGATCATGGCCCAACATGAAGCAACGGCGGCATCGGCGCAGCCGATGACGATGATCCAGGCGCTGCGCTCCGCGATGGACGTGATGCTCGAGCGCGACGGCGACGTGGTCGTGTTCGGGCAGGATGTCGGCTACTTCGGCGGCGTGTTCCGCTGCACCGAAGGGCTGCAGGCCAAGTACGGCAAGTCGCGCGTGTTCGACGCGCCGATCTCGGAAGGCGGGATCGTCGGCGCGGCGGTCGGGATGGGCGCGTATGGGTTGCGGCCGGTCTGCGAGATCCAGTTCGCGGACTACTTCTACCCGGCGTCCGACCAGATCGTGTCGGAAGGCGCGCGGCTGCGCTACCGCTCCGCGGGCCAGTTCACCGCGCCGCTGACGATCCGCATGCCGTGCGGCGGCGGCATCTACGGCGGCCAGACGCACAGCCAGAGCCCGGAAGCGATGTTCACGCAGGTCTGCGGATTGCGCACGGTGATGCCGTCGAATCCGTACGACGCGAAAGGGCTCCTGATCGCCTCGATCGAGAATGACGATCCGGTGATCTTCCTCGAGCCGAAACGCCTGTACAACGGGCCGTTCGACGGCCATCACGAGCGTCCGGTCACGTCGTGGCTCAAGCATCCGGGCAGCGTGGTGCCGGAAGGCTATTACACGGTGCCGCTCGATACGGCTGCCGTCGTGCGGCCCGGCAGCGACGTGACGGTGCTGACGTATGGCACGACCGTCCACGTGTCGCTCGCCGCGGTCGAGGAAACCGGCATCGACGCGGAAGTGATCGACCTGCGCACGCTGTGGCCGGTCGATCTCGACACGATCGTCGCGTCGGTGCGCAAGACCGGCCGCTGCGTGGTGGTGCACGAGGCGACGCGCACCTGCGGCTACGGCGCGGAACTGGTGTCGCTCGTCCAGGAGCACTGCTTCTACCATCTGGAAGCACCGGTCGAGCGGACGACGGGCTGGGACACGCCGTATCCGCACGCGCAGGAATGGGCGTATTTCCCCGGGCCGGCCCGGGTGGGCGAAGCGTTGCGACGCGTGATGGAGGCCTGAAATGGGGATTCATGTCATCAAGATGCCGGATATCGGCGAAGGGATCGCCGAGGTCGAGCTGGTGGCCTGGCACGTGCAGCCCGGGCAGGTGATCGCCGAAGACCAGCCGCTCGCCGATGTGATGACCGACAAGGCGGCGGTGGAGATTCCGTCGCCGGTCGCGGGCAAGGTGCTGGAACTCGGCGGCCGGATCGGCGAGATGATGGCGGTCGGCAGCGAGTTGATTCGTCTCGAAGTCGAAGGCGATGGCAACCTGAAACCGGGAGCGAAGGCACGCGATGCAGGTGCGGATGCGACGCCGCGTCCGGCGGCGGTCGATGCGCCTGCCAAGGCATCCAGAGTCACCGAGCCAGCCGAAACAGCTGATGCAGAAGCGCACGAGCCGTCGAAGGCAAAGCGTCACGCTGCCGACCGCGCGCCGGCCGCGCCGCGTCGCGCGGAACACGCGGAACACGCGTTGCCGCCGCGCGCGGCGCTCGCGCCGGGCGAACGGCCGCTCGCGTCGCCGGCGGTGCGCCAGCGCGCATGGGACATGGGCATCGAGCTGCGCTACGTGCGCGGCACCGGCGAAGCCGGGCGGATCCTGCATGCGGACCTCGATGCGTATGCACGCACGGGCGGCGCTGCGGCGCGTGGATCGCACGCGCACGGCTATGACGAGCGCAACGACGAAACCGAGGTGCCGGTGATCGGCCTGCGGCGCGCGATCGCGCGCAAGATGCAGGAAGCGAAGCGTCGCATTCCGCACTTCAGCTACGTCGAGGAGATCGACGTCACCGAGCTCGAATCGCTGCGCGCCGAGCTGAACCGGCGCCACGGCGACTCGCGCGGCCGGCTCACGCCACTGCCGCTGCTGATTCGCGCGATAGTGATCGCGCTGCGCGACTTCCCGCAGATCAACGCGCGCTATGACGACGAGGCAGGTGTCGTGACGCAATACGGCGCGGTGCACATGGGCGTCGCGACGCAGACGGACGGCGGCCTCACGGTGCCCGTGCTGCGTCATGCGGAAGCGCGCGACGTGTGGTCGATCTCGGCGGAGATCGCGCGGCTCGCCGACGCGGTGCGCGCGAACCGCGCGCAGCGCGACGAGCTGATTGGCTCGACGATCACGATCTCGAGCCTCGGCGCGCTCGGCGGCATCGTGTCGACGCCGGTCATCAATCATCCCGAGGTCGGCATCGTCGGCGTGAACCGGATCGTCGAGCGGCCGATGATCCGCGACGGCGCGATCGTCGCGCGCAAGATGATGAACCTGTCGTCGTCGTTCGACCATCGCGTCGTCGACGGCGCGGACGCGGCCGAATTCATCCAGGCCGTGCGCGGGTTGCTCGAGCGCCCGGCGCTGCTGTTCGCGGAGTGAGCACGATGAATCACGAACACACCACGTTGCTCGTGATCGGCGGCGGTCCGGGCGGTTATGTCGCCGCGATTCGCGCGGGGCAGCTCGGCATTCCGACGGTGCTGGTCGAGCGCGAACGGCTCGGCGGCACGTGCCTGAACATCGGCTGCATTCCGTCGAAGGCGCTGATCCATGTCGCCGATGCGTTCGAGCAGGCATGCGGGCAGGCCGGCGAGGGCATGCTCGGGATTCGCGTGCGCACGCCGGAGATCGACATCGCGAAAAGCGTCGCGTGGAAGGACGGCATCGTCGAGCGGCTCACGCGCGGCGTCGGCGCGCTGCTGAAGAAGCACGGCGTGCGCGTGCTGCATGGCGACGCGTGCGTCGTTGACGGCAAGACGGTCGATGTCGTCGCCGGCGACGACGCGACGCGCATCGCGTGCGAGCACCTGTTGCTCGCGACCGGTTCGGAACCGGTCGCGCTGCCGTCGATGCCGTTCGGCGGCCACGTCGTATCGTCGACCGAGGCGCTGTCGCCCGCGTCGTTGCCGAAGCGGCTGGTCGTCGTCGGCGCCGGGTACATCGGGCTCGAACTCGGGACCGTCTATCGCAAGCTCGGCGTCGACGTCGGCATCGTCGAGGCCGCGCAGCGCGTGCTGCCCGCGTACGACGCGGAACTCGCGAAGCCGGTCGCGGATTCGCTCGCGCGGCTCGGCGTCGGATTGTGGCTGGGTCACAAGGTGCTGGGCCTCGCGAGCGACGGCGCGGTGCGCGTGCAGGCGCCCGACGGCACGGAGAAGACGCTGCCGGCCGATCGCGTGCTGGTCGCGGTCGGCCGCCGGCCGCGCGTCGACGGCTTCGGGCTCGAGTCGCTGCCGCTCGATCGCGATGGCCCCGCGCTGCGCATCGACGACGCGTGCCGGACGTCGATGCGCAACGTATGGGCGATCGGCGACGTCGCCGGCGAGCCGATGCTCGCGCATCGCGCGATGGCGCAGGGCGAGATGGTGGCCGAGCTGATCGCGGGACGGCGGCGCACATTCACGCCGGCATCGATCCCGGCTGTGTGCTTCACCGATCCCGAGGTCGTCACGTCCGGCTGGTCACCGGATGACGCGAAGGCGGCCGGCGTCGACTGCATCAGCGCATCGTTCCCGTTCGCGGCGAACGGCCGCGCGATGACGCTGCAGGCGACCGACGGTTTCGTACGCGTCGTCGCGCGGCGCGACACGCACCTGATCGTCGGCTGGCAGGCGGTCGGGCGCGGCGTGTCGGAACTGGCCGCGGCGTTCTCGCAGTCGCTCGAGATGGGCGCGCGGCTCGAGGACGTCGGTGGCACGATTCACGCGCATCCGACGCTCGGCGAAGCGATGCAGGAGTCGGCGTTGCGCGCGCTGGGGCATGCGTTGCATGTGTGAGCTTGTGCCGGCATGTGCGGCCGAACGAAGCCCCGCCCTGGCGGGGCTTCTCGTTTGCGCCGTCAGCAGGCGCAGTTCGTTCTGCTCATGAAAGTGCCTGCGCCCGGGCGGGCCGCGCCGTCACGTCGCGGTAGAACGCATCGATCGCGTCCACCATCTGCGCAAGCCCCGGCTGTTCGAGCGGATAGTGGCCGGCGTTCTCGAGCATCACGACCTTGACCGGCACGTCGCGGATGCGCGCGAGGAACGGCTCGCTCAGGTGGCGCGGCGTCCAGCGGTCCGCGGCCGGCTGGGTGAGCAGCACCGGGCAGATGCGGAAATCCTCCGGCTCGAGCGCCGGCCGATACGCCATGTACGAGTCGAGAAAGGCCATCGTCATCGCGTTGCCGGCCGAGGTTCGATCGGACAGCCACACCTTCAGCGCGTCGTCGCGGTTGACGAGCGCGTGCATCTTGCTCGCGAGCGACATCGGGATGCGCATCGCGCGCAGTGGCGTCTTCGCGGTGAAGTGCGTCATCGGGCCGCCGACGCGGCTCATGAACAGGTTGCGTGCGGTTTCGTCGCGCACCTGTTGAAGACGCTGATCGAGGAACGTCATGCCGACGACGCCGTCGCGCTGGCGGGCCGCTATCTGGCGCTGACCTATACGTTCGTCGGGATGACGTACCGTCGCGCCGGGCGGCACGACGCGATCGTATTCGACGCGGCACCGGCGCTGTCCGCGCCGCTGCAGCGCTTCTTCGTCGAGCGCGCGATGGGCGCGACCTGCCGCGTGCTGCGCGACGCGATCGGCGACGCGTTCGAACTCGCGACGTTCGATCTTGCGTACGACGTGCAGCCGGGCGGCCGGCAGGTACTCGGCACGCGGGTCCGGTACGGTCGGCCGGCCAATACGATCACGTTCTTGCATGCGCATCTCGAACGGCCGTTGCCGCAGGCCAACGCCGCGACCGCCGCGATGTGCGAGCGCATGTGTGCGGAGCTGGTCTCGCGCCGGCGCACGCGGGTCGATCTCGTGGCGTTCCTGAACGAGTACCTTGCCACGCGTCCGTTCGACCGCCCGCCGCGGCTGCAGGACATCGCGACGCTGCTGAACATGAGCGAGCGCACCCTGAAGCGCCGGCTGCAGGACGAGGGCGTGCGCTTCCGCGACATCTCGGATGCGGTGCGCAAGACGCGCGCGCAGACGCTGATCGCCGAAGGGCGGCTGTCGATCAAGGAAATCGCGGAGGCGCTGGGGTTCAGCGACATGTCGTCGTTCTCGCAGGCATACAAGCGGTGGACCGGTGTTGCGCCGAGCGTGTCGCGGCAGGCGGGATCGGGCTCATAGCGGGCGGGCTGCGGGTTGCTGTTGACCCTTCCGCGCGAACCGTTCATCGTGTCGATTCCACCCTGATTCGCTGGCCGCGCCCGGTTGGGATCACGGCGGCGTGACATGCCGACGGCGGCGCGCGCTGCTGTCGCTCACGACCAGCCGAGGCCGGCCTCACACGGAACAACCCGACATGAAACTGTTGCTCGTCGGCGCGACCGGACTCGTCGGGCGCAACGTCCTCGAAGCCGCGCTGGCCGATGCGCGGGTCGACCAGGTCGTCGTACTCGCGCGCCGGCCGTTGCCGCCGCATCCGAAGATGCGCGCGCTGGTGGTCGACTTCGATCACCTGCCCGAGGCAGCCGACTGGTGGCAGGCCGACGCGGTGATCTGCACGCTCGGCACCACGATGCGGGTCGCGGGCTCGCGAGCCGCGTTCCGTCGCGTCGATCACGACTATCCGCTGGCCGTCGCGCGTCTCGCGCACCGGTCCGGCACGCCGGCCTGCGTGCTGAATTCCGCGCTCGGCGCGGACCCGGCGTCGCGCATCTTCTACAACCGCGTGAAGGGCGAGGTCGAGCGTGCGCTCGCGGGCATCGGGTTCGCATCGCTCACCTGCGTGCGGCCGGGCCTGATCGGCGGCAGCCGCGACGAGTTCAGGTTCGGCGAACGGATGCTGGTGCGTGCGCTGGGTATCGCCGGGCCGCTGCTGCCGCCGAAGTGGCGCGTGAATCCCGCGTCGCGCATTGCCCGCGCGCTGCTCGACGCCGCGCTCGACGCACGCCCGGGCGTGCATGTGATCGGATCGGAACGGCTCGCCTGAGCCGGAACGGGCGACGTGCCGCCGACGCAGATGGCCGGCACGCATGAACGAACGGACGCTCGCGCCGGCTATTCGCGCACGCAGCCGTCAAGCGGGCCGAACTGTTCCGCGAGCGCATCGCAGAACGCATCGCGCGCTTCGCCGCCGTCGCTGTTGCGCGGCGTCGCGAGCTGGAATTCGACCGTGTGGCTCAGCTTGCTCGCGAGCAGCCTGCGCATCTTGCCGGCCGCAACCCACGGCGCCGCGACATGGTCGGGCAGGAAACCGACATGCGCGCCGGACAGGATGAAGATCACGTCGGCCTCGACGTTCTCCGAGAACGCAGTCGGCTGCGCGTTGCGCAGCGTCGAGCCGGGAGTGTGGGTCTTGTAGCGCCGCGCGACGTTGCTCACGCGTGCGACGTCGTTGACCGATACGGTCCTTTTCTCGGCCAGCGGATGCCGGGCGCCGCAATAGAGCGACTGCTGCTCGACGAACAGCGGCGCGTAGGTGAGGCCAGCCTGGTGCCCGGAGAAATAGCCGACTGCGAGCTGCAGCTCGCCTTTCAGCAATTTGCGCTCGAGCTCGTCGGGCGCGACCGCGAGCATTTCGATCAGCACGTCCGGCGCCTGCGTGCGAAAGCGGCCGACGGCTGTCGCGATCGCTTCGACGATGTCCGGTGCGAGCCGCTCGGACAAACCGATGCGCAGCTCGCCGAGCAGCGTGCCCGACACGTGCTGCGTATCGCGCGTGAAGGCGTCCATTGCCTGCAGCAGGCGCCGCGTCGACTGCAGCACGCGTTCGCCCTTCGCCGTGAGCCGGAAGCCGCTCTTGCCGCGTTCGCACAGCCGGAAGCCGACACGCGTCTCGAGCTTGGCCATCTGCGTGCTGATCGTCGACGGCGCCATCCCGAGCGTACCTTGGGCCGCGCTGAAGCCGCCGCTCTCGACGATCGTGACGAAGAGCCGCAGCAGTTGCACATCCATGTCTCTCAAGCGGGTCAGCATGGCGATACGTCGCGTTTCGTGAAGTCAGCTTATGTTAGTTCATATTTTCCGTTGGATGGCGGCGCGGCAGAATCGGGCACGAGGTCGCCGGTCGCGCGACCGGTGTCCCCATCAGACAGGAATCCGACGATGAGCCAGAACGATCTCGCGTTCACGCGCGACAGCCTTTACGGCACGCAGGCCGAACCGACCTTCGCCGGTGCGACGAGCTTCATGCGCCGGCGCTTCAGCCGCGATCTCGAAGGCGTCGATCTCGCGATCACCGGCGTGCCGTTCGATGCGGCCGCGTCGCACCGGCCGGGTACGCGCTTCGGCCCGCGCGGGCTGCGGGTCGCGTCGACCGGCATCGCGTGGGAACGTCCGTGGCCGTGGACCTTCGACCCGTTCGACGTGCTGGCCGCAGTCGACTACGGCGATTGCGCGTTCGATCTCGGGCAGCCGGAGTCGGTGCCGGGCGCGATCGAGCGGCATGCGGATGCGATCCTCGGGCGCGGCTGCGCGATGCTGACGCTCGGCGGTGACCACTTCATCACGTATCCGCTGCTGAAGGCGCACGCGAAGGTGCACGGGCCGCTGTCGCTCGTGCATTTCGATGCGCACACCGATACGTGGCCCGATCGCGACGTGAAGCGCATCGATCACGGCACGATGTTCTATCACGCGGCGCGGGAAGGGTGGGTCGTGCCCGAGCGATCGGCGCAGATCGGGATTCGTACGACCAACGACGAGCTGATGGGATTCGAGATCCAGGATGCGCGCAGCGTGCACGCGTCGACGCCCGCGGCGGTCGCCGCGCGGATTCGCGAACGCGTCGGCGATCATCCCGTGTACCTGACGTTCGACATCGACTGTCTCGATCCGGCGTTTGCGCCGGGCACCGGCACGCCGGTCTCGGGCGGATTGTCGAGCCATCAGGCGCTCGAGATCCTGCGCCACCTGAACGGCATCAACCTGGTCGGGATGGACGTGGTCGAGGTGTCGCCGCCGTATGACCACGCGGAAATCACGTCGCTGGCCGGCGCGACGATCGCGCTCGAACTCATCTGCCTGTATGCGTCGCGCCGTTCCCGACGAGCGTAAGACTGTTTCGTCAGACCAGGCGATAGCGTGAACGTGGCGCGCGTGCTGACCTACGATGAAGACATCGCGTCCAACGTCAGCACGAATCGTGTGCACCCACTACCGCGCCCCCGATGAAGACCCGGGCATCAGCGAGCTGAAGATCGGCATCGGCGATCTGTTTCGCCGCGATCCCTGGGCGCCCGACGTGTATCCCGATTACGCGGCGCCCATCGCGCGTGCCGACGGCGACGGCCTTGCGGTCGTCAGCGCGGTGTTCGGCTTCTGGCCGAAGTTCATGCAGCCCGAGCGCCTCGACGAGAACGGCCGCAAACGAAAGAAGCTCGATACGGTGAACGCGCGCGCGGAGACGGTCGGTTCGTCGCGGCTCTACGGCAACGCATGGCGCAACGGCCAGCGCTGCCTGATTCCGGTGCGCTGGATTGTCGAGCCGTGCTACGAGACGGGCCGCAACGTGTGGCACCGGATCGGCGTCGACGGCTGGCAACCGTGCTGCGTCGCCGGCATCTGGCGGCGCTACGAAGCCGCCGACGGCCGCGAGCGGATCGGCATGACGATGCTCACGGTCAATGCCGAGGATCACACCGTGTTCGCGCGCATGCATCGACCCGGCGACGAGAAGCGGGGCGTCGTGATCCTGCGTCGCGACGACTACGACGAATGGCTGCACGCACGCGATGTCGAGGTTGCGCGGCGCATGCTGACGCTCCTTTCTGCCGGCGACATGGTCGCCGCGCCCGATCAGGAACTGCCCGCCGGCACCTGAGCCTTCATTTTTCACACGCAACCGGCGACTCCGCAGGTCGGACGTGTCCCGTTTTCTCGGACGATTTCTAAAATTGCCGGACACCGGGTAATCACCGATATCACCCAAGTTGTATATACAAGATCATCCGCTGGCAATGTCGGCATACGTCGTGCCGGTTGCGCGTCCGCGTGCAGACCGTGCGTGCGTGGCGCATGCCGGCGATCCACGGCGCACCGCACCCGACGAGCCGAAAGGGCGGCTCGGCACGTTTCCTGTCTCGTCAAAACCATTTGTGATCCTCAGTATCTTGGAGATTGTCCCGTGTCAACGAATCCCAGTGGAAAAGCCGGCGGTCTGATCGAGGTACGCTCGATCGACTTCATTCCAGATGCCGAACGCCACGGCGGCCTGCTGAGCCAGTTCACGCTGTGGCTGTCGGCGAACATGCAGATCACGGCCATCGTCACGGGCGCGCTGGCGGTCGTGCTCGGCGGCGACGTGTTCTGGTCGCTGCTCGCGCTGTTGCTCGGCCAGCTGGTCGGCGGCGCGGTGATGGCGCTGCACGGCGCGCAGGGGCCGCAGCTCGGATTGCCGCAGATGATCTCGAGCCGCGTGCAGTTCGGCGTCTACGGCGCGATGATCCCGATCGTGCTCGTGTGCCTGATGTACATCGGCTTCTCCGCCAGCGGCTCGGTGCTCGCCGGGCAGGCCGTCGCGCAACTGCTGCACGTCGACGACGCGGCCGGCATCCTGCTGTTCGCGGCCGTGATCGTCGTGCTGACGGTGTTCGGCTATCGCGCGATCCACTTCGTCGGCCGGATCGCGAGCGTGATCGGCATCGTCGCGTTCGTCTACATGTTCGCGCAGCTGTTCGCGAACCACGACGTCGGCGCGCTGCTCGCGAACAAGCACTTCTCGCTCGCGAGCTTCCTGCTGTCGATGTCGCTGTCCGCATCGTGGCAGATCGCGTTCGGCCCGTACGTCGCCGACTATTCGCGCTACCTGCCGCGCTCGACGTCGTCGGTCGCCACGTTCCTCGCGGTCGGCCTCGGCTCGGTGATCGGCGCGCAGGCCGCGATGGTGTTCGGCGTGTTCGCGGCCGCGCTGGCCGGCAGCCAGTTCGCGCACCACGAGGTGTCGTACATCGTCGGCCTCGGCTCGACGGGCGCCGTCGCCGCCCTGCTGTACTTCAGCATCGCGTTCGGCAAGGTGACGGTGACCGCGCTCAACGCATACGGCAGCTTCATGTCGATGGCGACGATCGTCAGCGGTTTCCGCGGCAAGGGCGCGGTGTCGTCGCGCAGCCGCCTCGTCTACATCTTCGGGATGATCTGCGTATCGACGCTGATCGCGCTTGCCGGCCGCCATTCTTTCCTGAAGGAATTCACCGCGTTCATCCTGTTCCTGCTCGCGTTCTTCACGCCGTGGAGCGCGATCAACCTGGTCGACTACTACTGCTTCACGCGCTCGCGCTACGACGTGCCGGCGCTGTCCGATCCGGATGGCCGCTACGGCCGCTGGAACGTGATGGCGATCACGATCTACGTCGTCGGCATCCTGGTGCAACTGCCATTCATGTCGACGCACATCTACACGGGCGCGCTCGTCGACGCACTCGGCGGCACCGACATCTCGTGGATCCTCGGCCTCGTCGTGCCGGCCGCGCTGTACTACGTCGGCGCGCGTGCGTCGCGACGCAGCATCCCCGAGCGCCTGATCCTGCCGCTCGAGCGCGGCGAGGTTCACCACTGACGCATCGCGTCGCCCGACGGGCCGGCCTCCAGCCGGCCTGAGCGGCCCGCCGCGCCGAATCCGGCGCGACCGGCAGCTGCGCTGTCCCTCACCTTCGTTTCCCGCGATGCCGGCATGGCAGACCACCGTGCCCGGCATTGTTCCATTCTCATTTCATTGAATAGTATGACTAAGCAAATGAACGCACGAGGCAATCGTTCCCGGGCGCGATCGGCGCATGCCGGTCTTCGCATGGCCGTCGCGGCCGCATGCTTGGGTGGGTCGGGCGCCGGGCTCGCGCAGGACGGCGTCACGCTGTACGGCGTGATCGACGAATTCGCGCAGTACGTGAATACCGGCAACGGCTATACGGCGGCGATCGGCTCGAGCGGCCAACGGGGTAGCCGCTTCGGGATGAAGGGCGGCGAGGACATCGGCGGCGGCCAGAAGATCGAGTTCGCACTCGAGAACGGCTTTAATCCGAACGACGGTTCGCTGGCGAGCTCGGGCAGCATGTTCAATCGGCAGGCGTGGGTCGGCATCGCGGGGCAGTGGGGCACGGTGCGCGCGGGCCGCCAGAATTCGCCGCTGTTCAACGACCAGGGCGGGCAGGATGCGTTCGGCGGCGTCACGCAGGCGTCCGGCATGGACAACCTGACCGTGTTCAAGTTCCGCACCAGCAATACGCTGTCGTACCAGAGCCCCGAGATCGCCGGCTTCCAGGCCGGGCTGTACGTCGGGTTCGGCGATGCGGGCGGCGTGCGCTCGGCAGGCTCGAGCCAGCAGTTCGACGTGACCTACACGCACGGACCGTTCGCGGCGTTCGTCGCGGGCCAGTGGCTGAAGAACGCGACCGCGACCACGACCGATCGCACGATCATGGCCGGCGCATCGTACGAGATCGGCAAGGCGACCGTGTACGGCGGCTTCTCCGCGGTGAAGTGGGCCGATCTCGGGATCGATTCGCGCGTGTACGGGCTGTCGGTCAAGTACCAGCTCAATCCGGCGAACTATGTCGCGCTCGGCTATGCATACCTGCACGACCAGACGTCGCAAGGCGACAACGCGGACCAGTTCGGGCTGATGTACGAATACGACCTGTCGAAGCGCACGAGCTTCTATGGCGCGCTGTCGTACCTGCGCAACCGCAACCAGGCCGGCTACACGCTCGCCGGCGCGGCGAATCCGGGCCTGCCGCTCGCGTATCCGGGCGCGAACGCGCGCGGCGTGCAGCTCGGCATCGTGCATCGCTTCTGACGATGCATCGGGCGCCGGGCTGTGCGGCGCAGGCGTTTTTTCAATGCCGGTGCCGTATATCGACACCATGAGGATCGCCGTGCGCTCACCCGTTCGCGGCGACCGGTGCGCGGCGGCGCTGGTTCGCCTGCAGCGCGACCAGTGCGAGCCCTGCCGCGGCGATCAGTCCGCCGACGAGCGGCACGGCTGCATAGCCGAAGCCGGCCGAGATCGCCGCGCCGCCGGCTGCCGCGCCGGCAGCGTTGCCGAGGTTGAACGCGCCGATGTTGACCGCCGACGCGAGGCCCGGCGCTTCGTGCGCGGCACGCATCACGCGCATCTGCAGCGGCGGGACCACCGCGAACGTGGCGACACCCCAGGCCAGCAGCGTGACCGCGGCACCGGCATGCGTGCGGGCGAGCACCGGAAACGCGGCCATCGTCACGATCAGCAGCACCAGGAAGCCGATCAGCGTGCCGTCGAGCGAGCGGTCGGCGAGGCGGCCGCCGGCGATGTTGCCGATCGAGAAGCCGACGCCGATCAGCACGAGCATCGCGGTCACGAAGCCGGGCGTCGCACCGGTCAGGTGTTCGAGCGTCGGCGCGACGTACGTGTACAGCGTGAACATCGCGCCGGCGCCGAGCACCGTGGTCGCGAGCGCGCCGAGCACGACGGGGCGCGTCAGCACCGACAGCTCGGCGCGCAGGTTTGGCATCTTGCCGGCTTCGCCCTTCGGCAGCGCGGCGAACAGGCCGGCGATCGCGATCAGGCCGAGTGCCGCGGTAGCCGCGAACGACATGCGCCAGCCGATCATCTGGCCGAGCCAGGTCGCGGCCGGCACGCCGCCGACGTTCGCGATCGTGAGGCCCATGAACATCGTCGCAACCGCGCTGGCCTGCTTTTCACGCGGCACGAGGCTGGCCGCGACCACCGAGCCGAGCCCGAAGAACGCACCGTGGTTGAGGCTCGTGACGAGTCGAGCGAGCAGCAGCGTCGTGTAGTCGGGCGCGATGGCCGACAGCAGGTTGCCGATCGTGAAGATCGACATCAGTGCGATCAGGGCCGATCTGCGCGACCAGCGCGCGAGCAGCAGCGTCATCAGCGGCGCGCCGGCCATCACGCCGATCGCATACGCGCTGATCAGCATGCCGGCCTGCGGAATCGACACGTGCACGCCGTCGGCGATCACGGGCAAGAGGCCCATCGGCGAGAACTCGGTCGTGCCGATGCCGAACGCGCCGGCGGCAAGCGCCAGCAGCGGCAGCGCGGCGCTGCCGCCCGGGCGGGAAGGGGAAGAGGTCGTGGCGTTCACGCGATGCGCTCCTGCAAGCGTTGGGCAACGGCACCAGGGCCGTTGTGGACAGCGTGAAGTGTGCCTGCATGACTTTTGCCGAAAAAGCCGCGTTCGAGCGAAATTATCTTGATTTGATGTCAACAATGCGCGATCGGGGCGTCGTGCGTGCGCGGCTCGCGGCCCAAAAAAAGCCCCGGTCACAGGGGGACCGTGACCGGGGCAGAAAGGCATCCTCTCTTTGGCACGAGGGTTGGATGCGGGGCGCAGTATATTTCGGCGCATAACGATTCGAAATGACGTTAAGCGGCTGTTTTTGGTGCCAATTTAAAAATACCGGCGCGGTAGCGCCGGTTGTCATCGATTTGAAAGATTTTTTCGTCCGTTCGAGCGGCCGTTTGCGGTGCGAGGGCAGCGAAGCCGGTTGCCATGCGACACGACAGCGCTGGGGGGCGAATCCGCTGCCGGGCGATGCTGCGCAATCCGTCGCCGGCGCGCGGCTCGTGCACGCCGGGCGGTCGGTCAGTCCGCGCGGCCGGCTGCGTCGCGCACCGCGTCGAGAAACCTCGCGACGACGGGGGAAGGCGGCGCCGCCCCGTCGAACACGAACTCGATGTCGAAGCGGCTCGCGAGTTCGTCGAGCGCGACGAGCCGGACGGTGCGCGGGCATGTCGGCGATGCGCTTTCCGGCACGAACGCACAGCCCATGCCGGCCGCCACGAGACCGATCAGCGTCGGGATGTCGCTGCCGACCTGCGTGATGCGCGGCGTGAAGCCGGTGCGTTCGCACTGCGCCATCAGGAAGCGGTGGTGCGCGGCGGAGCGCTGCGCGTCGAACCAGACGAACGGTTCGTGCGCGACGTCGGCGAGCGTGCGCGGCGCGTGGAAGCGGCCGCCGGGCGGCGCGGGCATCGCCAGTACAAAGCGGTCGCTCAGCAGCCGCACGCCCGACAGATGCGGTGCCTCGTCGCGGCGCCACGCCATGATGCCGCCGTCGAGCTGGCCGCGCATCAGCGCCGCCGCCTGCTCGGCCGACAGCATCGGTGCGATCGACAGCTTCACGTCCGGACACGCATCGCGAAACGCCTTGAGCACGTTCGCGACGACCGGCAGCGGCAGACAGTTCGGCAGTGCGCCGAGCCGCAGCTCGCCGAGCTGGCCGGCCGCGCTGCGCAACGCTCGCTCGCGGCTCTCCTGCAACATCGCGAGCAGGCGGGTCGCATCCTGCAGGAAACTCGCGCCGGCCGCCGTGAGCGTGACGCCCGTCGCGCGGCGGACCAGCAGCGGCGCGCCGATCGCGTCCTCGAGCTCGCGGATCTGCCGCGACAGCGCGGGCTGGACGATCCCGGCCGCGCGGGCGCCGGCCATCACGCTGCCGGCTTGCGCGACTGCCACGAAGTAACGCAGGTGACGCAGTTCGATCTGACGCATGCGCGGTCGGCTCCGGTTTCGATTCGTCGGGTAGGCCTGTCAAGCATAGCAAGTGCCATTCGATGGTATTGGAAAGCATGACCGGCGTGCCGTACGATGGTCGCGGTTGCCGGGCCTGTTCACAGGCCGCGTGCGTTCCCTTTGTCCCGACCGTATCCCGCACCATGCCGCTTCATATCCAGACCCCCTATATCCGCTCGCAAATCGCGTCGCGCCGTCTCGGTACCAACATCCGGCTGAAGCTCGACGCGCTGCAGCCGTCCGGCTCGTTCAAGTTGCGCGGCATCGGCGCGGTTTGCGAAGCGCGGCATGCGGCCGGCGCGCGCCGGTTCGTGTCGTCGTCGGGCGGCAATGCGGGCATCGCGGTCGCGTATTGCGGTCGTGAGCTCGGTGTGCCGGTGCTCGTCGTCGTGCCTGAAACCGCGTCGGCCCGCGCGCGCGAGCTGATCCGTGTCGAAGGCGCGGAGGTGGTCGTGCACGGCGCGAGCTGGGCCGAGGCGAACGCGTTCGCGCTGTCGGCCGTCGGCACGCAGGATGCGTTCGTGCATCCGTTCGACGACCCCGTGCTGTGGCAGGGGCACGCGACGATGATCGACGAGATGGCGGCAATCGGCCCGAAACCCGACGCGGTGGTGCTCGCGGTCGGCGGCGGCGGGCTGCTGTGCGGCGTGCTCGAGGGGCTCGCGCGCAACGGCTGGCACGACGTGCCGGTCGTCGCGGTCGAGACGGAGGGCGCCGACAGTTACGCGCGCTCGGTCGCGCAGGGGCGCCCGGTCGAACTGCCTGCGATCACGAGCATCGCGACGTCGCTGGGCGCGAAGCGGCCGTGCGACGCGGCGGTCGAATGGGCGACGCGGCATGCGATTCATCCGGTCGTGGTGTCGGATGCACAGGCGGTCGCTGCGTCGCTGCGGTTCCTGGACGAGCACCGGATCGTCGTCGAGCCGGCGTGCGGCGCCGCGCTGGCCGCGCTCGAACTGTCGGTGCCGGTGCTTGCCTCGGCGTCGGACATCGCAGTGATCGTGTGCGGCGGCGTGACGGCGACGGTCGAGCAGTTGCAGACGCTGAACGCGACGTTGCGGTAACGCGCCTGCGCGCGGGACGCGGCGCAGCCGGCAGGCGATGCTGGCGAAGACGTAACGGCGGGGTGACGGCGGCGCGGGAACGATCGCCGGCGTTTGTGAAAGCGGGATTGGCGTTGTCCGTCGCGACGGGCTGTTCCCGATCGCCGGTCACGTCATGGCGAGCACGCGCAGCCGGTGGGCCGGTGTGCGGTCATCTCGTCGGACGTGACAGGGAGGAGGGCATGTGGCGCGCCGCACGCAATGGGCGTACGGCGCGCGGAGTCGGCCGCGCGGTCAGTTCGTGGACGGTGCGCTGGCACCGGTCGGTGCGGACGAGGCGACGGGATCGGCAGCGGGAGGCACCGGCGTCGTGTCTGCCGACGTCGGCGCGGCGTTCGACGGCGCAGGTGCGGATGCCGCAGGCGCGGCCGATGCCGGCGTTGCGGCGGCCTGTCTGGCAACTGCAGGCATCGATGCGGCAGGCGTCGACGTCGAAGCGGGCGTCGACGCAGGGGCGGGGGCCGAAGCCGAAGCAGGCACCGAAGCGCCACCGGCCCCCACACCCGGCCCCACACCCCGCATCGCCCCCGGCGCGACCACGGCCGATGCCGCGGCGGGCACGGCCGGCACGACCGACGTGCCCGAAGCCGGCGCGACGCTCGGCACCGACAGCGGCACCGGCGCGGCCGGCGGCGTCGGCACGACGGGCGTCGTCATCTTCATCGGCTCGCCTTGCGGCGTCGGTGCGGGTTCGGGCAGCGGTGCGACCGGTTCCTTCTCGGCCGCCTTGACGGTCGCGCGATCGCGGCGGGCCGGATCGATCTTCAGGAAATGCTCGACGAGATTGAAGAAGCGCTCGTAGAACACGCCGGCGGGAATCGTCTCGCTCGCGGTTTTCACGAGCGCGTCGTCGCTCGACCCGATCGGCAGCGACAGCGAACCGAACACGCTGAGCCCGACGCTTGCCGACGTATTCGACTTCTTCAGCGTGTAGCGGTCCTGCACCGCGTTCACGTACGCGATGCTCGACGTGCCGTCCGCGTTTGCGTCCGCACACACGACGTGAAACTCGATCACGACGTGCATGTCGTTGCTCGGCTGGAAATTCTTGCTGCCGTCGACCGCATCGTTGCGCGACGACGACACGACATAGCCCTGGCTCAGCAGCGCGCGGCGCGCGGCCTCGCAGGCCGCGTCGGATTTCGAGCGGAACGTGTGCGCATACGGGCTGCTGGCCGCGTCGAACTGCTCCTGCTGATAGATCGGCTTGGGCGGCGACGAGCACGCCGCCAGCACGGTCGCGGCCGCGAGCGCGCACGAAACGGAAAACAGGCGAAATCGGTTGTGCATGGCGTCTTTCAAAAGGCTCGGCGAGATGCCGCGCGGGGCTGCGGGCGCAGGGCGCACAACGGTGGTGCCGGTGCGATGCGCGTGGCAATCTCGTATGGCCGGGGCGTCATTATAGTTTCGTTTGATGTCGCGCTTGCTTCAGGCGGCCTGCGTCGGCCGCGCGGCGGCGAACAGCTGCGATGCCAGCGGATGGTGTTCGCCGCGCCGCGAGCGGATCGCGTGGATCTCCTCGGTCACGTCGCCGGCGCGGCCGAGCCGGCGCAGCCCGCGCAGCAGCGACGCGTCGTTCGCGCCGAGTTCGCTGAGCGGGAACACGCCGAGGCCGCGTGCCGCGAACACGGCCATCAGTGCGCTGTCCTCGAATTCCCCGGCCACGCGCGGCACGACCCGCTCCCGCTCCAGCCACAGGTCGAGGCGTGCGCGCAGCGCCGAATGGGCGGTCGGCAGCAGCACCGGCAGCTCGGCGAGGCAGTGCGGGAAGCGCTGCCGCGCCGCCGGCGTGACGAGTGCCGCGGGCCCGTACCAGTCGACCGGCGACGCGACGAGCCGCTCGCTCGTCACGCGCAGATTCGACCCCGACGGCGCGCCCTGGCCGGCCAGCACGAGATCGAGGTGATGCAGCGCCAGTTCCGCGAGCAGCGTGTCGTGCTCGCCGTCATGGCACAACAGCCGCAGCGTGGGCGTGTCGAGCACCGGCGCGAGGATCGCATGCGCGGCGAGCTTGGAAATCCCGTCCGCGAGGCCGACCGCGAGCCGCACGGTCGGCTGGCTGGCCGCCGCGCGCACTTCGTCGGGGATCAGCCGGCCCATCTCGAAGATGACCTCCGCGCGCGCATACGCGGCCTGGCCGGCATCGGTCATCGCGACGCCGCGCCCGGCCGGGCGCAGCAACTGGTGGCCGAGCGACTTTTCCAGTTCGCGCACCTGCGCGCTGATCGTCTGCACGGCCATGTCGAGCCGCTCGGCGGCGCGCGCGAAGCCGCCTTCCTTCACGACGACCCAGAAATAGTACAGATGTCGAAAATTCAGCATCGGATCAATATTTCGGAAAAACCGAACCAAAGATCAGATTCTCTCTGATTTTTTCGAAGTCGTGGGTCGCCTATCATCAGGCTTTCCCCATTCGAATCGGCCCTTTTCATGGACTACCTGCTGACGCTTGCCGCCGACCCCGCCGTCTGGGCCGCGCTCCTGACGCTCGTCGTGATGGAAGTCGTGCTCGGCATCGACAACCTGATCTTCATCTCGATCCTCAGCAACAAGCTGCCCGAGGCGCAGCGCGCCCGCACGCAGCGCCTCGGCATCGCGCTCGCGCTCGTGATGCGCCTCGCGCTGCTCGGCAGCGTCGCGTGGATCGCAAGCCTCACCGAACCCGTGTTCACGCTGTTCGATCACGCGTTCTCGTGGCGCGACATGATCTTGCTGTCGGGCGGCCTGTTCCTGGTGTGGAAGGCGACCACCGAGATCCATCATCACGTGTCGCATGACGGCGACGGTGCGGGCGCGTCGGGCGGCGCGGCCGGCCTGACGGTGTGGGCCGCGATCGGCCAGATCGTGATGCTCGACATCGTGTTCTCGATCGACAGCATCGTGACCGCGATCGGCATGACCGAGCACGTCCCGATCATGTTCGTCGCGGTGATCGTCGCGGTGAGCGTGATGCTGTTCGCCGCGCAGCCGCTCGCACGCTTCATCGATCGCAACCCGACCATCGTGATGCTCGCGCTGTCGTTCCTCGTCGTGATCGGCATGACGCTGATCGCGGAGGGCTTCGGCTCACACGTGCCGAAGGGTTATATCTACGCGGCGATGGCGTTCTCGGCGTTCGTCGAGGGCATGAACATGCTGGCGCGGCGTGCGAAGGCGAGGCGCGCGGCGCGGGTCGAAGGTCGCTGAGCAAGCGGGCGGGCCGCGTCCTGCCCTCGATCCGGAATTCTCAATGCAAGGAGAAGCGTGATGAAATGTCCTGTATGCAAGACCCCCGACCTGCTGATGGCCGAGCGCCAGTCGATCGAGATCGACTACTGTCCGACGTGCCGCGGCGTCTGGCTCGATCGCGGCGAGCTCGACAAGCTGATCGCACGCGAAACCGGCGATGTGCCGGCACGCCGCGACGCGCCGCCGCCGCGGCACGATGCGCAGGCGCAGCGCGGGCGTGACGATGGCTGGGGGCGCGACGGGCGCTCACACGACGACCGTTATCGACACGAAGGCCAGCGTCGCAAGAAATCGGTGTTCGACCTGTTCGATTTCGATTGAGTGCGACGGCGCGCGCGTACCGCGCCGCGCCGCACGTTGAACAAAGCCCCGCCAGGTGTCATGCCTGGCGGGGCTTTGTCTTCAAGAGGGACATCGCAACCTGCATCAACGCGAGACGAAGTGAATCGATGCGACAATCGTCGCGCTATCCACAGACCACGGAGACGGGACGGACATGGACATTCAACGCATCGCGATCGTCGGGGCCGGCGTGATCGGCGCGAGCTGGGCGGCTTTCTATCTGTCGAAGGGCTTCGACGTCGTCGCGACCGATCCCGCGCCGCAGGCCGACGCGCGGCTGCGCGACGCGCTCGCTGCGTTCCTTGGCGAGCGGGCCGCCGAATTTTCCGCGCGGCTGTCGTTCGACGCGGATCTCGTGCGCGCGCTCGACGGCGTCGATTTCGTGCAGGAAAACGGTCCCGAGCGGCTCGACCTGAAGCGTGCGCTGTACCGGCAGATGGACGACGTGCTGCCCGCGCGCGTGCCAATCGCGTCGAGCTCCTCGGGCCTGAAGATGTCCGAGATCCAGACCGCGTGCGACCGGCATCCGGAACGCTGCCTGATCGCGCATCCGTTCAACCCGCCGCACCTGATTCCGCTCGTCGAGCTGGTCGGCGGCGACGCGACCGACCCGGGCGTGATCGCGCGCGTGAAGGATTTCTACGACGCACTCGGCAAGCAGACGATCGTGCTCAACAAGGAAATGACCGGCCACGTCGCGAACCGGCTCGCGGCGGCGCTGTTTCGCGAGGTGTATCACCTCGTGGGGGAAGGCGTGGTGAGCGTCGCCGATGCGGACAAGGCGGTCGCGTGGGGCCCGGGTTTGCGCTGGGGGCTGATGGGGCAGTGCCTGACCTATCACCTCGGCGGCGGCGCGGGCGGGATCGCGCACTTCCTCGAACACCTGTCGGGGCCGATCACGACGTGGTGGGACGACCTCGGCACGCCGTCGTTCGATCCGGCCGTCGATCGCAAGCTGAACGACGAACTGCGCGCGATCCAGGGCGCGCGCTCGATGCAGGAACTGGCGGCCGAGCGCGACCGGCTGCTCGTCGAGCTGATCGACGCGCGGCGCCGCAGCTTCCTGCCCTGAGCGCGTCCGCGCCGCGCGTTTCGGCCGGGCCGTAAAGGGTTATTGCTGGGTGGCCGTTTGCGGTGCCTGCGGCGTCTGCGCGAGCCACGCGGGCTGCACGGCCTGCACCAGTTCCCGGTTGCGTGCGCGCGTCGCGGCATTCGGCGGATAGTTGCCGTCGTTGGTCGGCAGTTCGCCGTCGAGATAGGCCTGCTTCAACTGGGCGACGACTTCCGCGCGCGTCAGGCCCGGTGCGGGCGCCGCGGCATCGGTTTGCGCAAGGGCGGGGGACAGCAGCGCGGCTGCGGCGGTCGCGACGGCGAATCGCAAGACGTTCATGGTGTGCTCCGATCAAGGGGACGGGACAGCGGACGCGCGGCACACTGCCGTGCGTTCCGATGGGTCCCATTGTCGCGAGCGGGTACTGCGCGGACGCTGACGCGTTCCGGGCAAGACCGTCAGTTGCGCGCGAACGCCGCGGCGGGGCGGCGTCGGCGTGATGCGCGATGGAAGACGATCGTTACAGTTCGGCCGCCGCCGTGATCAGCGTTGCTTCGAGCGCGAGTGTCGAGCGCGAAGCGGCCGCCGGCCGGTCGATCACGTATTCGAGTTCGCCGAGTTCGGGCAGTCCCGCGTCGAGCCGCGCGAGCCCGGCCGGAATCACGTAGCCCGCGAACGCGCTGACGCCGAGCCCCGCGCTCGCGGCCGCGCGCAGCACCGCGATGCTGCTGCTCACGACGGCGATCCGGTAAGGGCGGCCCACCGCCTCCAGCGACTCGAGCACGCGGCGGCGCGACACGCTCGGCTCCGGATGCATCGCGAGCGGCAGCACGGCCTCGTGACCGGTGATCCGCGAATCGGGGCCGGTGCACCAGTACAGCGGTTCGCTGCGGATCACGCGGCCGCGCCGGCTGCCCGCGACGCGCTTGGCGAACACGAGATCGTGGCGGCCTTCGTCGAGCGCATCGAACAGGTCGCCCGACAGCCCCGTCGAGATCGCGAGCTCGACGTCCGGATTGCGCTGCACGAAGCTCGCGAGCGCGGCCGTCAGGTGCGCGGACGCGAAATCCTCCGACATCGCGAGCCGCACCTTGCCCGACAGCGGCGGGCCGCACACCGACGTGACGGCCTCGTCCATCAGTTCGAGGATGCGCACCGCGTAGCGGAACAGCGCGTCGCCGTGCTGCGACAGGTGCACGTTGCGCGTGTCGCGCTCGAACAGCGGCCGGTCGAGCAGCTCCTCGAGGCGGCGGATGTGCTGGCTGACGGTCGACTGCGACAGGCTCACGCGCTCGGACGCGGCGGTGAAACTGCCGGACTGGGCGACGGCGACGAAGCTGCGCAGCAGCTCGGGCGGTAACGGACGCATTGCTAAATCCACTGAATCGGTTTCGACAACTTCATAAATGGCCGGATTTTGCGGCGCTAGTATCGGATCACGCCCTGGTGCGGCCCATGCAAGCGGGGCGCACCGGACGCGTAGCCCGTGTCGCGCCGCCGGCTGTATCGGTCAGTCTAAGCCATCCGGCGTCCGGCCCGAAACCGCATCATCCCATCGACCCCCGAGAACGCGCTCGCACGACGAGCCGCCGGGCCGCGGCGCACCGCCGCAGGAGACAGGCAGTCCGCACGGGATCGGCGTGCGGGCCCGGCTCCCGCAGGTGTCAGGCGCCCGTCACGAAGAGACTGGAGACGACTCATGATCATCTACGGAACCGCGCTGCTGGCGTTCTGCCATCTGGCCGGACTGTTCCTCGGCGACCTGCTGGGCGCCGCGATCGGCGTGAAGACCAACGTCGGCGGCGTCGGCATCGCGATGCTGCTGCTGATCTGCCTGCGCCTGTGGCTGCACCGGTGCGGCTGGCTGCCGAAGGAGACCGAGGCGGGCGTCGGTTTCTGGGGCGCGATGTACATCCCGGTCGTCGTCGCGATGGCCGCGAACCAGAACGTCGTCGCCGCGCTGAAGGGCGGGCCGGTCGCCCTGCTCGCAGCCGTCGGCGCGGTCGCGATCTGCGCATGCTGCATTGCGGTACTCGTGCGCATGGGGCGCGACGACACGGCCTTCGCGGGCGTGCCGGCACTCGACGAACGGTGAAGGAGACCGCCATGCTGCAGATGCTCGAAAAAACCGTCGCCCACAACGGGCTCGTCGCGTCGTTCGCGCTGGTCGGCCTGATCATGTGGCTGTCGTCGATCGCGTCGCGCAAGCTCACATTCGGCCGCGTACACGGCTCCGCGATCGCGATCGTGATCGGTCTTGTGCTCGCGTATGTCGGCGGCGCGTTCACCGGCGGCCAGAAGGGGATCGCCGACGTGCCGCTGTTCGCCGGCGTCGGCCTGATGGGCGGCGCGATGCTGCGCGATTTCGCGATCGTCGCGACCGCGTTCGAAGTGCAGCCGACCGAGGCGCGCAAGGCCGGCCTCGTCGGCTTCGTGTCGCTGCTGCTCGGCACCGTGCTGCCGTTCATCGTCGGCGCATGCGTCGCACGCGCGTTCGGCTATACCGATGCGGTCAGCATGACGACCATCGGCGCGGGCGCCGTCACCTACATCGTCGGGCCCGTCACGGGCGCGGCGATCGGTGCGAGCTCCGACGTGATCGCGCTCAGCATCGCGACGGGGCTCGTGAAGGCGATCATCGTGATGGTCGGCACGCCGGTCGCGGCCAACTTCATGGGCCTCAAGACCCCGCGCTCCGCGATGATCTTCGGCGGCCTCGCCGGCACCGTGAGCGGCGTGAGCGCGGGCCTCGCCGCGACCGACCGCCGGCTCGTGCCGTACGGCGCGCTGGTCGCGACGTTCCATACCGGCGTCGGCTGCCTGCTCGGCCCGTCGGTGCTGTTCTTCGCGACGCGCGCGCTGGTCGGCGCATAGCCGCCGCCTGCGTGTCGGGCGGCCCGCGGGGGCCCAGCGCGCGCAGCCGGTGCGCGCGGGCCCCGGCGGGCCGCATCCATCGCGGCGTCCTCTGAGTCGCATGCGTCAACATCATCAATCGGCGGCGGCGCCCGGCTTAGAATGCCGCTGAACCATCGAAGCGGGAGAACTGTTCATGACGGGATGGAATCACGCGCGGCAGGCGCGCGATGCACGCCTCGCGGCCGGCGCGGCCTTCGCTCGCGGCAAGCGGGTCGATGCGCGCGACACCGTCGCGTTGCTCGAAGCGGTGCTGCGGCCCGGCGACCGCGTTTGCCTCGAAGGCGACAACCAGAAGCAGGCCGACCTGCTCGCGACGGCGCTCGCCGACGTCGACAGCGCGAAGGTCCACGACCTGCACATGGTGCAGTCGGGCGTCGTGCTGCCCGAGCATCTCGACGTGTTCGAGCGCGGGATCGCGAAGCGTCTCGACTTCGCGTATTCGGGCCCGCAGTCGCAGCGGATCGCGAAGCTGCTGTTCGGCGGCAAGATCGCGCTCGGCGCGGTGCACACGTATCTCGAGCTGTTCGCACGCTACTTCATCGACCTCACGCCGCAGGTCGCGCTGATCGCCGCGGTCAGCGCGGACGCCGACGGCAACCTGTACACCGGCCCGAACACGGAAGACACGCCGACCGTCGTCGAAGCCACCGCATTCAAGGACGGCATCGTGATCGCGCAGGTCGACCGCATCGTCGACAAGGTGCCGCGCGTCGACATTCCCGGCGACCGCGTGCATTTCGTCGTCGAGGCCGGCCGGCCGTTCTACGTCGAGCCGCTGTTCACGCGCGACCCGGCCGCGATCACCGAGACGCAGATCCTGACCGCGATGCTCGCGATCAAGGGCATCTACGAACCGTACGGGATCAAGCGCCTGAACCACGGGATCGGCTTCAACACGGCCGCGATCGAGCTGCTCCTGCCGACCTACGGCGCGAAGCTCGGGCTGAAGGGCAAGGTCTGCACGCACTGGGCGCTCAATCCGCACCCGACGCTGATCCCCGCGATCGAATCGGGCTGGGTCGAGCAGATCCACTGCTTCGGTTCCGAAGTCGGGATGGACGACTATATCCGCGCGCGCTCCGACGTGTGGTTCACGGGCTCCGACGGGTCGCTGCGCTCGAACCGCGCGTTCTGCCAGACCGCCGGCCTCTATGCGTGCGACATGTTCATCGGCTCGACGCTGCAGATCGACCTGTCGGGCCATTCGTCCACGGTCACCGCCGAGCGGATCGCCGGTTTCGGCGGCGCGCCGAACATGGGCAGCGATGCGCGCGGCCGGCGCCACCCGAGCGAGCCGTGGCTGAAGGCCGGTGCGGAAGCCGACCCCGACACGCCGGCGGCGCTCAGGCGCGGCCGCAAGCTGGTCGTGCAGATCGGCGAGACGTTCGGCGACAAGAACGTGCCGATGTTCGTCGAGAAGCTCGACGCGCTGAAGCTCGCCGACAAGCTGCAGCTCGACCTCGCGCCGATCATGGTCTACGGCGACGACGTCACGCACATCGTCACCGAGGAAGGGATCGCGAACCTGCTGATGTGCCGCGACAAGGACGAGCGTGAGCACGCGATCCGGGGCGTGGCCGGCTATACGGAAATCGGCCGCGGCCGCGACCGCAGGATGGTCGAGCGGCTGCGCGAGCGCGGCGTGATCCGCCGCCCGGAGGATCTCGGCATCGATCCGCTCGACGCCGACCGCCGCTGGCTCGCCGCGCGCTCGATCAAGGATCTCGTGCACTGGTCGGGCGGCCTGTATGCGCCGCCGGCCCGGTTCCGCAACTGGTGAGGAAGAGGGCATGGAACAGTTGAACTATCGCTTCACCGCGCGCGAACGCGCGCAGGGCGAACGGGCCACGGCGCTCGTCGGCGTGGTCGCGTCCGGCAATCTCGAGGTGCTCGTCGAGCGCGTGCTGCCGGGCAATGCATGCGAGATCGACATCCGCACCGCGGCGATCGGTTTCGGCGCGGTGTGGCAGGCGGTCGTGTCGGACTTCGTCGAGCGGCGCGCGCCGGGCGGCCTGAAGCTGTCGATCAACGACGGCGGCGCGCGGCCCGACATGGTGTCGCTGCGGCTCGCGCAGGCCGTGCGCGCGATCGAGGGGGACGCATGATGAACGACGTGATCCATGACGCACCTGCGTTCGTCGCGAACGGCGCGAGCTGGTACGAAGCGTCGGCGCGCCAGCGCGTCGACGGGCTGCTCGACGCGGGCAGCTTCACGGAATTTCTCGGGCCGGGCGAGCGCGTGACGAGCCCGCACCTGCCGCTGTTCGACCTGCCGCAGCAGTTCGACGACGGGATGGTGGTCGGCCACGGCCGGCTCGACGGCAAGCCGGTGTTCGTCGCCGCACAGGAAGGCCGCTTCATGGGCGGCGCGTTCGGCGAAGTGCACGGCGCGAAGCTCACGGGGCTGCTGCGTGCGGCGCGCGAACTCGGCACGCCGGTGCTGATCCTGTTCGATACGGGCGGCGTGCGGCTGCAGGAAGCGAACGCGGGCGAACTCGCGATCGCCGAGATCATGCGCGCGCTCGTCGACGCGCGTGCGGCCGGCGTGCCGGTGATCGGGCTGATCGGCGGGCGCGCGGGGTGCTACGGCGGCGGCGGGCTGCTCGCCGCGTGCTGCTCGGCGCTCGCGGTGTCCGAGCAGGGGCGCATCAGCGTGTCGGGTCCCGAAGTGATCGAGACCAATCGCGGCGTCGAGGAGTTCGACGCGAAGGATCGCGCGCTGATCTGGCGCACGATGGGCGGCAAGCATCGGCGGCTGATCGGCGGCGCGGACCGCTATGTGGCCGATACGCCGGACGCGTTTCGTGCAGCCGCGCTCGAGCTGCTCGGCCGTGCGCCGCGCTTCGATGCGGCGATGCTGCGTGCGGAGCAGACGCGTCTCGAAGCGCGCGTCGAACGGTTCGGCGCATGCAAGGACGCGCTCGACGTGTGGCGCATGCTCGGCGCGGACACGCCGGAAGCGATCCCCGGCATGCCCGACGACGCATTCGCGAAGCTCGCCGACCAACTGCAGGAGTTCCAGCATGACGCTCGATGAAGTACTGACTTCGCTGTTTCCGAAAGGCCATTCGATCGTGCGAACCGGCGGCCTGCTGAAGGGCCGGGCTGACCTGGCCGGCACGCGCGTCGACGTGATCGGCGTCGCCGACCGCTTGCCGTTCGGCATCGACGAAGCCGTGACGCTCGCGTCGCACGTGCTCGACACGATCGAGCGCGGCGGCGACACGCCGATTCTCGTGCTCGTCGACAGCGACAGCCAGCGGATGAGCAAGCGCGACGAACTGCTCGGCCTGAACGAAGGCTTGTCGCATCTCGCGAAATGCCTGATGCACGCGGAGCTCGCCGGGCACCGGACGATCGGCGTGCTGTACGGCCATACGGCCGCCGGTGCGTTCATCGCGACCGCGCTCGCGACGCGCACGCTGCTCGCGGTGCCGGGCGCCGAGCCGGAGGTGATGGACCTGCCGTCAATGTCGCGCGTGACGAAGCTGCCGATCGACGTGCTGAAGGAGATGGCGCGCTCGACGCCGGTGTTCGCGCCGGGGCTCGACAATCTCGTGAAGATGGGCGCCGTCGACGCCGTGCTCGACCCGTCCCGCGCGCTCGACGCGCAGGTCGGCGAATGGCTCGGCAGACCGGCCGATCGCGGCGATGGCCGTGCGGCGCGCGGCCGGCCGGTCGCGGCCGACGTCGCGCGACGCGTCGAGGCACTCGCGCGTGCAGCACGCTGACACGCCGCCGCGCCGCCACACGCTCGTCACGCTGACGGCGGCAGGGTGGGGCGCGGCATGCGCGCGGGATCCCGCGCTGGCGGCCGATCCGCTCGTGCGGGCGTGGGCCGCGCACTGCTGGCCGCTGATCGTGCGCCGCGCATCGCCCGACGAGGCCGATGCGGGGCGCATCCCGCTCGGCCTGCCGCTGCCGCCCTCCGCGGGCAAGCGGCGCATTGCACTGAACGTCGCCGCCGACATGGTGGAGTCGATCGGCCCGCTGCCCGCGTTGGCCGACGTGCTCGCCGTCGCCCCCGACGCATGGCACGCGACGTTGCGCGAGCTGGATGCGCTCGGCGCGCGCTGCGGCGTGCCGGGTCGCGTGTTCGGCAGCCTTGCATGGCAGGCGCTCACGGGCGAGCGCTACCTGAGCGCGTCTTCCGATCTCGACATCGTGTTTCCGCTGCCGGCCGCCGCATCGCTCGCCGCGCTGCTCGACGGCCTGGCGGCGCTCGACGCGCGTGCGCCGATGCGCATCGACGGCGAACTGCTGCGCGACGACGGCGCGGGCGTGAACTGGCGCGAACTGCATGCGCGGCTGCCTGAAGTCGCGGTCAAGACGGCGATCGCTGTCGAATTGATGTCTGCCGACGCATTCACGGGAGGCATGCGATGAGCGCATGGGCCGCCCGCCGCGCACCGGCGCCGTCCGACGCCGAGCGCATCGCCGAGCTCGCCGAGCGCAGCCTCGTGCTCGAAATCGAGACGTATCCGAAACCGGGGCTCGTGAGTCACGTCGACACGGGCAGTCATACGGACATGGACGCCGCGACGTTCGCGCGCAGCGCGGCCGTGTTGCGGCCGTACTTCGCGGAGCTCGCCGACGCCGGCGCACGCGACGCGGACATGGCCGTGCTGCGCAAGATCGGGCTGCGTGCGGAACACGCGATGCTCGCCGCGACCGGCGGCGTCAACACGCATCGCGGCGCGATCTTCGGGCTCGGGCTGCTGTGCGCGGCCGCCGGCCGTCGCACGGTGCCCGGCACGGCTGCTCGCACGATGACGCTCGGTGCGTTCGTCGCGCGGCGCTGGGGTACCGAGATTCTCGGCGGCCCGCGGCTGCCCGACAGTCACGGCGAGCGTGCGAGCCGCCGCTACGGCGTCGGCGGCGCGCGTCGCGAGGCGGCCGACGGGTTCACGACCGTGTACGGCGTCGGGTTGCCGGCATTGCGCCGTGCGCGGCGCAGCGTCCCGGACGACCCGGAAGGCGTGCGTGTCGACGCGTGCTTTGCGCTGATCGCCGTGCTCGACGATACGAATCTGCTGCATCGAGGCGGGCAGGCCGGCCTCGATTTCGCGCGCGCCACGGCGCGCGCATTCGTCGCTCGCGGCGGCATACGCGCCCGCGACTGGCGCTTGCGTGCGGCCGCCGCACACCGCGCGTTCGTTGCACGCCGGCTGAGCCCGGGCGGCGCGGCCGACCTGCTGGCAATGAGCGTGTTCGTCGATGCGCTCGAAGCGGACGAAGCGGACGAGGTGAGGCGATGACGCTGGCGATCCTGTGTTCGGGGCAAGGCGCACAGCGCGCGGACATGTTCGAACTGACCGGCGCGGTGCCGCAGGCCGACGCGCTGTTCGCGCACGCGGGCCGGCTGCTCGGCGACGATCCGCGCGACTGGGTGCGGCACGCCGAACCGGACGCGCTGCGCGAGAACCGCGCCGCGCAGATCCTCTGCACGGTGCAGGCGCTCGCGGCGACCGCGCTGCTCGAGGCGGTGTGGCCGCGGCGTCGCTGTGTCGCGGGATACAGCGTCGGCGAAGTCGCGTCGTGGAGCGTCGCGGGGATGATCGACCCGTACGATGCGCTGGATCTCGCCGATGCGCGCGCGCGCGCAATGGACGCCGCGAGCGGCGGCGCTGAGCGAATGGCGTTCGTGCGCGGGCTGACGCGCGCGCAACTCGCGCAGCTGTGCGATGGCCGCGACGCGGCGATCGCGATCGTCAATCCCGGCGACGCATTCGTGGTGGCAGGGCGGCAGGCCGACGTCGCCGCGGTGGCCGGCGACGCGGCACGCGACGGCGCACTGCGCGTCGCGCCCGTGTGCGTGCGGATCGCGTCGCACACGCGCCGGCTCGCGTCGGCGGTGCCCGCGTTTCGCGCGTCGCTGGCCGCCGTGAACGTGCGCCGGCCGCTGCCCGGCACGCGACTGTTTTCGGGGATCGACGGCGCGTCGGTGCTTGATGTCGAGGCGGGGCTCGACAAGCTCGCGCGGCAGATCGCGGAGCCGGTCGAGTGGGCGGCCTGCCTGGCCGCGTGCGTCGAGGCCGGCGCGACCGCGTTCCTCGAACTCGGCCCGGGCCGGGCGCTGGCCGAGATGGCGAGCGGCGCGTATCCGGCGCTGCCGGCGCGCAGCGTCGCGGATTTCCGTTCGGTCGACGGCATCGCGAGCTGGCTCGCGCGCGTCGCGGCCGGCTGACCGGCGGCGCGCAAGCGGTCCGGCAACGCGGCGAAATCGATTCGGGAACCGGCCCGTCCGATGGCCGTTCCGCAGCGGGTGTTGCGCCGGCGCAGCACCGTTTCAGCAGGCGCTTGCCACGCGAATTGGCGTCGCTACAATGGCGCCCGCCATGAGACCAGCCGCCTTCCTCCTCGCCGCGCTCGGCTGCGCGGCGACCGCCCACGCCAGCCCGATTCCGTCCGACGCCGCCTCGGTCGGCACGTACTTTTCGTATGACAATGCGGCGGCCGACGCGACGGTCGACCTGATCGGGCAAGCACAGCGCCGCGTGCTGCTGGCGGGCTACGCGTACGTGCCGCCCGCGGTCGCGGCGGCGCTGCGTGCGGCGCGCGCGCGCGGGATCGAAGTGCGGGTCGTGCTGGTGCGTTCGTCGCGTGCCGGCAAGTACAGCGGCGCGGGCTATCTGAAATCGGCCGGCATCGATGTCGCGATCGACTCGCGGCACGGCGATCCGGCGCCGCGCTTCGTGATCGTCGACGACAGCGTCGCCCTGACGACGCTGTCCGACGGCGCGGCCGCGCACGCGGAAACGGTGAACGTGTTCCAGCGCGCGCCGGAGCTTGCGCAGTCGTACGCACAGTCGTTCTGGCGGTTGTACCGGCAGGCCGGCGGGCTCTGACCGCCGACCGGCGGTCCGCCCGGGCCGCGCGAGCGAACCCCGCTCATCCCTTTCTCACCGCAATTCGCATGCCGCCCGCGCCGGTATGACCCCGCTTGCATCGGCGCGCCCGATGAACCATGCTCGTTGGACAGGCGCCGGCGCGATGGTCGCGCATCCGGTGCAACGGCAGGGAGCCGATCGTGACCGAGTGTTTTGCCGATCGCGCCGACGCGGGTCGCCGGCTTGCGCACGCGCTGCGCGACTATGCGGGGCGGCGCGACGTCGTCGTGCTCGCGCTGCCGCGCGGCGGCGTGCCGGTGGCATTCCCGGTCGCGCAGGCGCTGCGTGCGCCGCTCGACGTGCTGGTCGTGCGCAAGCTCGGCATGCCGTTCGATCCCGAATTCGCGATCGGCGCGATCGCGACCGGCGGGGCGATCCACCTGCAGCATTCGGCGATCCGCGCGATGGGCGTGACCGATGCGCAAGTGGCCGACGTGATCGCGCGCGAGACCGCCGAGCTGCGGCGGCGCGACGCGCTGTATCGCGGTGCGCGGCCGCCGCTGCCGGTCGACGGCCGTATCGTGATCGTCGTCGACGACGGCGTCGCAACCGGCGCGTCGATGCGCGTCGCGCTGCAGGCGCTGCGCGAGCGCCATCCCGCGCGCGTCGTGGTTGCCGTACCGGTCGCGCCGGCCGATGCCGAGCATGCCCTCGACGATCTGGCCGACGTGTTCGTCACGGAGTTGCAGCCGCAGGGGTTCTTCGGGATCAGCCAGTTCTACGCGCGTTTCGACCAGACCGGGGACGACGAGGTGCGCGCGCTGCTCGAGGCGGCGCGCGCGTGGGACGACGGCATTACGTCCGCCTGATCCGGCGCCGGCGCGATCCCGGGCGTTCGGCTTCGGCCTGCGCGAACACGCGCTGCAGCGCCGGATGGACGTCGCCGCGCCAGCGGTCGCCGGTGAACAGCCCGTAGTGATCGCAATCGTCGATATCGAGACGATGACGCTCGCTGGCCGCGAGGCCGCGGCACATGTCGAGTGCCGCATGCGTCTGGCCGGCGCCGGTGACGGCGTCGCAACCGCCTTCGACCGTCAGCAGTACGACACCGCGCAGCGCGGCCGGCTCGACGCGCCGGCCGCCGACCTCCCACGTGCCGTTCGCGAGGCACATCCGCTGGAACACGACATCGACGGTATCCAGGAAGTATTCGGCCGGCATGTCGAGCAGCGCCGTGTATTCGCGCAGCGCGCGCCGCGCGTCCGTCAGTGCCGTCACATCGAAGTGCGACGCGGCGCGCGCGTAGTCCTCGATCAGCGTCAGGAACCGCTGCGGAAACAGCAGCGCGATCTCGCCTTGCTGAAGATAGGTCGGGAACACATGGCGGCCATGGCCGGGGAAGTGGGGCGGCACGATGTCGATCAGGTGGCGGCGGCACCACGCGAGCGACCGGGACGCGGCCGTGGTGCCGAGCGTGCTCGGATTGACACGCGCGTCGAGCGGCCCGCCGATCAGCGTGACGCTCGCGGGCGCTGCGAGGCCGCGCGCCGCGCGCAGCGCGAGCGCGCCGAGCGCGGGTACGGTGGCCTGGCATACCGCGACGACGTGCAGCGGCCGGTCGTCGCGTGCGAGCGCGTCGACGAAGCCGTCGAGCGTCGCCACGTATTCGTCGAGCCCGAAGCGGCCCGACGCGAGCGGGACGTCGCGCGCATTGACCCAGTCGGTCACGCAGACGTCGCCGTCGGCGAGCAGCGCCTCGACGGTCTCCCGCATCATCACGGCCGCATGCCCCGCGAGCGGCGCGCACAGCAGCACCGTGCGCCGCGCATCGTCGCGCGCGAAGCGCCGCAGCTGGCAGAACGGCGTGCGCGCGATGATCCGCTCGTCGACGGCCGGCCGCCGGATCTCGAAGCGCGGCGGCCCGACGGCCGGCCCGAGCAGCGGCTCGAAGAGGTCGTCATAGCACGACGACGCGGCGTGCGGCAGCGTCGCCGCGGGCCACACGTCGAACGCGTGACGCGTCGCCTCGCGCCAGGCGCGCATCCATTCCCGCTGCTGCTCGACGACGGCATACCACATGGCAAACCTTGGGGCGGAAGGGGCGTGAATCTGCATTATGGTCATTCTGGCCGCGCAGCGGGTGTCGGATACGTGACCGGATGACGTGCATCAGGTGCGCGTCGCGCTAGGCGGCGACGCACGGCGCTGCTACAGTCGTCGGTCCCATTCCCTCACGCGGAGCGTTTGCGATGAAGCTGATCGGCATGCTGGATTCCCCGTTCGTGCGCCGTGTCGCCATTTCGGCGAAGCTGCTCGACCTGCCGTTCGAACACGAGTCCGTCTCGGTGTTCCGCCACTTCGACCGGTTCCGGACCTTCAATCCGGTCGTGAAGGCGCCGACGCTCGTGACCGACGACGGCACGACGCTGATCGATTCGTCGCTGATCGTCGACTACCTCGACCATCGCGTCGCGCCGGAGCGGCGCCTGCTGCCCGACGCCGTCGATGCGCGGCTGCGCGCGCTCGTGCCGGTCGGCTTCGCGCTGGCGGCGGCCGAGAAGACGGTGCAGGTCGTGTACGAGCAGTCGCTGCGCCCGGCCGACAAGCAGCACGCGCCGTGGCTCGAGCGCGTGCTGAGCCAGCTCGAGGCTGCGTATGGCGCACTCGAGCCGCTCGTCGCGGCCGCGAACGGCTGGCTCGGCGGCGCGCGCCTGTTGCAGTCCGACGTGACCGTCGCCGTCGCATGGCGTTTCACGCAATTCATGACCGCCGAATACCCGGCGCTCGCGCGGATCGACCCGGCCCGTTATCCGGCGCTCGCCGCGCACTCGGTGCGCGCGGAAGCGCTGCCGGCGTTTGTCGAGACGCCGCTCGACTGAGCCCGGCTTCGATCGCGTCGGCACGGGGCGAGGGCGGGGCGGCGCGACCGGCGCGTGGTCTCGTCGCGACCCGCGTCGGCACGGATCGACCCGTCCGTCCTCGACCACCGCCCGGCCGCCTGTTCTCTCCCCGGTCGCCGCAGCGTCCGCAAAACCACGTCGCGTCCTTCCGCTTTACGTTCCCGAACTGCCCCACGCCACCCGCTCGGCCCTGTCGGATCAAGGGGCGGCCGATTGTTCACCGCCGCCAACAAGTGACTTCGCATTCGTGCGGTTTATCCGGATGCGGCCCATCCCTAGAATCCACTCCATCGAATATGCATTGCCTGATGGAGCCGATGATGAGAGCCCTGATCGAATCGAGCCTGTACCACCCGTCCGTCGTGTTGCCGCTTGCCGCGCTGACGCAGCTGATGGTCGAGCGCGATTTCAATCTCGGCCAGGTCGGCCTGATCGTCGCCGCGCGTGGCGCGCAGGCTGCGGTGTCGCGCTCGCGCGCGCTGATCTTCTCCCGCCACGGCGAAGCGCACGCATGAACGCGCGTCCGCTGCACGGATGAAAAAATGCCCGGCCGGCGGCAAGCCGGTCGGGCGGAGCGGAGTCGATCGGGCCCCGGCTTGTGCCGGGGCTTTTTCGTGGGTGACGCTCAAGCGCGCGCGGTCGGCACGACGCCGTAGACGTCCGCGTCGTCGTCCTCGCGCAGCTGGCGCACCAGCTGGTGTGCCTCGCGGCGCGTCGCGACGGCCGGCGGCGAGCCCTTGAGCGGCTGGCGCGCGGTCTCGGCCAGCGCGAGCACCGACACGATGCCGATCGCGGCGGCGCCCATCATGTAGTACGCGGGCATCATCAGGTTGTGGGTCACGTCGACGAGCCACGCGGTCACCAGCGGCGTCGTGCCGCCGAACAGCGACACGGACACGTTGAAGCCGATCGCGAGCGCGCCGTAGCGGATCTCGGTCGGGAACAGCGCCGGCAGCGCGGACGGCATCACGCCGGTGAAGCACGACAGCAGCATGCCGAGGATCAGCAGGCCGCCGAACACCGATGCGGTGGTGCCCGCATGGATCAGCATCATCGACGGGATCGACAGCAAGAGCAGGCCGACGCAGCCGGACAGCATCACGGGCTTGCGGCCGATCTTGTCCGACAGGCGGCCGGCGGCGAGCGTCAGCGGCATCATCAGCACCATCACGATCAGCACCAGCACGAGGCTGTGCGACTCGTCGAAGTGCAGCGTCGACGACATGAAGCTCGGCAGGTACGACAGCACCATGTAGTCGGTCACGTTGAAGATCAGCACGAGGCCGACGCAGAGCAGCAGCGCGCGCCAGTTGTGCAGCAGCGTTTCGCGAAAGCGTGCCTTCGGCACGGCCTTGTCCTGCGCTTCGCGCTCTTCGGCCTGGCGCTTGAACGCCGGCGTTTCCTCGAGCTTCATCCGGATGTACAGGCCGATCAGGCCGAGCGGGCCCGCGATCAGGAACGGCACGCGCCAGCCCCACGACAGCAGTGCTTCCTGCGACAGCGACGCGGTGAGCAGCGCGACGACGCCGGCCCCCATCACGTAGCCGATCAGCGTGCCGAACTCGAGGAAGCTGCCCATGAAGCCGCGGCGCTTGTCGGTCGAGAACTCGGCGATGAAGGTCGCGGCGCCGCCGTATTCGCCGCCGGTCGAGAAGCCCTGCACGAGGCGGGCGACGAGCAGCAGCACGGGCGCCATGATGCCGATGGACGCGTAGCTGGGGATCAGGCCGATCGCGAAGGTGCCGACGGCCATCATGATCATGGTGGCGGCGAGCACGCGCTGGCGGCCGATGCGGTCGCCGAGCGGGCCGAACACCATGCCGCCGAGCGGACGCACGAGGAATGCGGCCGCGAACGTGCCGAAGGTCGCGAGCAGCTGCGCGGACGGGCTGCTCGACGGGAAGAACACCTTGCCGAGCGTGACGGCGATGTAGCTGTAGACGCCGAAGTCGAACCATTCCATCGCATTGCCGATGGCCATCGCGCTGACGGCGCGCTTGAGCAGGCTCTGGTCGACGACGGTAATGTCGTCCGCGGCGAGCGGGGCCTCGCCGGACGACTTGGAGGAAGAAGCAGCGGTCGGGCTGACGTGTGTTGCGGTCAAGGTCATGCACTCCTTTGACTGCGCCGGAACGGGCGGGCCGTCCGACACGGTTTGCCGGCGAGCGCGATGTCGTGTGCTGCGCGTCGGGGCAAGCCTTTAAGCACTTACTGCACATGGGGCGGTAAGGGGCCGTAAGGGACTGCTTCGACGCGGGCCCGAAGGGCCGTCGCGACGGTGCGCTCATGAAGAATGGGCCGCGTGATGCGAGCGGCGAATGCCGGTGCGGACGGGGTCCGGCGTTCCGGCAAGCGCCCCGGAGGGGCAACGAAACGAGAAAAGCGGGCCTGTCGGGCGGGCTTTCCTGTGGATGCAATTTCGATCGAAGCACCGGCCCGCAACGCACGGACGGACTTCTTTCGAAATCGAATAGACAGAGATTGAATGTTGAAACAGGCGACATGATAGCACGATGGCAGACGATCGCGCAAATTGCCTGGAATCCCCCGTCTGGCGGCCGTTCCGGTGGGGGCGGCTCCGGTATGATCGGCGGCGCGCGGCGGGGTCGCGCGGCCCGCCCGGCGACGGGCGAATCCACGAGGAACCGGATGAGCGAACTGATGAAGATTGCGGCGCTGTTTGCCGTCACCGCACTGGCCGAAATCGTCGGCTGCTACCTGCCGTGGCTCGTGCTGAAGGGCGGGCGGCCCGTGTGGCTGCTGGTGCCGGCCGCGCTGTCGCTCGCGCTGTTCGCATGGCTGCTGACGCTGCACCCGAGCGCGGCGGGACGCACATATGCGGCGTACGGCGGCATGTACATCGCGGTGGCGCTGATCTGGCTGCGCGCGGTCGATGGCGTCGCGCTGACCCGCTGGGACGCAGTGGGCGCGATGCTCGCGCTCGGCGGGATGGCCGTCATCGCGCTGCAGCCGCGCGCGTAAGCGCGGCCGCGGCGCGGCGGGTGGGGTGTCGCGTCAGGCGGCTTCGGCGGCGTCCGCGTCGGCGGACTTGCGCCATACGCAGGTGCCCTTGACCGATTTGTCGAGCTCGTCGAGCTGGGTCTGGTGGGCGGCGAGTTCGTTGTCGCTCGCCGCGAGCACCGGCAGGTCGAGCGACGCGAGCGACACGCGCTGGCCGTTCGCCGCGCCGCCGTCGGCGCCTGCGTCGTCGAGCATGTCGATCACGAGGCTGTCCTGGCCGCGCGTCATCGCGAGATAGACCTCGGCGAGCAGCTCCGAGTCGAGCAGTGCGCCGTGCAGCGTACGGTGCGCGTTGCTGATGCCGAACCGGTCGCACAGCGCGTCGAGCGAGTTGCGCTTGCCCGGGAACATCTGCTTGGCCTGCACGAGCGTGTCGATCACGCCGCCGCAATGCTCGGTGAACGACGGCAGGTCGAGCCGCGCGAATTCGGCATCGAGGAACCCGAGGTCGAACGGCGCATTGTGGATGATCAGCTCGGCGTCCTTCACGAAGTCGCGGATCTGGTCGGCGACTTCCGCGAACTTCGGCTTGTCGCTCAGGAATTCGGTCGTGAGGCCGTGCACGGCCAGTGCGCCCGGATCGCTGTCGCGCTCGGGGTTCACGTAGATGTGCAGGTTGTTGCCGGTGAGCCGCCGGTTCAGCAGCTCGACGCAGCCGATTTCGATCAGGCGGTCGCCCGTGCGGGGGTTCAGGCCGGTGGTTTCGGTATCGAGAATGATCTGGCGCATGTCGGATAAATCGGGAAAGACAGTAGGGCGGCCTGCGTTCAGGCCACGAGCGATTCGACGCCGCGATTCGCGAGCGCGTCCGCGCGTTCGTTTTCGGGATGGCCCGCGTGGCCCTTCACCCAGCGCCACTCGACCTCGTGCTGCGCGACGAGCGCGTCGAGCCGCTTCCAGAGGTCGGCGTTCTTCACCGGGGTTTTCGATGCGGTGATCCAGCCTTTCTTCTTCCAGCCGTGGATCCACTCGCTGATGCCTTTCTGGACGTATTGCGAGTCGGTATGGACGATCACGCGGCACGGCCGCTTCAGCGCTTCGAGCGCGGCGATCACGCCCATCAGTTCCATGCGGTTGTTGGTCGTGTCGGGCTCGCCGCCGAACAGTTCCTTCTCGCGGTCGCCGTAGCGCAGCAGTGCGCCCCAGCCGCCGGGGCCGGGGTTGCCCTTGCAGGCGCCGTCGGTATAGATGTCGATGGTGTCGGTGGTCATGAGTGTTCTTGATGGGTGGTCGGGGTGGCCGCCGGCGTCAGGCCCGGCGCGAGCACGGGCTTCTTCATCCTGATCTGGCCGACGAGGCGCATGCCGCGCACGCGCTTGACGGCCGTGACCATGTAGACGGCGCCGAAGATCGGCCACCAGCGGTCGCCGGCGGCTTCCATGAAGCCGTAGCGGGCAAGCCATTTGTCGGTGACGAGCGGCGGCCGGTAGCAGCCGAAGCGGCCGCGCTCGAGATCGAAGCCGAGCAGCTTGATCCAGTCCTTGAGCCGGATGAACGCGATCTGGTCGCGCGCGGCCGGCACGAACGGGCGGTTCGCCATGCGCCCGAACGATTGTCGCATGCCCCACAGGCTCAACGAATTGAAGCCGGTGATCACGAGCTGGCCTTCCGGCATCAGCACGCGTTCGGCCTCGCGCAGCAGGCGGTGAGGGTCGGACGTGAATTCGAGCGTGTGCGGCATCACGATCAGGTCGACGCTCTGCGACTCGAACGGCAGGTCGAGCAGGTCGCACCAGGTCGTGCTGCGATCGGCCGGCGCATGTTCGGGCGCGCGCGCCTCGCGCGCCCACGGATACTGGTACGGCGCGCTCGCGCCGCTCGCCGGATCGAGCACGAGGCCGCGATACGGCATGCGGTTCTCGCGCAGCGCATCGAGCTGCGGCAGGCCGAGCTGGAGCGCGTGAAACCCGAAGACGTCGGACACGATCCGGTCGAGCTGCGCCTGCTCCCAGCCCAGCACGTAGCGGCCGGGCGGCGAGTCGGTCCAGGCGGGCCAGTCTATAATTTGTGGATCGGACATAACGATGATTGCGCGCCCATGAACGAGCTGGAATACGTGCCGGTGCCGGCATTCGAAGACAACTATATCTGGCTCGTCTCGGACGGCCGCGATGCGATCGCCGTCGATCCGGGTGAAGCCGCGCCGGTACGCCGTGTTCTTGCCGAACGCGGCTGGCGGTTGACCGCTATTTTACTCACGCACCATCACGCCGACCACGTCGGCGGTGTCGCCGCACTGCGCGATGGCCAACCGGACGATGTGCCGCTCGTTGTTTACGGCCCGGCGGCCGAGGCGATCGGCGTGGTCACGCGGCCGCTCGCGGGCGGCGATCGCGTGACGCTCGATGCGCCGGCGCTTGCGTTCGACGTGCTCGACGTGCCCGGTCATACGCGCGGCCACATCGCGTATTTCCAGCGGGCCGGTCAAGGCGCGGCCACCCCGCACGTGTTCTGCGGCGACACGCTGTTCTCGTGCGGCTGTGGCCGCCTGTTCGAAGGCACGCCCGCGCAGATGCTCGCGTCGCTCGACGCGCTCGCGGCGCTGCCCGGCGACACGCACGTGCATTGTGCACACGAATACACGCTGTCGAACATCCGTTTCGCGCTCGCGTGCGAGCCGGGCAATACGGCGCTCGCCGCCTGGCGCGACGACGCGCAGGCGCGGCGCGCGCGCGGCGTGCCGACGCTGCCCACCACGATCGCGCACGAACGTGCCGTCAACCCGTTCATGCGGGCGGACAGCACGGCGATCCATGCAACGCTCGAGGCCGAGCTGCACGAAACGGTGCCGGATCGTCTGGCGGCATTCACGCTGATGCGCGAGTGGAAAAATCGTTTCCGATGAGGCATTCCGGAGGACTCCAAAACCTCAGGTGGCATCTGTAAAAATTGCTCCAAATGTAGGATTTCGCTGAGTTTTCGGTGTTTTTATTGACGTGAAGCACGCACTTCCGTAGTATCGCCAGCAATTTCCAGCCGTCGGAAGCCGAGATTTTCATGCGACTTATATTGAGCGCGCTGATGGTCCTGCTACTCGCCGCTTGTGCGAGCCAGGGCCCTGTCGCCAACAACGCCGCCGATTCGCAGGCGACGTCCACCTACCTCCGTAAATCAGCCACTGCCAAAGAAACTGTCGACGTCGACAAGCAATCCGTCGGCGACCTGACCAGCGCAGATTCCGATCTGTGGGCGCGCATTCGCCGCGGCTTCCAGATGCCCGACCTGCAGACCGACCTCGTCGACATGCAGACGACGTGGTACACGCAGCGGCCCGATTACGTGCAGCGCATGACCGAGCGCTCGCAGAAGTACCTGTATCACATCGTCGAGGAACTCGAGGCGCGCCACATGCCGACCGAGCTCGCGCTGCTGCCGTTCATCGAATCCGCGTACAACCCGCAGGCGCTGTCGGTCGCGAAGGCGGCCGGCATGTGGCAGTTCATGCCGGGCACGGGCCGCACGTACAACCTGAAGCGCAACATGTGGCAGGACGAGCGCCGCGACGTGCTCGCGTCGACGAGCGCCGCGCTCGACTACCTGTCGCGCCTGCATGACATGTTCGGCGACTGGTATCTGGCGCTGGCGGCCTACAACTGGGGCGAGGGCAACGTGCAGCGCGCGATCGCGCGCAACCAGGCAGCCGGCCTGCCGACCGACTACCAGAGCCTGCGGATGCCGAACGAGACGCGCAACTACGTGCCGAAGCTGCAGGCGGTGAAGAACATCATCGCGAATCCGCAGCAGTTCGGCCTGGCGCTGCCTGACATTCCGAACCACCCGTATTTCGTGACGGTCACGACGTCGCGCGACATCGACGTGGCGGTGGCCGCGAAGCTCGCGAACCTGCCGCTCGACGAGTTCCGCTCGCTGAACCCGTCGTTCTCGAAGCCGGTGATCCTCGGCGCGACCGAGCCGCAGATCCTGCTGCCGTTCGACAACGCGGCGGCGTTCGAGAAGAGCCTGAAGGCCTACAACGGCCAATTGTCGACGTGGACCACCTATACGGTCAGCGAGCGCGCGCGCCCGGCCGCGATCGCCGAGAAGATCGGCGTCGACGCCGATACGCTGATGTCGGTCAACAAGATTCCGGCCGGCATGCGCCTGAAGCCGGGCTCGACGATCGTCGTGCCGCGCGGCGATGACGACGACGAGGACATTAGCGCGGACGTCGCGGAAAACGGCGTGCTCGCGATGGAGCCCGACGTGCCCGACACGCGCAAGATGCTGATCCGCGTGCGCCGCAAGCAGTCGATGGCGGCGATTGCGGGCCGCTACGGCGTGTCGGTCGGCCAGCTGAAGGCATGGAACCGCACGCATCGCGATCTGGCGATGCCGGGTCAGGCGCTCGTGCTGCACGTGCCGGTCGGCCGCGCGGTGCCGGCCGAGCCGGGTCCGGAGCGAATCGCGACGTCGGCCGGCGGCGCGCATATCGAGCGCGCGAGCCTGTCCGTCGGCGGCAAGTCGCGCGGCGCGAAGCATGCTGCCGCGAAGCCGGCGGCCCGCGCGGCGAAGGCCGCTCCCGCGAAGGCGGCGCCGAAGGCCGCGGCAAACAAGGGCAAGAAGAAGTAGCGCCGTCGCGATCGCGACGCGGCGGTCCGGCCGGGTCGCGCGATTGCGTTTATCGTCCGACGAAACGCGCAGCAACGCCGTCACCGAGGTGACGGCGTTTTCGTTTGTGCAAGGCAACGGGGCCGCTGCCACAGGCGGGGGCGATGTCGTCGGTGCAGGCGAGGGTGCCCGCGCAGCAGCTCGCGAGCGCAGCCTGGTACGTGTGGCCCGCGCGCGGCGCTGGCAAGCAGGTTGATCCGGCGGTACGCTGACAGGTGGGGCGGCCGAGTAAACGGGGCCGCAGCAGCGCTGGCCGCGCGCCGTCGCCACGGCGCCATGCGTGCCGCATGTACGATCGGACGGCCATATCGATTGAAGATAAGGCCATTTTCGGGCTATAATTTGAAAGTTTGTGCTGATCAACCTCGCACCCTAGCGCCTACCTCACTCATCCCGTTCATCCGCCGCACGCCGCCTGTCGGGCGATGCCGCGAAGCCTCGTGCGCCACGCGCCGGGTTCGCGTCTCGACAACGCAGGTCGCGTCCAGCTAGCGACTCCGCGCGCCTACGCAGCGCGGCGCTCGCGCGGCAGGGTAAACAGGTCGGCAGCAGGGTGTTCCCCAAGGAGCCTCCCGTGTTGCCGTCTTTTTCTCCCGCCTTGCTTGCACTCGCCGACGGCACGGTCTTTCGTGGTTATTCGATCGGGGCCGAAGGCCACACGATCGGTGAAGTCGTGTTCAACACCGCGATTACCGGCTATCAGGAAATCCTGACCGATCCGAGCTACGCGCGTCAGATCGTCACGCTCACCTACCCGCATATCGGCAACGTCGGCGTCAATGCCGAAGACGTCGAAGCCACGAAAGTCCATGCCGCCGGCCTGATCATCCGTGATCTGCCCACGCTCGCATCGAACTTCCGCATGGGCCGCACGCTCGGCGACTACCTGCGCGACGAAGGCGTCGTCGCGATCGCCGGCATCGATACCCGCAAGCTGACCCGCATCCTGCGCGACAAGGGCGCGCAGAACGGCTGCATCCTCGCCGGTTCGGACGACGAGGCCAAGGCGATCGAGCTCGCGCGCTCGTTCCCGGGCCTCGCGGGCATGGATCTCGCGAAGGTCGTGTCGACCACGAAGCCGTTCGAGTGGAAGCAGACCGAATGGCGCCTCGGCAGCGGCTACGGGATGCAGGAAGCCCCGAAGTACCGCGTCGTCGCGTATGACTTCGGCGTCAAGTACAACATCCTGCGCATGCTCGCGGAGCGCGGCTGCCACGTGACGGTGCTGCCCGCGCAGGCGAGCGCGGAAGATGCGCTCGCGCTGAATCCGGACGGCATCTTCCTGTCGAACGGCCCGGGCGACCCGGAGCCGTGCGACTACGCGATCGCGGCCACGAAGGCATTCATCGAGCGCGGCGTGCCGACCTTCGGCATCTGCCTCGGCCACCAGATCATGGGCCTCGCGGTCGGCGCGAAGACGCTGAAGATGAAGACGGGCCACCATGGCGCGAACCACCCGGTGAAGGATCTCGGCGACGGCCGCGTGGTGATCACGTCGCAGAACCACGGCTTCGCGGTCGATGCGGATTCGCTGCCGGCCAACGCGCGCGTGACGCACGTGTCGCTGTTCGACGGCACGCTGCAGGGCTTCGAGTTGACCGACAAGCCGGCATTCTGCTTCCAGGGCCACCCGGAAGCGTCGCCCGGTCCGCACGACATCGGCTATCTGTTCGATCGTTTCACCGCGCTGATGGACGCGGCGAAGCAGCGTAACGCTTAACGTCACCGACGCAACCGAAGGACGGGAGATTCGCATCATGTTCGGCCACGCACTCGGCATCACGGATATCTGGACCTACGTGTTCGGCGTGATCTTCATCATCCTGCTGCCGGGGCCGAACTCGATGTACGTGCTGTCGCTCGCGGCGCAGCGCGGCGTGAAGGCCGGCTATCGCGCGGCGTGCGGCGTGTTCGTCGGCGACACGGTGCTGATGGTGCTGTCGGCCGCCGGCGTCGCGTCGCTGCTGAAGGCGAACCCGCTGCTGTTCTCCGTCGTCAAGTACGGCGGCGCCGCGTATCTGCTCTACATCGGCACCGGCATGCTGCGCAGCGCGTGGCGAAAGCTGCGTGCGCCGGCCCAGGCACCGGCCGACGCGCCGCCCGCGGTCGACGGCGAGCGGCCGTTGCGCAAGGCGCTGATCGTGAGCCTGCTGAATCCGAAGGCGATCCTGTTCTTCATCTCGTTCTTCATCCAGTTCGTCGACCCGGCATTCCCGCATCCCGCGCTGTCGTTCGTCGTGCTCGGGGCGATCGCGCAATGCGCGAGCTTCCTGTACCTGAGCACGCTGATCTTCGCGGGCGCACGGCTCGCCGAGCATTTCCGCCGCCGCCGCAAGCTCGCGGCGGGCGCGGCGAGCAGCGTGGGCGGCCTGTTCATCGGTTTCTCGGTGAAGCTCGCGCTCGCCACCATGAGCTGAGCGCGGCCGGCCGACCCACGACAACGATTACTTATTGAATTCACAAGCCATGCCAAAACGCACAGACATCAAAAGCATCCTCATCATCGGCGCCGGCCCGATCATCATCGGCCAGGCGTGCGAGTTCGACTACTCGGGCGCACAGGCATGCAAGGCGCTGCGTGAGGAGGGCTACAAGGTCGTTCTCGTCAACAGCAACCCGGCGACGATCATGACCGACCCGAACACGGCCGACGTCACGTACATCGAGCCGATCACGTGGGAAGTCGTCGCCCGCATCATCGAGAAGGAGCGCCCGGACGCGATCCTGCCGACGATGGGCGGCCAGACCGCGCTGAACTGCGCGCTCGACCTGCATCACCACGGCGTGCTCGAGAAGTTCGGCGTCGAGCTGATCGGCGCGTCGCCGGAAGCGATCGACAAGGCGGAAGACCGCCAGAAGTTCAAGGACGCGATGACCAAGATCGGTCTCGGCTCGGCGAAGTCGGGCATCGCGCACTCGATGGAAGAAGCGACCCAGGTGCACGCCGAGATCATGGCGTACACCGGCGGCAGCGGCTATCCGGTCGTGATCCGTCCGTCGTTCACGCTCGGCGGCTCGGGCGGCGGCATCGCGTACAACCGCGAGGAGTTCGAGGAGATCTGCAGGCGCGGCCTGGATCTCTCGCCCACGCGCGAACTGCTGATCGAGGAATCGCTGCTCGGCTGGAAGGAATACGAGATGGAAGTCGTGCGCGACCGCGCCGACAACTGCATCATCGTGTGCTCGATCGAAAACCTCGACCCGATGGGCGTGCACACCGGCGACTCGATCACGGTCGCGCCGGCGCAGACGCTCACCGACAAGGAATACCAGATCCTGCGTAACGCATCGCTCGCGGTGCTGCGCGAGATCGGCGTCGACACGGGCGGCTCGAACGTGCAGTTCTCGATCAACCCGAAGGACGGCCGCATGGTCGTCATCGAGATGAACCCGCGCGTGTCGCGTTCGTCGGCGCTCGCATCGAAGGCGACCGGCTTCCCGATCGCGAAGGTCGCGGCGAAGCTGGCGGTCGGCTACACGCTCGACGAGCTGAAGAACGAGATCACCGGCGGCCAGACGCCGGCGTCGTTCGAGCCGACGATCGACTACGTCGTCACGAAGATCCCGCGTTTCGCGTTCGAGAAGTTCCGTGAAGCCGATTCGCGCCTGACCACGCAGATGAAGTCGGTCGGCGAAGTGATGGCGATCGGCCGCACGTTCCAGGAATCGTTCCAGAAGGCGCTGCGCGGCCTCGAAGTCGGCGTCGACGGTCTCGACGAGAAGTCGACCGACCGCGACGAGATCGCGATCGAGATCCACGAGCCGGGCCCGGACCGCATCTGGTACGTCGGCGATGCGTTCCGCATCGGCATGACGGCCGAAGAGATCTTCGCGGAAACCGCGATCGATCCGTGGTTCCTCGCGCAGATCGAGCAGATCATCCTGAAGGAAAAGGCGCTGTCGGGCCGCACGCTCGCGTCGCTGACGTTCGACGAGCTGCGCTTCCTGAAGCAAAGCGGCTTCTCCGACCGCCGCCTCGCGAAGCTGCTCGGCGCGACGCCGGAAGACGTCCGCCGCCGCCGCGTCGAACTGAACGTGCGCCCGGTCTACAAGCGCGTCGACACCTGCGCGGCCGAGTTCGCGACCAAGACGGCCTACATGTACTCGACCTACGAGGAAGAGTGCGAGGCGCAGCCGACCACCAACAAGAAGATCATGGTGCTGGGCGGCGGCCCGAACCGGATCGGCCAGGGCATCGAGTTCGACTACTGCTGCGTGCATGCGGCCCTCGCGATGCGCGAGGACGGCTACGAAACGATCATGGTCAACTGCAACCCGGAAACGGTGTCGACCGACTATGACACGTCCGACCGCCTGTACTTCGAGCCGCTGACGCTGGAAGACGTGCTCGAGATCGTCGACAAGGAAAAGCCGGTCGGCGTGATCGTCCAGTACGGCGGCCAGACGCCGCTGAAGCTCGCGCTCGACCTCGAGGCGCATGGCGTGCCGATCGTCGGCACGTCGCCGGACATGATCGACGCGGCCGAAGACCGCGAACGCTTCCAGAAGCTGCTGCAGGATCTCGGCCTGCGCCAGCCGCCGAACCGCACCGCGCGCGCCGAGGAAGAAGCGCTCGCGCTGGCGGCCGAAATCGGCTATCCGCTCGTCGTGCGCCCGTCGTACGTGCTGGGCGGCCGCGCGATGGAAATCGTCCACGAGCCGCGCGACCTCGAGCGCTACATGCGCGAGGCCGTGAAGGTGTCGAACGATTCGCCGGTGCTGCTCGACCGCTTCCTGAACGACGCGATCGAATGCGACGTCGACTGCATCTGCGACGGTGAAGCGGTGTTCATCGGCGGCGTGATGGAGCACATCGAGCAGGCGGGCGTCCACTCGGGCGACTCGGCATGCTCGCTGCCGCCGTACTCGCTGTCGAAGGAAACCGTGGCCGAGCTGAAGCGCCAGACGGGCGCGATGGCGAAGGCGCTGAATGTGGTCGGCCTGATGAACGTGCAGTTCGCGATCCAGCAGGTGCCGCAGGCGGACGGTTCGAAGCAGGACATCATCTACGTGCTCGAAGTGAACCCGCGCGCGTCGCGCACGGTGCCGTACGTGTCGAAGGCGACCAGCCTGCCGCTCGCGAAGATCGCGGCGCGCGCGATGGTCGGCCAGACGCTCGCGCAGCAGGGTGTGACGAAGGAAGTCGAGCCGCCGTACTTCAGCGTGAAGGAAGCGGTGTTCCCGTTCGTCAAGTTCCCGACCGTCGATCCGGTCCTCGGGCCTGAAATGCGTTCGACCGGCGAAGTGATGGGTGTCGGCCAGACGTTCGGCGAAGCGCTGTTCAAGTCGCAGCTCGCGGCCGGTTCGCGCCTGCCGGAGTCGGGCACGGTGCTGCTGACCGTGATGGATGCCGACAAGCCGAAGGCGGTCGAAGTCGCGCGCATGCTGCACGACCTCGGCTACCCGATCGTCGCGACCAAGGGCACGGCTGCCGCGATCGAAGCGGCCGGCGTGCCGGTGAAGGTCGTCAACAAGGTGAAGGACGGCCGTCCGCACATCGTCGACATGATCAAGAACGGCGAGATCGCACTCGTGTTCACGACGGTCGACGAGACGCGCCAGGCGATCGCCGATTCGCGTTCGATCCGCATGAGCGCGCAGGCGCACAAGGTCACGTACTACACGACGATGTCGGGCGCGCGCGCGGCCGTCGAAGGCCTGCGCTACCTGAAGGATCTGGAAGTCTATGATTTACAAGGTCTTCACGCTCGCCTAAACTAAGCAGTCAGTTACCTGTCGAAGCAACACGTGCCGCGATTAAGCGGTGTTTCCGGTTCGCCGGGAATACGTTTAATCGCGGTGATTTTTTTTATAGCCGTTTTTAGCGATTGAGCCGTTTATGAGCACCATTCCGTTGACAAAGCGTGGCGCAGGGCAACTGCGCGATGAATTGCAGCGCCTCAAGTCCGTCGAGCGGCCGGCCGTGATCAACGCGATCGCGGAGGCCCGCGCACAGGGCGATCTGTCCGAAAACGCCGAATACGATGCCGCGAAGGAAAAGCAGGGCTTCATCGAGGGTCGCATCGCGGAACTCGAATCGAAGCTGTCCGCCGCGCAAGTCATCGATCCGACGGTGCTCGACGCCGACGGCCGCGTGGTGTTTGCCGCGACGGTCGAACTCGAGGATCTCGAGTCGGGCGACACCGTCAAGTACCAGATCGTCGGCGACGACGAAGCCGATATCGACCACGGCCTGATCTCGGTCAGCTCGCCGATCGCACGCGCGCTGATCGGCAAGTCCGAAGGCGACGTCGCGGCCGTGCAGGCACCGAGCGGCGTGCGCGAATACGAAATCATCTCGGTCAGCTACATCTGAAGCGGGGCGACGTGATGCCGCATCGCGTGTTCCGTCTGCTGTCGGCCGTGTGGGTCGGCAGCCTGCTGACGATCGGGTATGCGGTCGCGCCCGTGCTGTTCAAGACGCTGGAGCGGATGACGGCCGGCTCGGTCGCCGCCCAGCTGTTTCGCATCGAGGCGATCCTCGGTGTCGTGTGCGGCGTGCTGCTGCTCGCGCTGTCGAACCAGCAGGTGCGGCGCGGCAACGGCGATTATCGTCGCGTGCGCTGGATCGTCGCGGCGATGGTCGCGTGCGTGCTGGTCGGGTATTTTGCGCTGCAGCCGTTCATGAACGCGCTGCGGGTGGCCGCGATGGAAGCGGGCACCGATATCGCGAACTCGCCGTATGCGAGCCGCTTCGGGATGCTGCATGGCGTCTCGAGCCTGTTCTATCTCGTCGAGAGCGTGCTGGGGCTGATGCTGATCTGGCGTCTGCCGGCGCAAGACGCCTGAGCGGCTTGGGCGCCGCGCGGGCAGGGCGGCACGGGTTGCCCCGTGCCGCGCGGCAGGATTACTTGTCCTGGTGCGGCCGCTTCGTGCTGGCCTGACGCTTTTTCGCACGCTTCACGGTGCCGCCCGCCGTCACGCGCTCGTTGCCGCGCACGACGACCTTGGTCGGCTTCGGGCGACGCACGGGGCTCGCGTTCGGCGACACCTTGATGACCTTGACGGTGCGCGGCGCACGGCCTTTCTTGTCGTCGACGGCTTCAGCCGCGCTCGGCAGCGCGCCGGCACGGCGGCCGCGGGCCGGGGCCGCCACGGCTGCCTCGGGCTTCCAGATCACCAGCAGCTTGCCGATGTGCTGGATCGGCGCCGCGTTCAGGCGGTCGCAGATCTCGTCGTAAATGGCGACGCGCTCGTCGCGCTCGTCACCGAACACACGGATCTTGATCAGTTGGTGCGCGGCGAGGTGCACCTTGATTTCCTTCAGCACGGCGTCGGTGAGCCCTTCGGCGCCGATCAGCACGACGGGCTTGAGCGCATGGGCCTGGGAGCGCAGCGCGGAGCGCTCGGCGGGGGAAAGCGAAAGGGCGGGCATGGAAATGTCGAAATCTAAATAGGGGCGCGCTGCGTCAGGAGCGAATCGCGGGAAGTTACCGCATCAGCCGCGCGCCGAAACCACGTAAAATCGCGGCTTGGGCCTCAAAAGGGGCCGCAGCCGCGCGAAGAAGACGCGTATTATCCGCCAAAAGCAAGGCTTCACGAAGCAAATGGCAGCAATCTCTCTCTCGAATGGCAAAAAACCGCTTTAACCAGCACTGGCTGCACGACCACATCAACGACCCGTACGTCAAAATGGCGCAGCGGGAGGGCTATCGCGCGCGTGCCGCGTACAAGCTGAAGGAAATCGACGAGCAGGACAAGCTGATCCGTCCGGGCCAGGTGATCGTCGACCTCGGCGCGACGCCGGGCAGCTGGAGCCAGTATGCCCGCAACAAGCTCGCGCAGGGCAAGAAGCGTGACGCGGAGCGCGAAGGCGGCATCGACGGCACGATCGTTGCGCTCGACATCCTGCCGATGGAGCCGATCGCCGACGTCCACTTCCTCCAGGGCGACTTCCGCGAGGACGAGGTCCTCCACCGGCTCGAAGAATTGCTCGAAGGCCGCGCGGTGGACCTTGTTATTTCCGACATGGCCCCCAACCTCTCCGGCGTGGCCTCGGCGGACGCGGCGCGCATCGAGCATCTGTGCGATCTGGCGCTCGAATTCGCGCAGAACCATCTGAAGCCGGACGGTGCGCTGCTCGTGAAGTGTTTTCACGGCAGCGGCTACAGCCAGATCGTCGAGAAGTTCAAACAGCAGTTTAAGACCGTCGCGCCGCGCAAGCCGAAGGCGTCCCGCGACAAATCGTCCGAAACGTTCATTTTGGGTCGGCATCTGAAGCATCCGCATTGATGCGGAGCAGGGTGCCGCAAACGGGCTCCGGCCCTTGCCAGACAAGCAAAGCGCTATCGCGGCGGTTGTCAATGCTTATGGCGGGGGTGGTCGGACTGGATTAGAATGACCGAGGAGCGCTGCAAGGAAAATGTAGGCGCTCGTCTACGAGTGAAGGAGTGGTGCTTTGAACAACAATATGTTTTCGAAGGCAGCAGTGTGGCTGGTGATCGCACTGGTGCTGTTTACGGTGTTCAAGCAGTTCGACAAGCCCCGCGTCCAGGAAGGTGTGTCCTATTCGCAGTTCATGGACGACGCCAAGAACGGCAAGGTCAAGAACGTCATCGTTCAGGGGCGCAACCTCACCGTCACTCCGGCTGATGGCCAGAAATACCAGATCGTGTCGCCCGGCGACATCTGGATGGTCGGCGATCTGATGAAGTACGGCGTGCAGGTCAGCGGCAAGGCGGACGACGAGCCGAACGCGCTGATGTCCGCGCTGTACTACCTCGGGCCGACGATCCTGATCATCGTGTTCTGGTTCTACATGATGAGGCAGATGCAGGGGGGCGGCAAAGGCGGTGCATTCTCGTTCGGGAAATCGCGCGCGCGGCTGATCGACGAGAACAACAACGCGGTGAACTTCTCCGACGTCGCGGGCTGTGACGAAGCGAAGGAAGAAGTGTCCGAGCTCGTCGACTTCCTGCGCGATCCGCAGAAATTCCAGAAGCTGGGCGGTCGCATTCCGCGCGGCGTGCTGCTCGTCGGCCCGCCGGGTACCGGCAAGACGCTGCTCGCCCGCGCAATCGCCGGTGAAGCGAAGGTGCCGTTCTTCAGCATCTCGGGTTCCGACTTCGTCGAAATGTTCGTCGGTGTCGGCGCGGCCCGTGTGCGCGACATGTTCGAACAGGCGAAGAAGCACGCACCGTGCATCGTGTTCATCGACGAAATCGACGCGGTCGGCCGTCATCGCGGCGCCGGCATGGGCGGCGGCAACGACGAGCGCGAGCAGACGCTGAACCAGATGCTGGTCGAGATGGACGGCTTCGAGGCGAACTCCGGCGTGATCGTGATCGCCGCGACCAACCGTTCCGACGTGCTCGACAAGGCGCTGCTGCGTCCGGGCCGTTTCGACCGCCAGGTCTATGTCGGGCTGCCGGACATCCGCGGCCGCGAGCAGATCATGCGCGTGCACCTGCGCAAGGTGCCGATCGCGAACGACGTCGACGCAGCGGTCATCGCACGCGGCACGCCGGGCTTCTCGGGCGCCGATCTCGCGAACCTCGTGAACGAAGCGGCGCTGTTCGCCGCCCGCCGCGGCAAGCGCATCGTCGAGATGCAGGATTTCGAGGACGCGAAGGACAAGATCTTCATGGGTCCGGAGCGCAAGTCGGCGGTGATTCGCGAAGAAGCGAAGCGCGCGACGGCTTACCACGAGTCGGGCCACGCGGTGATCGCGAAGCTGCTGCCGAAGGCCGACCCGGTGCACAAGGTCACGATCATCCCGCGCGGTCGCGCGCTGGGCGTCACGTGGCAGCTGCCGGAGCATGACAACGAGACGTACTCGAAGGATTACCTGCTCGACCGCCTGGCGATCCTGTTCGGCGGCCGCGTGGCCGAGGAGCTGTTCCTGAACCTGGTCAGCACCGGTGCGTCGGACGACTTCAACAAGGCGACGCAGACGGCGCGCGCGATGGTGGCGCGTTTCGGCATGACCGATGCGCTCGGACCGATGGTCTATGTCGACGACGAGAGCGACAACGGCCCGTTCGGCCGCGGCTTCACGCGCACGATCTCGGAAGCGACGCAGCAGAAGGTCGACGGCGAAATCCGCCGCGTGCTCGACGAACAGTACGGCCTTGCGCGCCGCCTGCTCGAAGAGAACCGCGACAAGGTCGAGGCAATGACGGCCGCGCTGATGGAGTGGGAGACGATCGACGCCGATCAGATCAACGACATCATGGAAGGGCGTCCGCCGCGCTCGCCGAAGAGCTCGCCGGCTGTCGGCGGCGATTCGTCGGGCGGCGGCACCACCGCCGAAGTGAAGCCTGGCAACGCGCCGGCGCCTGCTTCGCCGGCCTGACCCCCGCTGTAGCAACGTTCACGGGCTGGTGTGGCTTCACACCGGCCCGTTTTGCATTCATCAACGCCTTCCGCCCGTGTCCGATTCCGCTGTTTCCGCGTTCATTCCCGCGCCGCTCCAGTGCGGCCGTTTCTCGCTGACGTTCGAACGCCCGCTCGTGATGGGCATCCTCAATGCGACTCCCGATTCGTTTTCCGACGGCGGCCGCTTCCTCGCGCGCGACGATGCGCTGCGCCAGGCCGAGCGGATGATCGCCGAAGGCGTCGACCTGATCGACATCGGCGGCGAGTCGACGCGCCCCGGCGCGCCGCCCGTGCCGCTCGACGAGGAGCTCGCGCGCGTGATCCCGCTCGTCGAGGCGCTGCGGCCGCTGAACGTGCCGCTGTCGGTCGACACCTACAAGCCGGCGGTGATGCGCGCGGCGCTCGCGGCCGGCGCGGACCTGATCAACGACATCTGGGGGTTCCGCCAGCCGGGTGCGATCGACGCGGTGCGCGAGGGCAGCAGCGGGCTGTGCGCGATGCACATGCTCGGCGAGCCGCAGACCATGCAGGTCGGCGAGCCCGACTACGGCGACGTCGTGACCGACGTGCGCGACTTTCTCGCCGGACGCGCGCAGGCGCTGCGCGACGCGGGCATCGCGCCGGAACGGATCTGCGTCGATCCGGGCTTCGGGTTCGGCAAGGCGGTGGTCGACGACAACTACGCGCTGCTGGCCGCCTTGCCGGACACGGCGCCCGCGCGACCCGACGGGCGCGCGTATCCGATTCTCGCGGGCATGTCGCGCAAGTCGATGCTCGGCGCGGTGATCGGCGGCAAGCCGCCGACGGAGCGCGTCGCGGCGAGCGTGGCGGCCGCGTTGTGCGCGGTCGGGCGCGGTGCCGCGATCGTGCGCGTGCACGACGTCGCGGCAACGGTCGACGCGTTGAAGGTCTGGAATGCCGTGCGCGAAGCCGCGCGGCAACGATAAGTCGAAACTGGGAAAGACGAAGGAGGAAGGTTCGCCATGGGACGTCGATATTTCGGCACGGACGGCATTCGCGGCACGGTGGGCGAGGCGCCCATCACGCCTGATTTCGTGTTGCGTCTCGGCTATGCGGCCGGCAAGGTACTGGCCGGCACGGCCGGCGTCGCGGCGGGTGCGCGTCCGACGGTGCTGATCGGCAAGGACACGCGGGTGTCGGGCTACATGCTCGAGGCGGCGCTCGAGGCCGGCTTCTCGGCGGCCGGCGTCGACGTGATGCTCGCCGGCCCGATGCCGACGCCGGGCGTCGCGTACCTGACGCGCGCGCTGCGCCTGTCGGCCGGCGTCGTGATCAGCGCATCGCACAACCCGTATCAGGACAACGGCATCAAGTTCTTCTCCGCGGACGGCAACAAGCTGCCCGACGATACCGAAGCCGCGATCGAGGCCTGGCTCGACAAGCCGCTCGAATGTGCATCGTCGGACCGGCTGGGCAAGGCGCGCCGCCTCGACGACGCGGCCGGTCGCTACATCGAGTTCTGCAAGAGCACGTTCCCGGCCGCATACGACCTGCGCGGGCTGAAGCTCGTGATCGACTGCGCGCACGGCGCCGCTTACCAGATCGCGCCGCACGTGTTCCACGAGCTCGGCGCGGACGTGATCCCGATCGGCGTCGCGCCGAACGGCTTCAACATCAACGACGGTGTCGGCGCGACGGCGCCCGATGCACTGGTGCGCGCGGTGCGCGCGAACCATGCGGATCTCGGCATCGCGCTCGACGGCGATGCGGACCGCCTGCAGGTCGTCGATTCGACGGGCCGGCTGTACAACGGCGACGAGCTGCTCTACGTGCTCGTGAAGGACCGGATCGCAACCGCCGGCAAGGTCGACGGCGCGGTCGGCACGCTGATGACGAACCTCGCGGTCGAGGTCGCGTTGCAGCGCGAGGGCGTGCAGTTCGTGCGCGCGGCGGTTGGCGACCGCTACGTGCTCGAACAGTTGCGCGAGCGCGGCTGGCAGCTCGGCGCGGAAGGCTCCGGCCACATCCTGTCGCTCGACCGCCATTCGACCGGCGACGGCATCGTGTCGGCGCTGCTCGTGCTCGCCGCGCTCAAGCGCAGCGGCCGCACGCTCGCGCAGATGCTCGACGGCGTCACGCTGTTCCCGCAGAAGCTGATCAATGTGCGGATGAAGCCGGGCGCGGACTGGAAGGGCAGCGCATCGATTCGCGCGGCGATCGACGCGGCTGAAAGCGCGCTCGCCGGCCGCGGCCGCGTGCTGATCCGCGCGTCGGGCACCGAGCCCGTGCTGCGCGTGATGGTCGAGGCGCAGCATGCGGCCGACGCGACCCGTCACGCGGAAGCGATCGCCGACGCGGTGCGCGTGGCGACGAGCTGATCCGAATCGGTAACGGCGCGCGACGGTCCGGCCGTGTGCGCGTCGTCCCGGCGGTGATTCGAATTGCGGCGCCTTCGGGCGCCGCAATTCGTCAGACGCAAAGGTTTGCGCTATTAGATAGAGGGAGCTTCGGCACGGATTTCGTCTGACGGAAGAAGTCATCCGACCCTGAGTTGCGGCGGCGTGCAGGGGAGCGCATTACCGCCTCTGCACGCCGCGAAATGATCGCCCGCACCCCCGCTCGGAGGGTGCGCATGCCGTCCCTTCCCGACCGGCAATTCTTGCCGCCGTTCCCGTCGCGCCGCGCCTGCGCGGCCGCCCGCACCGGGCCCGATATACCCTTTCAACCAGTCATGTTACTGTCACGCCAGTTTCATCGATTGTCACATTACCGTCATGAGGAGCCCCTAACCTTCGCGGTGCCGTAGTCATCCGCTCACACACTGGAGGTCTCATGAAATTGATGCAAACCGCGATTGCCGGCCTGGCTGGCGCGCTTTTCGCAGTCGCCGCGCAAGCCGCCGACATCACGGGCGCAGGCAGCACGTTCGCGATGCCGATCTATACGAAATGGGCTGCTGACTACCAGCAGTCCGGCGGCGCGAAGGTGAACTACCAAGGTATCGGTTCGTCGGGCGGCCTGAAGCAGATCAATGCGAAGACGGTCGATTTTGCCGGTTCGGACGCTCCGCTGAAGGATGAGGACCTCGCGAAGGAAGGCCTGTTCCAGTTCCCGACGGTGGTCGGCGGCGTGGTGCCGGTCATCAACGTGCCGGGCGTGAAGGCCGGTGAACTGACGCTGTCGGGCCCGGTGCTCGGCGACATCTACCTCGGCAAGATCAAGAAGTGGAACGACCCGGCGATCGCCGCGCTGAACCCGAAGGTCAAGCTGCCGGATACGGACATCGCGGTCGTTCGCCGCGCTGACGGCTCGGGCACGAGCTTCATCTGGACGAACTACCTGTCGAAGGTCAACGACGAGTGGAAGTCGAAGATCGGCGAAGGCACGACGGTCAACTGGCCGACGGGCACGGGCGGCAAGGGCAACGACGGCGTCGCGGCCTTCGTGCAGCGCCTGCCGGGCGCGATCGGCTACGTCGAATGGGCGTATGCGAAGAAGAACAACATGATCTACACGGCCCTGAAGAACTCGACGGGCACCGTGGTCGAGCCGAAGACCGAAACGTTCAAGGCCGCTGCTGCCGGCGCGAACTGGTCGAAGTCGTTCTACCAGATCCTGACGAACCAGCCGGGCAAGGAAGCATGGCCGGTTGTCGGCGCGACGTTCGTGCTGCTGCACGCGAAGCAGGACAAGCCGGAGCAGGGCGCCGAAACGCTGAAGTTCTTCAGCTGGGCGTTCAAGAACGGCGAGAAGGCAGCCGACAGCCTCGACTACATCTCGCTGCCGGCGGCAGTCGAAGCGGAAATCCGCAAGCAATGGAAGACGAAGGTGACGGACGCATCGGGCAAACCGGTCGCCGCCGAGTAAGCCAAGCAGCGGTTCACTGCCCGGCCGTGCCGGCCGGGCAGTGTGTGCGGTAAGGCCGGGCGTCACGGCGCCCGGCGATTCAGAACAGGCGCCCATGTCTGATATTTCCTATACGTCCTCCCGGTCCGCCGACGTCGCGCAGCAGCGCGCGCCGAGCCGTCTCGGCGACGTTGTGTTCGGCGGCCTCGCACGGCTTGCCGCGATCGTGACCCTGCTGCTGCTGGGCGGGATCATCGTTTCCCTGATCTTTGCGTCGATGCCGACCATCCTGAAGTTCGGCGCCGGCTTCCTGTGGCAATCCGAGTGGGATCCGAACTCGGATGTCTACGGTGCGCTCGTGCCGATCTACGGCACGATCGTCACGTCGATCATCGCCCTCGTCATCGCGGTGCCGGTCAGCTTCGGCATCGCGCTGTTCCTCACCGAGCTGTCGCCCGTGTGGCTGCGTCGTCCGCTCGGCATCGCGATCGAGCTGCTCGCCGCGATTCCGTCGATCGTGTACGGCATGTGGGGCTTGCTCGTGTTCGCGCCGATCTTCGCCGAATACTTCCAGAAGCCGATCGGCCGAATCTTCAAGGACGTGTGGGTCCTCGGTCCGCTGACGTCCGGCGCGCCGATCGGTATCGGCATTCTCGCGGCAGGCGTGATCCTCGCGATCATGATCATCCCGTACATCGCGTCGGTGATGCGCGACGTGTTCGAAGTCACGCCCGTGCTGCTGAAGGAGTCGGCGTACGGGATCGGCTGCACGACGTGGGAAGTGATGTGGAAGGTCGTGCTGCCCTATACGAAGACCGGCGTGATCGGCGGCGTGATGCTCGGCCTCGGCCGCGCGCTCGGCGAAACGATGGCCGTGACCTTCGTGATCGGCAACACGAACCTGCTCGACAGCGTGTCGCTGTTCGCGCCGGGCAACAGCATCACGTCCGCGCTCGCGAACGAATTCGCGGAAGCGCAACCCGGCCTGCATACGTCCGCGCTGATGGAACTGGGCCTGATCCTGTTCGTGATCACGTTCATCGTGCTGGCCATCTCCAAACTGCTGCTGTTGCGTCTCGAGAAGGGAGAGGGCAAGAAATGAGCGAGCCCATCATGAATTTCCCGGGGCCGGACGGCGCCGTCCTCGACGCGATGCGCAACAGCCTGCAGCGCAAGCGCAAGATCACCAATGCGATCGCGCTCACCGCGTCGCTCGGCGCGATGGCATTCGGGCTGCTCTGGCTCGTGTGGATTCTCTACACGACGGTGCATCTCGGCGTCGGCGGCCTGTCGCTGCAGTTGTTCACCGAATCGACGCCGGCGCCGAACACCGCGGGCGGTGGCCTGGCGAACGCGATCGTCGGCAGCCTGCTGCTGTGCGGTTTCGGCACGCTGGTCGGCACGCCGATCGGCATTCTCGCGGGCGTCTATCTCGCCGAATACGGCCAGAAGAACCTGCTGGCGAGCACGATCCGCTTCATCAACGACATCCTGCTGTCGGCGCCGTCGATCGTCATCGGCCTGTTCGTGTACGCGATCGTCGTCGCGAAGTCGGGGCGCTTCTCGGGCTGGGCCGGCGTGATCGCGCTCGCGCTGCTGCAGATCCCGATCGTGATCCGCACGACCGAGAACATGCTGAAGCTCGTGCCGAACGCGCTGCGCGAAGCGGCCGTCGCGCTCGGTACGCCGAAGTGGCGGATGGTGCTGAAGATCACGCTGCGCGCATCGGTCGGCGGGATCGTGACGGGCGTGCTGCTCGCGATCGCGCGGATCGCCGGCGAAACGGCGCCGCTGCTGTTCACCGCGCTGTCGAACCAGTTCTTCTCGTGGGACATGAGCCAGCCGATGGCGAACTTGCCCGTCACGATCTACAAGTTCGCGATGAGCCCGTTCGCGGAATGGCAGTCGCTCGCATGGGCGGGCGTGTTCCTGATTACGCTCGGGGTGCTCGGACTCAACGTCCTGGCGCGCTCGGTCTTCTCGAAAAAGTAACGGCGGAGCAATCCGATGAATATGGCAGAAAGCCACCTGAATCCCGTCGAGCGCACCGCTGCGCCCGCCGGCACGCACGATGCGGCGCACGGCCGTCCGCTGGCGCCGCTGAACGCGAAGATCGAGGTCAACAACCTCAACTTCTTCTATAACAAGTTCCACGCGCTGAAGAACATCAACCTGCGCATTCCCGAAGGGAAGGTGACGGCGTTCATCGGCCCGTCGGGCTGCGGCAAGTCGACGCTCCTGCGCACGTTCAACAAGATGTACGCGCTCTATCCGGAGCAGCGCGCCGAAGGCGAAATCATGATGGACGGCGAGAACCTGCTGACGAGCAAGCGCGACATCTCGCTGCTGCGCGCGCGGATCGGCATGGTGTTCCAGAAGCCGACCCCGTTCCCGATGTCGATCTACGACAACATCGCGTTCGGCGTGAAGATGTTCGAAAAGCTCACGCGCTCGGAGATGGACGACCGCGTCGAGTGGGCGCTGACCAAGGCCGCGCTGTGGAACGAGGTGAAGGACAAGCTGAACCAGAGCGGCTACGGGCTGTCCGGCGGCCAGCAGCAGCGTCTGTGCATCGCGCGCGGCATTGCGATCCGTCCGGAAGTGCTGCTGCTCGACGAGCCGTGCTCGGCGCTCGACCCGATCTCGACCGGGCGCATCGAAGAGCTGATCGCGGAGCTGAAGAGCGACTATACGGTCGTGATCGTCACGCACAACATGCAGCAGGCCGCGCGCTGCTCGGACTTCACGGCCTACATGTACCTGGGCGAGCTGATCGAATTCGGCGAAACCGAAAAGATCTTCATCAAGCCGGTGCGCAAGGAAACGGAAGACTACATCACCGGCCGTTTCGGCTGATGACGGAGAACAACAACCATGTCGGATAAACATCTGTCGAGCCAGTTCGACGCGGACCTGAATGCCGTGTCGTCGAAGGTGCTGGAAATGGGCGGCCTCGTCGAGTCGCAGATCGTCGGCGCGATGCGCGCGCTCAACGAATTCGACCGCGAGATGGCCGAGAAGGTGATCACGGCCGAGGAAACGCTGAACGCGATGGAGGTCGACATCGACCAGGAGTGCGGCAACATCATCGCGCGGAGGCAGCCTGCCGCGCGCGACCTGCGCCTTCTGATGTCGATTTCGAAAACGATTACGAACCTCGAGCGTGCCGGCGACGAGGCCGAGAAGATCGCGAAGCGCGTGCGCCGCCTGATCGACGAGCCGGCCGCGCGCACGGTGAACATCGCCGAGATCAAGGTGTCGGGCGAGATGGCCGTGACGATCCTGCGCCGCGCGCTCGACGCATTCGCGCGCCTGGATACGGTGGCGGCCGCGCAGATCGTCAAGGACGACAAGGAAATCGACCTGGAATTCCGTGCGTTCGTGCGCAAGCTCGTGTCGTACATGCAGGAAGATCCGCGCACGATCTCGGTCGGCCTCGAGTACCTGTTCATCGCGAAGGCGATCGAGCGGATCGGCGACCACGCGAAGAACATCGCCGAATTCATCATCTACATCGTGAAGGGCACCGACGTGCGGCACCAGCCGCGCGACACGCTCGATCGCGAAGCCAACAGTTAATCGACTCCGTAAGGAAGAACAGAGGTGCCGATGCCCAGCAACATTCTCGTCGTTGAAGATGAGCCCGCGATTTCCGAACTGATCTCGGTGAATCTCCAGCATGCCGGTCACTGCCCGATCCGCGCGTACAACGCGGAGCAGGCGCAGAACCTGATCAGCGATGTGCTGCCCGATCTCGTGCTGCTCGACTGGATGCTGCCGGGCAAGTCCGGTATCGCGTTCGCGCGCGACCTGCGCAACAACGAACGGACCAAGCACATCCCGATCATCATGTTGACCGCGCGCGGCGACGAGCAGGACAAGGTGCTCGGCCTCGAGATCGGCGCGGACGACTACGTGACGAAGCCGTTCTCGCCGAAGGAGCTGATGGCGCGCATCAAGGCCGTGCTGCGCCGCCGCGCGCCGCAGCTGACCGAGGATGTCGTGTCGATCAACGGGCTGCGCCTCGACCCGGCCACGCATCGCGTCGCCGCGCACGGCGACGGCAGCGAGATCAAGCTCGATCTCGGCCCGACCGAATTCCGCCTGCTGCATTTCTTCATGACGCATCCGGAGCGCGTGCACAGCCGCACGCAACTGCTCGACCAGGTCTGGGGCGATCACGTGTTCGTCGAAGAGCGCACCGTCGACGTCCACATCAAACGATTGCGCGCGGCCTTGAAACCGGCCGGCTGCGATGCGATGATCGAGACCGTGCGCGGCAGCGGCTACCGGCTCGCCAAGCACGCGTAACGTATCCGGACATGCCGTGTGCCGCGGCATGCCGTTCATTCTTTCGGGCGCTGAATCATGAACATCATCTGGGCGCGCTTTCTCGTGTCGCTCGTGCTGCTCGTGCTGATCAGCGTATTGGTCGGCGTGTTCGCCGGCCCGATCGCGGCCCTCGGGTTCGCGGTCGTGATGCTGGTCGCGCAGGGCTTCTTCAGCACCTTCCATACGCAACGCCTGTGGCGTCTGCTCGATGCACCCGTGTACGGCGAGGTGCCGAGCGCACCCGGCATCTGGGGCGAAATCTACTACCGGCTGCACAAGCTCGCGAAGCAGTGGCACGCGCAGGTGCGGCAGGTCGAGCAGCAGCATTCGCGCTTCATCCAGGCGATCCAGGCGTCGCCGAACGGCGTTGCGATGCTCGACGACCATGATCAGATCGAGTGGTGCAACGCGATCGCCGAGGTGCATTTCGGCCTCGATGCGAAACGCGACCTGCGCCAGCACATCACGAACCTGGTGCGTCATCCGGATTTCGTCCGCTACCTGAACGCACAGCATTATGACGAGACGCTCGTGATGCGCGGGATGGGCGACTCGCGGCAGAACGTGCTGGAAGTGCAGGTGTTTCCGTATGGCGAGAACCGCAAGCTGCTGCTCACGCAGGACATCACGGAGCTCGAGCGGACCGACGCGATGCGGCGCGACTTCGTCGCCAACGTGTCGCACGAGCTGAAGACGCCGCTCACCGTGCTGTCGGGCTTCCTCGAGACGATGCGCGAACTGCCGCTGAACGAGGAGGATCGCGCGCGCTATCTCGAGATGATGGAGCAGCAGGCGTCGCGCATGCGCCACATCGTCACCGACCTGCTGGTGCTCGCGAAGCTCGAAGGAGAGAGCAAGCCGCCGATGGATCACGCGATCGACATGCGTGCCGTGTTCGACCATCTGAAGGAAGATGCGCAGACGCTGTCGAACGGGCATCACGAGATCGCGTTCTCGATCGACGAGACGCTCGGCGTCACCGGCGCGCAGACCGAAGTATTCAGTGCGTTCGCGAATCTCGTCACCAACGCGATCCGCTATACGCCGGACGGCGGCAAGATCGTCGTGTCGTGGCGGCGCGAGGGCGCGCAGGGCGTGTTTTCCGTCACCGACAGCGGCTTCGGCATTCCGGCCGCCGACCTGCCGCGGCTGACCGAGCGCTTCTACCGTGTCGACCGCAGCCGTTCGCGCGATACGGGCGGCACGGGGCTCGGCCTCGCGATCGTCAAGCACGTGCTGCAGCGGCACGATTCGCACCTGTACGTGCAGAGCGAGGAAGGGCGCGGCAGCACGTTCACCGCGCGCTTCCCGGGCTCGCGGATCATCGCGATCCGGCCGGCCGCGTTCGAAGCGTGAGCGTGTGACGCCGGCCGGGGCGTTGCCTCGATGCTCCGTTCGAAGCAAAAAAGCACAGCCCGCGGGCTGTGCTTTTTTGCTTGTTGCGCGGCGCGCGAGCCGTGCGTACCGCGTGCGTGCCTACGAACAGAACTTCGCAAGCAGCCCGAGTTGCGCGTTGCGGATCGTCTTGCCCGCGCGACGCCGGCGGTAGTGCCCGTCGCTGTGCATCAGCCACGCCGACTGGTTGTCGCCGAGGCAGACCGACAGCCCTTCGGCGATCACGCGGCGTTTCAGCTTGCGCTCGCGGACCGGGAACGCGACTTCGACGCGGCGGAACAGGTTGCGGTCCATCCAGTCGGCGCTCGACAGATAGACGTCCTCGGCACCGCCCGCGTGGAAATAGTAGATGCGGTGGTGTTCGAGGAAGCGGCCGACGATCGAGCGCACCGTGATGTTTTCCGACAGCCCCGGCACGCCCGGCTTCAGCGCGCACACGCCGCGCACGATCAGGTCGACCTTGACGCCGGCCTGCGACGCTTCGTACAGCGCGGCGATCACCGACGGCTCCAGCAGCGCGTTCATCTTCGCGACCACGCGCGCGCGCTTGCCGGCGCGCGCATTGTCGATCTCCGCGCGGATGGATTCGATGATGCGCGGATGCAGCGTGAACGGCGACTGCCACAGCTCGTGCAGCGTCAGCTCGCCGCCGATCCCGGTGAGTTGCTGGAACACGTGGTGGACGTCCTCGCAGATCTTCTGGTCGGCCGTCATCAGCCCGAAGTCGGTATAGAGGCGGGCGGTGCGCGGGTGATAGTTGCCGGTGCCGAGGTGCACGTAGCGACGCAGCGATGCGTTGCCGTCCTTCACGACGCGCCGCACGATCAGCATCATCTTCGCGTGGCACTTGTGGCCGACCACGCCATACACGACATGCGCGCCAACGGCTTCGAGCTGCGACGCCCAGTTGATGTTGGTTTCCTCGTCGAAGCGCGCGAGCAGTTCGACGACGACGGTCACTTCCTTGCCGTTGCGCGCGGCTTCCATCAGCGCGTCCATCAGCGGCGAATCGGTGCCGGTGCGGTAGATCGTCTGCTTGATCGCGACGACGCTCGGGTCCTTCGCGGCCTGCTGCAGCAGTTCGAGCACCGGCTGGAAGCTTTCGTACGGATGGTGCAGCAGGATGTCGCCGTCGTCGATCGCGTCGAACATCGTCGGCGTGTTGACGATCGCGGGCGGGATCGATGCGGCGAACGGCGCGAACTTCAGGTCGGGGCGATCGACGAGATCGGGGATCTGCATCAGCCGCACGAGGTTCACGGAGCCGGCCACCCGATAGCAGTCCTTCTCGCCGAGCAGGCCTTCCTCGAGCAGGCGGCGCACGATATGCGCCGGCGTGTCCGCCGACACTTCGAGCCGCACCGCGTTGCCGAGGTGGCGCGCGGGCAGTTCGCCCTGCAGCGCGACGCGCAGGTTGGTGATTTCGTCTTCGTCGACGAACAGCTCGCTGTTGCGCGTGATGCGGAACTGGTTGCAGCTCTTCACGACGAGCTGCGGGAACAGTTCGCCGACGAAGCGCTGCATGAACGAGCTGAGCAGCACGAAGCCGTGCTCGAAGCCCGACAGCGCCTGCGGCATGCGCACCACGCGCGGCAGCGCGCGCGGCGCCTGCACGATGCCCATCACCGCCTGGCGGCCGAACGCGTCGCGGCCTTCGAGCTCGACGACGAAGTTCAGGCTCTTGTTCAGCACGCGCGGGAACGGGTGCGCGGGATCGAGGCCGATCGGCGTCAGCACCGGCAGCAGTTCATCGAGGAAGTAGCGGCGCGCCCATTCGAGCTGCTCGTCGTTCCACGTGTCGCTCGCATGGAAGTAGATGCCCTCCTGTTCGAGCGCGGGGAGCACGGTTTCGTGCAGCATCGTGTATTGGCGGTGCACGAGCCGTTGCGCACGCTCGACGACGAGATCGTAGGCGTGCTGCAGCGACATGCCGTCGGGCGTCAGTGCACCGGGGTTGTCGCGGATCTGTTCCTGGAGGCCGGCCATCCGGACTTCGAAGAACTCGTCGAGGTTGCTGCTCGTAATGCAGATGAAGCGCAGTCGCTCGAGCAACGGAATGTGCGGGTCAGCTGCCTGGGCCAGCACGCGCTCGTTGAAACCGAGGATGCCGAGTTCACGATTGAGAAGCGGATAACGGACGGACATCGGCAGAGTAGGGGGTGATTCGGGCGATGATTCGAAAGGACGCTCGGAAACTCTCACGGTACGATGACGTGTTGATGACGGTGGTGTATTTATATCGGGAAATTCTACGCCGGAACCGTTTCGTCTCATAAATGTTTCGGCCATATACAATCTACCCGTGTACATGCCCGTGAAGCGTGGCAACGGCAAGCGTTCCACGCTTAAAATGTCGCCTTTGATTGATCGTCCAGCGTGGCCGGAACGGCTGCCGCGGGCGAACGCGCACGGAGCTCCTTTGTGATGGTTACATCCCCCCACTTGCTGGCAGCCGTCGATCTCGGCTCGAACAGCTTCCGGCTGATCGTCGGGCGCGTCGAGGAAACGCCGGCGGGCAGCCAGATCTATCCCGTCGATGCGCTGCGCGAGCCCGTTCGGCTGGCCGCGGGCCTGTCGAGCGACAAGATGCTCGATCGCGCGTCGCAGGAGCGTGGCTGGGAGGCGCTCAAGCGGTTCGGCGAGCGCCTGCGCGATTTCCATCCCGATCATGTGCGCGCGGTGGCGACCAACACGCTGCGTGTCGCGAAGAACGCGGGCGAATTTCTCGGCGAGGCCGAAGCGGCGCTTGGTTTTCCGATCGAAGTGATCGCGGGCCGCGAAGAGGCGCGCCTGATCTATGCGGGCGCCGCGCATTCGGTGCCGGCGAGCGCCGGCAAGCGGCTCGTCGTCGACATCGGTGGCGGCTCGACTGAATTCATCATCGGCTCGCACTACACGCCGATCGTGATGGAGAGTCTCTATATCGGCTGCGTGAGCCATAGCCGCGCGTTCTTCCCGGCCGGCAACGTCGACGAATACACGATGCGGCAGGCCGAACTTGCGGCCAAGCGCGAGATCCAGATCATTTCCAGCGAGTACAAGAAGGCCGGATGGGACCAGGCGATCGGTTCGTCCGGCACCGCGCGTGCGCTCGCGGAACTCGTCGAGGCGAACGGCTTCAACGACGCGGGCGTCACGCACGGCATTTCGCGCGGCGGGCTCGAACGCCTGAAGCGCGCGTTGATCAAGTCCGAGAACGTGAACCGGCTGAAGCTGATCGCGCTGAAGCCCGATCGCGTGCCGGTGCTCGCCGGCGGGCTTGCGATCATGCTCGCCGTGTTCGAGGAACTCGGTGTCGACTATGTCGACACCACCGATGGCGCGCTGCGTCTCGGCGTGCTGTACGACCTGCTCGGCCGGACCCAGCACGAGGACATGCGCGCGGTGACCGTCGAGGGCTTCACGCGCCGCTACGGCGTCGATCGCGCGCAGGCCGAGCGCATCGGCGCACTGGCCGTGCGGTTCTACGACGAGCTCGATGAATCCGATGAAGAAGCACGCGAGGAAGGCCGGATGTTCCTCGGCTGGGCCGCCGCGCTGCACGAGATCGGCCTGTCGATCTCGCACAGCTCGTATCACAAGCATTCGGCGTATATCGCGAGCAATGCCGACATGCCCGGTTTCTCGCGCACCGACCAGGCGCGCCTTGCCGCGCTCGTGCTCGGGCATGCGGGCAAGCTCGGCAAGTTGTCGCAGGCGCGCGAGGTCGAATGGCCGCTGCTGTTCTGCCTGCGGCTGGCCGCGCTGCTGTGCCGGCGTCGGACCGATGCGGGGCTGCCGGACATTTCCGTGTCGCAGATGAAGAAGGGCGGGTATGAAGTGCGCCTGCCGAGCGCATGGGTCGAGCAGAACCCGCTGACCGACTACAGCCTCAGCCAGGAAGCGGCCGAGTGGGAGAAGGTCGGCATTCCGTATCGCGTGGTTTATACGGGCGCTTGACCGCCCTGAGCCGACGCGGCGCGCTCGCGCCGCTTTCTTGACGACGTGCTCAGTCCGAGCACACGATCGCGGTCAGGAACGGGAACGCCTGCTTGACGGTCGCGTCGCTGCCGGCCTTGCGCACGGCCTGCTCGACCGCGCCCTTCGTGCCGCGTACCACGACGCCGTACGCCCAGTTACCGATCGGCGTGCCGTCGCCCGGCTGGAAGATCGGGTCGTTCGCCTGGTAGCCCAGCACGACGTATACGCCGAAGCCGTAGGCGGTCAGCGGATGGTTCGTACGGAACGCGTTCACTGAATTCGCTTCGACGTGCATCGGCTCCGACTGAATGTCGCCGGCCGCGAGCAGCGGCGCGACGAATTTATGGCCGTTCGAATGGCAGTCCAGTGAGTCGTCGAGCGACTTGGCGGACGCGGCGCCGGACGCGCCGAATGCGCCGAATGCGAGCAGCGCGACGAGCAGGGCGGTCTTGAAAACGTGGTTTTTCATGCGCGGTTGCGGGTTGGTCGCGGACATTATCGCGTGTTCCAGCAAGTTTCGTGCGCGGGGGGGGGGCGGCGGACGGAACGGTAGCCGACGGTCCGGGCGCGGGGCGAATAAAGTGAAAGGGGGCAAGCGTGGAGGCTGGGAGCACTGATCCATCGCGCCGGCGCCCACGCGGGCAAACCGTCGCCCCGTGTCCGCGTCGAGGGGCAGGATGGCTTCGGACGACTATACGGAGTCGGTTGCGATTGATGTTATTGGGGCAGTGCGGCCATTCGATAGCGCGGCAAGCATGATCCACACCCTTTAGTATCGATGGGACCGAGCTGTCCCAGCGCGCAGTGGGGTGCACCCGGCTCGGTCGACATTTCGATTTCGTGCTCGACGTCCTGTCGACGCGCAGCGATCTCGAACTGAAAAAACTGATCGGTCAGCCTGTCACCCTCTGGATTCAGCAGGCAGATCGCTCGTATCTTTCCCGCAACGGGTATGTCTATGCAGTGCGAAAGCTGGGATCGGAAGGTGGACTGACCAGATCAGCTTCGCATCATGGATGCATTTTCTGAAATTTCCCCGCGATCAGCGCATCTGGCAGGACAAGCCAATCGACGAGATTCTCCGCGATGTATTCAACGTGCATCCGCAGGCGAAGGGTCGATTTGACTTCGCGCTGTCCAAGCAGCTTCCGTCGAGATCGTACTGTACACAGTGTGAAGATGACTGGAATTTCGTCCATCGGTTGATGGAAGAGGAGGGGCTGTTCGGCATCTGGAAGCAAACGACTCGCTGTCGCAGATCGTGTCTGAACGCGAGCCTCCGCTTCGCTGGGCAACCGGGCATCAAATTCTGTCAGGCCGAATCATATTTCTCAGACTTTAGAATAAAATCGCGCGAGCGACTTGCTGTCGCGATGGCTGACCGTCTTTGCGTCACTGTTTTGACGGTCGAACCTGAGAGAGATAACGAAAATGGATATCAGACCGTCCGCACTCGGGGACCTGAAGTTTCGCGACCTCTACGAGGCGATCAGTAAGGGCGTTTTGCAGCAGGGGCGACTGTTAATGCTGAATACGCCGCTCGGCGAGAATGCGCTGGTGCCGTTACGTGCGCGCGGATCGGCCAGAATCGGGCGTGACTATTCATACACTATCGACGTTGCGTCGACGCGCGACGACACCGCGCTGCTGTCGCTGATGCACCAGCCTGTCACTCTACAGATTCAGCAAGTCACGGCCCTGTTTGCTGTCCCTGTCTATCGTCCGGTCCATGGTTTCGTGCATCGGGTCGCCTATTTGGGCGGAAACGGTGGTCTTTCCACGTACCAGATCGAGTTTTCGTCGGCGCTGGCCTTCCTTGAGAAAACCCACAACGAAGAAGGCTGGCTTGAGAAAGATGCTCGCGAAATCGTTTCTGACGTGTTTGATCGGTATCCGCAGCTACGCGGACAGTACCGTTTCTCGCTGTCGTCCGATCCTGCCAAGCGTTCGTGGTGCAGGCAAAGCGAATCCGATCTTCACTTCGTGAACCGCCTGGCCGAAGCCGAGGGTTGGTATTTCTACTGGGTCCACGAAAACGTTAGCGAAGGTGACGCCCCCAAGACGACGCTCGTCATCGTTGACCGCGTCTCGACACTTCCCGACGCAAAGTCAGTTGAATTCATTCGGGCGAACGAGAGCAACGAATCTGACGGTTTCGCCCATTGGGCTGCGGTGCAGACGATGCAGAGCACGCGTTATATGTCGCGTGCTTTTGATTACAAGCGACCCGCGTCCAATTTTCAGGTTGAGAGTGGACTTGCCGCGACAAGCTATGTCGCAGAGGAGCGCCGCCAGAAAGTTGAGCATAGCGTTCCTGATGCGCCGATGACGGTCTATGAATCGACGGCTTACGGCTATTCCAGTTCGGACAATGGCGAGGCGCGAGCGCAACGGCGAGTGCAGGTGTGGGATGCGCGCGCAAGCCGGTATTTCGGCGTAGGCGGCGTGCGGTGGCTCGATGCTGGTTTGCGGTTCGTGTTGAACAGTCATCCTCGCCACGAGGATGGCGACTCGAAGAAGCGAGAGTTTCTGGTGGTCGAGGCGCGATGGTTCATCGAGAACAACGTTCCGATCGGCCAGCAGACGGCCGAGTTTCCGCAAAGTCTTCGCGCAACGCTGGCCGAGCAGCAGGCGATTCACCGTGAGCGATTCAAGACGCTGGGGCATGAGGCGGATGGTTCGGCAGGATTTTTCGTGCTCGAAGTCGAGGCGCAACCCACGGCTGTCGAATACCGGAGTCCGCTGGATCATCCGAAGCCGGTCATGTCGATCGAACACGCGCTTGTCGCGACCCCGGATGGCGCGGAAGCGTGGACGAACGATCGGAACCAGATCAGGGTGCATTTCGCATGGGATCGCAAGAATCCACAGGACGCCTTCAACTCCTCACCGCTGCTGTCGTCGCTTCAATCCGATACCGGTAACGGTTATGGAGCGGTTCACGTGCCGAGGGCGCGGGAATGGGTCATCGTCGGTTACTGGAACGGGGATTGTGACAAGCCGTTTGTGTTGGGTCGGATCAATGGTGGGACGACTCCGTCCCAATGGCATTCGAACGCGTTGCTGTCCGGGTTCAAGTCGGAGGGGTTCGGCAAGACGGGCGCCTACAACTCGTTCGTCCATGACGATTCCACGAATCAAAGCGGGACGCGGCTGGTCAGCTATACCGGCAAGAGTTATGCGGCGCTGACGCAGGGCTACCTGATCAAGCATGACGGCAATACGCGGGGGCAGTACTTGGGTGCGGGTTTCATCTTGCACGCCGACGAGTTCGGTGCGGTTCGTGCTAGCAAGGGACTGTCCATCAGTGCGCACTCGAAATCCTACGACGATGAGCAGATGGGCGTGGACGAGGCGCGATCGCAGTTGCAGCAGGCAGGAATGCTGGTCGAGTCGCTGTCCAGCGCAAGCACGACTGCTCAGGCGGAATCGCTGCAAATCGGACAGGATGCGCTCAAGGCGCTGTCGAAGGATATCCAGCACCCGGTATCGGGCGATACGTCGGGCGGCGTGACGGCAGGCGGTGGTACGGGCAGCGCCAACGGATTTGCGCAGCCGAACATCTTGGTATCGACGCCGAAAGACATTGCACTGATCGCGGACAGCTCGACGCATATCGTCGCCGAGAAAGAGGTCAACGTCGTCAGTAACGAGAACACGTACGTTGCGACCGGCAAGTCGTTCGTCGTGGCGGCTGCGGAAAAGGTGAGCTTCTTCGCGCAGAAACTCGGTGCGTACTTCGTGACCGCGAAAGGTCCGATCAAGCTGTCGGCCAACACGGATGACGTGAACGTCAATGCCGGCAAAGACGTGACCGTGAAGGCCAAGCGCATTGTGCTCGATGCCGATGAAATCATCATCAAGGCGGGCGGCTCGTACACCCGGTGGGTGGCCGCTGGCATTGAAGACGGCACGCAAGGCCCGCGCACGATCAAATCGGCGTCGCTCAGCCGTCAGGGGCCGAGTTCGATTGCGCAGCATATGAACAGCCTGCCGCAGGCCAAGTTTAACGATCCGTATGTGCTGCGCGATCGCATCACGGGAGAGGTGATGAAAAACCACCCGTACGAACTGATCCGCGGTGACGGCACACGCCTCAGTGGGATGACGAACGAGCTGGGGCACGTGGCCGAGCAGAAGAGCGAGGATATCGAGAAGCTGGCGGTGCGCGCATTGCGGCCGAAGCCGAACGGTCCTGCAGCATGAATCCGATAACCGACGCGCGAATTTGAAGAACAACGATGAGCGAAAACACAGATCAATCCGGCGGCGGATCGCCGTTCAGTGACGATGCCGAGAACGAAGTCGTCCAGCAGGCTGGTCGCACGGACAAGGACGGGGCGTCGGTCGGGCATTTTACGTTGACGCCGGCGAGTGACACGCGCTCCAAAGAACTGCTGTGCGACGTGCGGCCAATCATTCCGGTGATCTTCCTGCCAGGCGTGATGGGCTCGCCGTTGGTGAACACCGAAACCGGTGACGAGATGTTCTTTGCACCGGAGACGGACGGCCTATTTGGGAAGGCGGGCGCATTGCCAGCACTGATCGGCCTGTGGTTCAAGGGCGCGTCCACGCGGGAAAAGCTGTTCGACCCGACCCTGGCAGCCGTCACCCCGTTCGGGCCGGTCAGCGCCGGCAAGCACGAAAAGGATGCTGAACCAGACCAGTACGTGGACGAGAAGGAGGCCATTCGGCGGGGTTGGGGCTCAGTGTATCGGTCGAGCTATCAACCCATGTTGGCGTGGCTGCAGGAGCAACTGAACGAGCCGATGCATCTGGGGAAGCATAAAGGGCCCTGGATTGCAGGCGACCCCGACGGCAAGAAGTGGGCGCTGAAGCCGCTGCTGGACACGGAGCCGGCCGACTACGGGTCGATCGGCGTCGGCGCGCAAGGCCGGGGGCAGGCGATCGCAAAAGACTCGGAGGTATTCAAGCACTTCATGAAATACCAGTACCGAGTGTACGCAATTGGGTACAACTGGCTGCAATCGAATGAAAAATCGGCACAACAGGTGATTGATGGCACGGATTTCAAGGACAAGAAGACCGGCAAGACGGCGCGCCTGATGGGCATCAGGGAGATCATCGAGGAGAACCATAGCGGCAAGGCGATTATCCTCACGCACTCGATGGGCGGGCTAGTCGCACGAATGGCGATCGCGATGCACGGTGGAGCGGACCTGATGCACGGTGTATTCCACAACGTGCTGCCGGCGACCGGGGCGCCAATCGCGGCGAAGCGGTTCCGCACAGGAGGCGGCAGCGAGGGCGGGGTGAACGGTTTCATCAACGGTGCCCTGCTCGGGAGCGATGCAGACGAGTTCGTAGCGGTGGCGGCGAATGCGCCGGGACCGCTTGAGCTGTTGCCGATGCCGGATTACCACAACGGGGAGGCATGGTGGATCTTTTCGCGGCTTGACGGCACTCCGGTGATGAAGTTTCCGAAGGAAGGAGGTGCTTACAAGGAGATCTATACCAATTCGAATTGGTACGGGTTGGTACCCGAGCAATCGGCTTCGCTGCTCGATCCAGCAGGAATCATCAAAGAGCGACTCGACAGCATGCCAATAAAGACATCTGTATTTGACAATTTCAAAAGCGTTATGAAGGTTGTGGTTGAAAATCAGAGAAAAATAATAAATACTTACCACGATAAAACATACGTAGCATATGGGGATGGGGCGCTGACACCCAAGGAATCAACCGCATCGAGCGACGGCCACGGAAAACCTAAGATCGAGAAAAGCGAGAAGCTCGACGATCTATTGGCATGGGGCACGGTGATCTGGAAAGGGAATATACCGCCCGACGTGACGGAGGAAGAACTGCGCGCCGCGCGGTTCCTGGGTGAGAAGCACGACGATTCCCATACCGGCACGCTGCGCGTGCACTTGGACTCGCGCAATGTCACCATCGAATTCGAGGTGCAGAAGGTAGCGAAGCTGCCGCCAGGCAGCGACGCGCCCGATCCCGAAAAAAATGGCATCGTGCCAGGTGACGGAACGGTGCCGGTCTGGTCGGCGGAGGCCCCAGCCCGCGGCGCAGAAGGTAGCGCGGCCCACGGCGTACAAATGGTCTTTGATCAAGGAGGCTACGTGCATCAGGAAAGCTATAACCATCCGTGGGCGCGCTGGGCGTTGCTCTACAGCATCGTGCAAATCGCGCAGGATGTGCCGGAGCTGTCATGCTGACGCGACTTGGCCGACTTCTGTTTTTAGTGGCGGGCGTGTGCGCCTGTTCGATAACGTTTTCGGGTGAACCGACTATGACGAATCCTTTGCTTTCCAAGTCGCGCCCGTGGTGCATCGGTCGCTTCGTGTTCGACCGGCCAGTGGCAAGCGAAATCACGAATCAGCGATACGCATTTTGGGGAGATAAGCTGGAAACGCAGCACAACGTATCGACTGCAACTTATCAGGGCAAGGTTGATGGGTTGGAAAATAAATTAAAAACGGGAAAGCGCGCCGACCCCGGTACCGGCAAAAAAACGAATCATGCATGGCTTGAAAGGGCATTATACCCAACAAAGCTTTCAAAAGTTTTTGCGTATCAAGATGCTTATACGGAAGGAGTTACCCTTCCATTTGATACGGAAGGATATATTTATGAAAACAACACCCTGTTCCATACAACTGGGTCATTTGGCTCAAGTGGCTTGGACAAGTTCGAGCCTGTTTACACCGACCTCTATCGTCGCATCAAGGCGCGCGATAACTGGTCGGTGCCGACCGAATCGGGATTCTGCTTCGACGGCGGAATTGCTACGGGCTCGTCGACCTATCCCGAAGAAGTCAGCCAGTCGTTCGCGCTGATGCCGGGACGGCCAGCGCTGCTCGTCATTAAGATGCGCGATTCAGTGAACGCGGACCAGAAAGAATCCCTGACCAAGACGTTGCCCGCCCTGCGCGCGCAGATGGATCGCGTGTCGAGCGGCAGTTACCGCATCCTGCGACAAGGCAAACGCACGGTGGCCGGGATGGATGCCGAGGAAGTCCTGTTCGCGCTGAAGGAAGGCGAAATCACGTCCTACCGCTTCTACCTGCTCGCGTCGGGCGATCCGAGCACACTGGCGAAACCGCATACGGCTATTCAGTTGCTGCTCGGTGCGAGCAGCCCCGACTTGAAACCTGAAGAGGCGACGTCACCGGTCAACGAGGCCGGCGCGCTGCAAACGTGGGACACACTGCTGAACAGTCTGCGACTGCGGCCTGGCGCAGTCTGAGCGGGGGCAACATGCGACGCTACGACATCGTGAAGGGTGACACGACGACCGTCGGAGGCATCGTGCAGGGTGGTGACGGACAAGACATTCTGCACGGTCGCGAACAAGCGTATGAACACGATCCGGTATGGTGCCCGGTGTGCAAGACACTCGGCGTGATTGAGTGCGACGGACCACGTCATTCGAGCACCGGACCGGATGGCCGACAATCGGCGCTGAGTGATGACCTCTGTCGGTGCGCATGTCCAACGCCGCCGAAGCTGGTGGCGTCACAGTCGGTATCGTATATCGAGGTCTAAGCGACAGAGAACAACATGTTCCGAAAGATGGCAAATGAAGTTGTACTGCTGGTGCTGGTAGTAAGCGCGACCGAGTGCGCTTCGACCGAAATATTGAACGGCGACATGTAGTTTTCCGTCCCTATACGGGGCCGATGCCTTGATGCTAGATGCCCCTCTATTCTTTGGTGTGTTGGTAGCGAGACCTTGTTTCCGTGACGACCCGTGACGAACGTTTCGAAATGCTTCGGGCTTACCTTGCGGACGCGGGTTTTGTAGCGCTCGACCGCAAGTGGCATACCGTGCATCATCAGTATCGATTCCGGTGCGCGGACAAGCACGTTTCCTCAATGTCCGGAGCGAGTTTTATGCTCAGGGTACGCGGACGCCGCGGGCCATTAACATGTCATCAGTGCGGGATTAAGCAAACCCTGATCCGTAATTGCGACATCGCCCATCAAGCAGGCGGTCAGTGTCTGAGTAAGCGGTATCGCGGGAGAAATACGCGTTACCGCTTTATCTGTGCCGCAAGTCATAAATTCGAAGCCACGGCTGCTTCGGTCTTGGATGGTCACTGGTGCGCAAAGTGCTCAACCGAACGACGATCCGAGCGGCGTCGACATCAAGGTGGGCTGAAGCCAATACAGGATCGTGCGCAAGAGCGTGGTGGCGAGTGCATATCGACCGTCTACGATGGCCGGATGGCGAAATATCGATTCAGATGCGGTTCGGTACACGAATGGGAGGCCGCGGGCTACGACATCTTGCGTAAGGCATGGTGTCAAGAATGCTTTGTCAATGGGCGGAGAAGGCCAGACGGACTTGTGAGCTACAAACGAAGGCGGCAGAGCACGGCGGCAGATGTCTCGCGTCCCTGTATCAACGTATTCAGGCTCGTTACCCATTTCAGTGCGACCGGGGGCACGAGTGGATGGCATGGGGTACGGAAATCTTGAAGGGGCGCGGGTGTCCGACGTGTCGCACCGAAGACAGGCAGCGGCAGGGCATCGAATTGATGCGATCGATTGCTGCGGATCGGGGTGGCCTGTGCGTATCCGAGCACTACGTCGACAACAACACGGAAGCTCGAACGGGAATGCGCGCGCGGTCATCCGGTCATCGATGGTGGGCGAGACCCCAGGCAGGTTGCGTCAGAGGCAACCGGTGTGCTGAATGTCAGTATCTATCGCAGATTACCGCAACGACTCGGCAGTACACCAAAGAAAAAGGGGTTAGCATCAGCTAACCCCTTGATTCCTTTGGTCGGAGCGATAGGATTCGAACCTACGACCCTCTGATCCCAAATCAGATGCGCTACCAGGCTGCGCTACGCTCCGACGAGCCAAAGATTCTATCGTCTAATGGGTAGCCGGGTCAATCACGATATGCATACGGCGCACATCATCACGAACCGCTCACGATTGGCGACAATGAGGATGATGATCGTCCGGCACGCACGTGCGCGACCGGATCGTTCGCCGACGCATGGAGAGATATCATGATGAACCTGATCCTGTGGCGCCACGCCGAAGCCGAAGACTACGCGGCAAACGACCTCGCACGCCAGTTGACGGCCCGCGGGCGCAAGGAAGCGCAGGCGATGGCCAAATGGCTGCGCAACCGCCTCGAGTCGAGCAGCGTGATCCTCGTGAGCCCGGCGGCACGCACCGTGCAGACCGTAGAGGCGCTGACCGACCAGTACCGGACCATCGATGCGCTCGCGCCGGGCGGCAGCGTCGACGACGTGCTGGCGGCCGCCGGCTGGCCGGACGGCATCGCGCCGACGGTCGTGATCGTCGGGCACCAGCCGACGCTCGGCAGCGTCGCCGCGCAACTGATCGCCGGCAACGACGACAGCTGGAGCATCAAGAAGGGCGGAATCGTGTGGCTCGCGAGCCGCACGCGCGACGGCAGCCGTCAAGCCGTGCTGCGCGCGCTGTTGACGCCGGACCTGGTGTGAAGGGGTTTGAAGGTATTGATCGTACGGTTCCGCAAGCTTTCTGCTAAAGTCAATTCGGCGACACGTCATTGAAAGGACACGGTCGTGCCACAGAACGGTAACGACCGGTTACTACATTGGCTGGCATGTCGTCCTATTCCTTACGATCAGGAAAGCCTAATGCGAGAACTGCCGACGCCTACGCTCCCTTTTGCCTCGCTTCCCCTCGACACGACGCGGCGTCACCTGCCGCGCGCTGCTGAAACCGTCACATCCGAGTACCGTCTGCGTGCCGCCTGGGCGCGCACGGAAGACGAGTTGCGCGAGGCCCAGCGCCTGCGCTACACCGTGTTCGCCGAAGAGATGGGCGCGCAGGTCAGCGGCCCCTCAGGCCTCGACGTCGATCCGTTCGATGCCTATTGCGACCACCTGCTGGTGCGCGATCTCGACACGCTGAAGGTGGTCGGCACGTACCGCGTGCTGCCGCCGCACCAGGCCGCGCGTGTCGGCCGTCTGTACGCGGAAGGCGAATTCGACCTGTCGCGCCTGACGCACCTGCGCGGCAAGATGGTCGAGGTCGGCCGCTCGTGCGTGCACAGCGACTACCGCAGCGGCGCCGTGATCATGGCGCTGTGGGGCGGTCTCGGCGCGTACATGATGCAGAACGGCTACGAGACGATGCTCGGCTGCGCGAGCGTGTCGATGGCCGACGGCGGTCACTATGCGGCGAACCTGTATCAGTCGCTGCCTGCCAGCTCGCTGACGGCACCGGAATACCGCGCGTTCCCGCATACGGCGCTGCCGGTCGACGAACTGCAGACGGGCACCGTCGTCGCGCCGCCGCCGCTGATCAAGGGCTATCTGCGACTCGGCGCGAAGATTTGCGGTGCGCCGGCTTGGGATCCCGACTTCAACTGCGCAGACTTCCTGACCCTGTTCCGGCTGTCGGACATCAACGCCCGCTACGCCCGGCACTTCCTGGGCTGAGCAAGCCGAATCGCGGCGCGCCGGTTGCGGCGCGCATGCATGCGAACGCCGTCGCGCGACAGTCTGTCGCGCGACGGCGTTCGACCATTCGGATCGTGCGGATTTATCCGGCCCTGTTAATTTCAACGATATAGGATTGCCACCGTGCCGCAACGGCACGTTTGCGGGCGGTCGCCGCGTGCGGCGGCGCCGTCGACTACGGCGGGTTGCCTAGTGCTTGCGCCGCCAGTCGAGCAGGTGGTGTTCGGCCATCCAGTGATGGATCATCCCTTCGCCGCCGTGGCTGCGCTTGTATTCGCGCGATTCGAAGTAGGACAGGGCGACGAGCACCATCAGGCCGATAAACAGGCCGATCAGGCCAGCGATTTCTTCAGACGACATGGCAGCCTCCTTTCAACGGCACAGCGCCATGGCTACATACTAGAACATACGCGGGACGACCCCTAACCGGGAATTCAGCTAGACTCGTCGCGGTCCTGGCGCGCGATGGGCGCGCCGTTTTCCGGAGCCTTCCCGATGTCCCGTTTCATGCTGGCCGTGCTGGCCGCGTCCATTCTTGCCGGCTGTGCCAGCGATCCCCGCCAGGCCCGTCGCGGCCACCCGCCGCAAGATCCGGCCGATTACCATGGCGTGCCGACCGACATGACGCCGCCGTCGATGCTCGGGGAGCCGGCGCCGTCAGCGCCCGCGTCCACACCCGCACAATAACCTCGGGCCCGCGCGGCAGTCAGGCGCCGGCCGCGCGTGCGTCGGCGCCGATCCGGCGCACCAGCGCCGGCAGGTAGCGCGCGAGCGTCGCGCCGCGCGCGGCCATGAACAGCAGCAGCGCGAACCACAGCCCGTGATTGCCGAACGGGCCGACGACGGCCAGCGTCGCGGCAATGAAGATCGCGAACGACGCGACCATCGCGCGCATCAGCGATTGCGTCTGCGTCGCGCCGATGAACACGCCATCGAGTTGGAACCCCCACACGGATACGATCGGCGAAATTGCCGCCCACGGCAGATATTGCAGCGCGACCGCGCGGATCTCGGCCTGGTCGGTCAGCCGCGCGACGATCCAGCCGCCGGCCGCCCAGTAGACGAGCGCGAACAGCAGCGCGCCGAGCGCGGACCACAGCAGCGTGACGCGCACGGCCTGCCGGAATGCGGCGCGGTCGCGCGCGCCTGCTGCGGCGCCGACGAGCGCCTCGGCCGCATGCGCGAAGCCGTCGAGCCCGTACGCCATGAAGGTCTGGAAATTCAGCAGCAATGCGTTGGCCGCGAGCGTCGCGTCGCCCTGTTTCGCGCCGAGGTGCGCGAACCAGCCGAACGCGCCGAGCAGGCACAGCGTGCGCAGGAAGATGTCGCGATTGAGCACGATCAGCCGTTTGAGCGCCGCACGGTCGGCCAGCGCACGCGCGGCAAGTGGCGCGAGGCCGCGCGGCCGCAGCCGCCACAGCATCCAGGCGCCGAGCGCGAAGCCGCACGCGTCGGCGGTCGCGGTCGCCGCACCGATCCCGGCAATGCCCCAGCCGAAGCCGTACACGTACAGCAGCACGGCGCCGATGTTCACTGCGTTGATGAACACCTGGGCGACGAGCGCGAGCCGGACGCGCTGCACGCCGAGCAGGTAGCCGAGCACCACGTAGTTCGCGAGTGCGAACGGCGCGCTCCAGATCCGCGCGTGGCCGTAGGCCAGCGCGGTTGCGTGGACGGCTTCGCTGCCGCCCAGCGCGGTCAGCGCGAACGACAGCAGCGGCACCTGCAGCGCGAGCACCGCGGCGCCGAGCGCGAATGCGACGATCAGCGCGCGCAGCACGTCCAGGCGGATGCCGGCGGCGTCGCCGGCACCGTGCGCCTGCGCGACGAGGCCGGTCGTGCCCATGCGCAGGAAGCCGAAGCCCCAGAACACGAAATTGAAGAACAGCCCGCCGAGCGCGACGCCGCCGAGATACTGTGCGCCATCGAGGTGGCCGGCGACGGCCGTATCGACCGCGCCGAGGATCGGCTGGGTCAGGTTCGCCAGGACGATCGGGAAGGCGAGCGCGAGGACGCGCCGGTGCGAGACGGCGGCCGACCCGGCGCCGGCCCCGTGCGGTAATGCGGATTCGGGCATGGCGGACGCGTCAGGCGCGTTCCTGCACGCAGACCCACGGCGACACGACGACCGCCCACAGCTCCGGATTACGCGCCGCGAAGTCGGCGGCGGTTTCCGCCGGCATGCGCGCGACGAGGCCGGACGACAGCCAGCGCGTGACCTGTTCCGCGTCGTCGCCGGCAATCGCTTCCGCGACGCTGACGAGATCGAGATCGCGCGCGACCGACAGCAGCTTGCCCTGCGCGAAGAAGCGCTCGAGATCGCACCAGTCGATCTTGGCGGTTTCGCCGAGGAGTTTGGCGTAGAGCGGGCTGTGCGACGCGCCCGCGGCGGATTCGTGTTGGTGGGAGGACATCGGTCGTGTGCTGGAAAGACTGCGTGGCGCCACTATAAACCATCCGGGCGACCGGGCGACCGGGCGGCCGCCCGGCGCGGCCGCGCCCGGTTCACGCGTCGCGCAGCGCGCGGCGCACGATCTTGCCGGTCGCCGTCATCGGCAGGCTGTCGACGAACGCGATCGCGCGCGGGTACTCATGTGCGGCCAGGCGCGTGCGCACGTGCGCCTGCAGTGCCTGGACGAGTGCGTCGTCGCCGACATGGCCGGGGTTCAGCACGACGAACGCCTTGACGATCTCGGTGCGCGTCGGGTCGGGCACGCCGACGACGGCCGCCATCCGCACCGCCGGATGCGTGAGCAGGCAGTCCTCGATCGGCCCCGGGCCGATCCGGTAGCCGGCGCTGGTGATCACGTCGTCGTCGCGGCCGACGAAGCGCACGAACCCGTCGGCGGCGATCGTGCCGGTGTCGCCGGTGAGCAGGTAGTCACCCGCGAACTTGTCGCGCGTCGCGGCGGGATTGCGCCAGTATTCGATGAACATCACCGGATCGGGGCGGCGCACCGCGATGCGCCCCTCGACGCCGGGCGGCAGCGGCGTGCCGCGCTCGTCGACGATCGCGACCGTATGACCGGGCACGGCCTTGCCGATCGCACCGGGCTGCGCGTCGAACAGCGCGGCGCACGACGACAGCACCATGTTGCATTCGGTCTGCCCGTAGAACTCGTTGATCGTCACGCCGAGCGCGTCGCGCCCCCAGGCCGTCAACTCGGTGCCGAGCGATTCTCCACCGCTCGCGACCGATTTCAGCGCCAGCGTGTGGCGCTCGCGCGGCGCATGCACCGTGCGCATCAGCTTCAGCGCGGTGGGCGGCAGGAACGCGTGGGTCACGCCGTGCCGCGCCATCAGTGCGAACGCGGCCTCGCCGTCGAACTTCTCGAAGCGGCGCGCGAGCACGGGCACGCCGTGATGCCATGACGGCAGCAGCACGTCGAGCAGCCCGCCGATCCATGCCCAGTCGGCGGGTGTCCAGAACAGGCGCGCGTCGCGCGGGAAGCATTGCTGCGACATCTCGACGCCCGGCAGGTGGCCCAGCAGTACGCGATGCGCGTGCAGCGCGCCTTTTGGCTTGCCGGTCGTCCCGGACGTATAGATGATCACCGCCGGATCGTCGGCGGCGGTGTCGGCCGGCACGAAATCCGGTGATTCGGCGGCGAGGGCGTCGTCGTAGCGCAGCACACCCGGCGCGTCGGGCACGTCGTCGCCGATGCAGTAGCACGTGTGCAGCGCCGGCAGTTGCACGCGCAGCGGCGCGATCTTCGCGTAGCCGGCCGCGTCGGTGACGAGCGCGGCGGCTTCGCTGTTCGCGAGCCGGTATTCGAGCGCGTCGATGCCGAACAGCGTGAAGAGCGGCACCGCGATCGCGCCGAGCTTGTACGCGGCGAGATGGGCGATCGCCGTTTCGGGGCCCTGCGCAAGGAAGATCGCGATGCGGTCGCCGCGTTGCAGGCCCGCACGCGCAAAGCTGTTCGCGAGCCGGTTAGAGGCATTCCTCAGGTCGTCGAACGTGATGCGCGACACGTCGCCGTGTGACGTTTCATGGATCAGCGCGAGCCGACCGCTGCCGTCGGCCCACTTGTCGCAGACGTCCACGCCGATGTTGTAGCGGGCCGGAATCTCCCACCGGAAGCGGGAGAGCAGGTCGTCGTAGCGTTCGGCGGCGAGCAGCATCGCGGGTCTCCTTGACGTCGATCGACGGATCCGGTCGATGGCTTACATCTGCATTTCATGCGACCGAACCACAATGGCGTCTGATAGATAGGGAATGTTCGGGCTCGTGCAACGGGGACGGCTCAGTGCACGATTCCACAATGACGCATAAGATCACGACAAAACAGTGATGTGACCATGGATCTGCTTCTGATAGCTGCGGGGTTCAGCCTGTTCGGAATCGGGGCGCTGGTGGTGTTTGCCAGCCGCGTCGATCCGTTGTCCGGCCGTTTCACCGGCCGTCTGCGCAAGCGCTGACACAACCTTCCCGATTGTCCTCGCGACGACATGCGATGCATGCCGGCATCGCGTGTCGCCCCCTCGTCGACGGTGGCGCGTTCAGCGCGCCGGCAGGTAGCGGGCCGGATCGATCGAGCGGCCGCCGTAGCGCAGCTCGAAATGCAGCGCGATGCGATCGCTGTCGCTGTTGCCCATCTCCGCGATCGTCTGCCCCTGCGTGACCGACTGGCCTTCCTTCACGAGCAGCGCACGGTTGTGCGCGTAGGCCGTCAGGTAATCGGCGTTGTGCTTGAGGATGATCAGGTTGCCGTAGCCGCGCAAGCCGTTACCCGCATAGACGACCGTGCCCGGCGCGGCGGCCAGCACCGGCGTGCCCGGGGAGTTCGCGATATCGATGCCCTTGGATTTCGAACCGTCGAACGTGCGCACCACGTTGCCGGCGGCCGGCCAGATCAGCGCGATGCTGGTGGACGGCTTGACGGCCGATTCGACCGGCGCGGAAGGCGCGGGGCGGCTGCGGCCCGCGCTGCCGGTGCCGGTGGTCGACGCGGTCGTCGTGCCGGGCGGCGGCGCGACGCGCAGCACCTGGCCGACCTCGATCGCGTCGGGGTTCGTGATCTGGTTCCAGCGCACGATGTTCGCCGTCGACGTGCGATTCTCGCGCGCGATCTTGTAGAGCGTGTCGCCGCGCTCGACGCGGTAGTAACCCGGGCCGACGGGTGCGGAGCCGCACGCGACGAGCAGTGCGGCGCAGGCGGCCGCGAAGAGCCGCTTCGTTGTTGTTCCGAACATTGAACCTCGCAAAACCCTGCCGCGCGTAACGCGGCAGGCAATACAAAACGTCAGATTTTAACGGGTTCGACCCGCGCACCGCAGTTTCGGGCCGCGGGCGCGGCCGGCGCGCACCGGTTCGGTGCGGTCGATGTCAGCCGGCGAGCGGCAGCGCGCGAATCCGCAGCGTGGCCGTTTCGGTCGCGCCCGGGGCGAGCATGCGCAGCCCGAGACCGTTGTGGATCGCGTCCGGCAGGCCGAGCCATGGCTCGACGCAGTAGAAGTCCGATTCCGGCTTTTCGGTCCAGGTCGTCACCGCGTACCACGGGATCGAGCCCGGGACGTCGAGTGCGATCTCAATCGTGCGGCCGCGGCCCGGCATCACGATGCGCACCGGCGTGGACGGCGCGCCGTCGAGGCAGTGGAAGCGGTCGAGGATGTCCGGGTCGCCGAGGCTGTACGACGCTTTGCCGGGCTCGAGCGGGCTGATCGAGCCGTCGGCGCGCTGCAGGCAGCGGCGCGTCGGCGGCAGTTCCAGCGTGGTTTGCGCGCGTTCGCCGTGCGGCAGCGCGAAGTAGAAATGGTGGCCCGCGTAGTAGGGCAGCGGCGTGTCGCCGCGGTTGGTCGTGGTGAGTGCAACGTCGAGCGTGTGGGTGTCGGCAAGCCGGTAGGTCGTCTCGAACCGGAAATCGAATGGATAGCTGTCGCGCAGCGCGTCGTCCGCATCGAGCGTCATCGACAGCGCGGCGCCGTCGGCCGACGGTTGTGCCGCGAACGGCAGGTCGCGCGCGAAACCGTGCATCGGCAAGTCGCGGACCACGCCGGCGGCGTCGCGCCAGCGACCCAGTTCGCCGTCGACGCGATGGCGGCCGAGGAACGGGAACAGCAGCGGATTGCCGCCGCGCACGCGCGCGAGGTTGCTCCAGTCGGCCGTTTCCGGCCAGAAGATGATCGGCTCGCCGTCGACGTGCCACGACAGCAGGCGGCCGCCGAATTGCGGGGCGACCCGAACGAGCGACGGGCCGGCGTGGAGTTCATGAATGTCGTGCTGCTGGAAGATCGGCATGGCGAATCGGTATGAACAGGGTGGGCGGGTGCGCGATGGCGCGCTCCATTATCGGGCCGCGAGGCGGTCGGGGAAAACCCTTCTCGGGAAATCGCGAGTTTTTCAGAGTGTCGGCTGTCGGGATAATGCCTCTAAACCGGTGATGTTGCCGGGTCATGACACTTCGTGGAGGGGGCCATGGATCTGGCAATGGCAATGGGAATCGCACTGTTCGGCATGTTCACCGGCAGCACGGTACTGTTTTTCTACCAGCTCGGCCGCTGACGGCAATTTCTGCCGGAATCGCAAGGCCCGCCATGCAAATGGCGGGCTTTTTGCTTTCCAGATGCTTACAAATTGCAAGCGTTTGTGTGCATTGCCGCAATAACCTGCCAAATGCCTTGGCGCGGTAATCCTGGCTCGGCATAATCGGGGCGCGTTTTTCGGACGCGCGATGCGTCGTCCGCTTCTCTACCCGATTGACCACCACTAAAAGGACCGACGCGTGAGTCTCTGGTTTCTGGTATTCCTGAGCGTCCTGCAGGGCGTCACCGAACTCTTCCCCGTCAGCAGTCTCGGCCACACGCTGCTCGTGCCCGCGCTGTTCGGCATGCACATCGACAAGCATGCGCCGCAGTTGCTGCCGTTCCTCGTCGCGCTTCACCTCGGCACCGCGCTCGCGCTACTGTGGTATTTCCGTGCGCGCTGGGTTGCGTTGATCGGCGGTTTCTTCGCGCAGCTCGGCGGCCGCAAGAATGACGACGGGCACCTGATGTGGGCGCTGATCATCGGCACGATCCCGACGGGGATCGTCGGCCTGCTGCTCGAGAAACGCATCGAGCGCGTGTTCCACGATCTCCGGATCGTCGCGATCGCGCTGATCATCAACGGCGTGCTGCTGTGGGTCGGCGATCGTATCCAGCGCAGCCGTGCGCACCAGCCGCCGGAGAAGATGACGTTCAAGCAGGCGTTCTTCGTGGGCCTCGCGCAGATCGGCGCGCTGATTCCGGGTTTCTCGCGCAGCGGGCTGACGATGATCGCCGGCAATGTGGCCGGGCTGACCGCGGAGAAGGCGGCGGAGTTTTCGTTCCTGCTCGGCACGCCGATCATTTTTGCTGCGGGCGTGCTCGAGCTGCCGAAGCTGTTCCACGCGCGCGACCAGCTCGCGGATGCGCTGCTCGGTGGTGTGCTGACGGCGATTGCGGCCTATCTGAGCGTGCGGTTCCTGATGCGCTATTTCGAAGGGCGCGGGCGGTTGGCTTCGTTCGGCGTGTATTGCGTGATTGCCGGGGTGTTCTGTCTCGGGTGGTTCATGCTGCATCCGCAGCCGGTTTGATGGCTGCGGCGCCGGTCGCGCGTCTCGTGGGATATGACGCGATGATCGGGTATAATTTTGGGCTCGGCTTCATGCCGGGCCCGTTTCGTTTCGGGGCTTTGAGTTCGTGGGTGTGGTGCTCGAAGCCTCGCGCGTCAAATGCGGTCCGGGTTGTGCGGCCGTGTCTTTTTCCCTCGACCGCCCTTAGCTCAGTTGGATAGAGCAACGGCCTTCTAAGCCGTAGGTCACACGTTCGAATCGTGTAGGGCGGGCCAATGAAATCAGTGTGTTAGCTGATATTTTCAGGCGATCCTTGTCAAATCGGCATGTTCATGTAACCGCTACGTAACCCAATTGGGTCAACGTGGATGCACATCGATGCTCTTTTGTTCGCCGGACGGGCCCGAGTTGGGCTTGGGCGGGTGCGACGAGTGTTCATGCAACGAAGCACGCGGCCCCGACGCTCGAATCCGATGGGTGGCCTTAGTGGTTTTTGATGCCGCATCAATTACGTGTCCAAGTGTTGGCGCGGACGCGGGATGAGTTCCGCGAAGTTCTGGGCCGAGTGCCTGTCGGAGACCTTCATGTATGTCGCGATAAAATCAAGTCGCCCGGAGCGGTGAAATTGGGGGCGGTGTCTGCCTAATCACCGGAAGCGGTGTGTGGTTCCTGACAGATCCGATGACCAGCGAGTTTGCCGTTTCCTAAGTGGACAGTTGTACCTTGGGATTTGATTTGCAGGATCGTGGCGTGACGCCCGCCGAACCGTAACCCTGCGCTGCGCGGAATCTGAATGCGCATGTCGACGGCCAGAGGCAGGATGAGCTTGGTCATGCGACAAGCTTCATTGCCTCGTCCCAGGCTCGCTGCTTCAACGTCGCACCTGCACCGAACCATGCGGCATCAAGGCGGTGATCGTCGCTACGTGCGCGGCGATGATGATCGACGTATTCCGTCACGCTGTTGAGCAAGCCCCATGCCGTCCCCGATGCCGACGCCAGGTCTGCCCCCTTGCCACGCCCAGCATAGAGCTGACCAACCGCCTTGATGGCGCGCTCGTTGACGGCAACCGTTTCGCGATCAGGGAGATTGGCAGTCGAGTAGGTCAGCACGCGGCGCAGGAAGGCTTCGGCTGCCGAGTCCGTCACCTTGCGTTCGGACAGCGCCTTGGTGCGTGCCATGAACGCATCCCACGTCGAGACCGCGATGCCAAGCTGGCGTTTGACCACCGCCGCATCGAACTGCGAGCGGTGCGAGACCTTGATTGCACCGACGTTGTGATCCAGCGCGATTTGCAGCGTCTTATTACACACGACACGTACCGACGTGAACTGGGCGGTGGTTGCCAACGTTCCGTCGCATGCGGTCGCCAAGAGGAGATAGCCGTTGATCTCGTCTTTACCCTTGAGCATACCGGATTGGCCGGTACGCGCGAGCGCCCAGAGTTTCCGCCCTTCGCGTAGCACACCCGCCGTCTCGAGCTGGAAGCCGCCGATCTCCGTCAGGTCGCGATAGAACTCCAGAATTTCTTCGGGCTGCACGACCTGATAGCGAGAAGACACAACACTCAGCGGAGCCTTCGTGTCCGAGCGGTACAGCACCTTCTGTTCGGGAAACGCGTGGATCGAACCGAGGCTGCGGTTGCCTGCGGCGACGAACCGCACTTCGGCTTCTTCGATCCGCCAGTTCATCCCGGCGGCTTGTGCCCAGACTTCGAGCGGTTGTTTCGGCGAGAGTTTGTTGCCGAGTCCGTGCCAGGGTTCGGCACCGACGTAGGCCATGGTTTGAACGAGATGCATAAACAACCCCTTGTAGAAATAGACACGTGCATATAGCCCGGCAATCGCCGGACTGGTTCGAATGAGGAGGGTAAGAGACGATGTCGCGCGAGTTGCCGGCGACGAGGGGATCATGTGGCTTGCTTGACGCTAAATGCGTGGCCGCAGGCGAGACAGGCGTGGTTGTCGAGAACGTTGTCATCGATCGCTGCGCCGACGGCCGACCCGGCCGCGCAGCCCGCGGCACTGCCGACGAGCCCGGCGATCACCGCACCGGCGAGCCCACCGAAGATGGTGCCGATTGGTCTGGCGACGGAGCCGACGAGGGCACCGGTTTCAGCGCCCGCCATAGCGGCCGCCATGCCGCCTGTCGCGCCGGCGACGCTGCCGATGGTGCTGCCGGCCTTGCGACCGCGGTTGCGCGTGTCGATTCGCGATGACAGGCAACGCGGACAGCGGATTGCTGGGCCAGACGATGACGGTGCGGCGGCCTTGGACGGTGCCGTAACGGGCTTGCCGGGCTCGCCCATCAACGATTCAATTGCGTCATGCAGATCGTGGCGAGCTTCGGTCGCAGGGGACGCGTAGGCGGGATCTCCATGCTGACTGAACGGCGGATAGTCAACGAGCGCAGCACTGGCTTCATGCGCGGCGTGAACGGCGTGATCGGGATATGGCGCGTACGCCTCCCATTCGTCGAATTCATCGACCGGAATAGTGGCTTGGGGCATAGGCGGTGTCGACGAGTCTGGACCGCCAGGGCGATCCTTGGTTGTCAACCAGTAGAAGCCGAACCCGAACATGGTGACGAGAGCGAGCCCGACGCCGATTTGGATGGTGAGGTAGAGCGTGGGATTCACGAAAACTCCTGAGCAAAGTGCGCCGACATTGGATTGCGTCAGCGGAGCGTGGATTGCGTCAGCGGAGCGACCGTAGCTGGCCGTGTTCAGGAAAGTGATATGTGATTCAAAAAATCTGGCTCACGAAGCAATCGGAAATTTGTTCCTGGAAGATTGTGAAATTCCGGCAATTTCACGCACGAACGTCAGGCCACCAATTTATTCGAGATAGGTCGGCATGCGCGGCGCACTATCGTGTTGTTCCGAAAGGCATTTATAATCAGCCCTCGGCAGAAACCCCACCTGAATACCAACCAAGGGAAAGCTGCATGGGCCACACCGCGCTTTATAAGACGTTGCGTCTGGGTGACGCGCAATACAATCGTCTTGTCAAACTCGACACGCCGCTTGGCGTCGACTGGTTATTGCCGCTCTATGTGAAAGGAACGGCTCGACTCGGTCGCGATTACGAATTCGTGATTGATGCCGTTTCACCACGCGGTAACCAGATTGAACTGAGTGCGCTACTCGCCAAGCCGGTCACGCTCTGGATCCACCAGACGGACGGCTCATACATGCCGATCCACGGCTACGTTCACCGGTTCAGCAGGCTGGGAGCGGATGGGCCGTTGACATTTTACAAGCTGGCGTTCTCGTCCTGGCTCTATTTCTTGCGCCTGCGCCGCGACATGCGTGACTGGCAGGAGCAGAACGGCGAGCAGATTCTGACTGACGTTTTCAATGAGCACTCGCAAGCGCGCGGCGCGTATCGTTTCGATCTGCATAAACCGCTTCCGTCGTATTCGAACCGTGTGCAGTGGGAATACGACCTGAACTTTGTTCATCGTAGTCTCGAAGAAGTGGGGGTGTTCCCATACTTCGAGCAGGCAGACAACGGCCGGGCGCACGCGATGGTTCTGACGGACGACGTTTATTTTGTCCCGGAGCTGAAGCAGCCGGTTGTCGAGTTCGGCCCAACGGAAATTAGCGGCGAACTGGACGGGTTCGCGCAGTGGAAGGAGCAGCTTCAGATTGACAGTGCGCAGCTGACGTCTCGCTCGTTCGACTATAAGCGCCCCGATCTCCCTCGGCAGGTGCAGGGCGTGACCGACGTGGACGGCCAGTTGCCGACCGATGGGGAGATCTACGACTACCCTGGCGCGTACATGTGGTCGGACCGTGAGCAAGGTGAGCGTCTTGCCCAGATTCGGCTTGAAGAGCGCAAATCGCGGATGAAACGTTTTCACGGCATCGGTGGCTTGCGCTGCGCGATGCCGGGGCGGCGCTTCGAACTTCGCGGTCATCCGGTGCATGATGCGGGCAGCCAACCGGATCGCGAATTTGTTCTGCTCGGGGTTGACTGGCTGATTTGCAATAATTTGCCTGGCCTGGACGAAGCAGAGCAATTCCCCGACGGGCTGGCTGCGGAAGTCGCTCAAGCAAAGGCTGGCACGACGGTTCGCCATGCAGACGGCAGCGAAGGATTCTTTCAGGTGGTAGTCGAGGCGCAGCCACGCAACGTCCCATTCCGTAGCCCGTTCGAACACAAGAAGCCGGTGATGCAGTTGCAGAACGCGATCGTTGCCGGACCAAGCGGCGAGGAGGTGTATACCGATTCGCTGAACCGGGTGAAGGTGTGGTTTCACTGGAACCGCCGCAACGGTCAGGACGAGCGCGCATCGTGCTGGGTGCGCCCAACGTTTCTTGATGCGGGATCGACCCGTGGCGGGATTCAGCCGCTGCGCAAGGGCGACGAAGTGGTCGTCGGCTTCATGGAAGGTGACTGTGACCGGCCCGTCATCATTGCGAGAATGTACGGGGGCGCTACGCAGCCGGTGTGGCACACGAACGGCTTGCTGTCCGGTCAGCGATCGCGTGAGTACGGCGGCACCGGCTACAACCAACTCGTAATGGACGACTCGACGCAGCAGAATCGGGTTCACCTTTACTCGAGCAGCTATCAGTCGCACTTGCACCTGGGGTACCTGATCCAGCAGACCGACAATACGCGCGGTGCGTTCCTCGGCAGCGGTTTCGACCTCAAATCGGATGCCTACGGTGCCATTCGGGCGGGACAGGGCTTGTTCGTGTCGACACACCCGACAGCAACGAACCAGCCGTTGAACGTGACGGCTGCATCCGAGCAGTTAGCTAGTGCGGAAACCGTTGTTGATCTGACGTCACAGGCGAGTTCGGCGAACCAGGCGGAGAGCCTGGAGGAGGGGCAGGACGCGCTCAAGAAGTTCACTGATGCGACGCACTATAGCGTGAGCGGCGGCGCGGGCAGCGGCGGTCGGACGGGCGGCGGTGGCACGGGCAATGCGAATGGCTTTTCGACACCGATCATGCTGATGGCCAGTCCCGCAGGTGTGGGTTTGTCGACGCAGGATTCAGCGCAAATTACGGCGAACCAGCAGGTCAATATCGTCAGTGGCAAGAGCGTGCACGTGGCCGCCGGCAAATCGCTGATCGCGAGTGTGATGGAGAAGATAAGCCTGTTCGCGCAGAACGCAGGGATCAAGCTGTTTGCGTCGAAGGGCAAGGTCGAGATCCAGGCACAGAGCGACGAGATGAAGCTCTCAGCGCTCAACGACGTAACGATCACCAGCTCGAACGGGAAAGTCGTGATTTCGGCGGAGAAGGAGATCTGGATCGGTGCGGGCGGTTCGTACATCAAAATCACGCCCGATCTGATCGAGAACGGGACCAGTGGTCAAATTCTCGAAAAGTGCGCGAGCTGGGACAAGCCGGGTGCGTCGTCGATGCGCCTGCCTTCGCAGATTGCGAGTGTGCCGAAGGGGTGTGCATGGAAGACGGCTTCGGCGTCTGCAGATAGCGCTTCGAGCGTTGTGCTGGAGTAAGTGGATATGGACAACTCAGACGCGCTCGGCATGGACGAGTCTCCGGAGGCTGCCGTGATAGACGCAGCTGTCAGCAGCTTGCGCACATATTTCAGCAAGCGGCCGGAGATGCGCTGCTATCTCGTTGTGGATCCGAGCCAGCGAGATTTCACGAATGATCACGAGGAAGCCGAGCGGTTCCAGGAATTGAAGCGTGCGATTGTGGAGGTCAAGCACGACGCGTTTCCCGACAGTCACAGGCCCTATCTCGTCGAATTGGATCTTGCCACTTCCGAGGGGAGTGAGGTTTTGGTAGAGAGTGTGCGGGCCGCATTCGAGGATCGCCGACCAATTTCGATGGCCGAAGGATTGGGGCAACGGGTCGGTGGATGGCTCGCCAGCGAGGCGCCGTTGACGGAGGTCGCCGAGCATTGGTCCCGTCACGTTCTGCAGTACAACGAGGAAGGACGGCCGTGTGCGCTACGTTTCTACGATACGCGAGCGCTCAGTTTGATCTGGCCAATGTTTTCCCAAGAGCAACAGCAGGCGCTTCTGGGGCCGGTAAAAGCGTGGCATGCGCTCGACGCATGCGCCAAATTTTGCCTGTACAGCGTACCAGCTGGGTCGCGTGCTGATCTTTCGCTGACGGAGGAGCAATGGCAGCGGATCCACCGCCATGGACTAGTAAATAGAGCGCTTGCGCTGTACGCAATGACGCTCGATCGTCAACCTGAGCAATCCGAAGTTGCGGCCGCAGACGCTGCCGCCACTCGTGCGGAGCACTATGGACTTTTCGACCGGGACGATTGCGTTGCATTCATAGGGAACGCGTTAGCATGGCATCCGCAGTTCGACCTGCATCCGAAGGTGTTACAGCTTTTGGGCGCAAGAGCGCCCGATGAGTTTTATACGGCAGCGGTTGCTGTATTGACAAAAGAGGATGTCGCGGAGATTCGAGACCGCGCCTGGTACGTGCGATTGAGCGCTTCGTCGTCCCGCTGATTGGTGTCGGCAAGATTGCCTGAATTCAATACGAAGAGAGCGTATGGCAGCAAATAACCGGAAATGTGCCAACTGTGAGAAGACGGGACTGCCGATCTTGCCGGTGCGGTACGCCGTCTTGCCTAAATCGGTGAAGGCAAAGATGCCCGCTGGCATCACCGGCGATCGCGTGACGAATGTCGGTCTCACCGAGCACCAGTATGGCCTGCGGACTTTGCGCGACGGTTGGCTCTATCTTTTCTACGAAGTAGGCGCACGGGGTACCAGTTACTGGGAAGCATACAAGGTGACTGAAGACGGCAGGTTGTGGAAGCAATCGCGACCGCTGCCGTCGATTCCAACCACCCATCCGGCATGTGCCAAGACGAGCATTGCGGTTCCGATGGACGTCATCGCGATCGAGCAACCCGAACTATGTACGGGCAAGGTTTATATTGCGTTTTCGCAACTTGCATGGCATCCACGGACTTTCGACAAATACGAGATATACGTCGACTTGCGTAAACAACGCATGCAATGGATCGAGCCGTCAAAATGGATCTCCACCGGAAAGGACGGGGCGGGTCACGCAGTCGTTGCAACGGAGTCTTCTATCAACGATGTGCTGGAGTATATGCCGGGCCTTGATGCGAAGCAGCTTGGTTTGCTTGACGATAAGCAGCGCTTTACTGCTGACGATGGAAGCTATCGAGAAAATCTGCTCGCCCGTGAGGTCTCACGTTATCCCTTGAACATTCGGCAGGCATCGCCAGCATCGGCGAGCCAGTCGCTTGTGAAAATGATGGGCCAAGTTGGAAAAGCCGATGCCGGTGGTGGCGGGGCAACTCCGCCGATCTTTCCCCCGATGTTGCTCGCCTTGTGGGATGCAGTCGGCAACGTTCATGAGCTGAATGGCTTTCGCAACGATCCAGTGTCTTGGCTTGACCGCTATGGGTCGCAGCAGGAACTCGGCATGAAAGTGATGGCCCTGAACGACATCGACACCGCCAAACGTATCGTCGATTCGCGTACAAAACAGAACCTTGCAACTCAGGAGGCGATGGCGAAAGAGGCGCATGCCATGACTCCGCTCGGTTCGGCGACGGCCCGCGCGGGTTTGGCGGCGCAACGCACCAGAGCACTGGCGGGCGCGGATGCTGCACGTGCCCAAGAGGTCAATGCGTACTATGATGATCTCGACTGGATGGCTGCCAATAACATTCCGGGGAGCTATCAGACGCGTCTTATCCAGATTGGACGATTTAGTCGCGCGGGCAGCGCAAATTCAAGTGCGCCTTACCTTGGCAAGTACCGCGATGAGATCATGAACGAAGCGCGTGAGTATGCGAAAGCGCAACCCGGGTTCCATGATCGCAATCTAGACAGAATGCAGAAATCTGAATGGTCTCGGTACGAAGCCCGACTTCAGCGCAAGCAGATCGAGGATTTCCGCAAGCCATACAAGAAATTGCAGAACGCGGTGTTCCAGTTGCAGGACACACGCAGCAATGATGTTGGAAAATGGCTGCGAGCACCGCTTCTTGCGGATACGCTGGAGGACTATTACTGCGACGATCTCAGTGATAGCTTCGAATTCGAGGTTGTCGTTGCAATGGCAATCGACGGGTTGGGATCAACGCCCAAAGGGGTTGCGATTCTCGATGATCTGGTTGGCCGCTGGAAGCCGACGGACAAGGAAAGCATCGTTTGGCGGGCAGTTGCCATGAATCATCCTGCGGGGCGCGAGGAACTTGAGAAATTTCTCGCCAGCGCATTGGAGCACAAGGATAAGCCGCTAGAGGACGATGGTGTCAAATACGTCGTAACGGCGGTGAAGTACATTGGCAAACTGGTCGATTATTACAAGAAATATTCGAAGTTGGCGCTCGAAACAAACCAAGCGAAGATCTCGTACTTAGGGGCAACGTACAAAGAGCAAGGGCGTGACGTATTACTCATGGCTATTGGTGATCGGGTTTTCGAGAAACTCCGAGTCAATAAGTTGGGGGACTTCGTCGGGGAGAAGATTGTTCAGACGCTGTTTCTCCAGCGAGCGGGGATACCGGTCGAGGATGCACTGGCACTTGTTCGCAAGCAGGCTCAGTATGACAAGGTGAGCCGAAGCGAAATCTTGCAGCGTTTTCGCACAGCACGAACCGTGTTAGCAGGGTCGACAAAGGCTGGGCCTAACCCGACCACCGAGTTGTATGAGGTATGGGAAAAGTTGAAGGCGGACAAGGACTCGAACGCGATGAAGGAGCTTCGCCTCGGTCGTATCGCGGTGATTGCTGCGCTATGCGAGTTGGTGAACTTCTGGCATCTGTTGTCGGAAGCCAAGGACGAAGATACCAACGCCAAGTTGATCAAGTCTGGCGCATCACTCAGTGCGTCGATCATCACAATCACGATGACTCCGTATTACGGGACGCTGAAGAAGGCTGTTCGGACGATGAGTTGGAAGATGGTGGGAGGGTTTCTTTCGGGAACCGGTGCATTTGTTGCATCTTGGCTTGATTATAAGGCGACCACTAAGGTGTTGAAGAGTGGTCAGTACGAAGTGGCGTTCCTTCTCGGTCTAAAGACATTGGTCGGGGCGGCCGCAGGTACGGCATTCGTGATCGACGCAATCAGTACCGCAGCGCCGTTGTTCAAGAAATTAGCGTCGCGCTCGGGGAATCGCGTCGTCATCATGGCGGTCGAGACTGTGGCGACGCGAGTGGCAGTAGTTGCGTCGCTCAGAGTGGTCAGTATGTTGATTACGTGGGAGGCGACGATCGCGGTGCTCGCGTTGCAGACTCTCGCCGATTTCGTGACCCCCGATGAGTTGGAGTCGTGGTGTTCGCGTTGCGCATTTGGCACCGGTCAAGAAAGTATTCTGCGTGTGAAAGATCACAGCGTTGGCAAATATTCGGATATGGCACAACAGGAAAAAGCCTTCGACAAAGCGATGGTGGAGATGGCATGAGCTCGGAGCGTGAATATGCGGTTCAGGTGCTGCGAGGGACGATCAGCAAGTTGAAGAGCCGACGTCGTCAGCAGGACTTCGTCTTGAGTGAAACGCAGCATGCTTATATGCAGGCAACGGCCGCAGGCGCTGCCTTGGCTGGCATGGGAGCATTGGCGATCGGGTTGATCCAATCATCTGCGGATTCTGAGGAGGAAGCAGACTGGGTGGAGTTTGAACTGAATGGCAAGCAGATCGAAGGATGGCTGTGGAAGATGCCGATGAAAGATGGTGACGAGGTGGAGATCGTTGCTGAGTTGAGGCCACGGGATCGATACTTCGCCTACTCCGTCCGAAGGGTCAATGATGATGTGGTTGCGGTGTATCCGCACGCAACGAGAGGGAGGTCAGCACTTTATCGATGGCTTATGAAGATTATGCTGAGTCTCTTCGTGCCTATTTTTGGGTTGTTGTGCATTCTGTTATTCCGCGATGCAGATGGCGTTGAAAGAACGACGCTCATAATCTTCCTCGGCATAACCGGCGCCGCTGCTCTAATGATCTTCTGGATACTATTTCACCGCGCTTATCTAAAGATGAGGCACTTTGCCAAATTGGCTGAAGTAATTTTCTCGTGCTATGGCTGGAGCGATGTGCGTAGGATTAATCTTGTGCGGTCGTCGAAGCAGATGAAACCGGAGAGTCGAGATCTCGAATATGGTATTCACTACTTTCGTTATCGGCCTTGAAGGGGGCGGAAATGGCATGAGTTCTGAGCGAGAGTATGCAGTTCAGGTGCTGCGAGGCACGATCAGCAGGCTGAAGTGCCGGCGTCGCCAGCAGGACTTCGTCTTGAGTGAAACGGAGCATGCCTATATGCAGGCAACGGCGGCGGGTGCTGCGTTGGCCGGCATGGGAGCATCGGCGATCGGGTTGATCCAATCGTCTGCGAATTCCGAGGAGGAAGCGGACTGGGTGGAGTTTGAACTCGACGGCAAGCAGATCGAGGGATGGCTCTGGAAGATGCCGATGAAAGACGGCGACGAGGTCGAAATCGTTGCTGAACTGAGGCCGCGTGACCGCTACTTCGCCTATTCAATTCGGAGAGTTCGGGACGACATGGTCGCAGTGTATCCGCATGCAACGAGGGGAAGAACGGCTCTTTATCGTTGGCTGATGAAGATCATGCTGTGGTTTTTTGTGCCGATCTACGCGCTAATGTGCTTCATGTTGTCACGTGACGCTGATGGTATCGACGGGATGACTCTCATGATAGTCCTAGGCGGGGCAGGTGCCTTTTCTCTATTGATATTCTGGATCTTGTTTTACCGCGCTTATCTGAAGATGAAGCACTTTGCTAGATTGGCCGAAGTAATTTTCTCGTGCTACGGCTGGAGCGACGTACGTAGGATTAGTCTCGTGCGTTCGTCAAAGCAGATGAGGCCGGATAATCGAGATCTCGAATATGGCATTCACTATTTTCGCTATCGTTCGTAAGGCATTCTACGATGATGAATCTCATCCGCGTCGGCGATGATACCGACCACGGCGGCAAGGTGATCACGGGTTCGTCGACGATGCGTTTCGACGGTCGTTTCGTTGCTCGCAAGGGAGATGAGGTAACTTGCCCGCAACACCCGGACGTCAAACCGAATTTGATCGAAGAGGGTGATGAATCGATGACAGATGATGGTGTTCCGATTGCTCGGCACGGTCACAGGGCGACCTGCGGTTGTCACCTGATTTCGAGCCTTACCTAATCTACACGAGTTGTAGGGTGACTCGATCGTCGCAGTTTGGAGGCAGGAAAATCAGGCGAGCATGATTGTGCCTGGTCGTGGCGCGCAACGTCGAATTTCCGCGCCGGAGTTGGTCGACATCACGACAAGTTGGACAAAGCTTGTCGTCGGCGCATGCACGGTGAAGAAGTGATCCATTACGCTGATGAATGCGTTCAAACTGACGGCGGCAAACGCTTGTTCGTCGACCGTCAACGTTACTTCCAAACCCCGAACGAAACTCGGCATTGGTTTTCCTGGAAGCCAGAGTTGTTTGGTTCGATGGCTCAAGTTCGTCAGTCCGTCGAGGAGTTTCGCGTGTCCAGCGGATTGAGCAGTGAACTGACGGAACAGGCGTTTCAGCTCCGTAAGTCCGGTGCGAGTCAATTCGATCGAGTGCGGGGCGAACTGCGTGATGAGCCGCCAAGCTGCCTCGCCTTCGCTCGACAATCGCGCGACTTCTGTCGGTGCGTCCAGCATCACGATGCGCGAAACCATCGTTCCCTGCTCGTTTACCAGGTCACCATCTTCGGCGCCGGCCCGCATCGTCCGAGGGAAATTGCCATTCGAACAGATGACGTCTGCAGTTATCTGTTCGATTACGGTGCCGGTTATCGGTCGGCCGTCGAGGTCCACCAGGTTGAGCGCGGTTTCCTTTTTTCCCGATGGCGAGGCCGCGTTATGGTGCACGAGAACCCAGTAGGGGCCGGTCGGTTTGTCGGAACTGCCGTGCATGAGCGACACGAATGGATGGATGATGTTCGCTCTGGAGCTGCCTGTCGTGGCACGGACCGACTCGACAGACCAAACTTCGACACCGGCAACGCCCGTATTCTGGGATTGCACGGGGTACGTGTTCGTGATCGGACTCCGCTTGAGTGGCAGCGACGAAAGCCGGAACAGATTGACGATCGGTGTGCAAAAGAGCCTCAGATTGTCCGCCGACAGATTCTTTAGTCGCTGTGCCGTCCACGAATCTGGATGAACGCCGCAAATGGCGAGATGCAAGGTAAGTTGCTGGCTGGAGCCCGCCGTATGCGCGAGCGCGGCGAGGTCGACGTCAACAAAATCGAACTTCTTCGGAAACGCAAAATATTCGCTCAGTAGCCGCAGGGCCGGAGGTCCGTCGTCTTCGTCGAGCAGCTTCTCGGGCTCATCGTAGCCGGCGGCAGCGAGAGGCAGTGTGGTCAGCGTCGACCAGCGACGTTCGGCGTTTTCGACGAAGGCGGCTGCCGTGCGCATCGTCATCGTATCCATTGCCGCGCCGACGACTTCGCAGGGGCCGTTGACATGGACGCGCAACGGGCCGGGAACGGCTTCGATGCGAAAGTCGGGGCGTGCAACCGCAAAGGTGATGGAGAGCAGGCCGGTTGTGCCGGCGGGCAGGACGACGTCGGAGGGAACTGCAGTCGCCGGGGCGTAGCGCGCAGCCGAAATTCGCACGGGAGCTAACGTTACGTCATATACGGTTCGGAAGAGGCAGTCTTCCGTTTTGCTCGCCAGCTCTGTGCCGCGGGCAATGAGCGATGGCTCAGTGAGCTTTTCGAACATGTCTGAGACATCGAACTGGGCGATTGCGCACGCAGGAACCGTTCGAAGATACTGGGGATACAGCATGCCGAGGAGGGCTTCGGCGAATTCCGGATAGTTATCTTCAAGCCGACTGCCTATATCTGCGGCGAGGAGGGCGAACGATTGCAACATCCGTTCGATATGGGGATCTTCGGAATGGTCGCCGGAAATCCCCAGGCGAACAGCAATTTTGGGATAGCGTGTCGCGAAGGTTCCAATCGATTGGCGCAGTAGCGCAAGTTCTCGTTCGTAGTGCGGAAGCAGTTGATCCATTGCGTGAAGTGATGAACCGGCAAGGCGGCGAACCGATATATTCGCCGCCTGTTTCGGTTGCGCTGAATGGTGTCGGGCACGCTAAACGTCTGACGTTGCTATGATAACCGCTTGACGGAAAAAGCTCGTCGATCGACTCGGGGAGGCCCAATTCCACGATCAGCGAACCCGAAACGGCTTTGCATTACGCCGGCCCCGCTGCCTTCCGCCCCATTTCAAGATGCAGCCCCACGGGCCACAATCGTCGCTGCACAAGGTCATTTTTGACTGGCCGACGATCATACGTTCGACAAACTTACGTTCTAATCCTTTTCGGGGCGGGATGTCGCAAGGTAGTTCGGTGTGCGGGGCCGCGTTGTGTATGATTCCGACTGCCATTTGACGAACGAACGAGCGAGCACATTTATGTACAAGGCCGTAGCCTTTGTCGTGATTGGAGTCGGCTTTTTGATCGCAGCGGCGATAAACGTTCAGCTGACGCGTGAATTCATGCGGACGTCGATCATGGTGCCCGGCGAAGTGGTGAAGTTGAACGCGGGCGGGTATCACCCGGAGATCGAGTTCGTGACGAAGGCCGGCGAACACGTCTCGTATCCGCAGGGCGGGATCGTGTCGAAAATGGCTGTCGGCGATCGACCGCAGGTGCGTTATCTCGCCGAGAATCCGATTCCGACTGCGAGAATCGATCGATTCGATGCGATCTGGGGGAATGTGGTCTTTTTCGCTGTCTTCGGATTGGGCTTCATCGTTTGTGGGCTGATCAACCTTCCGTCACGACAATAGCCGGATCACTGGGGCGCGGGCATGTCATTCTTGAGGCTGAGCAAGTGGACCTATAACACCGGGGCAGGTGGTGGCCTGAGTGTCGAGATCGTGACGGCAACCGGTGGCACGATCGTGCTGACTGACCCTGAGAAGCACGATCAGAGCTTCTATTACGGTGGCGTCGGCATCGGAATCGGCGCAGGCCTGAAGATCCCGAAAATCAAATTGCCGAAAATCTCGATACCGGAAATCAAGTTGCCGCCGATCCGGGGCCGCAGCGTCGGGGCGGCGGGTTCCACGTTGGACTTCCCGAGTTACGGCAGCATCTACATGACGAGCGCGTTTCGCGGTACAGAGTTGTCGCGATCGGATTTTCAGGGTGGAACGATTTATGTCGACGGGTCGCTGTCGGCGCTTTACGGTTGGGCAGGTGATGCGATGTTGCTTGGCATGAACCCCGCATTGATGGCAACCGGTCTATCAAACCCTGGTTTCAGCTGGTTGCTCACGCGCGCAATTTCCGAGGCGCCGGCTGTATTGTTCATGCGCGGGCAGACGGTGGGTTTCCAGGCCGGAGGCAGTGTCGGGATTCTTGCTGGATATGTTCACTGAACTAAACCAGCGATCGCGTCCCGGGGCGTGGCGTGCATCGCAAAAGCTCTTTGCCGGTCTCGGCCGACAGAATGACGAGTTGAATGTAGCTGTTGGAGTGAGCGTAGGGGCCGAAGAACGGGTCCATGATGGCCGAGAACCGATGCAGGCTAACATTTCGTGTCGCAGCCTCCGAGAACGAAAGCAGGATTTCCACGCCACGAACAAATGACGGGAACTGGTTGTCGAGAGACATCCACCTGATCGCCGGTTTGTAGCTGAGGTCTACGATCGCATCGATACAACGCTGAGCCACGACGCTGGATCGCGGGGCATGTTGACGGAGAAAGTCCTTCAAGGCCGGCAATCCGGATCGCGTCAAATCGAGCGGGTGAGGTGCCAGGGCCGACAGGACGCGCCATAGCGCTCCGTGCCCACGCGGCAGGGATGCCGGCAAGGTTGGCCGTGAAAGCAGGGTAATGGGGCAGGTGAGCGCGGAGCCTTCGTACAGAAGATCGCTATCTGGCGCGCCGATCGGCAAGCGCGATGGCAGTTCGCCGTTTGTTGCCAGCACGTCGACGTCGACCTGTGGATGTCGCGGATTCGCAGGATGACCGTTTAAATTCAACAATGTCAGTAACGGTGTTGTAAACGCGGCGCTTGGCGCAGCTTCTGGATCTCGGCAGGCGACCCAGTACACGGTGGAAGCCTCCGGGGACTGCGTGTGACTAAACGCCCGATACGGCAATACTCGAATTCTGGAGGTCGGGTGCGCGACACCAGGCACCTTGTCCTTCTCCCATTCCGTACGATCGCCCAGGTACACGCCTTTGATCGAATAGACGCTGAGGGGGATTCCAGTCGCCAACGGAATCGGGACGATGGGATAGGCCGCATCGCTGCTCGTGAGCTGGATCGGGGTTGCCGCGCGCTCGAACAGATTGACGACCGGTGTACAGAACAACCGGAACGCGCTTGTGCCTAGCGTTGCCAGAATCTGAGCAGCGGCAGAATCGTTGGGCGTACCTTGCACGGCAACGTGGAGCGTCAGGCGCCGCGCCTCGGCGGCGCGTGCAGCGCGGCGGATTCGACCCAGGTCGACGTCGACGAAATCGAATTTTTCCGGATAGGCGAAATACTCAATCAGACTCCGGAAAGACTGTGAATCGGTTGGCTCTTCGTCGGGCAATAGATGCTCGTCATTACCAAAGCCAATTGCTTCGATCGGGACTTTCGACAAGCTGATCCAGTGCCTGCTGTCGTCCGCTTCCACATAGGCGCTCGACGCCCGAAGCAGGAGTGCGTCGGTAAGTGCGACGACCAATGACCTGTCTCCTGCCAGATGTACGCGAATAGGGCCGGACGGGATCGCCTCGTCGAAGATCTGGGATGCCGCTTCGCTCGCAAAGCTGATCGAAATGATGCCCGTCACCTCCGCCGGGATGCGTGCCGATGCGGGCGCGAGCGTAGCCGGCGAATAACGCGCCGAATGTACGCGCAACGGCGACAACGTGACGTCGTACACGGTACGAAATCGACAGGGCGCCGCGTTGGCGTCAAGCATCGTGCCGCGTGCGATAGTCATCGGTTCGGTTAGCTGGCCAAACATTATCGCCGGATCGAACGAGGCGAGCGCACATGACGGAATGGTACGCAGGTACTGCGGATAGGCGACTTCGAGAAGGGCTTCGGTGAATTGCGGATAGTCGTCGTCGAGTTTCGCGTCAATGCGTGCAGCCAGCAGTGCGAACGACTGCATGATTCGATCGACATGCAGGTCCTCCACGTGGGCGCCGGCAATGCCCAAGCGTGCCGCGATCTTGGGAAAGCGCCGGGAAAATTCCGCAAGATGGCGGACCAGCATCCCAACTTCGTGTTCGTAATGTGACAGCAGATGGTCCATTTGCTATGAATGTTCAATAATCCATAATATTCAGGCCCTGTTTTTCTCGAGTCGAGATCTGGTTCAATCGCCGCGCAGCCATATTAGAATGGCTCGGCCGACAAAAAGCTGCCCCCTCCGCTGAGAGATTCCGAGGCTACAAATGCAAATGTCAGAAATTGCGAGCTTCTTCCAGCTCCAGAGCAATCGCCTGTTTACGATCCAAACGCCGCTGAAAGGGCGATCGGATCTGGTGCTTGTCGATTTCCATTGTACCGAGGGGTTATCCCAGAATTTCGAGACCCACGTTCGACTTGCGTCTCAAGACAAGAACATCGAACTGAAAAAGCTGATCGGTCAGCCGGTTACGATTACCTTGCAGTTGACCGATGCGCTCGCCAGTTCCGAAGAGCGCTATTTCCACGGATATGTTGCAGCGTTCTCGCATCTCGATACGGATGGTGGTTTCGCCATCTATAGCGCCACGATTCTGCCGTGGCTCTGGATGCTCTCTCGTCGACAGGACATCCGGATCTTCCAGGAAGAGAACACTGAGGCGATCCTCACACGGGTGTTCCAGGAGTATGGAAAGCTCGCGTCGTTCGAGTTCCGCCTGTCGAAGGGAACGAAGAACCGCAGCTATTGCACCCAGTACCGCGAGACGGATCTTGCCTTCGTCGAACGGCTGATGCGAGAGGATGGCCTCTTCTACTACTTCGAGCATGCGAAGGATGGGCACAAGCTGATCATCGCGGATCACTCGGTGACGGCCAAGCCGATCGACGGGCGTAGTCCGTCATTACAGTACAACCAGGACGAGCCGCTCGATAATCTGGCCGTCGTCACGTCGTTTCAGGCCCAACGTCATCTTGCACCCAGCACGGTCGGACTGAAGACCTTCGACTACAAGATTCCCCAGGCGCGACGATTCGTTTCAGGCGGAACTGAAGTCAACCAGGGCGAAGTGCCGTCGTACGAGATCTATGACTACCTGGGCGAACATGGCTTTGCGGATAGCGATCGAGGTGAAGAACTCACGCGTTTCCGGACAGAAGCGCTCGCCGCGCACAGCAAGACGTTCGTCGGAACGACGACCAGCCGGCGGATGATGCCGTGCCGATACTTCGAGCTGGACGACCACTACGATCATGCGAGTACCAAACAGGAAGATCGGCAGTTTCTGTTGCTGACTGTCTCGCACACCGGCACGAACAACTATCAACCTGGCGAGGGAAGCTCGGCGTACTCGTGCAGCTTCACCTGCATTCGCAAGAAAATTCCTTATCGTCCCACGTTCGAGGGCGAGCGTCCGACGATCGTCGGGCCGCAGACGGCGATTGTCGTCGGCCCGAAGGGCGAGGAGATTTATACCGATAGTCTCGGCCGCGTGAAGGTCCAGTTTCATTGGGATCGTCTGGGCAAGCGCGATCAAGGCAGCTCATGCTGGGTACGTGTGAGCCAGCCGTGGGCGGGTAGCGGATTCGGGATGGTCCAGATTCCGCGAATCGGCGACGAAGTGGTCGTGAGTTTTCTTGACGGAAATCCAGACCGTCCCCTGGTGACCTCGCGCGTCTACAACTCGCAGAACATGCCGCCTTGGGAACTTCCGGCCAACGCGACACAGAGCGGGATTCTGACGCGCTCAACCAAGACCGGTAACGTCAACACCGCCAACGCGATCCGCTTCGAGGACAAGAAAGGTGCCGAAGAGGTGTGGCTGCATGCCGAGAAGGATCAGCGCATCGAGGTCGAGCACGACGAGTCGCACTGGGTTGGCAACGATCGCAGCAAGAATATCGATCACGATGAGACGGTGCACGTGAAGCACGATCGGACCGAAACAGTCGACAACAACGAGACCATTCACATCGGCGTGGATCGAACGGAAACCGTAGGCAATAACGAAACGCTGACGGTCGGCGGCAATCGGAACGAAACAATCCAAGGGATGGAAAACCTCTTGATCGCATTGACGTCCACAGAAACGGTCGGACTCGCAAAAGCCTTGACGGTCGGTGGTGCATATACGGTCACGGTTGCCGGCGCGATCAATACGGCCGCCGGCCTTGCGAGTGCCGAAGAGGTTGGCCTGTCGAAAACCACGATGGTCGGGAAAACCTACACGATCACGGCCGGCGACCGAATCGAGCTTAAGACGGGTAGCGCCGTTCTCATTATGGAGAGCAACGGGCACATCACGTTGCGCGGAACGCAGTTGCTGATTGAGGGCTCCGGGCCAGTACAGATCAACGGTAAGGACGTTGACGTCAACTGACAGGGGGAGCGATGGAATTCTCCAATTACACGCCTTTCCCCGCGCTAGCGTTCGAGTCGTTTACGCCGGATGGCGCGTCGTTCCATACAGTCGTCTTGCGGCAGACCTTCGAACTGCGAAACGGTTCGCTGATACTGGCGCAAACTCAGAAACCTCTCGCAACGTCCGATCGTTTCCACGGTGAGGCGAATCAGTCCAGCGTGGCGGAGGAAAGCGACCTCGCTCCGTATAAACCGTCTTGCGACGTTCTGATCAACGGGGCGGCCTATGCACCGCAGGGTCGACCGTTGTCGCGCTTCATGGTTGGCGTCCAGATTGTGTCCGCGCCTGTTCGATCCAGTGAAGATGCGGGCGTGCTGACGACGAAAGTGTTGCTCGATCGCAGACTATCGGTACACGGCCGAAGATACTTTGCTCGGCGGTCGCTACTTGTTAGATGCATGAATCGACTTGTGAAGGTCGGTACGCTCGGGATAGTGCGCCCCCTGGATTGGGAACTGACGGTGGCGGAGCCCATCACGCAGTTACCTATTCGCTACGAGTTCGCGTGGGGAGGGCAATGTCGAGTCGATGCGGGGAATCCGGCCGAGAAACGTGTGCCGAACGCATCTCGCCTTGATGACACGCAGCGGGCCGCACATCCGGATCAAGAGCGTGTTCCGATCGCGCATACGATTTGCGAAGACAATCCGATCGGTCTAGGGTTTGCGGAGTCCTGGTATATGAAGGCGGTCAGGCCAGAGAAGGTAGCAGCGCCGCAGATCGAACCCAGTGGCGAACCCGTTTCCGTACAGGTGTGGCTTGATGCCTCGAATGGTCAGGCATCGCCATTGTTGCAACCCGTCGGTTTCGGCATTGTTGGTAAAGCGTGGCGATCAAGGCGGGGGCTTGCCGGTACCTACGACGATCGGTGGCTCGAAGCGCGTCATCCGGGCTTGCCCGAAGATTTTCAGTTCGGCTACTGGAACGGCGCGCATTCGGCGATGCAGGTGCAGCATCTCATGGGCAATGAGACACTCGTGCTGAAGAATCTTGTTCCTGCCGGTACCCCGGGCTCGAAGCCAGACGAACAGGGCAACACGGTCATGCGTATGACTTTGCCAGGCCATTTGTCGATGGGGTGGATATATACCGAGCATTCGCTAAAGTTCGCACCGCTTCTACTCGATACGCTGTCAGTGGATCTTTCGGACGTGTCGAAGCCGGAGGTGACAATGATTTGGCGCGCAACGCTGATGAAATCGGTGCGCGCGCAGCGCTTTGAAGCAAGGTTCGTCGACCGGACTGACATGGAGCGCATTGTTGCGCGTTCGACGGAAGACTCGATCGGACGGGCGGGGGCGCAACATGGCTGAGCCGCTGGAAATTACGGTCACTGGGGACGCTGGTGACGTTTTCCGTGAGCACTTCAACATCCAGAGTGTCGAGCAGGCCCGCGACGCAGTGAACAATCTGGATTCGCTATGGAATACACAGAACCCGTGGAGCGATCGTCCTGACCTGCGAGACATATTTGACGAGGCGGCGAAGTCGGTTCAGAGGCGCTTCGAGACCGGCGTCTACAAGCCGGAGGAAAAGGCACAGCCGTCCGATCATTTCTCAACGGGAAACCGGATTGCATCGAGACAGGATGGCAGTTTCAAAGCGGTGAGTAGCACGCCCGACGTTTGCAAGACGCCGATGGGCAGTTCGACGCCTCCGGTGCCCTATCAGATCGTTTCGGATCTGAGTGGCTCAGCCGGCATCGTGCCGACCGTGAGATTCAACGGTAAGCCGGCTTACGTGCTCGATCAGAGCGTGGTCCCGACGTGCACGGGTGACGAGGCGGGTTCGGCCACTGGTGTCGGTTCCGGCACGGTGGGAGGCGAGACCAAGCCAACGCGAGGCAGCACGACAGTTCGAGCGGGCGGCCATCCCGTGATACGGGATGGCGACCCCTGCACGATGAACTCCGGCAACTGTACGGGAACCTACGTGACGGCACCTGCGCCGGGAAGTTCGGTTGATGCGAACGGAAACGTCGTGGGGGACGCCAATCCGCCACCCGACAAGGGTGTGATGCATCAAGTCGGTGGGTTCTTCAAAGGGGCCGGCGGCGCGGTGTGGGATATGGCGAAGGGTTTGGGTGGACTGGCAGTCGGAGCGGCCAAGTTGTCGCCGGTGTCGCAGGCTGCCGAAGGCTTGTCCGACCTGACGGGGCTATATGACTATCATGGATACTCCCAGACCGTCGATTCTGCCGGAAAGACGGCGCAGGCAATCTACGATCATCCTGGGGCGATTGTTGATGGCATCACCAAGCCGTATATGGAGGCGTGGAGCCAGGGCAACTATGGCGAGGCGCTGGGGCGCGGCGCGGTCGACATCGGCGGTTTGTTTGTCGGTGGTGTCGGCGTAGCCGGCAAGGCTGGCGAAGCGGCGAATGTGGCTGGCAAGGTCGGAGAGGCGGCTAACGTTGGCGGTAAGATTGGAGAGACAGCGAGTGTGGCTGGAAAAGTCGGCGACGCCACGACTGTCGCTGGCAAGATGGGGGAGACGGCTGAAGCGACAAGCGCAGCAGGTCGAACGGGAGAAGCCGCGAACGCTGCAAAGGCTGCGGATACCGCGGGTGAGTCGCAATTGGGTCGAGGAGCCGTTGGCGACGATGCGACGACTGCAGGTACGAAGGCGGCGGGTGACGCGGCGGGGACCAACGCTCCGGTTGTCCCCAAGAGCGAATTCGACGCGTTGGCGGATATTTCTGGAGATGGGATTCGAGTCAAGCCTTCAGGAGGAGCCTGGAAGTACCCGCCAAACTGGAATAGCTGGGTCAAGAAGGGCGGGAAAATTGTCACCCACGAAGATGGATCGGTCACATACATCCGCAAGGATGGCGTGCAGGTCACTTACAACAAGGAAGGATTCCCCGATTTCTCACCGCACGCTACCGAGTCGGTCAAGATCGACGATATGCAGTTTAACCATACGAGCGACTTCAGAAAGGCCAACGAGAAGATCGGACTGACAGGAAGCGATCCGCCCGATGGATTTACGTGGCACCATGTGGAAGACGGCAAGACAATGCAGTTAGTACCACAATCGATTCACAATGTTGCCGAAGGTGGTTTCCCTCATGCTGGCGGTGTGTCCGTCGGTGGTGGCGGGTAGGGATCCGCAGAACTGGATATTTGATGGTGAAAGCACATGAGAGCGTTGACGTATTCAACACATAGCCATTCGTCAGTGCGGTACGACGGTGCTGCCGACGATGCGATTGATGAGTTTTTTTCGTCGCACGAGCTGATGTGTCCAGCAGCCTATAAGGCTTTCTTGCAACAGTACAACGGCGGTTGCTTCAATGAAGGCTATCTTCAGGACACCCCGTTGGGTCCGTTGTTGGTTTCCTATTTTTCAACTCTTTCGCCCAGCAAGAATCGGCATATTCCTGCGCAGATGGAAAATCTGGACGAATATATTCCGGTTGGCTTCGTGCCTATAGCTGATGATCCGGGCGGAAACTTGTACCTGTTGGATTGCGATCGAAATCCGGATCGCAATGGGAAGGTATATTTTTGGAATCATGAGGGTGCGGAGCCTGCGGAAGATCCAACATTAAGCAGCTTCGATAACATAACGCTACTGTTTGATTCATTCTCGGAATTTCTGGATGCATTGAAAGATAAAGATTTGGCTTGATGGCTTGGATTGTGATTTTTAAGGAATGAAGATGGATTATCCTCTGTCTGGTGAAACGGAGGCTGCTGCGGCATCGCTACTCAATGCCTCCCCGCAACCCAAGAAGATCGGGGCGAAAACGGTAAATGTGATTGAGCGGGCTGACGGCGCGATAACGGCTTTTTCCGAGAATGGAAAGGTGTATTCTGTTCGTATCAGGAGCCCGTTTTCGGGTGATGTTCGTGGAGTCGGGATCGGTTACACGAAAGATGAGGTCATTCGTGTTTTGGGGAAGCCAGATAGGTTGTGGCCTGTTCATGACGGTATCGATCGTTGGTTTTACGACGCGAAGGCCTTTATGAGGGTGGATTTTAATCCGGATAGTGATTTGGTTGAATTTATATATGTCTAAATGAAAACCCCGAGGTTCTTTAAAAGGTAGTGAATATCTTCGAGGGAGCAAAGCCAGCCTTCAAGAGCCGCGGCAATAAATGTGGAATCTGAGGAGCCAGACGTCCGGCGGTCCGGTACACGAGTCTCCACCGTTCCGCATTTCAGCATACATCGCATTGTTGATTTTCATGTCATCCCTCTGGCGCTGGTCTCGATAGTCTTCCTTTCGATTCGCAGCGGAAGTCCGCACCGTAGTCCGGCAACAGCTTATTGCACGTGAGCAGCAACTGCCGCTGCGCGTCCGCCGCCGACATGTGCTGGATGAGGCGGGCGTCAGTATTCGCTCGGGCATCGCCACGGCGTTCGGGTTCGTCGAGCGAAAGCGATTACAGGCGCGCCGGGTGCTTCCTGCAAGTGATCGGCCAGCGGCATGGGTGTGCGGGCCAATCCGCGCCCGAAGTACGCGAACGCACCCACACGCGCCCCGGGAATCGCTCTTCGCCGCTCGCGCGCGGGCGACGCGCGAATCCCTTCGTCGGGCAGGTTGTCGAGGAGCCATCAGGCCGGACGCTCGGCCGACGTATCGATGAACGGTTCCACGCGCAGTTCTGACGCTTGCGACGGCGGATATCCGACACCTGCAGCCGGCGCGCGGCGACCACTGATTTCACAGACCCTCCACATGGTTCGTCCCTGCAGCGGTCCTGCCGAATTTCCGGCAAGGCCGTCGCGCATCCATTGCCGGGAGAACATCATGCGATATCCGTTGCAGTACTCCGACGCAGGCACGTCGGTGCCGCTTCTGTCCGAACCCGATCCGCACGCACCGGCGTCGCGGGCGGACATCGAGGAGGTGTGAGCCATGAGCAACGAAGCACTTGACCCGCTACTGCGACAGTTCGCAGAGAAGCGGTTGGGACGGCCCCTCGCGCCGGGTGAAGAACAGGCGCTGCTGGAGCGGCTGCCGAGCAGGCATGCCGACCACCCGGCGCCTGCTCCAGGCACGGCCGCCCAGGCGCACGCCACGAACCCGCCATTGCAGTTGAAAACCCGGCAGGAGGCGCGCGAGCAAATCAAGCATTTCCTGCAGCTCAATCAGCAGAAGGCATACGAGAAGATGCGCGGCATCCTGCAGACAATCGACGCGCAGAACGAGACGACGCTCGGCATGCTGGCGTCGGAACAGCGGAAGGTGTCCGGGGTGCTCGATGCGCACGAGTCTGCGGACGACGCTCAGGCATCCGGCGAGGCCGACATCCAGGACAGCACCCGTCAGGCGCTGGCGATGATCGGTGAACAGCTGACGAGTCTCATCCGTCAGGAAATCGAAGCATGCTTCCGGCAATACGTCGACTCGCTTGCCGCACGGCTCGATGCGATATACGACCGGCTGCAAAGCCTCGGCGCCTGTTCGACCGAACTGTCCGAATCGACGGCGCCGGATGCCGCCGCCGCGGTCGTTCACGACACCCCGGGCCCAGCGTCCATGCAGTAGCACGCGGGTCATGCGGCTGAACGCGAAAAACGGCCGGCCCCGATGTGCGACCTCTCAACTACGTGAACCAAGGAGCAGCAAATGACTCATTCGTGTCAGGTGTGCCAGGTCAATCCCGCGATTACCGATGCGGTCACGCAGGTCAACGTCAAGGTGGTCGCCGAAGCGCCGGCAATGGCGATGGGCTCGCTGTACCAGGCCCAGAGCCATTCGCTCAGCATCCTGTTCGAGAACGCGGTGCAGCAGCAGTCGCAGGCCGCGATCCAGTCGCAGACGTCGACGAACGTGGGGACGATGCAGCTCTACACGATCGGGCCGGAAAGCGCGGGCGCGGCCGCCACGGAAATCGGCGCGAACGGGATCATCGCGCTGCTGGCCGACGTGATCGCGATCGGGAAGGCGGTGAAGGGCACCTAAGGCGCCGTCGCAATGCCGTGGTCGAGCGGCGGCGCAAGCGGCACGAGCCGCCAATACGCCCGCCGCGCCGCGGATCCGCAGCACGGCCGCCGGTACCTGAGCAGCGGTGCCGCGCGGCGTTCCGGAGCAACCGACAGAACGGGCCGAGCCGATTCGATGCGGCGCCCGTTCGCAAATCAGGAGAAATACGATGGCAAACGACGCAAATGCGACCGCCGACGATTCGAAGGACCCCTGCGACTGCAAGACCTGCGCGGTCAATGCCGCGATCACGGACGCGGTCACGCAGACCAACGTCAAGGTGGTGGGCGAAGCGCCCGCGATGGCGACGGGCTCGCTGTACCAGGCCCAGAGCCATTCGCTCAGCGTGTTGTTCGAGAACGCCGTGCAGCAGCAGTCGCAGTCCGCGGTGCAGCTGCCGACCTCGACGAACGTGGGGACGATGCAGCTCTACACGCTCGGACCGGCAAGCGCGGGCGCGGCCGCCACGGAAATCGGCTCGAACGGCGTGCTCTCCGTGCTGGCTGACGTGCTCGCGATCGGCAAGGCGCTCGCCTGACGCGTAACCCGGCGTCGGCGCCGGGCGGCGGCCCCGGTCACGGTGGCGGCCGCTCGGCGCCCGATGTCGTGCCGACACCCGCGACGGCGGGCGCCCGCGTCGCATCGCCGGTCGCGCGGCGCGCTTCGCCGACCGACCCACTCATGCTTTCGCCGTGACCGCGCCGACTGCGTCGCGGCGGCGAGCAAAACAGGAGTAACGACATGCCGGAACAGGCCTCCGCCGCGATTGCCGATGCGGTCACGCAAGCCAACGTCAAGGTGGTGGGTGAAGCGCCCTCCGTGGCCCTGGGCACACTCATGCAGTCGAACAGCCATGCGTCCGCGATCCTGCTTCACAACGCGGTGCAGATGCAGGCGAATCAGGCGGCATCCAACCTCGCCGCCACGACCGTCGGCATCATGCAGCTCTATGCCGGCTCGCCGGTGGCGGTGGCCACCGCGGCGCGATCGGCGAACGACAGCTTTGTGTCGCAACTGGCTGCCGTCGCGCAGTTGATGAACGCCATCGGCCACTGGCGCGGCTGACCTTCACCGCGCGCCGCGCAACCCGGCGCGCAACCTCCCGGCGCTGCGGCGCCGCACGACACACGTGCGTGCCGAGGCATCAATTTGCGTCGGCGATGTACCGGAGCCGCTCCGGTTGCTCGATCGTCACGCCGTGTTCGTGAAGCCGGATCAGCCCGTCGCGCTGCATCTTCTGCAGGGTGCCGTTCAGTCGCGGACGGCTGACGTTGAGCATCGCGGCCAGGATGCTCTGACTCTCCGGCAGCGGCACCTCGAGATCGTTCCCTTGCATGCGGTTCAGCAGATGGCGCGCGAGCCTTGCTTCGAGACGGTACAGGCACGCCGACTCGGCGAAGTCGCTGAGCTGATGGATGTGCAGGCACAGTTGCTCGTAGATGCGCTCCATGAAATCCGCGTTGGCCCGCAGCGGTGCGAAGTACTGGCGATGCAGCAGCGAAATGCGGCAGTCGGGGCTCAACTGAGCGGTGAAGCTGCGCCGGTGTGCGCGAAGTAGCGTGCTTTCGCCGATCAGTTCGCCCGGCATCGAGTGGCCGAGAATGATTTCGCGTCCGCCGGGTTCGTGCAGTGTCTTGTAGACGCGGCCACGGTGCACGAAGGCGACGAAATCTTCCGGATCGCCCTTGAAGAACAACATGCGGTTGCCGAGTTCGGGCCAGTGCGTGACATGCCGCTCGATGTGAGCGAGCAGGCTTTCCGGGAGATCCGTGAGTATCGGTATGTTGCGCAGCGTTCGGGCGTTAGCAAGGGCAGGCATGTTTTCGGTGCGAGGTTGTTTGACGATGCGGCCACCTAGCGGAAAACGCTGCCTCTGGCACTGCGTGAAAAAAATAATGAAGAGAGCGAAATAATCGGCGAGCAGTCCAGATGTGACGCCACTTCGACGGCAAGGACGCTCGGTCGACCGATATGGATAGCGGCGTGAGGGCGCGCGAACTCATCGCGGCGGCAGTCGTTCTTTTTTCATGGAAATGCCGTTATTTACGCCCGACGGAGCGCCTGACACGACGGAACGGGCTGCGCCCGGGAGTCAATAATTTCCGTTCATAATAATCAAGAAAATTGACCAAAACGATTATCTTGATAATGGTGTTACGCGGGTAACAGCGTCATTCTCAGGATCAAATCGATTCTGTGCTTTCCATAAAAAAGGAGGGCACGGGATGACAACCTCGAACCAGCATGCTGCCTCGCCGGCAGCGTCACAGGCGCAGCAGCTCGATCACACGTGGCGTGAAATGCAGGGGAAGTTGCGACGGCGGGCGCGCCTCTTGTGCAAGGGTGATATTCACCGTGCTGACGAACTGCTTTCGGATACCGCACTCAAGGTTCACATTTACCTGCAGCGTTCGCCCGAGCGCGTTCGGAACCTGGCCGGCTTTCTCTTTCTGGCGCTGAACCACGCGTTCCTCTCTGGCGCGCGCCACCGTCAGCGCGAAAACGGCATGCTCGAATTCGACTCGAACTGGGACGACGATCACACCGCCGAGCTGGCTGGCCATGCACCGTCGGTGGAGCAGCAGCTACTGCTGCGGCAGCAGTTGCTGCGTCTCGAACAGGCGCTGTCCATGCTTCCGCCGCAGCAGCAGGTGCTATTCACGCTGAAGTTCGAGGAGGACCAGCCCTATCCGCATATCGCGGCGATGCTCGGGATCAACGAACCGCTTGCCAGAAAGCGCGTCGAGCTGCTGCGCAAGAAGTTGCGCGCGGAACTCGCTTGAGCGAGTTCACGAACGCAGGGACGCAGCGTTCCTAACGGCATACGCGGCGTCGATGGCCCGCCCGTTCCTTCAATCGCATGCCGGAGCCGAGATCCGAGGAGGCCTCGTGGCAGACAAAGTCAATGAGCAGGTTACCGACGCGTTGACGCAGACCAATGTCAACGTCGTGGCGGGATCGCCGGCACAGGCGCTGGGCATGCTTTATCAGATGTTCAGCCAGGCCGTCGGCATCTCGGCACAGAACATGACGCAGCAGCAGGCGGCGCTGAACCAGATTTCGAACGCCGTCGTGTCGAAGGCGGTGGCGATGATCCTGTCCGTCGAAGCATCACCGAAGGGCACGTCCGGCGGCGCATCGGGCGGCGTGCCGCATGCCGCGACGGGTGGGCCGCAGACGGGTTCCACGCATTAGGACGCGATGACTCTCGGGATACCTGAACCATGAACATGAAAGGCATGTTGGGCGGGCGCGGCGACGACGCGCCGCAGACGCCGCGCGATGTCGAAGACGCTGCAGCCGAAGCCGCGACGCCGGCCGATGTCGCGCCGGCCGCCGCAGCGCCGAAGGTCGGCGCGCGCGCGTGGCCGGTCAACCGGCTGCGCAGACTCACCGATGCGCTGAAGGCGCCGAACCAGATCGCGGATGCGGCCGGGCGCGGCGGCTCCGCGCTGCAGACCGTGCAGGCGATCAACGCGGAAGCGGCGTCCTACGCGACGACGCAGATCGCCGTCGGTCCGAACATGTTGATCACGCAGGCGGGCGGCATGGTCGCGCAGGCGGCGGCCAACTACTTCGAGGCGTCGACGTCGCTGGCGATCGCGGGCAAGAGCGTGCTGATGAAGGATCTGGCGCAGAAGACCATCGACGAGAACGTGCCCGGGATGGCGATGGATGCGATGGGCCTGCTGTTGACGGACCTGTTCGTCGCGACTGCGGCGATCGTCGCGGGCGCCGCGGAAGCGATCGAAGGGGAGGCCGCGAGCGTCGCGCTCGACAAGATCGACGAGAGCCTGCAGAAGTACCAGGCGCTGCTGGACAAGAAGGGCGCGTAGTGCACGCCCGCGGGCGCCGCGGCGCATCGCCGCTGCACGTCCGGTGGCGACGGAAGTCCTTGGGGACGCGAGGCGAAGGTGAGCGACGTGCGGATTTCCAACTCGCCGATTCTCGGGCACGAGCGGAGAAATAACGGTGCCACCGACAGGTGGGTCCATTGTCGCGTCGATGCCGAACGTCCCGGGCAATCATGCCCGTGAACGCAGGTCGATTGATTTTTGCGTGCACAGCGACAAAGAATCAATCGACACGACCCGCAGGGCCGCCAGGCCTGATGCGGGATGTGTGAGCGGCGGGACCGACGCACGTCCGTTTTCCCGAACACGTCGCGGCCCTGCTACCGGTAGTCCCATCGAGTCATGTGAGGAACTCATGCCCTACATCATTCAGAACGTACAGGGTCCCGCGCCGCTGGCAGTTGGCGAGTGCATCTGGGGAGATGCGACGGAAATCAATTTCGGCGCGATGACGAGCTGCATCGCGCTCGTCGAGCAGACACCGGGCCAGCCTGCGTCAGTGCGCGGGATCCATCTGTCGATCGTCAGCGGCGACGGTACGCCGATCTACGATCCGGCGTCGAACGTGGCCGGACAGGTCGGCACGATCATGCAGCCGAGCGGCAACCTGCGTGCATGCCTCGGGCGCATCGACGTCTGGCAGGCCAGCCAGTCGCAGCAGCTGCGGGATTTCTTTGTCGGACTGATGCAGAGCCTCGATATGACGACCTGGGTGCAGTTGCCGGACGGCAATCTGCGGGTGCGGTTCAACAGTGGCGTGATCCAGTATCAGCAGGGCGCCGGCGCGTGGACCGACGTGTAGCAGGCGCGGTACGGTGAAGCGGCGCCCGCCACGCGAAGGGGCACCGGCTCATACCATTTGCGTGATCGTCGTTGATGCTGCGTAGCGGCTGTTTCCGACCGAGGCTGTGTGGAAACCGTCGGTGCCCCCACTGAGACGGAATGACCCTCGTGCCAGTTCGGCGCGGCCGATTGCAGTGGTCCGTCATGTGACAGGTGCCAGGACTGGGTGCTACGGCAATGCTTGCGTTACGTTTGCGCGAGGCCCACTGGCGCTCTCAGGCGCTCGCGGCGCGTATTGCCCTCATCGTTTTCGCGAATCCCGGTATCGCGAGGACATCGAGCCAGGCTCGGCGAGCAGCGTGAGTAGCACCCGCTCCACTTCCCGCGGACGCTCCAGCATCAACGGATGGCCGCAGGCTCGCAGCACCTTATGGCTCACCCGCGGCAGCGCATCGGCCAGAGCCCGGCCGCCCGCCGCCGGCCTCAGCCCGTCGGCATCGACCGACAGCACGGCGATTAGCACGTTGGGCTTGCCGCGATCGCGCTCGAATCGTGGTGTCTCGCTCAGGCTGGCAGCACGAGTGGCGTGTTGCCGGCCTGCTGGTTCCAGTTGTCGAGCGCCTGCAGATAATCTCCCGCCGGATTCACCTTGAATGCGAGCTTCGCTGGCGCCACGGTGACCACGCCCGGCTCCGACAGATTGAAGCCCCACGCCACGCCGCCCAGATAGGCGCTGTGCTGCACATCCACCGCGATCGTCACGAGCCGGACCTGCACCAGTTCGCCGACGCGCGCTGCCATGTGCCGGGGCGTATCGACGATCCACGCCCGCTGGTAGCCCTTGCCGCGCCTCGAGCCTGCGCCTGACAAGGTCTGGATGCCGTTCTGCTTGATCCAGTCACGCAACTGCGGCGTGATGTTCGGCGTCAGATCGCGGATTGGCCGGGGCACGCCCAGATCATTGGTGCCGTACCAGGGCGACAGACTGTTGGAATCGAGCGACCAGCCGTTCGCCGCGCGTGCCCGTTCGCGCTCGTTGATCCATTGTCCCTGCGGCCGGATCAGTTGGACCAGCCGCACGTTGTCGCTGTCCAGGTCCGCGCGGAACCAGAGTGCCGTATCGACGCCCACGTTGATGCGCCCGCCAACGGGTTCGCCTGGGCTCGAGTTGTAAGGGGCATACACGGCGAACTCGAATTCGCCGCCCGAAGTGTGAATCGTCGTCATCGATTTCTCCTGGATGAATTGAGCCTGCACCGAGTAGGACGTGAGCGCGCCACACGCGTGAATGGCGTTGTTGCATGAATTGGGTGGCACACGATGATCGCGCGCAAGGATCTGGGCGAGCTCGACACGATCGTCCATCCGGACGCCGTGTTCCGCTCGCCGATGGCGTTCAAGCCGTACGGACCGGCGCCCGCGCTGCTGCTGGCGCTGCGCACGGTACTCACGATCCTGGAGAACGTCGAATACCATCGCCAGTTCGCCGCCGACGACGGCACGAGCGTCGTGCTGGAATTCAGCGCGACGCTCGGGGACAAGCGGCTGAAGGGGATCGACATGATCCCCTTCGACGTCGACGGACGGATCGTCGAATTCGAGGTGATGATCCGGCCGTTCAATGCGCTGCAGGCGCTCGGCGCGGAAATGGGCGCGCGGCTGGCCCAGCAGCTTCCGGCGTTCAAGGTCGGCGGGTGAGCGACGGCGGCGCCGAGGTGCCCGCGCGTTGCTACCCGCGATCGGGCCGCGCGCGGAGTGCATCGGGCAGCACCGCCGCCATCCCGCGCGCAACCTGACAAAATCCCGACGACTCAAGTGATATATTGTATCATCTGACGTTTTCGCCGGGGCCAGCCTGATTTGTCGGGCATGGCTGATCGCGGCGAAGCCACGCGAAGATCGATACGAAGTGACGAAAACCAGGAACAGACCGGCGCGGCGCGACCGACGCCATCCGGCATCGGACCGCAACCACGGGGGCTGGCGCGCATGTGCCGCACGAGGGTGCACGACGCTGCTGGGTTGTGCGGTGGCGAGCTCCGGCGCGCTCGCCGCGGAAGCGGTCACGCCGGCGCCTGAGGACCGGCACGCGCTACCGGCGATCAGCGTCACTGCGCCAGCGGCCGAGGCCGACCCGCTCATGCAGCCGCTCGAAACGGGTTCGCGGCTCGGGCTCGCGAGCCTCGACACGCCCGCGAGCGTCGAGACGGTCACGGCCGACATGATCGACGCGCGCGGCGATCGCACGGTGCTCGACGCGGTGACGCGCACCGCGGGTTTCGCGAGCGCGATGGCACCCGGCACGGGCGGCACGGCATTGAGCGTGCGCGGCTTCAGCGGGCAGGAATCGGTGATGACGCTGCTCGACGGCGTGCGGCTCTTGCCGGCGGCCGGCACGATCACGTTTCCGTTCGATACGCGATCGGTCGAGCGCATCGAGGTGCTGCGCGGCCCCGCGTCGGTGCTGTACGGGGAGGGCGCGATCGGCGGCGTCGTCAACGTCGTGCCGAAGCGGCCGCAGCGCACGCGCGAGACGACGCTGCAGGTCGGCGTGGGCGCCGACGGCGCGAAGCGCGTCGCGTTCGATACGACGGGCGCGCTCGGGCCGCAGCTGTCGTACCGCTTCTACGTGAGCGATGCGCGTGCGAACGGCCTCGCGGAACGGGCCGATACGCACACGAGCGCGCTCGGCGGCGCGCTGAGGCTCGACGTGAGCCCGCGCTTCGCGCTGACGCTCGATTACGACTACGGCCGCCAGATGCCGCAGACGTACTACGGCGTGCCCGCACCGAACGGCGTGCTCGATCCGTCGCTGCGCAAGCTGAACTACAACGTCGGCGATGCGTCGATCGCGTACTACGACCATTGGACGCGCCTGTCCGCGCGCTACCGCCCCGCACCGGGCGTGACGATCGACAATCAGCTCTACTACCTGACGTCGAACCGCCACTGGCGCAACGCGGAAGCGTATGCGCTCGATCCCGGCACGGGGCGCGTCACGCGCGGCGACTATCTCGACATCGGTCACCACCAGCGGCAGCTCGGCGACCGGCTGAGCGCGCGGTTCGACGGCACGCTGTTCGGCCGCGCGAACCGTTTCGTCGTCGGCGCCGAGTTCAGCCGCATCACGTTCACCGGCACCAACAATGCGCCGTACGGCGGCAAATCGACGGTTCCCGCGCACGGCTTCGACCCCGGCGTATTCGCGAGCGACGATCCGACGGTGCCGCAGTTCAGCACGCGCGCGAACCAGGTCGCGATGTTCGCGGAGAACCGCCTCGAGGTGCTGCCGCGGCTTGCGTGGGTGAGCGGGCTGCGTTACGACCACATTGCATTCAGCCGCGAGCAGGCGGCCACCGGCGCGGGCTTCGACAAGCGCTTCGCGAACGTCGGCTGGCGCACCGGCTTCGTGTTCGAGATCGCGCCGGCGCTCACCGCGTACGCGCAGTACACGACCGGCGCGGAGGGTGTCGGCTCGCTCGTCACGTTGTCGGCCTCGCAGATCGGCTACCGGCTCGCGACCGGCGAGCAATGGGAAGCGGGCGTCAAGCAGTCGCTGTTCGGCGGCCGCGCATACTGGACGCTCGCCGCGTACGAGATCACGAAGCGGAACCTGTTGAGCACCGATCCGTTCAATCCGGCGCTGCGCCGGCAGGTCGGCCGGCAATCGTCGCGCGGTGTCGAGCTGACGGGCGGCGCACGGCTGCCGTACGGCGTGACGCTCGATGCGAACGTCGCATTGCTGCACGCGCGTTACGACGAATTCGACCAGCAAGTGGGCGCTACCACGGTATCGCGTGCGGGCAACGTGCCGACCGGCGTGCCGCAGCAGACGGCGAACCTGTGGCTCGGCTGGGCGTTCGCCGAGCGCTGGCAGGCGAATGCGGGCGTGCGCTACGTCGGCGCGACGTACGGCGACGATGCGAACCGGCTCAAGGTACCGTCGTATACGGTGTTCGACGCGTCGCTGCGCTGGCAGCCAAGCTCGCGCACCGAGTTGGCACTCTACCTGCGCAACCTCGCGAACCGCACCTATGCGGTGACGACCTCGAACGGCGGCGAGCAATGGCTGCTCGCCCCGTCGCGCGCGGCGGAGCTCGTCGCGACGATGCGCTTCCGATGACGAGCAGCGTGACGCCCGTGATGCACATGCTCGATATCGAGCGCGTGAGCTGGTCGCCCGACGGCGCGCTCGCCGTGCTCGACTCGGTGACGCTCACCGTCGCCGAAGGGGAGTTCGTCGGTCTCGTCGGCCCGAACGGCAGCGGCAAGACGAGCCTGTTGCGCTGCGTGTTCCGTTATGCGCGGCCCGACGCGGGCCGCGTCTCGCTCGATGCGCAGGACGTGTGGCGGATGCGACCGCGCGCGCTCGCGCAGCGCGTTGCGGTGCTGCTGCAGGAGACGCCCGACGACTTCGGGCTGACGGTCGACGAACTGGTCGGCATGGGGCGTACGCCGCACCAGCGCGCATTCGATGCGGAGAGCGCCGACGATCGCCGGATCGTCGAGGCCGCGTTGCGCGATGTCGGTCTCGTCGAGCGCCGCGCGCAACGCTTCGCGTCGCTGTCGGGCGGCGAGAAGCAGCGCGCGCTGCTGGCGCGTGCACTTGCCCAGCAGCCCGAGCTGCTACTGCTCGACGAGCCGACCAACCACCTCGACCTGCGTCACCAGCTCGAACTGCTCGCGCGCGTGCGGCGCCTCGGCATCGCCACGCTCGCGACGATTCACGACCTCAATCTCGCGGCCGCGTACTGCGACCGGCTTCATGTGCTCGCGCACGGGCGCGTCGTCGCGTCCGGCGCGCCGTCCGACGTGCTGACCGATGCGCTGCTGCGCGACGTGTTCGGCGTCGCCGCGCTCGTCGATCGCCATCCGGTCACGGGCCGGCCGCGCATCACGCCGCTTCATCCGGAATGACCGTCATGCCGTTTTCCGCTTCATGCCGCCGATCGTGGCGTTCGTCGCTTTCCCGCCCGTTTCCTCACCTGCTTCGCCGCCGACTGGTCGCCGCCGCCGTGCTCGGCTGCGCGGCGGCGCATGCCGGCGCCTATCCCGTCACCGTGCGCAGTTGCGATCGCGACCTGACGTTCGAGCGCGCACCGACGCGCGCGGTGAGCAACGACGTGAACCTGACCGAGATGATGCTCGTGCTCGGCCTGAAGGACCGCCTCGTCGGCTATACCGGTATCGGCGGCTGGAAGGCCGGCACCGCGCGCGTGCGCGACGCGCTGCGCGGCGTGCCGGAACTGGCCGCGCAGTATCCGTCGCTCGAGGTGCTGGCGGCCGCGCGCGCGGACTTCTATCTCGCCGGCTGGAACTACGGGATGCACGTCGGTGGCGCGGTAACGCCGGCGACGCTCGCACCGTTCGGCATCCGCACGTATGAGCTGACCGAGTCGTGCTCGCACGTGATGAAGCGGCCGCCCGCGTCGTTCGACGACATGTTTCGCGACCTGACCAATCTCGGCCGGATCTTCGGTGTCGACGCGCGCGCCGCGCAGGTCGTCGCCGGCATGCGCGCGCGTCTCGCGGCGGTGGCGCGCGCGATCGGACGTCCCGCGCCGCTGCGCGTGTTCGTCTATGACAGCGGCACCGACAAGCCGATGACCGCGGGCGGGCTCGCGATGCCGAGCGCGCTGCTCGCCGCGGCCGGCGCGCGCAACGTGATGGACGACCTGCCGCGCAGCTGGACGCAGGTCAGCTGGGAAAGCGTGGTCGCGCGCGATCCGCAGGCGATCGTGATCGTCGACTACTCGGCCGTGACGGCCGCGCAGAAGCAGCAGTTCCTGCTGAGCCAGCCGGCGCTCGCACGCGTCGCCGCGATCCGCGACCGGCGCTTCGTCGTGATTCCGTACGACGCGGCGACGCCGGGCCCCGAGAACGTCGCGGCCGTCGAGGCGCTGGCGCGCGCACTGTATCCGGCCGCGTTCGCCGGGCCGTCGCGATGAGCGGGCGGGGCGGGGGGCCGCGGCTTGGCCCGCGCGTGATGCTGCCGTTGCTGACGGCGCTGCTGGCGGTATCGATCGTCGTGTCCGCCGCGTTCGGCCCCGCGCCGATCGCGATGCCGGTCGCGGTGCGGATCGTCGCAGCGCACGTCGCGTCCGCGTTCGGCGCGGCCGCTTCGTTCGCAACCGGCACGGGCGACGACAGCATCGTCTGGCTGATCCGGATGCCGCGCGCGCTGCTCGCCGCGATCGTCGGCGCGACGCTCGCGGCGGTCGGCGTCGCGCTGCAGGCGGCGACCGCGAACCGTCTCGCCGATCCGCACCTGCTCGGCGTGAGCGCGGGCGCGATGCTCGGCGCCGTTGCGGTCACGATGGTGGCCGGCGCCGCATTGGGCCCGTTCACGCTGTCGGCCGCCGCGTTCGCGGGTGCGCTGGCCGCGACCGCGTGTGTCGTCGCGCTCGCGTACCGGCGCGGCCGGCTCGACTCTGACCGGCTGCTGCTCGCCGGCGTGTCCGTGTCGTTCATGATGGCCGCGTTCGGCAACCTGCTGCTGTATCTGGGCGACCAGCGCGCCGCGTCGTCGGTGCTGTTCTGGATGCTCGGCGGCGTCGGGCTCGCGCGCTGGGACCTGCTGCCGGTGCCGGCCATGTGCGCGGTGCTCGCGGGCGGTGCGCTCCATGCGCGGCGGCGCGAGCTGAATGCGCTGATGTCGGGCGACGTCGCGGCCGCCGCGCTCGGCGTGTCGGGCGGCCGGATGCGGCGTGAGGTGTTCGTCGTCGCGTCGTTCGCGACCGGTGCAATGGTCGCGGTGAGCGGCGCGATCGGCTTCATCGGGCTCGTGACGCCGCATCTGTGCCGCCGCGTCGTGGGCGCCGAGCACGGCCGGCTGCTGCCGGTCGCCGCGCTGACGGGCGCGATCCTGCTCGTATGGGCCGACGTCGCCGCACGCACGCTCGCGGCGCCGGAGGATTTGCCGATCGGCATCGTGACCGCGCTGTTCGGCAGCCTGTTCTTCGTCGCGCTGTTGCGCCGGCGCTGAGCGGCCGGCGGTGTGCAGCGGGCGAGCGGGGGGCGGCACATCATGTGTCGTCGCGCGGCCGCGCAACCGCTTGTCGAAGCGATGAAGCCGCGCGGGCGACGCCGCACCGGCCGCGTGCCGCACTTGCCTGCGCGTCGCCCAGGAAGTCCGGCAGGGTTCGCGCCGGCAGCGAAATCACGAAGCGTGCGCCGCCGAGCGGCGAATCCTCGAGCCGCACGTTGCCGCCGTGCACGAGCGCAACGCGCCGCACGATCGCGAGCCCGAGACCGAACCCGCCGGTCTGCCGGTCGCGGCTCGAATCGAGCCGCTGGAACGGTTCGAACACGCGCGCGCGTTCGGCGACCGGAATGCCGGGGCCGTCGTCGTCGACGCTCAGCACCAGTGCGCCGGACGCATCGTGCGTCGCGGACAGCAGGACCGTGCGCGCCGCATAGCGTGCGCCGTTGCGGATCAGGTTCAGCAGCGCGCGTGCGACGAGTTTCGGATCGCACACGTGAGTGGCGGGTGCGCCGGCCGTCGACACGCCGAGCGTGATGCCGCAATCGGCGACGTCGTTCGCGACGTTGCCGGCGACGCTGTCGATCAACGCCTCGACGATGACGTCCATCGGCGCGAGTTCGCTTGCGCCTTGTTCGAGCCGCCCGATCGTCAGCAATTCGGTCACCAGGTCGTCGAGTTCGCGCACGTCGCGCCGCAGTTCGTCGCGGCGTTCGCGTGTCCGACCGCTCTCGTCGGAGTCGGCGAGCAGCGCGAGCCCGAATTCGAGGCGTGCGAGCGGCGTCTTCAGCTCGTGCGAGATCCCGTGCATCATCTCGCGCTGCTGCTTGATCGATGCCTCGATCCGCTCGGCCATGTCGTTGAACTGCTGCGACAGCTCATAGATGTTCGAGCGGCCGGACAGCCTCACGCGCGTCGACAGGTTGCCCGCGCCGAATGCGTGGGCGGCGGCCTGCAGCTTGCGCAGGTCGCGCCAGTGGTACGAGATCCACAGCACGACCGCGAACAGCGCGGCGAGCGCGAGCAGCAAGTAGGCGTAAATCTTGATGTCGAGATCGGCTGCCTCGGTCGGGCGCGCATGCAGAACGGAGCCGTCCGCGAGTGGCATGTAGTAGTCCTTGCCGTCGTAGCTGATCGCGATCCGGCCGGCGTCGAGATCGCGCAGCGGCGTGCCGCTCAATTGCGCGCGGGCATCGGCCATCGTCACGAAGCCGAATCCCTCGTTGCCGTGCTTCGCGAGTTCGCGCAGCGCGAGCATGCGCTGCGCGCCCGGATGGCGTTCCAGATAATCGTTCAGCACGAACGCGTAGGTTGTCAGCGAATCGCGCTGCGCTTGCGCGACGCGATCATAGAAGATCCGGTCGAACGACAACTGAATGAACATGATCGATCCGGCGACGCACAGGATCACGATGAGGTACAGCCTGATCAACGGGCGCAGCATTTATTCGTCCCACGCGGAAGGGCTGAACAGGTAGCCGCGGCCCCAGATCGTCTTGATCTTGTGCGGCTCCGACGACGCATCCTCGAAACGGCGGCGCAGCTTCGAGATGCCGGAATCGACCGAGCGGTCGAGCCCGTCGAACTCGATCCCGCGCAACTGCTTCAGGATGTCGTCGCGGCTCAGCACGGTGCCGGCCGCGCGCGCGAGGATCAGCAGCAGGTTGAATTCGGCGGTCTTCAGGTCGACCGGTTCGCCGCGCCACGTGACGGTGCGGTTCGGCGGCGAGATCGTCAGTTCGCCGAATACCAGCGCGTCGGGCGCGGCGGCGGGTGTTTCGGTCGCGGCCGGTTGTGCGCGGCGCAGCAGCGCGCGGGCGCGCGCCACCAGCACGCGCGGCTCGATCGGCTTCGTCACGTAGTCGTCGGCGCCGGTTTCGAGGCCCGCGACCTGGTCGTAGACGTCCGCGCGCGCGGTGAGAATCAGCACCGGGACGTTGGTGAAGGCGCGAATGCGCCGGCACACTTCCATCCCGTCGAGATTCGGCAGCATCAGGTCGAGTATCACGAGCGCGGGCTGGTGCTCGCGCACCGCCGCGACGGCCAGGTCGCCGCGCCGCACGACCGTTACCGCGAATTCATAGTTGTCGAGGTATTCGCGCACGAGCTGCGCGAGGCGGTCGTCGTCCTCGATCAGCAGCACACGGTATTTGAGCGGGTTGTCGTACATGGTCTCCTCGATACGCGCGTGTCGTCCTGCACCCGGCAGGCGGATGCGCGGCACGGCACGCAAATTCTATCCGGCGTTCCGGCGGCCCGGGCAGCAGGACGACAATCGCGAACAATCGAACACAATTGAGCACAGATTCCCCGCAGATTCCGGACAGTCCCGGCGCATGGCGGCACCTAGACTTCGGGCTCCGTCACTCTTGTCTGAATATCGTGCGCTCAACCGTTCGCCGCTCCCGCTATTGCGTGCCGCTTGCCGGCCTGACCCTTGCCGCCGCCGCCCACGCGGAAAACCAGTATTCGATTTCGCTCGGCGGCGGGTTCGCGCCGCGCTACCAGGGGAGCAACCAGTATCGCGGCGTCGTGGCGCCGGGGTTTTCCGCGAAATTCGGCAACGGCTTCTTCATCGACAGTGCGGAAGGGGCCGGCTACCGGCTGGATCTGCCGCATGGTGCGTTCGTGTCGGCGGCGGTCAGCTACGATCCGGGCCGCGCGGACGAGAACCGCTTCGACCTGCCGGGTTCGGACTACCTGAAGGGGATGGGCCGGATTCCGGGTTCGGTGCTCGTCGGCGTGCGGGCAGGTGTGACGCTGTTCGACGCGGCCGAACTGAGCGTCACGGTCGACACGCCGGTGACGCGTACGTCGCGCGGCGTGTCGGGGCACGTCGATCTCGCGGTGCCGGTGTTCAAGACCGCGCAGCACGAGATCGTCGTGACGGGCAGCGTGCATGCTGGCACCGGTCGCTACGCGCAGACGTTCTACGGCGTGACCGATGCACAGTCGATGACGAGCCGCTTCCGGCCGTATTCGACGCGCGGCGGGATCGACAGCGCGACGATGTCGGTCGCGTGGCACTGGAACCTGTCGCGGCACTGGTCGGTGCTCGCGACGGGTGGCGTGGCGCGGTTGCTTGGGCGCCACGGCGACAGCCCGATCGTCCAGTCTCGCAGCAACTACTACGGGATGGCCGGCGCGACCTACAAATTCTGAATGGGCGCCGGCGCGCGCATGCCGCACGCGATGCGTCGGTGTTGCGCGTTCGCCGCGCATTGCGTGCGGTAACATGCAGGCGGGGCCGGCAGCACGCCGGGCCGCGACAGGGGGAAACCGATGAAGAACACGAACACGAACACGATCGCGATGCTCGTCGCACTCGTTGCGAGCGCAACCTTTGCAGGATGTGCGGACATGAACGTGAAGCACCCCAACGCCACTGCCGGCGGCGCCGCGCCGAACGCCGCGCCTGCGTGCCAGGCGGATGCGACGCCGGACGACGCGCTGATCGGCAAGACCGAGGCCGATGCGGCCGCGCTGCTCGACGGCTGCCTGTGGCGCGTGCTCGAGCGCGACGGCAAGTCGTTGCCGGGCACGATGGATTACCGGCAGGAGCGCCGCGATCTCGGCATGCGCGACGGCAAGGTGATCTGGGTGCGGCGCGGGTGACGGGTTGTGCCGATGGGGCGATCCCGCAGCCGGAATCGTCGACGTCGTGCGACTGCGCGTGCATTTCAGCGTGAACGGCAGGGCCGACCTGCCATGGGCGGACGATATGAACACGCCCGAACTTGCACCGACCGTGACGAAGTGAACGCGGCGGCGGCTGGCGAACCCCTGCGCGCGCCCGTTACTTCGAGATATACCAGAGCGCGTCGGTGCTGACGCGCGTGGCTGGTGTCGCCGCGGCCGGTGCCTGGGCCGAGGCGGCAGGCGGCGTGTTCGACGACGTCACCGCGGTGGGCCACGTGGCGGGCGCGCTGGATGTCGTCGGCGTATTCGCGGTGCTCGCGGTCGATGCCGATCCCGACGTCGACGGCGTATTCAGATACCACAGTGCATCGGCCGAAGCCGTACGCTTCGCCGGCGCATGCGCGGGCTGTTTCGATGCGGGTGCCGCGGCAGCCGTTGCCGGCGCCGCGCCCGAACGCTGCGTTCCCGCTGCCGCTCCAGCCCCCGCCTGCATCATCGTGCCCGCCGCGCCACGCTGCGCGCGCGCTTCGAACGGCCCGAGCTGGAAGATCAACGTTTGCGCGGGACGCGTCAGAACGGCATACGGGAACTGCAGCTCCCACGACATCAGCACGCGGCCCGACGACGTTTCGGTGAAGATCGCCGGCACATGCTTCATGTCGCTGAACTGCACGTAGATCCGCGCGCCGTCGTCGAACACCTGGGTCGGCTTGGCCTGGTCGGCGCCCGTGACGGTCCAGCCGAAGTTGTACGTGCCGGCCGGGCCGGCAGGCCCGCCTTGCGGCTGCGGCGGCGGTGCGGCCGGCGCGAGCGTGCGGGCACGCGTGACCGGCGGCGCCGGCACGCTCAGGCTCGCGAACGGGTTATACGCCTGCACCTGCTGCGGCGGCGTAAAGGAGGGTGGAAGGATGGGCATGGGAGTATCCGGCGAATCCGGCATGGTCCGGATTGCATCATAGACCTTGCGGGCATACGCGAGGCGCTTGTCGGGCGACGCGGCGTTGTACGCGCCGATCGCGGTCCAGTTGGCGCCGAGCTGGCGGATGTTCTGCGACAGGATCCACGCGCCGACGTACGCGTTGGTGCACGCATCGAACAGGCTTTCCCGCGTGATGCCTTCGCGCGCGAGCGTCGGCAGCCAGGTGCTGTTGATCTGCATCAGGCCGATGTCGACGGTGCCGTTCGTGTTGGTGTTGACGGCGTTCGGATTCATCCCCGATTCGACCTGCGCGATGCCGCGCAGCAGGCTCACGCTCACCTTCTGGAACGTGGCCGCGTCGTCGAGGCAGTCGGCCCGCGCGAGCCCGTGCAGCGCGCACGACAGCGCGATCGTCGCGGCGATCTTCGGCGTGGCATGGCTGATCGAACGGGCAGTCTGACGCGGCATGGCAGGATGGGGCGGAATCCGGCCGCCCGGTGCAAGGAAATTACGCAGACGCGAAGTGTGCCATAGCGCGCAGGCAAATGGCTGGCGTCAAACTTTCCTTTGCATTTGCCCGCGCGCTTGTCGGGCATTCTCCCTGGCGTCGGTATCGCAGCGCGACGCAATGGAATCGGTAAAAAAGGCTGATTCTCGCGCGCAGGCCGGCGCTGATCGCAGTCGCAATACTGACGCCACGCGTCAGTTGCGCCGCGAATACGGTAATGAATCGCGCAGCGATGGGAAGGAAAACGGCACGGGGCGCCGGTGTGCAGCCCGGAAACGATGACGGCGGCCGCAGCCGCGGTGTCGATGAATCCGCCATCCGGCATCCGCCATGCGATTCCGGCCGACCAGCCGCTCGACACCGCGCGCAGCCGGCCGCCCAGGACGACACGCGCAGCCTTGCGCAGCGTCGGCGGCGATCGGCGTGGAGTGCGAGAATGCGGCCTTCGGCCGGCGCGCATCGCGCCGCTCACCAGGGAAACTCGCATGGACCGTCACATCGCTCCGGTGGAGCTGAAGAAAGCCTACCGTCTCCTCAACCACGGCCCGACCGTGCTCGTGTCTGCCCGCCACGACGGCGTCGACAACGTGATGGCCGCCGCGTGGGCCTGCGCGCTCGATTTCCTGCCGCCGAAACTGACGGTCGTGCTCGACAAGTCCGCGAAGACGCGCGAGCTCGTCGAGCGCAGCGGCACGTTCGTGATCCAGGTGCCGACGGCCGCGCAACTGCAGCTCACGCATGCGGTCGGCAGTCACAGTCTCGCCGAGCGGCCCGACAAGCTGCGCGACGCGGGCGTCACGCTGTTCGACGTCGAAGGCCATGACCTGCCGTTCGTCGCCGGCTGCTCCGGCTGGCTCGCGTGCAAGCTGATTCCCGAGCCGCACAACCAGCAGACCTACGACCTGTTCATCGGCGAGGTGGTCGGCGCGTGGTCCGACACGCGCGTGTTCCGCGACGGTCACTGGTATTTCGAATCGGCCGATCCGGCGCTGCGCAGCCTGCACTACATCGCGGGCGGCAACTTCTACGCGATCGGCGAGTCGCTGCACGTCGATCCGGGCCAGCCGGACCCGCAGTAAGCAGCCGGCCGGTTGTCGGCCGCCGTTCCGGGCGCGCGGCTCACGCGCGCTTTTTCAATTCCGCGAGCATCACGTCGGCGAACGCCTGCGCGACGCGCGACAGCGTGCGCCCGCGCTTCGCGACGAGCGCGATCGGCCGCACGAACGCGGGGTCGTCGATCGGCTTCGCGACGAGGTCGGGCTCGGCGCGCACCTCGCGCGCGGTTGCCGGCAGGATCGTCACGCCGAGGCCGCCGCGCACCATCGCGACGGCCGTCATCATGTAGGTCGGTTCGCACGCGATGTCGGGCGTGCAGCCGGCCGCGTCCAGCGCGGCATCGACGACGCTGCGCACGCTCGTGCCCTGCGCGGTCAGCACGAGCGGCACGGCGGCGACGTCGGCGGTACGCACGCGCCGCTTGCGCGCGAGCGGATGATCCTTCGGGCACACGGCGACGAGCCGGTCGGCGCCCGCATACAGCACCTCCAGCGACGCATCGAACGTGTCGCCGCCCGTCAATCCGAGATCGGCTTCCTCGTTGCGCACCAGCGCGGTGACGAGGCTCGCGACGCCGTCGCGAATGTCGAACCCCGCGCGCGGCACGTCGCGCCGGAACGACTGGATCAGCTCCGGCAGCAGGCTGGATGCGAAGGTCGGCAGGCACGCGAGCCGTACCGTGCCGCTCGCGCCTTCGCCGAGCGCGCGCGCATCGCGCAGCACGCGCTCCATGTCGTCGAGCGCGCGCTGCAGCAGCGGCAGCAGCTCGCGCCCGGTCTGCGTGAGCGCGACGCTGCGGCTGTTGCGGTCGAACAGCCGCGCGGCCGCGCGCGTGAAGTTGCCGGCGTGCGCGACGGTGACGAACGCGCGAATGTCGCGAAGGTTCAGATCCATAACGGTTCGTGATTGCTGCGATCAAATCATTTCAATTGTGCTATCGCTGCGCCGACCTTACGCTCGTCTCCAACAAAAGACAAGGTAGGAGACACGGATGCTGCCGTTACTCGGGCTGGGCACGATCGTCGTGCTGCTGGCCGCGATTCTGTCGAAACGCATGTCGCCGCTCGTCGCGCTGATCATCGTGCCGATCGCGGCGTCGCTGATCGGCGGCTTCGGGCTGCACACGAGCAAATTCGTGATCGACGGGCTGAAGGGCCTCGCGCCCGTCGTCGGGATGTTCGTGTTCGCGATCCTCTATTTCGGGACGATCACCGACGCCGGCACGCTCGACCCGATCATCGACCGCATCCTGCGCGCGGTCGGCACGCGGCCCACGCGGATCGTGATGGGCACGACGCTGCTCGCGCTGCTGATCCACCTCGATGGCTCGGGCGCCGTCTGCTTTCTCGTGACGATTCCCGCGGTGCTGCCGCTGTACGACCGCCTGAAGATGGACCGGCGCGTGCTGGCCGCCGCGGTGTCGATGGCCGCGGGGATCAACTTCCTGCCGTGGACGGGGCCGATGATCCGTGCGTCGGCATCGCTGCACCTGCCGGTGTCGGCGTTGTTCAATCCGCTGATTCCGGTGCAGGCGATCGGGCTCGTGTTCGTGTTCGGCGTCGCATACTGGCTCGGGCGGCGCGAGGAGAAGCGGCTCGGCCTGTCGCGCGACGATGCGTCGATCCCGCTGCCCAAACGCGAGCTGACACCCGACGAACAGGCGCTGCGCCGGCCGCACCTGTTCTGGTTCAACCTGGTGCTGACGCTCGTCGTGCTCGGCACGATGGTCGTGATGGGCGAGAAGATCCCGCCCGCGATCATGTTCATGGTCGGGCTGTGCGTCGCGCTGCTGGTGAACTACCCGGACGTCGACATGCAGCGAAAGCGCATCGACGCGCATGCGCGCGCGGCGCTGATGATGGCCGGCATCCTGCTCGCGGCCGGCGTGTTCACTGGGGTCATGCAGGGCAGCGGGATGCTGAAGGCGATGGCGCAGGCGGCGGTCGGCTTCGTGCCGCCGTCGATGGCCGGCCACATCCCGGTCGCGCTCGGCTTCGCGTCGATGCCGCTCAGCATGCTGTTCGATCCCGATTCGTTCTACTTCGGCGTGCTGCCGGTGATCGCGGAAGTGGCCGGCCAGCTCGGCGTGCCGGCCGTGCAGGTCGGGCAGGCCGCGCTGCTCGGCCAGATGACGACCGGGTTTCCGGTCAGCCCGCTGACGCCCGCGACGTTCCTCGTCGTCGGCCTGTGCGGGATCGAGCTGGCCGAGCACCAGAAATTCACGTTCCCGCTGCTGTTCGGCGCCTCGATCGTGATGACGATCGCATGCGTCGTGCTGGGCGTTTTTTGATCTCTCCCGGCGCGGCGCGCCGGATGACGGTACGGACATGACAGTAAAGCCACCACACGAACGGCGCGTGCGCATCGGCGCGGGCGCCGGCTACTCGGGCGACCGGATCGAGCCGGCGGTCGAACTGGCCGAACACGGGCAGCTGGACTATCTCGTCTTCGAATGCCTGGCCGAGCGCACGATCGCGATCGCGCAGCAGGCGCGGCGCAAGGATCCGTCGCTCGGCTACGATCCGCTGCTCGACGCGCGCATGCGTGCCGTGCTGCCGGTGGCCGCGGACAAGCGCGTGAGGATCGTGTCGAACATGGGCGCGGCCAACCCGCGCGCGGCCGCGCGGCGCACCGCGCGGATCGCGCAGTCGCTCGGCCTCGCGGGGCTGAAGGTCGCGGCGGTCGAAGGCGACGACGTGCTCGACGTCGTGCTGCGCGGGGCGTTCCGCTTCGAGGAGTCGGGCGACGAAGTCGCCGCGTATCGCGACCGCATCGTGTCCGCGAACGCGTATCTCGGCGCCGCGCCGATCGTCGATGCGCTCGCGGCCGGCGCGGACGTCGTGCTGACCGGGCGCGTCGCCGATCCGTCGCTGTTCGCCGCGCCGCTGATCCATGCGTTCGGCTGGCGGATGGACGACTGGGACACGCTCGGGGCCGCGACGGTCGTCGGCCATCTGCTCGAATGCGCGGGGCAGGTGACGGGCGGCTATTTCGCCGACCCCGGCTACAAGGACGTGCCGAATCTCGCGCGGCTCGGCTTCCCGATCGGCGAGGTCGCGGCCGACGGCTCGGTCGTGATCACCAAGGTGCCGCATGCGGGCGGCCGCGTGAGCGCGGCGACCTGCAAGGAACAGCTGCTGTACGAGATCCATGATCCGGCGCGCTACCTGCAGCCCGACGTCGTCGCGGATTTCACGCGCGTGGCCGTCACGGAGGAGGCACCGGACCGCGTGCGCGTGACGGGCGGGCGCGGCACCGCGCGCACGGATACGCTGAAGGTGTCGGTCGCATACGTCGACGGCCATATCGGCGAAGGACAGATCTCCTACGGCGGGCCGGGGGCGCTGGCGCGCGCGCGGCTCGCGCTCGACATCGTCCGCGAGCGGCTCGCGCTGACCGGCGTGGCCGCGACCGAGTTGCGCTTCGATCTGATCGGCGTCGACTCGCTGTATGGCGACGCGACGCCCGCCGTGCGCGGCGAGCCGGCCGAAGTCCGCGTGCGGGTCGCCGGCCGTGCGGCGAGTGCGGCCGAAGCCGCGCGGATCGGCAACGAAGTCGAGACGCTTTATACGAACGGGCCGGCCGGCGGCGGCGGTGCGTTCAAGTCGACGCGCGAGGTGATCGCGGTGCAGTCGGTGCTGCTGCCGCGCGCGGCCGTGGCGCCGTCGTTTTCATTCGTGGAGGCCTGATGCAATTGCGTGAACTGGCGCATGCGCGCACCGGCGACAAGGGCAATACGCTGAACGTGTCGGTCATCTGCCGCGATCCGCGTCACTATGAACACCTGCGCGCACATCTCGATGCGCCGGCGGTGAAGGCATGGCTCGCGGGCATCGTGCACGGCGACGTCGTGCGCTACGAACTGCCTGCGCTCGCCGCGTTCAACTTCGTGCTGCGCGAGGCGCTCGGCGGCGGCGTCACGCGTTCGCTCGCACTCGACGCGCACGGCAAGTCGGTCAGCTCCGCGCTGCTGGCGATCGACGTGCCCGACCCGGCGTGACGGCGTGGCGGTGCGCGCCGCCGGCGGGGCGCGTGACCGCGGTTACGGAATCAGCAGTTCGCGGCGACCGTCCGCGTGCGCGACGCGTTCGCCGGCGAGGATCTGCCGCGCCGCGCCGCGCCGCGCCTCGCCGCGGCGCGTTTCCCATCCCGCCGGTGCATTAACCCTTCGGGGGTATCGATCGGCGCGCCCGCTGCCGGTGCATCACGGTTTTTTTGCATGGTCTGACCAGTCGAACCTCAAGTTGCGTCGCGACCGGTCGTTAAATCCGGTTGCGTACTCATTTGACTGTTCGATAACAACGCGCAACCGGAGATCGCCGTCATCATGCTGTCATCAATTCGCGCCCGGATCGTGGCAACCTGCGTCGCCATCGTCGTCACGGCACTCGCCGTCACCGGTGGCCTCGTGTACGAGGTTGTCAAGCGACACAACGACGAGACCATCGACCAGAACCTGCGGTCGGTCCTGGCCGGCCACGCGCTGGCGATCGACGAGTGGGTCGCCGGCCGCGCCCAGCAGACGCAGGCGCTTGCGGATACGCTGGCGATCGGCGAAGGCGATCCGCTGCCGGCACTGACGCTGCTCGGCAAGTCGGGCGGGTTCCAGGTGCTGACACTCGGCCTGCCGGACCGCACGGCGTTCTCGAACATCCCGCTCGCGTCCGGTTACGATCCGACCGCGCGCCCGTGGTACAAGCAGGCGGTCGAGGCCGGCCGGCTCGTCGTCACCGCGCTGTACCAGGACGCGTCGACCGGCAAGCCGGCGTTTGCATTCGCGGTGCCGATCATGCGCGGCGGCGCGCTGAAGGGCGTGCTGGCGGCGAGTCTCTACATGGAACGCGCAAGCGCAATCGTCGCGTCGATGCACCCGACGCCGGCGAGTTTCGCGTTTCTCGTCGACCGCGGCGGGCGTCTCATCGCGGGCGGGAAGACCGACCTGATCATGAAACCCGCCACGCAGCTGTCACCGGAACTGACGCCCGAGCGTCTCACCGGCCTGCAGAGCGCGACCGAGCCGGTGGCGATCGCGATGGACGGCGTGACCAAGCTGCTGCGCGCGCAACCGATCGCCGGTACGGACTGGTCGCTCGTGATGGCGCTCGACCGGTCGGACGTGACGGCCGGCATGCGCGCCGTCGCGACGACGACGCTCGTGGCCATCGTCATCGTGGCCTGTATCGCGGCCGCGCTCGTCGGCGCGCTGACGAATGCGGCATTCAAGCGCGTGCTGCTGGTGCGCGATGCGCTGACCGACGTCGCGAGCGGGAGCGGCGACCTGACGAAGCGGTTGCGGGCGGACGGCAACGACGAGGCTGCGCAGATCGCGCGCGCGTTCAACCTGTTTGCGGAAAAGATTTCGGCGATCCTGCTGCAGATCCGCGGGTTCAGTGAATCCGTGAGCGTGGCGAGCGCGGAGATCGCACAGGGCAACCAGGACCTGTCGAGCCGGACCGAGCATGCGGCGTCGAGCCTGCAGGAAACCGCGGCAGCGCTCGAGGAGATTGCCGGCACGGCGCGCAACTCGGCCGATGCGGCGACGCAGGTGAACCGGCTCGCGGAATCGGCGTCGGGCGTCGCGACGCGCGGCGGCGAGGTGGTGAGCCAGGTGGTCGCGACGATGGGCGAGATCACGGCGGCCTCGAACGAAATCTCGAACATCATCGGCGTGATCGACGGCATCGCGTTCCAGACCAACATCCTCGCGTTGAATGCGGCCGTCGAGGCGGCGCGCGCGAACGAGCACGGGCGCGGCTTCGCGGTCGTCGCGGGCGAGGTGCGCACGCTCGCGCAACGCAGCGCGCAGGCCGCCAAGGAAATCAAGCAGCTGATCCAGGCGTCCGTCGACAAGATCGAGGGCGGGTCGGAACTCGTGCACACGGCGGGCGCCACGATGGACGAGATCGTCGAGGGCGTGCGCGGCATTACAAGCGTGATCGCGGAAATGACGGTTGCGGCGAACGAGCAGAGCACGGGTCTCGCGCAGGTGAACCAGGCGGTGTCGCAGCTCGATCACTCGACGCAGCAGAACGCGGCGCTCGTCGAGGAGTCCGCCGCCGCCGCGGCACTGTTGCGCGAGCAGGCGGCGCAGCTCGCGCAAACGGTCGGCGAATTCAAGCTTGCGCGTCCGCAAACGGCCGATATGGCGCCGGCGTGATGCGGCGCGCGCCGGGGCCGCGGCGTGCGTGTACGCTACGGGCTCGCGGGCATCGGCCCGCGCGTGCGGCAGGGGCCGCGCGCATCGACCGGATCCTGGAATGAAGAACGAGATCGTTACGCCGGGCTGCACGAATGGCGAGGCCGGGCGCGGGCGCCGGTTCGCGGCAACGCTGGCCGCACTGTCCGCCCTCGCGGTGTTCACCGCGCTCGCCGCGGTATCGCCTGCCCATGCCGCCGAGCCGACGCATCCCGACCGCCAGCTGCAAAGTTTCATCCGCGACACCTACGGCAAGTGGCGTGCCGATCGCAAGGGCTGGCAGTCGGACGCGGGCGATTTCGTCTATGCGCCGTGCGGATCGCTGCGCGTCGCGACGGCCGACGGCCCGCGCACGCTGCTCGCGATGTGCGGCGAGACCGAGGACGCCGTGCAGAACGGGATGCCGGGGATGGATTCCGATGCCACGTCGGGCGCGATCGACCTGTACGTGCTTCGGCCGTCGCAGGACGGGACGACGCTCGAAGCGGCGCTGAAGAAGACGGGCATCGCGTCCGGCGGGCGCGGCGAGCCGGGCACGGTGAGCATCCAGCGGCTCGGGCCGCACCTGTTCGGTTTCGTCATCGGCGACAGCGATTCGCGGCAAGGCTATACGCAAAGCATCCGCTCGATCTGGCTGCCGTACGGCGACGCGCTGGTGCTGGCGGCGGCGCGCATCGACGAAGCGCTCGACAATGCGGAATCGACCGAATGCGCGAACGATCCGGCGCGCTGCGAGGAACGCCGCTTCGCGATCGCGCCGGACGCGCGCGCGGGCGATGGCGTCTATCCGCTGATCGTGACCGAAACCGGCAAGCGTGGCGATCGCGCGATTCACGCGCGCCATACGGTGAAGTTCGACGCGGCGCGCGGCCGCTACATCGTGCCGAAGGCCGTGCGCGAAGGGTATTGAGCGGTTCGTGCGCGGAACCGCGAAACCGGGCGGCGTTGCGCCGCCCGCACCTCACACGTACAGGTAGCGCACGAGGTGGAAGAACACCGGCGCCGCGAAGCAGATCGAATCGACGCGATCGAGCATCCCGCCGTGGCCCGCGATCATCGAGCCCCAGTCCTTGGTGCCGAGCGAGCGCTTCACGGCCGACAGCACGAGGCCGCCGACGAAGCCCGCGATCACGATCGCGAGCGAGATCCCGAACGCCGCGCCGAAGCTGAACGGCGTCACGCGATACAGCGACGCGCCGCACAGCGTCGCGAGCAGGCCGCCGCCGATGAAGCCTTCGACCGTCTTCGACGGCGACAGCCGCGGCGCGATCTTGCGCCGCCCGAACAATTTGCCGACCACATATTGCAGCACGTCGCTGACCTGCACGACGAACAGGAAGAAGAACAGCAGCAGCGCGTTCTGCCCCGCATAGCGCGGAATGTCGAGGATCAGCACGGCCGGCGCGTGGCTCAGCCCGTACACGCACACCATCAGCGCCCAGTTGATCTTCGCGTTGCGGCTCAGGAATTCGCGCGTGTCCTGCGTGAGCGCCGACACCAGCGACATCGCGAAGAACAGGTGCACCGGCACGAAGATCGAGTACATGCCGTACCAGTTGATCCCGAGCAGCAGGTACTGCACCGGAATCGCGACGAAGAACGCGATGAACAGCGTCGTGTGGTCGCTTGCGGTCGTCGGCGTGAGCGTGATGAATTCGCGCAGCGTCAGGTACGACAGCAGCGCGAACACCAGATACGTGACGTTGTTGCCGAGGCTGATCGCGATGACCATGATCGCGATCATCGCCCACCACGCGCGGATGCGCTGGTTCAGGTTGACGATGGTCGCGCTGGTGCCGCCGCTGCGCGCGCCGAGGATCGCGCCGACCACGGTCGCGAGCAGCAGCACGCCGGTGACGCCCGCGACCAGTTCCCAGAAGAGAGTTCGCATGAAGAAGTCCGGAAAAGGGAGAGGGGGGCGCCGCGTTCAGCCGGCCGGCCGCTGCGGCGGCGCGAGCGCGACGATCGCGTCGCGCATGCGGGCGAGGAAGGTCGGCTTGTCTTCGCCGGCGCCGAGCGCGTCGTTCGCGCCGAAGTGCACCTTGCAGATCAGCGGCACGGGCCAGATCGCGCCCTTCGGCATGATGCGCTGCAGGTTCTCGAGGTAGACGGGCGCCAGCGCGACGTGCGGAAACTCGGTCGCGAGATGGAACAGGCCGCTCTTGAACGGTTGCGGCAACACGTCGGCGCCGCGCGTGCCTTCCGGGAAGATGATGATCGAGTGGCCTTGCCGCAGGGCGTCGCGCACCGGGCCCAACGGGTCGCCGCCGCTGTCACGGTGACGGTCGATCAGCACGACGTTCAGCAGCTTCTGCGCGATGTGGCGCTTCAGGTCGCTGCTGTCCCAGTAGTCGCGTGCCGCGACCGGCCGCACGACCGCGCGCACGTCGCGCGGCAGTGCGGCGAGGATCGCGAGCGTGTCGATATGGCTCGTGTGGTTCGAGAAGTAGATCTTCTGCGTCGGCGACGGCGGCGCCTGATGCCAGACCGGATACGCACCGGCGACGAGCCGCACGATCGACAGCAGGAAATCGCGCTGCCAGACGTTCAGGATGTTCATCGGCGTCGCGCCTCCTGCCTGCATGCCCGCGCAGCCGCGCATGCGCGGCGGGCGGAATCCCGGAATGCCGGCGCGGCAGGATGCGCGCCAGACGGCCATTGTTCAAGTTTTTTCAAATTCGTGGCTGCCTGTCGCAGGGCCGCGGTAATCGGACGATTCGCTCGCGCATTTTGCGTCGCGGCGAATGCGCCGGTCGGCGGCGTGATAATCGGCTGTTGCACGAGTGCCCGGTCACAGTTCGAATGCGTTGCTGCGCTCACGGGCCAGCGGATTATCGCGAGTTTCCGTCAAAAACGCCAGATTGCGCGGCGCGGCCGAAGCGGGGCGCGGCTTGACGCGTCGGGGCCGCTCGGCGACGATGACGACCACCTGTCGAAAACCGCCGCTGGCGGTTGCGCCGCCCGGGGCATGGCGGCTGGAAACGTGTCCGAACGTGACGAACCAATAAAACGATGAGCCTCTACGCACTCAAACCGAAATTCCAGAACCGTCTGCGTCCGTTCGCGGATTCGCTTGCCGAACGCGGCGTCACCGCCAACCAGGTCACGCTGTTCGCGGCCGGCGGCTCGATCGTCGTCGGCGCGCTCGCCGGGCTCGGCGTGTTCGCCCGCGTGCTGTTCCTGCTGATCCCGATCTGGCTGTTCGTGCGGATGGCGCTCAACGCGATCGACGGCATGCTCGCGCGGGAACACGGGCAGAAGAGCACGCTCGGCGCATACCTGAACGAGCTCGGCGACGTCGTGTCCGATGTCGCGCTCGTGCTGCCGTTCCTCGCGATTCCCGCGTTCGCGCCGGCCGACGTCTGGCTGTTCGCGCTGACGGCGGTGATCGTCGAATGCGCGGGGCTGATCGGCCCGCTCGCCGGCGCGACGCGCCGCTACGACGGCCCGTTCGGCAAGAGCGACCGCGCGCTTGCGCTCGGCGCATTCGCGCTGTGGATCGGCTTCGGTCTGCCGGTCGGCAGCGTCGCCGCATGGCTGTGGCGCGTGCTGATCGTGCTGTCGATCGTGACGGTGGTGCGGCGCGTGCAGGCCGGCGTCGCCGAAGCGGGCGGCTGACGGCCCTGGATGGACCGGTGCCGGAGGGCGGCGCCGCATGATTCGAATAACGAGACGAGAGAAACGCATGAACGCACGCACGGCCCGCGAGGCCGACTTCATCACGCACGACGGCGAAACGCTGTTCTATCGTCACTGGCCCGCGACGGGCCCGCGCTGCCGCGGCGCGATCGTGCTGCTGCATCGCGGCCACGAACATTCGGCGCGCGTCGCGCACCTCGTCGACGAGCTCGGCCTGCCGGACTTCGCGTTCTTCGCGTGGGATGCGCGCGGCCACGGCCGCTCGCCCGGCGCGCGCGGCTACAGCCCGAGCGCGGCCGCGTCGGTGCGCGACCTGCAGACCTTCGTCGAGCATATCCGCGACACGCACGGCATCGCGATCGAGGACATGGCCGTGGTCGGGCAGAGCGTCGGCGCGGTGCTCGCGGCTACCTGGGTTCACGATTACGCCCCGCCGATCCGCTGCCTCGTGGTCGCGTCGCCCGCGTTCCACATCAAGCTCTACGTGCCGTTCGCGCGGCCGGGGCTGCGGTTGATGCACAAGCTGCGCGGACTGTTCTACGTGAACAGCTACGTGAAACCGAAATTCCTCACCCACGACCCCGAACGGATCGCGAGCTATGCGGCCGATCCGCTGATCACGCGGCCGATCGCCGTCAACATGCTGCTCGACCTGCACGACACCGCGAAGCGGATCGTCGCCGATGCGGCCGCGATCACGGTGCCGACGCAGCTGTTGATTTCGGGCGCCGACTGGGTCGTGCATCGCGGCCCGCAGGACCGCTTCTTCGAGCGGCTCGGCGCCGCGCGCAAGGAGCGCATCGTGCTGCCCGGCTTCTATCACGACACGCTCGGCGAGCGCGACCGCGCGCAGGCGCTCGCGCCGCTGCGCACGTTCGTGCTGCGCGAGTTCGATATGCCGAGCCCGCGCGTGTCGCTCGCCGACGCCGACCGGCGCGGCGCGTTCCACGACGAATACGCGGCGCTCGGCCGGCCGCCCGCGAACCCGTTCGCGCGTGCGTACTGGGCGATCACGCGGGCGGGCCTGAAGGCCGGCGGCGCGCTGTCGGACGGCATCGCGCTCGGGCTGCGGCTCGGCTTCGATTCGGGTTCGACGCTCGACTACGTGTACCGCAACCGCGCACAGGGCCGGCTCGGCGTCGGCGCGCTGATCGACCGCACCTATCTGGATTCGCCGGGCTGGGTCGGCATCCGTCAGCGCAAGGTGCATCTGCAGGAGCTGATCGGCGCGGCGATCGGCCGGCTGCGCGGCCGCGGCGAACCGGTTCGGATCGTCGACATCGCGGCCGGGCACGGACGCTACGTGCTCGACGCGATCGCGACGGCCGCCGAACGCGACGGCGCGGCGCCCGACGACATCACGCTGCGCGACTACAGCCCGCCGAACGTCGAGGCCGGGCGCGTGCTGATCGCGCAGCGCGGCCTCGAGCCGATCGCGCGCTTCGAGCGCGGCGACGCGTTCGACGAGGCGTCGCTCGCGACGCTCGAGCCGCGCCCGACGCTCGCGATCGTGTCGGGGCTGTATGAACTGTTCGGCGAGAACGCGTTGATCGAGCGCTCGCTGCGCGGGCTCGCGCAGGCGGTGCCGCCCGGCGGCTATCTCGTCTATACGGGGCAGCCGTGGCATCCGCAGCTCGAATTCATCGCGCGTGCGCTGAACAATCACCGTGGCGACGCGACCTGGGTGATGCGCCGCCGCTCGCAGGCCGAGATGGACGAACTCGTCGCGCGCGCCGGTTTCCGCAAGCTCGACCAGCGCATCGACGAGATGGGCATCTTCACGGTCAGTCTCGCGCAGCGGGTCGACGCGTCATGAGCGCGCTCGGCGGCGGCGCGGACGGTCTCGCCGAGCCGGCGGCCGGCGCGCGCGACGCGTCGTTCGCGCTGCGCGTCGGCTGGCTCGCGGCGATGGGCGCCGTGTTCTTTTCCACCTACGGCTTCGCGAACTGGCTCGCCGCGCGCCGTGCGGTGGTGCCGACCTTCGCGTTCGGCTGGGAGCACGCGATTCCGTTCGTGCCGTGGAGCATCGTGCCGTACTGGTCGATCGACCTGCTGTACGCGCTGTCGTTCTTCTTCTGGACCCGCCGCGACGATCTGCTCGATCACGTGAAGCGGCTGTTGACGGTGCAGCTGGTGTCGGTCGCGTGCTTCATCGCGTGGCCGCTGCGCTTCGGCTTCGAGCGCCCCGATGCGCTCGGCGCGGCCGGCGCGCTGTTCACGCTGCTGATGGGGTTCGACAAGCCGTTCAACCAGGCGCCGTCGCTGCACATCGGCCTGCTCGTCGTGCTGTGGGCCGTCTATGCAAAGCATCTGCGCGGCACGGCCGCGCGCATCGTGCTGCATCCGTGGTTCGCGGCGATCGGCGTGTCGGTCCTGACGACCTACCAGCATCACGCGATCGACGTGCCGACCGGCGCGGCCGTCGGCTGTCTGGCGCTGTTCCTGTTTCCGTTGCGCGACGCGGCGGGGCGGCTGCCGGGTGCCGCGGGCTCGCCGTCCGCCGCCGGCCGCGCGCTGGCGCGCCGCTACGCGCTCGGCGCGGCGCTGGTCGCGCTCGCGGCGCTTTACTGCGTGTCGCGTGCGCCGGGCTGGGCGCTGGCGGCCGGGTGGGGCGCGCTGGCGCTCGCGTGCGTCGCGTGGATCTACCGGCGCGGGGCGCCCGGTGCGTTCCAGAAGGACGACGCGGGCCGCATCCCCGTGTTCATCCGCTGGCTGCTCGCACCGACGATCGCCGGCGCGTTCGTCAATTCGCGGCTGTGGACGTTCCGGCAGCCGGCGCCGGTGCGGATCGACGAACGCGTGTCGATCGGCCGTGCGCCGACCACGCGCGACATGCGGCGCCACGGTTTCACCGCGCTCGTCGACCTGACGGCCGAGATGCCGCGCTGGGCCGCGGCCGACGCGTCGTTCGCGTATGCGGCGGTGCCGCAGCTCGACCTCGTCGCGCCAACCTCCGCGCAGCTCGCGGCGGCCGTCGCGGCACTCGAACGCCTGCATGCCGAAGGGCGCGACGTGCTGGTCTGCTGCGCGCTCGGCTACGGGCGCAGCGTGTTGTGCGCGGCCGCCTGGCTTGCCGCGCGGCGCGGGCTCGGCGACGCGCGCGACGCGCTCGCGGCGGTATGGGCGGTGCGGCCGCGCGCGGTCTGGTCGAACGACGCCGTGGCCGTGCTGCAGGACTGGATCGACCGGCGCCGCGTGACGGGAGGGGCGTGATGCGCGACCCGTCCGCCCCGTTCCGGATCGCCGCCGCGCGCGGTGCGCTCGACGCGGGCGCGTGGGCGATCGCGGCCGCGCTGGCCGCGGCCGGTGCCGGCTGGTGGATCGCGTCGGGCTGGACGCCGGCGACGATCGCGCGCGTGCTGCTGGCCCTGGTCAGCACCGTGTCGGGGATTGCCGCGCTGTGGTACGCGGTGCGCATCGAGATCGACCGGCGGCTGTTTGCCGCGCTGGCGCGGGCGGTGTCGGACGACGCGTCGGTCGACGACGGGCTCGCCGCGCTCGATCGGGCGCTCGCCGATCTCGGCTGGATCGATGAAGGGAAGGCCGGACGCACGCTCGACGCGCGGGTGCGCGGCGCGGTCGGGCTGTGCCGTGCCGGCGTGCTGGTTGCGATCGTGCAGTGGAGCGTGGTCGGGCTGGCGATCGCGCTGCCGCGGGTCGGTTAGCCGCGCGGTCGCGGCCCGGGCGGCGGGACACGGCACGCGTCGTGCATCACGCGTGCGCCACCCGCTGCGTCCGCGTGCGCTTCACTTCGTACATCGCCTGGTCCGCGTGCTCGATCAGCGCGTTCATGTCGGTGCCGTCGTCGGGCAGCATCGCGACGCCGACACTGACGCCGAGCCGCAGCGGATGCCCCTCGAACTCGAACGGTTCGCCGACCTGCCGGGCGAGCCGGGCGCGCTGCGCGTCGACATCGTCGCGGTTGCCGACGTTGGGCAGGATCACCGCGAACTCGTCGCCGCCGACCCGCGCAACCGTATCCGAGCGCCGCACGGTGCCGAGCATGCGCGCGGCGATGATGCGCAGCAGCGTGTCGGAGGACGGGGTGGCGGTGTCGACGATTTGATCCAGGTCAGTTTTCCATCGAGAAAACGCAGCGCGCGACGCGGGCTTGCGGTAGCATACGCGCCGCTCACGCGGCAGCGCGTTCCGGCGGCTCGCAACGGGTCGCAACGGGTCGTGGTCGCCGTCCGGCCAGCCGGCAGTATGCCGGGCGGCCCGACCGCCAGCAACGGCGTAATTCTTGCCATTCAATCGCGGCGCGCAGCATTTCCGACCGAATTGAGTTTTTTTCCCTTCGTCATCACGAATCAGGGTAAGTTCTGCCCTAATTTTGAGATAGTGTGACGAATGGGCGTGCGCCGGTGCCAGGCGCGCGCAGTACGACGAACCGGCAGCGGAGGAGTCCGGCGCGTCGTTTCCATAAATGCATTCAGGCCAGACATGAGGGGAAGCAGTGGGGATGTGCACTCACGGGCATAGCTGCTTTGCGCGCGCCGATCGCGACGCGCTTGATGACCGGATGATCGCGACGATGCGGGGCCGCGCATGAAGGCGGCGATGTCGTTGTTCGTCCTGTCGGTCGCCACGTTTGGCGCGTTTCATGCGGCCGCGCTGTCGGCCGCACCGATGCCGGCGGTGCCCGCGGCCGCTTCGGCGTCCGCGGGCAGTCCGCCCGGGCCGGCGCTCGCCAGCGGCGCGGCCGTGCCGCCGCTCGCGGCCGCGCCGAGCGCCGCCGGCCTGCCGGCGACGACCGTGCACCTGCCGTTCGCGTCGCTTGGCGCATTCGATCCGGTGCGCCTGCGCGGCGCCGACGATGCGCGCACGATCAGCGCGGGCGTACGGCTCGACCGGGTGGTCACCGGCGCACGGCTGCGCCTGACCTATGCGTACTCGCCGTCGCTGGTGTTCCCGATGTCGCACCTGAAAGTGTCGATGAACGGCGAGGTGGTCGCGACCGTCCCGTTCGACGCGGCGCGCGCGGGCCGCACGGTCACGCAGGACATCCCGATCGATCCGCGCTATTTCTCCGACTTCAACCAGATCGGGCTGCGCCTGATCGCGCACTACACGCTCGATCACTGCGAGGATCCGTCGAACTCGGCACTGTGGGCCGACGTGAGCCCGACCAGCGAGCTGATTCTCGACGAGTCGCCGGTGCGCCTGCCGAACGATCTCGCACTGCTGCCCGCGCCGTTCTTCGACCGGCGTGACAACGGACTGCTGCGGCTGCCGTTCGTGCTGCCGGCGTCGCCCGACTCGGCGACGCTGCGCAGCGCCGGTGTGCTCGCGTCGTGGTTCGGCGCGCAGGCCGATTACCGGCAGGCACGCTTCCCGGTCGCAGCGGCGCTGCCGGCCGACGACCAGGCGGTGGTGGTCGGCACGGCTGCGACGCTGCCGGCCGGCCTCGCGCTGCCGTCGATCAACGGCCCGCTGCTCGCCGTCGCCGACAACCCGGCCGCGCCGGGCCGCAAGCTGCTGGTCGCGACGGGCCGCACGGCGGCCGAGGTCGACGACGCGGTCGCCACGCTCGTGCTCGGCCGCGCGGCGCTGTCGGGCCCGGCGGCGACGGTCGCGCACGTCGATCTCGGCGCGCCGCGCCAGCCGTACGACGCACCGCGCTGGCTGCCGGTGAACCGGCCGATCGCGTTCCGCGAGCTGGTGCCGGATCCGCGCGAACTCGAAGTGCGCGGCACGTCGCCCGACGCGATCCGGCTGAACCTGCGCGTGCCGGCCGATCTCCATTCGTGGAACGGCTCGGGCGTGCCGATCACGCTGCGCTATCGCTATACGGCGCCGACCGTGCAGGACAACTCGACGCTCGCCGTCGAGATCAACGAGCAGCTCGTGAAGTCGTACCGGCTCGGGCCGGCCCATGCGGAAGACGCGCGCGGGCGCATGCAGCTGCCGCTGCTGTCGGTGCCGGAAGGGCGCGTGACGAGCGATGTCGACATCCCGGCATTCCGCGTCGGCAGCGGCAACCAGCTGCAGTTCCGCTTCACGCTCGATTCGCAGAAGACGGGGCTCTGCGCAAGCACCGCGACCGAGCCGCAGCGCGCGGCGATCGATCCCGATTCGACGATCGACTTCTCGCACTTCGTCCACTACGCGCAATTGCCGAATCTGGCGTTCTTCGCGAACAGCGGCTTCCCGTTCACGCGTTTCGCCGACCTGTCGCAGACGGCCGTCGTGATTCCCGACCGGCCGTCGCCGCACGAGCTCGAAGCCTACCTGACGATGCTCGGCCACATGGGTCAGTGGACCGGCTTCCCCGCGCTGCGCGTGCAGGTCGCGCGGCCCGGCGACGTTGCCGCGCTGGCGGGCCGCAAGGACCTGCTCGTGATCGACGGCTCGCCCGCGTCGCCGTTGCTGTCGCGCTGGCGCGCGGCGCTGCCGCTGTCGATCGACCAGCAGCCCGGCACGGGCGCGACGCGTGTCGCATTCTCGGTGAAGGAGCGCTGGCGCAACGGCGTCGGCATGGCCGACGGCGGCGCGCATGTCGAACAGACGGGCGCGCTCGCCGCGCTCGCCGGGTTCGAGCTGCCGGGCAGCCACGGCCGCAGCGTCGTTGCGCTGACGGCGACCGACCAGACGCGCCTGGCCGACCTGCTCGACGTATTCGAGAAGCCGGGCCTCGTGTCGCAGTTGCAGGGCGACCTCGCGCTGGTGCGGCCGGGGCAGGTCGACAGCCTGCGTGTCGGCGAGCCGTACGTGGTCGGCTTCGTGCCGTGGTATGCGCGCGTCTGGACGCATGCGGCGCGGCACCCGGTCGTGCTCGGCGTGGTTGGCGTCGTCGCGGGGCTGTTGCTCGCGCTCGGCGTGTTCAGCGTGCTGCAGAGGATCGCCGCGCGCCGACGGGGGATGTAACGGATGGCGTGGGCATTCGCAAGGCGACGGGCAACGCGGCCGGCGCGTCGCGCCGGCACGACGCTCGTGCTGGCCGTCGCGGCAGCGTGCGCGGCGGCCGGGACCGCCGGGCGCGCGCAGGCCGCGCAAAGCGGCGCGACCGACCTGCAGTGCGGCGCGGCGTGGCCGCGCTGGGACGCGTTCAAGCGCGATTTCGTGTCGGCCGACGGCCGGGTGATCGACGTCGGCTCGGCCGATTCGCGCACGGTATCGGAGGGGCAGGCGTATGGACTGTTCTTCGCGCTCGTCGCGAACGACCGGCGTACGTTCGACACGATCCTCGCATGGACCGAGAACAACCTCGCGCAGGGCGACCTGAGCGCTCGTCTGCCGGCGTGGCTGTGGGGCCGCGCGCCGGACGGCGCATGGCGCGTGCTCGACGCGAACGCGGCGTCGGATGCCGACCTGTGGATCGCCTACACGCTCGTCGAAGCCGGACGGCTGTGGCGCGAGCGCAGCTATACCGCGCGCGGCGCGCTGCTCGCGAAGCGCGTGCTCGACGACGAGACGGCCAGCGTGCCGGGCCTCGGCCTCACGCTGCTGCCCGGGCCGACCGGGTTCAAGCTGGCCGATGGTCAATGGCGCGTGAACCCCAGCTATTCGCCGCCGCAGGTGATCCGCGGGCTCGCCACGCGCCTGCCCGACGAGCGCCGCTGGGCCGCGCTCGCGGCCGGCACCGGCCGCGTGCTGCTCGACACCGCGCCGAAGGGCTTTGCGCCGGACTGGGCGTTGTATCGCGCGGGCGCCGGCTTCGGGCCCGATCCGCAGACCCGTGCGGAAAGCGCGTACAACGCGATCCGCGTGTACTTGTGGGCCGGCATGCTCGATCGCGCCGATCCGCTTGCCGCGCCGCTGCTTGCACGGTTTGCGCCATTTGCCGACTACATCGCCGCGCATGGCGCACCGCCGGAGAAGGTCGACACGACGACCGGCGTCGCGGGGCCGAACGACGGCAACGGCGGCTTCTCCGCGGCGGCCGTGCCGTTCCTCGACGCGCGCGGCCAGCATGCGCTCGCCGATGCGCAGGCGGCCCGCGTCGATACGCTCGCGCGCCAGTCGGCGCCCGGCTACTACACGAGCGTGCTGACGCTGTTCGGCCTCGGCTGGCGCGACGGCCGCTACCGGTTCGGCGCGGACGGGGCGCTCGATGCGCGCTGGGAGGGCCGTCCATGCGCGGTCCGATGAAGCTCACCGTACCGCGCGTCGCGGGGTTCGCGTGGCTCGCGTCGTCGGTCTGTGCGGCGGCGCCGGCCGCGGCCGCCGTCGCCGCCGCCACGCCGCCGAAAACCGTCGCGCCGAAGTCCGCATCGGCGCCGGCCACGGCCGATCCGTCCGACGCGCAGCGCCAGCTCGCGACCGCCCGCATGTGGGGCGCCAAGCATCGCGACGACCTCGCGCGCGACGCGCTGCGCAAGGGGCTGCTGATCGCGCCGGACGATCCCGAGCTGCTGGCGGAACAGATGCGCGTGCTGCTGCGGCTCGGCGACGCGCAAGGCGCGCAGGCCGCGCTGGCACGCCTGCAGGCCCGTGCGCCCGCGGCACCGGACACGCGTCGCGCGGCCGACGAATACCGCGTCGCGACGAGCGGGCGCGGCGAGATGGCGCAGATCCGCCTGCTCGCGCGCAGCGGCCGCGCCGACGAAGCGGCGCGGCGCATCGTCGCGCTGTTTCCGAACGGCGCGCCGTCCGGCGCGCTCGGCGCCGAGTACTACCAGATCGTCTCGAACGCGCCGCGCGGCCGCGAACCGGCGATCGCCGCGTTGCGCCGCGCGGTCGCGGCCGACCCGCAGGACGCGAGCGCGGCGCTGGCGCTCGCGCGGCTCCTGAACCAGCGCGACGACACGCGCGCGGAAGCGAACCGGATCGCCTGGTCGCTCGCGAAGCGGGCCGACACCGACCATACGGAAGCGATGGCCGTGTGGCGGCGCGTGCTGCAGTCCGCCGGTAACGATCCCGCGTATCTCGATGCGTTGCAGGCGTATCTGGCGCGTGTGCCGGACGACACCGAATTTCGCGATCGCGCCGCCGCACTCGACCGGCAGCGCGACGCGCAGCGCCGGCTCGAACGCGATCCCGACTACATCGCGCAGCAGCGCGGCCTGCAGGCGCTCGCGCGCGGCGACCTGGCCGGCGCCGATCCGCTGCTCGCGCGCGCCGTGCAGGCGCGCTCCGACGATGCCGATGCGGTCGGCGGGCTCGGCCTGCTGCGCTTGCGCGAAGGCCGGCACGACGAAGCGCGTGCGCTGTTCACGCGTGCCGCGGCACTGTCGGCCGACCAGCGCGGCAAGTGGCAGGGCCTCGCGCGCACCGCGCAGTTCTGGGGGCGGCTCGCGCAAGGCCGCGCGGCGGCGTCGGCCGGACGCCCGCAGGATGCCGAGCGCGCGGCGCGCGCCGCGCTCGCGATGCAGCCCGGCAGCCTGGACGCGAAGCTGCAGCTCGCCGATGCGCTGCTCGCGCAGCGCGACTGGGCACGCGCGGAGCCGGTGCTGCGCGAACTGCTGGCCGCCCGTTCGCCGAACGTGTCGGCCGTGCGTGACACCGCGACGCTGTATGAGAACACCGGCCGCGCGGACCGCATCGGCCCGCTGCTCGACGCGCTGCAAGGCCGCGTGACGGGCCGCGATGACCGCCGGGCGCTCGACGGCCTGCGTGCCGACCTGCTCGCGAACCAGGCACGCGCACTCGCGGACAAGGGCGAACGCGGACCGGCCGCGCAACGCTACGAAGCGGCGGTGCGCGCGGCACCCGATGCGCCGTGGACGCGTTTCGCGCTCGCGCGGCTGTATCGCGACATGGGGCTGCCGCAGCTCGGCCGCACGGTGATGGACGACGGGCTCGCGCAGAGCGATACGCCCGAGATGCGCTATGCGAGCGCGCTGTATCGCAACTCGCTCGACGACGTCGCCGGCGCGCAGGCCGCGCTCGCGGGCGTCGACGACGCGCACCGCTCGGACGGCATGCGCGCGCTCGCGCGCAAGCTCGACGCCGAAGGCGCGCTGGCCGATGCGCGCACCGCGCTCGGCCGCGGCGATCGCACGGCGTTCGCCGCGTCGCTCGCGCATGCGCAGGCGAGCGCGCCGGACGATCCCGACATGCTGGCCGCGATCGGCGCGCAGTGGATCGACGCGGGCCAACCCGAGCGCGGCCTCGCGCCGTTGCGCGACTGGATCGCCGCGCATCCGCACGATGCCGATACCGATGTGCGGCTGCGCTACGGCGACCTGCTCGGCAGCGCGGGACGCGACGACGCGCTCGCCGCGTGGCTCGACACGCTGCGTCGCGAGCCGGCGCTGACGGCGGCACAGACCGCGCGCATCGAGGATCAGTCGCTGCGGCTCGTGCTGCGGCAGACGGACGACGCGATCGCGCAGCAGGACTATGCGCGCGCGCGCACGCTGCTCGATCGCGCGAGCCCGGCCGGACGCGCGGACAAGCGCCATGCGCTCGAGCTGGCCGACCTCGAACGCGCGCAGGGGCACTACGACGCGGCACGCGACGCGCTCGCGCCGGTCGTCGCGCGCACGCCGGAAGACGCCGATACGCAGCTCGCGCTTGCGCGGATCGACCAGGACAGCGGTCATCGCGCGGCGGCACTCGCGCGCGTGCAGGCCGTGCTCGCGCGCACGCCGGACGACGACGTCGATACGCGGCTGTCCGCCGTGCGCCGCCTGAACGCGCTGCGCCGCCCGGACGAAGCCGCGCTGCTGACCGACCGGCTGCAGGCCGCGTATCCGGCGCGCGCCGACGTGACGGTCGCGGCCGGCCGCGTGGCCGAGGCGCAGGGCCGCTACGACGATGCCGCGTCGCTGTACCGGCTGTCGCTGTCGCAGGAACGCACGAGCGGCGTCAGCCCGGGCCGCGACGGCCGCACGCCCGCGCAGGCCGCGTTCGCGGATCTCGAGCAGCGGCGCGATCCGGAAATCGAGATCGGCTGGCTGCCCGCGTACAAGTCGGGCGACGAAGGGATTTCCGCGTACCGCGCGCAGCAGGTGCCGATCTACATGCAGATGCCGGTGCGCTACGACGGGCATGCGTTCCTGCAGCTCGACACCGTGCATCTCGACGCGGGCACGCTCGATACGAGCGACCCGAACGCGTATTCGCTGAAGACCTTCGGGACCTACGGGGCGCTCAACGCGCTGGCCGCATTGCCCGTGCAGTCGCCGTTGAATCAGCAGGCCGCCGCGTTGATCGCGCATCCGCAGGGCGACCTGCACCAGCCGATGACGGGCGTCGCGCTCGGCGCCGGCTACCGCACGGACGCGTGGCGTGTCGATCTCGGCACGTCGCCGCTCGGCTTCCCGGTGCATTACCTGGTCGGCGGCGTGCGCTACCGCTTCGACGCGGGCCCGGCGAGCTTCACCGTGAACGCGTCGCGCCGGCCGGAAACGAGCAGCGTGCTGTCGTATGCGGGGATGCGCGACCCGTGGACCGGTGCAGTATGGGGCGGCGTGCGCCGCGACGGCGTGAACCTGCGTGCGGCGGTCGACGTCGGGCGCGTGAACCTGTTCGCCGAACTCGGCGCGGGCGTGCTGTCCGGCCGCAACGTCGAGCGCAACGCGGAAGTCACGCTGCGCTCGGGCTTCACGGTGCCCGTGTACGAACGCGCGACGATGAGGGTGAGCACGGGGCTCGTCGGCAATGCGTGGCACTACGCGCAGAACCTGCGCTACTACACGTACGGGCAGGGCGGCTACTACAGCCCGCAGCGCTACCTGTCGCTCGGCGTGCCGATCGAATGGGCGGGGCGGCGCGACGCGCTGTCGTGGGACCTGACCGTCACGGCCGGGATTTCGAACAGCCATGAAAAGGATTCGCTGTTCTACCCGACCTTCGCGGACCAGCGCGCGGCGCAGGAGGCGGCCGGGCTGGTCTACGCGGGCAGTTCGACGCGCGGCGTGTCGTTCTCGTACGGCGTGAACGGCATCGCCGAGTATCGCGTGAATCCGCACCTGAGCGTCGGCGCGCAGCTGCACGTCGACCGGTCGCACGACTATGCGCCGAGTTCGGCGCTCGTGTACCTGCGCTATGCGTTCGACGCACGCGCGGAGCGCAGCTGGCTCGTCACGCCGACGCCGGTGCGGCTTTATTCGGATTACTAGGGTCTGCTTGCATATGGAACGCACATGCGAATGCCCGAAAGCGCTCGTAGGGCAAGAAGTGAGGAGCGCCGTTTGGCCGTGCCAAACAAGCGACGAGCGACGCCGCCATACGGGCGCTTTCGGGCATTCCCCTGGAATGGGTTTTTTAATTTGGGGTTGCCACGAGAACGGCCGCTCGCCGCGTTGCGCTCCTTGCGAATACGTCAGTATTCGCGGCGTCGCGCGCCTCGCGAGCGGCCGTTCTCGTGGCAACGCATGTGCGTTCCATATGCAAGCAGACCCTAGGGGAAGCGCGTGAATACGGAAATCGATGCAACCCGTCCCGCGCTCGGCGCCGCCGGCCTGCTGGGCCGCCTGCGCGCGCTGCTGCGCATGGGTCCGGCGGGCGGCCGCGCCGGCCCGCTGAGCCGGCTCGCGATCGACGGGTTGCCCGATGCGTGGACGCAACTGGAAGCGGGCGGCCTGTACACCGTCTACGCGGCCGCCGGCACGCCGGCGTGCGACGCGCTGGTGTGGGAAAGCGCGCGGCAGTCGCGCACGCGCGACGTGACGGTCGTGCTGTCACGCGACGCGGCGCGGGTGGCCGCGCAGATGCAGGCGCGCGGTTTCGCGGGCGGCGCGCAGCCGGCCGGCTGGCCGCGCAACCTCAACGTGCTGGCGATGCCGCCCGCGCCCGCGGCCGCCGACGGCGATGCCGCGATCGAACCGGGCGTGCCGCGCCGTGCGGCGCCGGGTCCGTTCGCACGGCTCACGGGCGGCTTGCGTGCGATGAAGCGCTACGGCTTTCGCGCGCGCTCGCTGTATTTCATCGAAGGCGCGCAACGCTGGTTCAGCTGGGACGATCCGGCCGCGCTCGCGGAAGAGGCGCACGCGCTCGCCGACTGGTGCCGCACGCACCGGATCGCGCTGGTGCTGCTGGTCGATCCCGAGATCGTGCGCACCGGCGCCGATCCGGACACCGACGATCCGCCGCTCGTGCGCGACGCGAATCGCGCGCCGCGCAGCGGCTTTCACGGCGTGTGCTCGGGCGTCGCGCAGCTGCAGCGCACGCACGGCGAGCTGCTGTGGGTCGTCGATTTCTGGCGCGCGGGCGACACGCTCGCGGCCGGTGAAGTGAGGCCGCTGCGCTTCGCGCCGGACGGCCGGCTCGCGGCGATCGTCGACGGCGGCGCCGTCGAACCGTCGCGCCGGATGAAGCTCGCGATCGACGAGGATCGCGTCATCGTCAGCCGCGCGGTGCTCGACGACGCGGGCCGCGTGCCCGCCGGCTGGGACCTCGTCGACGACAACGCGGCGGTCGTCGCCGCCTGTGCGCACGCGCAGGCCGCGACCGCGGTGCTCGCATTCCGCTCGCATGCGCAGCTCGAGGCGCTGTGCGCGGCCGTTCACGCGCTGCGCCGGCAGTGCGGCGGTGCACTGAAGATCGCCGTCGTCGAACGCGGCGAGGTGCTGCGCCAGCAGTTCGAGATGCTGCTGCTGAGCGTCGGCGCGAACCGCGTCGTCGCGCGCGACCTGCCGCTGTCGCGGATGCAGGCCGCCGTGCACGCGCTGCGCGGGCAGCTCTATGCGCGGCCCGTCGCGCCCGACTATCGCGCGGCGCTCGCGGCCGCGCTCGGCGATTCGGTGCTCGGCTACCTGCCGGTCGGCGCGTTCTGCCTGCGGATTCGCGCGGTGCTCGATCGCGGCGCCGTGCTCGCGCTGCCGCATACGCTCGCGAAGATCGCGCTGCTGCCCGGCGTGTCGCACGTCGATGCGCTGCGGCACTGCCGGCCGCGCCGCGCGGGCGACGTCGTGACGGCGGATGCCGGGCACCTGTACGTGTTCCTGTTCGCGTGCGAGCCGGCCGACGCCGAGGACGCGCTTGCGCGGATCTTCGACGCGCCGGTCGATACGCTGTCCGATCGTGTCGTGTGTCTCGGGGCAGGCAGCATCGACACCGAGCTCGACGCGCTGAAGACCGAGAACCGGCGCGCGCCGATCGCCGACTACAGCGACCTGTTCGCGACCGCGCAGCCGGCGGGTGCCGCGCGCGCCACGGCGGCGCGCGCCGATCTCGGCACGGCGTCGACCGAAGCGAGTGAAGCGAGTGAAGTGAGCGATGCGATAGACGCGATCGATACGATCGTCGCGCTCGAGGCGATCCGTGCGACGCCCGCGTCCGTCGACGCATCGGCGCCGGAACCCGACAATCCCGCCGCGCGCACGCGCGGCGCCATTCGCAGCGCGATGCCGCTGCGCAAGCCGGAGGACGCATGATCGCCGAACTCGTCATCGGATTCATCGTCGGCATCGCGATCGCGGTGCCGGTGTGGATCGTCGCGCAGCACCTGGGCATCGGCCGCGGTTTTCATGCGCCGCGCGGGCTGCACCGGCGTGACGCGGTGCCGTGCGAACTCGTGCCGGTCGCGCTGCGCGGGCGCCTGCTGCCCGATGCCGACGGCACCGACGAGACCCCGCAATGAAGACGATCGCCATCACGTCGACGACCGGCGGCGCGGGCCGCACGACGCTCGCCGCCGCGCTCGCGGTGCTGCTCGCGCGCCGCGGCCGGCCGGTCGTCGCGGTCGAATTCGATGCACAGAACCTGATGGGTGCGGCGCTCGGGCTCGACACGCTGGCCGAACACGGGCTCGCGCACGGCCTGCTCGGTGACCCTGGTGACGCCGCGCCGTGGCACGCGCATACGTGGCGCAATGCCGACGGCGTGCTGTTCGTGCCGTACGGGCAAGTCGATGCGGCGGGCGCCGCCGCCTGCGATGCGCGGCTCGTGGCCGATTCGGCCTGGCTGTCGCGCGCGCTCGACGAGATCGCGCTGCCGGACGACGGCGTGGTACTGGTCGACACGGCCCGCTATCCGTCGCCGCAGGCCGAGCAGGCGATTCGCCGCGCCGACCTGACGCTCGTCGTCGTGCCGCCCGAACCGGCCGCCTGCGCGAGCGTCGCCGCGCGCCTCGACGCGCTGCGTGCCGGCGGCGGCGACCTGCAGATCGTCGTGAACCGGCTGAACCCCGCGCGCGACATGCAGCGCGATGCGCTCGCGATGCTGCGCGCGGTCGCGGGGCCGGCGTCGATGCTCGAGCAGCGGATTCACGTCGACGCGGCCGTGCCCGAAACGCTTGCGCGCGGCAGCTGGATCTTCGACGACGCGCCGTATTCGCAGGCGTCGCACGACCTGAACGGCGTCGCGAACTGGGTCGACACGTGGCTCGCGGCGGCCGCGGCCGGCCGTGCGGGAGCCCGGCGATGAAAGCCGCGCTCGCGTCACGCTGGCGCGCCGCGGCCCGGCGCGCGACCGACTGGTGCGCGCGGGGGATCGGGCTGCCGGCACAGCGCACGCTGCTCGACTGGCTCGTGCGGCTGTTCTTCCATGCGCCGCCGCCCGGCCGGCCCGATCGCGTGCGCCGCTGGGCGCGCAGCGCCTTCCGGTGGCTCGCGCGCGAGTGGGGCGTGCTTCAGCCGCTGAGCCTGCGCGAATGGCTGTGGCGCTCGATCGTGCGCGCGCCGCGCGCGGCGGACGGGCAGCCCGCGCGCGATCCGCTCGCGTGGTTCGATACGCTCGTCGTGCCGGTCTACGTCGCGGCGCGCGCGCTCGGCGCGCGCGTCGACGCGTTGCTCGAGCGTCTGCCGTGGGCGCGCTGGGGCCACTGGCTCGACGCGCACGCGCACGGCGTCGGCCGGCGCCGCTGGCTCGCGCCGCTGCTGCTGATTTCCGGTGCGCTGATGTGGGCCGCGGCCGGGATGTCGCCGCTGATGCCCGGCGCGCAGTTCGCATTCTTCGCGATCGTCGCGGTGCTGGCGCTCGCGCTGCGCCGCCTGCCGGGGCATCTGCCGACCCTCGCGCTCGCGTCGCTCGCGCTGCTCGCCGCGGTGCGCTACGTGTGGTGGCGCACGACCCAGACGCTCGATTTCCGCAGCCCTGTCGAAGCGGTCGCTGGCTACCTGCTGTACGGTGCCGAGGCCTATACGTGGATGATCCTGCTGCTCGGCTTCGTGCAGACCGCGTGGCCGCTCGACCGGCCGATCGTGCCGCTGCCCGACGATCCCGAAAGCTGGCCGAGCGTCGACGTCTATATCCCGACCTACAACGAGCCGCTGTCGGTCGTGAAGCCGACCGTGTTCGCCGCGCAGAGCATCGACTGGCCGACCGGGAAGCTGCGCGTGTACCTGCTCGACGACGGCCGACGCCCCGAGTTCGCCGCGTTCGCGCGGGAGGCCGGCATCGGCTACCTGACGCGCGACGACAACCGCCACGCGAAGGCCGGCAACATCAACCGCGCGCTGCCGAAGACGCACGGCGAATACATCGCGATCTTCGACTGCGATCACGTGCCGACGCGCTCGTTCCTGCAGACCACGATGGGCGTGTTCCTGCGCGACCCGAAATGCGCGCTGGTGCAGACACCGCACCATTTCTTCTCGCCCGATCCGTTCGAGCGCAACCTCGGCACGTTCCGCGAGATCCCGAACGAGGGCAACCTGTTCTACGGGCTCGTGCAGTCGGGCAACGACCTGTGGAACGCGACGTTCTTCTGCGGGTCGTGCGCGGTGCTCAAGCGCAGCGCGCTGGAGGAGGTGGGCGGCGTCGCGGTCGAGACCGTGACCGAGGACGCGCACACCGCGCTCAAGCTGCATCGCCGCGGCTACACGTCGGCGTACCTGCCGACCGTGCAGGCGGCGGGCCTCGCGACCGAGAGCCTCGCGGGCCACGTGAAGCAGCGCACGCGCTGGGCACGCGGGATGGCGCAGATCTTCCGCATCGACAACCCGTTTCTCGGGCGCGGGCTCGGCTTCATCCAGCGGATCTGCTACGGCAACGCGATGCTGCATTTCTTCTACGGGATCCCGCGGCTCGTGTTCCTGACGATTCCGCTCGCGTACCTGTTCTTCCACCTGTACTTCATCAACGCGTCGTCGATCGCGCTCGCGAGCTACGTGATCCCGTACCTGGTGCTCGCGAACGTCGCCAACTCGCGGATGCAGGGGCGCTATCGCCATTCGTTCTGGGCCGAGGTCTACGAATCGGTGCTCGCGTGGTACATCGCGCTGCCGACCACCGTCGCGTTCTTCAGCCCGAAGCACGGCAAGTTCAACGTGACCGACAAGGGCGGCAAGATCGACGAAGGCTACGTCGACTGGTCGACGTCGAAGCCGTACCTGGTGCTGTTCGCGCTGAACGTGCTCGCGATCGCGGCCGGGCTGTGGCGGCTCGTGGCCGACCAGGGCGACGAGGCGTCGACGATCCTGATCACGCTCGGCTGGACCGTCTACAACCTCGCGATGCTCGGCGCGGCGCTGGCCGTCGCGCGCGAGACCAAGCAGGTGCGCGTCACGCACCGGATCGCGATGCGCGTGCCGGCGACGCTCCTGCTCGCCGACGGCTCGACGGCCGCGTGCTTCACGAGCGACTACTCGACCGGCGGCCTCGGCCTCGAGGCGGTGCCGGGGCTGCCGCTCGCGGTCGGTGACACGCTGACGGTGTGCGTGACGCGCGGCGATCGGCCGTTCCCGTTCCCGGTGCGCGTGAGCCGCGTGACGCCGACCCACGTCGGGGTGAGCTTCGAGGCGCTGACGCTCGAGCAGGAGCGCCAGCTCGTGCAGTGCACGTTCGGCCGTGCGGACGCGTGGCTCGACTGGCACGCGGGCACGCGTTCGGACACGCCGCTGCGCGGACTGAAGGAAGTGCTGCGGGTGGGCCTGGACGGTTACGTACGGATGTGGAAGGGTGTGGCGCGCGGCGTGCAGTCGATGCTGGCACCGAAGCTCGATCGGGCGCGCGACTGACGCGGCGCCCATCACGGAGTGGTTTAGATGACGTTCTGGAATCTGTATTTCATCCTGAAGTTCGCGCTGTTCGCAACCGGCCACCTGCAGCCGCTGTGGCTCGCGAACCTCGCGTTCGCGCTGGCGCTCGCGGCGAGCGCGCCGATCCGGCAGCGCGTCTGGCGCATCGTGCGGCAGCTCGTCGCGATCGCGATCGCGGTGCCGCTGCTCGCGCGCGAACTGCATGCACCGCCGCTCGCGCGCCTCGCCGAAGCCGCGCGCGAAGTCAGCACGTTCCGCGTCGACTACTGGATGGAGCTGCTGCCGCGCCTGTTGCCGCCGGTGCTGGTGCTGACGGTGGCAGGCGTGCTGATCGTCTATTTCATCGTCAACCGCTGGGTGCGCGTCGCGACCCTGGTGCTCGCCGTGTTGATCGTGATGCCGCTGTGGCAGGCCGGCAACGGGCTGATGGCGCGCGTCGCCGCGCCGGCCGCATCGCGGCCGGTCGAGGCAGCGGGCGTTCGCGCCGGCCAGCCCGAGGATCACAATGCGGCACTCGCGACGTTCCGCGCGCAGGAGTCGCAGCGGCAGGTCGCGTTCGGTCATCTCGCGAGCGATCCGTCCGCGCAGTTCGACGTGATCGTGCTGCATATCTGCTCGCTGTCGTGGGACGACCTCGATGCCGCGAACGTGCGCAATCACCCGATGCTGAGCCGCTTCGACTACCTGTTCAACCACTTCAGCACGGCCGCGAGCTACAGCGGCCCGGCCGCGATCCGCGTGCTGCGCGCGAGCTGCGGGCAGGAGGCGCACGCGGACCTGTACAAGAGCGCGCCGCAGCAGTGCTACCTGTTCTCGCAGCTTGCGTCCGCCGGCTATACGGTGCAGTCGCTGCTGAACCACGACGGCCACTTCGACAACTTCCTGCAGGTCATTCACGACAACCTCGGCGTGCCCGACGCGCCGATGATCTCGAACGCGGCCGCGCCGGTCGCGATGCACGCGTTCGACGGCTCGGCGATCAAGGATGACTACGGCACGCTCGCGAACTGGTACGCGCAGCGTGCGTCGGTGCCGGGCCCGGTCGCGCTGTACTACAACACGATCAGCCTGCACGACGGCAACCGCGTGGTGGGCAGCTCGCTGACCAGCATCGATTCGTATCCGCAGCGCGCGACCCGGCTGATGACCGACTTCGACCGGCTTGCCGACCTGATCGCGCAGTCGGGCCGGCGCGCGGTGATCGTGTTCGTGCCCGAGCACGGCGCCGCGCTGCGCGGCGACAAGAACCAGGTCGCGGGGCTGCGCGAGATTCCGACGCCGCGCATCATTCACGGGCCGGTCGGCGTGCGGCTCGTCGGCTTCGCCGGCAATCACGGCGCGACGACCGTGATCGACCAGCCGACGAGCTTCCTCGCGCTCGCGCAACTGCTGTCGAACCTCGTGTCGAGCAGCCCGTTCAAGCCTGGCGTGACGCTCGCGCAATACGCGGCCGACCTGCCGAGCACACGGATGGTCGGCGAGAACGAGGGCACGGTGACGATGCCGACGAACGCCGGCTACGCAGTCAAGACTCCGGATGGCGTATGGATCGACGAACAGTGATCAACATCGGCGAAGGCGACGACGATCGCCTGTCGCAACCGAATGACGTGCTCGGCCTCGCGCGGCACCTGCCCGCGCTGGACCCGGCCCGCTATGTCGACGAGCAGGCGCGGCGCGCGTTCGTCGAATCGCTCGACCGCTGGCCGGTACTGGCGAAGCTGATGGGATTGAAGCGGTAAACGCACGGCGGCCGGCGTGCATGCCGGCCGCCGTGCATCGATGGACCAGGCGCTACCGGCTTACTTCGCCTTGCGCTCCGGCTGGCGCGTCCACTCGTTTTCCTCGCCCGGCACCTTGCCGAAGGTCTGCGCGGCCCACGCGTTGCGCGCCGCCTCGATCTTCGCGCGCTCGCTCGACACGAAATTCCATTCGATGAACCGTTCGCCCGGCAGGTGCGCGCCGCCGAGCAGCATCACGCGCGCGCCATTCGCGCTCGCGAGCACGACGCTCGTGCCGGGTTCGAGCACGGCCATCGTCGCGGGCGCGAGCGGCGTGCCGTCGAGCGTGAGGTCGCCGTCGACGAGATACACGCCGCGCTCGTCGTGTTCCGCATCGAGCGCGAGTTGCCCGCCCGCCGCGAACTGCGCATACGCATAGAGCGTCGGCGAGAACACGGCGACCGGCGACGTGAGCCCGAACGCGGTGCCCGCGATCACGCGCACGCTCGCGCCGTCGCGCGTGAACGACGGCAGCGTGTCGGCCGCGTGATGCACGAACGCGGGTGCGGTGTCCTCGTGCTCGACCGGCAGCGCGACCCAGGTCTGGATTCCGTGCACGGGCTGTTCAAGCGGCCGGTCCTCGTCAGGCGAGCGCTCCGAGTGGACGATGCCGCGCCCGGCCGTCATCCAGTTCACGTCGCCGGGCACGATCTTCTGGCGGAAGCCGAGGCTGTCGTGATGCATCAGCGTGCCGTCGAACAGGTAAGTGACGGTCGCGAGGCCGATGTGCGGATGCGGCAGCACGTCGATGCCGCTGCCGGCCGGCAGCACGGCCGGCCCCATCTCGTCGAAGAAGATGAACGGGCCGACGAGGCGTGCGGCGCGCGCGGGCAGCACGCGGCGCACGATGAGGTTGCCGATGTCGCTTTCGCGCGGTGTGAGCAGGGTCTTGATCGATGCGGACATGACGGGGATCTATCTCGTGGTCGGGGTGCGATGCGTCAGGCGATGGCCGTGTCGATCGTGATCGGGTGCGTGAGGATCTTGTGCACCGGGCACGCATTCGCGATCTGCAGCAGGCGTTCGCGCTGCTCGTCCGACAGGTCGCCGTCGAGCGTGATGCGGCGCATGATCGTGCTGCCCGCGCTGCCCGATTCGTGCGCGAGCTTCACGTGCACTTCGGCGAGCGGCCAGCCCTTGCGTTGCGCATACATCTTCAGCGTGATCGCGGTGCATGCGCCGAGGCTCGACAGCAGCAGCGCGACGGGCGTCGGTGCGGCGTCGCCGCCGCCGAGCGGCGCCGGCTCGTCGGCGCGCCACTGATGGACGCCGTCGGTGAAATGGACCAGGTAATCGACCGAGCCGATGCTCGCTTCGACGGACAGTTCGCTCATTGCAATTCCAGGTGGGGAGAGGGGGGCGGGCCGGCGGCCGGCATGGCCGGGCCTTATGGTTCGAGCAGACGCTGCAGTCGCAGTTCCTCGAAATCCAGCTCGGATTCTATGCGGTGCAGCACGGCGTCGTCGACCCGGCCGTCGCGGTGCAGGTCGAGCAGTGCGTCGCGCGACACGCCGACCAGTTCGAGCTCGACACGCAGCATGCGCGCGCGCACCTTCGCGGGCTCGGCGCCGTGACGGTGCGCACTTTCGTTGTAGGAGACGCGGTTCCGGTATTCGGCCAGCAGGCGATCCAGCGACGCGCGTTCGAGGCCGGCGCCGCGCTGCCCGCGCGCATCGAGCTCGGCGAGCGCCGCGCCGAACGTATGCGCGCGCACCGCGTGCTCGGACATCGTTTCCCGCGCGGCCGGGCGCAGCTTCAGCACGCGGATCAGCGGCGCGAGCGTGCCGCCCTGCACGACGAGCGTCGCGATGATCAGCAGGAACGTGCTGAACAGGATCAGGTCGCGTCCGGGGAAATCGCTCGGCAGCGCGATCGCGGCGGCGAGGCTCACGACGCCGCGCATGCCGGACCAGCCGAGCACGACGGCCTCGCGCCACGACCACGGCGCATGACCCGCGCGCGATGCGCGCAGGCGGCCCGGCAGCCACATCGCGACGCACACCCACACGACGCGTGCGGCGATCGCGGCGGCCGTCGCAGGCAGCGCGACGCGCAGGCCGGCCATCAGCACCGCGCCTTCGTGGTTCACGCGCGCGAGGATCGCGTGCAGCGCGAGGCCGATCAGGATGAACACGAGTGCGTCGAGCACGAACACGATCGCTTCCCAGGTCGCTTTCGCCTTGATCCGCAGGTCGGCGTCGAATACGCGATGCTGGCGCACGCCGAGCACGAGGCCGCAGGTCACGACCGACAGCACGCCGGAGCCGTGCACGGCTTCCGCGATCCCGTAGCTGCCCCACGCCATCGCGAAGGTCACGACGATACCGAGCATCGGCTCGCGCAGGCGCGGCAGCACCCAGCACATCGCATGGCCGCACGCGAGGCCGACCGCGATGCCGATCAGCGTGAGCGAGAAGAACAGGCCGGTGGCGCTCGCGGTCGTGATCGTGACGGTGAGCGCGGCCGATACGGCCATCTGATACAGCAGCAGGCCCGACGCATCGTTGACGAGGCTTTCGCCTTCGAGCACCGCGACGAGCCGCGCGGGCAGCGGATGGCGCTGCAGGATCGCCTTCGCGGCGACCGCGTCGGGCGGCGACACGATCGCGCCGAGCGTGAAGCACGCGGCCCACGGCAACGCCGGATTGGCCGCATGCACCGCGAGCGCGACCGCAACCGTCGTGAACACCACCGCGCCGAGCGCGAGCGACGCGATCGATGCGAGATCCCGCCGGAATTCCTTCCACGCGGTATAGAAGCCGCTCGACATCAGCAGCGGCGGCAGCACGGCCGCGAGCAGCAGCGCCGGGTCCATGTCGGGCACGCGCTTGCCCGCGACGGCCACCGCGCAGCCGCCGAGCAGCAGCACGACGGCTGGCGGAATCGAGATCCGTTCGGCGAGCCACGTGAGCGCGCCCGCGCCGCAGATCAACAGCAGCAGGTAATGGAACAGCTCGACGTTGCTCATGCGCGGCGAATATGGCGAATGCGGGGCGTGCGCATCACGACGGCTTGCGATCGTTCGTGCTGCCGCCCGGCAGCGCGCCGAACATGTGCTGGCTGCACTTCGCGTCGCGCCATGCGGCGTTCAGCCGATGGCCCGCGAGCATGCGCCGCGCGACGGGCAGGATCTGTTCGCCGGCCAGCATGCCGAGCAGGCCGGTGAGCGCGATGAGCGGCGGCGCGGGCGAGTTCACGCCGATCGCGCCGTAGATGACGCCGGCGAGGATGCCGGCGAGCAGCGACAGGACATAGGATTTCATGACGGGCGTCTCGTGATCGGACGATTGGTGGCGACGAGTGCATCGTCGAGGTCCTGGAAGCGTATCGGGTTTACGTGACGAAAAAAAGGGCGGATTGCCCTTGTCGACCGCCTATTCTGGAATCCGAGTGATTCCAGTTTTTGGGTGTTCGTACAGCAGGATTGCAGTTTAAATAATTGGAGCCGGACGGCGCCGACCCGGCGCAACACCGACTCGAGTCCTCCCGCGTTCGCGGCGAGGCCGGTCCCTCTTTTCGTTCACAGGATGATTCACGCCATGAGCAACCCGAAACTTGAAGTACTCACTCCGCAGAACAGCCAGCTGATCTTCATCGACCAGCAGCCGCAGATGGCGTTCGGCGTGCAGTCGATCGATCGCCAGGCGCTGAAGAACAACGTCGTCGGTCTCGCGAAGGCCGCGAAGGCGTTCAACATCCCGACCACGATCACGACGGTCGAAAGCGAGGGCTTCTCGGGTCATACGTATCCCGAGCTGCTCGACGTGTTTCCGAACCAGAAGACGCTCGAACGCACGTCGATGAACTCGTGGGACGACCAGAAGGTGCGTGACGCGCTCGCCGCGAACGGCCGCAAGAAGGTGGTCGTGTCCGGCCTGTGGACGGAAGTCTGCAACACCACGTTCGCACTGTGCGCGATGCTCGAAGGCGACTACGAGATCTACATGGTGGCCGACGCATCGGGCGGTACGTCGCAGGCCGCGCACGACTTCGCGATGCAGCGGATGGTGCAGGCGGGCGTGGTGCCCGTCACGTGGCAGCAGGTCATGCTCGAGTGGCAGCGCGACTGGGCGCGCCGCGACACGTATGACGCGGTGATGGCGATCGCGAAGGAGCATTCGGGCGCGTACGGGATGGGCGTCGACTACGCGTACACGATGGTCCACAAGGCCGCCGAGCGTACGCTGACGCCGCACGAGTCGATCCCGGCCGTTCCGGCGAAGTAACGGGCAGTCGGCCGGATTGCCGCGGCCGGCGTGCGCGATGCACGCGCCGGCCGTCGCGCGCTCAGCTCACGGGCAGCGCCCACGGCGCGTGCGAGAAATGTTCGGCGAGGAAATCGAGCAGCACCGTCACGCGCGCGGCGCGCAGCATGCCGGGCGGCGTGACGAGGTTGACGTAGATGTCGGCGATCTTCCAGTCGTGCATCACTTCCTCGAGCTCGCCGCGCTGCAGTTCGTCCCACACCAGGAACTCGGGCTGCAGCGCGAGGCCGTGGCCGGCGACGAGCGCGGGGACGATGACGTCGGCGTTGTTGGTGCGGATGCGTCCTTGCACCGATACGCCGACTTCCTCGCCCGATGCCGAATTGCGAAAGCGCCAGTACTCGGGCGTCGGCAGGTTCGTGTAGGTGAGGCACACGTGCTGTTCGATGTCGCGCGGATGCGCGGGGCGGCCACGCCGGTCGAGATACGCGGGCGATGCGACGAGCGGACGGCGCACCGCGCACAGCCTGCGCGAGCGCAGCGACGAATCGCTTAGCTCGGCGATGCGGATCGCGACGTCGAAACCGCCGGACACGATGTCGACGATGTGGTCGGTCAGCACGAGGTCGATGTCGACGTGCGGATAGCGTTCGAGAAACGCGGGCAGCAGCGGCGACAGATGGCGCAGCCCGAACGACATCGGTGCGTTCACGCGCACGAGGCCGTGCGGTTCGAGCGCTTGCGCGGATGCCTCGCTCTCGATCAGTTCCGCATCGGCGAGCAGGCGGATCGCGCGGTCGCGCAGCAGTTCGCCGGTCGGCGTGAGCGACAGCTTGCGCGACGTGCGGTACAGCAGCATCGCGCCGAGGCGCTTTTCGAGGCGCGCGATGGCCTTCGACACGGTCGGCTGCGACACGCCGAGCAGTTCCGCGGCTTTCGCGAACGAACCGGTTTCCGCGACGCGCGCAAAGATGGCCCAGGCTTCGAGATCAGGAAGGTGTTGCATGGTCGGACAAGGGTGACAGGGACGCGAAGTGGGGGCGAAGGCGGCGACGCATGCGGCCGACGCGATGCGGGTCATTTTAATCCGGCCGGGAGAAAAAATCGTTATGGAATCTTATCTATCGTCGTTGGCAGCCGGCGTGTTGATCGGCGTCGTGTACAGCGTGATCAAGGTGCGCTCGCCGGCGCCGCCGCTGATCGCGCTGATCGGCCTCGCCGGCATGCTGGTCGGCGCGCAGGCCATCGGGCCCGTGCGTCACTGGCTCGGCTTCTGACCGCATCGAGGACATGTTGATGAACGCAACCGATACTCAACCGGATCTGATCCTGCACAACGGGCGCATCACGACGCTCGATCGTGCGAACCCCGTCGCCGCCGCGGTGGCGATCAAGGACGGCCGCTTCGTCGCGGTCGGCAGCGACGCGGACGTGAGGCCGCTCGCGGGCCGCGCGACGAAGGTCGTCGACCTCGGCGGCCGCACGGTGATGCCGGGCCTGACCGACAACCACACGCACGTGATTCGCGGCGGCCTGAACTACAACATGGAGCTGCGCTGGGACGGCGTGCGCTCGCTCGCGGTCGCGATGGA
>NZ_QTPP01000010.1 GCF_003853415.1 Burkholderia sp. Bp9142 | reverse complement strand
ATCAAGGGCTTGCAGGTCAACTACGGCGGCATCCAGGCCGTCAAGGGCGTTGACATGGAAGTCCGCCAGGGCGAGCTGGTGACGCTGATCGGCGCGAACGGCGCGGGCAAGACCACGACGATGAAGGCGATCACGGGTCTGAAGCCGTACTCGGCGGGCGACATCGAGTACGACGGCAAGTCGATCAAGGGCGTGCCGTCGCACGAGCTGCTCAAGCGCGGCCTCGCGATGGTGCCGGAAGGCCGCGGGATCTTCGCGCGGATGTCGATCATCGAGAACATGCAGATGGGCGCGTACCTGCGCAACGACAACGAGCAGATCAAGAAGGACGTCGACCGGATGTTCGGCTTCTTCCCGCGGCTGAAGGAGCGTGCGTCGCAGCTCGCGGGCACGCTGTCGGGCGGCGAGCAGCAGATGCTGGCGATGTCGCGCGCGATTCTCTCCAAGCCGAAGCTGCTGTTGCTCGACGAGCCGTCGATGGGGCTGTCGCCGATCATGGTCGAGAAGATCTTCGAAGTGGTGCGCGAGATCTCGAAGGAGGGCATCACGGTGCTGCTCGTCGAACAGAACGCACGCCTTGCGCTGCAGGCGGCCGATCGCGGCTACGTGATGGATTCCGGCACGGTCACGATGGAAGGCGACGCGAAGCAGATGCTCGACGATCCGAAGGTGCGGGCCGCGTATCTGGGTGAATGATCAATCTCAGCCATATTCGGATGTGTGAAAGGAAAGTCAAATGAAAATCCTGGTGCCAGTGAAAAGAGTGGTCGATTACAACGTGAAGGTCCGCGTGAAGTCGGACAACACGGGCGTCGACATCGCGAACGTGAAGATGTCGATGAACCCGTTCGACGAAATCGCGGTGGAAGAAGCCGTGCGCCTGAAGGAAGCGGGTGTCGCGACCGAAGTGATCGCGGTGTCGGTCGGTGTCGCGCAAGCGCAGGAAACGCTGCGCACGGCGCTGGCGATCGGCGCGGATCGCGCGATCCTCGTCGAGACGAACGACAGTGTCGAGCCGCTGGCCGTCGCGAAGATCCTCAAGGCGCTGGTCGACAAGGAACAGCCGCAGCTGGTGATCCTCGGCAAGCAGGCGATCGACGACGATTCGAACCAGACGGGCCAGATGCTGGCTGCGCTGGCAGGGCTGCCGCAAGCGACGTTCGCATCGAAGGTCACGATCGCCGATGGCCGTGCCACGGTCGCACGTGAAGTCGACGGCGGCGCGGAAACGCTGTCGCTGACGCTGCCGGCGGTGGTCACGACCGACCTGCGCCTGAACGAGCCGCGCTACGTGACGCTGCCGAACATCATGAAGGCGAAGAAGAAGCCGCTGGAAACGGTGAAGCCGGAGGATCTGAGCGTGGACGTCGCGCCGCGTCTGAAGACGCTGAAGGTGGCCGAGCCGCCGAAGCGCGCGGCCGGCGTGAAGGTGCCGGACGTGAAGACGCTGGTCGAGAAGCTGAAGACCGAAGCCAAGGTGCTGTAAGAGGGAGCGGAAAGAAATGACGATTCTGGTTATTGCCGAGCATGACGGGGCACGCGGCGCTTCGACGATCAAGGCCGCGACGCTGAACACGGTGGCAGCGGCGGCCGAGGTTGGCAAATTCGTCGGCGGTGACATTCACGTGCTGGTCGCGGGCCACAACGCGCAAGCGGCGGCGGACGCGGCAGCAAAGATCGCAGGCGTGTCGAAGGTGCTGCTGGCCGACGCGCCGCAGCTCGAGGCGGGCCTCGCGGAAAACGTCGAAGCGACCGCGCTGAACATCGCGAAGGACTACTCGCACATCCTCGCGCCGGCGACGGCGTACGGCAAGAACATCGCGCCGCGCATTGCCGCGAAGCTGGACGTCGCGCAGATCTCGGACATCACGGGGGTCGATTCGGCCGACACGTTCGAGCGTCCGATCTACGCGGGCAACGCGATCGCGACGGTGCAGTCGAGCGATCCGATCAAGGTCATCACGGTGCGCGCAACGGGTTTCGATCCGGTTGCCGCGGAAGGCGGCAGCGCGTCGGTCGAGAAGATCGAAGCGGCGGCAGACGCGGGCGTGTCGCGGTTCATCAGCCGCGAGGTGACGAAGCTCGATCGCCCCGAACTCACCAGCGCGAACATCATCGTGTCGGGCGGCCGCGGCCTGGGCAGCGGCGAAAACTACACGAAGGTGCTCGAGCCGCTGGCGGACAAGCTGTCGGCAGCCCTCGGCGCATCGCGCGCGGCAGTCGACGCGGGCTACGTGCCGAACGACTACCAGGTTGGCCAGACCGGCAAGATCGTCGCGCCGCAGCTGTACATCGCGGTCGGCATCTCGGGGGCGATCCAGCACCTGGCCGGCATGAAGGATTCGAAGGTGATCGTCGCAATCAACAAGGATCCGGAGGCGCCGATCTTCAGTGTGGCTGATTACGGCCTGGTGGGTGACCTGTTTGACGCGGTTCCTGCGTTGATTGAGGCCTTGTAGAACGGCTTGTGAATTTTTCCGCGAATCCGGGCGGTGTCAGATTCTGGATTCGCACCTGCTCAGTCGCATCAAATCGTCAGCGGTGATAGCCGCACTTAATGGAGAGTATTCCTCATGATTTCCACTACCGATCCGCACATCAATCGCAAACCGAGAAATATTGCCCAGACGGAATGGGACACGCGCGTGCAACTCGCTGCAGCATATCGTCTGGCGGCGAAGTTCGAGTTGACGGACCTGATCTATACACATATTTCGGCGCGTGTGCCGGGTACGGACGACCAGTTCCTGATCAATCCGCACGGCTGGTTCTTCGATGAGATCACGGCATCGTCGCTCGTCAAGATCGACGTGAACGGGAAACCGATTGGCGATGACCGTTTCGAAGTCAATGCGGCCGGCTTCACGATCCATAGCGCGCTTCATCAGGCACGGCACGATGTGGAGTGCGTCGTACATCTTCATACCACGTACGGGATGGCAGTCGCGGCGATGGAATGCGGGCTGTTGCCGCTCAACCAGATCAGCATGCAGTTCTACAACCGTGTCGCGTACCACGACTACGAGGGGATCTCGCTCGATCTCGATGAACGCCAGCGCATTGTCAAATCGATCGGGGAAAAGGACTACCTGATCTTGCGCAACCACGGACTTCTGACGACGGGACGTTCGGTCGCAGAAGCATTCACGCGCATGTACTACTTGAACAAGGCATGCGAGATTCAGGTAGCGACGTTGTCGGCGGGACAGAAAGTGACGATTCCTTCGCCGGAAGTGTGCGAACACGCGGCAAAGCAGCACGACGACTACGCGTACCTTGATACCGTTCACCTCGACCGGGAGTGGACTGCGTTGCTGCGTCTTCTCGATCGCGATGGCGGCGGCTATCGAGCATGAGTTGAGACGGTGCTGCCGTTGGCGACGCCACATGGAACGTGGGCGGTCTAATTGCGCTCAAGTAATATCGTTGCGTCTGGCGAGTCTGCGGCAGCCGCTCGGAAAAGATCTCGTGAATACACAGTTTTCAAGCAGCCAGGATCAAGTGTGTTGGCGTATCAATTCGTGGCGACGCGCAGTGTCGAGTTGACGGGACTCCGATTCCCCTTTCCGTTGAAGTGGTACGCCGAACGCGGATTTCTCCGTATTTCGAATGAAGGACGTGGCGAACTGCTTTTCCAGGGTGGAAATGCCGACGTACGGGTCGAGGAGTCGTTCGACATTCGAATGACTCCCGACGAGACAGGTGCGGTTGCAGGTCGCCTGGAACTCGACTTAACGGTGAAGTCCGCGTTGACGGAGCCGGAATGGGGTGATCTTGCCGCGGCGTACTCGGGGAGCCGACGAGGCTTTGGAGTCGCACTCACGCAGAATATGTTTCAATTGCCACGGTACGCCTGGACGCTCGAGAAGGTTGCGTCGAAACTGGATATCAAGCCCCGTGCATTGCAGATGACGTTGTTCAGGGAGTGCTATAGCTTTGATTCGGCACTGAGACGATGCCGCCAGCTTGACATGTTGCTGCAAGAGGGCAATTCATACTGCGACTGCCTGATTTTCGAACGCGTCGCCGAGAAGCAGGTTTCATACGCATTGAAGCAGGCATAGCCGGGTACTCCGGTCGCTGAAGTATGTCGCAAGCCGGGGACCAGCGACGTTTGTGCAAATGTTTCGGCTTCGCGCGAGTCGAACGCTCGTGCCGTTCAGGACAATCGGTCGTGCTCGACGTCGAGCAGGCAACATCGAAGTAGCGCACGCGCACCTACGTTTCCTTGTGACGGCGCGCGTTCAGATTCTTCAGCCGCCCCGTCACCCCGGGGTGTTCTGATGCAGGTTGTTGAGACTCAAGGGAAAGCAGATGCGCCCTCAGGTTGCTTCCTTCCGTTACGTTGTGCGCCTCCGACAGCCTTCCGGCTTCGTCGATATCCTTTGCGAGCAGTGCTTGAACGATGGGTCGATGTTGGTCGATCAGATGTTGCGGGTCACTCGCCAGTTGGTCGCTCGACCGAATGAAGATGCGGATCTGCCGCTCGACGATCTCGTATTGGGTTCGAAGCCGCTCATGATCGGCAAGCTCGATGATCGACTTGTGAAGAGCGAAATCCGCCTCGGCAATCGCCTCCGCATCGGCGCGTGCGCAACACTTCTCCAGCGTCGCGAAACGGGAGTTGATGGTCTTGCGCTTGTGACTGTCGAGGCTCGATGCAACGAGCTGTGCCGCGAGTCTCTCCAGACTTGACCTCAAGGTGTACAGCTCCCACGCATCTGTAGAAGTCAGCGCGACAACCGTCCAACCGGTGTATGGCACCAGTTTCGTCAATCCTTCCTTGGCCAGTTGATGCAATGCCCCCCTTACAGTGGCGCGGGAGAGATCCAGATGCGCGGACAACTGCACTTCGGTGATGCGGGAGCCTGCTGGTATGTCGCCGCGGGTGATGGCTTGCCGTAGCACCTCGACTGCCTGCGCCCCCATGGTTTGCTTGACGACTTTAGGGATGGCAAGGACTGACGACATTGTGTGGGCCGACCGGGAAGAGGGATTTCGGTTTTACCGGAAAGGGTGACGGGTGTTGCTTCAGCAAACCAGATCATTGTAGCCAATAAACCTTCCATGCCGAAGCGAGCGCCGCCTTCGGGTCAACCATGCCCTGGCACGTGTACGTGGATGTGAGGGAAAGTAGTAGAATGTCGGCAACATGTCGACAATGCTTCGGCCCCGGAGCCACTTCGACACGCAAACGGGATTCGTTATGGCAAAGGTGGCAAAGGTGGCGGGGCAAGAGCAACCCGCCGAGGCAACAAAGGAAACGGGTACAGCGCGCGTCTATCTGACGCTGCGCAACGAAATCCTGACCATGAAGATCGCTCCAGGCACCCATCTCGATGAGTTGGGCGTGGGCGAGCGGTTCTCCGTGTCTCGCTCGCCGGTTCGCGAGGCGCTCGTTCGACTGTCGGCCGAAGGCCTGGTAACGATTCTGCCGAATCGCGGAAATATCGTCACGCCAATCGATTTTCAACGTGTCCCCGAATTTCTTGACGCGCTGGACTTGCTGCAGAGGGTCACGCACCGGTTGGCGGCCTTGCATCGAACCACAGACGATATACGCGCCATCCACGCCGCGCACAAGGCGTACCTGAAGGGGGTAGCCGAGAGCATCAAAACCGGCGATAGCCTTCCCATGATCGAGCGCAACTTCGACTTCCATATGGCCATCGCGAAAGCGGGGCGCAACATCTATTTCGCGGACCTGTACCGGCGTTTGCTCGACGAAGGGCGGCGGATGCTGCACCTGCATCTGAAGTACATGGCGCTGGATCCGGCCATCACGCCGGAAGGGATGGCGGCCCACCATACCGAGATGCTGCAGGCTATCGAGGAAGGAGACGCCGATCACGCGGAGGCATGCGCTCATGAGCACGCGGTGCAGTTCAAAGGCCGCTTCATGGATTTTCTGGATCGCAACCTCACCGCGCAGATTCCGGTCAAGTTTGCGTCCAGGAGCCAGTCGCGCAATGCGACGGACGAGCGGCAGGGGAACGCCCGTTCCAGACAGACGAAGGCGGCAAAGGAAACCAGCCCGTCATGTAGCTGATCTCTGGCGCCAGGCGCCAGAATCGTTCCGCAATTCATGGCAACAGCCGGCCGCAAGCGCTAACGGCCGGCTTCCCTCACTCGCTCTCGCTGCCAGGCGCATTTTTCTTCGACGCCAGCTTTCCGCCAACCGCCCAATTCACGTGTGGCACCTCGGCGAAAATAACCTGCACATCCTGAAGCGCGCACTTTGCGATGCGAGCGGTTTCGCGGGTGAGCACGTCTGCGAGCTCGATTTTCTGTTCTTCCGTCCTGCCGGACAACATTTCCAGGGTGAGGATAGGCATTTCAGTTATCCCTTGAAGGTTACGCGGGTTGTGACGCGTATGCCTGATACGCCGTGCTGACGAGCCAGCCGCAGTCGATCGGCAACGTGACGCCCGTGATGGCCGCCGCCTCGGGCGAGCAGAGGAAATAGATGGCGTCCGCTACCTCGGAAGGCTTGACGAATCGACGCAGTGCCGACTTGCTGATGACTGCATCGGGGTCGCGTTGCCCCGAATCGATGCGCGCCTGCATTGCCTGCGTCAGCGTATAGCCTGGTGCCACCGCATTCACTCGTACCCCCTTGGGACCCCATTCCGCCGCGATAGTCTCCGTCAGCAGCTTGAGCCCGGACTTGCCGACCGCGTATCCAATCTGCGCCGAAGGGCGAAACGTCGTCAGCGAACAGAGGTTGACGATAGACCCTTGTCCCGCTTCGCACATGAATTTCCCAAAGGCTCGTGACGCGATGAGCGTACCGCGCACATTGATCTGAAACAGTCGATCGAATTCCGCCAGTTCGAGGTCGAGCAGGCGCACCGCGTTCTGCAGGATACCGCCTGCGTTCACTAATGCATCGGGCACACCTTGTTCTCGAACGACTGCATCGGCGAAGCGGGTGACAGAGGCTTCATCGGCCAGATCCACCTGGAAGAACCGTGCATCGATGCCGGTCTTGCGCAGTGATGCGACCACCTTTTCCCCACCTTCGGCGTTGACGTCCGCGACGGCCAGCCGCCAGCCGGCCCGCGCGAAGCGTTGCGCGGTTGCTTCGCCGATCCCGCTCGCGCCTCCCGTCACAACAATCAGGTTCGATTCGTCTTTCATAGTGCCTCGCTATCTCGATGGAAACGACCACGCCGGACAGGCTTGTCGGCGTGAAGTCGATCTTATGTCGACAATATTTTCACGGTGGCTCGCCATCTGTCAAGGCTCTTTGCCAGGGCTATTGCCGATCAGGTTAACCACCTATTTGACGCTGAAACCCATGTCCGACAAGGACTTTGGCCGTACTCGCAGGCAACTTATTTTTTTTCGACTTTGACTTTGTCGTCATTTGATCGACAATGCGTCCATGGAAGGGCGATGCATTTTTACCGCGAAGCAGGACTTTCCGCGAAGCAGATAATTGGCGCCAATAATCCATACCCCGCCGAAGTTCGGTGTTCGCATCGCGAACTTCCGTGGAGTTTGCTGTGGTCTTTCAACTAGGTAACGAGGGCCTCGTCCGGAACTCGGCTCGAGGACTCGAGAAAATCGGGAATCGATATGGCAAGCGCAAGAATCGGCGTCGACATCGGCGGTACTTTCACTGACCTTGTGTTGCTCGACGATGAGGGCAACGTTCACTTCACCAAGGTCTCGTCCACACCCAAGGCGCCCGAAGAGGCGGTGCTCACGGGTGTCGAGCGCATCCTTGAGCAGTCCGGTCTGGCGACAGCCGACGTGAAGGAAGTGCTTCACGGTACGACCGTCGGGTCAAACACGATGCTGCAGAAGGTGGGCGCGAAGTGCGGTCTGATCACGACCAAAGGCTTTCGCGACGTGCTCGAGATCGGGCGCGTGCGCACTCCGACGATGTTCGATCTGTCGTGGGACAAGCCCGTGCCGCTCGTGGAGCGCCGCTACCGCATGGAGATCAACGAACGCGTGCTGGCCTCGGGTGAGGTGCTGCGTCCGACGCCCGTCGACGAGGTAATCAAGGCGGGTGAGTTCTTCCAGAAGGAAGGCGTCGAATCTGTCGCAATCTGCTTCATCAACTCGTACAAGAACGGTGCGAATGAAGCCGCCGCGCTCGAAGCGTTTCAGCGCGCGTTTCCGGACATCAGCGTGACCGCTTCGATTTCCGTACTCCCGGAACTTCGCGAATATGAGCGCACGTCGACGACGGTCGTGAACGCCTATGTTCTGCCTGCTCTTCGCACCTATCTCCAGCGTCTGGAAACGGGCCTCAAGCGAATCGGCGTGAAAGCGCCTTTGCTCGTGAGCAATTCGAACGGTGGCCTGTCGAGTGCCAGGAGTGCGCAGGACACGCCGGTGTTCTTTATTTCCTCGGGACGTTCCGCAGGCGTGGTGGGTGCCGGCCGTCTCGGCGATGCGCGCAAGGACAAGGATCTCGTCGTGTTCGACATGGGCGGCACGACTGCATCGGCATCGCTCATTCACGATGGGCAATTGGCGCGCACCAACGAGTACGAGTTCCGCGCCGGCATCTCGACGCCGAGCCGTTTCATCAAGGCAGGCGGCTACATGATGCGCGTGCCGACGATCGACGTTGCCGAAGTAGGCAGCGGAGCGGGTTCGATCGCCTGGATCGACGCGGGTGGCTTGCTGAACGTCGGACCCGTGTCGGCGGGTGCCTTTCCGGGGCCAGTCTGTTACGGCATCGGCGGCGACAAGCCGACCGTGACCGATGCCAACGCGATCCTCGGCTTCCTGCCGCATCGCCTGGCCGGCGGCACGATGGAACTCAAGATCGCCACCGCGCGCGACGCCGTCGAGACGCTGCTCGCCAAACCGCTCGGCATTGAGGTCGAGGAGGCAGCCGTCGGCATCCGTGAAGTGGTCAACGTCAACATGGCGCGCACGATCAAGGCAGTGACGGTCGAACGCGGCGTCGATCCGCGTGACTTCACGCTCGTGGCCTTCGGTGGCTCAGGGCCGGTTCACGCCTGCGATCTGGCGCGCGCGCTCGACATGAAAAAAGTGGTTTTTCCGGCGGCGCCTGGCGTCTTCACTGCGATGGGCATGCTGGCGGGCGCGGTTGAACGCTACTTCGTGAAACCGTCGCTCAACCTGCTGGACTCGCTCGACATCGATGCGCTTGCTGAAACGGTTGCGCAAATGCGTGAAGACGCGCTTCGCGCGCTCGCGGACGAAGGTTATCCGGCGGATCGCATTCAATACGTTTTCGATCTCGACATGCGCTTCAAGGGGCAGGACTACGAGATTCCCGTCCCGTTGCCGGAGCAGTTGAACGAATCCACGCGCGAGACATTGCGCAAGGCGTTTCGCGACGCTTATGCAGGCATCTACGGGTATGCATCCAACGATGCCATCGAATGCGCGAACGTTCGTCTCCTCGCACGCGGCATCGCGACCAGCACGCTCGATTTCAACGATATCCGCAGCTCGAAGGCGTCTCGATTCGAAGCGTCGGCAGCCACGCGTCGCGTCTACTTCGATCGCCAGACGGGGTGGGTCGATACGCCGATCCTGGCGCGCTCGAAGCTCGACCAACCCATCACGGGCCCCGTCATCCTCGAAAGTTCCGACACCACCATCGTCATTCCGCCGGGCTGGCGCGTGAGTACCGACAAGGTGGGCAGTGTCATCGCGTCGATCGAATGAATTGAATGGAGCAATCATGACCCAACGAAACGTTGACCCAATTACCTTTGCCGTCGTCAAGAACGCGCTGGACACGATCGTGGACGACATGGCATTCGCCGTGATGCGCACCGCGCGTTCGCCCATCATCCGCGACGTGCTCGACTACTCGGTCACGATGTGTGATGCCGCCGGCCGCATTCTCGCGCAGGCGAAGACCGTCGCACTGCATCTCGGCGCCGTGCCGGATGCGGTGGACGTCATCATCGACAAGTTCGCGGCCACGGTCGAGCCGGGTGACGTGATCATCCTGAACGACCCGTACGAGGGCGGGATGCATCTGCCCGACATCTTCATGTTCAAGCCGATTTTCCACGAGAAGCGCTTGCAGGGATTTTCGGTCGTGATCGCGCACCACTGCGACGTGGGCGGGCGCGTACCGGGCTCGAATGCGGCGGACTCGACAGAGATCTTCCAGGAAGGCCTGCGCATTCCGCCGACAAAGCTCTATACCCGTGGCGAGCCGAACGAAACGCTCATCAACATCATCAAGAAGAATGTGCGTTTGCCCGACCTCGTGCTGGGCGATCTCGACGCGCAACTCGCGACCTGCAACATCGGCGAGCGGGAACTGCTTCGCCTGATCAATCGCTATGGCGAAATGAACCTGCAGGCCTATTTCGACGAGTTGCTCGACTATGGCGAGAGGCTGACGCGTCGCGCGATCGAAGCATGGCCGGACGGCGTATACGAGTTCACCGATTACATCGACAACGACGGATTCACCGATGACGCGATCCCGATCAAGTGCGCGATCACGGTGGAAGGTTCGAAAGTGAAGGTCGACTTTGCGGGCTCGTCGCCGCAGGTGCGCGGTGCGATCAATTCGACGCTGTCGTTCGTGAAGTCGGCAACGTACCTGAGCGTGCGGTGTGCGCTCGATGCCGATGTCCCGAACAACGCGGGCGTCTATCGGTGCATCGACATCACGGCACCCGAGGGATCGATTCTGAATCCGCGCATGCCGGCACCTGTTGCCGCGCGTGCGCTGACGGGGTATCGCGTGGTCGACTGTGTTTTCGGTGCACTCGCACAGATTGCCCCGAAGAAGGTGATGGCGGCAGGCGAGGGCGGTAACACGGTCATCGCGCTCAGCGGTTACGACAAGGAAGCGAGCGAGCCGTTCATTCTCGTGGACATGATCAACGGCGCGTGGGGCGGTCGCTTCAACAAGGACGGCATCGAAGGCGTGACGAACCCGTCGCAGAACATGTCGAACATGCCGATCGAAACGCTCGAGGCGCGCTATCCGATCATCATGGAAGAGTACGGTTTCGCGGCCGACTCGGGAGGCGCGGGCGAGTATCGCGGCGGCCTGGGTCTTGTTCGCGAGTACCGGATCGAAGCGGAGGAGGTGGTCGCGCAGATTCGTTCCGACCGCGCATCGCACGCACCGTACGGGTTGTTTGGCGGTGCGCCAGGCGCGTGCTCGGCCAACTACCTGCGCTCGGACGAAGGGCTGTCACCGCTGCCCAGCAAGTTCACGCGAACGCTTCATCGCGGCGCGATCATTCGCCACGAGCAGGCGGGTGGCGGCGGGTATGGGGATCCCGCGGCGAGAACGCTTGATCGTATCGAAGCGGATCTCGCAAACGGAAAGATCACGCGCGAATACGCGGAACGTCACCACAAGGTCGTGTTCGACGGTGAGCGCATCGATCACGCGCGCTCGAAAGCCGGCCGTCGCGCGGATTGACAGGGAGAAGCCAGATGAGTCAAAGCCTGAAAGAGCGCTTGAGCGCACTGGGTATCGATCTGCCCCAGACCGCACCCAAGCCTGGTGCGAATTTCCTTCCTGTCAAGCGAGTCGGCAATCTTCTTTACGTATCAGGGCAGGTACCCGTGCGTGATGGCGTGGACCAATACGTCGGCAAGCTCGGGCGTGACGTGACGATTGAAGACGGTCAGGCGGCTGCCCGCCTGTGCGCGGTGAATCTGCTCGCTCAAGTCGATCGTGCGCTGGAAGGAGACCTGAGCCGACTGGCCGGATGCGTGCGACTGGGAGGGTTCGTTAACGCGACCGAGGATTTCACCGAGCATCCCAAGGTGATCAACGGTGCATCCGATCTCGTCGTCGCGGTGCTGGGTGATATTGGTCGACATACTCGCGCCGCAGTTGGTTGCATCTCGCTACCGCGAAACGTTGCCGTCGAGCTTGAGGGGGTCTTCGAACTTACGTGATGCATAAACACTCGTCGTTTTGAACGTTCGCTTCATCTTCTTTTCTTCTCAGTCAGAGGTCGATCATGTTCCAGATGTCCCGCTTACTCGGTCGCGTAATGATCTGTGCGACTGCATTGGGTGCCCTTGCAACGACTCCCGTTACCGCGCATGCGCAAGCCGATGCGACGTGGCAGAGCGTTAAAAAGGCTGGTGTGCTTCGGTGCGGCATTGCGACTTCGCCTCCGTACACGATGAAGGACCCGAAAACGAACACGTATAGCGGCGTGTTTCCGAACCTCTGCCGTGACTTCGCGGAAAAGGTTTTGAAAGTCAGGGTCGAATACGTGGACACCACCTGGGACAACATCGTCGCAGGCCTGCAGTCGGACAAGTGGGATGTCTCGCTTTCGTTGAACGACACGCCCGAGCGCAGGAAGGCCATCTCGTTCACCGAACCGGTTGTGGATTACAGCGTGACGTTTGCATTCAACAAGAACAACCCGAAAGTCACGAAGCCAATCAAGTCCATTGCGGATATCGACAAGCCGGGCATGACTGTTACCGTGATGTCGGGTACGGCCCAGGACAAGGCCATCTCTGCCGTGCTCAAGCAGGCAACGATCATGCGCCTGCCGGGCTTCGATGAAACGCGCCTGGCGCTGATGTCCAAGCGCGCGGATCTGCTGGCCGACGACAGCATGACGAACCTGTTGCTCACGCGTGCTCATCCGGACTGGGCCGAGGCATTCAAGCCGAATCCGCTTCTCGCGCCGCAGGGGATTTGCTTCGGCATTCGCAAGGACACGCCGGCAGCTGATGTTGCGGTGCTCAACCAGTTTATCGAAAGGCAGAAGCAAGCGGGGACCGTGAATGCATACGTCGACGCATCTGTAAAAGAGACGATCGCCAATACGAAGTGATCCACGGTCGTGTTGACGGAATTGCGAATCCGCAGTTCCGTCATCGGTTCGCGCGGCGATGCGTGGCGTAACGGCACGTTCTGCCCATTTGAATGAAGTCGCGAGCGCCAGCGTTGCGCTCTGCTGGAGAAAGTCCTCATGTTTCTATCCCAGACACACGCATCGTCGATGGTGCACCCGACCAGTCCGGCGAACCTCTCGTCTCTGTCAGCAGCGTCGGGCGACTTTGTACAGTTGAGGAATGTGTACAAGTCTTATGGCGAGAACCTCGTCGTCATGGACCGCATGAGCCTCGATATGCGCGCCGATGACCGGCTCGTCGTGATCGGGCCGAGCGGTAGCGGAAAAAGCTCGCTTCTCCGTGTGCTGATGGGGCTCGAAGGTGTTCAGGGCGGCGAGATTTCGTTTCAGGGCAAGCCGTACATTCGCGGTGCCGATGTCGGCGGCTCGAAGCGGATCGATCCGAAGCTGCAAAAGCAGATCGGCATGGTGTTTCAGCACTACACGCTGTTTCCGCATCTGTCGGTGTTGGGGAATCTGATCCTGGCACCCGTCAAGGTGTGCGGGATGTCGAAAGCAGAAGCATCGGAACGCGCACGGCTGTACCTCGCGCGTCTCGGCCTCGAAAGCAAGCTCAACGCTTACCCGAGCCAGCTCTCCGGCGGCCAGAAGCAGCGCGTCGCGATCGCGCGTGCGCTGATGCTGGAGCCCAAGCTCATGCTCTTCGACGAAGTTACTTCCGCACTCGATCCCGAGATGGTGATCGAAGTACAGAACGTGATGCTCCAGCTTGCCGAGCAGAAGATGGCGATGATCATCGTGACGCATGACATGCATTTCGCACGGGACATCGCAACGCGAGTGGTTTTCTGCGCGAGCGGCAAGGTGGTCGAGCAGGGCGCGCCGTCAGAGATTTTCAAATGCCCGAAGGAACCGCGCACGCGCGAATTCCTCGAGAAAGTCCTTCATCTGGATTGAGAGATCGACATGCGCTATCAATTCGATTTCGGGTTTCTTCACGGAAGCTTCGACGCGCTGCTCAAGGGCCTGAAGGTCACGATCGAGCTGGCGCTGGCAGCGAACGTGATGGGGCTCGTACTGGGTTTCGTCCTCTGCCTGATGGTCATGAGCCGCTGGCACATCATCCGCTGGCCCGCGCAGCTCTTCATCGAATTCTTTCGCTGCACGCCTGCTTTGCTGCAGATCGTGTGGTTCTTCTACTGCATTCCCATGATGGTCGACGTCTTCATTGACCCGGTTGCGATGGGCGTTCTCGCGCTCGGGCTGAATCTGACGGCGTTCAATGCGGAGGCATATCGCGCGGGCGTCCAGGCCGTGCCCAAGGAACATCTCGATGCCTGTGTCGCGCTGGGCCTCAGGCCTTGGCAGCGCACGCTGTTCGTGGTCCTGCCGCAGGCCTTGCGCAGTGCGCTTCCGGTGCTGATGACCAACGGGATCGGCACCTTGCAGCAGAGCGCACTGGTTGCGATCGTCGCGGTGGCGGATCTGATGTATGTCGCGAAGAGTCTCGCGACGGAAGCATATCGCCCGCTTGAAACGTATTCGGTCGTGGCGCTCATCTACTTCGCGCTTTCGTTGCCGATCTCGCGTTTGGTCCATGTGATCGAGCGCCGGCAAGATGCGGCTGTGCAGCGTTGAGGAGAAAGGAATGAGCATCGATCTCTCTGTTGTCGCATCCTACTGGCTGGTATTGCTCAAAGGCCTCGCGCTTACCATCGCCTTTACGAGCGGTTGTGCGGTGCTGGGCAGCCTGCTCGGCTTCGCGCTGAGTCTGTTGAGGATGTCGCCCTCCCGATGGGTCAAGGCACTGACGGCCTTGTATGTGGAGTTCTTCCGGGGTACGCCGCTGCTGATCCAGCTATTCTGGGTCTTCTTCTGCTTCCCGGTCGTGTTTCATTTGCCGGTTCCGCCGTACCTTTCAGTCATCATCTCGTTGACGTTCTACATGACGGCGATCACCAGCGAGACGTTTCGCGGCGCACTCAAATCGATCTCGTCGGAGCAACATGACGCATGCATCGCGCTCGGGCTGACGCCTCAGGTGAAGGTTGTACATGTCATTTTTCCGCAGGCTTTGCTGCGCGCAGTGCCGCCGCTGCTGTCGAACATCATCAGCCTGTTCAAGGAGAGCGCACTCGTATCGTCCGTGGGCGTGGCCGATCTGATGTATGTCGGCCAGAGCGCTTCGAACGCCACGGCGCGGCCCCTCGAATTCTTGACCACCGTTGGAATCATCTACTTCGCCGTCGCTTTCCCCTTGACGCGGTTGGTCGGCGTAGTGGAATCGAGATTCCTGCGGCGTTTTGCGTATTGAGTACACGGAACAATGCGTTCTACCTGAGCCACGGACGACATCAAAGATGAATTCGGTACCTCGCGAGCAATACCCGGCCCCGGACGTAGCTGCTGCATCGCCACGGCAGGCGGCCGTCATCGGTGGCGGAATCGTCGGCACCTGCTGTGCGCTGTATCTTCAGCGAAGCGGCTTCAAGGTCACGCTTGTCGATCCCGCGCCACCGGGCGACAGCACGGCAAAGTGGAGTTGCGGCCAGATTTCCGTCGGCGAGATCATTCCCTTGTCGAAGCCGGGCATTCTCCTCAAGGTGCCGGGATGGCTGCTCGATCAAACAGGGCCGCTCGCGCTGCGGCCCGGAGCATTGCCGGGAATCGTGCCGTGGTTCGTGCGTTTCCTGTCGTGTGCGCGACCCTCGAAGATCGTCGAGATTGCAACCGCGATGGCATCCCTCACGACCGACGTCTTCGCGGACTACGCAACATTGCTCGACGCCATCGATGACGATGCGCTGATCGGCCAACGGCCGATTCTCGAAGTGTTTGACAGCGCCGCGGGCATCGAGCACGAACGTCCGCATATCGAGCTCAGGAAGTCGTTGGGGTTCGACACGCAGATCATCGGCCGCGCGGAGATCGACGATCTCGAGCCTGCGTTGAAGGGGCGCTTCTCACATGGCCTGCTGCTTCCGCAATGGCGGTTTGTCAGTGACACGGAACGATTTCTGCAAGCGCTGACGGATCACTTCGTGGCCAACGGTGGCCGCCGCGTACAGAGCGTCGTGGTCCGAATCAACGAGGAGGCAGGTCGCGCCACCGGCGTGACGCTCGAGAGCGGCGAGAGCGTGCAGGCCGAACATCTCGTCGTCGCGGCCGGAGCGGGTTCCCGGCGCTTTTTCTCCCAACTCGGCGTGAGCGCGCCCCTGGAGGGCGTCGCCGGTTATCAGGTACTGGTTCCGGAACCGGAAGTCGAGCTCAAGCATTCCGTCATCTACGCGGACGGCGGATTCTGCTTCACGCCGATGCTTCGTGGGCTTCAGATTGGCGGAACGATCGAATTTGCAGGGCGTAACGCGAAGCCGAATTTCAAGCGCGCGGAAATCATCCTGGCCAAGGCCAAGAAAGTTCTGCCTGAGTTGAACGCAGCAAGACACGAATTCGGAGTGGGCTATCGGCCGTTCCTGCCGGACACCAAACCGATTATCGACCGCTCGGCACGGCTTCCGAATGTTCTGCTGGCGCTCGGTCACGGGCAGCTCGGTTTGACGCTCGGGGCAACCACCGGACGGCTCATTGCGGATCTCGCGTGCGGCCGAACGCCGAAGCAGGACCTCGCGCCCTTCAGCGCACGACGGTTCAGATAAGCGAGCGGCTTGTCTCGGCAGGGCCCTCATGCACAGGTGATCAACAAGGATGGGAAACTGAATCATGCGCTGGAAGAAAAGCTTGCAGCTGGTTGGCGTTCATTGCGAAGGCGAAATCGGCAAGGTTATTACGGGAGGCGTGGTCGACATTCCCGGCAAGACCATGCTCGACAAGATGAACTACATCAACGAAGTCGACGACAGCATTCGGAGGCTTGTCGTGTTCGAACCTCGCGGATGTCTGCAGATGTCGGTGAATCTGCTTCTGGCTCCGACGCGTCCGGAGGCACATGCAGGTTTCATCGTGCTTCAGTCGGACAAGGCGCATCCGATGTCGGGCAGCAATTCCATTTGCGTGGTCACGGCGTTGCTTGAACTGGGCATGGTGGAGATGCAGGAACCGGAAACGACGGTTGTGCTGGATACGCCGGCGGGACTCGTCACTGCTCGCGCGGCGTGCAAGGACGGGCGATGCATCGGCGTGTCTCTGGACATGGTTCCCGCGTTCGTCGAACACCTCGACCTCGCCGTCGAGACGGAAGCGTTCGGCACGATATCCGTCGACGTGGCCTTTGGCGGCGTCTATTACGCGCTCGTCGACGTCGAACAGGTCGGCCTCACGATCGCACCGCAGAACGCTCGTCAGCTCGCCGATCTCGGGGTCAAGCTCCGCGCGGTCATCAATGAGCAAGTGAAGCTTCAGCATCCTCTGTATCCGCAGATCAACCAGCTGGCCTACGTGATGTTCCGCAACCGTGTGTCGGACACGGAATATCAGACGTGCACGACCTTGCCGCCTGGACGCGTGGACCGGTCGCCGTGCGGAACGGGAAGCTCGGCCAACCTCGCGACACTCGCGGCGCGCGGCAAGGTCGACGTCGGCTCGCAATTGAAGTCGATATCGACCATCGGAAGCGAGTTCAAGGTCGAGATGCTAGGGCGAACCGAGATGGGCGGGCGGCCTGCGGTACTACCGCGTATTCAGGGGCGCGCGTGGATCTACAGCATCGAACAGATTGGTGTGGATCCCGACGATCCGCTGAGCGCAGGATTCATGTTGAGCGATACGTGGGGCGAAGGATTCTGAACCTTTAGCGCGGGGTCCATGAGATCTCGTATTCAGGGAACGGCATGCAGATCAGGAGTGGAAATTGAAGCAGAACATGATTACTGGAAAGACGAATGTTCTTTTCATGGTGGCGGATCCAATCGAGCAGGTCAGAACCCCGGAAATCTTCAACAAGGTGTTTCCCCTGTGCGATCTCGATGCGGTGATGGTTCCGCTGCACGTCGAGCCGGCCAACCTGGAAAGCACGATCCGATCGCTGTTCAAGTCGAAGACGACAGGCGGCATGGTGCTGTCGATTCCGCACAAGAATGCGGCAGCGGGTATCGTCGACCGCCTCTCGAACGGGGCAATGACCGCCAACGCCGTGAATGCGATCAGACGGGGCGATGATGGTGGGCTGGAAGGCGACTTGTTCGACGGCACCGGCTTCGCGAAGTCGATGGACCGTTACGCGATGGCGTACCGTGGCAAGGCGGTATTGTTGATCGGCGCAGGCGGCGCGGCCAGCGCAATCGCCGCGGCGCTCGCGGAGGGCCACGCGGCTCGCATCGCGATTTACGATGTCGACGAGGCGAAAGCGCAAAGTCTGGCGCGCTCGGTCGGCGAGCGCTACGGCATTCCGGTCTCGGCGCAGAGTACGAACGATCCTCGCGGCTTCGAGGTGGTCATCAACGCCACGCCGCTCGGCCTCAGGGCCGATGATCCGCTGCCCACGGCGCCGGAGCGGATCGAAAGCTCGGCTGTCGTGTGCGACATCCTCATGAAGAACCAGCCCACCCCATTCCTGAAGGCGGCCATGTCCAAGGGAAACACCGTGCTTCCCGGTTTCGACATGCTGATCCTGCAATCGCCGTTGTTTCTCGAGTTTTTCGGGTTGAACCATGCGGCCGAGTTCTTGCGACGCGACGATTCAATCGCTCGCGACATGCTCTTTCCGCCCGAATTGCGTGACCTCGTGCCACATCATGCGTGAGAGAGGGCGAAGAAGGTAAACCAAGGGGGTATTCGCCCGTGTCTCGGCACGGGTTTTTTTTAGCAGTGGATCCATGGCGGGTCGCGACTAGAAGGTCGATCATATTCAAGCCGATGATTCACGGTTCCGTTGTTTGGTTTTTCCAGGAAACGTCAATGACAAAGCATACCTTTTCATGCATTGAAGGTCATACCGAAGGCATGCCGGTGCGCATGGTGGTGAGCGGCGGCCCGGAGTTGCAGGGTGCGACGATGAATCACCGTCGTCTTTTTTTCGTCGAGAAGTACGACTGGATCCGCCGCGCGTTGATGCTGGAGCCGCGCGGACATGGGCAAATGTCGGGCACCATTTTCTATCCGCCCGTGAGCGCCAGTGCCGATTTCAGTCTCCTGTACATCGAGACCTCGGGATGCTTGCCGATGTGTGGGCATGCGACGATCGGATCCGTCACCTTTGCGCTCGAAACCGGTCTGATCAAGCCAAAGACGCCGGGTCAAGTGGTGGTCGACGTTCCCGCCGGTCAGGTGACAGCCAGGTACGTGATGAACGGCGACAAGGTCGAATCGGTACGGTTCACGAATGTGCCGAGCTTCCTGCTTCACAAGGACGTTGAAATCGAAGTGTCTCGACTCGGCAAACTCAAAGTCGATATCGCATACGGCGGCAACTTCTATCCCATCGTCGAGGTGCAGGAGAATTTCCCCGGTTGCGAACATTTCACGCCGGAGCAATTGCTCGAGATGGGCCGGGAGGTTCAAAAACGGGTAAACCATGCGCTCGACGTGGTGCATCCGGACAATCCGCAGATTCGTGGCGTCAAGCACTGCATGTGGACGGGGCGCGCCGTGGCCAGTGACTCCCATGCACGCGCGGTCGTGATTGCAGGTGATCTGATTATCGACCGGTCGCCGTGCGGCACGGGAACGTCCGCGCGGGTCGCTCAGCGGTTCGCACGCGGGCTGCTGTCGGTGGGCGAGGAATACCGTCACGAGAGTCTGATCCTCAGTCGCTTCATCGGTCGTGTGGAATCGCAGACGCGGCTGGAGAGCGGTCTTGAGGCGGTTTATCCGAGTGTGGAAGGGCGCGCCTATATCACCGGTCGCGGCGAGCATTACGTCGACGACACGCAACCTTACGCGCAGGGTTTCGATCTGTCCGAGTTCTCGAAGGCGGGCGTCTGATCCTGAGGACACCCGATGCATCGGGTGTCCCTTTGAAAAAACGGTCGCCCCATGACCGAATCGTTCCGGCATGGGGCGACCGTTTTTTTGACCCAGGCACAGCCGGGGCCCAGCGCATTCAAACATCAGAGCCCGGCCGGCTTCTCCCACAGATTCAACGATTGACCAATGCCTTTCTTCCGGGCATTTTCAACCATCTCGAAGCCCCAGCTGATGTCGAACACTGCCATGCCGCAGGCAATGAAGATGACACGCTCTTTGGTGTTTTCGCGCCCCGGTTTGTCTCCGTTGACCACATCTCCGAGACCCGTCGAATCTGCAAGTGCCGGCAGTTTTCCCGCATCGATCAGCCGATAAAACGGGCCGCCGATCACGCCGTTGTAATAGCCTTCCTTGTTGCCCGAAGCAATGGCATCCTCGACGTATGCTTCCTGCAAAGGCGTGTGATCGTAGATGATCTTGCAGTTGGTCAGGAAGGATTCGTCGGTATTGAACGGCCCGGACACGAGAATCGTTGCCCCTTCCTTGATCCATTCGTCCTTGAAATAAAGCGGTTTGAGGCGCGACGCGGCAACGGTAATCACGTCCGCACCGCGAAAGCCCGTTTCGGCATCGTCGACACCGATCGCGGCAATGCCATATTTCTCCTCCACCCAACGCGCGAATTCGTTCGCCTTGTCGATGAATACATCGAAGCACACGACCTGCTCGATCGCGCCGAGCTGGCTCATGATCGCGGTGAAGCACGCCTTGTTGATCGGACCACAGCCGATCACCGATGCCGTCTTCGCATCCTGGTTGACCAGATACTTGGCGGCGACACCTGGAACAGCACCCGTACGCGCCGCGCTCAGCAGGTTCGCGGACATGAGGGCGAGCGGCGCGCCCGTGTCCTTGTCGTTGATCATCATGGTGAGGATCGAACGCGGTAGGTCCTTCTGTGCATTCGCGTGATTCGAGCCGTACCACTTGTTTCCGCACACATCGAAACGTCCGCCGAGATAACCGGGCATTGCGGCAAAGCGGCGGTCCGGACCCGCCACCGGCATGTTGGGGAACTTCGTCTCTTTCGGGAACACGATGTTCATGCCGTGGTTGTTATGATTGGCGCCGCCCATCAGGTAGTCGCCTTTGCCGAGCAGGCTGAACGTCTCTTCGCAGACGGAGACGCAATGCGCGGCGTCGAGGACGCCGGCCTCGATCATGTCGGGCTCGGAAAGATAGAGAAAATCGATCTTCGGATACATGGATAGTCCTTCTTCAACAGTAGAGATGTTTCGGTTCGAAAAGCGGTTCCATGTCGCGTCAGAACCGGAGTAATGGCGAGATGTCGTAAAGACGGCAAGCGGGACTGCGCGCATTGGCCCGCATCAGGAAGTTGAGTTTTTCGATGCGCTCACCCGAACGCGGTGCGCCGTTCTTCTGGAACGGCACTTCGAGACCAACAGAAAAGTCCATCACCACGTCATCCACCACGCCGCCCGAGCGGCCCGACGGCACCGCGATCATTCCGTGTGCCTGAGCGAACCGATAGGCGTCCATGGCCTCGGTGATCGTGCCGACCTGATTGGGCTTGAGCACGAAGCCGTCAACGGCTCGTGTTTCGTGGGCCTTTCGAAGCAGTTCGAGATTGGTCACCGTGAGGTCGTCGCCCAGCACGATCGTGCGCGTCAGTTCCTTCGTCGCGTGGCTGTAGCCCGTCCAGTCGTTTTCGTCGAGCAGATCTTCGATGAAGACGAGGTTGAATTTCCCGGTCAGGGATTTCGCGTACGCGACCATCTCACTCGACGAAACCTGGTTTCCCTTCAGCAGGTAGCGGCCGGTTTGCTTGTCGTACATTTCGCTCGACGCGCAATCCAGCGCGAACGCGATCCGGTCCGTGAAGCCGCATGCATCAATCGCTTTCTGCATCAGCGTGAGGATTACTTCAGGATCGTCGGATGGCGCGGCGTAGCCATAGGAACTGGCGACCTGTGGCTTTTTTCCGAGATAGCCGGTCAGTACATCCGCGAGCTTCTGGAACACCGTGACCGCCATTTCGATCGAATAGTCGATGCTATTCGTGCCGTAGGGGACGATGAGGAACTCGTTGAACGCCTGGGTAAAGCCTTCGTAGCGGCCGCCATTGATCACGTTGAAGCAGGGCACGGGAACGGTCCGGATTTCTCGGCCCGCAATGTGCTCGTAAAGCGGAATGGCGCGTGCGGCAGCCGCCGCTCGAAACACCGCGATGGAAGCTGAATAGATCGTGTTACCGCCGAGTCGATGCTTGTCCGGCGTGCCGTCGAGCACGATCATTCTCTCGTCGATGGCGCGTTGGTCGAACACGTTCATGCCTATCAGCGCCGGGCCTATGACGTTCACCGCATGATCGACGGCCTTGTGCACGCTGAGCCCTTTGTAAGTCGAGGGATCACCGTCGCGCAGGACGAACGATTCATGCATGCCGACCGACGTTCCCGTTGGCGCCGCGCCTCGACCGATGGCGCCACTTTCGGTTTGAATTTCGACTTCGACGGCGGGACGGCATTTGCAGTCGATGATCTGCTGCGCGCGAACGGAGGTAATTCTGTCTTCCATCACGCGCCCTCCTTGAGAGCAGGGACGTAGAGAATGTTCAGATCACACAGATTGGTCCCGGTGTTACCCGTGAAGACGGCTGAATCGATCGAGGAGAGCGCTTCAAAGCAGCTATGCTCGCGCAAGGCCTGATAAAGACTGATGCCTTTTTTCGCAGCCGCCTTGAAACTGCTCGAATCCGTGATGCCGCCGGCGACCTTCGCGGTTCCGTCGGTGCCTTCGCTGTCGATCGAAAGCAGGCATGTGCCCTGCGTCTTTTCCGCCGTGATGGCGAAACTGACCGTCATCTCTTGACCCGGGCCGCCATGTCCTTTGATGGTGCTGTTATCGCTGATGTGCGTCGTGACTTCGCCTGAGCTGAGCAGCACGCAAGGCGGCTTGACGGGATTGCCGTAGCTCTGGATTTCGCGAGCCATCGACGCAAGGAATGTTCCGGCGTCGCGGCTCTCGCCTTCAAGGAAGGAGGAGACGATCATCGCCGGAAGGCCCATTTCCTCGCATGCCTCCTTGGCGTAGATGCAGGAATCCGGCAACGTATTGAGCAGGAAATACGTGTTGTCGGGAAACGCCTTGGGCGTCTCCGCCTCGGGGCCCGCATTCATCAGGTAGTCGACGACGCTCTTCGGCAGACGGTCTGCAACGTTGCGATTGACGATGGTCGCTCGCGCATCGTCGAGCGTGGTCATGTCGGGTCCGATCGGCGTGCTCTTGTAAGCCGCGTACGGCACGGCGATATCGCCGGTTGCCGGGGAGCCGACCGCATCGCTGATGCCGAAGCCGATCAGCTCTGCGCCCACGGCCTGAATGCGCTTCGCCAACATGCCACCGTTGAGCGCGGAAATGTGCCGGCGCACCGCGTTGATTTCATAGATGCCCGCCCCGGACTTGAGCAGCACGTCGGTCGTGTCGATTTCGTCCTGCAGCGTGATGCCGTCGATCGGGCATGACATGAGCGCGGAGCTGCCGCCACTGATCACCGCGATGAACAGATCGTCGGGCCCGGCCTGATCGACCAGTTCGATGATCTTTCGCGACGCGCGATGGCCTTCCTCGTTTGGCAGCGGATGGCCACCGACGAACACTTCCGTTTTATTGAAGCGATCCGATTCCTCGTGGATCTTCACGATGGCAATGCCATGGGTCAGCCGGTCTCCGAGCACGTGGTCGACCGCCATCGCCATGTGATTGCAGGCCTTGCCCGCACCGACCAGATACACGTTTCGCTTTTTCGACAAATCCCAGGAGCGCGTACCGATATGCAGTATGTCGCCATCGACGCGCATGATGCTTCGAATGCGCTGGTAGCCGTCCAGACGCTGGAGCGTACGGTCGGCGATTTCCAGAACGATGCGCCGGGATTCGACGGCGCCCTGAGAGAGAAGCTCTGCGGAATTTCGTATTTTCTTCATACGGGTATCTGTGAAGGATTGCCGTCTCGCCGAACGCATGCAGCGATGACGTAAGGGCAATTTAGGCAAACACCCTGCACAGATACATGTACACTTGTCCGTACTGGCGGATCGCTGTACAGGCTCCATGGCCTATACGCATGTCTCTTGTTGCGAGTCATTTTTATGAAGCCCGTTCTTTCCCTGGATCCTGGTTCCGAGATGTCGCTCACCATGCAGATCGTGGCGGGCATCATCCGGGAGGTCGACGAAAAGCGCTGGCGGCCGGGTGCGCGCGTGCCGAGCATCCGCGCATTCGCCGGGGCACATGGCGTATCCACCTTTACCGTGGTGGAGGCCTACGATCGCCTCGTTGCGCAAGGTGTCCTGGTGGCGCGTCGCGGGTCTGGCTTCTATGTCTCGGAACGGCGTCTGGGCGTGCCCCGGAAAGCGACGGAAAAACTCGACGAGAAGGTTACGAACGGATGGCTGGTGCGCAATTTTCTCGGTGCAACCGAAGGGGCCATTCATGCAGGTGCAGGCTGGCTTCCCGAAACGTGGTTCGACAGCGAAGGGATGGCGAGGTCGCTCCGGCAACTCGCGGCGCACCCCGAGCATCTGCTGGGCTACGGACATGCGCGGGGCTTCGATCGGCTTCGCGAACAAATCGTGCGTCAATTGGCCGAATACGAAATCGAAACCGACGTCGGCGGCATCATGACGACGCTGGGCGCAAACCAGGCGCTCGATCTCGTGATTCGTCAATTCACGCAGGCCGGCGACGTCGTCATGGTGGACGAGCCTTGCTACAGCGACTTGCTGGTCGCACTGCGGATGCGCGATGTCGAAACCATCGGTATTCCGATGACGCCCACTGGGCCGGACGTCGCGGCAATGGAAGCCGCGCTCGACGCACGTCACCCGAAGCTCTACTTCACGAACACCCGGTTGCACAATCCGACCGGAGCGAGCTACAGCTCGTCGGCGGCCTACAAGGTGCTCAAGCTTGCGGAGCGACACGATTGCCTGATCGTCGAAGACGACGTGTCGGCCGATCTCGTGCAAGGCGCACATTTCACGCTCGCATCGATGGATCAGCTGCGCAACGTGATCTATGTCGGCAGTTTTTCCAAGACCATCGGGGCGGGGTTGCGTGTCGGCTTCGTCGTTGCCGATCACGATGTCATCGAAGCGCTCCTTTATCAGAAGCTGGTGTCCGGCATGTCGACACCGACCGTCACCGAGCGTCTCGTCAGTGCGGTTTTGTCGGAAGGGCACTACCGAAAGCAGACGGAACAATTGCGGGATCGACTGGCCGCGGCGCAGGAAAGGACGTGCAGGCGGCTGGAGGCGAGCGGCATGGACGTGTTCTGCGAGCCGCGTTCAGGGATGTTCGTCTGGGCGAAACCGGCCGGTGACGATACGGACTCCTCGCGGCTGGCCGAGCTGGCGGAGCAGCAGAATATCTTGTTGGCGCCCGGACACCTGTTCTTTGCCGGCCGCGTCAAGACGAGCTGGCTGAGGTTCAACGTCGCGCATTGCAATTTCGACCGTCTGTTCAACTTTCTCGCGGATTCCATCGGCCGCTGACTGGGCACCTACCCGCTTTCCAAGTGTGCAGTTCCTGCCGCCTGTACAGGTATCACGGCGTGTACATGTCGTGCGCAATTTCAGCGCGTGAGCATGGGCTGAAATACCGTTGATTGCACGAGTACTCGCGCATCCGTACGGAAGAACCCATGGAGAAAGCAGACGCATGAGTTACGACCTTTCGCGGTTCGCGATCAATCAAATCACGACGCCCAAATGGACCCTGCCGGAAGCACTCGAAGGATACAAGCGTCAGGGGATCAGCGGCATTGCGGTCTGGCGGCGGTTTCTGGAAGAGTATGGCGTCGCGCAAACACGCAAGCATCTGCGGCAGCTGGAGATGTGGGTGCCGTCGCTGTGCACGAGCGAATGGCTCAACGTCAGCGTCGAAAAGAGCATGGCGGCGGCGATCGAAACGAACCGGCGCCTGCTCGATGCCGCCGCGGAAATCGGCGCGGCGTGCCTGATGATGGTGGTCGGCGGGATGCCGCCGGACAGCAAGGACATACAGGGCCAACGCGCCCGCGTGCGCGACGCGTTGTTCACGTTGTTGCCGCATGCGCGTGAAGTCGGCGTCAAGCTCGGCCTCGAGCCGCTGCATCCGATGTACGCCGGTGACCGCAGCGTACTGAACTCGATCAAGCTTGCCAACGATCTCTGTGACGAACTCGGTGAGGGTGCCGGGCTCGTGCCCGACGTTTACCACTGTTGGTGGGATCCGGCCTTCGAAGCTGAACTTCGCCGCGCGGGACCGAAGCGCATCGTCACCTTTCACTATTGCGACTGGCTCGTGCCGACGCGAAATCTGCGCGATCGCGGCATGGTCGGCGACGGTGTTGTCGATATTCCGCGTATCAAGGGATGGCTGGACGATATCGACTATGCCGGGCCGTTCGAGCTGGAAATCTTCTCCGAGCTGGATTGGTGGGAACGGCCGCCGGAAGAGACGGTTCGCGTGGCGATCGAACGCTGCGGGCCGTATGTCGGTACGGCGTTATCCAGACAAGCCTGAGCGTTGACCATTTCATTTCAGCGGTAACAACGAATCGCTGGTCCATCGGGGAAGGCGTGCGTGATGATGCGCGCGCGAAAAGTGCGGACGCGCTCTTCGACGCGCATGGGGGAAAGACGCAAGGCCAGGTGCCGCCAGACTCGTCTTCAGTTGAGTATCCCGATACGACCGATTCCGCCGTTTCAATTCGCACCTTGGCGCGACCGGAGAGGTCGGCCTCGACGGGTTGTACCGCAAGGCAACCACGCTTGTTGACGCTGTGCTTTTTCTGCTTTTTCGCGGCGTATCTCGACCGTGTCAACATCGGGCTGGCCTGGCTCCAGATGCTCGATGCGCTGGCTTCAGCGCCCGGAGCAATCTCGTGCCGGAGAAAGTAGTCGATGCAGGCGCCATGAAAAAGCCCGCTTTCCGCGGGCCTCGTGCAATCAGCAATTGCCTTTCTTCGCCTGTCCGGGCGGGCAGAATCCGTTCCCCGGCCCGCCCTGCGGTGCGATGACGACCGGCGGACCCGGAACGTACGCGACGCACCCGCTGAGCGCGCCGACCACGCTCGCCGCGGCGAGCAATGCGATAACCCCTTTCTTCACTTCGTTCTCCCGTTATTGAGGAAAGGGCCGTGCGGCCCTTTCGTTGATGCTGCCGACGCGTCAGAAGCTGAAATTGACGTTCGACTGGCTGGTCGTTGCGTTGACGTTCGTCGATTGCGTTGCGCCCGACGCTGCGTCCGCCTCGATCGTATATTGTGCCGCGGCAGCCGGCGACGCGGCCAGCGCGACCGGCAGCGAGCCCGAGTACGTACCGACGATCGGCGCGGCCGTGGGCACGTTGAGCGCATAGGCGCCCGTATCCAGGTTCGCGTTGATCGACGTGATTTCGTACGCGTTTGCATCGACGGTCTGCAATGCACGCACGAACGCGTCGGCGCTTGCCGTCACCGTGCCGCTGACCGTGCTCATCGTCGATGCCGGCAGCGCGATCGGGGCGGTCGACGCCGAAACCGCCGTGGTCGTGTTCACCACGACCGGAACCGAGCGCACGATGCCCGACGCGAAATTGTTCTGCACGATCACGACATCATAGTTGCCTTGCGTCGAGCTCTGGATCAGCGGCGACAGCACGAACTTGCCCGAACTGTCGGCCACCGTGCCGCGAACCACCTTGCCGCCTTGTTCCGCATACACGGTCGCGCCGGCTTCGGCCGATGCGACATAGCCGGAGATCGCGCCGCTCACGACGGTCGGGATCGCGGTGACGACCGGCTTCAGCGCATACGTGCCGTTGCCGCGCTGGACGATCGACTTGCACGCGTTGAAGTCGAGCACGAGGTCGACGAGCGTGTTCGGTTGCACCGTGAACGGCCGGATGATCTTGTAGCCGCTTTGCGTTGCGCTCGGCGTCACGAGCGCCTGTTCCGTGCCGCCGGTCGGGACGACCGAGTTCGCGAGGGTGTTGCCCTGGTTCTGCGCGAGCACGAGACGGATCTGCTGATACTGGCCGGCCGGCAGCGCGGTCTGTCCGATATCGGCGAGCACGCCGTTGGTGAGCGACAGCAGGTCGATCTTCTGCGGTGTCGCCAGCGTGATCGTCGACCAGCCGGCATCGTTATCGGAAGCATTCGCATTCGCATTGACGCGGACCTGCGAGACGGTCACGTAGACATGATCGAATCCGCATGACGGCGCGTCCGTCATCGCGACATGCAAGGTGCCTGTCTGCACGCTGCCGCCATCGTCACCGCCGCCACAGCCTGTCAGCGCAAACGGCACCATGGCTGCACAGAGTGCGGCCTTCCAGAAATTGTTCTTCATTGTTTTATCCCCCTCCGATGTGATTGTGGGTGCAACGAAGCATAGCGGCCGGGAGTGCACATGGTGTGGGCAGCTTTGAAACGAACCGTAAATTGTGCGTCGGAGCGTAAGGGCTGTTGCCGGTCGATTGCGATTGGCGATGCGACGGCCGGGAAAGCTGCTTGCGGCGACCGAATATCCTCCATTCATCTGATGAATCCTGGCGCGCGCGACGCCGCGCGATTGCGGCCGCAAAAAAACTTGATCGGTAAAAGCACCGAATCCGTTTCATTTGTTTCCTCGCTATAGTCGAAGCTCGGGCGGTAGATGCGGCGCCATGCGCCGACACCGTTCAGGCAACGACTGTAGACGGGTGCTGTATGAAAAACACAAATGAAAAGACCACCGGACCGGTCTGGGGTGTGGCGGCAGGCTTGCTCCTCGCTGCCGCAGGACTGAGCCTCGGCATCTTCCCGAAAGCGCTGCACGGCGCGGGGACCGCAAACGACTTCATGGCATCGGGTGTCGCGATGCTCGGTATCTTCCTCGTCGTCTATTCCACGCACGAACTACGAAGAAGGCGCGCGCACTGAGCGCCGATGATCCGGGCAGAACGTTCCGGGCCGACCGACGGCTCAGGAATGCGCTCGCCCTTCGGGCGGACCCGCATCGACCAATAGATCGTCGACGATGATTTCGCCGGCCGCCTGGCCTGCGCGCAACGCGTCGAGGGTGTCGTCGAACAGGCGGCCGCCATCGTCCGCGAGACGGACCGGTGCAAGCAGACGCGGCGCGCGGCCGGCCGTGCGCACCTGCACGACCGCGACGAACCCGAACCGCAGCGTGTCGGGTGGCGGCACATGGCCGCGCGGCGGATCGAGCCGGAATTCGCAGCGGACGTCGATGGTGTATCCGCGGTAGGTGTACGCACTGTTCATCTGCAGCTCGCTCGGAAGGGAACGCGGCGACGGACCGTGGGCGCATCATATCGGCCCGTGCGAGCCGGTGGGGGTGGGGTGTCTACCTACTTGAGGCGTTCGTGCCGGTAGACGAGCTCGACGATGCGTTTCGTCGGGATGCTCGCGCGCAGTTCATCGACGCTGTCGATGCGAAACCACGAGCACTTCGCGATCTCGTTGCTCGCTTGCGGCGTCTAGGTGTTTAGTCCGGGCCGACTTCGGCGAAGAACACGTGATGCGCCTTTGCAAGCCCGGTGAACTGCATCGAATAGACGAGATGCTGGCCGGTGATGCCGGTCTCTTCCTGCAGTTCCCGGTGCGCGGCCTCGAGCGGCGCTTCGCCGCGCTTGATCGTGCCGCCGGGCAGCGCCCAGCGCGACGATGCGCGCGCAACGAGCGAGACCTGTTCTTCGCGGTGGCAGACGACGGTTGCCCGTTCCTTGATGGGGACGGCATTGGCTTCCGGCGTATTCGTGGAGACGGGGGCTTGAGGCATGACCCGATTCCAGCGAGTGTCGGGTGCCCGGCCAAGTCGGGGGCGTCGAGCGCGACGCGGCCCGCGGGCCGGATCGCGTCGTCATGGAGTCCGTAGCGTTACTTCTGTTCCGGCAAGAACCAGTTCATCACGAGCGCGCAGATGCCGCCCGTCGCGACGCCCGATTCCAGCACGTTCTTCAGTGCATGCGGCAGGCTGTTCAGGATGTCCGGCACCTGCGACACGCCGAGGCCGAGCGCGAGCGACACCGCGATGATCAGCAGCGCGCGGCGATCGAGCTGGATGCCGGACAGGATGTTGATGCCCGATGCGGCCACCGCGCCGAACATCACCATGGCCGCACCGCCGAGCACGGGCTCCGGCACGGCCTGCAGCGCGCCGGCGACCACCGGGAACAGGCCGAGCACCACGAGCATGCCCGCGATCCAGATGCCGACGTAGCGGCTCGCGACGCCGGTGATCTGGATCACGCCGTTGTTCTGCGCGAACACGGAGCTCGGGAACGTGTTGAACACGCCGGCCAGCAGCGAGTTCGCGCCGTTCACGAGCACGCCGCTCTTGATCCGCTGCATCCACACCGGCCCTTCGACCGGCTCCTTCGAGATCTTGCTGGTGGCCGTGACGTCGCCGATCGCTTCGAGCGACGTGACGAGGTAGATGATCAGCATCGGCACGAACAGCGACCACGAGAAGCCGATGCCGAAGTGCAGCGGCGTCGGGACCTGGAACAGCGCGGCCTGGTGCACGCCGGTGAAGTCGAGGCGGCCGAGCACCGCGGCCGCGGCATAGCCGATCACGAGCGCGATCACGAGCGCGGTGCTGCGCACCCACACGATCGGCACGCGGTTCAGCAGGATGATCGTGCCGAGCACGAGGCACGACAGCGTCAGGTTCTGCGCGCTCGCGAACGTGCCGTTGGCCATCGCGCCGTAGCCGCCACCCATGCTGATGAGGCCGACCTTGATCAGCGTGAGGCCGATCAGCAGCACGACGATGCCGGTGACGAGCGGCGTGATCAGGCGCTTCACGAACGGCAGGATGCGCGACACGCCCATCTCGACGAACGAGCCGGCGATCACGACACCGAAGATCGCCGCCATCACGGTCTCGACCGGCGTGCCCTGCTTGACCATCACGCTGCCGCCGGCGATCAGCGGGCCGACGAAGTTGAAGCTGGTGCCCTGCACGATCAGGAGGCCGGCGCCGAGCGGGCCGAAGCGCTTGCACTGCACGAAGGTCGCGATGCCGGAGATCACCAGCGACATCGACACGATCAGCGTCGTGTCCCGGCTCGATACACCGAGCGCCTGGCAGATCAGCAGGCCGGGCGTGACGATCGGCACGATGATCGCCAGCAGGTGCTGCAGCGCGGCGACGAAGGCGACCATCGGCGCGGGCCGGTCATTGGGGCCATAGACGAGGTCGTGCGACGAATCTGCGTCGTGAGCGCCGTGGGAGGCGGATCGGGCGGGGGAGGCGGGTTGCATGGCGAGCGGGCCGGACAAGGTGGAAAGTGCGGCATTTTAGCCGAAGGCCCCGCCGGCGCTGCCCGGGCGCGACGCGATAGGCGGGATTCGGGAAAGCGCTGCCGGATCGGGGCGCCGAACGCGCGGCGCCGCACCGGTTCGTCAGCGCGCGCGGCGCGCTGCGCACGCCGCGCCGATTCAATACAATGCGACGTCGAGGTGTCGGCGCCGTGTCGGGCAGCCAACCGCCACGTTCGATGAGCGGTATCGACAGCGACCGTGCATCATGGAATGACGACCCGCCTGGACGGGCCACCGGCGAATACGGAGCGCAGCATGAACGAACCTTACCTGCAGGTCATCGCGCATTACTTCGCGACACACGGCAACGGCGACCGCGTGATCGAACTGCTCGCGGAACTCGCGCCGGCCACGCGCGCCGAGCCGAAGAACCTCGACTACGCGTACTTCCGGTCGCCGGTCGACCCCGACCACATCGTGATCCTCGAGCGCTACCGCGATGCCGACGGCCTCGACGCGCATCGGGAAACGCCGCATTTCCAGCGGATCGGTGTCGGCACGATCATTCCGTTGCTCGATCGCCGCGACGTGACGCGCTACATGGTGCAGCCGGACACCGGCACGGCGACGCCACCGGGAGGCACCCGATGAACCCGTTTCAATTCCGTACCGTTCCGACGCAGATCGTCGAATTCGGCGCCGCGCGCCGGCTCGGCGCGATGATGCGCGAACGCTTTCCGGCGCTCGCGCGGCTGTGTGTCGTCACCGACGCGTTCCTGCATCGCAGCGGCGTGCTCGCGCCCGCGCTGGAGAGCCTCGCCGCGCACGGCTGGCAGGTGACCGTGATCGACGACGTCGTCGCCGATCCACCCGAGCATGTGGTGCTCGACGCGACCGCGCGGGCCGTGGCGGCCGACGCCGAACTCGTGCTCGGCCTCGGCGGCGGTTCGTCGATGGACGTCGCGAAGCTGATCGCGGCGCTCGCGCCGGGGTGCCAGGCGCTGGCCGACATGTACGGCGTCGACAAGGTGACAACGTCGCGGTTGCCGCTCGTGCAGATGCCGACGACGGCCGGCACCGGCTCCGAAGTGACGGCCGTGTCGATCGTCACGGTCGGCGAGGCGCGCAAGATGGGTGTCGTGTCGCCGCATCTGTTCGCGGACGTCGCGATCCTCGACGCCGAACTGACGCTCGGGCTGCCGCGCGCGGCAACGGCCGCGACGGGCATCGACGCGATGGTGCATGCGATCGAGGCCTATACGTCGGCGCGGCTGAAGAATCCGGTGTCCGACATGCTGGCCGTGCAGGCATTGACGCTGCTGTCGCGCAACCTGCTGAAGGCATGCGACGACGGCACCGATCGCCACGCGCGCGAGGCGATGCTGGTCGGCGCGATGTTCGCCGGCCAGGCATTCGCGAATGCGCCGGTCGCGGCCGTGCATGCGCTGGCCTATCCGGTCGGCGGGATTTTCCACGTGCCGCACGGGTTGTCCAATGCGCTCGTGCTGCCGCATGTGTTGCGCTTCAACGCGCCGGCCGCCGCACCGCTATATGCGGAGCTCGCGGCCATCGTCGCGCCGTCGGCGACGGGCAGCGACGAAGCGCGGGCGCAGGCGCTGATCGACGAGATCGATCGCCTGATCGTAGCGACGGGTATTCCACGCACGTTGCGCGAGGTCGGCATCGGCGAGGGCGACCTGCCGAGGATGGCGTCGGATGCGATGTTGCAGACGCGCCTGCTCGTGAACAATCCGCGTGAGGTGACGGAAGGCGACGCGCTGGCGATCTATCGCCGCGCATGGTGACGCGGCGCGCGTGACCGTGCAACGGTCAACGGTGTGCCGTAACCGGCCGCTGCTGTTTCGGATCGCAATCCTTGCAGGTCGATTCGGGTTCGCCGTCGAAGTACCGATACCGGTGCACGAGCAACGAGTTGCCGCCGACCTCGACAGGAGACGACATGACGCAACGGGACGAAGCGGCGCGCGCGCGATGCGTCGCATGGCAGATCGTGCAAACCTGGCAGGCAGCCGAATGGTGCCGGCTCGTCGAGACGCGCGCGGGCATCGACCTGTCGGGGACGGTCGCGGGCGCGATCGACGGCACGCCGTTTCGCGTCGACTATGCGATCGCGTGCGGCACCGACTGGCTGACGCGCTCGGTGCGCGTGACGCACTGGCTCGGCGCGGCGCCGCCCCGGCAACTCGCGATCGAACGCGACGCGGGACGCTGGACGGTCGACGGCGTCGACGCGCCGGCCCTTGCGGGTGCGACCGACATCGATCTCGGCTTCAGTCCGTCGACCAATACGTTGCCGATCCGGCGTCTCGGGCTTGAAGTCGGCGCGTCGGCCGTCATCCACACCGCCTGGCTGCGTTTCCCGGCGTTCGAGCTCGTGCGCGGCGAGCAGCGCTATGCGCGCACGGCGGAGCGCGTGTACCGCTACGAGAGCGGCACGTATGCGGCCGATATCGCGCTCGACGATGCGGGCCTCGTCACCGATTACGACGAGTGGCAGCGGATCGGTGCGACGGGTTCGCCGTAACGGTGCCGCATCGGCGGCATGTCAGCGCGCGTCGGCGACCGTCACCTTGCCGGGAATCAGCTTCAGCGTGCTGAACGCGTCGGCGATGTTCTGCTGATACGCGAGCGTCGCATCGGTGATCGGCTGCACGCCGTAGCCGGTCCGCTTGAGCGCGACTTCGAGCGTCGGCGCGTCGAGGCCGACGAGCGGCGACAGTTGCGCGGCGACTTCCGGAACATGGTCGCGTCCCCAGCGATCGACCGCGTCGACTTCGTCGAGCAGCGCGCGCAGCACCTGCGGCTGCGCGGCCGCATACTTGCGCGCGGCGAGGTAGTACTGCGTGTTGCGCACGAGCCCGTCGCCGTTCGCGACCACGCGCGCGCCGAGTTGCCGTTCGGCGGCCGCCAGGTACGGATCCCAGATCACCCACGCATCGACGCTGCGCTGCACGAACGCGGCGCGCGCATCGGCGGGCGTCAGGTAGATCGGCTGGATGTCGGCATACGTGAGCCCCGCATGTTCGAGCGCCTTCACGAGCAGGTAGTGGACGTTCGAACCCTTGTTGAGCGCGACCTTCTTGCCGCGCAGCTGCGCGACGGTGCGGATCGGTGAATCGGGCAGCACGACGATCGCCTCGCCGTGCGGCGCGGGCGGTTCGTTGCCGATATAGACGAAATCGACGCCCGCGGCCTGCGCGAAGATCGGCGGGGTCTCGCCGACCGTGCCGACGTCGATTGCGCCGGCGTTCAGCCCCTCGAGCAATTGCGGGCCGGCCGGGAACTCGAGCCATTGCACCGTCACGCCCTGGCTCGCGAGCCGCTTCTCGAGCGTGCCGCGCGCCTTGAGCACGACGAAATTGCCGTACTTCTGGAAGCCGATGCGCAGTCGCTTGTCGCTGCCCTGGGCCAGCGCGGGCAGGCCCGCGAGCGGGCCGAGCGCGAGCCCGGCCAGTCCGGCGGCCGCGCCGTGCAGCCACTGGCGGCGGCGCGGGTTTGCCGGGGTCGTTTCAAGGTCTGCGTGCGGTGTGTCGTTCATCGAGGCGTCCTGCTGGCGGGTTCACGGGGCGCGCGGGCTTGCGGCGCGATCGGCGCAGGACGCAGCCGGATGCGGGCGACGCGCGCGGCCGGCCCGCGCCGGATTCACGACGATACGGCCGCGCGGGCCGGCGGCCAACCAACGAATCCGCATATGCAAATCAGCGGCCGGGCGATACGCGAACGACGGGGCGGCAGGGTGCCGCCGCGCTCAATCGGTGCCGAGCGGGCTTTCGTCGATCGAGTCGACGCGGTCCGGATAGAACGCGAGGTGCGCGCGAATCGATTCGACGGCCAGGTTCGGATGCTCGTACGTCCACACCGCGTTGGTCGAGCGTGCGCCGCCGGCGGCGATCGAGTAGTACGCGCAATCGCCCTTGTACGGGCAGTACGTCGCATGGTCGGTGCGTTGCAGCAGCGACATGTCGGCGTCTTCGCGCGGAATGTAGAACACGGCCGGATAGCTGGCCTCGCGCAGCGCCAGCGCGCGGCGCGTATCGGCGACGGTCTTGCCGGCCACCTTCACCACGACGCGCGACGGGTGCGGTTCGATCGTGATCGGATGATCGGGGCCCGGCGACTTCACCGGACGAGAGGGTGTATCGGGGCTGATCGACATCGTGGGTCCTCCAGGAAGGGGCAGCGCGCCGGCAGGCGCGCGGTGCCGGTGCGTGCGCGCCGGGCGGATCCCGCGCACCGGTGCCGGCGTCGGCCAACCGATACGATGCGCCAATTCCGGAGGACCTGCAGGGGGCCGGAAGGCGACGCGCGGCGGTGGGCGTCGATGCGCGATGCAGGGCGGGCCGCCGCGGCGGTGTTCGCCGGCATGTCCCCGCTGCTCGCATGGACATTTCGATGCGACGGCAGCGGGATGCATCGGCCGCGATAAGCAACGCGGAATTAATTGGTAAGCGATCGGCGGGCGGCGCGCGAAGATCGGCGGTCGTCATTCGCATCACAGTCCTTTCCTGACCGCCACCATGAAGATTCCACTTGTCTCATCCGCCGCGCATCGTGCGCGGCGCACTTCCGTCGGCGTCGTGGCGTTGCGCGGCATGGCCGCGTCGCTGCTGCTCGCCGGCGCGCTCACGCACGCGTTCGCCGCGCCGGCCGGCAAGACGCTCGTGTACTGCAGCGAAGGCAGCCCGGCCGGCTTCGATCCGGGCCAGCATACGACCAGCACCGATTTCGATGCGAGCACGTACACGATCTACAACGGGCTCGTGCAGTTCAGGCGCGGCACGCTCGATCTCGTTCCGTCGCTCGCGACGAGCTGGGACGTGTCGTCCGACCAGCGCGTCCATACGTTCCACCTGCGGCGCGGCGTGAAGTTCCAGACGACCGCGTGGTTCAAGCCGACGCGCCCGTTCCAGGCGGACGACGTCGTCTTTACGTTCCGCCGGATGCTCGATCCCGACGACCCGTTCCGCAAGGCCTATCCGGTCAGCTTCCCGTACTTCAGCGATCTCGGTTTCGACCGCAACATCGAGCGTATCGAAAAGGTCGACGACGACACCGTGCGCTTCGTGCTGAAGTCGCCCGACGTCGTGTTCGTGCGCAATCTCGCGATGGCGTTCGCGTCGATCCTGTCGGCCGAATATGCGTCGCAGCTGGCGGCACGCCATCGCGAGGCCGACATCAATCAGCTCCCGGTCGGCACGGGGCCGTTCCAGCTGCGTGCGTACCAGAAGGACGCGGTGATCCGCTATGACGCGAACCCCGACTACTGGAAGCCGGACGACGCGAAGCTCGCGCATCTCGTGTTCGCGATCACGCCCGATCCGGCCGCGCGCCTGCAGAAGCTCACGGCCGGCGAGTGCCAGGTGTCGGTGTTCCCGCGGCCGGCCGATCTCGAGACGGTGCGGCGCGATCCGAAGCTGACGCTGTTTTCGGCGACGGGCTTCAACGTCGGCTTCGTCGCGTACAACACGCAGCATCCGCCGCTCGATCGCGTCGACGTGCGGCGCGCGCTCGATATCGCGATCGACAAGACGGCGATCATCAAGACCGTGTTCAACGGCGACGCGACGCTCGCGACGAACCCGATGCCGCCCGCGCAATGGTCGTACAACCCGCGCCTGAAGGACTCGCCGCGCGATCCGGCCGCCGCGAAGGCGCTGCTGGCGCGCGCGGGATTCCCGAACGGTTTCGACCTGACGCTGTGGGCGATGCCGGTGCAGCGCCCGTACAACCCGAACGCGCAACTGATGGCGCAACTGATCCAGCAGGACTGGGCGAAGATCGGCGTGCGCGCGAAGATCGTCAGCTACGAGTGGGGCGAGTACAACCGCCGCGCGAAGCATGACGGGCAGCACGACGCGATCCTGTACGGCTGGTCGGGCGACAACGGCGACCCCGACAACTGGCTCGGCACGCTGCTCGGCTGCGATGCGGTGCACGGCAGCAATCTCGCGAAGTGGTGCAACGCGGATTTCGAGCGGCTCGTCAGTGCGGCGCGCACGAACGCGGACGTCGCGAAACGCACGTCGCTTTACGAGCAGGCGCAGGTCGTGTTCAAGGATCAGGTGCCGTTCACGCCGATCGCGACCTCGATCGTGTCGCTGCCCGTCTCGAAGCGTGTGCACGGGCTGGCGTTCTCCCCGCTCGGTGGACACCGGTTCGACGGCGTGTGGCTGGACTGAAGCAGGGAAGCCGGCGCGCGCGCGCCGGCTGTCGAGGCCGCGGTCAGTTCAGTGCGACCGCGGCCGCTGCCTCGACCGGCGAGCCGTCGAGCGCGACGGATGGCCGTCCGTCGGGGCCGACCGGCACGTCGCCGGCGAGCGTCGTGCGGTAGAGCTGGCGATCGAAGTCGAGATCGAAGATATCGACGGGCGCGAGATGCGCGGTTGCGCGATTGTCCCAGAACGCGATGCTGCGCGGCTCCCACTTGAAGCGGATCGTGAATTCCGGCCGCGTCGCGTGCTCCCACAGCAGTTCGAGCAGGGCCTGGCTCTCGCGCGGCGTCAGCCCGACGATCGACTTCAGGAAACTCGGGCTCACGTACAGCGCGCGTTCGCCGGTTTCCGGATGCACGCGCACCAGCGGATGCTCGGTCACGAGCGGGCGGCGCTCGACCGCTTCGTCGAACGCGCCGGTCGCGCGCGCACCGGCCGGCGGCGTGAAGCGATGGACGCCGCGCAAGCCGTCGACGAAGCCGCGCAGCGGCGCGGACAGCGTCTCGTAGGCACGTACGAGGTTGGTCCAGTGCGTGTCGCCGCCGTACGGCGGGATCGTCACGCCGCGCAGGATCGACGCCCACGGCGGATTCACGGCGGCGGTCACGTCGGTGTGCCAGCCCGTCCACGGCCGGCGCACCGGCTCGCCTTCGAAACGCGTCGCCTTGCGATGCTTCGCGATCGAATAGACGGCCGGATGACCGTCGACGTGGCCGAACACCGGATGGCCGACGGTCGGTTCGCCGAACTGCGCGGAGAACGCGACATGCTGCTCGTGCGTGAGGAACTGCTCGCGGAAGAAAATCACGCGCCATTTCAGCAGCGCGGCGCGAATCGCGGCGATCTGCGGCGTGGTCAACGGCTGGGTAAGGTCGATGCCGCGGATCTCCGCGCCGATGTGGGCGGACAGCGGGATCACGTCGACCGGCTGGGCGGCGGGCTCGGGTAGGGCGCTCATGCGACGCTCCTGGCGGAAGTGAACGGGGCGGCCGGCCGGCGACATCGTTGCGCGTGCACGCGTCGGCCCGGTGGCGGGAAGGTCATGGTCGGATCCTCCGGTCGGGAATGCAGGGATGGCGCCGCGCACGGCGGCGGTTGACGCCGCCACCGTGCGCGGCGAACGTCATTGCAGCGTCGCGCCCGGACCCTTCTGTACGACGCTGCGGCGGCCATCGATACCGACCGGCACGTCGCCATGAACGGTCGCGCGACGCACGACGCGGCGCGCATCGCCGTAGTCGTTGATCGCGTAGTGCTGCGTCGCGCGGTTGTCCCAGATCGCGACGTCGCCTTGCTGCCAGCTCCAGCGCACGGTGTTCTCGAGGCGCGTCACGTGCTCGTGGAAGACCTGCAGCAGATGCGCGGAATCCTGCGACGACAACCCCTTCAGCTTCTGCACGAAGTGCCCGAGCACGAGCGTGCGCTCGCCGGTCTCCGGATGCACGCGCACGACCGGGTGTTCGGTCTCGTAGACGGTCGACGTGAACACTTCGCGATAGCGTTTCAGTTGCGTGTCGTCGGCATGCACGTGCGTCGACGCGTAGTCGTAGGCGTTCGTGTGCACCGCCCACAGCGTGTCGGCGAGCGCGCGCAGCGATTCAGGCAGGTGCGTGTAGGCGGCCGCCGTGTTGGCCCACACGGTGTCGCCGCCGACCGGCGGGATCACGACGGCGCGCAGGATCGACACCTTGGGGTACGCATCGACGAACGTCACGTCGGTGTGCCACGAATTGGCGCGCGCGCCGTGCGCGGAATCGAGTTCGAGCAGGTGCGCGCTGCCGTCGACGGACGGCACGGTCGGGTGCGCGACAGTCTCGCCGAAGCGGCGCGCGAATGCTTCCTGCGCGGTGTCGTCGAGATGACCCTGGTTGCGGAAGAACAGCACCTTGTGGCGCAGCAGCGCGGCGTGGATTGCGTCGAACGTCGCGTCGTCGAGCGTGCCCGACAGCCGGACGCCGGCGATCTCGGCACCGATCCGGCCGGCGACCTGGCGAAGCTGAAGCGGGACGGCGGCCGCGCGCGGTGCGGCGGCGTGCGAAGCATGCGATGACGGGTGAGCGGCGTGCTGGACTTCGGACATCGGGAGTCTCCTGGGTCGGATCGGTCGAGTCTCCATTCAAGCAGGGACCGCGCGAAACCGGAACCGATGAATCGTCACAACCTTAGCGCGCGCCGCGATGATCGATATGTGTCGTCATGCTGAACGATTCGTGCGTGGTATCGGGCCATCCGCATTACCGCGTTACCGCATTACCACGCGAGCCGCCATGCGCCGATCCGGTGCGCATCGGAAGCAGCGGTGCGTTTCGTGCCGCCGTCGGCGGGCGGCTCGCGATCGTCGAAATCGGCGAGCACCGTGTCGCGCAGCCGCGCGAATTCAGGCGAGTCGCGCCGGCGCGGCCGCGGCAATGCGACGTCGACGATGCGCGCGATGCGCCCCGGGCGCGGCGCCATCGTGACGACGCGATCGCCGAGATAGACGGCTTCGTCGACATCGTGCGTGACGAGCACCATCGTGATGCCCTCCTGCTCCCAGATGTGCAGCAGTTCGTTCTGCATGCGCGCGCGGGTTTGCGCATCGAGTGCGCCGAACGGTTCGTCGAGCAGCAGCACGCGCGGGCGGTTCACGAGGCCGCGCGCGATCGCGACGCGCTGCGCCATCCCGCCCGACAACTGGTTCGGGTAGGCATGCTCGAAGCCGTTCAGCCCGACGAGCGCGATGTGCCCGGCCACCGCGCGCCGCTTGGCGGCCGCGTCGAGCGGCGCGTTGCGCAGCGCGGCCTCGACATTCTGCGCAACCGTCAGCCACGGGAACAGCCGGTGATCCTGGAACACGATCCCGCGCTGCAGCGACGTGTCGCGCACCCGTTCATCTCCGGCGCGGATCTCGCCCGCGTAGTCGGTATCGAGCCCGGCGATCAGCCGCAGCAGCGTCGACTTGCCGCAGCCGCTCGCGCCGACGATCGTGACGAACTCGCCGGCACGCACGTGCAGCGACACGTCGTCGAGCACGGCGAGCGATGTGCCGCGTTGCGCGTAGCGCTTGCTCACGTGAAGGATATCGAGCGAATCGGAAGCGAGGGTCGTCATGACGGAGAAGGAAGCGACAGGAAGGAGGAGGGCGATCAGCGGCGCAGGTCGCCGCGCCGGGCGAGCACCTTGCGTTCGATCGCACGGGCGACCGCGTTCAGTGCCCAGCCGGTCGTGCCGACGACGATGATGCCGAACAGCACGAGATCCATCCGGAACTGCTCGCTGCCGTCGATCAGCGTGTTGCCGATCCCGCTGCCGGCGACGAGCAGGTATTCGGCGCCGAGCGTCGCGAGCCACGAGTAGATGAGGCCGAGATACAGTCCGGTGAAGATCGACGGCAGCGCGGCGGGCAGGATCACGTAGCGCACGAGCTGAAGCCGCGAATAGCGCAGCGCGCGGGCCACGTCGACATACGCGCGCGGCACCGCATGGATGCCGTCGCACGTATGCGCGGCGACCGGCAGCAGCGCGGCGAGCGACAGGAACACGACCTTGGCGACGTCGCCGAGGCCGAACCATACGGAAATCAGCGGAATCCACGCGAACAGCGAGATCTGCTTGAACGTGTCGAAGCTCGGGCCGACCACGCGCGCGGCGATGCGCGACAGCCCGAGCGCGGCGCCGAGCAGCAGGCCGCCGGTCGCGCCGATCGCGAAGCCGCACGCTTCGCGTGCGAGCGATGCCGACAGCGCACGCGCCAGCGCGCCGCTGGCCGCCTGGGTCCACGCGGTGTGCAGCACGTCGGCGGGGCCGACCAGCAGTCCGCTTTTGACGAGGTGTGCGGACGAGACGGCCCACCAGAGCGCGAACGCGGAGAGCGGCAGGACGAATCCGCGCCAGTCGGGCACGGGAATGCGACGGGCAATCGCGGCGGCGGGCGCCGCGGTGTCCGGCGTCGACGTGGAGGCAGGTGGCACGGAAGGGCTCCTTGAGTCAGGCTCAGCCGCGGAACGCGGACGGCACGCCGCGGCGCAGCCGTGCTTCGAGCGCGTCGAGCAGCCGGTTGATCACGAGGCCGACGGCGCCGACGACGATCACCGCCGCCATCACGAGATCGAGCTGGAACAGCTGGCGGCCGTACACGATCAGGTAGCCGAGCCCTTCCGACGACGCGACGAGTTCGACGACGACCAGTGCGAGCCACGATTTCGTGAACGCGAGCCGCACGCCGGTCGCGAGCGTCGGGATCGCGGCCGGCAGTACGACGTGGACGATGCGCTGGCGGCGCGTATAGCCGAACACGCGCGCGACTTCATCGAGCGCGGGCGGCGTCTGGCGGAACCCCTGGAGCGTGCTCATCGTCACGGGGACGAGCGCCGCATGCGCGATCAGCAGGTACTTGAGCGGCTCGCCGACGCCGACGAGCAGCAGCAGGAACGGCAGCCAGCCGAGCACCGGAATCTGCACGAGCGCGTTGAAGCCGGGCAGCACGTAGGCCTCCAGCGTGCGCGACAGGCCGAGCGCGGCGCCGGTCGTGAAACCGAGCAGCGTACCGGCCGCGAAGCCGACCAGCACGCGCTGCAAGCTGATCAGCGTGTGGCGCGCGAGATCGCCGCTGGCCGCGAGTTCCGCGAGCGAGTCCGCCACCTGTCCGGGCGGCGGCAGGATCTGCGGTGCGATCCAGCCGCGCGCGCTGCCGACGGTCCACAGCGCGAACAGCAGCGCGGGCAGCGCCCACGGCGCGAGCCGCCACGCCACGCGCTTCACGCTCGCCGCGCGGGACGGCGCTGCGAGCGCATGCGGGTCGGACGACGGAATCGGGATCGCGGTGTCGCTCATCGGGGCGGGTCCGGGTCAGGAAAGGGGCTGGCCGGCCGCGTCGTAACGCGGCCAGTAGTGTTCGAGCTTTTGCGTGCGCAACGCGTTGTCGAGATACTTCGGCTCGAACCAGCCGTCGACGTCGACCGCCTGGCGGATCAGTTTCAGCTTCAGCGCATCCTGCGCGACGGCCTTGTAGCGCGCGATCACGAACGGATCGATCAGCGGCGACAGGCGGTCCTTCAGGCGCTGGTTCGCATAATCGGCCTGCCATAACGCATACGGCACGCCGCTTTTTGCCCACAGCTTGAACAACGCGTCGCGGTTCGCCTCGTCGGACGACCATTGCGCCCCCTTCACGAATGCGTTGACGACGCGCTGCACGAGGTCCGGATGCGCGCGCTCGAAGTCGTCGAGCACGAGCAGGTGGGTCTGGCGCGTGAGCTGCGGGCCGTCGTTCTGCGATTCGTAGATGATCTTCGCGAGGCCCGCGTCGCGCAGCTTGTACAGCTGATAGTCGCCGACCGATGCGTCGATGCCCTTCGACGCGAGCGCGGCGAGCGCACTCGCGGCGTCGAGGTTGATCACGCGCAGGTCGCGTTCGCTCAGGCTGTTCTTCGCGAGCGCGTTGTCGGCGACGAGCTGCAGGTTGGTGCCGCGGAAGATCGACACGCGGCGGCCCTTCAGGTCCGTGATCGAGCGGATATCGGAGTCGGGCGGCACCGCGATCTTGACGCCCGAGCGCACGCTGGCGGCGAGCAGCAGATGCGTCTTGATCCCGTTCGCGCGCGCGAGCACCGCCGGCAGGTCGCCCTGGTACGCGAAGTCGAGCGCCTTGTCGGCGATCGCCTCGTTGACGGCCGGGCCCGCGCCCTTGAAGAACAGCCACTGCACCTTGATGCCGTCGGCCGCGAATTCCTTTTCGACGAGCTGCTGGAGCTGCACGGTCGCCGCGCTCGATCCGCCGAAGGTCGGCGGATCGCCGGCGCCCTGCTGGGCGACGCCGATGCGGATCGTCGCGGGCTTGTCGGCGTGCGCGGCGGCGGCGGGCAACGCGACGAGGGACGCGATCAGCAGCGATCGCAGCAGGCGCAGTGGAGACGGGAATCGGTCGATCATGGAGCGTCGGATGGCGAGGAGTGGAAATCGGGCCGGAGGGTGTCGAACCATTCTGGAGGACGCGTCGGGCGCGGGACAAGCAACGATTTGAACTATGCTTATCGCCGCGTTTCGGGTTGGCAAATCACGCGTGTCGCCGATTGGAAATGGTGACGCGAGCGAGCGCGACGTGCGGGTCCCGCATGCCGATCGACGGCGAATCGATCGTCGATGATGGCGGCGCCGATCCGGATCGGGCAATGCGATCGGCGCGCGCAATATTTTCCGGGCCATGCCGGCTCGATCGAAAAAAGTTACCGGCCAACGCGTGTGCGAGTTCGTTTCAAATTGGCAAATGCGAATCACGCGGCATATCGAAAAGCTGAATAAAAATCATCGAGTGGCGCAGCGGCAGAAATGATGCGTCCCGGCGTTAACATTCTTACTGCACGCCGCGACAAGCCTTCTGAATGGCGATGAAAAAGCGGTAAATGATCTGCGTGTATTTCATCGTTGAAGGCCGTTGCCCATAAATGCACTCCGACGCCAAATAATTTGAATTCGCCAAAAAAATTGTCTATACCCTAGACGAATCAGCGTGATCAGCATCGTGCCAATGCGGCTATGCAACAGACGCGCGAACGTAGCGGCAGACGCCATTGCCGTACGCCGCGCGTGGCAGCGATCGAATGGATTCCGGGGGATGCGAACGGCCCGATGCCGGGGCTGCCGCATGAGTCATGAATGGGCTAACGCCGTGCGCGCCACCGAAGCAACACAGCGTCTTTACATTCAACGGTCGATCACCGACCCCGTCACACGGAGGTTGTCATGCTGCAATACGTCAAGACCTTGCTGCGCGATGAACGTGGCGTCAGCTCGCTCGAATACGCGGTCCTGGGCGGCATCGTCGTGGTTGCACTGGCGGCGGTGGGCGTAATCTTGAGCAGCACCTCCGGCGGCTTGCCGGCCGTGTTCACGGCGCTGATCAACAAGGTCACCGCGCTGATCTGATCCCCTGAACCCGCGCGCCGCCGACGAACACACGGATCCGCAGCGGTACGACGTATCCAGCCGGGGCGCGCCGACGGACGGCATCTCCGATGCTCTATCTCGTACAGTCGACGGCGACGCTCGTGCTGGTGTCGCTCGCGACGCAAGACGTGCGCGCGCGGCGCCTGTCCAATCGCGCGGTGCTGGCGTTCGCGTTGCTGTATTTCGTCGCGGCGGCGCTGGCCCGCGAAGGGCTCGCGCAACTCGCCGGTCACGTTGCGACCGCCGCGGCGATGCTGCTGCTGTTCGGCGGCCTGCGTCACGCCGGCTGGATCGGCGGCGGCGACGTGAAACTGGCGGCGGCCGTATTCCTGTGGGCAGGTCCGACGCTGGCGCTCCCGGTGCTGACGATCATCGGGGCGAGCGGCGCCGCGTACGGCGTCGCCGTGCTGGTGGCCGTTGCGCGGCAGCGTCGCATCGCACCGGCCGGCGCGATCGCGACGCGCGGCGTACCGTACGGTGTCGCGCTGGCGCTCGGCGGTGCCCTTGCCGTCTGGGTGCCGTTTCCCCACGCGGTTTCGCTCACCTAGCCGGGGAACGCACGCTGCCATGCCCAAACCCCTGAGAATGGCCGTGCTGATCATCGCTGCCGGCATCGGCGCGTTCCTCCTGCGGCAACTGTACGTCGCCGCGTCGACGCCGTCGGCACCCGGCGAAGTGGCCGAGGTACGCGTGCGTGTCGCGGCGGCCGACCTGCCCGAAGGGCTGCTGCTGCGCGACAACGATCTTGCGTGGAAGCGCATGCCGCGCGCGCAGGTGCCGGCCGGTGCGTTCGTCGAATCCCAACCGGGCGCGGAGCTCAAAGGCGCGCTGCTGCGCAACCGCGTCGACGCCGGGGCGCCGATCCGCACGGACAACGTGATTCCGGCCGGCGCGCCGGATTTTCTCGCGGCCGCGCTGCAGCCCGGCATGCGCGCGATCTCGGTGCCGGTCGACGACGTGTCGGGCAACGCGGGGCTGATCCAGCCGGGCGACTTCGTCGACGTGGTGCTCACGCAGCAGATCGGCGGTTCCGCGACGACGCCCGGCACGTTCGAAGCGGAGACGGTCGTGCGGCGCGCGCGCGTGCTCGCGGTCGGCTCGGAATTCCAGCGCGCGAAGGCACCCGCGAGCGCGGTGGACGCGCCGGTCCGCGCGCGCACGGTCACGCTCGAAGTCGCGCCGCGCACCGCGCAGGTCGTGCTGGTCGCGACGCGCCTCGGCTCGCTGTCGCTGGCGCTGCGCAGCTTCGCGACGAGCGATCGCCGTCAGGCGGCAGGCAGCGACGAAGCGGAGCCCGATACGCCGCCGGTGTGGGCCGGCGACGTGTCGCGCGCGGCGCGGGTGCCGTCCGCGCGGACGGACGCCGGCACGCGGCCGGCGTCGCCGGGCAACACGGTCGTGATCTATCGCGGCTCGTCGGTCGACGATGGATCGCACGGCATGGGCACGGGCACCGGCATGCCGGGCGTGCCGCCGCTACCGGCCGGTTGGCCGGGCATGCCGGTTGCGCCGGCCGGGCCCGCGGGCGGCAACGCTGCCGCGGACGCGACGGCGCAAGCGCCGCGGCCGGCGGCGCCGCAGTGACACGGTGACACGGTGACGAATGGGGCCGGCCGCTCGGCGGCAGGCATTTGACGGGAAGACGCATGGTGCGCATGGTTCGATGGATCGCTTTCTGGTGCCTGGCCTGCATCGTCGCGCCGGGTGTCGCGCTCGCGCAGCGCGCGCAGGCGGCGGACGCCGGCGCGGCGTTGTCGATCGCGACCGGCAAGGGCGAGATGCTGTCGCTGCCCGAACCCGCGACCGCGATGTTCGTCGCGGACCCGAGCATCGCGGACATCCAGGTGCCGTCGCCGCGCACCGTGTTCGTGTTCGGCAAGAAGGCCGGCACCACCACGCTGATCGCGCTTGGCGCGAACCATCGGCCGATCCTGCGCCGGACGGTGATCGTGCAGGTCGACACCGCGTCGCTGCAGGCGGTGCTCGACAGCCGCTTTCCGCAACTGAAGCTGTCGGTGTCCGGCGCGCCGGGCTCGCTGATGGTGTCGGGCAAGGTGCCGAGCGCGGCCGACGCGGACGCCGTGATGCAGTCGCTCGCGCCGTACCTGCGCGACAAGGAAAAGATCGTCAACCGGCTCACGCTGTCGCGCCCGATCCAGGTGAACCTGCGCGTGCGGGTGACCGAGGTGAGCCGCAACGTCACGCAGCAGCTCGGCATCAACTGGAGCTCGCTTGGCAGCGCCGGCAACTTCGTCGGCGGGCTGTTCAACGGGCGCACGCTGTTCGATCCGACGAACGGCCTGTTCAACCTGTCGCCGACGGGCGCATTCTCGGTGCTCGGCGGGTTCCGCGCGGGGCGCTGGTCGATCGACGTCGTGCTCGATGCGCTCGACCAGGAGGGCCTGATCACGATGCTCGCCGAACCGAACCTCACCGCGATGTCCGGCGAGACCGCGAGCTTCCTCGCGGGCGGCGAGATTCCGGTTCCCGTTGCGCAGGCCGGCAACACGGGGGTGATCACGGTCGATTACAAGCCGTTCGGCGTGTCGCTCGACTTCACACCGACCGTGCTCGCCGACAACCGCATCAGCCTCAAGGTGCGCCCGGAAGTCAGTGAGGTCGATGCGAGCAACAGCGTGACGACGGGCAGCATCAAGGTGCCGGCACTCACCGTGCGGCGCGTCGAGACGACGGTCGAGCTGTCGAGCGGGCAGAGCTTCGCGATCGGCGGGCTGCTGCAAAGCCAGACTGCCGATACCGTGTCGCAGATCCCGGGGCTCGGCCGGCTGCCGATCATCGGCCGGCTGTTTTCGTCGAAGAACTTCCAGGACAACAAGACCGAGGTCGTCGTGATCGTGACGCCGTACATCGTGCAGCCGACCGGCCCCGGCCAGCTCGAGCAGGCGCTCGACACCGTCGCGCGGCCGAGCAGCGATCTCGAGTTCGCGATACAGCGCAACCTCGGGCTCGACCTGTTGTCGGGCGACACGCCGCGCCTCGTCGGCGCCGCGGGCTTCGTGTACTGAACGGAGGAGCGCGCATGCGAGTTCGAACCATCGTCTCGGCCCTGCTGTCGCCGGCGCTCGCAGGCTGCCTGTCGGCGCCGCCGCCGATCAACCTGCCGGATGCACGCGCGATCGGCTTCGACGGCGTGCACGCGGTGCCGCCCGACTGCGCGAAGCTGATGCAGCCGTCGCATCTCGTCGATGCCGGGTTCGGGCGGCCCGGTGTGCCGTTCGGCTGCGCGACCTACACGAATCTCGCGACCATGCTCGCGCGGCCGGAAGATCTCGTCGCGCCCGTGCCGTACGGCGGCGCGGACGCGCAGGTCGCGGCCGACGCGGTGCGCCGCTACGTCGAGGATCGCGTGAAGCAGCCGACACCCGGGAAGACGCTGACGACGACCGGCTCGCCCGGCCATTGACCCGCTCCCGATGCCATCACGATGCCGCCCATGAACGTCCTCGATCGCCAGAACGCCAAGCGTGCCGCTTCCGCCGGAGCGGCGGATCTCGTCGCGGTCGTGTCGGACGCGGGCAGCGAGGACGTGATTCGCCGCGTCGCGCAGGACCTGTCGATCACGCGTGCCCACGTGCAGCCGGGCGACTGCGACGACGCGATCCGGCTGCTGCAGCACAACGAGCGTTCGCCGCGCCAGCTGATCGTTGACGTGTCGGATTCGGTGCTGCCGGTGTCGGACCTGATGCGGCTCTCGGAGGTGTGCGACCCGTCGGTGCGGGTCGTCGCGGTCGGCACGCAGAACGACGTCGGGCTGTTCCGCAACCTGCTCGGCATCGGCGTGCAGGACTACATCGTGAAGCCGCTGACCGTCGAGTTGATGCGGCGCGCGCTGACCGCGACGGAATCGGTCGTGCAGGCGCGCACCGGCAAGGTCGTCAGCTTCGTCGGCGCGCGCGGCGGCATCGGCGCGACGACGATCGCGGTGAGCCTTGCCCGCTGCCTCGCGGGGGAGAAGCGCCGCCGCGTCGCGTACGTCGACCTGAACCTGCATGGCGGGGGCGCGAACTCGATGCTCGGGCTGTCGAGCAACAACGGGCTGATCGAACTGCTGAACATGGAACAGCGTCCCGACGACGCGTTGTTCGACCGCATGTTCGTCACGAAGGGCGACCGCCTGCATGTGCTGTCGGCCGAACTGGCGTACGGCGAAGACGCGCCGCTGCGCGACGATGCGATCGCGCAGCTCGTCGGCATGCTGCAGGACCGCTTCCATTACGTGCTGTTCGACGTGGGCACCCGCGCCGGCAAGCTGTTCGAGGGTGCACTGGAAGCGTCCGATCTCGTCTATGTCGTCGCCGACCGCTCGGTACATGCCGCGTACGAAGCCGCACGGCTTGCGCGCTTCGTGAGGGAGCTGCCGGGCGAGCGGCTGTTGTCGATGGTGCTGAACAATCCGCTCGAGCCGGTCAAGGGGCGCGTCGCGCAGACCGACTTCGAGGACGCATTCGGCGGCGTGAGGCTGCGCGAGCTGCCGCACGAGCCGCAGTCGCTCGCGACCGCCGAGAACCTCGGCGAGCCGATCGAAGGCGCGAAGCGCCATGGCTTCCTGGACGAGATCCGGCGGCTCGCGAACGGCATCACCGGGGAATCGATGGCCGTCGCCGAGCCGTGGTATGCGCGCTTCGTCAGATGGAGGAAAGGATCGTGACGTTCGGCACCCGCAAAGAGCCGACGCCGGACGCTGCACCGGTGGGCACGCCTGCCGCGCCGCGCGGCGACGCACCGGCGCCGGGGCCGGTCGCGAGCCCGGCTCCCGCGCCTGCCCGCGGGCCCGCGGCGGCCGATACCCAGGAGGCGCTGATCCGCTCCGGCAAGTTCGACGCGATTCGCACCGCGGTGTTCACGTCGATGAACATGTCGGCGGCGCTGATGAAGACGCGCGACGAAGTGCGTGCGGGCATCGAGCAGGTGGCCGCGCACACGGTCGAGCGCGAGCGCCTGAAGATCACGGCGGGCGAGCAGGTGCTGATCGTCGATGCGATCCTGAACGACATGTTCGGCGTCGGGCCGATCGAGCCGCTGCTCGCCGACGACACCGTCTCCGACATCCTCGTGAACGGCCCCGACCAGGTGTACGTCGAGCGCGCGGGCCGGCTCGAACTCACGTCGCTGAAGTTTCGCGACAACGCGCACGTGACGAGCGTCGCGCAGCGGATCGCGGCGGCGGTCGGGCGCCGCGTCGACGAGAGCAGCCCGATGGTCGATGCGCGTCTCGCCGACGGCAGCCGCGTGAACGTCGTGCTGCCGCCGATCGCGATGCGCGGCGCGTCGATCTCGATCCGCAAGTTCGCGAAGCGAGACATCACGCTCGCGCGGATGGCACATCAGGGCAACATCTCGCACGGGATGCTGCAGGTGCTGAAGATCGCCTGCGCGTGCCGGCTGAACATCGTGATCTCGGGCGGTACCGGCTCGGGCAAGACGACCTTGCTCAACGCGCTGTCGCAACACATCGAGGAGCACGAGCGGATCGTCACGATCGAGGATGCGGCCGAGCTGCAACTGCTGCAGCCGCACGTCGTCAGTCTCGAGACGCGGCCGGAGAATACCGAAGGGCTCGGCGGGATCTCGCAGCGCGACCTCGTGCGCAACGCGCTGCGGATGCGGCCGGACCGCATCATCCTCGGCGAAATCCGCGGTGCCGAGGCGTTCGACGTGCTGCAGGCGATGAACACGGGTCACGACGGCTCGATGACGACGATCCATGCGAACTCGCCGCGCGACGCGATCAGCCGGCTCGAAAGCATGGTCATGATGGCAAACGCGAACCTGCAGCTGCTGTCGATCCGGCGCCAGATCGCGAGCGCCGTGCACCTGTTCGTGCAGGTCGAGCGGATGCGCGACGGCGTGCGCCGTGTGACCCGGATCACGGAGATCGTCGGGATGGAAGGCGAGGTGGTGATCACGCAGGACCTGTTCGCGTTCCGCCAGGAGGGCGACACGACGCGCGAGGTGGTGAAGGGCGTGTTCGAGGCATCGTCGCTGCGGCCCGCGTTCGCGCCGCGCGCCGCGTACTACGGTGTCGAGGACGCGCTCTCCGAGGTATTCCGGCAATGAGGGCCGCGGACCTCGTCGCGCTCGGCGCATTCGTCGTGATCCTCGCGCTGGGCCTCGTGCTGTCCGCGCTGCTGGATCGTGCGGGCCGCACGCCGGAGCAGCGCATTCGCGCGCGGATGCAGCACCTTGCACCGTCGCTGGCGGGCCGGAAGGCCGGTGCGGATGCCGTGCCCGGCGTCGCGCTGTTCAACCTGCCGCGCCGGCAAAGCCGCGCGCGCGCGTGGCTGCAGCGCTACGTGACGCGCGTGCGCGCGGTCGGCGGCGAACGCGGGATGCGGATCGTCGTCGCCAGCACGATCGCCGGCGCGATCGCGGCGATCGTCGCGATGCAGTTCGTCGCACTCCCGCGCGTCCTGCATCCGCTGATCTACGTGGGGCTGCCGCTGGTGGCGATGCGCGCCAGCTACCGCGCACTGGTCGAGCGTTTCCGGCTGCGTTTCCTCGAAGCATTCCCGGACGCGATCGACCTGATCGTGCGTGCGGTGCGCGCAGGCATTCCGGTCACGCAGGCGATCAGCACGGTGGGCGACAGCGCGGCCGAGCCGGTGCGCTCGACGTTCCGCACGATGGGCGACAGCCTGCGCGTCGGCGCCGACCTGAAGGACGTGCTGACGTACGCGGCAGACCGGCTGATGATCGCGGACTTCTCGTTCTTCACCGTCTACCTGCTGCTGCAGCGCGAGACCGGCGGCAGCCTCGGCGAGACGCTCGACGAGTTGTCGAGCATCATCCGCACGCGTCGCGACATTCGCCTGAAGACACGCGCGTTGACCGCCGAGGGGCGGATCACGACGAAGATCATTTCGGCGGTGCCGTTCGTGATGATCGGCGCATTGTTCGTCGTGAACCGCGCATACGTGATGCTGCTGTTCGACACGCACGCCGGACGCGTGCTGCTGACGATCGCCGCCGTGCTGCTGACGATCGGACTGCTGACGATCCACAAGATCTCGAAACTGGATACCGCGCGATGACCCTGTCGATACTGGCCGCCCGCGGCCTCGAACTGTTGCTGTTGCTCGCGTGTGTCGCGGCGGCGCTTGCGACGCCCGGCGGCGGCACGCGCCGGCGGATCGCCGCGCGCGTGCAGCAGGCGGCCGGGCAGCGCCCGCAGTCGCTGGTGCCGGGGCGGCTGCAGCCGGGCGAGGTGCGTCAGGACCTGACGCGGCGGCTCGCGCAGCTCGGCGAGCGGCTGCCCGTGCTCGATCCGATGCAGCGTGCGAAGCTCGGGCTGCAGCTGACCCGGGCGGGTTTTCGCGAGCGCCGCGCGGTGTCGTCGATGATCGGCATCAAGCTGAGCTGCGGCGTGCTGTTCGCGGGTATCGCGATCGTGTTCAGCCCGACCATTCCGCGTTTCGGCGAATACTTCGTGATCCGCGCGGTGGCGATGGTCGCCGCGTTCGTGATCGGCGTGATCGTGCCGGAATACGTGCTCGGCGCGATGATCCGGCGGCGCCGGCGGATCATCGCCGCGTGCTTTCCGGATGCGCTCGACCTGCTGGTGATCTGCACGATGGCCGGCAACAGCCTCGCATCGGGCGTGCGGCGCGTCGCGCGCGAACTCGAGCGCATCTGCCCGCCGCTCGCCGACGAACTGACGGTATGCGCGGACGAATTGACGCTGAGCGGCAACGTGTCCGAAGTGCTGACGCATTTCGCGCTGCGCGTCGACTTTGCGTCGGCACGCTCGCTTGCCACGACGCTCACGCAATCGCAGCGATTCGGCACGCCGGTCACGCAGGCGCTGCGCACGCTGTCGCGCAGCGAGCGCACCGAGCAGATCGTCGCGCTCGAGGAAAAGGCCGCGAAGCTCGCGCCGAAGATCACGCTGCCGATGATGCTGTTCATCCTGCCGACGGTCGGCCTGATCGCGGCGGGCCCGGCGGCGATCCGCCTGCTCGAGGTGTTCAAATGACACGATCCGTCATCTGTGCGCTCGCATTCGCGGCCCTGCTGCCGGTGCTGACCGGCGGCTGCGCGCCGGGCATCCAGACGAGGCCGGCGCTGTCGCACAAGAGCGACGACCCGCAGGCCGAACTGCGCATTGCCGACAGCGCGCTCGCCGGCGGCAACGTCGATCTCGCGTCGACGCTGTACGAGAAGGTGCTCGCCCGGCATCCCGATTCGCTCGCGGCGCGCCTGGGGCTCGGCGACGTCCACTACCGCAGCGGCGATCTGGAGCGTGCGCGGATTCTCTATGAGCAGGCACGGCAGCAGGCACCTGCGGAACTCGGGCCGCAGGTCGGGCTCGCGCGCGTCGCGTTGCGGCAGCGTCGGCTCGATGAGGCCGCCCGGCGCTACCGCGACCTGCTGGCCGCGCAGCCGAACCTTCCGCTCGCGGCCGAAGGGCTCGGCACGGTGCTCGACCTGCAGGGCCGCCACGAGGACGCGCAGGCCGTGTACCGGGATGCGCTGCGCGCGCATCCGGACGCGCAGGGGCTGCGCGTCGACCTCGGGCTGTCGCTCGTGCTGAGCAACCGGCCGCGCGAGGGCGTGAACGTGCTGCTCGACGTGGCCGGGCTGCCCGACGCGCCGTGGCAGGCGCGCCAGAACCTCGCGTTCGCGTATGGCGTGCTCGGCAACACCGATTCGGCGAAGAAGCTGCTGTCAGCGGATCTGCCCGCATCGGCGGTGGCCGACAATCTGCGCGTCTACCAGGCAGTGCGCGCGCAGTTGGCGTCGCGCCCGGCGCCAGCCGCCGCGCGACCGTTGAAGGGTGCCGCGCTCGAGCCGCGCGCCGTGCCGCCCGCCGCGGGGGCCGCAAAATGACACGCGGGGCGATGGGCGCCCGCCACGCGCGCGGCGTCGTATCCCTCGAATTCGTGCTGATGCTGCCGTTCCTGCTGATGGTGCTGATCGGCATCATCGACACGAGCCTGCTGCTGTGCGACAAGGCCGTCATCACGAACGCGAGCCGCGAGGCCGCGCGTGCCGGCGTCGTGCTGCGCGTGCCGATGCTGACCCCGACGCAGATCGCCAACGTCGCGCTGAGCTATACGCAGAACAGCCTGATCACCGGCGGCACCGCGACGACGCCGAACGTGACCGTGACGCAGGCGAACGGCACGACGGCGGGCACCGCGCTGACGGTCACGGTGACCTACACGTATTCCGGGCTGGTGCTGGGTTCGGCGTTCAGCGCGCTGACCGGCCCGGTGACGATTTCGGCCAGTTCGGTGATGCTCTATGAATGACGCAGCCGGCACGCGACGCATCGGCCCCCCGCGCGCGCGCGGCTCCGTCGCGCTGTTCTTCCTGATGTTCCTGATTCCGCTGCTGTCGTTCGGCGCGCTGGCGATCGACATCGCGTGGGTGGCCACGGTGCGCAATCAGCTGCAGAACGCCGCCGACGCGGCCGCGCTCGCGGCGGCCGATGCGATGATGTCGCCGACGGGCGGCGCGCTGAACTGGTCGCAGGCCGCGCCGGCCGCGAACGGTGTGATCGCGCAGAATTCGGCGGCCGGCGCACCGCTGGCGACGGGCACGGTGACGACCGGCTACTGGAACGTGACGCGTACCCCCGCATCGATGCAGTCGACCACCATCACGCCCGGCGCATACGACGTGCCGGCGGTGCAGGTCACGGTATCGCGCGCGCCGGGCGTGAACGGCGGCTCGATTCCGCTGCTGCTCGGTGGTCTGCTGGGCATCCCCGGTGCGTCCGGCAGCGCGACCGCGATCGCGGTGCTCGCCGCGCCGGGCGGGGTGGCGGCGGGCGGCCTCTTTCCGATCGCGATCGACCAGTGCGTGTACAACCAGTACTGGAATGCGCAGACCAACCAGCCGCTGATCAATCCGCTGACGGGCTTGCCGTACGAATTCTCGATCACGAACGGCCAGACCTACGGCGCGCTGTGCATGGGCGGCCAGTGGACGTCGTTCCAGTCGACCGCGACCGACACGACGACGATGGGCGGCCTGATGGTGACCGGCAACCCGACGACGCTCAATATCGGCGACAGCATCTATCTCGCGACCGGCGTCAAGGCGACGCTCTACACGTCGGTGCCGATCGGCACGACGGTCGTGCTGCCGGTCGTCACGCAGACGTCGAGCAGCACCTACGTGCCGATCGTCGCGTTTGCCGCGTTCCACATCGACGTGTCGCTCGGCGGCACCTACAAGTACATCCAGGGGCACTTCGTCGCCGGCGTGAAGATGACCGGTGTCGCGACGGGCGTCGGGCCGTATTACGGCGTGTACGTGCCGCCGCGGCTCGCGTTGTGAGCGTCGTGCCGCGCGCGGCGCAGCAGCACCAGCAGCGCGAAGAGCGTCACGGCGGGGCCGATCTGCGGTAGCTGCAGCCACGGGTTCAGGTATTCGGCGACCGGCAGCGCCCACATCAGCGCGATCGCGCTCTGTTCGCCGCGCAGCCAGCCGTCGCGCCAGCCGATCGCCAGCATGCAGGCGATCGCGATGGCGAGCCACGCGAGTTCGTAGTGCCACACATAAGGGTTCGCCGTGAGCGTCGCGACCGTCAGCACGGCCGCGCGCAAGCGGGTATCGCGCGACTGCGCCCACACGATGCAGGCGGCTGCGATCGCAATCGCGGCGATACACGCATGCGCGGCATACGCGGCGCCGAGCGGCACGCCCGCAAGCCGGAGCGTCGCGAACGGTGTCGGCGATACGAGCCAGAACACCACACCCTGTTCGAGGACGATCGAGCGCGCGAGTCCCGTGCTGGCGACGAACAGGCGCAGCGACTCGAGGCCGCAGATCAGCACGCTCAGCGCGACGAACGTGCCGGTGGCAAGCGCGGCCCACGCGATCGTGCGCCATGCGCGCGCCGCAACCAGCACGAACGGGAACAGCAGCGCCATCTGCGGCTTGACCGACAGCAGGCCGATGCAGAAGCCGGCCCACATCGGCCGCCGGCCGGCCCAATGGACGGCCAGCGCCGCGCACGATGCCGTCAGGAACGCGTTTTGCCCGAGCGTCGCGGTGACGAACACGCAGGGCGCGGCGGCCAGCGCGAGCGTACCGGAGCGCCATGCGCCGGGAATCGTGCCAAGGCCGGATACGCGCCACGCGGCGAGGCCGAGCACGACGACCCCGAACGCGACGAACAGCGGATAACCGAGCGCGAAGGGCAGCAGCGCCAGCGGGGTCACGAGCAGCAGATAGGTGGGCGGGTACAGCCACGGGGCGAAGGCGTCGCGGCGAAGGTTCGCGAACAGCTCGGCCGATAGCCGCGAGAACGCGGAGAAATCGTACGCCTGCGATGGCGAGCCGTGCAGCATGACGTACGATGCCGACCAGAATATCGAGAAGTCGGCGCCGGCGCGCGACAGGAGCGTTCCGTGCGCATGACGAATGACGGTTGCCCAGATCGCGATGAACAGCACGTAGAACACGAGCATCAGCGCGCTGTACAGGGCGAGGCGTCGCGGTGTCAGCCACGCGGCGACCGGCCGCTTCGCCGAGCGCATCGATTGCTGCGGAATGTCCAATTGCCGCGCCCCCGTTCTACTTGAACGATGACTTGCGGGCGGCGATGCCGGCGCCTGCCGGTATCGCGGTGCGGCGGCGGGCCGCGTGCGCGCGCTTCAGGGGGAACTGCAGCAGCTTCGACGCTGGCTGCGCGGCGGCGTCCCGCTCGGCACGGTAGCGGCGCCTGACAAGATAGACGGGGCGCTGCTTGGACTCGTGATAGATCCGGCCGAGGTATTCGCCGATCACACCGATGCCGATCAGCTGGATGCCGCCGACGAACAGCACGACGGAAATCAGCGACGGGTAGCCGTGCACCGGATTGCCGAACAGCAGCGTCCGCACCACGATGAAGGCGCCATACACGAGTGACAGCATCGCGAACGTGAGGCCGACGTAGGTCCACACGCGCAGCGGCACCGTACTGAAGCTCGTGATGCCCTCGAGTGCGAAATTCCAGCGCCGCCATCCGGAAAACTTCGAGCGGCCGCCGCTGCGCGGCGCACGCGTGTATTCGACGATCACGGTGCGAAAGCCGACCCACGCGAACAGCCCTTTCATGAACCGTCGCCGCTCCGGCAGCGCGCGCAGCGCATCGACGACTTCGCGATCCATCAGGCGGAAATCGCCGACGTTTTCCGGCATTTCCACCTCGGACAGCGCATTGTGCACGCGATAGTAGAGCGCCGCCGCCGCGCGCTGCAGGTAGGGATCGCACATCCGGTCGGTGCGTTTCGCGGCGACGACCTCGGCGCCCCCGCGCCAGTGTTCGATCATCGCGGGAATCAGCGCGGGAGGGTCCTGCAGGTCGGCGTCGATCAGGATCACGGCGGCGCCGGCCGCCTCGTCCAGGCCAGCGGTGAGCGCCGCCTCCTTGCCGAAGCGGCGCGTGAGATCCACGACGTGCACGCGCGCGTCGCCGGCGGCGACCGCGAGCAGCCGGTCGAGCGTGCGATCGCGGCTGCCGTCGTTGATGCAGACGATCTCGAAGCGGACGCCGTCGACCGATTCGAGAATGGGCAGCGTTTCGGCAAAGAACGCGTCGATCGCTTCCTCTTCGTCATGAAACGGCACGACGAGCGATATCAGCGGCTTCCTGGCGTGCGTGGACATGCTGCGGCTCCCCGAGAGATCCGGCCTGCGCTGCACCGTATGGTTCCGGTTGTCGTGTGCCGAACGGGCCCGGCCCGGTTCGGCGCGAATTCGGTTCCGGCCTGCGTGTCCACCGCCGGCCGGACGACGGGTGTTGCGTTCATTGTAGGCAGGAATCGGCGATTCGTAACACGTATCGATCGATTTGCACGCCGGACGGCTCACCGGGGAAAACACCGGTCGGCGGTTGTCGGCGTGCCGCGCGCGGCGGCGCTAGGATGGCATTTTCAATGCCGAAGGAGGGCGCGATGCACGTTCAGGATCTGGCTGGCGCGCCGCTCGATTTCTGGGTGGCGATGGCGGAAGACCTCGGCGCGCCGCGCGTCGGCGCCGCGGGGTGCACGGTCATTCGCGAACCGGGCGGCGCGCCGGAGCCGTACGCGCCGTCGTCGGCGTGGGCGGACGGCGGCCCGCTCGTCGAGCGCTTGCCGTTCGGCGCGTTCGAACGCGACGGCGGGCACGGCGCGTGGCGCGCCGTGCTGCACCGGGCGGTGCCGGCGGCGGGCGAGCGCTGCACGTTCAACCAGTCGGGGCCGACGCTGCTGGTCGCCGCGATGCGCACGCTGGTCGCGTCGACGTTCGGCGACGACGTGCCGGATCTCGACATGTCGAAGCCGCGCTGAGCGCTTGCGAACGCCGGTTACGCGGCCGACAGGTTGCGCACTGCGATCGATGCGACGTCGACGCGTCTCGGCAGGATCGCGTCCGCGGCCGCACGATCGGCGACACGCTGCAGCACGTCGATGTCCGCGCCGGTGACGCCGCGCTGCGCGAGTGCCGCGCGGCGGGCGATATCGGCGGCGGCATCGCGCGGCAGGCGCGTGAGCGACGCATAGACGCTCGCGTAGTCGGCCGGATGCGCGAGCGCCCACTGCCCGGCGCGGGTGAGCCGCGCAAGCACGTCCGACAGCGCCGCGCGCTTCGATCGATCGTCGAGCGTGTCGACCGGCGACGTGAGGAAGGCAAGCCCCGAATTGATCCCGCTGCCGTCGCGCACGATGCGCGCGCCGCGCCGCACCACGTTTCCATAATATGGATCGAAGGTCGCCCAGATGCCGATCTGCTTCGCCTCGAACGCGGCGAACGCATCGACCGGCAGCACGAAGCGCACGTCGACGTCGCCCGGTGCGAGGCCGTGTTCGCGCAGCGCGCCGTACAACTGGTATTGCGAGATGCTGCCGCGCGCCGACGACACGACGACGGTGCGCCCCTTCAGGTCGGCGACCGTGCGCACCGGGGAATCGGGCTGCACGACGATGCCGAGCGATGCCGGCGAGCCGACGCGCGTCGCGACGATCCGCAGCGCCGGATCGCCGAGCGCGGCCGTCAGCACGGGCAGGTCGCCGGCCGGCGCGAGATCGATCGCGCCCGCGCGCTGCGCTTCGAACAGCGGCGCGGCGCCCTGGAAATTCGCCCAGCGAAACCGGTACGGCACGCCGTCGAGCACGCGCGCGGCCTCGGCCAGCGCGCGCAGGCCGCCGGCCTGGTCGCCGAGCACCAGCGTGACGTTCGACAGGTCGGTGCCGGCCGCGCGGGCGGGCAGTGCGGCGGCGCCCGCAAGCGGTGCGGCAGCCAGGGCGGCCACACGCAGCAGTGCGCGGCGGCGGGCCGGGGCGGGGGGCGAAGTCATCGGCGGCGGGTCCTCGGTGATCCGCGCGCAGGCCGCGCGGCTGCCGGGCAGATTACGGAATCGGTCGGGCGCCGGCAAACATCGAATCGCGAAATGCTTATTCGCGTACAGGCGGTGCATGGTGGTGGGGAAAGCAACGGCCGGGCGCCCCGGCGAACCCCCGGCAGCGGCTCTAGCCTGCCGCGGCGACGGTGCGCAGGAACGCGCGCACCGCGGGCGCCTTCTCGAAGCGCCGGTGCGCGAGCGCGAGTTCGGACATGATCGGCTTGCCGGCGATCGGCCGGTACACGACGCCCGGCAACGACACGCAGCCGGCGAGCGCGTCCGGAATCACGGCGACCCAGCCGTTCACCGACACGCAAGCGAGCACCGCGAGCAACCCGCCCGGCCGCGCGGCGATCACCGGCGCGAAGCGGCCGCGGCGTGCGACTTCGAGCGTGCCGCGTTCCTGTTCGGGCACCGCGAAGCGTGCGTCGGCGAGATCGGCGGCCCGCACGGCAGTCATCGACGCGTAGCGCGAATCGGCCGGCACCGCGGCGACGAACACGTCGCGCTGCAGCGTGACGATCCGCAGCCCGCCCGGCAGCGGCAACGGCGGGCGGACGTAGGCGAGATCCAGCCGGCCTGCGTCGAGCTGCTTCGCGACGTCGTCCATCGGCACTTCCCGCAGGTTCAGCTCGATGCGCGGATGCGCGGCGCGGAACGCGCCGACCGTGCGCTGCAGCGTGCCCGAATAGACGGCCGACGACACGTAGCCGATTTCGATGCGGCCGAGTTCGCCGCGCTCGGCCAGCGTCGCGAGTTCGCGACCGCGCTGCAGATGCTCGAGCGCGGCAGTTGCCTCGGCGAGAAACGCTTCGCCCGCCGCCGTCAGCGTGACCGCGCGGCGCGACCGCTGAAACAGCCGCACGCCGAGCAGCCGCTCGGCTTCCTGGATCTGCCGCGTGAGCGCGGGCGGCGCCATCTCGAGCGCGTCGGCCGCGCGGGCGAAATGCAGGTGCTGCGCGACGCTCAGGAACGCGCGTACATGACGGAATTCGAGCAGATTCATGATTGCAATTTTCGTCAATAAAACTGCATGGATATATCAATGACGGGCAATACCGGCCAAGCCTAGCATACGGCTCGTTCCTCTTGCTCCGGAGCCGCCGATGTCCCAGCCTTCCCCCGCCCCGCGCGCAGGCGCGCCTGCCGCCGCGCGCGCGGGCACCCGCCTGCCGGCCGCCGCGACGCTCGCGGTCGCGTCGGCGACGTGCTCGCTGATCGTGCTCGACACGAACGTCGTCGCCGTGTCGCTGCCGAGCATCGCGCGCGGCTTCCATGCGAGCTTCGCCGACATCGAATGGGTCGTGAGCGCCTACATGACCGCGTTCGCCGCCTGCCTGCTGCCGGCCGGCGGGCTCGCGGACCGCTTCGGGCGCAAGCGCATGCTCGGCGCGGGGCTCGCGCTCTTTGCGCTCGCGTCGCTCGGGTGCGGGATCGCGCCGTCGGCCGGCTGGCTGATCGCCGCGCGCGCGGTGAAGGGCGGCGGGGCCGCGCTGCTGCTGACGGCCGCGCTCGCGGTGATCGCAAACCGCTTTCCGGACGGGCGCGAACGGGCCCGCGCGTGGGCGATCTGGGGGATGTGCATGGGGATCGCGACGGCCGTCGCGCCGCTTGTCGGCGGGGCGATCACGCAGTGGATCGGCTGGCGCTGGGTGTTCCTGATGAACCTGCCGGCGTGTGCGCTGCTCGCGGCCGGCGCGCGCGTCGCGATCGACGAGTCGCGCGATCCGCACGCGAAACGGGTGGACGCCGCCGGCAGCGTGCTGTTCGGCGCGGCGCTCGCGTGCGCGATCGCGGCGCTGATCGGCGCGCCGTCGCACGGCTGGCTGTCGGCCGCGACGCTCGGCCGGTTCGCGCTCGCCGCCGCGCTGCTGGCCGCGTTCATCGGCGCGGAGCGCTGGCAGGCGCGCCCGATGATCGATCTCGCGCTGTTCCGCCAGCCGCGCTTCGTCGGCGCCGTGCTCGCGATGTTCGGCTATGCGGCGTGCGCGCAGGTGATGATGACGTTCCTGCCGCTGTACCTGCAGAACGCGTTCGGCATGTCGGCGATCGACGCGGGGCTCGGGATGCTGCCGTTCGCGGTCGCGATGATCGCCGGGCCGTCACTCGGCGGCATGCTCGCCGCGCGCGTGTCGTCCGGCGGCGTGCTGGCGGGCGGGCTCGCACTGATCGGCGCGGGCGATCTCGCGACCGCGGCGCTGACGGCCGCCGGCGACTATCGGCTCGTCGCGCTCGGCATGTTCGTGACGGGCTGCGGCGCCGGCATCATGAACGGCGACACGCAGAAGGCGATCATGGCGTGCGTGCCGCCGAACCGTACCGGGATGGCGTCGGGCATCAGCACGACCACCCGCTTCTCGGCGATCGTGACGGCCGTCGGCGTGCTCGGCGCGGTGCTGGCCGCCAGCACGCACGCGCAACTCGAGCGGCTGCTGTCCGCCGCGCCGGGCGTGCGGGCATTCGTCGATGCGCGGTTCATGTCGAGCCTGCTGGCCGGCGATCTCGCGCAGGCGCTCGCGCACGTGCCGCCGTCGGCCGCACGCACGCTCGCGGATGCGGCGCCCGCGGCTTTTGCGGGCGGATTCGCCGTCGCGCTGACGGTGAGCGGCGTGCTCGCGCTCGCGGCCGCCGTCGTTGCATGCAAGTTGCTTGCGCAACCGATGCGTGACGCGTGATGCGTGCGCCGTCCATTTCGTGCGAAGACACGTGGCCGTTACGCTTGCGCGTTCCGGTTTCGCGCGGCGTGTTCAGGATGCCGTCATCGATCGGGATTCTGTTGCCCGTGTACGCGATGCCGCCGATGCTCGCGCAGATCGCGGTCGTGCTCGCCGCGCTTCCGACCGGCACGGGGCCGTACACGCTGGCCGAGTTCCATGAGCGTGAAGCGCACGTGACGTCGCGCGCGATTCTCCTGTCGACGCTCGGGGCGGTCGTGTCGCCACCGGTGCTGTTCGCGATCGCACGGCACGTGTGACGTTGCGCGCGGCGCGGCGCGCGACTCGGCGTGATTCAGGGCGAGTCGGTGCGGTTCAGTGCGGCTTCGTCGCGATGCGATGGCTGCGTGCCGCACGCGCGACGCGCGGCTGCTGCGATGTGCCGCAACGCGTTGCCTGCCGGCGGCGGGTGCGTCGCGCGGGTTCGGGCGGGTCGTTGGCGACCGGCACCGGCGTCTGCGCGTTTGCATTTGCGGCAACCGCCGCGACGGCCGGTTGCGCGGCCTCCGCGTCGAGCCAGCTGCGTGTCGCTTCGGCGATCAGCGCGCGCAGCCAGCGCACGCCGTCGACGCACGAACCCGACTCGTTCCACGTCATCCGGTACACGATGTCGGGCGGCTCGGCCGGCAGCGCGACCGCGCCGAGCGGCAGCAGCTTCGCGTAGTGGCGCGCGAGCCGGTAGGTGGTGGTCAGGATCAGGTCGGAGCGCACGAGCGTATGCGCGGCGAGTTCGAAATGCGGCAGCGTGACGACGATCCGCCGCTGCAGGCCGACGCGTTCGAGCTGCCGGTCGATCGCACCTGATGCTTCGAGCCACGACGGCGTCGGGCACAGCTGCGCTGCCTGCGCGAATTCGGCGGCCGTCATCGCGCCGCGCCGCGCGAGCGGATGCGTCGCGCGCATCAGGCACACGACGCGGTCGTCGAACAGGTCGTCCTGCCGGAACCGCGACGAACGGGCGGGGCGATTGTCGATCACGACGTCGAGTTCACCGTCGGCGAGCGCGCGTTCGTCGTCGAAGCCGTCGCCGAGCGGATGGAACACGAGTTGCGCGTTCGGCGCGCGTTCGCGGAACAGCGCGACGAGCTTCGGCACGAACAGCACGTTCAGGTAGTCGGGGCAGCCGATCCGGTAGGTGCGCACGGAGGTGCGCGCGTCGAAGGTCGGCTGCTGGATGCGGATGAAGTCGATCACGCGCAGCGCATTGCGCAACGGGTCGATCAGCCGCGCGCCGAACTCGGTCGGCACCATCCCGTAGCGGCTGCGCACCAGCAGCGGGTCGCCGAGCAGCGTGCGCAGGCGCTTGAGCGCGGCGCTCGTCGCCGGCTGCGACATGTTCAGCCGCACGGCCGCGCGCGACACGGTGCGCTCGGTGAGCAGCACGAGCAGGATGCGCATCAGCCGCGCGTCCAGTACGTCGAGCGCGCCCGTTGCGTCGGACGCGTCGAGGGGAAGGCCGTTCGGCTCCGGTGCGTCCCGCATGTCGCTACGCGTTCCCGCGGCCCGTCATTTGACGAAGGTGCCCGGCCAGCCGACGATCCGCTTCGGACGTGGCGGCGCATAGGTGCGGACCTTCGACGTCTTCAGCTTCAGGCGCACCAGCGATTCGGCGAGCGCGACCGCGGCCGAGACGCCGTCGACGACGGGCACGCCCGTGCATTCCTCGATCTGCCGGTCGAGGCCGGCCATCCCGCCGCAGCCGAGGCAGATCACTTCCGCGTGATCGTCCTTCACCGCGCGCTGCGCCTGGCCGACGATCGACTCGATCGCGCGGGCCGGGTCCGCCTCGAGTTCGAGCACCGCGAGGCCGCTCGCGCGCACCGACGCGCAGCGCGCATCGAGCCCGGCGAGCTTCAGGCGATCCTCGATCAGCGGCACCGTGCGGTCCAGCGTCGTGACGACCGAGTAGCGGTGGCCGAGCAGCATCGCGACGCTCGCGGCCGCTTCGGTGATGTCGACGACGGGCACCGTCAGCAGTTCCTGCAGCCCTTCGCGGCCGTGTTCGCCGTAGCCGGCCTGGATCACCGCGTCGTACGGCTCGTCGTAGCTCAGCACGCGGTCCATCACGGCGATCGCCGCGAGGTAGCTCTCGAAGTTGCCTTCGACCGACTCCGCGCCGAAGCGCGGCGTCAGCCCGACGATCTCCGTGCCCGGCGACGCGGCGGCCTGCGCCTGCGCGGCGATGGCGTCGGTGATCGACTCGGTCGTGTTGACGTTGACTACCAGGATTCTCATGGGTGCACTCCGTATGCTGCGTTCAGTGTTCGGCGCAGGCGACCGCGATGTGTTCGCCCGAGCGCGCCTCGTATTGCCGTTTGCGATCGGCCGTCAGCCAGTACACGCTGCCCGCGATGGCCGCGCCGAGCAGCCAGGAGAACGGCGTCATCGCGCTGAAGGCCGGCACGACGGCGAGCGTGATCGAGATCAGCGCGGACGGCACGAGCGCCGCAAGCGCCTTGCGGTTCACGCCGCGCGTATAGAAATAGGCGCCGGTGGGCGCTTCGGTGTAGAGATCCGGCACGTTCACGCGCTGCTTGCGCACGAGCCAGTAGTCGACCGTGATGATCCCGTACAACGGGCCGAGCAGCGCGCCGAGGCCGGACAGGAAGTAGACGATCACGATCGGGCTGTTGTACAGGTTCCATGGCAGGATCAGCACCGCGACCGTCGCGCTGATCAGGCCCGCGCGGCGGAACGTCAGGCGGTGCGGCGCGAGGCTCGTCAGCACGAAGGCCGGTGCGACGAAGTTCGCCATGATGTTCACCGCGACCGTCACGATCAGGAACGCGAGGCAGCCGAGCACGAGGAACAACTTGTTCGGCACCGTCGCGATGATCTCGGTCGGGCTGTGGATGATCTGGCCGTTCAGCTTGAACTGCGCGCCCGCGAGCACGAAGCTGATCGTCGCGAACACGAGGATGTTCACCGGCAGGCCCCAGAAGTTGCCGACCCGCACCGTCTTCGCGCTCGGCGACGAGCGTGCGAAATCGCAGAAGTTGAGCACCAGCGTGCCGTAGATCGCGAGCCACAGCGCGCCGCCCGCGAACACCTCGGTCCACATCTTCAGTCCGGTCATCGGCTTGCCGATCGACATCGCGAGATGGCCGCCGGTGCGGCTGAACATCCACGCGGCGAGCGACAGCGTCGTGACGAGGATGACCGGGCCGGCGAGCCCCTCGTACTTGCGGACCATCTCCATCCCGTAGGTGAGGATGCCGATCTGCACGAGCCAGATCGCGACGAACGTGATCCAGCCGAGCGTCGACAGCCCGAGGATCGCGTTCTGGTCGAACGCGGCGAGGCCCGGCCACACCGCGGTGAGCAGCACGCGCAGCACGACCGACGCGAGATAGGTCTGGATCCCGAACCAGGCGATCGCGATCACCGCGCGGATCATGGCGGGCAGCAGCGCGCCGTAGATGCCGAAGCTCATCCGGCTGATCACCGGGAACGGCACGCCGGTCTTCTGGCCCATGTAGCCGGTGAGGTTCATGCAGCAGTACACGAGCACGGCGCCGATCGCGAGCGATGCGAGCATCTGCCACCCCGACAGGCCGAGCGCGAACAGGCCGATCGCGAACGAATAGTTCGCGATGTTGTGCACGTCGTTGGTCCACAACGCAAAGATGCTGTAGCGACCCCAGGTCCTGCCCTCGGCCTTGGTCGGCGCGAGGTCGGGATTGTGCAGCCGCGGGCTCGGCGCGGGATCGCGCGCGGCCGTACCGGTTCGATGCAATGCGTCGTCCGCGTCGAGCACGATGCCCGCGCGGTGGGTGGCTTCCAGTTGCACGCCTTGTCTCCTTCCATGTTTGGGGCGCGAACCGGCAGCGTATGCACGCAGCGCGGGCCCGGCCGCCGTGGACGTTATGTCTCGGATTTGTTCGCGAGTATGGGTGGCCGCCGCGGCGATGGGAAATTAAATATTCGGCTGGGCGTCATTTGAAAAATGAATGGGATGCGATCGCTGGCGGCGACGGCGCGAGGCACGCGAATTGCTGGTCAGAGGGCTCCATCCACGTCGACATCAGCGGAGGTGTCATGCAGCGATATTCCATTCGTCACGTATCGCGAGCCGTCTTCGCCGGCATCCTGATCGCCGGCCTGGCGGCGGGTGCGGGCTGTCAGAAGAAGAGCGAGACCGACACCGGCGGCACCGGTGCGAGTTCGAGCGCCACGGGCGGCATGGCGCCGGCGCCGTCCACCGCGCCGTCGGGCATGCCGGGCAGCGGCACGACAGGCGGCGCGGCGAGCATGCCGGGCGCGGCATCCGCGCCGGCAGGCGCGAGCGGCGGCTGACGGCGGGAGCGGGCGGCGCCCGCCGCGTAGGCGAGCGCGCCGCCCGGTGCTGCCGCGGTGACATGCCGGTGCGGCATGTGCGTCGCAGGGCGCACGTGTGCGATGCCCTGCGCGTGAAAGATGTGCAAGGACCGTTGTAGCGATTCCCGGACCGGCGCCGGCTGCATCACGCCGGCGCATGCCGTCCGGAACAGGAGGTGCGATGCAGAACGCGGAATCGAACCCCACCCCGAAACAGCAGCAGGAACAGATCGGGAAGAGCCCGGTGAAGACGCCGGCGGCCGGCGACATGCCCGATGCGGCGACCCAGGCCGCGGAAGTCGCGAAGCGGCCGCTGACGCCGGAGGCGGTCGCGGCGAAAACGCCGACCGGCCTGCCGCCGATCGACGTCGATGCGTATGCGGTCGACAGCGGCGACCCCGTGCGTCGTGCCGGGAGCCGGATCGTCACGCTCGACAACGCGAACATGGCGATGACCGACAACACGGTCGACGTGGACGGCAAGGGCATGGAGGCGCGCACCGGCGCGACCGAGTGGCACGACAACGTGATCTACTCGAATGCGTCGCTCGACGACGCGGTCGATACGCCCGACGAGGGGCTCGGCGGGATCGACAGCCGGCCGGGCGGCAACGTTCCGCAGATCGCGACGCGGCCGGGCTGGCGCGTCCGGGTTGTCGGCGATGTCGACGTCGAGCATGGCGACGGCACGCGGGCCGAGCACGTGATTCGCCTCGAGCGGACCGACTGACGCATCGGCGATCGTTCGGGGGCGGCCCGCCGAGGGCCGTTACTGCGGGCCGAGTTCCTGTGCGGACGTATCCGCATCGTTGCCTTGCGCGACGAGCACGTGGATGTCGTTCGGCGTCACGTCGCCGATGCCGCCCGATGGAATCGTCACCAGCAGCCAGTCGGCATTGTTGTTGATCGCGACCGGTGCGGTCCTCAGGATCGGCGACTTGCTGCCGGCCGTCGTGACGACCACCTGGTAGCTGCCGCCGTTCAGGTAGACGGAATCCTGGCTCGACGCCGGCACCGCGTTCTGGTACGCCGTGCCGGCCAGCGTCGGGCTTTGCGTGTTGATGTCGGTGCCGGGGGGAACAACGTACACGTCGACGTTCCGTGCGTTCGGCGACGCGTTGAAGCTGCGCACGCGCGCCTTGTCCGACAGCAGCTTCTTGTCGAACGGATCGTCGATCAGCGAGATCGCCGACGAGGTGCTCGGCAACGCGATCGTCGTGTAGTGGTGGCCGTTCACCGCGCCGAACGATTGCGACGCGATGGTCGCGGTCGTGCCCGAGACGTTGTAGCTCGCGGTCCGCGTGCCGGAGTCGATGTCGTGATAGCGGGTCACGCCCTTGTACGCGACGCCCGACGCATCCACCTTCGCATTCAGGTAGTAGTCGAGATTCGGGCCGGCCGGCACTGCGTTGATGAAGCGCGCCTGCGGTTTCGAGATGCCGAGTTCGGTGCCGACGTCGTTGCCGTCGCCGCCGCACGCCGCGAGTACGGAAATGACCGAGCACAGGGCCACTATCGTTCGAATGGATTTCATCGTCGTCCTCTCGTTCAGGGCCTGCTTGCGATGCGGTCTCGCCGCGCGAGGCGTCGCGCGGTGCGCAGCGCCGGTTGAGGGAAGGAGGGTCGTCCGCCGGGGCGGCGGGCGCATGGATGTCGCAAGCGATGTGCCCGCGTGGTATGGAATGCCGTGACACCCGTGTGCCGGCGGGCGTGGCGGCCCGAAGCCGCGCGGTAACCGGGAAAAGCAACCTGCCGGGCGACGTCACGCGCAACGCCGGCCGTAAATCTTGCCGGCATCGCCCCATCGTTTAACCATTCGAAACAATGTGTTCACCGAAAAGGGCATGATCTCCGGCGATCGGGCAGGCATACTGTCGCCTATGTTGCTCAATGCCGTCGACTCGACGTGCGCTTGCCCCCCATGTCCATCCCTGTACCTTTTCGATCCCTGCGATGGTTGACCATCGCGGCGGCTGCATGCTTGCTCGCCGCGTGTTCAACCGCTTCCGACGTGACCGCGACGTCGAACCCGAACGTCTTCACCGTGACGACGCGCACGCTCGGCGTGTCGACGACGTGGGCCGATGCCCATGAGAAGGCCGTCAGCGAAGCGACCAGCTATTGCACGCAGCGCGGCATGCGCGCGAGCCTGAAGCAGGAGTCGGTGACCGGCGGCCGCCGCGTCGACGCGCGCTCCGAACTCGCTTTCGAGTGCCATCCGACCTTCGAGACCGCGTTGCCCGCGCGGTCGTAGCCTCCGCGCCCGCGTTGCTCCGGATGTGAAACGACCCGCGATGCCGTTGACGGGCATCGCGGGTCGGCGCACGTCCGTCGAGCGCGTTACACGGGCTGCGCCTCGTACAGCTTCACGCACGCGGAGAAGTCGAGCGTGCCGAGCCCCTGCTGGCTCATCGACTGATAGAGCTGTTGCGCGAGCGCGCCCATCCACACCGGCTGCCGTGCGCTGCGCGCGGCTTCGGTCGCGAGCCCGAGATCCTTCAGCATCAGGTTCGCGGCGAAACCGCCCGCATAGCCGCGCGCGGCGGGCGCCGCGTCGTTCACGCCCGGGTACGGGTTGTACGTGTCCGAGCTCCAGCAGCGGCCGGTCGACGTGTTGATGATGCCGGCCAGCACGGCCGGATCGATGCCGAGCGCGGCGCCGAGCGCCATCGCTTCGGACACGCCCATCATCGAGATCCCGAGCAGCAGGTTGTTGCAGATCTTCGCGATCTGCCCGGTGCCCGTGCCGCCGCAGTGCGCGACGTTCTTGCCCATGTCGAGCAGCACGGGGCGGATGCGCTCGAACAGCGCGGCGTCCGCGCCGACCATGAAGGTCAGCGTGCCGGCCTGCGCGCCGCCGGTGCCGCCCGACACCGGCGCGTCGGCGAGCGGGAAGTCGCGCTGCGCGGCGGCGTCGGCCACCGCGCGCACGGTGCCCGGATCGATCGTGCTGCAGTCGACGAAGATTGCGCCGGCGCGCGCGCCGGCCAGCACGCCGTCGTCGCCGAGGTAGACGGCGCGCACGTGTTGCGCGGCCGGCAGCATCGTGATCAGCAGCGACGCGCGGGCGGCCGCGTCACGCGGCGACGCGGCCGCCGCCGCGCCCGCGCGCACCGCGGCGTCGACCGCGTTCGCGTCGAGGTCGAACACCGTCAGCGCGTGGCCGGCCTCGAGCAGGTTGGCGGCCATGGGACCGCCCATGTTGCCGAGTCCGATGAATGCGATGTCCATGTGCAGGCTCCCCCTCAGCGCAGCGCGATCGTGGTGTTCACGCCGCCGGCCGTCGCGTCGTCGTCGAACCAGCGCGCGGTGACCGTCTTCGTCTGCGTGTAGAACTGCACGACCTGCTTGCCGTACGGGCCGAGATCGCCGAGCTTCGAGCCGCGCGAGCCGGTGAAGCTGAAGTAGGGGACCGGCACGGGAATCGGGATGTTGATGCCGACCTGGCCGACGTCGATCTCGCTCTGGAACTTGCGCGCGGCCGCGCCGCTCTGCGTGAACAGGCCGACGCCGTTGCCCATCGGGTTCGCGTTGACGAGCGCGATCGCGTCGTCGAGCGTGTCGGCTTCGAGCACGACCACCACCGGCCCGAAGATTTCTTCCTTGTAGATCGACATGTCGGTCGTCACGCCCGAGAAGATCGTCGGGCCGACGAAGTTGCCCTGCTCGTAGCCGGGCACCTTCACGTCGCGGCCGTCGAGCAGCAGCGTCGCGCCTTCCTTCACGCCGGCGTCGATCAGCGACAGGATGCGCGCCTTCGCCGCCTGCGACACGACCGGCCCGACGTCGGTGCCGGCTTCGGCGCCGGCGTTGACCTTCAGCGTCTTCGCCTTCTCGACCAGATCGGGCAGCCAGTCGCGCGCACGGCCGACCAGCACGACGACCGAGGTCGCCATGCAGCGCTGGCCCGCCGCGCCGAAGCCCGCGCCGACCAGCGCGTTGATCGACTGCTCGCGGTGCGCATCGGGCAGCACCACCGCGTGGTTCTTCGCGCCCATCATCGACTGCACGCGCTTGCCGTGCTGGCTGCCGAGGTTGTACACGTGCGTGCCGACGCGCGTCGAGCCGACGAACGAGATCGCCTTGATGTCCGGGTGCGTGCAGAGACGGTCGACGACGGTCTTGCCGCCGTGCACGACGTTCAGCACGCCCTGCGGCACGCCCGCCTCGATCGCGAGCTCGACGAGCTGCATCGTCGACAGCGGGTCCTGTTCGGACGGCTTCAGCACGAACGTGTTGCCGCACACGATCGCCATCGGGAACATCCACAGCGGGATCATCCCGGGGAAGTTGAACGGCGTGATGCCCGCGCACACGCCGATCGGCTGGCGAAGCGTGTAGGTGTCGACGCCGCCCGCGACGTTCTCCGCGAATTCGCCCTGCTGCAGCGTGCCGATCGAGCATGCGTGCTCGACCACTTCGAGGCCGCGGAAGATGTCGCCCTGCGCGTCGGGCAGCGTCTTGCCTTGCTCGGCCGTCAGCGTATGCGCGATCCGTTCGAGATTGCGGCGCACCAGGTCCTGGAACTTCAGCATGATGCGCAGCCGCGCGCCGATCGGCGTCGTCTTCCAGGTCTGGAACGCGCGCTGCGCGGATGCGATCGCGGCGTCGACCTCGTCGAGCGTCGCGTACGGCACGCGGCCGATCACTTTCTGCGTCGCGGGGTTGACGATGTCGCCCCATTCGGCGCTTTGCGATTCGACGAACGCGCCGTCGATCAGCAGCTTGGCGGTGGGCAGGGCGAGGGTGGTCTGGGGAACTGCGGCGTTCATTGAACTCTCCGGGAAACGGTGATGCGAAGAAAAAGGGCGGCCTGTCTCCGTCGCGCGTGCAGCCGCGGCGGACGGCAGGTCAAACAGGAATCGGGTCAATGCAGGCCGGTGCGCTCAGGTGCGCTCAATACGCGCCGGACGCATCAGTGCGGTACACGCGAGGGCGAATACGCCGAAGCCGACGAGGTACGCGATCACGTAGTACGGCTGGCCGCCGCCGGCCTTGAGCAGCGACGTCGCGATCATCGGCGCGAAGCCGCCGCCGATCACGCCGGCGAGCTGCACCGACAGCGAGATGCCGCTGTAGCGGATTTCCGCCGGGAACTGCTGCGCGAACAGCAGCGACTCCGGCGCATAGAGAATCGGGAACACGACGCCGAGGCCGAGCACGATTGCCCACCATGCGGTCGACGTCTGCTGCGTGCCGAGCATCAAGAAGAACGGCGCGGCGAACGCGCACATCAGCACGAGGCCGATCGCGAACATCCGACGCTGGCCGATGCGGTCGCTGAGATGCCCGCACAGCGGCATCGTGACGAGCGACAGCGCTGCACCGGCCGTGATCGCGTGCAGCATCTCGGCCTTCGGCAGATGCAGTTGCTGCGTCGCATAGGCGAGCGCGAACGTGACGACCATGTAGAACCAGGTGTTCTCGGCGGCGCGCGCGCCGACGATCGTCAGCACTTCGCGCGGATGGCGGCGCAGCGCGGCCGTCACCGGCGACTTCTCGGCCTTGCCCTGGCGCTGCATCTTCTCGAAGTCCGGCGACTCCGGCACCTTCGCGCGGATGAACCAGCCGAGGCCGACCAGCGCGATGCTCGCGAGGAACGGCACGCGCCAGCCCCACGACAGCATGTCGGCGTCCGGCAGCGCGGCCACCGAGGCCATCGCGACCGACGACAGGATCAGGCCGAGTCCGACGCCCGTCTGCGGCAGGCTGCCGAACAGCCCCTTGCGGCCCTTCGGCGCATGCTCGACGGCCATCAGCACCGCGCCGCCCCATTCGCCGCCGACCGCCATCCCTTGCAGGAAGCGCATCGCGATCAGCAGCGCGGCGGCCCAGTAGCCGATCCGGTCGTACGACGGGATCAGCCCGATGATCATGCTCGGCACGCCCATCAGCAGCAGCGTGATCATCAGCATCGACTTGCGGCCGATGCGGTCGCCGAAGTGGCCGAACACGATGCCGCCCATCGGCCGGCCGATGAAGCCGACCGCGAACGTGCCGAACGCGGCGAGCGTGCCGACGACGGGGTCCAGCGACGGGAAGAAGATGCGGTTGAATACGAGCGCGGCGGCGGTGCCGTAGAGGAAGAAGTCGTACCACTCGATCGTCGTGCCGGCCATGCTGGCCCAGCCGGCCAGCAGGTAGTGCTTCGCGATGCGCTCGGGCGCTGGCGCCGCGATGGTTGCATGCTCATCGAGGGTGGATCGCGTCTGCATGGTGTCTCCGTATTGATTGCCTGCAGCTCATGGTCCGCAGGTCACGGTCGAGTATAGTTATGCGCGGATCCATGATGTACCGACAAGAAAACCGGTTGGATGTGCATTTATGCATATCGATACCCGGCCCCGAGACGCCTGCCCCTTTTTTGCCGATGCGACACGCCACCGAGCCGGTTTCCGGCAACCTGAACTGGGACGACCTGCGCTTTTTCCTCGAAGTCGCACGCACGCAGCGCGCGAGCGGCGCGGCGAAGCGGCTCGGCGTCGACTACACGACCGTCGCGCGGCGCATTCGCGCGCTCGAGGCCGCGATGGGCACGCTGCTGTTCGACAAGTCGCGCTCCGGAGGCTTCACGCTGACGGCCGAGGGGCAGCGGCTCGTCGCGTATGCGGATGCGATGGAGACGACCGTGCAATCCGCGTGCGACCAGGTCGCGAACACCGGCGAGGCACTGTCGGGCCACGTGCGGATCGGGTCGACCGAAGGGTTCGGCTGCTTTTTCCTCGCGCCGCAACTTGCGCGGTTTCGCGTCGCGCATCCGCACGTGACGGTCGACCTGCTGCCGGTCCCGCATTTCGTCAACCTGCCGAAGCGCGAGGCCGACCTGGCGATCACGCTCGAGCGGCCCGAACGCGGGCCTTACGTGGTCACGAAGCTGTGCGACTACCAGTTGCGGCTCTATGCGACGCGCGACTATCTGGCGAATCATCCGCCGATCACCTGCACGGACGATCTCGCGCGGCATGCGTTCATCAGCTACGTCGACGATCTCGCGTTCAGCAGCGAGCTGCTGTACCTGGAGCGCGCGGTGCCGGGCGCGACGGCCGGGCTGCGCACGACCAGCGTGATCGCGCAGGTATTCGCGGCGCTGCAGGGCGGCGCGCTCGCGATCCTGCCGTGCTTCATGGCGGCCACGCAGCCGGCGCTGGTGCCGGTGCTGCCGGACGACGTGGTGGTCACGCGGTGCTTCTGGCTGACCTGTCGCGAGGATCTGCGCAAGCTGCGGCGCGTGACGGCGCTGTGGGATTACCTGCGTGCGGCGGCCGACGCGAATCGGCCGTTGTTGATGGGGGAGTCGGGGACGTTGTGTTTCGTCGAGGAGCGCGCGGGCAGCGCGACGTGAGCGAAGCGGTGCGTCACGGGCGATCCGTCACGTGTCGATTGATGGATTTCGTGTCGCGTACCGGTTTGACATAGTGACTTCGCGGGGCGGGCGCGCAGGTGGCGGTCCGGCCGCGGTGACGACCTGCACGTTCACGTCGTGACCTCCATCCGGGCACGCGGTCGGCGTCAACGCACGCAACCGAGCCGATCCGCGAGTTCGTTCAGGTCCTTGACGTCGAAGTCCCACGCATCGTCGGCTTTCAGGTCCGTCGTCTGGCTGGGCCCGTGTTCGGTCGGCCGCGGCACGAATGCGGTCGCCAGCCCGAGTTGCCGCGCGGCGGCCAGGTCGCCGTTGTGCGCGGCAACCAGACACAGCTCGGCCGGCGCGACGCCGAGAATGTCGACCGCTTCGGTATAGACCTTCGGCGACGGCTTGTACGCGTGCGCGACTTCCGCGCCGAGGATCGCGTCCCACGGCAGGCCGCCGTGCTTCGCGACGTCGACCATCAGCCGGATGTTGCCGTTCGACAGCGGCGCGATCACGTAGCGCTGCTTCAGCCGCTGCAGCGCCGCGACGGAATCGGGCCACGGATCGAGCCGGTGCCACGCGAGGTTGAGCGCGTCGATCTCTTCATCGGGCGTGCCGTCGATCCCGTAGCGATCGAGGGTGCGCACGAGGTTCTCGCGATGCAGCACGTCGAGCCGCACGTAGCGCCTGCGCCCGCTGCGGATTTCCTCCATCGAAGGCGAGTATTCGCGGCGCCACGTATCGGCGAATTCGAACGGATCGAGATCCGGCGCATGGCGTGCCAGGAACGTGGCGGCTTCGCGCGCGACGCCGGTTCTCCAGTCGACGATCGTTCCGAACACGTCGAAAACGAGCGCCTTGATGTCGGCAGGGTTCGTCATGGGATTCCGTGAAGGTCGGTCGAGGGGAACGCGCTGCGCTGCGTGGCGGCCAGCGCGCGACGCCGGTTCGAACCACATTGAAGCACGTATCCGCGAACGCGGCTGGCCGCGTCGGCGCGATCGACGCGCTGAAGGCCGTCGCACGCGAGCCGCCTCGGCGCGGTCGGCATCAATCGTCTGACAAATGGGGATTCGACGTGCATGCCGCGACCGCGCGTAAGCCCTGATGCGTGCGGATGTACGGGGCTGCACGGATTGGTGTTAAATGTATTTTGGTGCGCGTTGCGGCGCGCGCGCATGGGGACGCACCGGGTTCACGTAAACCCGGAGCGATAAACGGCACGACGGACCGCTAACGAATCGGGCGCATCAGAACCCGGTCGAGCTGACGGCAGGATTCATCTTGAATACCGAACCGCAAAGTTCTCGCTACAGCCTCGGCCTTGCAGCGGAAGTCCTCGCGTCCGAGCAAAGCGTGCTGAGGCTGATCACGCGCAACACACCGCTGCCGGAGCTGCTCGTCGAGGTATGCCGGCGCGCCGAGGCGCTGCTCGGCGACGGTGCGTCGTGCACCATCCTGCTGCTCGACGCGGACGGCGTGCATGTGCACGTCGGCGCCGCGCCGTCGCTGCCCGCGCAGTACAGCGTCGCGATCGAAGGCGCATCGATCGGGCCCGCCGCGGGCTCGTGCGGCACGGCGATGTACGAGCGCCGGATGGTCGCCGTCGAAGACATCGAAACCGATCCGCTATGGGCCGACTATCGTGCGTTCGCGCTGCCGCTCGGCCTGCGCGCGTGCTGGTCGGTGCCGTTCCTGGACGACGCGGGCACCGTGCTCGGCGCGTTCGCCGTCTATCACCGTGCGTCGCGGCGACCGAGCGACGTGGAAACCGACCTGCTGCGCGATATCGGCAACAGCGTCGGCCTCGCGGTGCACCAGGACTCGATTTCGCGGCAGCTCGCGCGCAGCGAGGCGCATCACCGCCAGGTCGTCAACAGCCTGAACGAGGGGATCGTCGTCGTGTCGCCCGACGGCGTGGTGATCGCGAGCAACCCGAGCGCGAACCGGATGATGCGCGTGAAGGGCGACCTCGTCGGACGCCGGCTGTCGACGGTGATCCTGTACAAGCTGCACGAGGACGGCACGCCGATCGCGCCCGACGATTGGCCGAGCCGGCGCGCGTTCGTCACGGCCGCGCCGCTGCTCGACTACTCGGTCGGCTTCGGGCTCGCGGACGGCGACATCATCTGGGTACGCGGCAACGCGGTGCCGATCGTGAAGCCGGGCGAGACACAGCCCGAGTCGGTGCTCGTGTCGTTTCACGACATCGGCCCCGTGCGCGAAGCGCAGCAGCAACTGCGCTACCTGGCGACGCGCGACGCGCTGACGGGCCTCTACAACCGGCGCTGGCTCTCCGACCGGATGCGCGAGCTGTTCGGCGCGCGCGATGCGGCGGCCGGGCCCGCGCGCGTCGCGATCCTGTTCATCGATCTCGTCGGCTTCAAGAAGGTCAACGACACGGCCGGCCACGACGCCGGCGACGCGCTGCTGCGCAGCGTCGCGGCGCGCCTCGCGGCCTGCGCGGGCGGACGCCACGCGCTCACGCGCGTCGGCGGCGACGAGTTCGTGATCCTCGTCGACCACTGCGACGATCCCGACGAGCTGGCCGTGCTCGCGCGCGAGGTGATCGACACGATCGGCAAGCCGTTCGCGATCGCGGACAACGAGTACTGGCTCGGCGTGTCGATCGGGATCAGCGTCGCGCCGCGCGACGGCGACGATGCGGTCACGCTGATGCGCAACGCCGACTCCGCGATGTACGACGCGAAGCAGCGCGGCCGCAACCACTTCACGTTCTTCACCGCGCAGCTGAACCTGCGGCTGCAGCGCCGCTTCGCGATCGAGCAGTCACTGCGGCGCGCGCTGTCGTCGGACATGCTGCGGCTCGCGTACCAGCCGGTCGTCGACGCGCGCAGCGGCCGCACGGTCGGCGCCGAAGCGCTGCTGCGCTGGACGAGCCCGGAGCTCGGGCCGATGTCGCCGGCGGAATTCATTCCGGTTGCTGAAGATACGGGGCTCATCGTCGCGATCGGCCAGTGGGTGCTCGAAACGGCCTGCCGGCAGGCTGCCGAATGGCGCCGCACGATCGCGCCCGACCTGATGCTGGCGGTCAACCTGTCGCCGCGGCAGTTCCACGAGGGACTCGTCGAGTCGGTCGACCGCTGCCTCGCGCAGACGCAGCTCGATCCGGGCGCGCTCGAACTGGAGATTACCGAGGGCCTGCTGATGAACGACACGGACACCGTGCTGCCGATGCTCGAGGCGCTCACGGACATGAACGTGCGGATCTCGGTCGACGATTTCGGCACCGGCTATTCGTCGCTCGCCTACCTGAAGCGGTTTCCGCTGCACAACCTGAAGGTCGACCGTTCGTTCGTGTCGGGCGTGCCCGATCATCACGACTCGGTCGCGATCACGCAGGCCGTCGTCGCGATGGCGCATTCGCTCGGGATGAAAGTCACCGCGGAAGGCGTCGAGACCCAGGCGCAGTCGTGGTTCCTGCAGCAGATCGGCTGCGACATGCAGCAGGGCTACCTGTTCGGCCGGCCGCTCGATCCGATCGACTACGCGCGCCGGCTCGTCACCGTGTAGGCCCTCAACCGGCGTCGCCGGCGCCCGGCGGGACGGGCGGAACCGAGGGTGCGGGCGGCGCATCGATCTCGACGCGATTCTTGCCGTCGTGCTTCGCGCGATACAGCGCGCGGTCGGCCGCCTCGATCAGCGACGTCGTCGGCAGGCCGGGGGCCGGCACGATGCTCGCGCCGCCGATGCTGATCGTCACGTAGCGGCCCGTCGACGAGTGCATGTGCTCGAGCCGCAGCGACTCGATCGCGAGGCGGATCTTCTCGCCGAGCAGCCGCGCGGCGCCCGGCGACGTGGTCGGCATCACGACGGCGAACTCCTCGCCGCCGAACCGCGCGGCGAGATCGCCGGACTGCCCGAGACAGCGCTCGATGGTCGCCGCGACCTGCTTGAGCACGCCGTCGCCCGACACGTGGCCGTACGTGTCGTTGTACAGCTTGAAGTTGTCGACGTCGATCATCAGCAGCGACAGCTCGCTGCGCTCGCGCGTGCCGCGCCGCCACTCGGCGGCCAGGTATTCGTCGAGATAGCGCCGGTTCGACAGCCCGGTCAGACCGTCCGAATGCGTGAGGCGCCGCAGTTCGAGATTGGCCTCGAGCAGTTGCTGCTGCGATTGCCGCAGCGCGCGATAGGCCTCGTCACGCTGCAGCAGGTTCATGTACGAGCGCGAGTGATAGCGGATCCGCGCGACCAGCTCGATGCGGTCGGGCAGCTTCACGAGGTAGTCGTTCGCGCCGGCCGCGAACGCGGCGCTCTTGACCAACGGCTCTTCCTGCGTCGACAGCACGATGATCGGCACGTCGCGCGTCGCCGGATTCGCGCGATACGCCTTCACGAGGCTGAGCCCGTCGGTGCCGGGCATCACGAGATCCTGCAGGATCACCGTCGGCCGTGTCTCGATCGCGGTGGCCAGCGCGTCGTCCGAGCGCGGGCAGTAGTGGAAGTCGATGCCGTCCTCGTCGACGAGCGCGCGCCGGATGGCTTCCGCGACGATCGTCTGGTCGTCGACCAGCAAAACCATCGCAGGGGCGTCGGCGTGCGGCGCGGGCCGGAGGTGCACGGCGTCGAACGCCGCATGCAGGCCGCCGGGCGGGCGGGTGAGGTCGCTAGTCATGATTGATGCCAGGTTGCGCCATGGCTGCGAGGGGTGTAACGGGGTTTCACCACGAATCTCTCCGAGAAACCCCGCCATTGATGGCGGGAAAGCACAAGCGGCATAGTGCGACGCCGCACGCCAAGGTTGCAAACGCCCGCGCGGATTTCCGGCACACGCTCGCGCTCGATCGGGTGCGGCGCTTCGATTACATCGCGGTCGGCAATGTGTCGCCCGCGAAACGTGCCGGAACCAGGCTGGCGAAGCGCGTCCATGACGCATCCAGGTCGTCCTTCCGGGACAAGCGCCGTTACAAGGCGATGGCGCACGGAGTCACGCGCGAGGAGGGTGACGAAAGCGGTTCCCCCCAGTCCTGTTCGGCGTGCGGGTCGAAGGACAGCATGACGCGGCCGAAAGGTATCGCGGGACTGCGGGAAAGAGAGTGGGATTGCAGTAACTGGGGTGTCGCACATGCTCGTGATATCAGCACTGCGCTGAACATTTTCCGCTGCGGACGTGCATCGCCAGGTGTTCATATAAAGACGTCAACGGGCTCAGATCCGCGCGAGCGCCGCCAGTTCGCCCGCGATGCGCTCGAGCGGCAGGATCGCGCGGGCCGCGCCGAGTGTTGCGGCCGCTTTAGGCATCCCGTAGACGGCGCTGGTCGCCTCGTCCTGCGCGATCGTATGGTAGCCCTTCATCCGCAGCGCCTTCAGGCCGATCGCGCCGTCGCGTCCCATGCCGGTCAGCAGCACGCCGATCACGCGGCCCGGCCAGTGCTCGGTCAGGCTGTTGAAGAACACGTCGACCGACGGCCGGTACGGCGTGGCGGCCGGCTCGCGCGTGTATTCGAGCGTGCCGGCGCGCGTGATGCGCAGGTGATCGTCGGTCGCCGCGAGCAGGGCGACGCCCGGCTGCGGGCGGTCGCCTTCGCGCGCGACGCGCACGGTCAGCGGCGTCTGGCCGTCGAGCCATTGCGCCATCCCTTCGGCGAATGCGCGATCGACGTGCTGGACGATCACGATCGGCGCGCTGAAGCCGGCCGGCAGGCTGCCGAGGATCGATGCGAGCGCGCCGGGGCCGCCGGCGGACGCGCCGATCGCGATCAGCGGGCCGCCGTCCGCGCGTGCGGTCGTGCCGGCCGCGCGTACGCCGCCGGGCGCGTCGAGCAGCCGGCCGATCTGGTCGATTTTCGCGAGCAGCAGCCGTGCGGTGTCGCCCGCGGCGCCTTCGCCGAGGCGCGGCGTGTCGACCGCGTCGAGCGCGCCGGCGCCCATCGCTTCGAACACGCGCCACGCGTTCGCACCGATGCAGCTCGTCACGATCAGGATCGCGCACGGGCGGGCGGAGCGCATGATCCGCCGCGTCGCCTCGATTCCGTCGAACTTCGGCATGATCAGGTCCATCAGCACGACGTCGGGCGGTTGCGCGGCGCACAGTTCGACGGCCTGCGCGCCGTCGGTCGCGACCCACAGCACGCGATGCTCGGGCCGGTGCGCGATCGCACGGCGCATCGCCTCGACGGCAAGCGGGAGGTCGTTGACGATGCCGATGTTCACAAGCGGGATACTCCGGTCGGTTCGTAGTGTTGGAGGTGGGCCGGGTTCATGGAAGGCAGTGCCGGGTCGGCGCCGCCGAATGGCATTGGCGGGCGGATGGCACGGAATTCTTTTCGATTGGCGACGCCCGCATGCTGTCATGCGGCGCGAGCGGCGGCAATCAAAAAAATTGCGCATAGCGTCGTTTTCGACCGTTTCCTCCATGGCCGGGCGGCATTTCCTGCCGCCCGGGGCGCCGGGCAGCCATGCGCAAGATCATACGGCAGGGCGGAAACCCGTCGCCGACGCATGCGTTTCGACGGGAAGGCGGCGCGCCCGGCATGGGCACGCGCGCGGGCATCGGCGAGCCGGCGGCGCAGGCCGGCGCACCGCGCCCTCAGTCGTTCAATGGCTGCGTGCGTACCCTTCGATCAGCGCGCGCATCATCCCTTCGACCGTCGCGTCGAGGAGGTCGGATTCCTGCTCCGATTCCTCGACGAGCGCGGCATAGGCGGTCGCGAGCGTCACGCGGTCGACTTCATGGCGTTGTTCCATCAGCGTCACCATCCCGTCCTTCGCCAGATGAGCGGAGAACGCGCGGCTGCCGATGGTCTGGAATACGTCAATCATGGCGGCTCTCCCGAACGTTGCCGATGCTTTCCAGTTTAGTCGGCGCACCGGGGCTCCGCCATCCCGGGCAGGAACGCGGACCGTCCGCGGTTCGCCCGCCGGAATTGTTCACGCCACGCGCGCGTGGCCGCCCGCCGCCCGTTGCCGATCGCTCGGACGAAACACGGCGGACACGCGGCCGGCGCCACGCGGCACCGGTTTCAACGTTTACCCGAAGCTTCAAATTGTCGACTTTTTATCGATAAAGTCTCGTGTTAGATTTTGCGACCTGAACCCGGTCGAAACCGGGCGGGCGGCGCGTCTTCACGACGCCGCGCATCCGACACAAGGAGGGGCAATGCTGGTGCTGATTGGGGTGCCGATCGTCGTGATCGGTTTCGCGCTGCGCTTCAACGCGCTGCTGGTGGTCACGATCGCGGGCCTCGCGACGGGGCTCGCGGGCGGGATGAATCTTGTCGACATCGTCAGCGCGTTCGGCAAGGCGTTCACCGACAACCGCTACATGGGGCTGATCTGGCTGACGCTGCCGGTGATCGCGCTGCTCGAGCGCAACGGGCTCAAGGAACAGGCGAAGCGGATGATCTCGCGCGTGCAGGCGGCGACCACGGGCCGCGTGCTGATGCTGTATTTCGTGCTGCGCCAGGTGAGCGCCGCGCTCGGCCTCACGTCGCTCGGCGGTCACGCGCAGATGGTGCGGCCGCTGATCGCCCCGATGGCCGAGGCCGCCGCCGTCAGCCGGCACGGCGACCTGCCCGAGTCGGTGCGCCAGCAGATCCGTGCGCACGCGTCGGCCGCCGACAACGTCGCCGTGTTCTTCGGCGAGGACATCTTCATCGCGATCCAGTCGATCCTGCTGATCAAGGGCTTTCTCGAACAGAACGGGATCGCGATCGAGCCGCTGCACCTGTCGGTCTGGGCGATCCCGACCGCGATCGCCGCGCTGCTGATCCACTGCACGCGGCTCGCGTTGCTCGACCACCGGCTGTCGCGCGGCTTCGGCGCATTCGGGCGGGAGGGCGCACGATGATCGGCCTCGAACCGCTGTATACGCTCGCCGGGCTGATGTTCGCCGCGTTCGCGTGCTTCAACCTGACGGACCGCACGAACCCGCGCCGCGTCGTCAATTTCGCGTTCTGGGCGATCTACGCGCTCACGTTCCTGTTCGGCGCGCTGCTGCCGCACTTCGTGACGGGCTGCCTCGCGATCGCGCTCGCGCTGATCGCGGGCTCGGGCAAGCTCGGACGCGGCAAGTCGGACGAAGCAGGCGTTGCGGCGGCCACGCGGCGCGGGGCGAAGGCGCTGCGCTTCGGCAACACGCTGTTCCTGCCGGCGCTGCTGATTCCCGTCGTCACGCTGATCGGCACGTTCGCGCTGAAGCGCGTGCCGTTCGTCGATCCGAAGAGCGTGACGCTGATCTCGCTCGTGCTCGGCACGCTCGTCGCGTTCGCCGTCGCGCTCGCGATGCTGCGCGATTCGCCCGTGCACGCGCTGAAGGAGGCGCGTCACACGATGGACGCGGTCGGCTGGGCCGCGATCCTGCCGCAGATGCTCGCGGCGCTCGGCGCGCTGTTCGCGGTCGCGGGCGTCGGCGGCGTGGTGTCGGGGCTCGTGAAGGACTGGGTGCCGATCGATTCGCCGTTCGCGGTCGTTGCCGCCTATACGGTCGGCATGGCGCTGTTCACGATGATCATGGGCAACGGGTTCGCGGCGTTCCCCGTGATGACGGCCGGCATCGGCCTGCCGCTGATCGTCCATCAATTTCACGGCAACCCGGCGATCCTCGGCGCGATCGGGATGCTGAGCGGCTTCTGCGGTACGCTGATGACGCCGATGGCCGCGAACTTCAACATCGTGCCCGCGGCGCTGCTCGAACTGAAGGACAAGAACGGCGTGATCAAGGCGCAGTGGCCGACCGCCGTGTTGCTGCTGGCCGTGAACACGTTGCTGATGTACGCGTTCGTATTCCGCTTCTGACGAGATGTCCATGACCGACCGACTGACCCCCGAACTCGCATCGAAATTCGCGTCGCTCGCGCTCGCGCACCTGACCCGCGAATATCCGAACAAGCTCACGCATTCGCTCGAGGGCCCGCACGACGTGCAGGGGCCGCGCGCGCTGCACCCGATCTTCTACGGCAGCTACGACTGGCACTCGTGCGTGCACGGCTACTGGCTCGTGCTGCGCGTGCTCGAACGCTATCCGGCGCTGCCGGAGGCCGAGCGGATCATCGCCGTCGTCGACGCGCATTTCACCGACGCGAACGTCGCCGGCGAACGCGCGTATCTCGCGCTGCCGCACAACAGCGGCTTCGAGCGGCCTTATGGCTGGGCGTGGCTGCTGGCGCTGTCCGCGCAGCTGGAGCGGCTCGCGCTGAAGGGCGTGGTGCCGCAGGCTGCCCGCTGGGCGAAGACGATCGCGCCGCTCACCGACCTGTTCGTCGCGCGCTTCGAGACCTTCCTGCCGAAGGCGACCTATCCGCTGCGGGTCGGCACGCACTTCAACACCGCGTTCGCGCTGGCGCTCACGTTCGACTTCGCGCGCGCGACGCAGCGTGACGGGCTCGCGGTGCTGATCGCCGATACGGCGAAACGCTGGCACCTGGACGATGTCGCGTGCCAGGCGTGGGAGCCGTCGGGCGACGAGTTCCTGTCGCCCGCGCTGATGGAGGCGGAGCTGATGCGGCGCGTGCTGCCGGCCGCCGAATTCGACGGCTGGTTCGCGCGTTTCCTGCCGGATCTCGCGCGCGGCGAGCCGGCGACACTGTTCGTGCCGGCGACGGTCAGCGACCGCAGCGACGGCAAGATCGCGCATCTGGACGGCTTGAACCTGAGCCGCGCGTGGTGCCAGCGCTCGCTCGCCGGCGCGCTGCCGGAAGGCGATGCACGGCGCGCGACGCTGCTCGATGCGGCCGACCGGCATCTCGCGAGCGCGCTCGCGCACGTGGCCGGCGACTACATGGGCGAGCACTGGCTTGCGACCTTTGCGTTGCTGGCGATCGACGCGTAACCCATGGCGCGTATGCGGGAGAAGTATCGGCAGAAGAGCCCGGTCGACCTCTGCTGTCGCACGCACATGCTGTCAGTTCACCAAGGGACTGTTTGTCGTAGGCATCGCTGCAATTCATCAACGCTGAATTTGATGTGTGGTCGGAAGGTATGGCGACGAAAAAGCCGACTGAATGGGTGTTTGGGGCCCCATTCAATCGACTCGCACGCGAGCATTGTTGCTGACTGTCTCCAGTGCAACTGCCTTTGCATCCGGCGCAATACCGCTTTCCATCCCCCGACCGGCTCGACCCGGCGGCGAGCCGATACACTGCGGAACCGGTTGCACGGGCCCCGGCAATCAGGCCCGACGAAGGAGACAGCACAGATGGACACCCAACGCGCAGCGGTCGTCACGTACCGCGGCAAGGCGATCGAGAACACGCACGTCGCCGACGTGGCGGTGGTGGATGCTGGCGGCAAGCTGCTGTTCCGGCTCGGCGATCCGTTCCGGACCACGCTCGCGCGCTCGGCGGCGAAGCCGGCGCAGGCGTTGTCCGTGATCGAGACGGGCGCGCCCGAGCGGTTCGGTTTCGACGACGCGGACATCGCGCTGATGTGCGCGTCGCACAGCAGCGAGGAGCGGCACATCGCGCGCACGCGGGCGATGCTGGAGAAGGTCGACGCGCAGGAGTCGGACTTGCGGTGCGGCGGCCATGCGCCGCTGTCGGACGCGGTGTACCGGTCGTGGATCAAGCGCGACTACACGCCGACCGGCGTCTGCAGCAACTGTTCGGGCAAGCACGTCGGGATGCTGGCCGGCGCGCGTTCGATCGGCGCCGCGATCGCCGACTACCATCTGCCGGAGCATCCGATGCAGGTGCGCGTCAAGCATGTGGTCGCCGACGCGTGCGGCCTGCGCGACGACGAAGTCGACTGGGCGATCGACGGCTGCAACCTGCCGACGCCGGCGTTCCCGCTCGATCGCCTCGCGCGTCTTTACGCATCGCTGGCCGACGGCGCGGATACGCTGGAAGCCGGCGGCGCTGCCGCGACCGATCGCGTGCGCGCGCTGGCGCGCATTCATCACGCGATGACTGCCCATCCGGAGCTGGTCGCCGGGGAAGGGCGCTACTGCACGGTGCTGATGGACGCGTTCGACGGGCAAGTCGTCGGCAAGCTCGGCGCGGATGCGTGCTACGGGATCGGCGTACGCGCGTCGACGCGCACGCGGGAACTCGGCGCCGACGGCGCGCTCGGCATCTCGGTGAAGATCGAGGACGGCAACATCGACGTGCTGTACATGATGGTCAGCGAACTGCTCGAACGGCTGCAGATCGGCACGGACGCGCAGCGCGCGCGGCTCGCCGCGTTCCACCGGCCGCGGATGCTGAACACGCAGGGTGTCGAGATCGGGCACGCGACGTTCCCGTTCGAATTGCAGCCTGCCTGAAGGGCGACAACACGTCGATACGCGTGTCGTGGCGGCAAGTGCGGCGCGCATCGGCGCTTGCCAGCCGACCGGCGCGGCTGCGGCCGCCCGTGCGGCCCACTACGCGCCCGCGTCGCGAATCTTCCCCAACTCGACCTCCGACAGCTCGCCGATGTGCGCGAGATGTTCCGCGAGAAAGTCCTTCAGCACGCGCAGCTTCGCCGAGCTGCGCCGGTTCGCCAGATACGCGATGTAGATGTAGTCGCCGGTCAGCTTGTTCTGCAGCCGATAGCGCGGCAGCACGGCTTCGAGCCGGCCGCTCGCGAGCAGGTCGCGCACCAGCCAGATCTCGAATTCGGCGATGCCGAGCCCCGCGCAGGTCGCGTCGAGCAGCAGCTCCGAGTGATCGGTGACGAGGTTGCCGGCCGGCAGCACGCTGTGCCGCGCGTCGCCGCGCGCGAGTTCCCAGCGTGGATCGCCCTCGGGATGCACGTAGCGCAGGCAGTTGTGGTGCTGCAGGTCGTCCGGCGTCGCGGGCCGCCCGCAGCGGTCGAGATAGCCGGGCGTCGCGCACAGGATGCTGTCGTTGCGCGACAGCCGGTGGACGACCAGGTTGTCCAGATAGTTCTCGCCCTCGTGAATGTCGAGGTCGAATCCGCCGGCGACGAGGTCGTTGTGGTTGTCGGTGAGCCGCACGTCGAGCTGGATCGTCGGGTAGCGCGCGAGAAACGGCGCGATCAGCGGCGCGAGATGACGGCGGCCGAACGCGACCGGCGCGGTGAGCTTCAGCGGGCCGCTCGGCTGCGCATTGAGCTCGGCCACGACGCGCAGCGTGTCGTCGAGATCGGCGATCAGCGTGACCGCGCGTTCCAGGTAGATGTGGCCGGCCTCGGTCAGCGTCACGCTGTGCGTCGAGCGATGCAGTAGCGCCACGCCGAGCGCGTCCTCGATCGCCGTGATCTTGCGCGCGACGGTGGACGTCGACACGTGCATCTCCTTCGCGACCGCGGAAAAGCTCCCCATTTCGACGACGCGCACGAACGCGCGCATCGCGCCGAGGTGATCGATGCCGGTGTCTCTCGCCATTGTTTTCATCCGTCTCTCGCTGTTGCGTCCCACGCAAAACCGCTTTCGATAATACAGAATCGAGCTTCTGTGTGCAAAGGCATAGAATGCGATCCCGTCATACCGGGAAACGGCGCACGCAGCCGGTTTCCCGCGGCGGCACGAGACATTTCAGGAGGGGCACCATGACGGAAAACGGCTTCCGCGTCGAAGCGGATCTTTTAGGGAAACGAAGCATTCCGGATTCGGCGTACTACGGCGTCCATACGCTGCGCGCGAAGGAGAACTTCGACATTTCGGGGCGCACGATCGCGTCGCTGCCGTACCTCGTCATGGCGCTCGCGGCCGTCAAGGAAGCCGCCGCCGATGCGAACTGCGAGCTCGGACTGCTGCCGGCCGCGTATCGCGACGCGATCGCCGCTGCGTGCGTCGAGATCCGCGAAGGCCGGCTGCACGACCAGTTCGTGGTCGACATCATCCAGGGCGGGGCCGGCACGTCGACCAACATGAACGCGAACGAGGTGATCTGCAACCGCGCGCTCGAAATCATGGGGCATGCGCGCGGGCAGTACGAATACCTGCATCCGAACGAGCACGTCAATCTCGCGCAGAGCACGAACGACGTCTATCCGACCGCGATCCGGATCGCGACCTGCTTCGCGGTCGAGCATCTGCTCGAGGCGATGGCACGCCTGCGCGATGCGTTCGCGGAGAAGGCCGACGCGTTCTCGGGCCTGCTGAAGCTCGGCCGCACGCAGCTGCAGGACGCCGTGCCGATGACGCTCGGCCAGGAGTTCTCGACCTACGCGGTGATGGTGACGGAAGACATCGCGCGCCTGCAGGAGGCCGGCTTGCTGATGCGCGAGATCAATCTCGGCGCGACCGCGATCGGCACCGGCATCACCGCGCATCCGCAGTACGCGGAGAAGGCGCTGGCCGCGCTGCGACGCATTACCGGCCTGGACCTGAGCACCGCGCCGAACCTGATCGAAGCGACGCAGGATTGCGGCGCGTTCGTGCAGATCTCCGGCGTGCTGAAGCGGATCGCGGTCAAGCTGTCGAAGATCTGCAACGACCTGCGGCTGCTGTCGAGCGGCCCGCGCGCAGGGTTCGGCGAGATCAACCTGCCACCGGTGCAGGCCGGCTCGTCGATCATGCCGGGCAAGGTGAATCCGGTGATTCCGGAAGTCGTGAACCAGGTCGCGTTCGAAGTGTTCGGCAACGACCTGACGGTGACGTTCGCCGCCGAGGCCGGACAGCTCCAGCTCAACGCGTTCGAGCCGGTGATCGCGAGCGCGCTGTTCCGCAGCTTCAGCCACCTGACGGCCGCGTGCACGACGCTCGCGGGCCGCTGCGTGAGCGGGATCACCGCGAACCCCGAGCGACTGCGCGAAACGATGGAGCGCTCGGTCGCGCTCGCGACCGCGCTGAACCCGTACATCGGCTACAAGCGCGCGACCGCCGTGGCCGCCGAAGCCCACGAGAGCGGCAAGTCGATCCGCGAGGTCGTGCTGGATCACCAGCTGATGACCGACGCGCAACTGGATGAAGCGTTGCGGCCCGAAGCGCTGATCCGTCCGCGCGCGTACTGATTCCGGCCGCGCGGCGCCGGCGTATGCCGCCGGCGGCTCGTGCGCGACCGTTCCCGCAGCGCCCCGTCGACGGGCGCCACACATCAAGAAACGGAGACATACCATGAAGCACGCCAGCGAGCGCCCGGCCGACACGGCCGGCGGCGCGGATCCCCGTCATGCCGATCGCGATGCGATGTTCGCGTCGCACGAAACCGGCTATGAGAAGCAGTTGAAGCCGCGCCACGTGCAGATGATCGCGATGGGCGGTGCGATCGGCACCGGCCTCTTTCTCGGCGCGGGCGGCCGCCTGCAGAGTGCGGGGCCCGCGCTGGCGGTCGTGTATCTCGTGTGCGGCGTATTCGCGTTCCTGATCATGCGCGCGCTCGGCGAGCTCGTGATGCACCGCCCGACCAGCGGCTCGTTCGTGTCGTACGCACGGGAGTTCATGGGCGAGCGCGCGTCGTTCGTCGCGGGCTGGATGTACTACCTGAACTGGGCGACTACCGGCATCGTCGACATCACCGCGGTCGCGATCTACATGAAGTACTGGGCCGTGTTCACCGACGTGCCGCAATGGGTGTTCGCGCTCGGCGCGCTCGGGATCGTGTCGGTGATGAACATGATCGGCGTGAAGGTGTTCGGCGAGATGGAGTTCTGGTTCTCGATCGTCAAGGTGGGGACGCTCGCGTTGTTCCTCGCGGTCGGCGCCGTGTTTCTCGCGAGCGGCCATCCGGTCGCCGGCCAGATGCCGGGGCTGCACCTGATCGCGGATCACGGCGGGATCTTTCCCCACGGAATCCTGCCGGCCGTGCTGATCGTGCAGGGCGTCGTGTTCGCGTATGCGAGCATCGAGCTCGTCGGCGTCGCGGCGGGCGAGACCGCCGATGCGCGCAAGGTGCTGCCGAAGGCGATCAACAGCGTGATGTGGCGCATCGCGCTGTTCTACGTCGGCTCGGTCGTGCTGCTGACGATGCTGCTGCCGTGGACCGCGTACAGCGCGCACGAAAGTCCGTTCGTGACGTTCTTCGGCAAGCTCGGCGTGCCGTACGTCGGCACGGTGATGAACGTCGTGGTGCTGACCGCCGCGCTGTCGAGCCTGAATTCCGGCCTCTATTCGACCGGGCGCGTGCTGCGTTCGCTCGCGATGGGCGGCTCGGCACCGCGCTTCGTGTCGCGGATGAACGCGCGCGGCGTGCCGTACGGCGGGATCCTCGTCACGGTCGCGGTCAACGCGATCGGCGTGCCGCTGAACTACATCGTGCCGGCGCAGGCGTTCGAGATCGTGTTGAACATGGCGTCGCTCGGGATCATCACGACCTGGGGCTTCATCGTGATGTGCCAGATCCTGTTCCGCCGCGCGGTCAATCGCGGCGAGTTGAGCCCCGTGTCGTTCCGGATGCCCGGCGCGCCGTTCACGTCGTGGCTCACGCTCGGGTTTCTCGTCAGCGTGCTGGTGCTGATGGCGTTCGACTACCCGGGCGGCACCTGGACCGTCGCGATGATTCCCGTGGTCGTGCTCGCGCTGGTGGTCGGCTGGAAGCTCGCGAAGCGCGGAGCCGCGCGGGAGGCTGCTGCTGCTGCCGCCGCGCCGATCGTCGCCGATCCGGCGGGCAACGTCTGACGATATGCCCGGGCGGTCGGCCGCCCGGTGCGCTCAGTTCAGTTCAATCCGGTGCGTGCGAATACCCAGCGGCTGAAGTCGCCGGCCATCTCCGGCGTCAGTTCATGGCCCGCGTCGTAGATCCGCGTATCGTGCGCGACGCCGAGCGACGTCAGCTTCGCGTCGGCCGTATTGGCCCACGCGACCGGCAGCTTGTCGTCGAAGCGGCCGTGCACCACCAGCGCGTGCAGCAGGCTCAATGCATCGCGCGACGCGATCAGCGGATCGATCTCCGGCAGGATGCGCCCGCACAGCACCGCGAATGCGGCGACGTCGGCCGGCGACGTGAGCGCGACGCTCGCGCTCATGATGCCGCCCTGGCTGAAGCCGGCGATCACGGCCGGCAAGACGGGGCTTTCGTTTGCGTCATCCCGGGCGCGCAACGCGCGCAGCAGCGCAATCAGTTGCACGCGGCTCGCATCCGCGCGGGCCGCGTCGATTTCGGGGCCGTTGGGTCCGAAGCGCACCGGAAACCACGCGTGCTGATCGGGGCCGAACGTCAGCGGGCCGCGCACGAACGCGATTTCGATGCGCGGATCGATCATGCTGGCCAGGTTCAGCAGGTTGGTTTCGTTGCCGCCGACGCCGTGCAGCAGCAACAGGCGGCCCGTGGGTTGTCCGGCGGCCGGGCGCAGCCGGTACTGGAGGCCGGATTCGGAGTCGGTGGTCAGCGGCAGGACGTCGGTCATGGCGTGGGTCCGGTGGGAGATCGATCCGATAGTCTAGAGGGCGCAGGCGGGGAGGTGAATCGCCGGATGGCGATTGATTGTTTCCTGGATGGAATGAATGCGGGGCCCACGGTATCGGATATTGGGGGCAGCTAGTTGTATCGTGTACGAGCAAATTTGCCGGTAGGGCGACTGGTTATGGTCAATATGCCAGCCGGATGACTCGTCATCGCAACCCATAGTTGAAAAAATAGATACGTTTTGTAGATACATGGGGTTGGGAGATGGAGACTGCCAAGCTTTTCAAGCATGGTGGATCGCAGGCCGTCCGCTTGCCGAAGGATTTCCGCTTCGATACAACGGAGGTCCGGATTCGTCGGCACGGCGCGTCTGTCATTCTCGAACCGGTGCCGCAAGACTGGGCATGGCTGACACCGTTGATCGGCCCGGTTGACGCCGATTTCGAGGTCGCCGCGGCAACCGAGCCTGCCGCTCAGGAGCGGCCGGGATTGGCGAGTCATGGGGCAACCGGCGCGGATTGCGATCGCGAGCGGGTGGGCTCGCAGGGCGACATCGCGCTCGATCCGTGAACGGCGATGGCGCCGGCCGGTGAGACGGCTCGCGTCATCGTACGTAAAGGACTGCATGACCGATTCGATTCGAAGATAATGCGCAAACGTTTTACCGGTATTTGACCGGATTGAATTGCCGGATCATGAATAAAAGAATGAATATCCGGATTCGTTTATCGCAGGCTGCCGGGCAGCCCCGCCAGGTCATGCCGGCCAGAAGTTAACGGCCGATTCGAGAAAAACTTTAGGATTTTCACGCTGCAATTATTCATTGCGATTTCCTCAATGACCGATTGATTTTCAGTCATCGGACGGTCATACACCATCCCCGATAATTCGGCGCTCATATTCTTTCAATAGGCCAGAAGGCGATTGAAGCCGGATCGCTGCGGGGAGTTGTACTCATGACCATCCGTCATCGCATTACGCTGCTAGTCGTCCTGACGTTTTTCGCGCTGTCCGCGATCGGCGTGTACGCCGTGTACCAGACGCGCAAGAGCGCGTCCGAGGTGCGTCAGGTTACCCAGGGAATCGTGCCGAGCGCGCTCGCGTCGGCTGATCTCGTCGCGGACGTGAAAAACATCCAGATCGCGACGATGACACTCGTCTACGCGCCCGACGCGAATACCGCCGCGCAGGCGCGCGACGAGTTGAAGGCGAAGCAGGGCGCGCTGCGCACGGCGCTCGACGCGCAGGCGAAATCGGCGGTCGGGCAGGCGCAGCAAGGCCTCGTCGAGCAGGCGAAGGACAGCGCCGCGAACTACTTCGCGGCGATCGACGACACCGTGAAGATGAAGGCCGGCGGCAAGCCGGAGATGGCGCAGGCGTACCTGTTCGCGAACGTCGCGCAGTATCGCGACGAACTCGAAAGCATCGTCGACACGCTGCGCGTCGAGAAGAACCGCCAGAAGGACGACGCGATCCGCGCGCTGAACGGCATGCTGTCGACGACGGCGACCGCGATCGCGGCTGTCGCGGGCACGGTCGTCGTGCTGCTGACCGCGCTCGGCTTCGTGCTGTACCGCCAGATCACGCGCCCGCTGATCGGGATGCAGACGGCGATGAGCGAGATCGCGACGCGCCAGGACTTCACGCGCCGCGTGCCGGTGGGCCGGATGGACGAGATCGGCCATTCGATCGTCGCGTTCAACGGGATGATCGAGAAGATCCAGGAGAACGCCGCGCAACTGAAGCAGAAGACGGCGGATATCCAGGCGATGCTGCAGAACATGCAGCAGGGGATCCTGACCGTCGTCGAAGGCGGCGTCGTGCATGCGGAGTATTCGGCTTACCTCGAAACCATCTTCGAGACGAGCGACATCGCCGGGCGCGACCTGATGGCGCTCGTGTTCGACGATTCGAGCATCGGCGCGGATGCGCGTTCGCAGGTCGACGCGGCCGTACATGCATGCCTCGGCGAGGACAGCATGAACTTCGCGTTCAACGAGCACCTGCTCGTCAACGAAGTCGCGAAGCGGATGCCGGACGGCCGCGAGAAATGGCTCGACCTGAGCTGGTCGGCGATCACCGACGAGACCGACACGGTCGTGCGGCTGATGCTGTGCGTGCGCGACGTGACCGAGATCCGCGAGCTGACCGCGCAGGCCGGCGAGCAGCAGCGCCGCCTCGAGATGATCGGCGAGATCCTGTCGATCAGCCAGGACAAGTTCCACGACTTCGTGCACAGCGCGAAGGGTTTCCTCAGCGAGAACGAGCGGATGATCCGCCAGCACGAACGCGCGGATCACTCGATCGTCGCGGCGCTGTTCCGCAACATGCATACGATCAAGGGCAATGCGCGCACGTACAGCCTTCAGCACCTGACCAACATCGTGCATGAAGCGGAGCAGGCGTACGAATCGCTGCGCCGCGCGGACGGCGGCCCCGAGTGGAACCGCGATGCGCTGATGGACGACCTGGCCCGCGTGCGCGAGGCGGTCGACCACTACGCGACGATCAACGCGGTCACGCTCGGCCGCCACGGCGAACCGGCGCATGGCGGCGCCGACTACCTGATGGTCGAGCGCGCGCACATCAGCGAGAGCCTGCGCATGCTCGATGGTGCCGATCCGGCGAACGCGGGCGACTGGCACGCGGCGCGCGATTCGGTGCGCCGCCTGCTGAGCCAGTTCGGCACGCAGGGCATCGGCGATGCGTTGGGCGGCGTGATCGAGTCGCTGCCGTCGCTCGCGGCCGAACTCGGCAAGCCGGCACCCGTCGTGCATATCGACAGCAACGGCCATCGCGTGCGCAGCGAGATCGGCGCGACGCTGAAGAACGTGTTCATGCACCTGCTGCGCAATGCGATCGACCACGGGATCGAAACGTCCGACGAGCGTCGCGCGGCCGGCAAGGCGCCGGCCGGCAAGATCGACATCGCGGTCGACGTCGAGGACGGTGCGCTGCGCTTCGTGCTCGGCGACGACGGCCGCGGCCTCGCGCTCGACCGGATTCGCGGGATCGCGCGCGAGCGCGGCTGGATCGATGCCGGCAACGAAACCGCGCTGAGCGACGAAGCGGTGGCCGAGCTGATTTTCCGTCCGGGCTTCTCGACTGCGCGCGCGGTGACCGAGGTGTCAGGGCGCGGCGTCGGGATGGACGCGGTGCGCAACTTCCTGAAGCGCGACGGCGGCGACATCGCGCTGCGCTTCACCGACGATCGCGTCGGCTCGCCGTATCGCGCGTTCGAGACGATCGTGTCGCTGCCGGCGCGTTTCGCGGCGGACGGCGCCGCGCATGACGCCGCGCCGCGAGCACGTGCCGGCATCGCGAACGTCGACGTGGCGGAATGACCGTGCAAGCGTGGATGATCCCGATCGGCGCCGCGCTGGCGGGCGGCCTGGTGGTCGCGGCGATCGCCGCGATCGTGTGTCGCGTCACGCGAGCGCGGCTCGTTGCCGCGATGACGCGCGAAGCGGATGCATTGCGCGATGTGCTCGGCGCGGCCGATGCGCGGGCCGATGAAGCCGTCGCCGCACACGCCGAAGCGGCGCAGGCATGGGCGCGCCGGGAAGCGGAGCTCGAGGAAGCGCTGGCCCGCGAGGCGGCCGGCACCGGTGAGCAGCGCGACGCGCTGCAGGCGCTCGCGGCCGAGCGCGCGACACTTTCGCAGCATGCGACGAAACTCGCCGACGAAGCGGCGCGGCTGCGCGGGCTGGCCGGCACGTTCGAGCGCTGGCACGAGCAGATGATCTCGCTGACCACGCAGAACCAGGACATGCGCACGAAGAACCAGGAACTGTCGGCGATCGTCGCGCACGTGTCGATCGTGTCGCTGAACGCGTCGATCGAAGCCGCGCGCGCGGGCACGGCCGGGCGCGGCTTCTCGATCGTCGCGAGCGAGGTGCGCGGACTCGCCGCGCGCTCGCAGCAACTGTCGAACAGCTATCGCGACAGCCTGAACCGCAACGATCTCGTGACGGCCGCGACGTTCCAGGACATCCAGGCCGGCGGCAAGATGATCACGGCCGCGCTCGCGACGGTCGAGACGCTGGCCGGGCAGCTGCATGCGCGGCTCGAAGGAGCGGCGGCGTGATCAGTGTGCAGGCCCGGGCTGGTTTCGAGCGGATCTTCTTCGACGCGGCGCGCACGCGGCTCGCGTCCGGCGGCGCGTGCGAGATCCGGCCGGCCGCCGGCGATGCGCACGACGCGTCGCACGATCCGTCTCGCATGAAGTCGCACGCGACGCCGAAGGTGCCCGAGCACGTCGCGGTGCTGACGATCTCGGCACTGCATTTCCGGTTGCTGCTCGCGTTGCGCTTTCGCGACGACGATCCGACGCGCCGTCATTTCGCCGCGGCGGCGCCCGGCGCGAGCACGCAGCGGCCGCTGCCCGAGGCGTTCATGGAAGTTGCGAACCTGTGCTGCGGCGCGATCAACCAGGCGCTGACCGCGCCGTTCCCGAATCTCGGGATGTCGACGCCTTACCTGCTGAGCGGCGCGAGCGTCGACTACCTGCCTGCGCTGAACCCCGATCACGTGGCCGTGTACGACGTGACGCTCGACGGCGACGTGCGGATCGGCGCGACGCTGTGCGTGTGCGCGAACGCGCCGGTCGATTTCCACGTGCCGGAGGCGGCGAGCGTGGACTCGGGCGGTGAGCTCGAACTGTTTTGACCGATTCCGAGGACTTCCCGAGATGACCGTAGACCAACCCGTCAGCAAGGTGCTCGTGCTCGACGACAGCCGTGCGCATGCCGCGACGATCAAGCGCTTCTGCGACGAGCACAACCTGGTCGGCCTGACCGTGCGGCGCAACCGGCTGCTGAAGGTGCTGCGCTCGAACATCGATCTCGGCGCGATCCTGCTCGCCGAGGACTACGGCGGCTCGCCGGCCGAGAGCGCGATCATCGCGACGCAGATCGATGCGCTGCGGCCGGAGCTGCCGATCATCCTGCGCCGCGCGTCGGACGCGTCGCGCGACGGGCTGCCCGATGCGCTCGCGCGCGTCGCGTGCGCGGCCTACGCCGCCGACGACCTGACGCCGCTCAAGCGCGCGATCGACGAATACCTGTTCGGCCGCGACTACCCGAACGCGCTCGTGCGCGGCATCGCGGAGATCACCGAGGCGCGGCTCGACAGCCTGTTTCCGGGCATGACGATCGAGCGCGACACGCCGTGCATCGTCCGCGACCAGATCATCTTCGGCGAGGTGTTCAGCCTGATCGCGCTGGAAAGCGCATGGTGCCGCGGCTACATGCTGCTGCAGACGAGCGAGCAGCCGCTGCTCGACATGATCGGCGGCACGCGCGACGACGGCCGCGCACCCGATTTCCGCGACGTGAACAGCGTGCTCGGCGAGCTGACCAACCTCGTGTGGGGCGCGTTCAAGAACCGCTATCTCGGCGACGCGGAGGCGCTCGCGCGTCATCCGGTGCAGGTGCCGCTCGTCGTCAATCACAAGCAGAAGTTCATTTCGTTCGGCGGCGACTGTCCGCAGCTCTGTTTCAAGTACCGGATGACCGACCCCGCATCGGGGCGGTCGGTGCGGCTCGACCAGCGATTCGTGTTCAGCCTGAGCTGGTCGCCGGAGGATTTCCGCGAATCGGTGCAGGACGTGGGGCCGATGGTCGAATCGGGCGAGCTCGAACTGTTTTGAAGGTTGAAGTCAGCAACAACGAAAGGGGAATACGGCATGGCAAAGATTCTGGTGGTCGACGATTCGGGCACGGTGCGCAATGAAGTCGCGGGTTTCCTGCGCAATCACGGGCTCGACGTGGCGACGGCGGTGGACGGCAAGGACGGGCTCGCGAAGCTCAAGGCGACGCCCGGCGTGCGCCTCGTGATCAGCGACGTGAACATGCCGAACATGGACGGCCTGACGATGGTCGAGAAGATTCGCGGCGAACTGGCGAACACGTCGGTCAACGTCGTGATGCTGACGACCGAGAGCAGCCCGGCGATGAAGGAGCGCGGCAAGGCCGCCGGCGTGAAGGGCTGGATCGTGAAGCCGTTCAAGGGCGACGCGGTGCTCGACGCGCTGAAGAAGCTCGCGGGCTGACCGCACGGCCGGCCCGGTGCCGGCACCGGCATCCATGGACTGCCCCTTTGGACTATATTGATGTGTTATCGCATCACGATCGCTTTCGAATTGGGGACGTCATGGACTCGAATTCCGCTTCGGCAGAACCCATCCTGCTGCGTGACGTGCGCGACGGCGTCGTCACGCTGCGGCTGAACCGGCCGCAACAGTTCAACGCGTTGTCGGAGGCGATGCTGGCGAGCCTGCAGGACGCGTTCGATTCGCTGGCCGCCGATCCGCACGTGCGCTGCGTCGTGCTGGCCGCGCAGGGCAAGGCGTTCTGCGCGGGCCACGACCTGCGGCAGATGCGCGGCAAGCCCGAACTCGATTACTACCGCACGCTGTTCGCGCAATGCAGCCGCGTGATGCTCGCGATGCGCGCATTGCCGGTGCCGGTGATCGCGCGCGTGCAAGGGGTCGCGACGGCGGCCGGCTGCCAGCTCGTCGCCGCGTGCGACCTCGCCATCGCGGCCGACACCGCGCGCTTCGCCGTGTCGGGCATCAACGTCGGGCTGTTCTGTTCGACGCCGGCCGTCGCGCTGAGCCGCAACGTGTCGGCGAAGCGCGCGTTCGACATGCTCGTCACCGGGCGTTTCGTCGATGCGGCGACGGCCGCCGCGTGGGGGCTCGTCAACGAAGCGGTGCCCGAGGATGCGCTCGATGCGGCCGTCGCGCGCAAGGTCGCGGAGATCGTTGCGAAGAGCCCGGCGGCGGTGCGCCACGGCAAGCAGATGTTCTACCATCAGCGCGAACTGCCGCTCGACGACGCGTATGCGTATGCGGGCGACGTGATGGCGCGCAACATGATGGAAGAAGACGCCGGCGAGGGGATCGATGCGTTCCTGGAGAAGCGCAAGCCGACGTGGCGGTCGTAGCGCGTCGCGCAGCGGCGGGGCGGCAGGACGTTCTCATCGGCGACACCTGCGTTTTCATACGCCGCACAAGCAAACGAGCCGCTTGCAAAGCGGCCTGCAAGCGAATCCGGATGCGCAACGGCACGCGATCGTGCCGCCGCATCCATGACCTCCGTTATCGCCTATCGCCCGTAGCTGCCCGTGCGCAGCGCCGGCTGCACCGTCGACGCGCCGGGCGGCACGATCACGACCGGCACGCGGCGCGCGAGCGCGCACATCAGCTCGTAGCCGATCGTGCCGCTGGCTTCCGCGACGTCGTCGACCTTCACCTGATCGCCCCACAGCTCGACGCTCGAACCGATGCCCGCGTTCGGGCACGGCGTCAGGTCGACGGTCAGCATGTCCATCGACACGCGGCCGACGACGCGCGTCATCACGCCGTCCACCGCGATCGGCGTGCCGGTCGGTGCGTGGCGCGGATAGCCGTCCGCGTAGCCGCACGCGACGACGCCGATCCGCATCGGCTGGTCGGCCGTGAAGCGCCGCCCGTAACCGACGGTTTCTTCCGGCGCGAGCGTCTGCACGCCGATGATCCTGCTGGTCAGCGTCATCGCGGCCATCAGCGGCGTGTCGGCGATGTGCCGCGATGCGCCCGTCGGCGACGCGCCGTACAGGATCGTGCCGGGCCGCACCCAGTCGCGATGCGCGCGCGGATGCCACAGCACGGCCGCCGAGTTCGACGTCGAGCGCTCGCCCGGAATCCCGGCCGTGGCCGCATCGAACTGTTCGAGCTGCCAGTCGACTTCGCCTTCGTCCGCGTTCGCGAAATGCATCATCAGCGTGATCGTGCCGATCGACGGCGCGGCCGCCGCACGTTCCCACGCGGCGCGGAATGCGTGCGGCCGGTAGCCGAGCCGGTTCATCCCGGAGTTCATCTTCAGCTGGATGTCGATCGGCTGCCGCGGCTTCGCGGCGATCAGCAGGTCGAGCTGCGCGTCGCAATGCACGGCCACCGTCAGCCGGTGGCGATCGGCCAGTTCGACGTCGGCCGGCTCGAAGATTCCTTCGAGCAGCAGCACCGGCTTGTCCCAGCCGAGCTCGCGCACGCGCACGGCTTCGTCGAGATCGAGCAGCGCGATGCCGTCGGCGGCCGCGAGGCCGGGATAGATCCGCTCGATCCCGTGACCGTATGCGTTGGCCTTGATCACGGCCCACACGCGCGATTGCGCGGCGGTGCGGCGGATGAAGTCGAGGTTGTGGCGGACGGCGTCGGGACGGATATGGGCGACGATGGGACGGGGCATGGGCGGGCTCGGGTCGAAAGTCGTTCGGCGCGCGCGGCGGTGCGGCGCGGGTCGGCAGGTTGGCGCGGCAACGCGCCAAGCCAGTGTTGAGCGCTATCTTATTGGTGTTCGACCAGTTTTAATTAACGTATTTGTCGGCGATTTGGTGGAATTTTTGGTGCTGGACCCATGCCGGCAGTGCCTCCGGCAGCCCGCGTTGCCGAGCCTCCCGTCTAGAAAACCGGTGCGCGAACCGCGCGGCGCAATGCTAAGCTCTGCGCGACCCTGTCATTGATCAATGTAATCATAAAGGAGGAGACTTTGATGACGACGACGTCCCAGCTGTGCCTGTTCATCGTGGCGCTGTTGCCATTCCCGATGACGTTCCTGGCCAAGGCCCGCAAGGGGTACGACAACCGCACGCCGCGCGAGTACCTGGCGAAGCTCGAAGGCTGGCGCGCGCGGGCGCAGGCCGCGCACCAGAATGCGTGGGAAGCGCTGGCACTGTTTACGGCCGCATTGGTCGTCGCATGGCACAACGGCGCGAACGCGCACCACGTCGACCAGCTTGCGATGGGGTTCGTTGCGACTCGCGTCGTCTACGCGCTGATGTACCTGCTGAACTGGGCGTCGCTGCGCTCGCTCGTGTGGTTCGCGGGAATGGTCTGCGTCGTCGCGCTGTTCTTCGCGGTGCCGTGACGAGGTAACGAACTGCCGACACGCGCGCCGGCTTTCGATGCGGGCGCGCGGATCGCCGCGGCAACACACCGGCCCGCCGCAACGGCGGGTCGCGCGCACCACACCGTCCCCGACTTCAAGCGCCGCCGTGCCCCCGGACGCCTCCGCCGCCGTTCCCCCCGCACCCGCCCCGCGCGTCCCTTTCCTCTGATCTATCCCGCCCGCCGGGCTCGGGTTTGTCTCGATCATTTTCCCGTTGAGTATTTTTTTTGTTGTCGTAGTATCCGTGTTGACAACACTTGTTGCACTACGGTCTAATTCAACATCGCATGTTGCGGTGCGGCTTGATGTCGTCGTTCCCCGGCCACCCGGCCGGTTACATCGCTCAATCATGCGGAGAAAAGTCATGAGTCGCCGTTCCTTCCTGAAAGCCGTCGCGGTGGTCGCCGCGCTCGGCGCCAGCATCGCGCACGCGGATACCAGGACGCTCGTCGTCGGGACCGATACGTCGTTCATGCCGTTCGAGTTCAAGCAGGGCGACAAGTACGTCGGCTTCGATCTCGACCTGTGGGCGGAGATCGCGAAGGACCAGGGCTGGAAGTACACGATCCAGCCGATGGATTTCGCGGGCCTGATTCCGGCGCTGCAGACGCAGAACATCGACGTCGCGCTGTCGGGGATGACCATCAAGGAAGAACGGAAGAAGGCGATCGACTTCTCCGCGCCGTACTACGACAGCGGGCTCGCGGCGATGGTGCAGGTCGGCAACACGTCGATCAAGTCGATCGACGACCTGAACGGCAAGGTGATCGCCGCGAAGACGGGCACCGCGACGATCGACTGGATCAAGGCGCACCTGAAGCCGAAGGAGATCCGCCAGTTCCCGAACATCGACCAGGCGTACCTCGCGCTCGAGGCCGGCCGCGTCGACGCGGCGATGCACGACACGCCTAACGTGCTGTTCTTCGTGAACAACGAAGGCAAGGGCAAGGTGAAGGTCGCGGGCCAGCCGGTCAGCGGCGACAGGTACGGGATCGGCTTCCCGAAGGGCAGCCCGCTCGTGCCGAAGGTCAATGCATCGCTCGTGAAGATCAAGGCCGACGGCCGCTACGCGCAGATCTACAAGAAGTGGTTCGGCGCCGAGCCGCCGAAGATGTGAGCGTGGCGGCACAACACGGCGCGGCCACCCGGCCGCGCCGGTCTTGAATCGGACGGGGAGCGACACGTGAATTTCGATTGGTCGGCGATCTGGGCGGCGTTGCCGGACCTGATGGACGGGGTCCGGTTGACGGTGTTCATCGCATTTTTCGGGCTGGCGGGCGGGTTCGTCGTCGGGATGATCGCGGGCATGTTCCGCGCATACGGACCGAAGGCGATGAACGTGCTCGCACAGGTTTATATTGAACTGATCCGCGGCACGCCGATCGTCGTGCAGGTGATGTTCCTGTACTTCGCGCTGCCGCTGCTCGCGCATATCCGCATCGACGGCCTGACGGCCGCGATCATCGCGATCACGGTGAATTCGGGCGCGTATCTCGCGGAAGTGGTGCGCGGCGCGCTGCTGTCGATCCCGAAGGGGCTGACGGAAGCGGGGCTCGCGATGGGCCTGTCGATGCCGCGCGTGCTGCTGAAGGTGGTCGGGCCGCTCGCGTTCCGGCGGCTGATTCCGCCGCTCGGCAACCAGTGCATCGTGAGCCTCAAGGACACGTCGCTGTTCATCGTGATCGGCGTCGGCGAACTGACGCGCAAGGGGCAGGAAATCATTGCCGGCAATTTCCAGGCGGTCGAGATCTGGACCGCGGTGGCTGTCATCTACCTGATGCTGACCGGCGCGATGACGCTGACGCTTCGGCTCGTCGAAAAGAGGATGCGCATCTTATGAGCATGATCGAATTCCAGAACGTGTCGAAGAGCTTCGGCCATGTGCCGGTGCTGAAGCACATCGACCTGAAGATCGACGCGGGCGAAGTGGTCGTCGTGATCGGTCCGTCGGGCTCGGGCAAGTCGACGATGTTGCGCTGTATCAACGCGCTCGAGAAAATCACCGGCGGCGAGCTGCTGGTCGACGGCCAGAGCGTGCGCGGCAACGCGTCGACGATCCGCAACATCCGGCTCGAGGCGGGCATGGTGTTCCAGCAGTTCAACCTGTTTCCGCAAATGACCGCGCTCGAGAACGTGATGTTCGGGCCGATCCAGGTGCGCGGCGCGGCGCGCGCTGACGCGCGCGACCAGGCGATGGCGCTGCTCGACAAGGTCGGCCTCGAATCGCGTGCGAATCACTATCCGTCGGAGCTGTCGGGCGGCCAGCAGCAGCGCGTCGCGATCGCACGCGCGCTAGCGATCCGGCCGCGGCTGATGCTGTTCGACGAGCCGACGTCGGCGCTCGATCCGGAATTGCGCCACGAAGTGCTGAAAGTGATGCAGGATCTCGCCACCGAAGGGATGACGATGATCGTCGTCACGCACGAGATCGGCTTCGCGAAGCGGGTCGGCACGCGGCTGCTGTTCATGGATCAGGGCGGCATCGCCGAGGACGGCCATCCGGTCGACCTGATCGACCGGCCGCCGACGCCGCGCCTGAAGGAATTCCTGAAACACGTGTCCTGAACGAAACCGAATTGCCCGACATGCCGCTTTCCCTTACCCCCGTCATCGCCGGCACGCCGTTCGACATCGGCGTGCGCCTGGGCGAGCTTGCCCGCCCCGTGTTCGATCCGTACATGCAGCAGAGCAGCGCATGGCAGGCCGTGCGCCGCTGGCGCGGCCATCCGTTCGTCGCCGCGCTGCGGCAGGCGGCGCTCGCCGCGTACCCCGATCTCGTCGCGGAGCTGGACGGGATCGCGGCGGGCGTCGGCTGGCCGGCCGAGGACCTCTTCCTGTGGAACTGCCGCGGCGAACTGATCCACAACGCGCCGGACGGCTGCACCACGCTCGCCGGGCGCGACGCTCACGGCACGCGCTGGATCGCGCACAACGAGGACGGCGATCCATACCTGCGCGAGCGCTGCCTGCTGGTCGACGTGCAGCCGCAGGGCAAGCCGGGTTTCATCAGCTTCTATTACCCGGGCTCGCTGCCCGGGCATACGTTCGCCGCGAACCGCGCGGGCATCGCGCAGGCAATCAACAACCTGCGGATTCGCACGCCGGCGTCCGGCGTGCCGCGGATGATTCTCGCGCGTGCGGTGCTCGACGCGACGTCGCTCGATGCGGCCGCCGACGTGCTGCGCACGCATGCGCGCGCGAGCGGCTTTCACCACACGCTCGGCGCGACTGGCGATACGCGGCTGCTGAGCATCGAGGCGAGCGTCGCGCGCTGTTCGGTCGTCGATGTTGCGCATCTCACCGGCCACGCGAATCATCTCGTGCATCCGGGGTGCGACGCGGAAGCGCAGATCGTCACGCAATCGTCCGGCGATCGCCAGCGGCGCGTCGATGCGCTGACGCCGGGTATCGATACGATCGACGAAGCCGCGCTGCTGCGCGTGCTCGGCGACCGTGCACCGGAAGGGCTGCCGATCTATCGCGACGATCCGGCCGACCCCGACGACGAAAACACGCTGGCGACCGCCGTGTTAGCCATTCGCGACACCGCGATCGACTTCACCATTCACCAGCACGGCGCGCAGCGTTTCACGACGCGCATCGTGCCGTCCGCGCCCGCGCCCGGCGCGTCCTGATCCATGAGGCAACGCATGACGACCGTTTTTCATCGCGCTCCGCGCACCACCTTGCCCGTTGCCGTCGCAGGCGACGGCATCGAGATCGTCGATTCGACCGGCAAACGCTATATCGACGCATGCGGCGGCGCGGCCGTGTCGTGTCTCGGCCACAGCAACCAGCGCGTGATCGATGCGATCAAGCGGCAGGTTCAGCAACTGCCGTACGCGCATACGTCGTTCTTCACGACCGACGTGGCCGAGGAACTGGCCGACCGGCTCGTCGAGGCCGCGCCGGCCGGCCTCGAACACGTGTATTTCGTGTCGGGCGGGTCCGAGGCGATCGAAGCCGCGTTGAAGCTCGCGCGCCAGTATTTCGTCGAGAAGGGCGAACTGCAGCGCCGCCATTTCATCGCACGACGCCAGAGCTATCACGGCAACACGCTCGGCGCACTTGCGATCGGCGGCAACGCATGGCGGCGCGAGCCGTTCCTGCCGCTGCTGATCGAAGCGCACCACGTCAGCCCGTGCTATGCGTATCGCGACCAGCAGGCGGGAGAAACCGACGAAGCGTATGCGCAGCGCCTGGCTGACGAGCTGGAGCAGAAGATCGTCGAACTCGGCGCGGAAAACGTCGCGGCGTTCGTCGCGGAAACGGTGGTCGGCGCGACGGCCGGCGCGGTGCCGCCGGTGCGTACCTACCTGAAGAAGATCCGCGCGGTGTGCGACAAGTACGGCGTGCTGCTGATCCTTGATGAAATCATGTCGGGGATGGGGCGCACCGGTTACCTGTTCGCATGCGACGAAGACGGAGTCTCGCCCGACCTGCTGACGATCGCGAAAGGGCTCGGCGCGGGTTACCAGCCGATCGGCGCGACGCTGGTGAGCGACCGCATCTACCGGACGATCGTCGACGGCTCGGGCTTTTTCCAGCACGGCCACACGTATCTCGGCCACGCGACCGCCTGCGCGGCCGCGCTCGAAGTGCAGCGCGTGATCGCCGAAGAGCGGCTGCTCGACAACGTGAAGGCGCGCGGCGAGCAACTGCGTGCGGCGCTGCGCGCGCATTACGGTGCGCATCCGCATGTCGGCGACGTGCGCGGCCGCGGGCTGTTCGTCGGCGTCGAACTCGTGCGCGACCGCGACAGCAAGGCGACGTTCGATCCCGCGCGGAAGCTGCATGCGGCGGTCAAGCGCGAGGCGATGCAGCGCGGCCTGATGGTGTATCCGATGGGCGGCACGATTGACGGCGTGCACGGCGATCACATCCTGGTCGCACCGCCGTTCATCTGCACCGCGCGGCAGATCGACACGATCGTCGAACGGTTGTCCGGCGCGATCGATGCGGCGCTCGCATCGGCCGGCGCGTGAACCACGACCCCACCCGATCCTCACCATGACAGACAGACTGCCTTCCTTCGATCCCGCATCGGCCACCGACGAGCAGAAGGCCGTGCTCGCCGAAATCCTCAGCGGCCCGCGCGGCAACCTGAACGGGCCGTTCCTCGGCTGGATCGCGAGCCCTGAACTCGCGCAGCACGCGCAGCGGCTCGGCGCGTTCTGCCGCTATCGCACGGGCCTGTCGCTGCGGCTGTCGGAGCTCGCGATTCTCGTGACCGCCGCGCGCTGGCGCTCGCAGGCCGAGTGGCACATCCACCATCCGATCGCGCTCGATGCCGGCGTGCCGGCCGCGACGGCCGACGCGATCCGGCGTGGCGTCACGCCTGCGTTCGAATCGGACGACGATGCGCTGATCCATGCGTTCGCAACCGAGCTGTACGACACGCGGCGCGTGAGCGATGCGACGTTCGCGCGCGCGCAGGCGCGTTTCGGCCACGAGACCGTCGTGAACCTCGTCGCGCTGCTCGGCTATTACGCGCTCGTGGCGATGACGCTCAACACGTTCGGCATGCGCGCGGACGGACAGACTGATTTACCGTTTCCGGAATAATCGCCGCCGCATGCGCGTGCGTCGGCGGATGTCGCGCGCACGTTCCGATTGCGTCGAAAAGCCCGTCCACACGGGCTTTTCGGCATTTTTGCGCGGGTCGATCGGCGTCCTCGCCGTGTCTTGCTGATGCATATCGCATCGCCAAGTGGGCGCTGTTCGGCGGGATCGCGATTGCGATCTTCTGCATCCGACGGGCGGAAGGCAGACGGTGTCGAACCGTCTGACGATAGGGCGGCGCGGCGTCGTACGGCCTCGACGGTCTTGGGGTCGACGTCGATGCAACCAATTGTATTCGTGCGGGATCAAGCACGAACGCACGCGTATGATGGCTTGTTCACGTCGATAAGTTCGGTGAGCAAGCATGACTAGTACCCGTAAGACATTGATGATCGCCGGCGGATTGCTGGTTGCCGCGGCAGGCGCCGGCTACGTGATGCTCCTGCGTGCGGACCACCGCGCGATCGCGGAGGCCGGCATCGGCGATTCCGCAGCACCTGCTGCCGCCGTGACAGCGGCGAACGACGGCCATACCGCACAAGGCACGATTGCGCCACCGGCGCCCGTTGCCGTCCCTTCCGCGCATGTGGACGAGGCCGTGCCGCAACGACCGGCCGTACCGCCGCCAGCCGCGGCTGCTGCGCGTACGAGCGCGGCGCCGGCATCCGCTGCCGTCGCGCCGGTCATCGCCGCACAGACGCCACCGGCGAAACCGAGCGCACCGCCGCCGACCGTCCACGTCGTGACGGTCGAGCCGGAGGATGCGACCCCGGCCAAGGCCAAGCCCGCGCAAGCGGTGCAGGCGCCGGTACAGGCGGCGCAACCGGCTCAACCGGCTCAACCGGTGCAATCGACACCGCCGGTCCAGGCTGCACAGGCGACCCGGCCGAGTCAGCAGGCGGATCAGCCGACGCATCGCGCGGCGCGCAAGCGCGACGGACTCGAGCGGCACGCGGCGGCGACACCCGTCATGAAATCCGAAACGCCTGAAACCGCCGCGCTCGTGCGTGAATCGGCGAAGCTCGATCCGTCGCTGCCGCCGCCGCAATACGTGGCGACGCCGAGTGCCGAGCGCCAGCACACGTCGGCGGGTGCGAATGCGGTGGGCGCCGCGATGACCGACCAGCTGGTCAGGCAGTCGAGCAGCATCAAGGCAACCGCGCCGGCGAACGCCGGCCCCGGCGTGACCCAGTGAGCAAGGCGCCCCCGCGCGTGCGCAGCGTCGCTCGACGCCGGATGAAAAAGGACCCCGCACGCCGACCAGGGCATGCGGGGCCAAGAGAGACGAACCGGTGCGGTGCGTCGCGCGTTACGCGGCGATCGCTTCTTCGGCCCGCGGCGCGTCGGCCGTAGCCGGCGTCGCGTCTTGCCGGATCAGGTGATCGAACGCGCCGAGCGATGCCTTCGCGCCTTCGCCGACCGCGATCACGATCTGCTTGAACGGCACCGTCGTCACGTCGCCGGCGGCAAACACGCCCGGCACCGACGTCGCGCCGCGCGCATCGACGACGATCTCGCCGTGTTTCGACAGTTCGATCGTGCCTTTCAGCCATTCGGTGTTCGGCACGAGGCCGATCTGCACGAACACGCCTTCGAGATCGATCCGCTGCGCTTCGCCCGAACGCAGATCCTTGTAGACGAGCCCGTTCAGCTTGCTGCCGTCGCCGGTCAGCTCGGTCGTCTGCGCCTGCGTGACGATCGTCACGTTCGGCAGGCTGCGCAGCTTGCGCTGCAGCACGTCGTCCGCGCGCAGTTGCGCACCGTATTCGATCAGCGTGACCGCCTTCACGATGCCGGCCAGGTCGATCGCGGCCTCGGCGCCCGAGTTGCCGCCGCCGACCACCGCGACGCGCTTGCCCTTGAACAGCGGGCCGTCGCAGTGCGGGCAGTACGCGACACCGCGGTTGCGGTATTCGCGCTCGCCCGGCACGTTGATTTCGCGCCAGCGCGCGCCGGTCGCGAGAACGATCGTCTTCGCCTTCAGCACCGCGCCGTTCGCGAGGCGGATCTGGTGCACGTCGCCCGGAATCAGCGCGTCGGCGCGCTGCACGTCCATGATGTCGACGTCGTACTGCTTCACGTGCTGCTCGAGCGCGACGGCGAACTTCGGCCCTTCGGTTTCCTGCACCGACACGAAGTTCTCGATTGCCATCGTGTCGAGCACCTGGCCGCCGAAACGCTCGGCGACGACGCCCGTCGCGATGCCCTTGCGCGCCGAGTAGATCGCGGCCGCCGCACCGGCCGGGCCGCCGCCGACGATCAGCGTGTCGAACACCGGCTTGTTCTCGAGCGACTTCGCGGCGCGGGCACTGGCGCCCGTGTCGAGCTTCGCGAGGATTTCCTTCACGCTGCTGCGGCCCTGGCCGAACGATTCGCCGTTCAGGAACATCGTCGGCACGGCCATGATCTGGCGCGCTTCGACTTCGTTCTGGAACAGCGCGCCGTCGATCGCGACGTGGCGGATGCGCGGGTTGATCAGCGACATCACGTTCAGCGCCTGCACGACTTCCGGGCAGTTCTGGCACGACAGCGAGAAGTACGTCTCGAACGCGTAGTCGCCGTCGAGCGCGCGGATCTGTTCGATCACGTCGTCGTCGAGCTTGATCGGATGGCCGCCCGTCTGCAGCAGCGCGAGTACGAGCGACGTGAATTCATGGCCCATCGGGATGCCGGCGAAGCGGATGCCGGCCGGCTTGCCGGGTTCGCCGATCGAGAACGACGGCTTGCGCTCGGCGTCGTCGCGGCGTTCGGTCACGGTCACACGCGACGTCAGCGACGCAATCTCGTTCAGCAGCGCAAGCAGTTCCTGCGACTTCGCGCTGTCGTCGAGCGACGCGGCGAGTTCGATCGGGCGCGTGATCTTTTTGAGGTACGCTTTCAGTTGATTCTTGAGATTGACGTCGAGCATGGCGTTTCGGATTCCGTATTGATAATTATGGTCGGGCACGTCGTGCCGGAGGAGGGCGCGGGCCGCACGAGGCGGCCCGCATCGCGGGATTCGCGCGCCTCGTGCGAGGCGCGCGGCGCGATCGTCAGATCTTGCCGATCAGGTCGAGCGACGGGGTCAGCGTTTCCGCACCCGGCGTCCACTTGGCCGGGCACACTTCACCCGGGTGCGCCGCGATGTATTGCGCGGCCTGCACCTTGCGCAGCAGTTCGCCTGCGTCGCGGCCGATGCCGTTGTCGTGGATTTCGCACAGCTTGATCTCGCCTTCCGGGTTGATCACGAACGTGCCGCGCAGTGCCATCCCTTCTTCCTCGATCAGCACGTTGAAGTTGCGCGACAGCGTGAGCGTCGGGTCGCCGATCATCGGGTACTTGATCTTGCCGATCGTGTCCGACGTGTCGTGCCATGCCTTGTGCGTGAAGTGCGTATCGGTCGATACACCGTAGATCTCGACACCCAGCTTCTGGAATTCCGCGTAGCGGTCGGCGAGGTCGCCCAGTTCGGTCGGGCAGACGAACGTGAAGTCGGCCGGGTAGAACACGACGACGGACCACTTGCCCTTGAAGTTTTCTTCGGACACGGGCACGAATTCGCCGTTGTGGTATGCGGTTGCCTTGAACGGTTTGATTTGGGTGTTGATGATCGGCATCTTGCGAGTTCCTTTGCGGTGGTGTTGATGAAGTGTTCCCAGTATCCGGGTTCACCCTGAGTTTGTGAAATTGCTTGTTTCAATCCGCGGCATCGGGAATTTCTATCTGCTTCCGGCCCCCGTTGCGGCGGGCCGTCCGGACGGCCCGTGCCGTCCGGGCCGGGCCTTCCGGCGGATTTCGGCCGGCCGGCGCTTCTGACACATTGGGCGTGCGGGAGAGGGTGGCGCCAAGCAACGGCCACGCGCTCCCCGCCAGGGCCCGGCGCCCGTTCTGCACGAACGGCTGCGCGGTCGTTCGACACTCTCCGTGCCAATGTGCCATGAACCTCTTTTCCGGACGCGCCGCACGCGCGCGGCTTGCGTGGTTCCGCGACATCTTCCTCGGGCGCCGTTGCCTGCGTCGGCATTTACGCGGCGCGGCCTGCGCATTCATTGCCGTGTCATGCGCCGCGCCGGCGCTGGCCCTCGATGCATCTGCGCCGGCCGCGGCGGCTGCGCCCGCCACCACGGCAACCGGGCTCGTGCCGATGCCCGACGGCCGGCTGCTCGCGCCCGAGTTCGCCCGCATCGTCACGCGCGGCACGCTCGTCGTCGCGGTGCTCGGCGTCGATCAGCCGCCGTTCTTCATGTCGCGCAACGGCGCGTTGGCGGGCGCCGACATCGACCTCGCCGAGGCGCTCGCGAAGCAGCTCGGCGTGGCCGTGCAGTTCGATCGCGATGCGCGCACGTTCGACGACGTCGTTCATCTGCTCGCGACCGGGCAGGCCGACGTCGCGATCAGCAAGCTGTCGCGCACGTTGCCGCGGGCGCAGGTGGTCCGCTTCAGCACGCCGTACATCAGCCTGCGGCGCGCGCTGCTGATCAACCGCGTCAGCTTCGCGGAACTCGCGAAAGGGCGGCCGCTGCCGGAAGTCGTGCGCGACTACCACGGCACGATCGGCGTCGTCGCGGGCTCGGCCTACGCCGAATACGTGCGCAGCGACTTCCCGGCCGCGCAGGTGCGCACCTATCCGAGCTGGCCGGCGACGCTCGACGCGCTGAACGCCGGCGCGGTCACGGCCGTGTATCGCGACGAGCTCGCGATCAAGCTCGTGATGCAGGACGACCCGACCGCGCCGATCCGGCTGCGCGTCGCGACCTTCGACGACCTGACCGATGCGCTCGCCGTCGGCGTGCCGGTGTCCGCGCCGACGCTGCTCGCGTTCGTCAACCAGTTCCTGGCCGAGCGCAACAAGCGGCTCGACGTGAAATCCCTGCTCGACGCGATGGGTCACTGACATGAACATGAACGAGAACATCCGGATCACGCCCCGCATCGAGCGGCTGCACGCGCTCGCGATCCATCCGTTGACGGTATTCGGCAGCCTCGCGCTCGGGATCGTGGCGGGCGTGCTGTGGCCGGCGGCCGCGCCGCGGTTCGACTACGTCGGCCAGGTGTATGTCGGCCTGCTCAAGATGACGGCGCTGCCGTTCATGACGGCCGCCGTGATCTTCAGCCTGCAGCGGTTGCTGCGCGACGGCAGCGCATCGGATCTCGTGATGCGCGTGATGGCGATCTTCTGCTGCGTGGCGGCGTTCGTCGTGGTGGTCGGCGCGGTCGTGCTGGTCGCGATGCGTCCGGGCGAGCACCTGTCGAACGCGACGCTGAAGGCGTTCGGCGCGCTGGTCGGCAGCGACGGCGCGGCGAGCGACACCGTGATGACGCTGTATGGCACCGATCCCGCGGAGAAATCGTCGGGCCTCGCCGACATGCTGATCGCGCTGGTGCCCGGCAACTTCTTCGCGGCGCTCGCGAGCGGCGACACGCTGAAGGCGCTGGTGTTCTCGCTGTTCTTCGGCTTCGCGTCGGGGCGCGTGCCGACGAGCATCTCGGCGGCGCTGAGCCAGACGCTGGAGACCGTGTATTTCACCTGCCAGAAGATCATGCACTGGCTCGCGTATCCGACGCCGGTCGTGCTGTTCTGCGGCGGCGCCGCGCAGATCGGCACGACCGGGTTCGGGCCGCTCGAGGCGATGGTCCGCTTCGTCGCGGCGTTCGTCGTCGTCGCCCTCATGCTGATCGCGGCGGCGATCGCCGTGATCTGGAAGCGCTCGGGCGCGACGCTGGGCGAGACGCTCGCCGGGTTGCGCACGCCGTTCGCGATGGCGCTCGCCACGCGCAGCAGCGTGGCCTGCATGCCGAGCATGATCGAGTGCCTGGCCGACGGGTTCGGTTTTGCACGCGCGCGCGTCGAGCTGGTCGTGCCGCTCGCCGTGTCGCTGCTGCGCGTCGGGCCGATGGCCTATTACGCGAGTGCGACGCTGTTCGTCGCGCAACTCTACGAACGGTCGCTCGGCCCCGGCGAGCTGTGCGTCGTGCTGGTCGCGTCGGTGCTGGCGGGGTTCGCGTCGACCGGCACGTCGGGCGTCGTGACGGTGTCGCTCGCCGGAATGGTGTGCGCGGCGCTGCATCTGCCGTTCGAGGCCGCGTTCGTACTGTTCGTGGCGGTCGATCCGCTCTGCGAGATATTGCGCACGCTGTTGCTGGTGATCGGCAACTCGGCCGTCGTATCCGCGATCTGTGCGCGGCCGCCGCGCGCGTGAAGGAGGCATCATGGCACTCGTCGGCGTATTGGGCGGAATGGGGCCGCTGGCCACGGTCGACTTCATGCATCGTGTGATTCGCTTGACGCGCGCACGCTGCGACCAGGAGCACCTGCCGATGATCGTCGCGAACCTGACGCAGACGCCCGATCGTTCGCGCGCGATCATCGACGGCGGGGCCGATCCGCTGCCGGCGCTGCTCGATGGCGTCGCGCTGCTGAACCGCTGCGGCGTCGACGTGATCGCGATCCCGTGCAACTCGGCGCACCACTGGTATGTGCCGCTGCGCGAACGCAGCGCGGTGCCGGTCCTGCATATCGCCGATGCGTCGGTGGCCGCGTTGCCGGCCGGCGTGCGACGCGTCGCGGTGCTCGCCACCGGCGGCACGCTGGTATCGGGCTTCTACCAGGCGGCGCTGCGCGCGCGCGGGTTCGAGCCGGTGATGCCGGGCGTGGCCGCGCAGCGCGATATCGCCGCGTGCATCGCGGCCGTCAAGGCGGGGAAGATCGATGCGTCGGTGCGGTGCCTGTCGCGCGCGCTCGCGACGCTGGCGCGGCGCGACGTGGGCGTCGCGGTGATGGGCTGCACGGAAATTCCGATCGCCGCGCGTGCGTTGCGCGATGCGCCGTTTGCGCTGGTCGACAGCACGCAGGAGCTGGCGCGCGCGACGCTCGCCTATGCGGCCGAGCGCGGATGGGGGCGGCCAGGGTGACGCGCGGCGACGGCGCGATGCGCGGACGTCCGGCATGCATGACGGACTCCGCTCGCGCTAGATCCGATAGGGCGCCCGCACGCCCGGCTCGGTGAGCGGAAAATCCTTCGTGTTGCGCGACACGAGCAGCAGGCCGTTCACTTGCGCCGATGCCCAGACGATCGCATCGGGCAGGCGAATGCGACGTTCCTTGCGAATCGTTACGGCGCGATTGGCCACCGTGCTGTCGAGCGGGATGAGGTCGAACGACGAAAGCCATGCGCGGATCGCCGCATCGTCGCCGGCCGTTGCACCGACCAGGACTTCCATCCAGGTCACGATGCTGATCGCCCGATAGTCGTAGCGGCCCAGCTCCGCGCGCGCGGACTCCACGCCGCCGAGATAGTCGATCAGGATGTTGGTGTCGAAGAGTGCCTTTACCATTCCGCGCGCAGTGCCTCCTGATAGGCGAGCCCGTCGAGCGCACGGGCTTTCCAGAGACCGAACACGGTGCAGGCATGCGGCGGCCGGCGCGGCACGAGGCAAGCGTGGGCCGCAGGCGCGCGGCCCGAATGCGCGGCCGCGCCGGGGGTGTCGATGAGTGCTTTTACCATTCTGAACGCAGTGCCTCCTGATAGGTGAGCCCGTCGACCGCGCGATCCTTCCACAGGCCGAATACGTTATCGGCATGCGCTCGCTTGTGTTGCGCGATGTACGCGTCGATCGCGTCGCGAATGATCGCGGCGCGAGGGCGTTGCTCAGTCTCGACGATGGCGGCCAGTTCGTCGAGCTGGCCATTCGACAGATCGATCAGGATACGGCTCATTGCAGCCTCCGATATATGATATGCATATCATATATACACGCGCGGTCGTCCGCAAGGCGCCGGCTTGCCCGGCAACCGTGGCGGTCCGCCGGCAGGCGGTGGAACGGGCATTCAGGCGGCGATCTTCCTCAGCCAGTCGGCGAGCCGTCTCGCCCCGTCCGGCATGTCCGCATCCTCGCGCGTGCACAGGTAGTAGTCGCGCCCGTCGTCGAGCGCGTGGTCGAACAGCTTCACGAGTTCGCCGCTCGCCAGTTCGCGCTCGACCAGCGGCGCGCGCAACAGCGCCGCGCCGAGGTCCGCGCGCGCGGCGCTCAGCGTCAGTTGCCCATCCTCGAACATCGGCCCCACCGCATGCGACACGTGCCGCACGCCGGCGCCCTGCAGCCAGTTGACCCAGGTGCTGCGATCCTCGTCGTGCACGAGCGGCGCCCGCGCGAGATCGGCAGGCGTGCGGAACGGCCCGTGGCGCTTCAGGAACGTCGGGCTGCACATCGGCACCATCGCGCCCGGCAGCAGCCGCTCGCAGCGGTAGCCGGGCCAGTCGCCGGTGCCGAAGCGGATCGACAGGTCGGATGCGTCGCTTCGATAGTTGCGGTGATGCGCATACAGCACGGTCACGTCGACGTCGGTGTTGTCGGCGAGGAACGCGTGCAGCCGCGGTATGAACCAGCCGATGCCGAGCAGCGGAATCAGGCTGATCGTGATCTGCCGCAGCGACGACCGGTCGCGCACGAAGCGCGTCGCGCTGCGCAGCACCGAGAACGCGGCGCTGATCGAGCGGTAATAGTCGCGCCCCTCGTCGGTGAGCGCGAGCAGCCGGCCTTCGCGCACGGTCAGCGGCGTCTGGATGAACGCTTCGAGCAGTTGCAGCTGGTGGCTGACCGCGGACGGCGTGATGTCGAGCTCGTGCGCGGCCGCGGTGACCGACCCGAGACGCGCGAATGCCTCGAACGCGCGGACGGCGCGCAGCGGCGGATCATGCGGCAATTGTTCGATATTTTTCATGTATCGAATTTTATCGAAAAATCAGGGTAAGCGACAACGCGAAAATATCCTGTATTTACAGGTGATTACGTTATTGTGTCGGGAATGGCATAAGCATCCAACAATTGAGTATTTGGGGTGTAGGTGACGAATCTTTAATATTTTTCATGTTTTGAGCCGAATCACCGATCCCTGCCCATGAAAATCGCCTTTCTTCCCGCCAGCCTCGCATTCTCCGCAGCCACGCTGATCGCTGCCGTTCCCGCCTTTGCGCAATCCGCGCCGCAGACGATCCTGATCGGTCTCGCCGCGCCGCTCACCGGCCCGTCCGCGCGGATCGGCAAGGACCTGCAGAACGGCGCGCAGCTCGCGATCGACGACGCGAACGCGAAGCATCCGAGCATCGGCGGCAAGCCGGTCGTCTACAAGCTCGTCGTGACCGACGACCAATCCGACCCGCGCACGGCCGTCGCGGTCGCGCAGCAGCTGGCCGACCAGCACGTGATCGGCGTCGTCGGTCACTGGAACACGGGCTGCAGCGTGCCGGCGTCGCGCGTCTACCGCGATGCGGGCATCCCGCAGATCGCGCCGGCATCCACCGGCCACCCGTACACGCAGCAGGGCTACGCGACGGCGTTCCGGATCATGGGTCACGACGATGCGGGCGGCAACTTCACCGGCGCCTATGCGGTGAAGACGCTGAAGGCGAAGCGTATCGCGGTGATCGACGATCGCACGTCGTTCGGCGCCGGGCTCGCCGACCAGTTCATCAAGGGCGTGCAGGCGAACGGCGGCACGATCGTCGATCGCCAGTACGTGAACGACAGGACGACCGACTTCAGCGGCGTGCTGACCGCGATCAAGGGCAAGCGCGCGGATCTCGTGTTCTTCGGCGGGCTCGACGCGCAGGCCGCGCCGATCGCGCGACGGATGCGCCAGCTCGGCGTGAACGCGCCGCTGCTCGGCGCCGGCGGTTTCGTGAGCCAGACCTTCCTGTCGCTCGCAGGCAAGGACGGCGACGGCGTGACGGCGCTCGAGCCGGGCCTGCCGCTCGACCGGATGCCGGGCGGCAAGGCGTTCGATACGCAATACCGCGCACGCTTCCACACGCCGATCGAACTGCACGCGCCGTTCGCGTACGACGCGGCCGCCACGCTGATCGCGGCCGCGCAGAAGGCCGGCACGACGCAGCCGGCGAAGCTGGTCGCGGCCGTGCGCGCGATCGACCGGTCCGGCGTGACCGGCCGGGTCGCGTTCGATCAGGAGGGCAACCTGAAGGACCCGGCGTTCACGATCTACCAGGTACGCGGCGGCAAGTGGACCGTCGTCGACGTGCTCGGCGGCGCGCGCACCGCAACGAAATAACGACGGAGACGATCCCCATGACCGACACGACTCATGCCTGCGCAGCGGCACCCGAGGACACGCGCCTCGGCATCCTCGCGCGGCGCCGCATCGAAGCGGAAATCATCAAGCCGATCTACGAGATCATGAAGCGCGAGTTCGGCACCGAGCGCGCGCAGGCCGTGATCGCGGAAGCCGTGCGCGGCGCGGCCGTCGATGCGGGCCGCACGTTCGCCGCGCAGGAGCCCGACGGCACGAGCGTGCAGTCGTTCATCGCGCTGCAGGTGCTGTGGGAGAAGGACGACGCGCTCGACGTCGAGGTGCGTCGCGCGGACGACGCGCACTACGACTACGACGTGCATCGCTGCAGCTATGCGGAGATGTATCACGCGATGGGGCTCGGCGAGATCGGCCACCTGCTGAGTTGCGCGCGCGACAGCTACTTCATCGAGGGTTACGACCCGCGCATCGCGCTGACGCGCACGAGCACGATCATGCAAGGCGGCAAGCGCTGCGATTTCCGCTATGCGCTGCAGGTCACGCCGCGCGACGACGCACCGGAGGCCGGCCATGCGTGACGACCTCGCGCGCGCACCGCGCGTCGACGGCGCGCGGCTGTGGGCGTCGCTCGAACGGATGGCGCAGATCGGCGCGACGCCGAAGGGCGGCGTCTGCCGTCTGGCGCTGACCGACCTCGACCGCGAGTCGCGCGACCTGTTCGTACAGTGGGCGCACGACGCCGGCTGCACGGTGCGCGTCGACCAAATGGGCAACGTGTTCGCGCGCCGCGCGGGCCGCCATCCCGACGCCGCGCCGGTGATGACGGGCTCGCACGCCGATTCGCAGCCGACGGGCGGCCGCTACGACGGCATCTACGGCGTGCTCGGCGGCCTCGAGGTCGTGCGCGCGCTGAACGATGCGGGCATCGAGACCGAGCGCCCGATCGACGTCGTGATCTGGACCAACGAGGAAGGCTCGCGATTCGCGCCGGCGATGATCTCGGCCGGCGTGTTCTCGGGCGTCTATCCGCTCGAATACGGGCTGTCGCGCACCGACGGTGCCGGCAAGACGATCGGCGCGGAACTCGCGCGGATCGGCTACGCGGGCGCCGAGCCCGTCGGTGGTTATCCGGTCCATGCCGCATACGAACTGCATATCGAGCAGGGCGCGATTCTCGAGCGCGCAGGCAGGACGATCGGCGTCGTGACGGCCGGGCAGGGGCAGCGCTGGTACGAGGTGACGCTGACGGGCGTCGACGCGCACGCGGGCACGACGCCGATGGAATTCCGGCGCGACACGCTGGTGGGTGCCGCGCGGATGATCGAGTTCGTCGATGCGCTCGGCCGTCGTCATGCGCCGCATGCGCGCGCGACGGTCGGGATGATCGAGGCGCGGCCGAATTCGCGCAACACGGTGCCGGGCGGCTGTTTCTTCACGGTCGAGTTCCGCCATCCCGACGATGCGGTGCTCGACGAACTCGATGCGGCGCTGCGCGCGGAACTGGCGCGCGTGGCCGCCGACGCCGGCCTCGGTGCGCGGATCGAGCAGATCTTCACGTATCCGCCCGTGCCGTTCGCGCCGCGCTGCATCGACGCGGTGCGCGACGCGGCGCAGGCGCTCGGGCTGTCGCACATGGACATCGTGTCCGGCGCGGGCCATGACGCATGCTATGTCGCGCGCGTCGCGCCGACCGGCATGATCTTCGTGCCCTGCGTCGACGGGCTGAGCCACAACGAGGCCGAGGCGATCACGCCGGAATGGTCGACGGCGGGCGCCGACGTGCTGCTGCGCGCGGTGCTGCAAAGCGCGCAGGAAGCGGGCGCCTGACCGGCGCGGCTTACTTGCCGGCCTTGCGCCGGGCCATATAGGCGAGGTAGGCGACGATCTGGTCGAGTTCCGGGTCGCTCAGCTGATCGCGCGGGAACGCCGGCATCACACGGCCCGGCCAGTCGCGCACCGATGCCGGATTGCGGATGTAGCGGCGCAGCGCGGCGGGCTGGAAGTAGTCGACCGGATTCATCGGTGCGTTCAGGTCGGGGCCGGCATGGCTGCTGCCCGCGCCGTCGAGGCGATGGCACGCGAGGCATTGCGTGACGAACAGCCGCTGGCCCGCGCGGGCCGGATCGTTGGCCGGCAGCGCAGGATCGACGGCGAGCGACGGCCAGCGCGCGAGCGGCGACGACTCGACCGTGATGCGCACGATCTGATACGGCCACTGCTCGCCGCGTACCGACGCCGCCTCCGGTCCCAACCACACGAGATAGAACGGCCCCGCGCCGACCTGCTTGCCCGGCAGCTTCGGCCATGGGTGCGCAGGGTCCTCGATCGCGAGCCACGCGACGGCGCCGGCGGGCGCACGGCGGCGCGCGAGATCCAGCGGCAATTGCGCGGCGAAACCGTCGGCCGCGCGCGTTTCGAGCACGCCGTCGGCCGGCAGCGGCGTGTCGCCGAGCAGGGCGGCGAACGGCACCGCACGGAACGTCATCGGCCGGCCGTACGCGATGTCGCGCGGCACGTGGATGTCCGTCGCGTCGGCGCGTGCGAGCAGCGCCTGGCGCGTCAGGACGCGCGGCGTGCCGTCGGTCTCGAGCTCGAGCGAGCCCTGGGCGGACGCGCGCGTGGCGATCAGGCACACCGTCATCAGCAACAGCGAAAACCACTGGCGCTTCAGCATTCGTTCTCCGTGGAAGGGCGTTCCGGCGGCGGCAGAAGGGCGAGTGCCGCGGTCGATGGAAGGAATCGGGCGACAGTCTATCCGGTACGGGCGGCGCTGGCGACTTCGGCGCGGGAGCGGGCCGGCCAGCGGCGTGTCCGGCTACCCGGCCGCCGGATGCGTGCGGAAGGATCGCGCTGCGCGATTCGGGCAGCGGCGCAACTGCACGGGTGAATCGCGTCGGTTCCGATCGGCGCGCCTCGACGTCAATGCGCCGAACACTGCGCGTCGGCGTTCGGCAACGGCGTTTCCCGCGTCGTGTCGAAATCGGCTTCGCGCGTCCCGTAGGGTGTCAGCGACACGAAATGCATCGTCCCGTCGCGTGCCGGGAACCCGGCGATGCCGGTCGCGCCCCACGGAACCGGCGAGCGCTGCACGCCGCTCACCGACATGCCGGTTGGCGAGAGCGCCAGCGTCATCAGCCGCCCGTCGCGGGTCGGGACATACGCATGCGTGCCGTCGACGCCGATCCCGGATTCGCGCACCGACGCCGGCAGGCAGTCGAGCGTGGCGAGGTGCCGGCCGTCCGCGTCGATCAGCATCGCGACGCCGCGATTGTCCGCGGTCGTCGTGACGATGACGAAGCGGTCGACCGCCGGCACGTAGGCCGACGAATACACGTAGTACTGGATCGTGTCGCTCAGCGCCCCGAGCTTGTCGAGCTTCGCCGTGACCGGATCGAACATCGCGTATTCGAGCGTCGCGGCGGTGCTGCCTTCGATGTATTTCTGCCAGACCAGCAGCGCGCGGCGCGGCGAGCCCGCGACCACGGGCCACCACTCGCGGCGGTGCGGGGCGACCGGCACATGGTTCAGCGCGTGTCCTTCTGCATCGTAGGTTTTCACGTAGACACCGTTGCCGGTGCCGAGGTTGTCGACGCCGCCGCCGTCGATCCAGTCAGCGGAATAGAACACGACGAAGCGTTCTCCAACCGCGGCGACGTGCCCCGAATGGCCGCCCGCTTCGACGTCGTTCGGGTAGGGCTTGACCGGCTTCAGGTCGCGCCGATAGACGCCGTACCGCTGGCTGACCACCTGCGGCGTGTTCCAGCCGTCCTCGAACGTGACGAAGATGTCGCCGCGCGGGTTCTGCGCGATCGACACGGGCTCCTGCGCTTCCGGACGGCTGATGAACGTATGGACGCGCAGCAGGCGCGGCTTGCCCGCCCGCCACTCGCCGACGTACACGTCATGCGGCCAGTTGCCGTTGCGCAGCGCGCCGCGCGGCACGACGCCCGAGCTGCTGAAGAACACCCAGCGCCGTCCGTCGCCGGCGTCGGCCACGCCGATCCCGTGCATGAAGCGCCGCGGGTCGCCGCTTTCCTGCGGCGACGCGGGTTCCCGCACGGCGACCGTATGCACGGCCGGCGCGCCGGCGCACGTGTACGACGGCGCCGCGACCGCACCGCACGCGCCGCACAGCGCCGCCGCGACGCGCCACGCGGCGGCCCGCCGGGCCGCGTGTGCGCGCATGGCGAACGCGTGCGCCACGTCCGGCCGCCGCGTCATTCGACGGTGACCGATTTCGCGAGGTTGCGCGGCTTGTCGACGTCGGCGCCGCGCGCGCAGCCGACGTGATACGCGAGCAGCTGAAGCGGTATCACGTTGACGACCGGCGACAGCGCATCGCCCGACTCGTGCACGCGGATCAGGTGCGTGTCGCGGTCGGCGTCGATCTCGAGATGATGGCCCGCGAGCACGTACAGCCGTCCGCCGCGTGCGCGCACCTCGGCCATGTTGGACTTCAGCTTCTGGAACAGGCGGTCGTCCGGCGCGATCGTGACCACCGGCATCGCGCTCGTGACGAGCGCGAGCGGGCCATGCTTCAGTTCGCCGGCCGGATAGCCTTCCGCATGGATGTACGACACTTCCTTGAGCTTCAGCGCGCCTTCCAGCGCGATCGGATAGTGAATGCCGCGGCCGAGGAACAGCGCGTTCTCGGTGCGCGCGAACTTCGCGGCCCAGCCCATGATCTGCGTTTCCAGCGCGAGTGCGTGGCCGATGCGCTCCGGCAGTTCGTGCAGCTTCTTCAGGTGCATCGCGACATGCGCCGCGTCGAGCCGGCCGCGCTGCTGCGCGAGCGTCAGCGTCAGCAGGAACAGCGCGACGAGCTGCGTCGTGAACGCCTTGGTCGACGCGACGCCGAGCTCGATGCCGGCGCGCGTCAGGAAGCACAGTGGCGCGCCGCGCGCGATCGAGCTGGTCGCGACGTTGCAGATCGCCATCGACAGGTCCTGGCCCATCCCGCGCGCGCGCTCGATCGCGCCGATCGTGTCGGCGGTCTCGCCGGACTGCGAAATGCCGACGACCAGCGTGCGCGGATCGGGCACGGTATCGCGGTAGCGATATTCGCTCGCGATCTCGACCTGTGCCGGGATGCCCGCGATGCCCTCGAGCCAGTATTTCGCCGTCAGGCCCGCGTAGTAGCTGGTGCCGCAGCCGAGCAGCAGCACGCTCCGGGTCTTCGACAGCAATGCGCGCGCGCTTTCGTTGCCGCCGAACAGCGCGGGCGAGATCGTGTCGATGCCGTCGATCGTGCTGGCGATCGCCTTCGGCTGCTCGAAGATCTCCTTCTGCATGAAGTGCTGGTACGGGCCGAGCGCGGCGTCGTCGTCGCGTGCCTTGACCTCGCACAGCGGACGCCTGGCTTCGCAACCGACCGAATCGACGACGTCGATGCGTTCCGGCGTGATCCGCGCGACGTCGCCGTCTTCCAGGTAGACGAAGCGGTCGGTCAGGTCGCCGAGTGCCGCGCAGTCGGACGCGAGATAGTTCTGGTGTGCGCCGATGCCGATCACGAGCGGCGAGCCGGCGCGCGCGGCGACGAGCCGCTGCGGTTCGCGTGCGCTCAGCACGGCGATCGCATACGCGCCGTGCAACCGCTTGACCGCGCGGATGACGGCATCGAACAGATCGTCGCGATACACGCTGTGGATCAGATGTGCGATCACTTCGGTGTCGGTCTCGCCGCGAAACGTATAGCCGCGCTCCCGGAGTTCGGCGCGCAACGCATCGTGGTTCTCGATGATCCCGTTGTGCACGACCGCGATCGTGTCGCCCGACATGATCGGGTGCGCGTTCATTTCCGACGGCGCGCCGTGCGTTGCCCAGCGCGTGTGCGCGATGCAGGTCTGCGCTTCGAGACCGAGCGTCAGCACGCGGTCCTGCAGGTCCGCCACGCGCCGCAACGTGCGTTCGCTGCGCAGGCGGCCGTCGCGCAGCACGGCGATGCCGCACGAATCGTAGCCGCGATACTCGAGCCGGCTCAGCGCGTTGACCAGTTGCGGCACTTGATTCTTCAGGCCGCTTGCTCCGACGATTCCGCACATGATTCACCTCGTCTACAGGAAGTTGCCGGCCGGCGCGCGACGCGCGCCAGCACGATTCCGGGAGCGGTGTCGCGCCGCGCGGCATGCGTTGCGCGCGGCGCGGCGCGTCTCCGGTGATCTACTCGCGGGGCCGCGGTCCCGCATGCGCGACCCATTCGATGCCCGAGATCGAGCCGTTCGCATCGTGCGACGCGACGAGAATGCGCGTCGTGCGCCGCGCGCCGCGCCGGCGGGCGCCCGCGAGCGCGGTCGGCGGCACCGAGCGCATCTTCACGGTGGCCGAGCGCCGCAGCATCTTCGACGCGCGCAACCGGTACGCGAGCGGATGCACGACGCGCCCCGCGATCAGCCACATGACGATCGTGCCGGCAATCAGCGCGATGCTCGTCACGTAGAACACGATCTGCTCGATCGGCATTTCGGCCTGGTTGAACGGCAGCAGGTAGCGATACGTGTAGATGCAGATCGATGCCCATACGCCGCCGACCAGCGCGGGTCGCACGAGGCGGAACCACACGACGAGCACGGGCCCGACGATGTTGCCGCGCTCGGCGATCAGTTCGCGCGGCGCGCGCAGGGAAAGGTCAATAATCGGCGCGTTCTTCATGTTGAATGCCTCGGTCGGGACTGACCCAAACGGCGCGCTTGCCGCGACCCCGCAGTAAGACGGCGGGCAGGGCGACGACGGTGGTGATCATGCTGATCAACCAGAACGCGACGGGGTACCAGATGGTGTCAAGGAAGTACATCAGGAGTTTTTCGTCGTAACGACGATCGATCATGCAGCCGATGATCAGTTGCAGGGTGCAGGTCGCGACCAGCAACATCCCGTGCCAGTGCGGCACCACGGACACATGCCAGCTCGACGGAAGCGGGTAGACGACGTCGATCAGCGCGAGCAGCAGGATGAACGACATCGAATAGGCCCACGCGATGCCGATCAGGTACTCGGCGAACAGCGGCCACATCATCATCTGCGTCGGCCGCGCGAGCGTGCCCGCGTATTTGAGCAGCACCTGGATGCCGCCCTTCGACCAGCGCAGCCGCTGCCGGTACAGCCCCTTCAGCGTCTCGGGCATCAGGATCCAGCTGAGCGCGTGCGGCTCGTACACGACGCGCCAGTCGCGGCATTGCAGCTTCCAGCTGATGTCGATGTCCTCGGTCAGCATGTCCGAGCTCCAGTAGCCGACGTCGGCGAGCGCGGTCTTGCGGAACATCGTGATCACGCCCGACACCGTGAAGATGCGCCCGTACACCTGCTGCGTGCGCTTGATCAGCCCGACGATCGACGAGAATTCGCCGACCTGCATGCGTCCCAACAGCGACGTGCGCGTGCGGATGCGCGGGTTGCCGGTGACCGCGCCGACGCCCGGATCGGTCAGGAAATGCTCGAGCATCCAGCCGATCGCATCGTGCGCGAGCAGTGCGTCGCCGTCGATGCAGAGCAGGTATTCCGCGTTCGAGACCGACGCCGCGGTGGTGAGCCCGACCGCCTTGCCTTCGTTGCACGCGTGATGGATCACGAGCAGCCGCGGAATCTCGACGGCCAGCTCGTTGAGGATGTCGCCGGTGCGGTCCTTGCTGCCGTCGTTGACCGCGATGATGTCGTAGTTCGGGTAGTCCATCGCGTTCAGGTGACGGATCACGCTGCGCGCGTTCGCCGCCTCGTTGAAGCACGGCACGACGATCGAGATCTTCGGGATCCCGCTCGCGGCGATCGTGCGCGTCGACAGCTCGCGACCTTCCTCGAGCAGGAAGTAATGCACGACACCACCGATCATCCACAGATACGACATGAAGAACGGATAGTAGAAGACGAAGTCCTGCAGGCGCTGGATGATGCCGTGGGTGGTCATGGCGTCTTGGTCCCCTGTGCATGCTGCATCTGCATCAGCGCGTTGATCGAGGTCGGATCGAGGCGCGACTTCAGCGACATCACGTCGCGCATCGCGTCGAGCTCCGGCTGGCCGTTCAGGAAGTTGTCCGGGTAGTAGCCGAAATTCACCGCGCCCTCGCTGCGCAGCCGCCGCATCTGCGCGAGCAGCGTGCCGGCCGGCACGTCCTTGTGCGCATGCCAGTCGTACGACTGCAGTTCGAACACGGTGCGCTGCAGCCCGCGCTGCTTCGCGCGGACGGCCCGCACGAGCTGGTCGAGCCAGCCTTGCGGATCCTTCGCCTGCTCCATGTACGGCATCGCCATCAGCGCGACATAGTCGTAGGCGGCGAGAAAGTCGTCGTAGTTCTGCGCGTACCACGCTTCCGATTCGGGCTTGAGCACCGGCATCGCGAAGATGTTGCGCACGGTCAGCACGTCGCCCACGTTCTGGTGGGCCAGCACGACCTGTTCGAGCTGGCGGGTCAGGTCGATCAGGTAGCGCGACTTCTGGCGCGTCCAGCGTTTCATCAGGTCGGGGTTCTCGCGGATCTTGCCGACGTCGGCCGGCAGCCCCCACTGCGAATAGATGCGCAGCGCGTGCCGGCCCGCATCCTCGTAGTCGTCGAGCACGGCGTCGTCGCTGAACAGGATGCCGCTGAACGACGCGTGCTTGCTGAGATCCTCGTAGATCTGCTGGATCATCAGCCGCGCATCCGGATCGAACGGGCTGAGCCGGAACATGCGCGTACCGCTCTCGCGGGCCGGTGCGCCGCCATAGGCACTCACGGCCTCGAGCCCGCGCTGCTTGTCGGCCGGCGGCCGGAACGCGAGCACCGGCATCCACGCGTACACCTGCACGTTGGAGCGCGTGTTGAGCTGCCACGCGGCGCGCGAGAACAGGTCGGCGCGCATCGGCAGGTGCCGGTTCGGGAAATACACCGCTTCGGCCACGCCGGTGCCTTTCGGGTCCGCATACGCCTGGAGATACACTGATTTCGGCTGCATCCGGTAGATGCGCTCGACCAGCTTGCCGAGATTCGCCTCCTGCCGCGCGGGATCCGGATCGTAGACCTGGTCGAGATCGACCTGCACGATGCGCTCGGGCACGTCGACGTCGCCGCGGTTGGACGCCGGCTCGCGCATCGAGCGCTCGAACCCGCCGATGTCGACGTCGTACATCATCAGGATCCGCCTCAGCCGGTCCAAAGGCACGTCCGGCGTATTCGGGCCGGCATCGAGGCTGAACTGGATGTCCATGCCGAGCGACGTCGATATCTTGCGCACGGGCTGGTTTTCCGCACCGTATGGCCACACCATCGAGCGTGCGACGATGCCGGTGCGTTCGCGGATCTGCTGCACGCATGTCTGCAGGTCGTTGTGCACGCGTGTTTCGAATTCGGTGTCGGTTTCATAGCGCTTCTCGTTCTGCAGGTAGAGGTGCGACGTGGTCGCCGGCAACTCGTTGCCTTGCGGGTTCGCGACCGCGCCGTGATGGAGGTTGTGGGTGTGGCAACCGAGCTCGACGAGGTGCGACTGGCCGAGTTTCTGCACCTCGTCCCACGACATGAAGTAGTTGCGCGGCACCTGGAATTTGTCGCTGATGCGGATCGGCGCATCCAGCGGCGCGTCGATCCATGCGGTCACGATGCCCATCACGGCCGGATACTTGAAGCGCTCGAGCAGCGGCAGCACTTTCGTGTAGTGGCTGCGGTAACCGTCGTCGAACGTGAGGAGCACCGCGCGCGGCGGCAGCGGCTTGCCGCCGTGCCGCGACTCCTCGATCTGCTTGACCGTGATGGTGTGGTAGTTGTTGGTCTGCAGCCACGAGAAGATCGCGGTCAGCGTGCCGGTATCGACCGCGAACGGGTCGACCATCGCCGACGCGGAGGAGAATGACGCCATCAGGTTGTCGCGCACGTCGTGCATGCAGATCACGCGAAACGTCTTGCCGTCCGCCGGATCGGACGGCGGCAGCAGGTCGATCATCCTGGCATTGGTCACGCCGGGGAACAGCGAACAGGCGGTAAACGTGCCGAGGCATCCGCACATGAAGGTCCGTCTGGTTTGCATGGCGCGATCTCCTTGCTAAAACGGCAGGTTGACCGACAGGAAGCCGGTTTCGGAGCGCTCGCGCTGGCCGTCGTACGCGTGGCTGCTGACCTCGACGCCATAGCTCAGCGTGATGTCGTGCTTGAACGTCCACGCGTGCTCGAGGCGCGCGCTCCACAGCGGGCTGGTGCCGAAGCCGCGCTCGTTGTACACGCCGCCCGACACCGACAGGCGCTGCTGCAACCCCATGTCGCCCTTCTTCCACAGCGTCAGCTGGTGCATGACGGTCGCGGCGGCCGCGTAGTCGCGGCCCGGGCTGAAGTAGGGCGCGTTCTGGCGCGTGTTGCTGTCGGTGCCGAGATCCAGCGAGACGTTGACGAGCTGGTTGGCGGCCGTGTACACGCGCTGCGTGGCGGTCGCCGTGATCTCCTGGTGCAGGTTCGAATCGCTGTAGCGGCTCACGCCGTAGCTCAGCTTGACCTCGCGACGGTCGTTCTGGCGATACACGACCGAGACGTTCGCGGAGCGGCCCCAGATGTGCGCGGCATACGCCTTCCACGGCAGCGAGTTGTCGTTGGTGTCGAGCGCGCCGGACACCGTCCAGTAGTCGTTCAGCGCGTACGCGATGGACCCGCGGCCGCCGGTTCGGCCGTCGCCGCCGAGCGAGCGCGTGACTTCGCCCAGCACGGTGAGCGGCCCGTGCCGGTAGTCGCCGCCGATGCCCGTGCGCGTGCGGCTGACGCTGCCGCTGTCGGTTTGTGCATGGCCGAAGAACGTGTGCGAGAAGACGCGCCAGTTGTCGCCGAACGGCTGCGAGTAAATGTAGCTGTCCGACGTGAAGCTGTTGTCGGCCAGCGCGCTGTTACCGTGCTCGAAGCTCAGGTCGGTCGTGAATATGGGGCTGCGGTATGCCTTGTAGTCGCGCTTGAAGCCGCGCACGGCGCCGCTGTCCGGGAACACGTTGTCCAGAGTCTGGTCGACGTTCTTCGCGGTTGCGTAGTCGTCCGCGACGAGCGACGCGCGGCCGAGGCCCGCGAGCATCTCGACGCTGTCCGGATGATCCGTGAGCGACGCGCGATACATCGCGATCGCCTGGCGCGGATGTGACTGGCCGGACACCGCGTCGGCGTGCGCGGCGCGGATCTCCGCGTTGAACGGCACCTGTTTCTCGAGCGCTTCGAGCGCGGCGATCCCTTCGTCGACGTGGCCCGTGAAGATCAGGTATTGCGCGCGCAGCCGGTAGTAGCGCAGATAGTCGCTTTCCTCCGGGCCGTAGTTGCGCACCTCGTTGGCCGGTGGCAGCGACTTGCCCATGTCGTCGAGCACCTGCTTCGCGTCCGCCGCGCGCGCCCGGTCGACGTACGACCAGAACAGCCCTTCGCGCAGTTCGATCGGGCGCGTGCGTGCACCGTACTGGAAGCCGCGGGTCGCGCGGTCCGTCGGCGCCGCGGTCGCCTGCTTCAGCGCGCGCTGGTATACGGTGTTCGCCTTGCCCGGTTCGCTCAGGTACAGGTAGGCGTCGCCGACGGCCGCCAGCGCGTCGATCGAGATCTCCGCGTCGGGCGGAATCGTCTCGAACGTCGCGACTGCCTGCTTCATGTCGCCGCGTGCCGCGTAGGCGACCGTCCGGTCGCCGGCAAGCGCGGTCCTCACCGGTGAATACTCGGGCGTGGCCGGCATCCGCTTGCCGAGGTCGTCGGCCGCGCGCAGTGCGCTGTCGAGCCCGTCGAAGCGGTCGGTACTCGTCATCGAGCGCGACTTGTCGCGTCCGCCGCGCACCTGCTGGCGAATCGACAGTTCTTCCAGCTGCGCGATGTCGACGGCCGAGAACGCATCGGGCCGCGCCTTCGCTTCTTCGAGCGCCTTGATCGCGCCGCCGCTCGCGGCGAGGCCGAACACGTCGTTGCGCACGGTCGCGACATCGGCGGTGCGGAGGTTCGGTGCCTGGGCATTCGGCGTTTCGACGTCAGGTCCTTGCGAGGGTTGCGTCGCCGTGCCCGGCAGTTGGGCGCCGGGCGTTTGCGAATTCGGTCCCTGGGACGACGGCGGTTGCGCGCCGGGCGTCAGGGTAACCGGCGCAGGCGAGTTCGGCGTCGGGGTGCCGGATGCCTGCGCGGTTTTCGTCGGCGCATTCGGCGGCGCGTCGGTCGCGGCCTGCAGCGGGGTGTCCGAGGGGGACGCGCTCGGTGCTGGCGAATGAGAGGCAGGTACGTCGGTCGTCGTGGAAGCGCCTTGCGGCGGTGCTTCGGGCGGCTGGGTGCTCGCGGGCTGCGCGATCTGGATCGGCGCGTCCGATGCAGGCGCGACCGATGCCGGCGCATTCGTCGGCACGGCGTCGGATGCCTGGGCAAGTTGCATCGGCGCATTCGACGCCTGAGCGTCTGGTGCCTGCGTATTCGGCGATTGCGCGTCCGGCGCCGGTTCATTCGGCTGCGCCACGTCCGGCTCCACCACGACCGTGGTCGGCATCGCCTGCGGTTGCGGGTTCGACGCCTGCACGATCTGCATCGACGCATCGGATGCCTGCGCGATCGGCGTCGGCGCAAGCGGAGGCAGGGTGTCCGGACCCTGGGCGAGCCGCATCGACGCCCCCGTCGGCTGGATGTCGGGAGGCAGGGCATCCGGCGCGCCGTGGGTTCCGGCGATTTTGCTCGCGCCGCCGGGTTCCGCGTCGCCTTCGGCGGCAAGGCAGGGGCCGTACGCGACGAGCAGCAACAGCAACGGCGCGTGCAGGAGGATCCGCCGGTTGGGCGGAGCGACGGTGGTGCATTGTTGTTGACGATTGTTGGCCACGGTAGTCCTCACTCTGAATCGATCACATCGGTTGCACGCCCGACGATGCTCGTCGCCGGCCGTCACGCCGCCGGGCAGCGAGGCCCGGCGGCATCCGGCCGGTTCACAGGCGGTTGCGGATCGCTTGTCCAAGCAGCGCACGCGATTCGCTGTTCTTCGGGTCGATGGCGAGTGCCCGGCTCGCGTTTTGCTCCACGCAGTTCCATTCGTCGATTCGTGCGCACCAGCGCGCCTTGGCCAGGGCGCGAGCACCTTCCAGATCGTCGTGCGTGACGCGCGTGGTCTCCATGTGTGCCGTGTCGGCGAGATACGACTGCGGTTGCCGTCGCGGCGCGGGGTCGGTGTGTGTTCTCGTGCGCGCGAGCGACTGTGAACGTGACGTCCGGTGCGTGTCGCTGGGACGTGCCGCACGACCGCTGGCCGATGCGGCGTGTGCGTTCGCCGCGAGCGTCGTGGACGGCATGTGTGCGGGGCGCGCGTGTTTCGCGGCGGAGCGGGTAGTCGTTTGCGGCGGCACGGCCGGTTCCGCCGCAGCCGACAAGGCGGGTGTTGCCGGCGCATACGGCATGACCGGTGCAGAAGGCGTGACCGGCGCGGCCTGCGCGACCGTCGATGCCGCACCGGAGACGTCGGCCGTCGCGGCCGCGACGGCCTCGCGATACTTTCCGGCGGCAGTGCCGATCATGCCGGCGATGTCGTGCGTCACGGTTGCATGGCCGAGCCCCACGTCCCGCTCGACGTATGCGAAGGCACCGAAGATCGCGGCAAATGCAACGATGCTGAGTGCCGCACTCTTTCCCGGGCCCCAGAAGGGTTTCGGCTGACGGACGGGCGAGCCGTCCGGTTGTTCTGCACGAGTCATTCAATCCTCCTCGATTCGATGGATTGCCGTGCATGACGCGATCGCGCGCACCATCGGCACGCGGATTCGACTGACGTTCACCACCGCAGCTGCGTGGCGAGCGTGCCCGTTTCGACGACCGCGAACTGGGTGGCTCCCTGATAAGTCCCTTCGACCCGGTAACTTGCCTCGGGCACGCTGAACAGACAGCGCGGCCCCGTTGCCTTGAACTCGACGAGCACGCGGCCGTGCCGTCGCAGCCGTACCTGCACGTTCGAAAGCGGTTGCCCGTTGGCGCCCGATACGAACGACACACCGAGGTTGTACGGACGGCCATCGGGGGGAAGCGGCGCCGTCCCGTCGATTCGCGCGTCGCCGCAGATGTACGAAATCACGTATCGCCCGGGGCCGGCCCCGGACGCAGGCGTGTCGGCCGGGGTTTGGGACTGGGCCACGGCATTGATGCAGAGTGCGGATACGGCGATGCCGAGGAGTGGGTTAGCGTGCTGCCTAAACGAGGAAGACATTGCAACCTCCGTCCGGAATCGATGACGGCGCATTTATCCCGAGTCGAAATTGGCGATGTTCTATTTGCGACACGCTATTGATACACGATGGGTTTTGAACAAACAACTGCGTGTGGCCGGAATGGGACGGATTTTAAATGTATTATTGAACGAAGATTGTGGCGGATTTTGGTGGTTTGTTTAACGCTGAATAAAGTCGATATTGCCGAATATGACTATTGCTCAGCGGTAGCGATGACCAGACGAAAATTCTCCGACGAAAGTGGTACCGAAGTTCGTGCCGAGAAATAACGACTGATAAAAGGATTTTTTGCCTCTGTGCTCGCGGCATGGCGATGAAGGTCGATGCACAGGCCGGGAAGCCGGAAAGGAGGGTGCGACGTTTATTGATATCGGTCGGCATTATATGCAAACAGAAACTTTTGATTTGTTGTGTAACAGGGTATTTCCGTCTTATAAATCGATGGGTTATTTGGGGCCGCTGCTTGATTTGTCGAAGAATACGGCGCGGGCGCGCAAACGTTTGGCTTTTAATCGCAATTGATCGGGCGTGCGATATTGATTCGAATATGAAGCGCGAGCGAAAGATGCTCCGCGGGCAGGCGCGGGTTAATGGCCGGCGCGGCGCGGATCGATCCGCGTCGCGCGCCGGCGTTCTCGTGCGTGAGTACGTAAGGGCGCGTTACCGGCTGCCGCCGGCGCTGCGGCGCGCCATGCGCACGGCCGGCGCGACCCGATCGGCGGCGATCGTGCCGTCGGCCGCCGCTCGCGGCCGGTTCATGATGTAGGTCCACAGCTGTTCGGCCGCGAGCCCGCGCTTGCGCGCGGACCGGTAAAGACGGATCTCGAGCTCGGTGATCCAGTCCGCCGAACCCGCGCAGACGAGCGACCCTTCCGCGAGTTCCTTCGCCACGCAGCTTTCCGGCAGCCAGCCGATCCCGTGCCCGGCCACGACCATGCCCTTCAGCGCCTCGGACATGTGGGTTTCGAAGCAGCGATGCAGCGCGTACGGTTCGGACGCATTCAGCAGCAGCATCTCGACGACATTGCCGAGAAATGCGCCCGACGAATACGCGAGCAGCGGCAGCGGCGCGTCCGCCGTGCCCGGCAGTTCGAATACCGGCTTGCCGCGCGCGTCGGGCGTCGACACCGGCAGGATCCGTTCGACGCCGAGCGTGACGAACGGGAAGTGGTTCGGATCGAGCACGATCGGCAACTGCGGATGGTGATAGCCGAGCAGCAGGTCGCACTCACCTTCGACGAGCTGTTGCACGCCTTCGGGCACGTTGACTGCGTTGACGCGCGCGGTCACGTGGCCGACTTCGCCGTTCAGCTGCTTGAGCCATTCGGGGAACAGCGTGAACACGAGCGTATGCGCGACCGCGAAGCGCACGACCTGGTCGCTTGCCGCGAACTGGTCGTAGCCGTTCACGAGGTTGCGTGCCGCATACATGCTGCGCAGGATGTCCGCGGCCAGCCCGCGGAACATCTGCCCGGCCGGCGTCAGCGCGATCGGGTTGATGCTGCGGTCGACCAGCTTCGCGTCCATCCACGTTTCGAGTGCGGCGATTCGTCTGCTGAATGCCGACTGCGTGAGGTGCCGATGACGCGCGGCCCGGGAAAAGCTCTTGGTATCTGCAAGGCTCAGGAAATCTTCCAGCCACTTCGCTTCCATTTCGATCTTCGCTTTTTATAGTCGGGCGCCCACAGGGGCGGCGGCGCCGTTTCGCTGCACGAACCTTCTAGACTACCGTGCCTCGCGCGCAAGCAGCCGATGTTTTTTTTCGATCGGTGTCAGTCGAAATATGCATGAGCGTTGTCGGCGCCATTACGGCTGCATAAGTTTGAGGCGCCGGACCCGGCTAACCGGTTAGTTCACCGCGTCGAACGCCGGTGCGGCCGCAGACGGTACTTCCCCAGGGCCGGCCGCGCGGGTTGCGTGGCCGGCCCGCCTTTCCCGCGGTTCGTTGCGACGGCCCGGCACGATGCCATCCCGGGCGAAAGCGGGAATCGGGAATCGAACAGCCGAAGCCGGGGCGGACGGTGCGGGGGCACGCTCCGCCACGACGCGCGCGGCCGGCGCGGGCGCGCATTTGGTGCGGTGCAGATTGCACATTCGTGACACGCGGGGGAACTATGTTTGACAGGTGCGGCATCGGCCGCGCGCGATCGCGGCGCGTCGCTGCCGCGGAGCGGGCCGTCGCTGCACCGTCGTGGTGCGACATGGCGCACGAGCGTGCGTGATGCGGCGCAAAAAGGGGGAATCGAGTGGATCGCGCAAGGCACGTTCCTTGCAAAGCAGATGTGACGCCGGTCCGGCATGCGCAATGCCGGGGAGAACGATGGAGAACAATTCGATGAAACCGTTCGATGAAATGCTGCAATCCGGCGACATGGTGAGGGCGCCTTACGCGCGCCTGAAGCAATGGCTCGACACGCAGAACCCTGCGAGCCTCGCCCAGAAGGCCCACGATGCGGAAGGCGTGTTCCGCAGGACGGGCATCACGTTCGCCGTGTATGGTGATTCACAGGCCGCCGAGCGGCTGATTCCGTTCGATATCGTGCCGAGGATCATCTCGGGCGCGGAATGGAGCCGGCTGTCGCTCGGCATCGAGCAGCGCGTGATGGCGCTCAACGCGTTCCTCGACGACATCTACCACCGCCAGGAAATCGTGCGTGCCGGCATCGTGCCGAAGCACCTGATCGCGCACAACGAGGCGTTCATCCCGGAAATGATCGATTTCCGGCCGCCCGGCAACGTTTACACGCACATCATCGGCGTCGACATCGTGCGCACCGCCGAGAACCAGTTCTACGTGCTGGAGGACAACGCGCGCACGCCGTCGGGCGTGTCGTACATGCTGGAAAACCGCGAGACGATGATGCAGCTCTTCCCGGAGCTGTTCCAGCAGGTCAAGGTGCGCCCGGTCGAGACCTATCCGCAGATGCTGCGCCAGTCGCTCGCGGCCGTGTGCCCGCCGGGCGGCAACGCCGACAACCCGACCATCGCCGTGCTCACACCCGGCATCCACAACTCCGCGTACTACGAACATTCGTTCCTCGCCGACCAGATGGGCGTGCACCTCGTCGAGGGCAGCGACCTGCAGGTGGTCGACGGCCGCGTCGCGATGCGCACGACCGAAGGTTTCCGGCCGATCGACGTGCTGTATCGCCGCGTCGACGACGCGTTCCTCGATCCGCTCACGTTCCGCCCCGACTCGGTGCTCGGCGTGGCCGGGATCATGGACGTCTACCGCGCCGGCAACATCACGATCGCGAACGCGCCGGGCACCGGCATCGCCGACGACAAGGCGATCTACTCGTACATGCCGGAGATCGTCGAGTTCTACACCGGCCGCAAGGCGCTGCTGGAGAACGTGCCGACCTGGCGCTGCGGCGAGGCCGACAGCCTGAAATACGTGCTCGACCATCTCGACGAACTGGTCGTGAAGGAAGTGCACGGCTCGGGCGGCTACGGGATGCTGGTCGGGCCGTGCGCATCGAAGGCCGAACTCGAGGCGTTCGCCGCGAAGCTGCGCGCGCGGCCCGCGAACTACATCGCGCAACCCACGCTGGCGTTGTCCACGACGCCGATCCTGACCGACGCCGGACTCGCGCCGCGCCACGTCGACCTGCGGCCGTTCGTGCTGGTGTCGGACCGGATCCGCATCACGCCGGGCGGGCTCACGCGCGTCGCGCTGAAGGAGGGATCGCTCGTCGTCAACTCGAGCCAGGGCGGCGGCACCAAGGACACCTGGGTGCTGGCCGACTGAGCCGGGCACGACCACGCGCGCCGCAGCCGGCGCGCGAACCGAACGAAGACGGAGTGGACACGAGATGCTTCTGGGACGAACTGCGAGCGGTCTCTACTGGATGTACCGCTATATCGAGCGCGCGGAGAACATCGCGCGCATCGTCGATGCCGGGCTGCGGATGGCGCTCACGCGCACGTCCGACGCGCCGGCCGAATGGTCGTCGGTGCTGGTCAGCTCGGGCGCGGACGACGGCTATCGTCAGAAGTACGACGCGTATGCCGCCGATACCGTGACCGACTACCTGCTGCGCGACCGCGACAACCCGTCGAGCGTGCTGTCGTGCATCGAGGCCGCGCGCTCGAACGCGCGGATGGTGCGCACGGCGCTCACGCGCGAGGCGTGGGAGAGCGTGAACGGCGCATGGCTTGCACTGCGCCGCGCACTCGCGCAGCCGGTGCCGGAGAGCGGGCTGCCGGCGGTGCTCGACGAAGTGAAGCGCGAAACCGCGCTGATCCTCGGCAGCTTCTACAGCACGATGCTGCGCAACGAGATCTTCGATTTCGCGCAGATCGGCGCGTTCATCGAGCGGGCCGACAACACCGCGCGGATCATCGACGTCAAATATCACCTGCTGCTGCCGTCGGTGTCGCACGTCGGCACGATCCTCGACAACTACCAGTGGGAGACGATCCTGCGCTGCGTGGCCGCACACCGGTCGTATCGCTGGGTGTACGACGTGCAGTACAAGCCGATGAACATCGCCGACTACCTGATCCTGAACGGCCGCATGCCGCGTTCGCTGCGCTATTGCTACGGGCGCGTCGTGTCGAGCCTGAACCTGCTCGCGAAGGATTACGGCGTGACACACCCGTGTCACGACACGGCCACGAAGATCCTGCAGATGCTGTCCGACACGTCGGTCGAGCGGATCTTCAAGAGCGGCCTGCACGAATTCCTGACCGACTTCATCGGCCGCAACAACAGCCTCGGGATCGACATCGCCCAGGCCTACAACTTCGACTGAGAGACTTGCCATGCGACTCGCCATCCGACACATCTCGCGTTATCAGTTCGACGATCAAGCCACCCATGCGCTGCAACGGCTGCGGCTGCGCCCGCAATCGGGGCCCGGGCAGACGGTGCGCGCGTGGCAGGTCACGATCGACGGCGTCGAGCCGACGCTGTCCTATACGGACGGGCTCGGCAACCGGACCGACCTCGTGCGCCACGACCGCGGCGCGAAGAACGAAATCGTCGTCGTCGCGGCAGGCGTCGTCGAGACGCAGGACCGCGCGGGCATTCTCGGCAACCCCGAGGGCTATGCGCCGCCGTGGATCTTCGAACGCGAAACCGCGCTCACCAAAGCCGGCGATACCGTTCGCGAAATCACGCAGGCGCTGCCGATCGAGCCGCACAGCCTCGACGCGCTGCATTGGCTGATGACGGAAGTGCACGGGCGCATCGCGTATGCGCCGAACCTGGCCGACGCAACGGTCGACGCCGAAACCGCGCTGCAAAGCGGCGAGGGCACGAGCCGCGACCATGCGCATGCGTTCATCGCGGCCGCGCGTGCGCTGAAGGTGCCCGCGCGCTACATCTCGGGCTACGTGCTTGCCGACAGCGCGATGCAGCGCATCGCCGACGCGAAGCAGAGCGCGGCCGGCGACGAGGAAGAGGAAGCGCTCGCGCTGCAGAGCGGCGACGGCATGCAGCAGGCGCTCGGCGCATCGCACGCCGCGCAGTCGCAGGGCTTGCCGCTGGCGGCGCTCGGCACACAGCCGCAGGCCGCCGCGCTGATGCAGCAGCCGGCAGGGCACGCGTGGGCCGAGGCCTATGTCGAAGGGCTCGGCTGGGTCGGCTTCGATCCGTTCATGAACCGCTGCCCGGACGAGCGCTACGTGCGCATCGCCATCGGCCTCGACCATCGCGACGCGCAGCCCGTGACGGGGCTCGGCGCGAGCACCGTCGGCATCGAGATCAGCGTCGTGCAGTCGCCGGAACTCGTCTGACGCGCCCTTTCACCGAATTCGCCGTGCCGTGCCGCCGCAGCGACGGCGACGCGGCGCGTGCGGCCGGCCCAACCCGAACCGAGCGGCTCTCCCATGTCCATCCACGTCGCGCTGCATCACACCACCCGCTACCGCTACGACCGCCCCGTCAACCTCGGGCCGCAGGTCGTGCGGCTGCGGCCCGCGCCGCACTGCCGGACGCCGATCGTCTCGTATTCGATGACGGTCGAGCCCGCGCAGCACTTCATCAACTGGCAGCAGGACCCGTTCTCGAACTATCTCGCGCGGCTCGTGTTTCCGGAGCGCACCGAACACTTCGAGATCACGATCGACCTGGTTGCCGAGATGTCGGTGTACAACCCGTTCGACTTCTTTCTCGAAGCGAGCGCGGAGCAATACCCGTTCAGCTATGACGACGCGCTGAAGACCGAACTCGCGCCGTACCTCGCGTGCGATCCGCAGACGAGCGCGGCGCCGCTGTTCCGTGCGTATGTCGACGGCGTCGATCGTACGCCCGCCGGCACCGTGGACTTCCTCGTCGCGCTGAACCAGCAGCTGCAGCGCGACATCGGCTATCTCGTGCGGATGGAGCCGGGCGTGCAGACACCCGAGCAGACGCTCGAGCTCGCGTCCGGGTCGTGCCGCGACAGCGCGTGGCTGCTCGTGCAGCTGTGCCGGCATCTCGGCATCGCCGCGCGCTTCGTGTCCGGCTACCTGATCCAGCTCACGCCCGACGTGAAAGCGCTCGACGGCCCGAGCGGCACGACGGTCGACTTCACCGACCTGCACGCCTGGTGCGAAGTCTACCTGCCGGGCGCGGGCTGGATCGGTTTCGATCCGACCTCGGGCCTGCTCGCCGGCGAAGGGCATATCCCGCTCGCGTGCACGCCGCAGCCGACCAGCGCCGCGCCGGTCGAAGGGCTGATCGACGAATGCGAGGTCACGTTCGAGCACGAGATGGCGGTGACGCGCGTGTACGAGTCGCCGCGCGTGACGAAGCCGTATACCGAGTCGCAGTGGGATGCGGTGCGCACGCTCGGCGCGCAGGTCGACGGCGCGCTGACGGCCGGCGACGTGCGGCTGACGCAAGGCGGCGAGCCGACCTTCGTGTCGATCGACGATCGCGACGGCGCCGAGTGGAACACCGATGCGCTCGGCCCGACCAAGCGCGGCTACGCGACCGAGCTCGTGCAGCGGCTGCGCGCCGAATACGGCGAAGGCGGCTTCCTGCATTTCGGGCAGGGCAAGTGGTATCCGGGCGAGCAGTTGCCGCGCTGGGCGCTGTCGATCTTCTGGCGCGCCGACGGCCAGCCCGTGTGGCACGATCCGTCGCTGTTCGCCGACGAGCGCGAGCCCTCCGCGTGCACGACCGACGATGCGAAGCGCTTCATCGACGCGCTGGCCGCGCGCCTGGGCCTGACCGACGAATTCGTGCGGCCCGGCTACGAGGACGTGTGGTACTACCTGTGGCGCGAGCGCCGGCTGCCCGTCAACGTCGATCCGTTCGATTCGCGTCTCGACGACGAGCTCGAACGCGCGCGGCTGCGCAAGGTGTTCGACCAGCAGCTCGACAGCGTGGTCGGCTACGTGCTGCCCATCAAGCGCGCGGACGATGTGCCGGGCCGCGATCGGTCGGGCCGCGATCGGCCGGAGCTCGACGGTCCGCGCTGGCAGACGGGCCCGTGGTTCTTCCGCGACGAGCGGATGTACCTCGTGCCCGGCGATTCGCCGATGGGCTATCGGCTGCCGCTCGATTCGCTGCCGTGGGTCGCCGGTGCCGACTATCCGTTCCTCGTCGAACGCGATCCGTTCGCGCCGCGCGCCGCGCTGCCGGATGCGGCCGCATTCCGTGCGCGTCATGCGGGCGCCGCCGACGCACCGCGCTACCTGGCCGGCATGCATCGCGAAGCGCCCGCGCAAACGGTCATGCAGTGGCGCGGCGACGGCGCCGACGCGGACGCGGACGGACCGCACGCGCATGGCCTGCAGGACCCGCGGCGCAGCCCCGAGCGCTTCGAATCGGCCGCATGGATCACGCGGACCGCGCTGTGCGTCGAAGTGCGCAACGGCGTCCTGTACCTGTTCATGCCGCCGCTGGCCGCGCTCGAGGATTATCTCGACCTGCTCGCCGCGATCGAGCTGACCGCGCACGCGCTCGGCGTGAAGCTCGTGCTCGAAGGCTATCCGCCGCCGCGCGACGCGCGGCTCAAGGTGCTGCAGGTCACGCCCGACCCCGGCGTGATCGAGGTGAACATCCATCCGGCCCGGAGCTTCGACGAACTCGTCGGCCAGACCGAATTCCTGTACGACGCCGCGTGGCAGTCGCGCCTTTCCAGCGAGAAGTTCATGGTCGACGGCCGGCACGTCGGCACGGGCGGCGGCAACCACTTCGTGCTCGGCGGCGCGACGCCGGCCGACAGCCCGTTCCTGCGCCGCCCGGACCTGCTCGCGAGCCTGATCGCTTACTGGCACAACCATCCGTCGCTGTCGTACCTGTTCTCCGGGTTGTTCATCGGCCCGACGAGCCAGGCGCCACGCGTCGACGAGGCGCGCAACGACCAGGTCTACGAGCTCGACATCGCATTCGCGGAAATCCAGCGCAACAAGCTGCTGTACGGGCAGGACATGCCGCCGTGGCTCGTCGACCGCGTGCTGCGCAACCTGCTGATCGACGTGAGCGGCAACACGCACCGCAGCGAATTCTGCATCGACAAGCTGTACTCGCCCGACGCGTCGACCGGACGGCTCGGCCTGCTCGAACTGCGTGCGTTCGAGATGCCGCCGCATGCGCGGATGAGCGTCGTGCAGCAATTGCTGCTGCGCGCGCTGGTCGCGCGCTTCTGGGCCGCGCCGTACACGACGCCGCTCACGCGCTGGGGCACCGCGCTGCACGATCGCTTCATGCTGCCCGCGTTCCTGAAGATGGATTTCGACGACGTGCTGGCCGAGCTGCGCGACGCCGGTTTCGGGTTCGACCCGGCCTGGTTCGCGCCGCACTTCGAATTCCGCTTCCCGCTGTTCGGGCAGATCGCGGTGAACGGGATGCAGCTGTCGCTGCGCGGCGCGCTGGAGCCGTGGCACGTGATGGGCGAGGAGGGTGCGCCCGGCGGCACGGTGCGTTACGTCGATTCGTCGGTCGAGCGGCTCGAAGTGCGCGTGACCGGACTGAACGACAACCGGCACGTCGTGACCGTCAACGGCCGCGCGCTGCCGCTGCAGCCGACCGGCACCGTCGGCGAATACGTCGCGGGCGTGCGCTACAAGGCGTGGGCGCCGCCGTCGGCGCTGCATCCGACCATCGGCGTGCATGCGCCGCTCACGTTCGACATCGTCGATACGTGGCTGCAGCGCTCGCTCGGCGGCTGCCGGTATCACGTCGCGCACCCGGGCGGACGCAACTATGCGACGTTCCCGGTCAATGCGTACGAGGCCGAGAGCCGCCGGCTCGCGCGTTTCGTCGCGATGGGGCACACGCCGGGGCGGATGACGGTGGCGGCGGCCGCGCCGAGCCGTGAATTCCCGTTCACGCTCGACCTGCGGCGGCCCTGATCGTCGGATGAAAGGACGGACGACGATGCGCGGTACGCGACCTCCCGGCGCGCCGGCCGGAGTGCTAGGATGCGGGCAGACTGCGGCCGCCCGCCGCGTCCGCCGTGCCGGGCCGCCGGTGCGGCGGCGCGCGGGCGCGGCCGCCCCCTGACGACGGAACGATCTCGACTGTGCCGCCCATTCACCCCGACGATCTCGCCGACGCCGACGCGATGCCCACGCTCTTCGATACCGGTGCGCAGCCGGATGCCGCGGAACTGGCCGCCGCGCTCGCGGCGCCGGCCGCGGCCGGCCGCTATGACGAACTGCGCGGCAGCGCCGCCGGCCTTACCGCGCCGCTGCTCGCCCCTGCCTGGCGCAGCTTCTTCACGTCGATCGGCAGCGACGGCGTGGCCGACCTCGACCGCCGAGCCGACGCGCTGCAGCGGCGCATGCGCGAGAACGGGCTGTTCTACCAGCTCCACGAACAACGCGCCGGCGACGGCGCGGCCGGCCCGTGGTCGCTCGACCTGCTGCCGCTGATCGTCACGCCCGAGGACTGGGTCGCGATCGAGCGCGGCGTGCTGCAGCGCGTGCGGCTGCTGAACGCGACGATGGCCGACCTGTACGGGCCGCAGACGATCCTGCAGCGCGGGCTGCTGCCGCCCGCGCTCGTGACCGGCCACCCGGGCTACCTGCGCGCGATGCGCGGCGCACGCGTGCCGGGCGATACGTGGCTGCACGTCGTCGCGTTCGATCTCGCGCGCGGCCCCGACGGCCAATGGCGGATCGTCGCGCAGCACACGCAGGGCGCGGCCGGTCTCGGCTACCTGCTCGAGAACCGGCTGATCGTGTCGCGGCTGTTTCCGCGCGGCTTCCGCGGGCTGCGCGTGCAGCGGCTCGCATCCGCGTACCGGTCGCTGCTGCAGAGCATGCAGGCGTTGAGCCCCGCCCGCAAGAACTCGCGGATCGTGCTGCTGACGCCGGGGCCGCACAGCGCGACGTACTTCGAGCATGCGTATCTCGCGCGCTACCTCGGCCTCACGCTGGTCGAGGGCGGCGACCTGACCGCGCGCGACAACCGCGTGTTCCTGAAGACACTGGGCGGGCTCGAACCCGTGCACGGCATTCTGCGGCGCGTCGACGACGCGTGGCTCGATCCGCTCGAACTGCGGCCCGATTCGATGCTCGGCGTGCCAGGGCTGCTGCAGGCCGTGCGCGCGGGCAACGTGCTGCTCGCGAATGCGCCGGGTTCGGGCTTCCTCGAATCGCCGGGCGTGCTCGGTTTCATGCCGCGCCTCGCGGAAGGGCTGCTCGGCGAAACGCTGACGCTGCCCGCCGTGCATTCGTGGTGGTGCGGCGAGGCGGCTGCATGCGACGACGCGCTGCCGCAGCTCGCGCGCAGCATCGTGAAGCCGTCGTATCCGCCCGACGCGCAGGCCGGCGGCGCGTTCGACCCGGTGATCGGTGCGCGCCTCACGCCGGCGCAGCTGGCCGAGTGGCGTGCGCGGATCCTCGCCCGGCCCGAGCATTACACGGTGCAGGCCGACCTGCCGCTGTCGCAGGCGCCGACCTGGCCGGGGCGCGACGCGCCCGACGGCAACGGCGGCGCGCGCATCGTGCCGAAACCGCTGCTGCTGCGCGTGTTCGCGCTCGCCGACGGCGCGCGAAGCTGGCGGCTCCTGCCGGGCGGACTGTCGCGGGTCGGCACGCGCGATACGCTGTTCAACGCGCCGATGCCGCGTGGCGGCAGCACCGTCGATACGTGGGTGATGACCGAGGGCATCGTCGATTCGACCACGCTGCTGCAGACCCGTCTCGGCCCCGACGATCTGGTCGAGCGCCCGCGTGCGATCGCGAGCCGCGCGGCCGAGAACCTGTTCTGGCTCGGCCGCTATACCGAGCGCGCGACCAATCTGATGCGTCTCGCGCGCGCCGCGCTCGAGCGGCTGCGCGGCGAGGACGACGTCGACAGCCCCGCGCATCTGGAGCTCATCGATACGCTCTGTCGCGACACCGGCCTGATCGCCCCCGACGCGCCGAACGCCGTCGATGCGCCGCGTGCGTTCCAGCACGCGCTCGCGACGTCGCTGACGCGCGGCGCGGACCGCACGTCCGGCATCGCGTCCTGCCTGTTCGGGATGCGCGGCGCCGCTGCCGCGATCCGCGAGCGGCTGTCGAGCGATCAGTGGCGGCTGATCGACGATGCGACGCAGTTGTTCGCCGATAGTGCGGACCATCCGGAAGCCGAGGAGCAGATCGGCAACGAGGCGCTGCAGTTGCTGGAGAGGCTCGGATTGCTGCTCGGCGCGATCACCGGCGCGCAGACCGACAACATGACGCGCGACGACGGCTGGCGGCTGTTGTCCATCGGCCGGCAGATCGACCGGCTGGACTTCCTGTGCAGCGTGCTGAAGTTCGCGTTCGACGAGGGCGCCGTGCACCGGCAGGACGGCTTCGAGCTCGTGCTGGAGCTGTTCGACAGCACGATCACGTTCCGCTCGCGCTTCCAGCGCTGCTTCGACGTCGCGCCGCTGCTGTCGCTCGCGGTGCTCGACACCGACAACCCGCGCTCGCTCGGCTGGGTCGTGCAGGCGCTGCGCGGCCGGCTGACGAAGGTCGAGCGCAGCGAAGGCTATGCGCTGTCCGAGCTGGCCGAGACGATTCCGGACGTGCCCGCGTGGTCGCTGCACGAACTGTGCGAAACCGGCGACGACGGCCGGCACGACAAGCTGCTCGATGCGCTCGACACGACCGTGAAGGCCGTGTGGGATCTGTCGAACCGGATCGGCGAGCGTTATTTCAGTCACGTGCGCGAGGCGGGCAGGACGCTATGGTGACAGCGAAACACGCGGCGAAGACGCCGCCCGCGCCGGGTTCCGGCCATCCGAAGCAGGCCGCAGCGGCGATCACGCCTGCGACACCTGCGCGATCGGCTGCCGCCGTACCGGGCCGCGTGCTGCGCGTCACGCACGACACCGAATACCGCTACGCGGCACGCGTCGAATCCGCGCAGCACCAGGCGCGGCTGCAGCCGCTCGCGACGCCGCGCCAGCAGGTGCTGACGTTCGCGCTCGACATCGAACCCGCACCGGAGGCGGTCGGCACCGAGATCGACGCGTTCGGCAACGCGCGTGCATCGTTCGCACTTAACCAGCCTCACGATGCGCTGCTCGTGCGCAGCCGCAGCACGGTGCGCGTGAGTCCGCCCGTATGGTCGCAGGGCGCACGCGGCGCGCCGCCGCCCGCGATCGCGAGTCCCGATCCTGACCACGCCACGGCGTGGGAAGCCGTGCGCGACCGCTTGCGGTTTCGCGCGGGACAGCCGTACGACGCGGCGAGCGAGTTCGTGTTCGCATCGCCGCATGTGGCGTGCGATCCCGAGCTGGCTGCGTATGCGGCCGCGAGCTTCACGCCCCGGCGGCCGCTCGTGCAGGCCGCGTGGGACTTGATGCGGCGAGTCCACGCCGATTTCGCGTATACGCCGAACAGCACCGACATCACGACGACCGCGCTCGATGCGCTGCGCTTGCGCAAAGGCGTCTGCCAGGATTTCGCGCACGTGATGATCGGCGCGCTGCGCTCGCTCGGGCTCGCCGCGCGCTACGTGAGCGGTTATCTGCTGACGCAGCCGCCGCCCGGGCAGCCGCGGCTGATCGGCGCGGATGCGTCGCATGCATGGGTCGACGTGTACGACCCGGCATGGCCCGAAGACGGCGGCTGGCTGCAGCTCGATCCGACCAACGACCGTGCGCCGGGCGACGACTACGTGATGTTGTCGATCGGCCGCGACTATGCGGACGTGACGCCGTTGCGCGGCGTGATTCGTGGCGGCGGCGCGGATCAGGAGCTGAAGGTCGGCGTGACGGTCGAGCCGCTCGACGATGCGTCGTAATACGGCGCGATCGGCCTGACGCACTGCTCGCCGGCCGTTTAAGTCTTCGTTAATACTGCCCGCCTAGCATGGTGGTGCCGGCGACCGGATCGGCCCCTGGTCCGGCGCCGGTGGCACGCACGGGTGCGTCGACGTCACGGCGCCGCGCCGTCGCGCGTCGCCATTTCCTTGCAACGGCGGCACACATGATCAAGAACTTCGACTACACGCTCGGCAACGAGACGATCGCGCTCTGCGCGAGCTTCGGCGCGGGCCCGGCATTCCGTCGCGTGCTCGTGAGCCGTGCGGATTCGATGGAGACGCTGGTGGTGCTCGACGCGCGCGGCCTGTCGGGCTTGCTGAAGGTGGCGACGGAAGAGCCCGAAGGATTGCTCGACGATGCGATCCGCAAGGTCGGGGACGAACAGCTCGTCGAGCGCGCGATCAGCGGCCGGACCATCGTCGAAGCCGCGCTTTGAGCTTGCGGCGCGTGCAGGCCGGGATGGCCGGCTGTAGCGCGCCGCGTCGTATTGCGCCGTACTGGGCTGCTTACGCGGCGAACCGGTCCGTCGCGGCGAGCAGCGCCTTCAGGATGCCCGGTTCGTTGTATGCGTGTCCGGCATCCGGCACGATCTCGAACGTCGCGTCGGGCCATGCCTTCGCGAGATCCCACGCGGTGCGTGCGGGCGTCGCGATGTCGTAGCGGCCCTGCACGATCACGCCCGGAATGCCGGCGAGGCGATGCGCGTCGCGCAGCAACTGGCCTTCGTCGACGAACCCGCGATTCACGAAGTAATGGTTTTCGATCCGCGCGAACGCGAGCGCGTAGTGGCCGTCCGCGAAGTGCGCGGCCAGCGCCGGATCGGGCAGCAGCGTGATCGTGCGGCCTTCCCAGAGGCTCCACGCACGTGCGGCTTCGAGCTTCGCGGCTTCGTCGTCGCCCGTCAGCCGGCGATGGTACGCGGCCATCAGGTCGCCGCGCTCGGCTTCCGGAATCGGCGCGAGGAATTCCTCCCACAGGTCGGGGAAGAGCCACGACGCGCCTTCCTGGTAGTACCACAGCAACTCCGCGCGACGCATCGTGAAGATGCCGCGCACGACGAGCGCGCTCACGCGTTGCGGGTGCGTCTCCGCGTAGGCGAGGGCGAGCGCGCTGCCCCATGAGCCGCCGAACACGAGCCACTGTTCCGCGCCCACCATCTCGCGCAGCCGCTCGATGTCGGCCACCAGGTCCCAGGTTGTGTTGTGGTCGAGGCTCGCATGCGGCGTCGAGCGCCCGCAGCCGCGCTGGTCGAACAGCAGGATGTCGTAACGCTCGGGATCGAACAGGCGGCGATGGTCGGGGCTGCAGCCTGCGCCCGGGCCGCCGTGCAGGAACACGGCGGGCTTGCCGGACGGGTTGCCGCAGCGCTCCCAGTAGATGCGGTGGCCGTCGCCGGTGTCGAGGTGGCCGTGGGCGTAGGGTTCGATCGGTGGGTACACAGGCAGGCTCCGGGTGAGGATCGACAGGAGGGCGGACGCGGCACGGACCGGGATGCGGGCGGAATACGGCAGCGCCGGTATCGCGGATATTGCGGCGCCGCAAAATTGGTTGTGTCTGCATCGGACCGGCCGCCGCCGGACAACGCTTGTCATTATGCCCATTCATTCCGGCCGCTGCGCGCCGGTCGGCATCCGGCGCGCGGCACCGCATTCAGCCCGGCATGCGCACCGGAATTTTTTAAGCAATTTCATTCCGATATTTTTCAGACAAAATCCCGGCGGCATATCGGCGCCGCGGATCGGGGCGTCGGCCTGCCATCCCTCCACCGTGCCAACGGAATCCAGCCGATGAACCATCGCGTCAAGCAGCTGACCGGGTTGCGCGCCGTCGCGGTCACGATGGTCGTCGTCGGCCATGCGGAGCACGTGCTGCCCGGCGGCTACACCGGCTGGTTCGCGCCGCTGCGGCTGATCGCCGATGGCCGGCTCGGCGTGCTGATCTTCTTCGTCCTCAGCGGCTTCCTGATCACCAACGTGCTGCGCGCCGAGTTCGCGCGCACCGGCGGGATCGCGCTGACGGCGTTCTACGTGCGCCGCGCGCTGCGGATCTGGCCGGCCTGCTATGTGTATCTCGCGACCGTCGGCGTGCTCGCCGCCGCCGGCTGGCTCGACGTCGATCGCCGTCAGTGGCTGTATGCGGCGCTGCATCTGTGGAATTACTCGGCGTGGTTCGGGCTGGCCGGCGACAACGCGCTGCATCCGGACGGCGCATGGTATCTCGGCCACTTCTGGTCGCTCGCGCTCGAGGAGCAGTTCTACTGGTTCTGGCCGCTGCTGTTGGTGTACGGCACGCGGCGTCGCGGCACGCGCTGGCTGGCCGCGCTGATCCTGGTCGTGCCGCTGGTGCGCGCGCTGACGTATTTCGTCGCGCCGGCGCTGCGCGGGCAACTCGGGATGATGCTGCATACGGGCGTCGATCCGATCCTGATCGGCTGCTACGCGGCGCTCGAGCGCGAACGGCTCGAAGCGTGGATTCGTTCATGGCGCGGCGAGTCGCGCATCGTGACGGCGCTCGTCTTCATCGTGCTGTTCGGGATGCCGCTTGCCGAACACCGGCTCGGCGGCTTCTGGAATGCGACCTACGGCGTGACGCTCGAGGCCGCGCTGATCGCGATCGTGATCGTCGTGCTGAATTTCCGCAGCGAGTTCTGGTGCGCGCGATGGCTGCGGGCCGGGCCGGTCGTGTTCGTCGGCACGATCTCGTTCAGTCTTTATCTTTGGCAGCAGCCGTTCGCGAACCCGGATCTGCCGGTCGCGCATGCGTTTCCGCTCGGTATCGTGTGGGCGCTGATGGCCGCGACAGCCAGTTACTTTCTCGTCGAGAAACCGTTCCTGCGGCTGAAGGATCGCTATACGGCGCGCGAAGCGCGACGCGTGCGCGACGACTCGCTGCGGATGCCGTCGCCGAACGACGCAATCGGGCCGAAGGTGGTGGAGTAGGCGAGCGGGCGTACTCGACCTGCCGCGTCACTTAAATCACTTCTGTACGTCAGGCGAATACCAGAACGTCCTGAACATATCGATTCCGTACGACTTGCCATCGTATTTGACGACCGTGCGCGCGGTTCGCTTGCCCGTATCCGAGTAATCGCCGTCCTTGCGTTGCGTTTTCGTGATGTGCGCGGTGATCGACAGGTCGGCGAAGCCGTGGCTCGACGTTTTCTCGACGGCAATCGTCATGCGGGCATCTTCGCTGCGCGCATCGCCCGCACCGGCGCCGCAGGCTTCGCCCTCGACACTGACCCAGCCGTACAGGTTGGTGCCGAACACCGGCCGGATGCGATTGCCTTCGCGCACCCACAGCGTCAGCTCTTCGCTTGCGTTCGCATCAGGACAGCTTGGACCGCGCGCGCTGCTCGTGAACACGACGCCGAACGCGCGTACGTCGGGCGACAGCCGGTACGGCGCGGTATCGATGCGATAGCTGTTCTCGCCGATCTCCGTCGCGGCATCTTCGTCGATCACCGACCGGTCGGCGGCGACGACCTTGCCGCCTTCGACGAGCGCGATGACCTGGAGCTTGGCACTTTCGTCGGGGTTCTTGCTCTTCGGCAGCGAATCGAACGCGATGGCCGCGATCGTCGTGCCCGGCGTATTCGGCATCGCCTTGCACGCCGATGCGATGACGAGCCGGTCCGCGTCGCGGGTGGCGATGCGCGCGCTCGCGATGCCGGCCCAGCGGGCGACGGCCGTGATGGTCGCGTCGTCGCAAGGCTGATTGTCGGCGGCCTGAACCGTCGGGGCGGCGGCGAGCGCCAGCAGCGGGGCGAAACGAAGGATGCTCGTGATCACGATGAAAAGGGTTTTTCACAGGTTTTCGTGGATGTCGCTTACTGCCCCGAAGCCGCTGTTCGAGCCGCCAGAGCTTCAACGGCAGTTATTGGAGAGATCCGGCCGTCCGGGCCGGTCCCTCACGAGCAACGGTTTCGCCTTTGTAGAACGTTTGTCGATTGACGGCAAGGCGACCGCTCAACGGCCCAGGCTTACTGGTTAAACCCTGCGTGGCGCAGCGCTTCCTCGGCGGCCTCGTGGTCTTGAGCCGACGTTCCGCCAGAAACACCGATGCCCCCGACCAGACGCCCTTCGTGAAAGATCGGTACGCCACCGCCGACCGGCATCAGCCGCGGATGGTGCGCCAGCGGGGCAACGGCAGGTTCGGCCATGTACTGATTCCATTGATGCGTGGCCATGCCGAACGACGCGGCGGTCCATGCCTTGTCGATGGCGACGTCAACCGTCAGGAACGGGGCGGCATCCGCGCGCTCGAAAGCGCGCAGGTGGCCGCCTGCATCGGTAATCGCGATTGTCGCGGCGAATCCTCGCGCGGCGCACGCGCGGCGCGCTTCGGCCATCAATGCTTGTGCGGCTTCCAGGCTGATCGTGGTCGTGTTGATGATTGGCGATGTCATGTTGATGCTCCTTGTCAGAAGGGTTCAGCGGTTGGCGACGACGACCTTGCCGATCATGTTGCCGGCCTCGACCAGCGCATGCGCTTCGATGAGGCCTGCGGCGTTGATGCCGTCAATGCGTCGGGTCAGGGTGTGCTTGAGGCGGCCCTGGTCAACCAGCTGCGCCGCGCGGCGCAGCAAGGCGTGTTGCCGTGCGAGGGTGTCGGTGGTGAACATCGCACGGGTAAACATCAGCTCCCAGTGAATCGAGATGGATTTCCCCTTGAACGGTCCGATGTCCAGACCCACCGGGTCGTCGATAAGGGCGAACTGGCCTTCCGGGCGCAGCACGTCGGCGATTTGAGTCACATAGGCAGCGCTGTTGTTCAACCCGGCAACATGGGTGACGTGCTCGATACCGAGCGCGGCCAACTGGGTTGCCCAGGGTTGATGGTGATCGAGGACGTCATGCGCACCATGTGCCAGCACCCACTCGCGGGTTTCCGGTCGCGAGGCCGTGCCGATGACTGTCATGCCCGTAAGCTCACGCGCCAGTTGGGTCAGAATCGAGCCGACACCGCCAGCCGCTCCGATCACGAGCAGCACGTTGTTGTCGGTCGGGTCCGCTGCCTGAACACGCAGACGGTCGAACAGCAGCTCCCACGCGGTGATCGTGGTCAGCGGCAACGAAGCGGCCTCTGCGAAATCCAGTGATGTCGGCATGGGTCCGACGATACGTTCGTCCACGGCGTGCAGCTCGCTGTTGCTGCCGGGTCGCTTGATGTCGCCCGCGTACCAGACACGGTCGCCTGCCTTGAAGCGCGTGGCCAGCGGACCGGTCGCGCGGACGATTCCCGCCGCGTCCCAGCCGGCGATGCGCGCACCGCCTTCCGGAATATCGCCACCGCGCCGGATTTTGGTATCGACCGGATTGACCGATACCGCTTTCACTTCCACCAGCAGATCATGGTCGCGCAGTTCCGGGGTCGGAATCTCGATATCCTGCAGCGCCTGCGGGTGGCTGATCGGATGGTTCTGATTGAAACCGATGGCTTTCATACACGTGGCCTCCAAGGGGGATTGAGACCATGTTATCTTTCGTCGGTATGCGGATAAATGGCCACCGAGCTCAAACAATTTCGGCATTTCAATGAAAATGATTCGACTCGATGACGTTCGGATCTTCGTGCACACGGTGGACTACGGCAGCTTCTCGGAGGCGGCGCGCCAGCTGAATATCGCGCCGGCACACGCGAGTGCATCGGTGCAGCGGCTCGAGAAGGCGTTGGACACGCGCCTGTTCACGCGGTCCACGCGAAGCATGCAACTGTCGGAGGCTGGAGAGCGTTACCTGCCGCATGCGCGGGTCATGATGGGTGCGCTGGAGGAAGGCCAGCAGGCACTGGCAAACGGCCGGGGGGCGCTGTCCGGCCCGCTGCGGCTGTCCGCGCCGTCTGACTTTGGTCGAAACCTGCTGTTGCCGTGGCTGGATGATTTTCAGCACCGGCACCCTGGTTTGTCGCTGCACCTGAAAATGAGCGACCGTGCGGCCGACCTGATTCGCCAGCCGCTGGATGCAGTCGTGCGCTACGGAGCGCTGCCGGATTCGTCTCTTCTGGCCATGAAGTTGGTCGACAACAACCGGCGCGCATTGTGTGCCGCGCCGTCCTACCTCGAACGGCATGGCGCACCGGCCAAAGTCGACGACCTGCGGCGGCACAACTGCCTTCGGTACGTATGGAGCGAGCAGATCCATGAGCGCTGGCGCTTTACCCCGCCCGGTGGCGACCGCACCGTGGCGGTCACCGGTAATCGCATCAGCGACGATGCCGATGCGGTTCGTCGCTGGGCGATAGCCGGGGAAGGCCTTATCTATAAGTCGCGACTGGACCTCATCGACGATCTGAGGGCTGGTCGACTGATGGAGTTATTTCCGCCGGAGTATTGCGAGCCTGCGCCGTTGCACTTGATTTGCGCGCACCGTGCGCAACTCACGCCGGCGATGACCGAGTTGCATGCCTTTCTACGGGAGCGCTGCGCTGCATTGCTTTCCAGCCATCCCCCAGGTGGCGCTCAGGCTGTACGCGCGATTTGAATGGCCGCATCCAGGGGCGCAACGAACGTCTGAATGTCCGAACCCCGTTGCCCACGAAGGTCGCCTGTTGGCCGAACGCCGACATTGTGTTCCGTGTGTCCGATAAATTTTCGAAGAATAAAAAAGGCCCTTGCGGGCCTTTCGTCGACGAAGGTGAGGGCGAGAGCTTACTGCGTCAGCGCCGTAAAACCCTCCAGCAACCGCTCGACATCAGCCGCTTCGATCGCACCCATCGTCGAGATCCGGAACAACTCCTTCGACAACCCGCCTTGCCCCGCGTAGATCACGAAGCCGCGCGCCTTCAACCCGTCGTGCAGCGTCTCGTACGTGACGCCCTGCGGCAGCCGGTACGCGCGCAGCACAACCGACGACTCACCTTCCGGCAGCACGAGCGTCATCCCGCGCGCCGCAAGCCCAGCCTGCGCCTGATCGGCGAGCGCCTTGTAATGCGCATGCCGCGCCCGCCAGCCGCCGGCCTCATCAAACTCGCGCAGCGCCTCGACGAGCGCGTAATACGCGTGCACCGACGGCGTAAACGGCGTATTGCGCTGATCCTGCAGCTTCGCGAGCCGACCGAGGTCGAGGTAGTAAGTACGGCTCGCGGCCTTCGCGAGCGCGCTGCGGCGCACGATCACGAACGCCGCGCCCGGCACGCCGTGCAGGCACTTGTTCGCGGTCGCGGCGACCGCGTCGATCACGCCGCCGGCGAAGTCGATCGCTTCGGCGCCGAAGCTGCTGACGCCGTCGACGAGCATTTTCACGCCGCGCGCGCGGCACACTTCCGCGATCGCGCCGAGGTCGTTCAGCCGGCCGGTCGTCGTTTCGTGATGAATCACCGCGACGTGCGAATACCCACCCGCGTCGAGACGCGCGGCGATCTGCGCGAGATCGGGCGCCTGCATCCACTCATGCTTCAGCACGTCGTGCGCGATCCCGTACTGCGTCGCGATCTGCGTGATGCGCTCGCCGTACACGCCGTTCTCGATCACGAGCAACTTGCCGTCCTGCGGCACGAGCGCCGCGATCATGCTTTCGACGGCGGCGGTGCCCGAACCCGTCATCAGCACGGCGGCCCATTCGGCCGGGTCGAGTTCGTACGCGCCGACGAGGCGCGCACGCGCTTCATCCTGCAGATCGAAGAATTCGCTTTCGCGATGGCACAGGTCGGGTTGCAGCAGGCTGCGGCGCACGCGTTCGGTCAGCGTTACCGGGCCGGGGTTCAGCAGCAGCATCAATGAGCTCCTTCGGCGTGGGCTTCAGCCTGTGCGGCGCCGATATGCCGCATCAGGCGGGTCTTGACCTCGACCGGCGTGACGGTCGGGCGGGGCAGGCCGTCGGGCACGCCGGTGCGGATCGCAAGCCGCACGAAGCGCGTGCCGTCGGCCGGATGCGATGCGTCGAGCGTCGCATCGAGCACGTCGAGCGTGTCGCCTTCGACGGCCGACGCATAGCCGCATGCTGCCGCGACGCCCGCGAACGACACATGCCGCGACACGGTCGCCTGGCCGCCCGTCGATTCGTGCGCGCCGTTGTCGAGCAGCACGTGCGTGAGGTTGGACGGGCCGTAGGTGCCGAGCGTCGCGAACACGCCCATGCGCATCAGCGCGGCGCCGTCGCCGTCGACGGCCACCACGCGCAGGTCGGGGCGCGCGAGCGCGAGACCCAGCGCGAGCGGCGTCACGCAGCCCATCGAGCCGACCATGTACAACTGGTTCGGACGATCGTCGATCGCATAGAGTTCGCGGCCGCAGAAGCCGGTCGACGCGAGCACGACGGTCGACTCGACCGGCGTGTGCGCGATCACGCGCCGCAGCGCGTCGTGGCGGGTCGGCCACGCGGCGGGCGCTTCGGTGCGTGTGGCCGACTGTGCGGCGACATGCGCGCGCGGCGCTGCCGCCGGGTTTGCCTTCAGCTCATATGGCGCGACGCTGCCTTTCTGCATCACGAGCGCGTACGGGCGGCCCGTCGCGTCCATGTGCGCGATCGCGCGGTCGAGTGCCGGGCCGACCTGTTCGGGGTCGGTCGGGAACGTCTCCCACGGGATCTCCATCGTGTCGAGCATCGCCGGCGTGATCGGCCCCATCAGCGCGTGCTGCGGCTCGTCGGGCACGCCCGGCTGGCCGCGCCACGTGACGATCAGCAACTGCGGCAGCCGGAACGTCCAGGTCAGCGACGTGAGCGGGCTCACCGCGTTGCCGAGCCCGGAGTTCTGCATCATCGCGATCCCGCGCTTGCCGCCGAGCGTGGCGCCCGCGATCAGCGCGACCGCGTCGCCTTCGTTCGCGGCCGACAGGTAGTGCAGCGTCGGGTCCTGCAGCACATAGTTGATGAACGGCGTCAGGTACGAGCAGGGCACGCCCGCGTACCAGTCGAAGCCGCGTTCGCGCGCGGCCTCGACGAACTGGGCCGCTTCGATCATCGTGCGCCCCCGTTGCCTGCGCCCGGCTCGGACAGCGGCGTCTGGCCGTGCGCGAAGTCGCCCGCGCGGCGGAAGTCTTCCAGGTCGTTGACGCCGCGCCAGTGGCCGTGCACGTACTGCACCTCGATCTTCTCGCCGGCGGCGATCAGTTCGTTCAGCAGCGACGGGATGTCGAGCGTGTCGAAATCAGGACGCGCCTGCAGCGTCGCGAGCATCGCCTTCAGGCGGTCGACGCCTGCGCCGCGCACGTTCAGCAGACCGATCCAGCGGCCGTGCGGCGTGCCCGCGGCGACGTCGCTCGATACGCGTTGCAGGTAGGTCTTCTGGCCGAACAGGCCGCGGTCGTCGGCGGCCGAGCAGAGCGCGAAATCGCGCACGCTCTGGTTGGTCTCGGTGAGCGACGAATCGACGACGACGCTGAACTCGGCCTCGCTCTCCGCGAGGTCGCGCAGGATGTAGCTGCGGAACAGCAGGTCGCCGTACGAGATCACGGTGTCGCCGGTCAGGCGTTCGGCCGCGCATGCGAGCGACGCGAGCTCGCCCGTCTGCGCGTGGCGCTCGTTGACGACGAGCTTGATGCCCGACGTGTCGATCGCATCGGCGCGATAGCCGCCGACCACGGTAATGTCGTTGACGCCATGCTTCTTGAAGCCGTCGACGAGCCAGCGCAAGAGCGGCTTGCCGGCGACCGGCAGCATGACCTTGGGTTTATCCTCGGTGACGGCCTCGAGCCCCTTGCCGCGGCTGGCGGCGAGCACGATCGCGGCGTTCGACGCGCGCGACGACGACGACAGGTAGATGCGCTCGGCCGCCGAATATTCGTCGGCGTCCTGCAGGCGGAAGATCTCGTTGACCGACGCGACGCGGTCCTCGACGTTGATCAGCGTTTCGTTCTCGTGGATCTCGCGCGCGGTCGCCTGCATCGCGGAGGCCGATGCGCGGATCAGGTGGTTCGCCCAGATCACGGTGCTGATGCCGGCCTGGCGGAACACGTCGGTCGGCGTGCTGTAGTACTTGGTCGGCACGATCACGAGCGGCGCGCGGCCGCTCCATTCGCGCGCGAACTGCAGGATCTCGTCCGGGCGCGACAGCTTGCTGTGGATCAGGATCGCGTCGGCGCCGGCTTCCGCGTACGCGTTCGCACGACGCAGCGCCTCGTCCATCCCCCAGCCGGCGATCAGCGCCTCGACGCGCGCGACGATCGAGAAGTCGGGATCGCTCTGCGAATCCTTGCCGGCCTTGATCTTGCCGCAGAATTCGTCGATCTCGGCGAGCGGCTGACGCTCGCCGTCGATGAAGCTGTTCGTCTTCGGGAACTGCTTGTCCTCGATGCACACGCCGGCGATGCCGCGCTGCTCGAGCTTCTTCACGAGGCGGCGCACGTTGTTGAAGTTGCCGTAGCCGGTGTCGCCGTCGAGCAGGATCGGCAGGTCGCTCGCGTCGGCCATGAACTCGAGCACGTCGACGACCTGGGTCCAGCTCGCTTCGTTGTTGTCGCGCACGCCGAACTGCGCGGAGATCGCGAGGCCCGATGCCCAGATCCCCTTGAAGCCCGCTTCGCGGACGATCCGCGCGGACAGGCCGTTGTGCGCTTCCATCAGGAATTCGAGGTCGCTGCTGACGAGCATGCGGCGCAGCCGTGCGCTGCGCGATTCGGTGAAGTTGGGTTCGCGTGCGTTCATCGTGCGGCTCCGGCGGTAGTGCGTTGAATCAGGGGAAGGATGTCTTGCGTGGCACGCGCCACGTCGTTCGGGAAGTCGATCTCGATCCACGGCGAGCCCGTGACGTCCGCGACGTCGAACGAGTGACCGCCTTCGAGCAGCAGGTCGCGCACGGCTTCCTCGTGCGGCATGTTCGCGCGGCCGCTGTCGACGTAGCCCGCGACGATCGTCGCGAGGCGGCGCGCGGTGCCTTCGGTGAAGCGGAAGAAGCCGACCGATTCGCCGATCGTGTCGTAGTCGAGGTCGACCGCGAGCTGCTTGCGCAGCTCGACCGGCACACCGTTCTTCAGGCACAGCTTGACGGGTTCGTCGCCGGCCTCGAAGTCGCGATCGATCAGCAGGCGGTCGACGGCCTTGTCGGGATCGGCGACCAGCGCGTGCAGGATGTTCTCGTCGTACAGCACGTCCGCGTCCATCAGCAGCACGTCGCCGCCGCGCGTCATCGCATCGGCGACGGTATGCACGGTCAGCACGCTGCCGAGGTCGTAGCGCTCGTTCAGCACGATCTCGGCGGTGCGGCCGAGGCGCTTGAGCTCCTGCTCGACCTTCCCGGACTGGAAGCCGAGCCCGAGCACGATTTCATCGACGCCCGCGGCGTCGAGCACGCGCAGATGGCGCTCGAGCAGCGACACGTCGTCGAAGCGCAGCAGGCACTTCGGGAATTGCGCCTCGGGCGGTTGTTGCAGGCGCAAGCCGAGGCCTGCCGCAAGAATGATGGCTCGCATGGGTTCTCCAACCAAAAAGCCGGCGGATCTGAACGATCAGTCGGCGAGCGGCTGCGGCGCACGGCGCCGCTGCCAGTTTCTTTCACTGAAATGCAGATAGAGCAGGCCGGGCAGGCCGAGCGCGAGTTCGCGCGCGCGCTTCGCGAGCGACAGCGCGAGCGCCGCGTCGGGCGGCAGGCCGACCAGCGGGGCGAGCAGCAGGTAACCGCCTTCCTGCGCACCGAGCGAGCCCGGGATCGCGAATGCCGCACCGCGAATCGCCTGGCCGACGCTCTCGAGCAGCAGCGCGTCGAGCCAGCTGACCGGGTGCCCGAGGAAGTGCAGCGCGAGCCACACTTCCGCGGTGCCGACGATCCAGCCGACGAGGCTCAATGCGAAGGTCTTCGCGACCTTCGCGCGATCGCGGTACAGCGCACCGACCGCGGCGTCGATCGCATCCGCGCGGGTCGCCAGCGACGACCAGTCGCGCGGGCCCAGCAGCTTCGACGCGAGACGCATCCCGCGGCCGAACAGCCCGCGCCGCTGCGCCGCGTAGAACGCGACGGCGAGGGCGCCGAGCACGCCGGTGGCGATCAGCGCCGGCGTGCGCAGGTGAGCGACCGATTCGTGCGTCGCATAGAGGCTGAACGTGGCGATGCCGATCAGCGCGAACGCCATCTGCGCGAGCGCCTGCATCGTCGTGCTGACGGTGACCGCGGCGGCCGCCTCGGCCATCCGCGTGCCGCGTTGCGCGAGGTGGCGCACCATCAGCACCGGGCCGCCGATCTGCCCGGCGGGCAGCAGGCTGTTCACCGATTCGCCGACCCAGCGCGCGCGCAGCGCGTTGCCGAGCTCGGCGGCCGGCTGGCCGCGGCGGAACATCACGGCGATCGCGAGCGCGTCGATGACGAGCGGCACGACGTGGAACACCGCGACGAGCGCGAGGCCCCAGCCGGCCGCGAGGAACGTCGACGCGACCGCGCCGATGCCCTGCCACGCGAGCAGGGCGACGAACAGTGCCGTTCCGAGGGACAGCAGGATCAGGCCGGCGCGTGTCATGACCCGGTCGACCGGCGCGTGGCCAGCTGCTTGAACACCTGGCGGAAACCGAAATACGCGATCGCGTCCTTCATGTTCGAGATGAAGCGCTTCCACGGCCGCATGCCGGGGTTGGTCACGTATTCGAACGTCAGCGACACGCGCGTCTCGTTCTGGCCGAGCGGCGTGATCCGATGGCGCAGCTTGTCGCCGTCGAACAGCACGATGCCGCCGTCGGCGATCTGCACGGAGCCCGGTTCGTCGGGCACGTCCGGATTGCGCGTATGCAGCTCGTAGTCGAGCCGGCACGACGATTCGTCGATCACGCCGATCAGCAGCGTGTAGCGGCGGCCGTCGTAGTACGACGTGTCGTAGTGCCAGCCGATGTGGTCGCCCGGCTTCGTGTAGTAATACAGCGCGTACGCGTGCGGATCGTTGTCCGGCGACAGCATCAGCTTGTCGCCCGTGATCTTCTCGAGGAAGCCGATCAGCGCCTTCGAGCGGTACAGCTCCGCGATGTACGGCGCCTGCTCGTCGATCGTGTGCCGGCTCACGCTGCCGCCCTGCTTGTGGCCGGGCAGGTAGTTGCGGTTCAGGCCGGGCTGCATCGCGCGGGCGGCGGCTGCGAGCTTCGCATGCGCATCGGCCGGCAGGAACGCGTCGAGGTACAGGAACGACCCCTGGCGCGTGTAGTCGCCGCGCAGGCGGCCGAGGTCGAGATGGCCGACGCGGTCGGCCACGGTGCGATCGGGATCGGCCGCTGCCGCGCGCGCAGGCGCGGGGCGTGCCGGGCTCAGCACGGAGTCGTCGCGCGTGCTAGGAGTCATTTGGAAGCCTGGATTTCGGTTGAATTCTGCGGGACGTTGCCGCGCCGGACGATGCGCCACCAGTCGATCACGACCCATGCGGCGAACAGCGGGGCGCCGATCGACGCCGCGAGCAGGAACGGCTCGACGCCGTCGACGAGCGTCACGAGCGGCAGCAGGTACAGCACGTCCTCGGTCTCGAAGCCGCCGGCGAACGCCTGCTTGGTGCCGGCCTTGCCGGCGATCGACTCGATCCGCATGCGCAGGAAGAAGATCAGCGCGACGGCCGCACCGGCCAGCGCACCGAGCAGCACGGGCGACGCGGCCATCTGGCCGCCCTGGGCGACGATGCCGAGGCCCATGCTGACGAACAGCGCGACCGTGACGAGCGCGTCGGCCGCGAGGTCGTAAAAGTGACCGATCTTGCTCGACTTGCCGCTGATGCGCGCGAGTTCGCCGTCGGTGTGGTCGACGAAGTTCGACAGCACGATCAGGAATGCCCCCGCGTTGCTCCAGCCGAAGCCGCCTTGCGCAAGGCACCAGGCACCGGCGAGGCCGATCAGCAGACGAAGGGTGGTGAGGTGATTCGGGGTGACCGGCGTGTCGATCAGCGGTCGGACGAGCGCGCGCGCGAGCCGCGCATCCCAGGTGCGTGGCAGGGGCGGTTCGGAACGTGTGGCGGTTTTTCTTTGGTCCATCGGCGAAATATATACGGAATTGTAATTTGTTGCTTTTTATTCGATCAATGTCCTGACATGCGGGAGTGTTACCGCGCATTGCGGACATCGGCCGGTTGCAAACCGGATGCGCGAAACGGCGTTCGCGCATGCGGGCCATACCTGATCCAGTGTGGTTCGCAAGACGCGGCTGTCAAGGGCCGACGGGCCTCGCGCGCGGGCCTGGCGGCGATTCGCGCACGTTGACGGGTTGATGTGCATCAGGCCCGGCAACGCGGTGCCGGGCGACAATCGGCCGCGGCGATCGCCGATCGGTCATTGGATGCGGATTCCCTGCGTTTACGCAGTCAATCCGGAAGGGTATCGGTTGATTGACGTTCAGTAATTCGCAATCCGCGAGCGGAAAATTGGCAGATTGCTTTCGCAAACCTTTCGGTAGCATTCGACGTCGAAGCAGCGCCTTGTCACAGAACGGCCGTTCGATACCCGGTGCATTCAGTAAGTATCTTTTGCATCCGGCGGACATTTCGCGCCGATGGCCTCTGCGATACTCGGACCGTGCCCGTGGTGCCGGGCCGCCCCTCGCGGCCCCAAGGGCTTTGCGTCGCTCAGGAGACACCCCCCGCGACGTCAACGACAGACCCAAAGCGTCAGATAACCAGCCATGTCTTCATCACGCATCCTCGCTCCCGCCCTGCGTTCGCTCGTCCGCACCGCCGACGAAGCCGCCGCGCTGATCCGTCCCGGCATGACCGTCGCCATGAGCGGCTTCACCGGCTCGGGCTATCCGAAGGCCGTGCCGGCCGCGCTCGCCGCCCACATCGACGCCGCCCACGCGCGCGGCGAGGACTTCCGGATCAACGTGCTGACTGGCGCATCGACCGCGCCGGAACTCGACGGCGCGCTCGCCCGCACCAACGGCATCTCGATGCGCCTGCCGTACCAGTCCGACCCGACGCTGCGCGACAAGATCAACAACGGCGAAGTCGACTACCAGGACGTGCACCTGAGCCACGTCGCGCAATACGCGTGGTTCGGGCTGTACGGCGAGCTCGACGTTGCGATCGTCGAAGTCGCGGGCATCCGCGAGGACGGTCTGCTGATTCCGTCCGCATCGATCGGCAACAACAAGACGTGGCTCGAGCAGGCGAAGCACGTGATCCTCGAAGTCAACTCGCGCCAGCCGCTCGGCCTCGACGGGATGCACGACGTCTATTACGGCACCGCGCTGCCGCCGCACCGCAAGCCGATTCCGCTGACGAAAAGCGACGACCGCATCGGCGAGCCGTACCTGCGCTGCCCGGCCGACAAGATCGTCGCGATCGTCGAGACCGACGCGCCGGACCGCAGCAACGCGTTCTCCGCGCCGGACGCCACGTCGAAGCAGATCGCGCTGCAGCTGATCGATTTCCTGCGCCACGAAGTGAAGCGCGGCCGCCTGCCGGAAAACCTGCTGCCGCTGCAGTCGGGCGTCGGCAACATCACGAACGCGGTGCTCGCGGAACTGAGCTCGGCCGGCTTCTCGAACCTGACCGCCTATACCGAGGTGATCCAGGACGGCATGCTCGACCTGCTCGATGACGGCACGCTGAGCTTCGCGTCGGCCACGGCGCTGTCGCTGAGCCCGGCCGCCGTGCAGCGCTTCGCCGACGAGATCGCGACGTTCCGCGAAAAGATCCTGCTGCGCCCGCAGGAGATCAGCAACCATCCGGAACTCGTGCGCCGCCTCGGCTGCATCGCGATGAACGGGATGATCGAGGCCGACATCTACGGCAACGTGAACTCGACGCACGTGATGGGCACGAAGATCCAGAACGGCATCGGCGGCTCGGGCGACTTCGCGCGCAACGGCTACCTGTCGTGCTTCATGTCGGCCAGCACCGCGAAGGGCGGCGCGATCTCGCGGATCGTGCCGATGGCGAGCCACGTCGACCATACCGAGCACGACGTCGCGGTGGTCGTCACCGAGCAGGGGCTCGCCGACCTGCGCGGCCTGTCGCCGAAGCAGCGCGCGCGCAAGATCATCGCGACCTGCGCGCATCCGGACTACCGTCCGATGCTCGAAGACTACTTCGAGCGCGCGTCGCGCGAGAGCTTCGGCAAGCACACGCCGCACCTGCTCGCCGAGGCGCTGTCGTGGCACGAGCGCTACGTGCGCACCGGGACGATGAAGGCCTGACGAATCGGCCTGCGACGGGGGCGCGCCCGTCGCATCGTCAGTCCATCGCCGCGTGCGCGACGTCGACGCTCGCCGTTTTCCGCGGCGGGCGGATCAGCAGCAACAGCGGGATCATCAGCAGCGTCGCGACGAACATCAGCTTGAAGTCGTTCAGGTAGGCGATCATCGCGGCCTGCTGGTTGATCGTGCGGTCGAGCAGCGCGATGTCGAGGTGGCTGCCGGCCAGCGCCTGCACGGCCGGGTCGAACGGCGTGACGTGGGTCGCGAGGTCGGCATGCGCGACCTGCGTGTTGCGCGTCATCAGCGTCTGCACGATCGAGATGCCGATACTGCTGCCGATGTTGCGCATCAGGCTGTAGGTGGCCGTGCCGTCCGCGCGCAGCTCGGGCTGCAGCGTCGAGAACGACAGCGCGCTCAGCGGCACGAACACGAGCCCCAGCCCGAAGCCCTGGACCACCCCGGGCCACACGATGTCCGCCTCGGACAGCACGATCGTGTACTGCATCATCTGCCACAGCGCGAGCGCGGAAATCGCCAGCCCGGCGAGCAGCAGCGCCCGCGCGTCCACGTATTTCAACAATCGCCCGACGAACAGCATCGCGATCATCGTGCCCGCGCCGCTCGGCGCGGTGACGAGGCCCGTCGTCGCGACGGGATAGCCCATCAGGTTCTGCAGCATCGGCGGCAACAGCGCGCGCGTCGCGTACAGCACCGCGCCGACGACGAAGATGAACAGCGTGCCGGTCGCGAAGTTCGGGTCGCGCAGCAGCTCCGACTTGAAGAACGACGCCTTGCCGACGGTTGCCGTGTGCGCGAGGAAGAACGCGAAGCTGACGGCCGCGATCAGCGCCTCGATACGGATTTCGTATGAGCCGAACCAGTCGAGCTGTTCGCCGCGGTCGAGCATTGCCTGGAACGCGCCGATCGCGAGCGCGAGCGTCGCGAAGCCGAACGCGTCGAATTTCACGTGCGGGCGCGGCGCGCGCGCGGGCAGGAAGGTCAGCACGCCGGCCAGCGCGAATGCGCCGATCGGCACGTTGATGAAGAACACCCAGCGCCAGTTGTAGCTGTCGGTGAGCCAGCCGCCGAGCGTCGGGCCGAGGATCGGGCCGACCATCACGCCCATCCCCCAGATCGCCATCGCCTGGCCCTGCTTCTCGCGCGGATTGATGTCGAGCAGGATCGACTGCGACAGCGGCACCAGCGCGGCGCCGAACACGCCCTGCAGCAGCCGCGCGCCGACGATCTGCACGAGCGACTCGGACAGCCCGCACAGCGCGGACGCGATCGTGAAGCCCGCGATCGAGATCGTCAGCAGCCGCTTCATGCTGAGGCGGTCGGACAGCCAGCCGGTCAGCGGGGTCGCGATCGCCGCGGCGACGATGTAGGAGGTCAGCACCCAGGTGATCTCGTCCTGCGACGCCGATAGCGTGCCCTGCATGTGCGGCAGCGCAACGTTCGCGATCGTGCTGTCGAGCGTCTGGATCAGCGTCGCGAGCATGATCGACAGGGTCAGCATCGGCCGATTGAGGGCGGGCGGCGAGGTGGCAGTGTCGGCGGCGGGATTCAAGCGGGCGTCTCCGTGGGGCGGTCTTCGTGGGCGGCGATCCGGGGTGCCTCGAATTATAAGCATGCTTATTATATCCGTGCTCATCGCCTGACCCGAGCCGCGGGTCGTTCGCGGCCTGCCCCTATAATCGCCGCATGGACAAGACTTACGAGAACCGGATCGGCTACCTGATTTCCGACGTGGCCCGCCTGCAGGGACGCCTGTTCGACCGGCGCGCGAAGCGCATCGGACTGACGCGCGCGCAAAGCCGCGTGCTCGCGTACCTGACGTGGAAGGGCGAGATGAATCAGGCGCGGCTCGCGGAATGGCTCGAGATCACGCCGATCTCGCTGACGCGGCTGCTCGACCGGATGGAAAGCTGCGGGTGGATCGAACGGATCGCGAACGACGACGATCGCCGCGCGTTCGTGATCCGGCTGACCGACAAGTCGCGCGACATATTTCCGCAGATGCTGGAAGTGGGCGACACCGTCACCGACGACGGGCTGCGCGGCTTCACGCGCGACGAGCGCGACACGCTCGTGCGTCTGCTCGGGCGCGTGCGCCGCAACCTGATCGACAGCGGCGGCGAATGACGCGTGCGTCAGCCCGGGCCGCTGAAGCGGCTGGAAACGGCGGAGGGTCTTCCGCGGTGACGAGGCGGCGCGGGATGTCGCGATTCGGTTTCAGTTCATTTGCGCCGGCCCGATCCGCTACGCCGGTGCGCGGCGCCTAACGGCCCAGCGTCGCCAGTCCGAACGCTGCCGGATCTTGTGGCGAAGGAGTCGAACGGCTATCGTGCAACTTCAAGTTCACTTGAGGTCAAGCATGAGCCGCCTGGACATCGCCGATGTCGCGCGTCGCTCGGGATTGCCCGCGTCGACGCTGCGCTACTACGAGGAAAAGGGATTGATCGTGCCGAGCGGCCGTCACGGGCTGCGGCGCCAGTACGACGAGTCGGTGCTGGAGCGCCTTGCGCTGATCGCGCTCGGCCGCGAGGCCGGTTTTTCGCTCGACGACATCCTCGCGATGTTCGGCGCGGACGGCCGGCCGGCGATCGATCGCGCGAAGCTCGACGACAAGGCCGACGAGCTCGACCGTACGATCCGCCGTCTCGGTGCGGTGCGTGATGCGCTGCGGCATGCGGCACTCTGTCCGGCGCCGAGTCATCTCGAGTGTCCGGCGTTCCGCAAGCTGCTGCGCATCGCGGCGCACCGTCATCCGGCGCGTCGCACGAAGACGGACGGTGCGTAGCCGGGTCGGCTGGCCGGAGCGTGGCGCTCGAGCGTGCTGCGGGGCGGTTGTACGGAGGCGGTCGGCGTCCCGGGCGCCTCAACCCGCGTAATACACGCGGCATTCCATCTCGCGTCCGCGCACGATGCGCTTGCCGACGAGCGAACCGAGCGTTTCGGTGACGACGGTCCGCTGGTACTCGCATTGCAACGCATCGTAGAAGTAGAGCGCGACCCAGTCCGCGGTGCTGCCGGACTCGTGCGGTCGCGCGGGATACGGGCACAGCGCGGTGAAATGCCAGCCGCCTTTCGTCATGTGCATCACGGGGGGCGACACGCTGACGTCCGCGTTCAGGCGACGCGACACGAGCATCGGCAGGATGCCGGCGGCGGCCTTGTTGCGGTACAGGCGGTCGATGTAAAGCAGCAGTTCGACCGGCGGTTCGGTGCCGGGGCCGGCATCGCGCGCGTGGCCTTGCCAGCGCCGGCGCCGGCTCAGCACGTCGTCGAGCGCCGCGCGGATGCCGGCCGCGCGACGCGGGCCGACGCCCGCGATCGCTTCGAGCTGGCCGCTGCGGGCCGCGCGTTCGAGATCCTCGAGCGTATCGATGTGCAACTGGTCGTGAATCCGCAGCGCGAGCGCGTGACCGATGCCCGGCACGGCTTCGAATGCGGACGCGCGTTCCGCGTCGCCGCGCAGCCGGTCGAGCAGGCGCCAGCGCCCGGTCACCAGCAGTTCGGCGATCGCCTGCGCGACACCCGTGCCGACCTCCGGCAGCGCGCCGAGCGCATCGACGCCGCCCGCGTCGAACTGCGTGCGGATGTCGCAGTCGAGCGACTCCATCGTATCGGCCGACGCGCGGTAGGCGGCCACCCGATAGGGATTCGCCCCCTGGTCGGCAAGCAACTGCGCGGCTTCGCGCAGGCAGGCCGCGATTTGCCGGTTTTCCTCGTGAGTTTGGCCGATGGTCGTTTGCATGTGCAGAGCCCGGGATGTGCAAACGGAACGGACACGGCGTGCAATGCGCCAGTCCACCTTTTATTTCATCACATTGTCACGGCAAGCGACGAACAAAACTTGATGTGCGTCAATAGCAAACGTTGCACAGGCGGAACCGGGCCGCGCGCGTTCGTGCCGGGCTGCAGCACGAACGCGCGACCGGTTACGCGTCGAGGAATGATTGCGCGCCCTCGGCCTCCGCGGCCGTGCGCAGCGTGGCGAGCGCGCGCTTCTCGATCTGCCGCACGCGTTCGCGCGACATGCCGGCGTCCTGCGCGATCGCGTCATAGGTATCGGGCTCGGCGCCGCCGAGGCCGAACCGCCGGCGCAGCACGTCGGCCTCGGCCGGCGTGACCGACTGCAGCAGCGATGTCACGCATTCGCGCATGCGCGTGTCCGCCAGTTGCTCGAACGGGCTCGCGGATGCCTGGTCCTCGATCAGGTCGACGAGGCTGGTGTCCGCGTCGGGCAGCGGCGTGTCGAGCGACAGCGGCTCGGCCGGCAGCGCGCGCACCGCGCGCAGCTTGTCCTCGGCGAGCCCGGTCTCGGCCGCGAGTTCGGCTGGCGTCGCGCGGCGGCCCGTGCGCTGGCGGAAGCGCAGCGCATGCCGCTGCACGCGCTGGTGCTGGTCGCCGACGTGCACGGGCACGCGGATCGTGCGCGAGCGGTCAGCCACCGCGCGCGCGACCGCCTGCCGGATCCACCAGGTCGCGTAAGTCGAGAACTTGAAGCCGCGCCGGTATTCGAACTTCTCGATCGCGCGCATCAGGCCGAGGCAGCCATCCTGTACGAGGTCGGGCAGGTCGACGCCGCGGTTCATGTACTTGCGCGCGATCGACAGTACGAGCCGCAGGTTCGCCTCCAGCATCGCGCGCGTACCGTCGCGCACCTTCTGCTGGCCGTCGCTCAGCGCGGCGCCGAGCGCTCGCCGCGCGACCGTGTCGAAGCAAGCGGCATCGGTGCAGGTGGTGACGTCCGTCGCGGCGTCGACCGTCGCGGCGGCGAGCGTGCGCACGACGCGGCTCGCGTCGTCGACGGCCGGTGCAACCCAGGCGAGCGAGCCCAGCAGCGCGGCCAGGCGGTTGCGCGCGTCGCGGTATTCGGCCGAGCGGCAGCCGTGCGCGTGCAATGCGTCGCGCACGGCCGCAACCGCGTCCTGCAGCGTGTCGTAGCGCGCGGGTGGCGGCGTGTCGCCTTCGCCGCCGCCGATGTCGTCGCCTTTGTGGTCGGCCTCGTCGGCCTCGCCGGTTGCACCGATTGCGCCATGCCGCGCGAGCAGGGCATCGACGGCCGCGGGACAGCCGGCGAGCGCGTGCAGGATCTGATGGCGGCCCGTTTCGATTTCGCGGGCGAGCACGATTTCGTCCTCGCGCTTGAGCAGCGGCACTGCATGGATGCGGCGCATGTAGAGCGCGAGCGGATCCGTCGATGCGCTGGTGCCGCGAGCGAGATCGCCGAGCAGCGCGCGGCCTTCGTCGAGCGCGTCGCGATCGACGTCGACCGGTGCGGCACCCGCGAACGGCGCCGGGGCGGCCGGCTCGTCGAGCACGGCGATGCCGATGTCCGCGAGTGCGGCGCGCACGACGTCCAGCGCGTCGGGGCTGTCGCTTTCCGGCGGCAGCGCGTCGACGAGGTCGGCGTGCGTCAGATAACCCTGTTCGCCGGCAAGCGCCAGCAACTGGATGATCGGATCGAGGGGCGTGTCCGCCCGAAGCGTGGGGCGTGGCGTAGTCATGTCGATGGCGGCGTGAGCCGCGTTCCTGTCTGGGCGGGCCGAGGCCCGCGGGTTTCAGGCCGCCGGGGACCGCGAACACCCGTCCGCGCCGGCCAGCCTGACTCGATATTCAAGTTGAGGGCATTTGCGTCAACTTCAACGCCGGCGCGGCTGATGCACGCGCATGCGGCATGCCCGCGCAGTGCTGCCCCCGCATTCGATGCCCGGAAACAAAAAGTAACCGATCAAACCCGCAGAAATATGCAGGGGACGTAAGCTAGAGTCAGGCGCGCGCCACGCGGCGACGCGCGGATTCCCGCGGAGCATGAAATGAACCCGATTCCCGCCGCGAGGCCTGCCGTCATGGCGCTGGCCATGCTCGCGCTGAGCGGCTGCTATTACACGGGCCCCTACGGCTATGCGCCATATTACGCACCTGTGCCCGCCATGGTGTCGCAGCGCGAGATCCCGGTGGCGCCGGCAAACGCCGGACCGGTCGTCCCGTCGACACCCGCGGCGCCGGCCGTGCCGCCGCCGGCGGACGATTACGCCGACGCATCGGCCCCGGTGTATGTCGCGCCGGCCTACGTCCCTTATCCGGCCTACTATCCCGCGTACTACCCGGGCTGGTACGGGCCGCCCGTCACGATCGGCCTCGGCTTCCGGGGGTATTGGGGCGGCGGATATCGGGGCGGGTACTGGCACCGTCCATGGGGCGGCGGCCACTGGGGCGGCGGACATTGGGGCGGCGGCCATCGACACTGACCGACGCGCGGCGGCACCGCGCGGGAGAGCAACATGAGCAACACGATCATCCGAAGTCTGTGCGTCGTCCTGTTCGGCATCGCCGCGGTGCCGGGCCTCGCCGGCGCGCAAAGCAGCGCTTACACGAACTCGGCGGCCGAACTCTACGCGGGGCCGGCGCCCGACTATCCGGTCGTCGCGCAGCTCCCGCCCGGCACCGCGGTCGATGTGTTCGGCTGCCTGAGCGACTACGCGTGGTGTGACGTCGCGCTGCCGGGCGTGCGCGGCTGGATCGACGCGGAGCAGCTCGACTATCCGTACCAGGGCAGTTACGTGCCGTTGCTCGAATACGGCGCGATCATCGGCGTGCCGATCACCGGCTTCGCGATCGGCGCGTACTGGGATCGCTATTACCGCCACCGGCCGTGGTATCACGATCGCGATCGCTGGGAGCGTCGAGTGGAGCCGCGCGTCGGCCCCGGCGGGATGCCGCCCGCCTACGGGCGCCCGCAGCCGGGCGGCCCGATCCAGCGCGCACCGGGCGGGGCGCCGCCGCCCGCGCAACATGACGCGCGGCCGTCGGCCACGCGCGGCGGCTGGAACGGCCCGAACCGCATGCCGGCGCCGCAGGCCGCACCGGCACCCGCGCCGATGCCTGGCGCGGGCGGCAATGTCCGGCCGCCGGCTGCCGTGGAGCGTCCGGCGCCCGCGCAGGGCGGCGCGGTGACCCGAATGATGCCGCCGCAGGCGAATCCGGGCGGCGGCGGTTACGGGAGCCGTCCGCAAGGCGGCGGAAATAACGGGGGAGGCCACGGCGGCGGTGGCGGCGGCGGTGGCGGTGACGATCGTCGGCACGACGAGTTTCGTCGCTGAGCGCGCGACGGTCCGGCCTGCCATCGACAAAAAAGCCGCTCCGGAGAGCGGCTTCCGGATCAGGCGGGCGGGCCGTTCGCGCGGCCCGCCGCCCGGCGTCAGTCGTCGAGCAGCGACAGGTCGCGCACGGCGCCCTTGTCGGCCGACATCACCAGCTTCGCATAGGCCTTCAGCGCCGCGGACACCTTGCGCGGACGCGGTTGCGCCGGCTTCCAGCCCTTCGCGTTCTGCTCTTCGCGGCGACGCGCGAGTTCCTCGTCCGACACCAGCACGTCGATCGTGCGGTTCGGGATGTCGATGCGGATCCTGTCGCCGTCGCGCACGAGGCCGATCGCGCCGCCCGCTGCCGCTTCCGGCGAGCAGTGACCGATCGACAGGCCCGACGTGCCGCCCGAGAAGCGGCCGTCGGTCAGCAGCGCGCATGCCTTGCCGAGGCCCTTCGACTTGATGTAGCTCGTCGGGTACAGCATTTCCTGCATGCCCGGGCCGCCCTTCGGGCCTTCGTAGCGCACGATCACCACGTCGCCGGCCTTGACCTTGTCGTTCAGGATGTTCTCGACCGCTTCGTCCTGCGACTCGGTCACGTGGGCCGAGCCCTCGAACACGAGGATGCTTTCATCGACGCCGGCCGTCTTCACCACGCAGCCGTCGAGCGCGATGTTGCCGGTCAGCACGGCGAGGCCGCCTTCCTTCGAGAACGCATGTTCGTACGAGCGGATGCAGCCTTCGGCGCGATCGAGGTCGAGGCTCGGCCAGCGTGTGTCCTGGCTGAACGCGACCTGTGTCGGGATTCCGGCCGGGCCGGCCAGGTAGAACGTGCGGACTGCCGCGTCCTCGGTGCGGACGATGTCCCACTGGTCGAGCGCATCCTTCAGCGTCGGCGCGTGCACGGTCGGCACGTCGGTGTGCAGCTTGCCGGCGCGGTCGAGCTCGCCGAGGATCGCCATGATGCCGCCCGCGCGGTGCACGTCCTCGATGTGGTACTTGTTCGTGTTCGGCGCGACCTTGCACAGCTGCGGCACGATGCGCGACAGGCGATCGATGTCCTTCATCGTGAAGTCGATGCCGGCTTCCTGCGCGATCGCCAGCAGGTGCAGGATCGTGTTGGTCGAACCGCCCATCGCGATGTCGAGCGTCATGGCGTTCTCGAACGCCTTGAAGCCCACCGAGCGCGGCAGCGCGCGCATGTCGTCCTGCTCGTAGTGCTCGCGGGTCAGCTCGACGATGCGGCGGCCGGCGCGCTTGAACAACTGCTCGCGATCGGCGTGCGTCGCGACGACCGTGCCGTTGCCGGGCAGCGACAGGCCGAGCGCTTCGGTCAGGCAGTTCATCGAGTTCGCGGTGAACATGCCCGAGCACGAACCGCAGGTCGGGCAGGCCGAGCGTTCGACTTCGGCGACGTCGGCATCCGAATACGACTGGTCGGCCGCGATCACCATCGCGTCGACGAGGTCGAGCTTCTTCAGTTCGACGGTCTTGGTGACCGGGTTCGCGAGACGCGTCTTGCCGGCTTCCATCGGGCCGCCCGACACGAAGATCACCGGAATGTTGAGGCGCATCGCGGCCATCAGCATCCCCGGCGTGATCTTGTCGCAGTTCGAGATGCACACCATCGCGTCCGCGCAATGCGCGTTCACCATGTATTCGACCGAGTCGGCGATGATGTCGCGGCTCGGCAGTGAATACAGCATGCCGTCATGGCCCATCGCGATGCCGTCGTCGACTGCGATCGTGTTGAATTCCTTCGCGACGCCGCCGGCGGCCTCGATCTCGCGCGCGACGAGCTGGCCGAGATCCTTCAGGTGCACGTGCCCGGGCACGAATTGCGTGAACGAGTTGACGACCGCGATGATCGGCTTCGAGAAATCGTCGTCTTTCATGCCGGTGGCGCGCCACAGCGAGCGCGCACCTGCCATGTTGCGGCCGGCGGTGGAGGTTTTGGAACGGTATGTGGGCATTGTGATGGCTGAAGAAATATCGCGGAAAAGGGTGGAGGCACGGGAATAAAGGCCTCTCGCGCGCCCGTGCGAACAACCTCTTGAGCTGCGCCCTGGGCAAACTGGGCGATTATCCCACAGCCGTCGGGCCCGCGGCGCCCGCGGGAGCGGGCGAGGGGGGGCGGGCGGTGCGCCGGGCAGCGCACGTGGAAGGCGGGCGCAGGACCTCGCCGGGCGAACCGGGCGGCGGTGCATCGCCCGACCTGCCGGCGATGACGCCGCGCCCCGTTCCGCAATGGCACGTCAGTCGAGCAGCGTCAGGATTTCGTCGTACAGCGCCTTCGGAATCCGCACGCCGTGCGCGAGGCTGCGCGCGCGGGCGTCGAAGCGCCGCTGCGACGGCAGCCGCGCGCCTTGCCCGGTGATCGACGCGAACATCCGCTCGCCGCGCGCGAGGCCCGCGTCGAGTGCGTCGCCGAGGAACACCTTCGGGTCGAACGCGATCACGAGCTCGCCATGGCACGGCGTCGCGCCGACGCCTTCGTCGAAGTCCATCGACTCCTGGCTCGTCATGTCGCCGATCAGCGCGCCGCCGAGCAGCTCGACCATCGCCGCGAGCGCCGAGCCCTTGTGGCCGCCGAAGGTGCGCATCGCCCCCTGCAGCGCGGCCTTCGGATCGGTGGTCGGCCGGCCGTCGGCATCGATCGCCCAGTGCGGCGGGATCGCCTTGCCCTGTTTCGCGTGCAGCTCGATGTCGCCGCGCGCGATCGCGCTGGTCGCGAAGTCGAACACGAACGGCACGCCGTCCGGGCGCGGCCACGCGAACGCGATCGGGTTGGTGCCGAACACCGGTTCGCGGCCGCCTTCCGGCGCGACCCAGCTGTGGCTCGGGTTCATCGCGATGCCGGCCAGCCCCGCGGCGGCGATCGCCTCGACCTCGGGCCACAGCGCCGAGAAGTGATAGCAGTGGTTGATCGCCATCGCGGCGATCCCGTGCTGCTTCGCCATCTCGACGAGCACCGGCAGGCCGGTCTCGAAGCTCAGCAGCGAGAAGCCGCGATGCGCGTCGACCGCGACGATCGACGACGACAGCCGGCGCAGCGTCGGCACGGCCTGCGGATCGACCTTGCCCTTCTTCAGCGAGCGCACGCACACGAGCAGCCGGTACACGCCGTGCGAGTGGCACTCGTCGCGCTGGCCCTGCGTGATCACGCGGGCGATCGCCTGCGCGTGCGCAGCGGACATCCCGTGGTGCGTCAGCACGCGCAACGCGAGCGCGTGCACCTCATCGAGCGACAGGACGACTTCGGCAAGCGGCTCAGTCATCGCGCGCTTCCCGCGGCGCGGGCACGCCGTCGATGCGTTGCGGCACGTTCAGCGGGTTGCCGTCGCGGATGACGTCGGGCAGCAGCGCGTCCGGCACGTCCTGGTACGACACGGGGCGCAGGAAGCGCTCGATCGCGCGTGCGCCGACCGACGTGGTGCGCGTGTCGGACGTGGCCGGGAACGGGCCGCCGTGCACCATCGCATGACCGACCTCGACGCCGGTGCCGAAGCCGTTGACGAGAATGCGGCCGGCCTTGCGCTCCAGCGTCGGGCGCAGCGCGGCGAACAGCGCGGCGTCGCCGTCGGCGAGATGCGCGGCGATCGTCAGCTGGCCTTCGAGCGCTTTCAGCACGCGATGCAGCGCGTCGGCGTCCGGGCAGCGCACGATCAGCGACGCGGGGCCGAACACTTCGTCACGCAGTTCGGCGTGCGCGATGAACGCGTCCGCCGACGTCGCGAACAGCGCCGCGCGCGCCTGGTAGCGGCTGCCTTCCACGCCTTGCGCCAGCAGCTCGACCGCGTCGTGTGCGCGCAGGGTGGCCACGCCTTGCGCATAGCTCGCGTGGATGTGCGGCGTGAGCATCGTCTGCGCGGGAGTCGCTTGCACGACGGTGGCCGCCGCGGCTTCGAACGCGCGCAGCGCGGGGCCGTCGACCGCGAGCACGAGGCCCGGGTTCGTGCAGAACTGGCCGGCGCCGAGCGCGAGCGAGGCGACGAACTGCGGCGCGATCGTGTCGCGGCGCGCGTCGAGCGCGGCGGGGAACAGCAGCACCGGGTTGATCGAGCTCATTTCCGCATAGACCGGAATCGGCTCGTGGCGCGCGGCCGCGATGTGCATCAGCGCGACGCCGCCGCGGCGCGAGCCGGTGAAGCCGACGGCCTTGATGCGCGGATCGGCGACGAGCGCCTGGCCGATGTCGCGCGACGCGTCGAACAGCAGCGAGAACACGCCGGCCGGCAGCCCGCATTCGCGCACGGCCTGCTGGGTCGCGCGGCCGACGAGCTCGGACGTGCCCGGGTGCGCGGAGTGCGCCTTGACGATCACCGGGCAGCCGGCCGCGAGTGCCGATGCGGTATCGCCGCCCGCGACCGAGAACGCGAGCGGGAAGTTGGATGCGCCGAACACGGCGACCGGCCCGATCGCGACGTTGCGCAGGCGCAGGTCGACGCGCGGCAGCGGCTTGCGCTCCGGGCGGGCCGGATCGATGCGCGCATCGACGTAACCGCCGTCGCGCACGAGCGACGCGAACAGCGCGAGCTGGCCGACCGTGCGGCCGCGTTCGCCTTCGATGCGTGCGCGCGGCAGGCCCGTTTCGGTGACGCAGCGCTCGACCAGATCGTCGCCGAGCGCCATGATGTGGCGGCCGATCGCGTCGAGAAACGCGGCGCGTTGCTCGGGACGCGTTTCGCGGTACGTATCGAATGCTTCGTCGGCGAGCGCGCAGGCCGTTTCCAGGTCGCGCAGGCTCGCGCCGCCGAACGCGGGTTCGAGCGGTTCGCCGGTCGCGGCGGCGATCGCGTGGAGGGTGCCGTTCTGTCCGGCGACGGCCGACTGGCCGATCAGGAGCTGACCTGTGAGTTGCATGGTTTTCCTCGGAAAATGCGGGGGCCGGGCGGGGTGCGCCCGGCCGGAGTGGGAAGGGGAAAGCGGGCGCGTCAGCCTTCGTCGTCCTCGAGCTGCAGCTTGTCGGAACGGATGCCGGTGTGGGCGCCCCAGTAGTAGATGACGAGCGCGACGGCCGCGACGACGACCGTGTCGTACGGATGCGCGAGCTGGCCCGTGCCGCCGAAGCCGCCGAAGTACGACAGCACGATCATGGCCGCGTAGAACGCGATCAGCCACGCGGACGAACGCACCTGCTCGGCGATGCTCAGATGCGCGGTCGGCACCCAGCGGCGGCAGGCGAGATAGATCACGAACATCACGATCTGCAGGCCGAGCAGCCAGGACACCGTGTCCCAGCCCGACCAGTAGACGATCAGCGCGGCGATCACGAACGACGCGGGGCCGGTGATGCCGAACGCCACCGCGCGGAACGGCCGCGGCAGGTCGGGGGCGGTGCGGCGCAGCGCGGCGACCGACACGGGCGCGACCGCATAGCTCAGCACGAGCGCGGCCGACACGATGTTGATCAGCGCTTCCCACGACGGAAACGGCATCGTCCAGAAGATCGCGAGGCCGAACGTGAGCCACAGGCCCGCGCGCGGGATGCCCGACGCTTCGTCGACGCGCGTGAACACCTTGAAGAACGTGCCCGTCTTCGCCCAGCCGTAGACGACGCGCGGCGTCGCGTTCATGTAGATGTTGCCGCAGCCGCTCGGCGAGATCATCGCGTCGGCGACGACCATCACCGCGAGCCAGCCCACGCCGAGCGCGAGCGCGATGTCGCGGTACGGCAGCGAGAACGCCTTGCTGACGTCATGCCAGCCGGCGGCGAGCATGTCGGTCGGGATGCTGCCGATGAACGCGAGCTGCAGCAGCACGTAGATCAGCGTCGACAGCAGGATCGACAGGATCAGTGCGATCGGGATCGTGCGCTGCGGATTGCGCACCTCGCTCGCGACCGACACGATCGGCGTGAGGCCGAGGTACGCGAAGATGATGCCGCCGGCCGACACGGCCATCTCGATGCCCGGCATGCCGAACGGCGCGAAGCCGTGCACGGTCAGGTTGGCCGGCTTGAAGAACGTGAACAGCACCGCGATCACCGACAGCGGCACGATGAACTTGAAGATGCTGATGACGTTGTTCGCCTTCGCGAACGTCTTCACGCTCGAGTAGTTCAGGCAAAAAAAGAAGCACAGCAGCGCGGCCTGCACGAGCCAGCCGAGCGTCGTCGGGTCGCTCGAGCCGGCCTTGGTGAGGCCGGGGAACCACGCGGCCGCGTACTGGCGCGCGGCGACCACCTCGATCGCGATCAGGCTCGAGAACGCGATCAGCGTGATGAAGCCCATCAGGTAGCCGAGCAGCGGGCCGTGCGAGAACACCGGGTAGCGGACCACGCCGCCCGCGCGCGGCAGCGCGGCGCCGAGCTCGCAGTAGACGATGCCGAGCAGCAGCACCGCGAAGCCGCCGAGCAGCCACGAGAAGATGCCGGCCGGGCCGGCGATCGTCGACACGTGACTCGCGGCGAACAGCCACCCCGAACCGAAGATCGCACCGAGGCCGATGAATGTCAGGTCGGTCAGCGACAGCTGTTTCTTGAACTTGCCGTGACCGCCGTCGGCGGGCACGGAACGGGAAAGCGGGACGGACGGGTGTGTGTTGCCTTGGCCTGGCATGGGTTTGTCTCCTGGGAAATATCGGGGCAGGGGCGGCTTGCGCCGCGCTCCGACGGAGCAGCGGCGCAGCACCTGCGGGCCGGCGTGCGACCGGTTCGAACGACCGGGGCGGGCCGAGGGCCGTTCATGCGCAGCGCGGGCTGACGTTGCAGCGAACGGGCCCGTGCGGGCCATGCCGGACCGGAACTGGCGATGCGACGGGGGGAGCCGTTGCACCGCCGGGGGAAAATCGGTCAGCGGTTCGCCCGGTTCCGTGCGGCGCGGCGCGCGGCGTCGAAAGCGATGGAAGCGCCCGGTACGAACCGGTTGCTGAGGGCGGGGAAAACTCCGGTCCGCTGGATGGCGTTTCGGCTCACTGCAATCTCCTGCTTCGTATCGGCCGACGACAGGGGCATCGACGTGCAACCAGTATCGCCGTGCAAACACCCATCACGCTTGAGTCGTATCGCGGAGCAGAATGACGAAATCGGCACAGTGGCCGGAAGGGCCGCGCGAGGGGTTCCGCACTATGCCGATTTCGTCGCCGTCCTCATCGAAAAGCCACAAGCGGACGGACGCGCGACGGAGGAAGCTATGCTCCTTTCCCCACTTCGGACGGCTCATGATGAAGCGCATCCAGATCATCGATTCGCACACGGGCGGCGAACCCACGCGGCTCGTCGTGTCCGGCTTCCCCTCGCTCGGCAACGGCACGATGGCCGAGCGCCGCGACGTGCTCGCGCGCGAGCACGATCGCTACCGCACCGCGTGCATTCTCGAGCCGCGCGGCAGCGATGTGCTGGTCGGCGCGCTGCTGTGCGAACCGGTGTCGCCGGAGGCCGCGGCCGGCGTGATCTTCTTCAACAACAGCGGTTACCTCGGGATGTGCGGGCACGGCACGATCGGCGTCGTGCGCACGCTGCATCACATGGGCCGCATCGCGCCGGGCGTGCACCGGATCGAAACGCCGGTCGGCACCGTCGAGGCGACGCTGCACGACGACCTGTCGGTCAGCGTGCGCAATGTGCTCGCGTACCGCCATGCGAAGGGCGTCGCCGTCGACGTGCCGGGTTACGGCCCCGTGAAGGGCGACATCGCGTGGGGCGGCAACTGGTTCTTCCTGGTCAGCGATCACGGCCAGCGCGTGGCCGGCGACAACGTCGCGGCACTGACCGCCTATTCGTCCGCGGTGCGCGCGGGGCTCGAGCGCGCCGGCATCACGGGCGCGAACGGCGGCGAGATCGACCATATCGAACTGTTCGCGGACGATCCCGAGCACGACAGCCGCAGCTTCGTGCTGTGCCCGGGCCATGCGTACGACCGTTCGCCGTGCGGCACCGGCACCAGCGCGAAGCTCGCGTGCCTAGCGGCCGACGGCAAGCTCGAACCGGGCGTCGTGTGGCGGCAGGCGAGCGTGATCGGCAGCGTGTTCCAGGCGAGCTATGCGCAGGCCGACGGCGGCGTCGTGCCGACGATCCGCGGCAGCGCGCACCTGAGCGCGGAAGCGACCTTGCTGATCGAGGAAGACGATCCGTTCGGCTGGGGCATCGTGTCGTGAGCGAGACCAGCACCGACGTCGTCGTGATCGGCGCCGGCATCGTCGGCGCGGCATGCGCGCATGAACTCGCGCGGCGCGGGCTGCGCGTGCTCGTCGTCGACGACGCGAGCGGTGGCGCGACCGGCGCCGGCATGGGGCACCTCGTCGCGATGGACGACAACGCGGCCGAGCTCGCGCTGAGCCATTACTCGATCGAACTGTGGCGTGCGCTCGCCGGCGAGATGCCGGAAGGCTGCGCGTACCGCAACTGCGGCACGCTGTGGCTCGCCGCCGATGCCCACGAGATGGATCTCGCGCGCGCCAAGCAGGCGACGCTCGCCGCGCACGGCGTGGCGGGCGAGCTGATCGACGCGGCAACGCTCGCGCGGCTGGAGCCGATGCTGCGCGCGGGCCTTGGCGGCGCGCTGAAGATCCCCGGCGACGCGATTCTCTATGCGCCCGTCGCCGCGAGCTGGCTGTTGCAGCGCGCGCCGGGCATCACGTTGCGCCGCGACCGCGCGGTGGCGGTCGACGGCCCGAGCGTGACGCTCGCGAGCGGCGACACGCTGCGCGCGGAACGCGTCGTCGTCGCGAACGGCGTCGCCGCGCGCACGCTGTTGCCCGAATTGCCGCTGCGCCCGAAGAAGGGCCACCTGCTGATCACCGACCGCTACCCGGGCCAGGTGTCGCACCAGCTCGTCGAGCTCGGTTATGCGGCGAGCGCGCATGCGAGCGACGGCACGTCGGTCGCATTCAACGTGCAGCCGCGGCCGACCGGCCAGCTGCTGATCGGCTCGTCGCGCCAGTTCGACACCGAGGACGCGCGCATCGAGCCGCCGGTGCTCGCGCGCATGCTGCGCCGCGCGGCCGGCTACCTGCCGGAGCTGGCGGAGCTGAACGGGATTCGCGCCTGGACGGGCTTCCGGTCCGCGAGCCCGGACGGCCTGCCGCTGCTCGGCGAGCATCCGGCGCGGCCGGGCGTGTGGCTCGCGGTCGGGCACGAAGGGCTCGGCGTGACGACCGCGCCGGGCAGTGCGCGGCTCCTCGCCGCGCTGATGACCGGCGAGCGGCCGCCCATCGACATCGAACCGTATTTGCCGGGACGTTTCCTGACGACGTCCCCCGTAGCCGGAGCGCTGACATGAAACGACCCCCACGCTCACTTCGTTCGCTGTCGACCGGAGTCGGTGCTTCAGCACTTACTCCGGTCCCATGCAAGGCTCCCCCCGCGGGGGGCTGTCAGCCCCCTTGGGGCGGCCCGGCGGAGGCTGACATGATCATTCATCTGGACGGCCGCGCGCTGACGGTGGCCGACGGTGCGACCGTCGCGGCCGCCGTCGCGGCGAGCGGCGACGACACGACGCGCGTGTCGTGCACGGGTGCGGCGCGTGCGCCGTTTTGCGGTATGGGCATCTGTCAGGAGTGCAGGATGACGATCGACGGGCGCCGCCGTCTGGCTTGCCAGACGCTGTGCCGCGACGGGATGCGGGTGGAGCGCACGCGATGAAACAGCAACGACTGAGCGTCGACGTCGCGATCGTCGGCGCGGGCCCGGCCGGGCTGTCGGCCGCGCGGGCCGCCGCACGAAGCGGCGCCACGGTCGCGATCGTCGACGACAACCCGCGCGCGGGCGGGCAGATCTGGCGCCAGGCGGCTCACGCCACGCCGGTGCCGGCCGCGGCGGAACGCCTTGCCGTGCTGCGGCAGCCGAACGTCACGCATCTCGCGGCCACGCGCATCGTCGCCGAAACGCAGCCCGGCACGCTGCTGCTCGAGGACGACGCGCGCGGCTTCCTGCTCGAATTCCGCACGCTGATCCTGTGCTGCGGCGCGCGCGAGCTGCTGCTGCCGTTCCCGGGCTGGACGCTGCCGGGCGTCACCGGCGCGGGCGGCCTGCAGGCGCTGATCAAGTACGGCCTCGACGTGCGCGGGCAGCGCACGGTGATCGCCGGCAGCGGCCCGCTGCTGCTCGCGAGCGCCGCGACAGCCCGCCAGGCCGGCGCGCAGGTGTCGCACGTGCTCGAACAGGCTGCGTGGAGCGACGTCGCCGGTTTCGGCGCGGGGCTGTGGCGCTGGCCGTCGAAACTCGCGCAGGCCGCGAAGCTCGTCACGGCCGCCTACCGGCCCAATGCATACGTCGTCGAAGCGTTCGGCGACAAGCGGCTCGAACGCGTGCGGATCCGGCAGGGCGAGCGCGAGTTCGACGTCGACTGCGACCGGCTCGCGTGCGGCTTCGGCCTCGTGCCGAACACCGTGCTGCCGAGCCATCTCGGCTGCCGGATCGAGAACGGCGCGGTCGCGGTCGACGCGCACCAGCGCACGAGCCGCGACGGCTATTTCGCGGCGGGCGAGTGCACGGGTGTCGGCGGTAGCGAACTGGCGATGATCGAAGGCGAGATCGCCGGCTGCGCGGCCACCGGGCAGACGGCGCCGTTGGCCGCGCTGGTCGCGCGACGCGCGCACTGGCAGGCGTTCGCGGACGCGGTGCGCGAGCGCTTCGCGATCCGCGAGCCGATCCGCCGGCTCGCACGGCCCGATACGCTGCTGTGCCGTTGCGAGGACGTGCGCTTCGACGCGGTCGCGCCGGCGCCGGGCTGGACGGCCGCGAAGCTGCAGACGCGCTGCGGGATGGGCGCGTGCCAGGGCCGCGTGTGCGGGGCGGCCGCGCAGGCGCTGTTCGGCTGGACGCCGCCGGTGCCGCGCACGCCGCTCGTGCCCGCGCGGGTCGGCACGCTGATGCTGGACGACACGGCGACCTGCGACGGCGCCTGACGCGTCACGGTGAAGCGGCGCGGTTCGCGCCGGGCCGCTTCGCCACTCACTCCACCTTCACTTTCTCCCATCCGCCCACCTGCGGCGCCGCACAGGCACGCAGGCACTCGATCGCGGCGGCCACGGCCGCGCGATTCGCGCTGTCCGGGTGCCAGTACATCGACACCGCGCCCTGGCCCTCGAGCTGCATCGGCAGGATGCGGATCGCGTTCAATTGCTCGAAACGCCGCGCGGCACGATGCGACGCGACGCCCAGCAGGTCGGTGTTGTTCAGCAGCGTGAGGTTCAGGATCGACGAATTCGATTCGACGCAGTGCGGCGGCTGCACGCGGCCGGCGGCCGTCAGCGCGACCTGCAGCGCGTTGTGCACGGGCGTGCCGGGCGGCCAGACGATCCACGAGCAGGCCAGCACCTCGTCCCAGCCGACGGATGCCGTGCCGACGAGCGGGTGATCGGGGCGCGCGACGAACACCACCGGATCGACATACAGCGCTTCGGCGTGCAGGTGAGGATCGACGGACGCGGACCCGGAGCGGCCGACGACGATGTCCAGCTCGCCGCGCGCGAGCTGCGGCATCAGCTGGTTCATCGTGCTCTCGGCAAGCCGCACCTGCGCGCGCGGCATTCGCTTCAGCAGCTGCGACACCGCGAGCGGCACCGTATCGGCCGCCGCGACGCCCGACGTGCCGATCGTGACCAGGCCGCTGCCGCCTTCGCGCAGCGCGGCCATGTCGTCGCGCGCGACGTCGAGCTGCGCCTCCACGCGGCGCGCGTGCTCGATCAGCGCGTCGCCGTAGGCCGTCGGCCGCAAACCGCGCGCGTGCCGCTCGAACAGCGGCAGTCCCACGTCCTCTTCCAGCTCCTTCAGCCATTTCGACAGCGCGGGCTGTGTGGTCGCGAGCGCCGCCGCCGACTGGCTCAGGTTGCCCGTGCTGGCCAGGCTCAGCAGCACCTGCAGGTGTCGCAATCGCAGCCTGTGGGTCCAGTCCATCGTGCACTCCGTATCGGAAGGTATATCAAAAATTATATGGATTAGATGATTTCGTCATTTTACCGGGTATGTCTGCGTCGACTATAAATGCGCTAACGGACTGCGGCACGCGGTCCCCGACCCGACACAGCGCCGACCGCGATCGGCCGCCTCAAGGAGACATCATGACCAGCCGACACCCGGATACGTCGCGCGCCGACTACTACGCACGGATCGCCGAACAGCGCCTCGCGCCGTTGTGGGAATCGCTGCACAACCTCGTGCCGAAAACCCCGCAGCCGGCCGCGCAGGCCGCGATCTGGAAGTACGCGCAGGTGCGCGACCTGGTGCTGCAGGCCGGCGGCGTGATCAGCGCGGAAGAAGCCGTGCGCCGCGTGCTGGTGCTGGAGAACCCGGGGCTGCCCGGCAAGTCGAGCATGACGCCGACCCTGTACGCGGGCCTGCAGCTGATCCTGCCGGGCGAGATCGCCCCGAGCCACCGGCATACGCAGTCGGCGCTGCGCTTCATCGTCGAAGGCAAGGGCGCGTGGACCGCGGTGAACGGCGAGCGCACGACGATGCATCCGGGCGACTTCATCATCACGCCGTCGTGGGCGTGGCACGACCACGGCAATCCGTCCGTGGAAGACGGCGGCGAGCCGGTCGTGTGGCTCGACGGGCTCGACATTCCGTTGGTCGCGAACCTCGATGCGGGCTTCGCGGAGAACCATTCGGAAGCCGAGCAGCCCGTCAGCCGCGCGGAAGGCGACAGCTACGCGCGCTTCGGCCACAACATGGTGCCGGTGCGGCATCGCGCGAGCGACCCGACGTCGCCGGTGTTCAGCTATCCGTATGCACGCACCCGCGAGGCGCTCGACGCGCTGTACCGCAACGGCGAACTCGACGCGTGGGACGGCGTGAAGCTGCGCTACGTGAACCCCGCGACGGGCGGCTGGCCGATGCCGACGATCGCGACCTTCATGCAGTTCCTGCCCGCCGGCTTCGACGGCCGCACCTATCGCAGCACCGACGCGACGATCTACTGCGTCGTCGAAGGCAGCGGCACGGCGCACATCGGCGGCGACGCGTTCGCGTTCGAGCCGCACGACATCTTCGTCGCGCCGTCGTGGGTGCCGGTGCGGTTGTCGGCATCGTCCGACAGCGTGCTGTTCAGCTATTCCGACCGGCCCGTGCTGTCCGCGCTGAACCTGCTGCGCGAAGCGCGCGACTGACGCGGCCGTTTTTCCCGATCCTTCCGATCCGTTCGATTCGTCCGATGCGCCGCCGAGGCGGCGCGCGTTCCTTCATTCATGCCTACGCTGGAGCCGTTCATGACTTACGTTTTCCCGCCCGAAGCGCCGGTGGCGCTTTCCGTCGCCGGTAGCGACGCCCGCTTCGCGGTTCGCCGCGTGTATTGCGTCGGCCGCAACTACGCGGCCCATGCGCGCGAAATGGGCTTCGATCCCGATCGCGAACCGCCGTTCTTCTTCTGCAAGCCGGCCGATTCGGTCGTGCCGGTCGCGTACGGCGAAACGCTCGATCTCGCGTATCCGTCGCAGACGCAGAACTACCACTACGAAGCCGAGCTCGTCGCGGTGATCGGCAAGGGCGGGGCGGACATCCCGCTCGAGCGCGCGCTCGAGCACGTGTGGGGCTATGCGGTCGGCCTCGACATGACGCGCCGCGACCTGCAGATGAAGATGCGCGAGATGGGCCGGCCGTGGGAAATCGGCAAGGCGTTCGACCGTTCCGCGCCGATCGGCCCCGTGCATCCGGCGAGTGAAGTCGGTCATGTCGAGCAGGCCGGCGTGTGGCTGACCGTCAACGGCGCGACGAAGCAGAAGAGCGACGTGTCGCACCTGATCTGGTCGGTCGCGGAAACGGTCGCCGACCTGTCGACGTTCTTCCGCCTCGAACCGGGCGACGTGATCTTCACCGGCACGCCGGAAGGCGTCGGCGCGGTGGTCAAGGGCGACGTGATGAAGGTCGGCGTCGAGCGCCTCGGTGAACTGACCGTGCGCGTGGTCTGACGCATCTTCCTCGAAAGGCGACATCGTGCAACTGCATGGCTTCTTCAACAGTTCGACATCCTACCGGGTGCGCATCGCGCTCGCGCTGAAAGGACTGCCGTACGACACGCTGCCCGTGAACATCCGCACGGGCGAGCACCGCGAGGCCGGCTACGTCGCGCGGGTGAATCCGTCGGCGTCGGTGCCGGCGCTGGTCGACGGCGATTTCCGTCTTGGCCAGTCGCTCGCGATCATCGACTACCTCGACCAGATTCATCCGGCGCCGCGGCTGATTCCGCTGGAACCGCATCTGCGCGCGCGCGTGCTGGAACTCGCGACGCTGATCGCGTGCGACATCCATCCGGTCAACAACCTGCGCGTGCTGCGCTATCTCGACAGCGCACTGCAGGTCACGCCGCAGCAAAAGAGTGCGTGGTACCGGCACTGGGTCGCTGAAGGCATGGCCGGCGTCGAGCGCTTGCTCGCGCGCGCGGACACGGGCCCGTGGTGTTTCGGCGATGCGCCGACGCTCGCCGACGTGTGCCTCGTGCCGCAGGTCGCGAACGCGCTGCGGATGGATTGCGACCTGAGCGCCTATCCGCGCAGTCTCGCGGTTTATGAACACGCGCGGCGCGAGCCGGCGTTCGACGCGGCGCAGCCGCAGCGGCAACCGGACTACGTCGCGTAACACGAAGCAGGAGACAGACATGGGCGAGAGACACAACACAGGCCGGCGCGTACTCGTGATCGGCGGCGGCATCGGCGGACTCGCGGTGGCGCTGGCCCTCGCACGCCAGGGTATTCGCGTGAAGCTGCTCGAGCAGGCCGCGCAAATCGGCGAGATCGGCGCGGGCATCCAGCTTGCCGCGAACGCATTCAACGCGCTCGACGCGCTGGGTGTCGGCGAGGCCGCGCGCGGCCGCGCGGTGTTCACCGACCGGCTGCAGTTGATGGATGCGGTTGATGCGCGGGAAGTCGCGTGCATCGATACGGGTGCCGCGTATCGCGAACGCTTCGGCAACCCGTATGCGGTGATCCATCGCGCGGACATCCACCTGTCGATCTACGAGGCGGTCAAGGATCATCCGCTGATCGAATTCCGGACCAGCACGCAGGTGTGCGGGTTCGAGCAGGACGACACCGGCGTGACCGTGATCGACCAGCATGGCGAGCGTTATCGTGCCGACGCGGTGATCGGTTGCGACGGCGTGAAGTCCGCGATCCGGCAGGCGCTGATCGGCGACGCGCATCGCGTGACGGGGCACGTCGTATACCGCGCGGTCGTCGACGTCGACAACATGCCGAAGGATCTGCAGATCAACGCGCCGGTCGTCTGGGCCGGCCCGCATTGCCATCTCGTCCACTATCCGCTGCGCGGCGGACGGCAATACAACCTCGTCGTCACGTTCCACAGCCGCGAGCAGGAAACCTGGGGCGTGCGCGAGGGCAGCAAGGAGGAAGTGCTGTCGTACTTCGACGGCATTCATCCGCTGCCGAAGCAGATGCTCGACCGGCCGACGTCGTGGAAGCGCTGGGCGACCGCCGATCGCGACCCGGTCGAGCGCTGGAGCGCGGGCCGCGCGACGGTGCTCGGCGACGCCGCGCATCCGATGACGCAGTACATCGCGCAGGGCGCGTGCCAGGCGCTCGAGGATGCGGTGACGCTCGGCGCGGCCGTCGCGCGGACCGGCGGCGATTTCGAGGCCGCGTTTGCGCTGTACGAGCGCGTGCGGATTCCACGCACCGCGCGCGTGCTGTATTCGGCGCGCGAGATGGGGCGGATCTATCACGCAAAGGGCGTCGAGCGGCAGGTGCGCAACGCGCTGTGGGTCGGACGCACGCAGGCGCAGTTCTACGATGCGCTCGACTGGCTGCACGGCTGGCGTGCGGAGGATTGCCTGAAGTCCGTCGCTTGACGCGTTTCAGCCCGAATCCGGCGGCGCGCATTCCAACGACATCGCGCGCGACCGCCTTCATGGAGGAGACACCATCATGACCGATACGCTGTCCATCGACGTCAGCGAATGGATCGACCGGCATCGCGTTGCGCCGTTTCAGGCCGCGATCGTCGCGCTGTGCTTCCTGATCGTCGCGATCGACGGTTTCGACACGGCATCGATCGGGTTCATCGCGCCCGTCATTCGCACGGAATGGGGCCTGTCGCCCGCGCAGCTCGCGCCGGTATTCGGCGCGGGGCTCGCCGGGCTGATGGCCGGCGCACTCGTGTTCGGGCCGTTCGGCGACCGGTTCGGCCGCAAGCGCCTGCTGCTCGCCTGTGTCGCGTGCTTCGGCATCGCGAGTGCCGCGTCGGCGAGCGCGGGCAGCCTGACCGAGCTGATCGCGTGGCGCTTCGTGACGGGCCTCGGGCTCGGCGGCGCGATGCCGAACGCGATCACGCTGACGTCCGAGTATTGCCCCGCGCGGCGGCGCTCGCTGCTCGTGACGACGATGTTCTGCGGCTTCACGATCGGCTCCGCGCTCGGCGGGCTCGCGGCCGCATCGCTGATCGAGCGCGACGGCTGGCGAGCGGTGCTCGTCGTCGGCGGTGCCGCGCCGCTGCTGCTCCTGCCGGTGCTCGCGTGGCGGCTGCCGGAATCGGTGCGCTACCTCGTCAACACCGGCGCGGCGCGCGAGCGGATCGCGGCGATGCTCGCGCGTATCGCACCGGACCCGCATCTCGCGCACGCGTCGTTCATCGCACCGCGCGGCAAGCCGGCCGGGTCGCCGCTCGGCAGCCTGTTCGGCGCCGATCTGCTGCGCGGCACGCTGCTGCTGTGGCTCACGTTCTTCATGAGCCTGCTCGTCATCTACCTGCTGTCGAGCTGGCTGCCGACGCTGTTGCGCACGACCGGCGCGACGCTGCAGACGGCCGCGCGCGTGACCGCGATGTTCCAGGTCGGCGGCACGCTCGGCGCGATCGTGCTCGGGGGGCTGATGGACCGCTTCGATCCGCACCGCGTGCTTGCCTGCAGCTATGCGGCGGCGGGCGTGTTCGTCGCGGCGATCGGCGTGCTGGCCGCGTCGCCGGCCGGTGCCGCGCTGGCTGTGTTCGCGGCCGGCTTCTGCGTGTCGGGCTCGCAGGTCGGCGCGAACGCGCTGTCGGCCGCGTTCTATCCGACCGAATGCCGGACCACGGGCGTGAGCTGGGCGAACGGGATCGGCCGCGGCGGATCGGTCGTCGGCTCGATGGCGGGCGGGGCGATGCTCGCGATGGGGCTGCCGCTGCCGACCGCGTTCGCATGCGTCGCGGCGCCGTGCGTGATCGCGGGAATCGCGGTGCTGGCGCTCGGCGCGGTGCGGGCCGGCGCGAAGCGGGCCGCGGCGGCCGATGCGATTGCCGGAGAACAGGCGTAGCGGTGCACGGCAGGGCGGTGTTGATGGCGCCTTCCGGGTGATGGCACAGGATGATGGCGCGAATCCATGATATATAAATTGATATAATATGGATTCGTTAATCGTCTGCCGCCTTCATCATGAAAGCCCATCCTTCCGCCGGGCCGCCCGAGCCCGACCAGATGCGCGCAGCCGCCGAATCGGCATGCGCGCTGCTCAAGGCGCTGTCCAATCCCGACCGGCTGCTGCTTCTGTGCGAACTGTCGCAGGGCGAACGCTGCGTGAGCGATCTCGAGGCGCGGCTGGATATCCGCCAGCCGACGCTGTCGCAGCAGCTCGGCGTGTTGCGGGACAACGCACTCGTCCGCACGCGCCGCGAAGGCAAGAACATCCACTATTCGCTCGACAGCCCGGCCGCGATCGCGGTGATGGGCGTGTTGTACGAACAGTTCTGCGGCCCGGCCGCGAAGGGGAAGCGCCATGCAGCTTGATTCGCTTCATTTCACGCCGGGGTTGTCGCTTGCCGGCGGCGTGCTGATCGGGCTTGCCGCCGCGTGGCTCGTGGCATTCATCGGGCGAATCGCCGGGATCAGCGGCATCGTCGGCGGCCTGTTCACGGCCGGTGGCGCGGAGCGCGACTGGCGTGCCGCGTTCGTCGCCGGGCTGGTTGCCGCGCCGCTGATGATGCGCATCACCGGTGCCGCCGTGACGCCGCAGGTCGATGCAGGATGGGGCGAGTTACTGGCGGCCGGCCTGCTGGTCGGGATCGGCACGCGCTATGCGGGCGGATGCACGAGCGGTCACGGGGTCTGCGGGCTGTCGCGCGGTGCGACGCGCTCGATCGTCGCGACGGCGGTGTTCATGGTCGCGGGCTTCGCGACCGTATTCGTGCGGCGACACGTGCTCGGAGGCTGACATGCAGGCAGGATTCGCGTTTCTGGCGGGGTTGCTGTTCGGCGTCGGTCTCATCGTGTCGGGGATGGCCAACCCGCAGAAGGTGCTCGGTTTTCTCGACCTGGCAGGCCGTTGGGATCCGTCGCTCGCGTTCGTGATGGCCGGCGCGATTGGCGTCGCCGTATTCGCGTTCGCATGGGCGAAGCGCCGCACGCGCTCGTGGCTCGGTCTGCCGATCAAGTGGCCGGCAGCACGGACGATCACCGTGCGGCTCGTCGCCGGGAGTGCCGTATTCGGCATCGGCTGGGGGCTCGCCGGGTTCTGCCCGGGGCCGGCGCTCGTGTCGATCGGTCTTGGGTCGGTCAAGGGCATCGTGTTCGTCGTCGCGATGCTGGCCGGGATGGCGTCGTTCGAATGGATCGAGCGTTCGCGGAAGGTGCGGTAGCCGGGTGAGGGGAGTGCGTCGGGCGTCGTCGACCCGGTTGAATCGGTTCAGCACGGTCGTCGCCGGATGGGGCGATACGGCAATCACATGACGCCACCGGCGACGGCGCGAGCCACCGCGTCAGGGCTGCCTGCGCACACACCGCTCGCCGCATGGCTGGACGGACACCCGGTGCAGCCACGCGCGCCATGCGGCGAACGCCCCCGCGCGAGCGGCGGGTACCGCAAGGGCCGCGTCGACCGGCCCGGCACCGCTGGCAGTCAATGCCACGTGACCGGCCGTCTCGATCGTCAGGCATTCGCCTTCGTCGAGCACGCGGCGGACGTATTGCGGCGCATCAGGCAGCCAGTCGAGCCCGCCGTGGTGCAACGTGACCGCGAGCGCGCCGTCGAGCACGATGACCTGGCTGCCCTTGTCGAACCACGCAAAGTGGCTTTGCCCGGCGTCGAGCCGGATGTCTTGCGTTCGCATGGCGAGTCCTTTTCCCGGTTGCGCAGCCCCGCGATGGCGGGGCGACGGCGTGCAATCAGGTTAGGGAAACGCGCGCGGGCGGGACAGATTCAGGGGACGGGAATCTGTTGCGGTGCAAGCGGCGATTTCGACTCGCTGTATCGGTGGGTTTTCCCCGAATCTGTATCTGGCGTGCGCCAGGGCGTGCGGGCACGATCACCCGCATGACGCCCATCACCGCCCCGTCCCGCATGCCTTTGCCGATGGCCGGCGAGCCGCTGTACGAACGGCTCGCCGAGCATTACCGCCGCATCATCGCGGCCGGCACGCTGTCGCCCGGCGACCGGATGCCGTCCGTGCGCGCGTTCATGGCGCAGCACGGCGTGAGCCTGTCGACCGCGATCCAGGCGTTCCGGCGGCTGGAGGATACGGGCTGGTGCGAAGCAAGGCCGCGCTCGGGCTACTTCGTGCGGCGCCGCGCGGCGGCCACGCTCGACACGCTGCCGGAAAGCGACGGGCCGCCGCTGAGCGTCGAGCCGCCGTTCGCGGGGCTGCACGAACGCGTGTCGCGTGTGATCGATCGCGCGAACGCGAAACCCGATGCGCTGAACCTCGGCGGGGCGTCCGCGCTGGCGACGCTGTATCCGGCCGAGCGCCTGCAGGCGCTGGCGATCCGGCTGCTGCGGCGCAGGCCGACGCTGCTGACCGACGCGGGGCCGGTCGGCGGGTCGCCCGAATTCCGGCAGACGATGGCCAAGCGCGCGCTGTCGTACGGCGTGACCGTATCGCCGGATGACGTGATGTCGACGAGCGGCGGCGTCGATGCCGTGAATCTCGCGTTGCGCGCGGTGGCACGCCCCGGCGACACGATCGCGATCGAATCGCCGGCCTTTTTCGGCTTGATCCAGTTGCTCGAAAGCCTCGGCCTGCGCGCACTCGAGATTCCGGCCAGCCCGACGGCCGGGCTGTCGCTCGAAGCGCTCGACGTGGCGCTGACCGCGTACCCGGACATTCGGGCCGTGGTCGTCGTGCCGAACCTGCAGAACCCGCTCGGCAGCGTGATGCCCGACGAACGCAAGGCCGCATTGGTCGCACTGTGCTCGCGCCGCGGCGTGGCCGTGATCGAGGATGAGCCGTATCGCGAACTCGTCGAAGCGCCGCACGCGGTGAAGCCCGTGAAGGCATGGGACCGCGACGGCACGGTGATCTACTGCCCGTCGTTCAACAAGGTCCTGGCGCCCGGGATGCGGCTCGGCTGGATGAGCGCGGGCCGCTGGCACGCGCGCGTGAAGATGCTCAAGTTCGCGCACAGCCGGCACAACGCCGCGTTGCTGCAGGCCGTCGCGGCCGAATTCGTCGGCTCGGGCGCGTTCGATCGCCACCTGCACCGGTTTCGCGAACAGCTTCGCGCGCAGCGCGATGTGACGATCGATGCGATCGCGCGCCATTTTCCGGCCGGCACGCGGATGAACCGGCCGCCCGGCGGCATGCTGCTGTGGATCGCGCTGCCGGACGGCGTGCATTCCGAAGCATTGTTCGATGCAGCGCTGGCATGCGGGGTAAGGATCGCGCCAGGCTCGATCTTCTCGAATTCCGATCGCTTCGATGCCTATATCCGGCTTGCGTGCACGCGGGTGTTCGACTCGGCCCATGAAGCGGCCATCGAAACGCTCGGCCAGCTGATACGCGACGCGGCGGCCGCTGCGTAAGCGGGGCGGGTATCGGCCGGGCGGGCGCGTTGACGGCCGGGCTTGGCTGTCGCGACGGCGGCACGGGCCGGCCGAACCGGCACGCCGCGCTCACCCCGGCCGGCCGCCGCGCGGCGACGCGCCGGCGATACGATTTCGGCGATTTCATCGGCCGACCGCATGCGCGGCGAGGTGCTGACGGATCAGCGACAGGTAGCGATCGCCGACCGAGAAGTCGCGTGCGGCACGCGGCCGTTCCGCCTGGCGCAGCGTGGCCGGCGCGCTCATGCCCAGATACCGGCATACCGCCGACGGAAAGGGCTTGCGCGTATGCCCGAGCTGGCGCGCCGCGCGCTCGACGCGGGCGTCGCCGACCTGCGCACGCAGCCATGCCAGTACTTGGCGATCGGTGTCGTTGACGATACGGACCAGATGTTCCATCGCGCACCTCACTGTTCATAAATACAGTACTGTAAATATAACCAGTATTCGAGGCGGCCGCAAGCGGGCGCGCATGCGCCTGGCCGTTCGGCCAGGGTCAGCGTGCCGGCGCGGCGGTCCGGACGACCGGCGGGCCGGCGATCCGGGCGGCACGTGCCGCGGGAGCCGCGGGTGCGGCGGGCGTGACGAGATTCGCGTAGCGTGCGTCGGTCAGCGTGCCGAGGAACGCGACGATGTCGTCGATTTCCGCGTCGGTCAGCGCGGGCGGCGTGCCCGGCCGGCGGTTCATCGGCGTCGAATTGACGTTGATGTTGCCGCGATACGCGGCCGGCACGTCGTCGAACGTTCTGGCGCCGTGATACCAGTAGCCCGGGTCGGTCGAGCGCGTGTTGTAGAACGCGACCGCGTCGCGCAGCGTCGTGAACACGCCGTTGTGCATGAACGTCTGCTTGACCGCGACGTTGCGCAGCCCCGGCGTGCGCAGGTAGCCGCACCACTGCGTCGGCTCGGGCCAGCGCAGCCGCGTTGCCGTGTCGCACAGGCCGTTGTCGAAATGGCGCGGATCGCGGTTCGCGGGCAGCGCACGGTTGCGCGGCACCGCGATCGCGTCGTAGCCGAAATCGGTGAAGAGCGAGCGCTCCGGCCGGCTCGACGTCTCCGACAGCGTATGGCAGCTCATGCAGTTGCCCTTGTCGGGATTGCGGAACAGCGCCAGGCCGCGCATCTCGGCGGGCGCGAGCGGCTTGCGCGTGCGCAGGAACGCGTCGAAGCGCGAGGTGAACGGTGCCATGTCGTCGCTCTGCAGATAGGCCTCCACGGCGGAGCCCAGCGCGCGCACCAGTTGCTCGGGATCGCGCCGCACCGATGCGCCGAAGCGCGCGGCCAGATCGCCGGCCAGTTCGGTGCCGTCGACCTTGCGCAGCAGCGCGGCCGGCGACCGGTTGTTCATCTCGTTCGGATCGAACAACGGCCCGCGGATCTGTTCGGCGAGCGTGTTCGCGCGGCCGTCGCTGAAGAGGCCGCCGAACGGCGACGGCGCGGGCGCGTCGTCGTCCTGGTAGAAGTGGCGGCGCGGCACGTAGCGCACGTAGAGCAGCGACGGCGCGTTGCGCTGGCTGAAGCGCCCGTGGCGGCTGCCTTCCGGCACGCCCGGCCCCGCGAGCGAAGCCGCCGACAGCGTCGGCGCGAAGGCGCGCGCCGGATCGTGGCAGCCCGCGCACGACATGCCGCGCGGCTTGGACAGCCGCGGATCGAAGAAGATCCGGCGGCCGAGCGCGACGAGCGTCGGGTCGGGCGCGAAATGGGCAGTCGCCGCGTCGACCTTGCCGGTCACCTGCGGCGTGCCGTTGCCGATCGTGCCGACGACGCGCGCTGGCGGCGCGCCGGGCAGCAGGGTCGTGTCGGACGGTGCGGCGTGGGCTGCGAGCGCCACACCGGTGAACACGGCGGCGGCAAGTACGCGTACCGTCCGGCCGGTGCCGGCGACCGGCACCGACGCGCAAACCGAACGCTCGGCGCAAGCCGCGGACGAAACCGGCCGCCTCCGCGATCCGGCCATCCGTCGCCGGCGGCCGTTCGAACCCGTCAAACCGTCATGCAGTCGAACTTCGTCGCTCACGGCGTGATGAACCCCGTCTTGTCGCATGCGAGCGTCGTGCCCGACTGGTCGCACGACGCGAGCAGCTTGCCCGCCGCCGAATACGCATGGAACACCCAGCCCGTCGCCGGCGCCGCGCGTCGCTCCATGATCAGGAAGCCGAAGCTGTTGTTGTGCGACAGCCGCTCGATCACGGCGCCCGGCGCGGGCGTCAGGCCGGCCGGGAACGGATCGGGCAGCGCGACGTCGAGGTTGTCGCCGCCGTTGCCGGACACGATCGTCGCCGGATGTCCGGACGAGAAATTGATCGCCTGGAAGTCGTGCACGTGCCCGTGCAGCGCGACGTGGATGCCGGGCGGGTAATACGCCTGCGCGTTCAGGCTCGACATCACCGACTGCAGCGCGAGGTTGCCCGGCGCCGGCGTGCTGCCGGCGATCGGCGCGAACGCGAGGATCGGATGGTGGTTCGTGAAGATCGTCGTCGTCATGCCGGCCTTCGAGGCGAGCGACGCGACCGTCTGGAACTGCTTCTGGTAGATGCGGAATTGCGCATCGGTCGTCTTCAGCGGATTGCGGCCGACCTTCGCGGTATCGAACACGATCACCTGCGTGCCGCCGCCGAGCGATACGGCATAGGGATCCGAGTAGTTCGCGTCGTTGTCGTTGGCCGGATCGTCGCACGAACGGGCCGCCGCATACGGCCGCGGATCGAGGAAGCGGTACCAGCCCTGGCCGGCCCGCGCGCATTCCTCGTGGTTGCCGCGCACGAGCACCCACGGCGCCTTCGCGAACAGCGGCGCGGCCGGGCGGAACAGGTCGGCCTGCCACGTGTCCCAGCCGTAGCCCCACGGGCTGTCCTTGCAGCCGGCGATGTCGGGCGGGCATGCATTCTCGCGGTAGTGATAGTCGCCGACGTGCAGCACGAGGTCCGGCGACAGCTTCGCGACGCTCGCCGCGATCGTGCCGAACGGCCAGACCGTCGCGTCGTTGCACGCCTGCCATGCGTTGTCGGCCTTCTTCATCCGGCAGCCGGTGTCGGCGATGATCGCGATGCGCTGCGGCTGCGCTTTCGGCAGCGGCAGCGCGCGGCCCGCGACGCTCGCCGTCTGCGCATCGGCCGGCAGCGTCGTTTCGCAGACGGACACCGGGAAGCTCGACGGTTTCGAGTCGGCCGGGTCGCTGGCGGTCGTTCGTTGCGCGACGGTCGCGGCGCCGGCGCGCAGCGTCATGCGCGACAACTTGCCGTCGACGGACAGTTGCGGACACAGCGGATCGCTCGCGGACGCGGGCCGGTAGTTCGTGATCACGCGCGCGATCGCCTGGTTCGCATCGCCGATCTCGACCCACGCGGCCTCGACGTTGATCGCGGCACTGGCCGGGTCGGCAGGCGTATCGATGTGATTCGAACACGCGGACAGCGCCGCGAGGGCAACAAGCGGAGCGCAGCGCACGAACAGCGCGCACGAGAGGAATCGTCGCATGGGAGGCACCGTGGGAAAGCCGTCAACGATACGCAACACGAATGTAAGAAATGTGAAAAGCGCGGGACGGCAGGCGCTCGACGCACGTTCGTATCGCGGTCGCGGCCTTGACCTCAAGCCGGCTTGAAGCAGCATAGTCCGGATCACGGTCAACGACGTGGACAAAAGGAGAATCGACGATGAAAGACAACCGGGCAAACGAAGCGCAGTCTGCGCTGTGGAACGGTCCGTCGGGGCTTGCGTGGGTCGACGCGCAGCGTTCGCTCGACCGGATGTTCGAGCCGTTCGAGACACGGCTCGCGGACGCGGCGGTGGCGGCGTCCGCCCGCAGTGTGCTCGACGTCGGTTGCGGCACGGGCGCGGTGACCCTCGCGATTGCACGGCGGCTTGGCGCGCACGCGCACTGTACGGGTGTCGACATCTCGGCGCGGATGATCGCCGCCGCACGGGCACGCGCCGCACGCGACGGCGCTGACGTCGGCTTCGTGCAGGCCGACGCGCAGACCCAGGCGTTCGCGCCTGGCCGGTTCGACCTGATCGTGTCGCGTTTCGGCGTGATGTTCTTCGACGATCCGGTTCGCGCGTTCGCGAACCTGCGGCGTGCGGCGCGCGCGAACGCGCAATTGCGATTCGTCGCATGGCGCGGCGCAAGCGAAAACCCGTTCATGACGACGGCCGAACGCGCCGCGGCGCCATTGCTGCCGAACCTGCCGGCGCGGCAGCCCGGCGCGCCGGGGCAATTCGCGTTCGGCGACCGGCAGCGGATCGCGTCGGTGTTGTCGGACAGCGGCTGGGCCGAGATCGCGATCGAGGCGATCGACACGGCATGTGCGTTGCCGGCGTCCGCGCTCGACGACTATATCGCGCGGCTGGGCCCGGTCGGGCTCGCGCTTCAGCACGCGGACGACGCGACGCGGCGTCGAGTGATCGAGACGGTTCGCGCCGAGTACGACGGCTACCTGCAGGGCGCGGACGTGCGCTTCGACGCCGCGTGCTGGCTCGTCACCGCGCGTGCGCCGTCTGCATGACGCATCGGGAGAAGGGCGGCGGCGCGACGTTCGGCACGCGCGTTGTCGTTTGCGCGTGACCAGGCCGCGCCGTGCGAAGGGCGTGTATTAGCCGCGCCTCGCGCGCAACATCAGCCATGCGCAGCCGGCCGCAACGAGCGCGAGCCCGAGCAGCACCGCCTCGACGCCGAGCGCGAAACCCGGCGGCATTTCGCCGCTGTTCGGCACCGGCGACAGGTTCGCGGTTATCGCGATGGCGCCACCGGCCAGCAGCGCGATGCAGATGATCCAGTAGACCTTGTCGCGCGGCGCGGCGGTGCGAATGCGCCATAGCGCGAGGCCGACGCCGCCGAGGTACAGCACCGCGAGCGTGGCGAGTGCGACGACGTCGCCGGTGCGGTCGTTCAGGAGGGCGTTCATCGTGCGGCTCCGTCGGGTGCCGCGCGCTGGCTCGACGCGATGAACGCGACGGTCTCGTTCATTCGGCCTCCGTTGCGTGCCCTGGCGCGCGGCTCAGCAGATGCGTGCGCTGGTCGGCCGCGAGCGAGACGTAGCGTTCGTATTGACGCAGCACGTCGGCGATCAGTTCGTCGCCGCGCAGGTATTCGACGTCGTAACCGAGCCGGCCATCCTCGAAGAACGTGACGATGCCGTACACGTGCGGACGCGCCGCTTCCGGCTCGGCCGCCTCGCGTACGAGGAACGCGGCCGCGGATTTCGCCGTCACGCGCGCGCCGTAGACGAAGTCGCGGTGTTCCGCGGTCGGCACGGTCAGCCGCACCGCGTATTCGCTGTCGCGCTGCACGTGCGCGTCGACGCCGCCCGCACGCAACTCGTCGGCGACTTTGCGCAGCGCGGGCTCGACGGTATCCGCGACGAACTGGCGTGCGTCGGCCTCGGTCGTTTGCCGCAGGATGTGCGTCAGGCGATGACGCCAGTGCTGGCCGGTCCAGAAGCTCGTCGCGGGCGCGACGTCCTGCGAATAGTGCACGCGATCGGCCGCGAGCCCGCGCCACAGCCCGTAGCACAGCGCGAGCATGATCAAGGCAACCGGCAATGCGGCGATCAACGTCATCGCCTGCAGCGCGCCGAGCCCGCCCGCGACCAGCAGCACGGCCGCGGTCACACCCAGCAGCGCAGCCCAGAACAGCCGCTGCCAGACCGGCGAATGCGCGGCGCCGCGCGTCGCGATCTGGTCGATCACGAATGCGCCCGAATCGGCGGACGTGACGAAGAACACCGCGATCAGCACGATCGCGACGATCGACAGCAACTGCGGCAGCGGCAGGAAATCGAAGAAACGGAACAGCAACGCATCGACATTGCTCGCCGTTTGCGCGAGCGCACCGGCCGCGCCGTGCGTGTCGAGCCAGATCGCGCTGTTGCCGAACACCGTCATCCACACGAGATTGAATGCGGTCGGCACGAGCAACACGCCGATCACGAACTGTCGGATCGTGCGGCCGCGCGAGATCCGCGCGATGAACATGCCGACGAATGGCGACCACGATATCCACCACGCCCAGTAGAGGATCGTCCAGCCGCCGAACCAGCCTTCCTCGCGCGGCGGGGCGTACGCATAGGTGCGGAACGACAGGTCGACGAGATTCGACAGGTACTGGCCGATGTTGTCGCCGAGCGCGCGCAGCAGGAACGACGTCGGGTCCGCGACGACCACGAATGCGAGCAGCAGGAACGCCAGCAGCAGGTTCAGCTCGGACAGCCGCCGCACGCCCTTGTCGAGGCCGCTCGCGGCCGATGCGCCGGCCAGGATCACGACGATCACGACGAGCCCGATACGGAACGCGTTCCCGCTCGTATCCCAGCCGGCGACCCCATGCAGGCCCGCGCTCAACTGCATCACGCCATAGCCGAGCGTCGTCGCGATGCCCGCGACCGTGCCGACCAGCGCGAACGCGTCGACCGTGTGGCCGATCCAGCCGTTCACGCGCTCGCGCAGCACCGGATACAGCCCGGAGCGCAGCGTCAGCGGCAGGTTGTAGCGGAAGCCGAAGTACGCGAGCACGAGCCCCATCAGCCCGTAGATCGCCCACGCATGGAAGCCCCAGTGGAAGAAGGTCATCAGCATCGCCTCGCGCGCGGCGGCAGGCGTGCCGGGGTCGACGGTCGGCGGCTTCAGGAAGTGCTGCATCGGCTCGCCGACGCCGAAGTACATGAGGCCGATCCCCATGCCTGCCGCGAACAGCATGGCCGTCCACGACAGGAAGCTGAACTCGGGCTCGGCGTCGTCCGGGCCGAGCCGGATGTGGCCGAAGTCGCTCGCCGCGATCAGCACGAGAAACACGAGGAAGGTGGTGACAGCGAGCACGTAGAACCAGTCGAAACGCGCGACGACCCATTGCTGGCCGGAGGAGAACAGCGCACCGGCTTCGTTCGGGTGCAGCGCGCACACGATGAGCAGGGCGCCGATGACCGCGAGCGCGGGCAGCACGACCTGCGGCTTGAACGTCGTGCGGGGCGAGGGACGGGATTCTGGCATGGCAGGCATCCAGTTGTGGGCGCAACGAGGCGCGACGCCGCCCGGCGCGCACGTCGCGCGTCGGACCCTGATACGGCGTGCGTCGAGTGTACCGCGGTGTCAGGACTGCAAGAAGGGGCATGCAGCAGGGATCAACCTGACGAATTGTAAGGTATCGGGGCGATCGCGAAAACCCGCACGCTGCGTGCAGCGTGCGAAAGGAAGAGGGCGAGGAACGGAAACCGGCCCCGGACGATGCGGATCGTCCGGGGTCGGAAGTGGGCGATGCGCGGCCGTGAAGGTTCAGAATGTCACGGCGATACCGGCCATGCCGACGAACTGACCGTGCGTCGTCGACGGCGTGAGCTGCTGCGAATCGCCGACGATCGGCGCCGCGTCGACGATGTGGCCGGCGCCCTGCGCGCCGAGCGTCTGTCCGCTCGAATGCGTGTATGCCTGCAGCGCATAGAGCGTCGTGCGCTTCGACAGGCTGTACGACTCCTTCAGCGAATACTGCTGGTAGCGGGCCGCGTTCGACACGCCGTTCGCCTTCGACGCGAGCGTGTACGCGAACGCGCCGGCCACCGAGAACGTCGGCGTGAAGCGGTACGCGGCGAGCGCGCCGTAGGTGTTGAACACGGCCGTGTCCGTGAACGCGGAACCGTTGCCGGGCAGGTACTTCACGTTCGAGTAGTTGACGCCCAGCGTCAGGTCGCCGAGCGTGTAGTTGCCGGCGGCCGCGACCTGCTCGACGGCCTTCGCGGTCAGGTAGCCCTGGTTCAGCACGGACACCGCGAAGCTGCCCGATGCCGCGGTCGCCGGGTTCAGGAAACCCGTCGACGAACCCGAGCTGTTGACGCGCAGGTAGCCGGCCGCGATTCCGACCGGCCCGTTCGCATAGCGCAGCGCGGCGCTGAACGTGTTGCCCTTGCCGGTCGCGCCGGCAATGCCGCCGAACGCGTACATCGCGCTCGCGGTCAGTCCGGAGAAGGTCGGCGACGTGTATGTGACCGAGTTGTTCACGCGGATCGTCGTGTCGAGGCCGTCGATGTCGCCCGGATGCGCGCCTGTCGCACCGGTCAGCCAGCTGCTCGACGCGTACGGGCCGACCAGCAGGAAGTAAGGTGTGTACTGGCGGCCGGCAGTCACCGTGCCGTAGTGATCGTTGCGCAGCCCCACGTATGCCTGGCGATTGAAGATCGTGCCGGCGGCCGCTTGCGCGCCGGTGTTGAGGTTGAAGCCGGATTGAAGGTCGAAGATCGCGTGCGTGCCGCCGCCGAGATCCTCGTCGCCGCGCAGCCCGAACTTCGACGCATACAGGTTGCCGTCGCGCATGTAGATGTTCGAGTGGCCCTGCTGGTTGTTCACGTACGCGAGCGAATCGTCGACCACGCCGTACAGCGTCACGCTACTCTGCGCATGGGCGGCGCAAGCGCCGAGTGTCGCGCCCGAAATAATCAGGATTGCATAACGGTGATGCGATGCTTTCATTGTCGATCTCCAAGTCTCTTCAAGGGAGCGGGAAGCTGAATGGCCTCCTCTTTGGTGGACGGGCAGGCCGCATGTCCGGCCCGCCCGATCAGGGAGCGGTGTCTGTGCGGCGGTGCGCGGTCAGTCGACGAGCGCCACGACGATGCGGCGCCACGCGCCGTCCCGCGCATCGTGTTCGACGCGCGCGCCGCGCACCGCCAGCGCACCTTGCAGCGACGCCGGCAGCAGAAGCTCGACGCGCTCGGCGGGGCGGGCCATGCGGCCGTCCCAGCGGACCGACACGCCGAGTTCGCCAGATGCCTGGCGTCCGGCCTCGATGCGCCACAGCCCGTACTCGCCGTCGCGCCACGCTTCCGTTTCGCCGTCGTCCTCGACGCATTCGCCGTACGCGACACCGTCCTCGCTGCGCGGCGCGACGATGAAGCCGCGCGTGTCGGCGCGTGCGCCGAAGCGTTGCTCGGCGACGTTCAGCGGCAGCACACGGCCTTCGCGCAACAGCATCACCGGCGTGTCGAGCGGCGCGGGCAGCGTCACGCTCGCGCCGCCGTCGAACGACTGCGCGCTCGCGCAGCACATCCAGCGCGCGCCGGACGGCAGGTAGACCGTGCGCTCCGTGCGGCCCGGGTCGACGACCGGCGCGACCAGCAGCGCGTCGCCGAGCATCATGTCGTCGCACGCGTCGTAGCAGCGCGCGTCGCCGGGGAAGTCGCCGAAGGTCGGCCGCAGCACCGGTTCGTAGCGCGTGGTCGACAGCCACAGCAGGTGATAGAGATACGGCAGCAGCCGGTAGCGCTGCTTGATCAGCGACGCGATCTGCGCGGTGATCTCCGGATACATCCACGGTTCGTTGACGGTGCCGTCGTCATTCCACGAATGGATGCTGAAGCGCGGCATGAAGATGCCGAACTGCACCCAGCGCAGCAGCAGCTCGGGCGACGGCGCGGGACCGGAGAAGCCGCCGATGTCGTGACCGATGTTCGACACGCCCGACAACGCGAGCCCGAGGCCCATCTTCAGGTTGTAGCGCAGCGTTTCCCACGACGTGTAGTTGTCGCCGGACCAGGTCTGCACGTAGCGCTGCATGCCGGCGCCACCCGAGCGTGACACGAGGAACGGCCGCTGCGCCGGCGCATGCGCGCGCTGCGCTTCGCGCGACGCGCGCATCATCAGCATCGTCTGCAGCACCTTCGCCTCGCGCGCGGGGAACGGCTCGCCGAAGCCGTGCGCGATCGCGTCGGGCGACCAGATCTCGTATTCGTTGTTGTCGTTCCAGGTCGACTCGATTCCGTAGTCGAGCAGTGCCGACGTGACCTGCTCGCGCCACCAGCGGTACGCATCCGGCTGCGTGAAGTCGAGATACGCGCCGACCTCGTCCCAGAACTGCACCCACGCCGGCTCGCCGGACGCCGAGCGGATCAGCAGCCCACGCTGTGCAGCGTCGTCGAAAGCGGGGTGGTCGCGCAGCAGGCACGGCTTGATGTTCGCGCACAGGCGGATGCCGTGGTCGCGGTAGTGCTGCACGAAACCCTTCGCGTCGGGAAACTTGTCGCGATTCCAGTTGAACACGTAGCGCTTCGCGCCGATCGACGTATAGCCCGACGACAGGTGGAACGAGTCGCACAGGATGTCGTGCGCGTCGCACTGCTCGACGAACTGGTTCATCTGCCGCTGCGCGTCCGGCGCGTCGGTGTAGCTCATCGTCGAGCCTGAATAGCCGAGCCCCCACTTCGGCGTGCGCGCCGGGCGCCCGGTGAGCCACGTGAAGCGCCGTGCGGCCGTGAGCGGCGTGTCGGGCGACGCGATGAAGTAATAGTCGAGATCGCCGTGCTCGGCGACGAAGTAGCGGTACGGCCCGTGGTAGTTGTCGAGTTCGCGGCCCATGTCGAACGCGCAATCCGACAGCGTGTCGTAGAACAGCCCGAAGCCCTGGCACGCGTCGGGCGACCAGGTCACGTAGAACGGGATGTGCTTGTAGAGCGGGTCGGTGTGCTTCGCGCTGTAGCCCATCGCGTCGATGTTGCGCATCTCGAAGCGCGCGCCGGTGCGGTCGAGGGCGCCCGCGCGTTCGCCGAGGCCGAACACCTGGTCGCCGCGCTCGCGTGCGACGTAGTGATAGGCGCGGTCGTCCCACCAGCCGAAGTTGTACGCCTGCGTCGCGCGGTCGGCGAGCACGACGCGCCACGCGCCGTCGGCGCCGCGCATCGACCACGTGCAATGGCCGCCTTGTCGGTTCACGGCGAGTCGGACCCGGGCGGTTTCAATGCGCACGCTGCTGTCGTCTTCAACGAAGTCGTAGGCCGGCAGCGCGAAGCCGCTCAGGTCGAGGCGGTCGCGCCCTTCGAGCGGCACATCGTCGAGGCCCGGTGCGATCGTCCACGTGCGCGGATTGCGCGGCAGCGCGTCGGGCAGCACGCGCACACGCACGATGTCGTCCTCGAGCACGAAGATCTCGAGGGTCGCGCCCGCGCCGGACGCGAGCAGCACACGGTTCGCCTGCCGGTCGGCGACGCGGAACACGGGCGGATGAAGAAGCGAAGTCATGAAGGCGATTCCTGGTGAGAACGGATGTCAGGCGTGCTGCGCGAGCAGGCGTTCCTGCTTCGACTGCCCACGGATCAGCACCGCGAGCAGCGTGACGCCGATGATGTCGAACAGGCCGAGGCACGCGAACAGCGGCGCGTAGCCGATCTTGTCGGCGAGCGCGCCGACCAGCAGCGAGAAGCCGAGCCCGCCGATCCACGCGGCCATTCCCGCGAAGCCGCTGGCCGTGCCGACTTCCTCGGGATCGAACACGTCGGCCGACAGCGTGTTGACGAGCGCGGAGATCATCTGGTGCGCGAAGCCGCCGACGCAGAACAGCGCAATGGCCGTGTACGGCGACGACACGAGCCCGATCATCGCCGGCCCGAGCATCAGCACCGCGCCGAGCGCGACGCCGGCGACGCGCGACCACACGAGCGGCAGCTTGAACCGGTTCGCGAGGTAGGGCGACAGGTAGCCGCCCGCGATACCGCCGAGGTCGGCCGCGAGAAACGGCATCCACGCGAAGACGGCAATCTGTGCAAGCGCCATGTGGCGCTCGGTGGCGAGGTACAGCGGGATCCAGAAGCTGAAGGTCTGCCACGCGGGTTCCGCGAAGAAGCGCGGCAGCGCGATCGCCCAGAAGCGGCGCGCGGTGACGACGTCGCGAATCCGGCGCTTCGACACGGCCGGCATCGTGGTCTGGCCGTCGCGGATCAGCGTGCGCTCCTGCGACGTGATGCGCGGATGGTCGGCCGGCGACCGGTACTGCGTGTACCACAGCGCGGCCCATGCGAAGCCGAGCGCGCCGGTGACCATGAATGCGGATTGCCAGCCGAACCGCATCGAGATGAACACGACGAGCGGCGGCGCGATCGCGGCGCCGAGCGACGTGCCCGCGTTGAAGTAGCCGACCGCGACGGATTTCTCGCGATCCGGAAACCATTCGGCGACGGCCTTCATCCCCGATGGAATCGCGGCGGCCTCGAACAGCCCGAGCAGGCCGCGCAGGACGCCGAGCGACAGCCAGCCCGATGCGAAGCCGTGCGCGACGCCGACCACCGACCACAGCATCGCGAACAGTGCGAATCCGAGCCGCAGCCCGATCAGGTCGACGACGAACCCGCACACCGGCTGCATGATCGTGTAGCCGATCTGGAACGCGCCCACGATGTACGAGTACTGCTGCGTCGAGATCGCGAATACCTGCTTGAGCTCCGGTGCGAGCACCGCGAGGGAATTTCGCGCGAGGTAGTTGAGGATCGTGCCGAGACATACGAGCACGATGATCCACCAGCGCAACGCCTTGACTGTTTTCACTGCTGTCTCCTGATCCATGCAAGCCGCCTGTCCGGGACGTCTTGCCCTGTCTTATTTGTACGATGTCCGATCTTGGTGGGCGCCGATCCGCCTGATTTTTGCCGGAACAGCCGCATTCGATCGAACATTTCGCTGCGGTTGAAAGCCTATGTTATCTGACGACTGATCATTTTCGAACATCCTATGTTCGAATTCGAATCCGGTCAACGTGAATCTGCATTCGAACGAACGTTCTCGGGGTTTTCCCGGCAGATGGGCGGACAAGGGTGGCCGCGACATACGGAGCCTGCGTGCCGAACGCCGGCGGATCGGGGTGGGCGGCCGTCGTACGACCGGCCCGGCCGGACGGACACGGCAGGATCGTGACAACCCTGATGAAAATTTATTTTTTTCCGGTCGATAGATTGTGTAAATTGATTTTCATCCACCTTGCAAAACCTTTCGCATGACGCCTCTCGTTCCGCACGATGCCAGTCAGGACGAATCCTCGATCGCGGCGCGCATCGCGTCGGCCATGCCGCGGATGACGCCGATCCACCGCCGGATGGGCGAGTTCGTGCTCGCGAATCCGTTTCGCGCGGCGACGATGCGGATCGACGAGCTCGCGCAGGCGGTGAATGCGTCGATCGCGACCGCGAACCGCTTCGCGAAGGCGCTCGGCTTCGACGGCTATCCGGCGATGCGCGCGGCGCTCGTGCGCGGCTTCGAGGCGACGCTCGGTCCCGTCGAGCGGCTGCGATCCGCGCAGGAGCAAGAGCAGGAGCAGGGCGTGCGCGGCGCCGCGTGGATCGACGCGGTATTCGACCAGGCCGTCGCGAACATCGAGAACACGCGCGCGCAGCTGGACGCGGCCGATGTCGAGGCGGCCGTCGAGGCGATCGTCGGCGCGCGGCGCGTGCTGATCCTCGGCGCCGGTTCGAGCGCGTTTCTCACCGGGCTGATGGAACATGGATTGTCGGTGTGTCATGACAACGTGCAGTCGCTCGCGCTGCTCGGTGGCCCTTCGCATGCGGCGCGGCGCCTGTATACGGCCGACTCGCGCGATCTCGTGATCGCGCTCGCGTTTCCGCGCTACGTGAAGGACACGATCGAGCTGGCTCGCCGCGCGGCGGCGCGCGGCGCACGCGTGCTCGGCATTTCCGACGGGCCCGGTTCGCCGCTTGCGCCGATCGCGTCGCTGAATCTGTACGTGAAGGCCGAACGGCGTTTCGCGGCCACGTCGGAAGCGGCCGTGCTGACGATGATCGAGGCGCTGATCGACGCGGTCGCGCTGCGCACGCACCGCTCCGCGAAGTCCGCCGCCGAAATGACCGAATTCCTGTTGCCATGGCTGATCCAGCCGCAAGCGGCGCTGCCGGCCGCCAACCCTTCTTCCTCCGGGCCGAAAAAATCATGACTTCACCCGCGATCGTCGCGATTCACGGCGGTGCAGGCACGATCCTGCGCGATGCGATGGATACCGACACCGAACGCCAGTACCGCGCCGAGCTCACCGCGATCCTGCAGGCCGCGCAACAGGTGCTCGCCGACGGCGGCAGCGCGCTCGACGCCGTCACCGTCGCCGTGCGGATGCTCGAGGACTGTCCGCTGTTCAACGCCGGGCGCGGCGCCGTCTATACGGCGCAAGGCAAGCACGAACTCGATGCGGCGGTGATGGACGGCGCGACACTCGCGGCCGGCGCGATCTGCTGCGCGACCCGCGTGCGCAATCCGGTCCTCGCCGCACGGCGCGTGATGGAGGCGAGCGAGCACGTGCTGTTCGCCGGCGCGGGCGCCGACGCGTTCGCGGCCGCGCAGGGCCTCGAACTCGCCGAGCCCGGCTACTTCGATACCGAAGCGCGCCATGCGCAGTGGATCAAGGCGCGCGCGGCGGCGGCCGGCACGATGCTCGATCACGATGCCGCGACCTTCGCGTTCGGCGCCGGACAGGCGGCCGAGCCGCTCGATCCCGATCGCAAGCACGGCACGGTCGGCGCGGTCGCATGCGACCTCGACGGCCATGTCGCGGCGGCGACGTCGACCGGCGGCATCACGAACAAGCAGCCCGGACGCGTCGGCGATTCGCCGATCATCGGTGCCGGCTGCTACGCGGACGACGCGACCTGCGCGGTATCCGCGACGGGCACCGGCGAGATGTTCATCCGGCTCGCGACCGCGCACGACGTGGCCGCGCAGATCGCGTATCGCGGCGCATCGCTCGCCGACGCCGCGCACGACGCCGTGATGAACAAGCTGGCGCGCCTGGCCGGGCGCGGCGGGATCATCGCGGTCGATGGGCACGGCAACGTCGCGATGCCGTTCAACACGGAAGGGATGTATCGCGGCTATGCGCGCGTCGGCGAGACGCCCGTGGTCGGCATCTATCGCGACGATGCGGCCTGATTCCGGATCGCACGAGGAGACCTTCGCATGACTTCGAGCCGAACCCCGTCCGTGCTGGTGCTGCCGGAGCAGCGCGTCATCGCGGTCGACGACCTGTCGGTCATGTTCCGTCGCGAAACCGCGACGTTCGATGCGGTGCGCAACGTGTCGTTTCACGTCGATCGCGGCGAGACGCTCGCGATCGTCGGCGAGTCGGGCTCCGGCAAATCGGTGACGTCGCTCGCGCTGATGCGGCTCGTCGAGCACGGCGGCGGCGAGATCACGAGCGGCCGGATCGCGTTGCGGCGCCGAGGCGGTGCGATCGTCGATCTTGCGCAGGCGAGCGCGGCGACGATGCGCGGCATCCGCGGCGCGGACATCGCGATGATCTTCCAGGAGCCGATGACATCGCTGAACCCGGTGTTTACGGTCGGCGACCAGATCAGCGAGGCGATCGCGCTGCACCAGTCGAAGAGCGCGCCCGAGGCGCGCGCGGAAGCGTTGCGGCTGCTCGATCTCGTGCGCATCCCGGAGGCTCGCCGCGTGTTCGTGCGCTATCCGCACCAGTTGTCCGGCGGGATGCGCCAGCGCGTGATGATCGCGATGGCGCTGTCGTGCCGGCCCGCGCTCCTGATCGCCGACGAGCCGACGACCGCGCTCGACGTGACGATCCAGGCGCAAATCCTGCAACTGATCCGCGGCCTGCAGGACGAAATGAACATGGGCGTGATCTTCATCACGCACGACATGGGCGTGGTCGCCGAAGTGGCCGACCGCGTGCTCGTGATGTATCGCGGCGAGAAGGTCGAGGAGGGCGAGTCCGAGCGCATCTTCGCGACGCCCGCGCACCGCTACACGCGGGCGCTGCTGGCGGCCGTGCCGCGGCTCGGCTCGATGCAGGGCACCGATATTCCCGAGAAATTCCCGCTGCTGAAGGTGGACGGCGCGAGCGCCGCCGCGCCGGCGCCTGCCGCGAACGATGCGAGCGATGCGGCCGCAGTCCCCGCCGCCGGGCAGCCGCACGTCGATCCGGCCGCGCCGCCGATCCTGCGCGTGCGCGATCTCGTCACGCGGTTTCCGGTGAAGAGCGGCGTGTTCGGCCGCGTGTCGCAGTACGTGCATGCGGTCGAGCGCGTGAGCTTCGAGCTGCGCGCGGGCGAGACGCTCGCGCTCGTCGGCGAATCGGGCTGCGGCAAGTCGACCACCGGGCGTTCGCTGCTGCGCCTCGTCGAATCGCAGAGCGGCTCGATCGAATTCGACGGCCGCGACATCAGCGCACTGAAGGGCGCGGACCTGCAGGCGCTGCGCCGGAACATCCAGTTCATTTTCCAGGATCCGTTCGCGTCGCTGAATCCGCGCCTGACCGTCGGCTTCTCGATCATGGAGCCGCTGCTCGTGCACGGCGTCGCGAGCGGCCGCGACGCGCAGGCGCGCGTCGACTGGCTGCTCGACAAGGTCGGCCTGCCGCCGGAGGCCGCGCGCCGCTATCCGCACGAATTCTCGGGCGGCCAGCGCCAGCGGATCGCCATCGCACGCGCGCTCGCGCTGAACCCGAAGGTCGTGATCGCCGATGAATCGGTGTCCGCGCTCGACGTGTCGGTGCAGGCACAGATCGTGAACCTGATGCTCGACCTGCAGCGCGAGCTCGGCGTCGCGTACCTGTTCATCTCGCACGACATGGCGGTCGTCGAGCGCGTCAGCCATCGCGTCGCGGTGATGTATCTCGGCCAGATCGTCGAGATCGGCCCGCGCCGCGCGGTGTTCGAGGCACCGCAGCATCCGTACACGAAGAAGCTGATGAGCGCGGTGCCGGTGGCCGACCCCGCGCGCCGGCATGCGCCGCGCCAGCTCGCGGCGGACGAGATTCCGAGCCCGATCCGCGCGGCCGGCGACGATCCGCTCGTCGCGCCGCTCGTCGCGGTCGGCCCCGATCATTACGTCGCGACGCATCGCGTCGGCGGCGCGTATTGATTGCACGGCGAGTCGCATATGGACCGCAGCTGCGCACGCGCCAGGCAACGGCGTCATTTTCCCGAGCGGATGCACTCACGCCGCGATTTCCACCACGCGTTACCGAATCATCCACAGGAGCCAGACAAAATGAACAAGCCGCATTCGTTCCCGATGTTCCGTCCGCGCGCGTTCTTCGCCGCGGGGGCAGGCGCGCTCGCGCTGTCGGTCGCGGCGCCCGCGTTCGCGCAACAGAACGTCGTGGTCGCCGTGTACTCGACGTTCACGACGATGGACCCGTACGACGCGAACGACACGGTGTCGCAAGCCGTCGTCAAGTCGTTCTACGAGGGGCTGTTCGGTTTCGACAAGGACATGAAGCTCGTCAACGTGCTCGCGACGGGCTATGAGGCGAGCCCCGATGCGAAGACATATACGGTCAAGCTGCGCCCGGGCGTCAAGTTCCACGACGGCACCGACTTCAACGCGGCCGCGGTGAAGGCGAACTTCGACCGCGTGACCGATCCGGCGAACAAGCTGAAGCGTTACGGGCTGTTCCGCGTGATCGAGAAGACCGAGGTGGTCGATCCGATGACGGTGAGGTTCACGCTGCACGAGCCGTTCTCCGCGTTCATCAACACGCTCGCGCATCCGTCGGCGGTGATGATTTCGCCGGCCGCGCTGAAGAAGTGGGGGCGCGACGTGTCGCTGCATCCGGTCGGCACGGGCCCGTTCGAGTTCGTCGAATGGAAGCAGACCGACGACATGAAGGTGAAGAAGTTTGCCGGCTACTGGAAGAAGGGCTATCCGAAGGTCGATTCGATCGACTGGAAGCCGGTGGTCGACAACAACACGCGTGCCGCGCTGCTCAAGACCGGCGAGGCGGATTTCGCGTTCACGATTCCGTTCGAGCAGGCGGCCGACCTGAAGAGCAATCCGAAGGTCGAGCTGATCGAGCGGCCGTCGATCATCCAGCGCTACATCTCGCTGAACACGCAGAAGAAGCCGTTCGACAATCCGAAGGTGCGTGAAGCGCTGAACTACGCGGTCAACAAGGAAGCGCTCGCGAAGGTCGTGTTCGCCGGCTATGCGACCCCGCAGACGGGTGTCGCGCCGGTCGGCGTCGAATATGCGACGAAGCTCGGCCCCTGGCCGTACGATCCGGCGAAGGCGCGCGCGCTGCTGAAGGAGGCCGGCTATCCGAACGGCTTCGAATCGACGCTCTGGTCCGCGTACAACCATTCGACGGCGCAGAAGCTGATCCAGTTCGTCCAGCAGCAGCTCGCGCAGGTCGGCGTGAAGGTGCAGGTGCAGGCGCTCGAGGCCGGCGAGCGGGTCGCGAAGGTCGAGAGCGCGCAGGATCCGGCGACGGCACCGGTGCGGATGTACTACAGCGGCTGGTCGGCGTCGACGGGCGAGGCGAACTGGGCGCTGTCGCCGTTGCTCGCGTCGACGTCCGCGCCGCCGAAGCTCTACAACACCGCGTACTACAAGAACGGTACCGTCGACGACGATCTCGCGAAGGCGCTCGAGACGACCGACAACACGAAGAAGGCCGCCCTGTACGCCGACGCGCAGAAGCAGGTGTGGGCCGACGCGCCGTGGATTTTCCTGGTGCAGGAGAAGATCGTCTATGCGCGCAGCAAGCGCCTGCACGGCATGTACGTGATGCCGGACGGTTCGTTCAACTTCGACGAAATCTCGGTGAAATGACGGCGGTTCGCCCGCTGTGCGGCGCCGGCGGCGCAAGCTGCCGGCGCGCTGATTCGATCGGTGCCCCATGCTGAATTTCCTCGTCAAACGCCTGTTCGGCCTGCTGCCCACGCTCGCGATCGTCGCGGTGCTGGTATTCCTGTTCGTGCACCTGCTGCCGGGCGACCCGGCGCGGCTCGCGGCGGGTCCCGAAGCCGACGACGCGACGGTCGCGCTGGTGCGTGCCGATCTCGGGCTCGACCGGCCGCTGCCCGCGCAGTTCGCGAACTTCTTCGTGAAGATCGCGCACGGCGATTTCGGCACGTCGACGCGCAGCAAGCGGCCGGTGTCGACCGAGATCGGCGAGCGCTTCATGCCGACGCTGCTGCTGACGCTCGTCAGCATGGTGTGGGCGACGGTGTTCGGGATGGCGATCGGGATCGCGTCGGCGGTGTGGCGCAACCGCTGGCCCGACCGCCTCGGGATGACGATCGCGGTGTCGGGCATCTCGTTTCCGGCATTCGCGCTCGGCATGCTGCTGATGGAAATCTTCTCGGTGAAGCTCGGCTGGCTGCCCGTCGTGCCGGACGGCACGTGGAAGAGCTATGTGCTGCCGTCGCTGACGCTCGGCGCCGCGGTCGCGGCGGTGATGGCGCGCTTCACGCGCGCGTCGTTCGTCGAGGTGCTCAACGAGGACTACGTGCGCACCGCGCGCGCGAAGGGCGTGCACGAGCCGCTGGTCGTGCTCAAGCACTGCCTGCGCAACGCGATGATCCCGGTCGTCACGATGATGGGGCTGCAGTTCGGCTTCCTGCTCGGCGGCTCGATCGTCGTCGAGGCCGTGTTCAACTGGCCGGGGCTCGGGCGCCTGCTGGTCGACGCGGTGACGATGCGCGACTACCCGGTGATCCAGGCGATCGTGCTGCTGTTCTCGCTCGAGTTCATCCTGATCAACCTGACCGTCGACGTGCTGTACGCGGTCATCAACCCGACCATCCGGTTCAAGTGAGGCGCGCATGAACGCGACTGTCCAGCCCGCGGCGTCGGCCGCATCGACCGCGATCCGCACGCCGTGGCGTGAGTTCTGGCGCAAGTTCCGCAAGCAGACCGTCGCGCTCGTCGCGGGCGGCTTCGTGCTGGCGCTCGTCGTGCTGGCGTTCGCCGGCCCGCACATCGTGCCGTTCGATCCGGAAAACTATTTCGACTACGAAGCGCTGAACGCGGGGCCGTCGGCCGTGCACTGGTTCGGCGTCGACTCGCTCGGCCGCGACATCTTCAGCCGGATCGTCACCGGCACGCGCATCTCGCTCGCGGCCGGCTTCTTCTCGGTCGCGCTCGGCGCGCTCATCGGCACGTTCTTCGGGCTGCTCGCCGGCTACTACGAAGGCTGGTGGGACCGCATCACGATGCGCGTGGCCGACGTGCTGTTCGCGTTCCCGGGGATCCTGCTCGCGATCGGCGTGGTCGCGATCCTCGGCAACGGGATGATCAACGTGATCTGCGCGGTCGCGATCTTCAGCATCCCGGCGTTCGCGCGGCTCGTGCGCGGCAACACGCTGATGCTCAAGCACATGACCTACGTGGAGGCCGCACGCAGCATCGGTGCGTCCGACTGGACGATCATCATGCGGCACATCCTGCCGGGCACCGTGTCGTCCGTCGTCGTCTACTTCACGATGCGGATCGGCACGTCGATCATCACGGCCGCGAGCCTGTCGTTCCTCGGGCTCGGCGCGCAGCCGCCGACGCCGGAGTGGGGCGCGATGCTCAACGAGGCGCGCGCGGACATGGTGACCGCGCCGCACGTCGCGATCTTCCCGAGCCTCGCGATCTTCCTGACCGTGCTCGCGTTCAACCTGCTCGGCGACGGGCTGCGCGACGCGCTCGACCCGAAGCTGGAGCGCCGCTGATGGGTGCAGTCCCCATGTGGGCCGCGACGCTGCCGGCCGGGCCGCGCGGCACGATCGCCGACGTGTCGGGCGTCACGGTCGGCCATGCGACGCTCGATGCCGGTGACGTGCAGACGGGCGTGACCGTCGTGAAGCCGCACCCGGGCGACCCGTACCGCAGCAAGGTGCCGGCCGGCGCGGCCGTGATCAACGGCTTCGGCAAGAGCGTCGGGCTCGTGCAGGTCGACGAGCTCGGTACGCTCGATACGCCGATCGCGCTGACCAACACGTTCGCAGTCGGCGCGGTCGCACAGGCACAGATCCGCGCCGCGATCGCGCAGAATCCGCGGATCGGCCGGGACTGGCCGACCGTCAACGCGCTCGTGTTCGAGTGCAACGACGGCTATCTGAACGATATCCAGGCGTTCGCGGTGACGGCCGCGCATTACGACGACGCGTGCCGCACGGCGGCGCGCGACTTCGCGCGCGGCGCGGTGGGCGCCGGGCGCGGGATGTCGTGTTTCGACCTGAAGGGCGGGATCGGCTCCGCGTCGCGCGTGGCCGTCGCGGCCGGCCGGCCGTATACGGTCGGCGCGCTGGTGCTCGCGAATTTCGGCAGGCTGCCGATGCTGACGCTCGACGGTGTGCCGCTCGGGCGCATCGTCGCGCAGCGGCGTGCCGCTGCAGCCGCGCACGCGGCGCCGCCCGAGCAAGGCTCGATCATCCTGCTGCTCGCGACCGATGCGCCGCTCGACGCGCGGCAACTGTCGCGGCTCGCCCGCCGCGCGGGCGCGGGCCTGGCCCGCACCGGCTCGGTCTACGGGCACGGCAGCGGCGACATCGCGCTCGCCTTTTCCACCGCGTATACGATCGCGCACGATGCGTCGAGCGTCGCGCTGCCGGCCCTCGTGGCCGATGCGGCGCTCGATCCGCTGTTCATGGCCGCGGCCGAGAGCGTCGAGCAGGCGATCGCCGACGCGCTGCTGCAGGCCGTGACCGTGGCCGGGCGCGACGGCCACGTGCGGCAATCGCTGCGCGACGCGGTGCCCGATCTCGAATGCCTGTTCAACGACGACAACGAAGGACGTCATCCCCCGTCATGAAGATCCTGATCTCGACCGACATCGAAGGCGTCGCCGGTGTGTTCGCCACCGAGCAGACGCGTGCCGGCAATCCGGAATACGAACGCGCGCGCCGCTGGATGACCGCCGAGGCGAACGCGGCGCTCGAAGGCGCGTTCGCGGGCGGCGCGCAGACCGTCTGGGTCAACGACTCGCACGGCGGCTTTCGCAATCTGCTGCCCGACGGGCTCGATGCGCGTGCGCGCGTCGTGCTCGGCAAGCCGCGCACGCTCGGGATGATGGCGGGCCTCGAACAGCGGCCCGATCTCGTGTTCATGATCGGCTTTCACGCGAAATCGCAGACGCGCGGCGTGCTCGCGCACACCATCAACAGCTTCGCGTTCACGCAGGTGTGGCTGAACGGCGTCGAGCTCGGCGAGGCCGGGCTGTATGGCGCGCTGGCGCGCGAATACGGCGCGCACGTCGCGCTGGCGTCGGGCGACGACGTGTTCGCCGAGGAAACCCGGCCGCTGTTTCCGGACGCGCGGTTCGAGACGGTCAAGACGGCCGGCGGCGCATCGAGCGGCGATACGCTCACACCGGCCGCGTCCTGCGCGCGCATCGCGACCGCCGCACGCGAAACGGTCGCGCATGCGCTGTCGTCAGGCTGGCGCGCGAGCGCGCATCGGCCCGCGCCGGCCGCGTGCACGCTGCGCGTGCAAACGGCCGCGCTCGCCGATTTGTTCTGCGTGCTGCCGTCGCTCGAGCGGGTCGATGCGGTGACGCTGCGCTTCGACGGGCCGTCGGTCGAGCACGTCGTGCGCACGCTGAACAGCCTGTCGGCCATGTCGTTCATGCTGCGGTGATTCATGATGGAATTCGGGCCTTGAGAAATACGCTGCCAGATCCCTACGAACACATTGCGCGCAGCGTCGTCGTGACCGCCAACGACTACGCGGCGGGCACGACGTTTGCGGAGCACGCGCACGGGCGCGGGCAGTTCGCGTGCGCGTCGCGCGGCACGATCAGCGTGTCGACGCCGCATGGCCGCTGGCTGGTGCCGCCGCAGCGCGCGTGCTGGGTGCCGGCCGGCGTTCGCCACGAAATGACGATGACCGGGCCGGTCACGATGCTCAACACGTTCGTGTCGGACGACGCGGCCCAGGCCGCCGGGCTGCCGGACCAGTGCGGCGTATACGGCGTGTCGCCGCTGCTGCGGCAACTGATCGACGATGCGATCGACCTGCCGGCGATGTACGACGTCGACGGCCGGGCGGGCAAGCTGATGGCGCTGCTGGTCGCGGAAATCGCGACGATGCCGCGGCTGTCGCTGCACGCGCCGCTGCCCGCCGACGCGCGCCTCGCGAGGATCTGCCGGCATCTGTTCGCGTCGCCGTCGATCGCGGCCGATCTCGACCAGGTGGCGACCGATGCGGGCGTGAGCCGGCGCACGTTTACGCGGCTGTTCCGCGCGCAGACCGGCGTGAGTTTCGCCGCGTGGCGTCAGCAGGTCTGCATGCTCGCGGCGATTGCGCGCCTGAGCGACGGGCAGCCGGTGACGCGGGTCGCGCTCGATCTCGGCTATGCGAGCGCGAGCGCCTTTACGTCGGCGTTTCGCCGCATCCTCGGCGATACGCCGAGCCGGTATCTGGAGGTTCGCCGCTAGGTAGCCGGGACGGACGCGGCGGCGGGTACCGCGCCGGCCGGGCCGCTCTTGCGCGAACGAAAAAAACGCGCCTGCCAGGATTCGGCCAGACGCGCTTAAAGGCACTCGGTCAGAAAAAATGCGCGACCGGCCAGCGGGGCCGTGTTCGCGCATGGATTCGTGAAATTGTTGCCTATTCCGATTCAATCCCGTCGGTGCGTTGAGGATAGCAAAGCATACGCCGCGTAACGCGCAAACGATATCGCGTGTGCGCAACGATTCATGTGCTGTCGCAGCAAGCGTTTCAATCGCGTGTTCGGTACCGGGGGCGGAAGCCGTCGACCATGGGCGTCGGCGATTCCGACAGGGCGTGCTGCGGGCCAGCATCGAATGTTGGCGCCCGAAAACGAAAGCCGCCGCGCGACGCGATGCCTGTCGGTATCGCGCCACGCGGCGGTCCGCCGCGAGCAGCCGGCCTGCGCCGGCTCGCGCGTCACAGGTCGAAGAACACGGTTTCGTCCGGCCCCTGCATGCGGATGTCGAAGCGGTACACGACGGGTCGGCCCGGCTGCGCGTCGCGCTTCGCGACGAGCGTCGCACGGCGTTCGGCCGGTACCAGGTTCAGCACCGGATCGGCCGCGTTCGCCGCGGCTTCGTCGTCGAAATACACGCGGGTGAACGCGTGGGTCAGGATGCCGCGCATCATCACGGTCACGTTGATGTGCGGTGCCTCGTCGGTGGCGATGCGGCCCGGCTTCACCGTCGGGACGACGAAGCGATGCTGCGCATCGGTGCCCGTGCCGACGCGTGCGAAGCCCGTGAAGCCGGATTTCGCGATGTCGTCGCGCGACGCGGGATAGCGGCCCGCGCCGTCCACCTGCGTGAATTCGAGCACCGCGTCGCCGACGACGTTGCCGTCACCGTCGAACACCTGACCGACCAGCAGCACGTGCTCGCCTTCGGCGTCCGGCGAGGCGATCGACGGCGTGAACAGGCTCTTCAGGTCGTAGTCGTATTGCTGCGGGCACAGGCCGTATGCGAAGTACGGGCCGACCGTCTGCGAAGGGGTTTGCTTCAGCGTCGTCATGGTTCAGCGCTCCATCGGGGTAGCGTCGCGGCCGCGCAGCACGATGTCGAATTCGTAGCCGAGCGCATAGCCTTCTTCGGTGATGTCCATCGAGAAGCGCGAGATCAGGCGGTCGCGCGCCGCTTCCGGCGTGCCCTGGAAGATCGGGTCGTACGCGAGCAGCGGATCGCCGGGGAAGTACATCTGCGTGACGAGGCGCGAGCCGAAGTAGTCGCCGAACAGCGAGAAGTGAATGTGATTCGGGCGCCACGCGTTCGGATGGTTGCCCCACGGATAGGCGCCGGGCTTGATCGTCAGGAAGCGGTAGCGGCCTTCGTCGTCGGTCAGGCAGCGGCCCGCGCCGAGGAAGTTCGGGTCGAGCGGCGCGTCGTGCTGGTCGACCTTGTGCACGTAGCGGCCGGCCGCGTTCGCCTGCCATACCTCGACGAGCGTGTTGCGCACGGGCTTGCCGCCTTCGTCGAGCACGCGGCCGGTGACGACCATGCGCTCGCCGAGCGGCTCGCCGTTCTTCACGGCGTTCTTCGTCAGGTCATGGTCGAGCGCGCCGAGATCCTCGGCGCCGTAGACGGGCGCGTACTGGTCGCGCAGCTTTTCCTTCAACGGGATCAGCGGGCGGGTCGGGCCACGCTTCACCGACGAACGGTACTCGGGGTGGACATACGCGGGATGCGACGGCCAGTCGCGCGGCGTGAGGATCGTGGGGGAATCCATCGGGCGTCTCCTGTTAGGTATTTCGCGAAGTGGATGGCAAGACTTTAGCCAATCCGGAAAGTTATGCAAAATGACCTTTTTTCGCGAATCGCATAACCATTGGTTATGTTCGGCGACGCCAATGAAAATCCGCCGGACAGGTGGCCTGTCCGGCGGAAAAAGCGATCGGGCTTCGCGTCGTCGGTGACGACTCCGTGCACGGCCCTCCAGCCAGCCCGTCGCTGCTTTTTCTTGTTTCGTTGTTGTTATCCGGTCTCCCCGGGCGCGCCCATTCGTCGTTCGTCCTTCGCGGTTACGGTCGGGCGGGATCGAAGACGATCCCGTCGAATTCGAGCGACAGCGTTCCGCTTCGCAGCAGCGCGGCTGGCGTCGTCGCGCACTCGGCGCCGAGCACGTCGCTCACGTAGTTCGCGCAGAACCCGCGCTGCGACAGCAGGCTGAAGCGGCTGCCGAGCAGCGCGTCGATCCGCTGTTCGGCCAGCGCGTGCACGTCGCGCTGCGCGTCGGCGGTCGGTGCGGCGACGCGGCGCGCCAGTGCGATGCGTCCGCCGTCGGCGCGGGCGACGAAGCGCGACAGCGGCGTGAGCTTCGTGCGCGCAAAGGCGGGCTCGGCGATCAACGGCTCGTTGCCCGACGTATCGACGACGATGCCGAAGCGATCGGCCCACACGCCTGCGTTGCCTGCCGCTTCGCGGGACGCGCCGGCCGGTACGCGGATGAACACGAGGTCCCCGACGTGCACGCCGGCGGCCAGCGTGCGCACCGTGGCGAGCGGCAGCGTGCGATCCGTGTCGCGGGCGTCGCGCGGCGCGGCGGGATGCGGGTCGAAGGCGGTGGTGTCGGTTCGGGTGCTCATCGCGGCTCCGTCGGTGAGTGACAGGACGGAGCGGATTATGCAGACAAGTACCCAATAGTGCTTGTATGGATGCTGGAGTAGCCTAATATCCGACCTCGAGCATCATTTTTCGATACCAACATGACCGAGACCGCCCAACTGATCGAAACGCTGAAGCGCCAGCTGAAGGCGCAGGGCATGACCTACCGCGACGTCGCGCGTGCGCTCGACGTGTCCGAGACGAGCGTGAAGCGGCTGTTCGCGAGCGGCCGCTTCACGCTGGAGCGCGTCGCGGAGATCGCGCAGCTGCTCGGCTATACGCTCGCCGAGCTGGTGCAGGAGGCGTCGGCATCCGCGCCGCGATTGCGCGTGCTGACCGAACAGCAGGAGGCGCTGCTCGTGTCGGACGAGAAACTGCTGCTCGTCGCCGTCTGCGCGGTCAACTACTGGACCGTGCAGGACATCGTGTCGGCCTACTGCCTGACGCAGGCCGAGTGCGTGAAATACCTGTTGATGCTCGACCGGATGAACGTGATCGCGCTGCTGCCGGGCGACCGCATCCGCGTGCGCGTCGCGCGCGATTTCGACTGGCTGCCGGGCGGGCCGATCCGCCGATACTTCCATGCGCACGTGCTCGACGACTTTCTCGGCAGCCGCTTCGACGGCCCGGGCGAGACGATGACGTTCTCGCAGGGGATGCTGACCGATGCGGCCGCCGCGGAACTCGAGCAGGAACTGCGGCGGCTGAGCAGCAAGGCGGCGGCGCTGCACGCGGAGTCGTCGTCCGCGCCGCTAGGGCAGAAGCGCGGCACGGGCCTGCTGATCGCGAAGCGGATCTGGGAGCCGACCGGATTCCACACGCTGCGGCGCCATGCGTGATGCTGCGCCGATTGCTTGGGACTTTCCGGAAAGTTATGCAAAATGACACAACATCGCCACTCGCATAACCGCCCGTTATGAATAACCGTATCGCCGACGGCCGCGTCAAATTCCGGCACCTGCAGTGTTTTCTCGCGGTCGCGCAGCTGGGCGGCGTGCAGAAGGCGGCGGAAAGCCTGTCGATCACACAGCCGGCCGTGTCGAAGACGATCGCCGAACTGGAGTCGATCCTCGGCGTGAAGCTGTTCGAACGCGGGCGGCACGGCGCGCAGCCGACCCGCGAAGCGCAATTGTTCATCCCGCATGCGAACGCGTGCGTGCTGGCGCTGCGGCAGGGCGTCGGGCTGCTCGCGCGCGAGGGCGGCGCGGCCGCGGCGACACTCGAGATCGGCATGCTGCCGACGGTTGCGGCATCGCTCGCGCCCGCGCTGATGAAGGCGCTGACCGCACGCTGGCCGCGCATCGTCGTGCGGATCGCGACGGCCGCGAATGCCGAACTGCTGGAGCGGCTGAAGGCGGGGGCGATCGAATGCGCGATCGGGCGTTTGTCGGAGCCGGAGCGGATGATCGGGCTGGCGTTCGAGCAGCTGTATAACGAGCCGCTCGTCGCGGTCGTGCGCGCGGGGCATCCGCTGCTCGCGAGCGCCGCGCCGGCCGTCGAACTCGCGCGCTATCCGGTCGTGCTGCCGCCGTTCGGCACGCTGATCCGCCAGTCGGCCGAGCAACTGCTCGGCGCATGCGGCGCGCCGCCGCTGGATTCGTTCATCGAGGTGCTGTCGGTGTCGGTCGCGCGCGCGCTCGCGCTCGAGAACGACGCGGTCTGGTTCGTGCCGCTCTATGCGGCCGAATACGACCTGTCGGCCGGTGCGCTCGCGCGCCTGCCGCTGCCGTCCGCGGGCACCGACGAGCCGGTCGGGCTCGTGCTGCGCACCGATGCGCAACCGTCGCCCGTCGCGCGGACGCTGATCGACGCCGTGCGCGACATCGCGCAGGCGCGGTTCGGCGATGCGCGAGCGCATCGCGCGCCGCCCGGCGCGCGCAAGCCTGCTCGCCGCGAGCGTTGAGACGCCGTGCAGGGCCGGGCCACGTGGCGTCCGGCTGCCGTTCCTTCACCGCCATTCGTCGGCCGTTCGGTCAGTAGCGGGTCTCGTCGTGCTTGGCATATCGTATCGTTTTTGGTACGCTAGATGACACGACGATGGCGAGACAGCAGATTCAGATCACGCTCGGCGTGCGGTTCTTCCGCACCGCGCGTGGCAACGAGCCGGTGCGCGAATGGCTCAAGGCGCTCGGGCAGATCGAGCGCCGGGTGATCGGCGAAGAGATCAAGACCGTTCAACTGGGCTGGCCGCTCGGCATGCCGCTGGTCCGGAAGATGTCGAACGATCTGTGGGAAATCCGCGTGATGTTGCCGCGGCGAAGCGCGCGCGTGCTGTTCACGGCCGTCGGCGACACGATGGTGCTGCTGCACGCGTTCTTCAAGCAGTCGCAGGCCACGCCGTCCGACGATCTCGACGTGACCGTCGCGCAGCTGAAAGCGCTGACGCGCGCCATCTGAATTCCCCGGTTGCGCCGGCACATGCGGTTCGCCGCCGTGCCGGCCGGCCACGCCATGCACTGGAGTACCCATGACGACCACGAACAACCCGCATATCGGCAGCGACTTCGACACCTTCCTCGAGGAGGAAGGCCAGCTCGAAGCGGCCACCGCCACCGCGATCAAGCGCGTGATCGCGTGGCAGATCGGGCAGGAAATGAAGGCGCAGCACATCACGAAAACCGCGATGGCCGCGCGGATGAAAACCAGCCGTGCCGCGCTCAACCGGCTGCTCGACGAAACCGACACGAGCCTCACGCTCGCGACGCTCGCGAGCGCGGCCACCGCACTCGGCAAGCGGCTCAGCTTCGAGCTGGTGCCGGCCTGACGCGCCCGGCGAAACGGTGCGTGGCCGGTTGGCGGCGGGCTGGCGCAACGCGGCGAGCGGGCGCATGTTCGTCCGCTCGCGGGCATCGGCGCACGATCATGTGCGCTGCCCGGCCATCCGCAGGTAAAGCAACGCGCCGCCCGCGAGCAGCAGCGGGCACAGGAAATACCATCCCGTCGTCAGGAACAACCCGGCGACGGCGACCAGCGAAATCCACGCGCAGCGATACGCGATGCTGCCGCGCGGCAGCAGTTTCAGCGCGGCGGCCGCGCCCAGCCCGTACACCATCACGAAGCAACCGGAGGTCACGAGCACGAGCGGTTTCGGCCCGACGTCCGAGAGGGTCGTGGCGGCCAGCGCGACGGCCGCGAGCATCGCGATCACGCCGAGGCTGCGGCGTGGCACGCCGCCGACCTGGCTGCCTTGCGCGAGCCACGCGGGCAGTGCGCCGTCGCGCCCGAGCGCCGCGCCGAGTTTCGCCGCACCCGCGAAATACGCATTCATCGTGCCGAGCGTGAGCAGCAGCGCGGCCGCGGCCGCCAGCACCTGCGCGTGACCGCCGATGCCGCCCGCGATCAGTTCCGCGAGCGGTGCGCCCGACGCACCGGCCGACGGCCCGAGCACCGTCACACTCGCGGCCGCTACCGACAGATACAGCAACCCGACGACCACGACCGCGATGCCGGCCGAGCGCGGCATGTCGTGCGCGGGGCGGCGGAATTCGGCGGCAAGGTGCGTGATCGCTTCCCAGCCCGCGAAACTCCACACGAGCAACGCTGCGGCCTGGCCGACCGCGAGCCAGCCGTGCGGAGCGAACGGATGCAGGTTTGCCGAGTTCGCATGCGGCACGGACGCGAGCACGGCGGCCAGCAGCAGCGTGACGAGCAGCGCCGACAACACGAGCTGCATGCGGCCCGACACGGTGACGCCGAACGCATTCGCGGCCGATACCGTGGCGATCAGTGCGGCCGCCGTGACGACCACCGTGACATGCCCGCCGCCCGTGACGGCCGAGACGTACGCGCCGCCGAACATCGCGGCGGCCGGCGCGCCGGCCGGCACCGCGAAATAGAAACACCAGCCGACGATCGCCGCGGCCTTCGGTCCGAATGCGCGTCGCGCGTAGGTCGATACGCCGCCCGCGTCCGGGTAGCGCGCGCCAAGTGCGGCGAAGGTGGCCGCGAGCGGCGCCGACAGCACGACGAGCGCGGCCCACGCGAGCAGCGACGCAGGCCCCGCGACCTCGGCGGCGAGCGCAGGCAACGCAATGACGCCGGTGCCGAGCACCGCGCCGATATACAGCGCGGCGCCCTGGAAAATCGTCAGAGAACCCGCGTGATGAACGGCGGGCGAATCGGCGTGCGAGGACATGAAAGGCAGTCTCCGGAAGGCTTGTTCTGGGCGCGGTCGGCCGCGCGATGAATCGTTCGATGCTACCCGAACGGGTGCGTCGATGCCGCGCGGCGTTCAGTAGTCCGCGACGTGCCGCGTGTCAGCCGATGTCAGTAGCGGCGTGCGAGGCGTAGGCGCGCATCCTCGCGCGCGGCGGGCGGCAGGTCGGGCGCATAGTGGAACGCGCCCGACACGAGCGACGCGACGGGCACGCCGTCGCGGAACAGCACGCGATTGCCGGCCAGCGCGGGCACCTTGTCGCCGGGCAGCAGGGTGCCGGCAAGGTTCAGCGGGTCGGCACCCGTCACGCACACATACTGGCCGTCACCCGGTTGGCGACGCAGTTCGCGCAGGATCGGGATCGCTTCCGGCAGCGCGAACTGCTCGCCCGCGAGCCCCGCGACGAAGCGTCCGCCTCGAATTTCGCCGCGCGCTTCGAGCCGCTGCAGCACGCGCACGAGTTCGCGCCAGCTCGGCAGCCAGTCGGCCTCGCGTTCGAGCAGCCGCCAGAACACGACGCCATAGCGGCGCAGCAGCGTCCAGGCGACGTGTTCGAGCGCGGCGGGATCGGTCGCGGGCACACCGCGCTTCGGTGCCGGCGTTGGCGCGTCGTCCGGTGCCGAAACGCGTTGCACGAGCGCCCAGCGGCCCGCATCGTCCATCCCGCCGATCAGTGCGCCGCCGCGCCGCGTGCGCGGCCCATGCGTCGCGTGGCGCTTGACCGCCGGTTTCAGCAGTGCACGCAGTCCGGCGAAGCTGTCCGCATTCACGAGGCCGGCCGAGACGAGTTCGCCGAGCGCCTGTTCGAGTTCGACGGGCAGCAGGTGCAGTTCGTCGAGCAGTGCATCGAAGAACACCGCGCCATGTGCGGCGAGTGCGTCACGCACCTGCGTCGCACGCGCCGACAGCGCCGGTTGCGCGTCCGGGTCGCGCAGCGCCTGCCATGCACCGAGGTGGCGGCGCGGCAGCAGCACGACCGGCGTGGTTTTCACGGGCGTGCCGGCCGCGCGGGCCGGCGCGCCGATGCGGGTCCAGACGAGCTTGCCCGAGCGGCACAGCTCGTCGAGGCCGCCGGCCGTGTAGTCCGTGAGCCGCGCGGGCAGCAGTGCGTCTTCCCACGCGCTCGCCGCGGCTTCGTAGCCTTCGAGCTGTTCGACGACGGCCGCGAGCGCGTCGCGGCCCGAGCCGCGCGTGTCGGGCGTCAGGTGCTGCCAGTGGAACAGGAAGCGCATGAAATCGGCGCGCTCGACCGGTTCGATCTCGCGGCGCAGCCGCTTGACCGTATAGCGATGAATGCGCGCGAGCAGGTGGCGTTCGCACCATTCGTCGGCTGTCGCGCCCGGCGTGAAGCGGCCGCGCATCACGTAGCCTTCGCGCTCGAGTGCCGCGAGCGCCGTCGCGATCGTCGCGGGCGGCAGGCCGAGCGGCTGCGCGATGGCGTCGAGCGTCAGCGGTCCGAAGCCGGTGAGCCGCGCACGGATTACATCGACGCGTGCGGCGTCGGCTTCCCACGGCTGTGCGCATGCGGCCGGCACCTTCAGCGCGGGTGCGACGCGTGCGCCGGGATGGAGCGCGCGTATGCAGACCAGCCGTTCGACCGGCACCCACAGCGCGGCGCCGTCCGGCGTGACGAGTTGGGTCGCGCGGCGGCGTTCGGCCAGTTCCGCGAGCTGGTCGGCCCAGCCTTCGTGCGCATGTGCTTCGCCGTCGGCGACGCAGGCGAGCGTGAGCAGTGCGTCGTGCATTTCGTCGGCATCGCGCACCAGCGGCCATGCTTCGTCGCGCACCGCGTCGATTGCGTCGGCGTCGAGCGCGCCGAGATCGTCGGCCGATTCGGGATCGCTCCAGCGGCGCGACTGCACGGCCTGCGTGCGGCGCTCCTCGAGCGGCGCGTCGTCGAGGAACGCATAGGGTTTCGCGTTGAGGATCTCGGCCGCGAGCGGCGACGGCGCGGGCAGATCGCGTGCGATCAGCTCGATCGCGCCGCTTTCGATCCGGCGCAGCAGCGCGAGCCAGCCGTCGGTATCCATCGCGTCGTGCAGGCAGTCGTCGAGCGTCTGGTCGACGAGCGGATGGTGCGGGATCTCGCGTTCGCCGACGATGTTCTCGAGGCATGCCACCTGATCGGGGAACACGGTCGCGAGCAGGTCCTCGCTTTTCATCCGCTGCAGCTGCGGCGCGGTGCGCCGGCCGCCGGTGAAGCGCGGCAGCGCGAGCGCGGTCGTCGCGTTCCAGCGCCAGCGCACGCCGAACATCGGCGCGTCGAGCAGGGCCTGGACCAGCACGTGCTCGGCGCTGGCCGAGCGCAGGTAACGCCACACTTCGTCGAGCGCGAAGCTGTGCGCGAGCGACAGCGAAAGAATGATCGCGTCGTCGGTCGCGGCGGCCTGCAGCTCGAAGTTGAAACTGCGGCAGAAGCGCTTGCGCAGCGCGAGCCCCCATGCGCGGTTGATGCGGCTGCCGAACGGCGAATGAATCACCAGCTGCGTGCCGCCCGATTCGTCGAAGAAGCGCTCCATCACGAGCGTGTCCTGCGTCGGCAGCGCGCCGAGCGCCGCGCGCGTGCGCGCGAGGTAGTCGGCGATCTGGCGGGCCGCGTCGGGCGACAGGTGGAGATCGTCGGCGAGCCAGCGCAGCGCCGGCGCGAGACGGCTTTCGGACGGGGCCGTCGCGGTGCCGAAGGGCTCGCTTCGCGAATCGGTCGCGATGTCGGCCTCGACCGCCTTGCCGGCTTTGCCGCGCGTGCCCGTCTTGCCGGCCGCGTCGCCGCCTGCGCGCTTCGGCCCACCGGCATCCGCTTGCCGATCGCCTTCGGCGAACAGCCCGTCGAGCCGCGCGCGCAGCCGGCCGACCGCCGCCGACAGCTCGTCGCTGCGCCCGGGCGCCTCGCCGAGCCAGAACGGAATGCTCGGCGACTGGCCTTGCGCGTCCTCGACGCGCACACGGCCCGTTTCCACGCGAATGATCCGGTATGACTGGTTGCCGAGCTGGAACACGTCGCCGGCCAGGCTCTCGATCGCGAAATCCTCGTTGACGGTGCCGACCTGGATGCCCTGCGGTTCGAGCAGTACCGCGTAGTCGGCCATGTCGGGAATCGTGCCGCCCGACGTCGTCGCGGTCATCATCGCGTTGCGGCGCCCGCGCACCGTGCCGCCGACCACGTCGCGATGCAGATACGCGCCGCGCACGCCGCGGCGGCGGCTCGTGAAGCCTTCGGCGAGCATCTTCATCACGTCGTCGAAGCGTTCGCGCGACAGGCGTGCGTACGGCGCCGCCTGCGTGAAGCTCGCGTACAGCGCGTCCTCGTGCCATTGCGCACAGGCGACCTCGGCGACGATCTGCTGCGCGAGCACGTCGAGCGGCGCCTCGGGAATCCGCAACGCGTCGAGCTCGCCGCGTTGCACGCAGTCGAGCAGCGCCGCGCATTCGATCAGCTCGTCGCGCGACAGCGGGAACAGGCGGCCCTTCGGCACGCCGCCGACGTGGTGCCCCGAGCGGCCGACGCGCTGCAGGAACGGCGCGATCCCGCGCGGCGAACCGACCTGGCACACCAGGTCGACGTCGCCGATGTCGATGCCGAGTTCGAGCGACGCGGTCGCGACGAGCAGCTTCAGGTCGCCGCGCTTGAGCCGCTGTTCCGCGTCGAACCGGTGTTCCTTCGCGAGACTGCCGTGGTGCGTGGCGATCGCGTCCTTGCCGAGGCGGTCGGCGAGATGGCGCGCCATGCGCTCCGCGGTGCGCCGCGTGTTCACGAACACGAGCGTCGTACGATGCGCGGCCGCGAGTGCGGCGATCCGTTCGTACACCTGTTCCCACACGTCGGTCGCCATCACGGGTTCGAGCGGCACGTTCGGCAGCTCGAGCGCGAGGTCGCGTTCGCGCGTATGACCGGTGTCGACGATCGTGCAGTCGCGCGGCGCATCGGCCGGGCCGCCGACCAGGAAGCGCGCGACCGCGTCGATCGGCTTCTGCGTGGCCGACAATCCGATGCGCGGCAACGCGCGGCCCGTCAACGCATCGAGGCGTTCGAGCGACAGCGCGAGGTGGCTGCCGCGTTTGGACGACGCAAGCGCGTGGATCTCGTCGACGATCACCGAGCGCACGCTCGACAGCATCTGCCGTCCCGACGTCGAGGACAGCAGCACGTACAGCGACTCGGGCGTCGTCACGAGAATGTGCGGCGCGCGCTTGCGCAGCGCCGCGCGTTCGGCCTGCGTGGTGTCGCCGGTGCGCACGGCGGTGCGGATCGCCGGCACCGGCAGCCCGAGTTGCGCGAGCGACTCGGCAATGCCGGCGAGCGGCGCGTCGAGGTTCACGTGGATGTCGTTCGACAGCGCCTTCAGCGGCGACACATAGACGACGAGCGTCGCGTCGGGCAGCGCGCCGTCGTGCGCGAGCGCATCGCGCACGAGGTCGTCGAGCGCGCACAGGAACGCGGTGAGCGTCTTGCCGGAGCCGGTCGGCGCGGCGACGAGCGTCGACCGGCCGGCCTTGATGTGCGGCCACGCGAGCGCCTGCGCGCCGGTCGGGGCGGCGAACGCGCGGCGGAACCACGCGGCGACGGCCGGGTGGAACACGTCGAGCGCGGTGGCGGGGCGGGTGGCGGTGACGTCCATCGGAGCGTTGAAATGGGGTGCGAGCGCACGGGCGGCCGCGCGCGAATCGTCAGTGTGCCAGACGTCGCGGATGCATGCCGGGCGCCGCGGGCAGGGAGCACGCACGCGGCGGAGAGGCAGATGAGGCGCGGTGCCGGCGTTTCAACAGGCAATAGGTGCGCGCGTGCGGGCCGGCACCTGTTGGGTCACGGGTGGCCGGCCTTGCGGAAGGGGAAAGCGGCGGTCGAGGTGCGCCGGGCGGATGCAGGGCGCGATCCGTGCCTACACGCGACTACACGTGACTACACGCGGTGCAGCCAGCCGAGCCAGTGTTCGAGGAACGGCGCGCGCGTCCACAGCGACTGCGCGAGCCACAGCGTGCCGCCCCATGCGGCGGCCACGACGATCAGGTCGCAATGTCCGCTGTTCCACAGGTTCAGCGAGTGGCGCCGCCAGATCCACGGCACGCCGAGCGGATTCGGCCAGTCGGCGAGCAGGTGCATCACGCCGCCGCACGCGAAACCGAACAGCGGCGCGGCCCACAGCGGATGCGGATGATGCGTGAGCCCGTGCCATCCGAGCGCGAGCAGCGCGATCCAGCCGATGCCCCAGTGCGTGACGGTGCGGTGCGTGATCCACAGGCGGCGCTTGCGGGTCCACCACGCGACTTCGAGCCAGTCGGGCGCGGTGCCGCCCGCGACGCCGGCCGCGAACGCGGCGAGCAGGCCCGCGTGCCAGGGGCCGGTCGCGCCGGTTTGCGCGACGAGGACGGCGGCGGCGGCGCCGGCCGCGAAGCCGGACGCGTGATGCGCATTGTGTGATGCCATAGGAAACGAGACGAGAAAACGTGAAGCGGCGGCAAACGAGCGCGAACGATCGGGCGCGAAAGCGGGGCGCTATCTTCTCAGATCGGCCCGCGCAGCGGGCGGTTCGATCGCGGTTTTTTTGCATGCGGCGGAGCCGCGCAAGTGGCGCGTGCCGTGATTTTCCGATTGCGGGCCGTGCCTCGCATGGGTCGCATGCAATTTCGACCGATCCGCGTGTCCGCCTTTGCACCGGCGCGTGACCCACCGCACACGATTCGAGGAGATTCGTAGTGTGGTGCGTGATTTTCGATCGATTGCCCCACGTCACTACGAAACCGGCATATGGCCCACCGTGAGCCAGCGGATATAAGCGGATCAGGGGCTTTTTTCGGCCCGCTGGAGATCCACATGGGAGACATGCAATGACGACGCTGAATCGCTTCAAATCATCCGCCGCCGTGCTCGCGACGGTGGCCGGCATCGGCTTCCTGCCGAACGCGCCGGCTTATGCGAAGGGGCCGCAGCCGGCGGTCCTGACGAGCTCGGCGGTTGCGGTGGCCGACAAGTACAGCGCGGACGCCGCGGAGCGGATCTTCAAGGAAGGCGGCAACGCGATCGACGCGGCTGTCGCGATCGCCTTCACGCTCGCCGTCACGTATCCGGAAGCCGGCAACATCGGCGGTGGCGGTTTCATGACGATCTACAAGGACGGCAAGCCGTACTTCATCGACTACCGCGAACGCGCGCCGCTCGCCGCGACGAAGGACATGTACCTCGACAAGGACGGCAACGTCGTCGCGGGCATGAGCCTGTACGGCCCGCGCGCGGCTGGCGTGCCGGGCACGGTCGCGGGCATGTGGGAAGCGCAGAAGCGCTTCGGCAAGCTGAAGTGGAAGCAGGTGCTCGCGCCGGCGATCCACTATGCGCGCGACGGCTTCGTCGTCGACGAACAGCTCGCGCAGCGCGGCGTCGACGCGTCGAAGGAGTTCGGCGGCAAGACCAACTTCGACAAGTACTTCTCCACGATGAAGGCCGGGTCGAACTTCAAGCAGCCCGATCTCGCCGACGTGCTCGTGCGGATTGCGAACGACGGCGCGAACGGCTTCTACAAGGGCAAGACGGCCCAGCTGATCGCCGCGTCGATGAAGACCGGCGACGGCAACGGGCTGATCACGACCGAGGATCTCGCGCAATACCGCGCGGTGTGGCGCCAGCCGGTGCAGGCGAAGTGGAACGGCTATGACGTGATCACCGCGCCGCCGCCGAGCTCGGGCGGCATCGGCCTCGTGCAGCTGCTGAAGATGAAGGCGGACCTGAAGCAGGACTTCGAGGGCGTGAAGCTCAACTCGCCGCAATACATCCACCTGGTCGCCGAAATCGAGAAGCGCGTGTTCGCCGATCGCGCGCAATACCTCGGCGACCCCGACTTCTACAAGGTGCCGATCGCGCAGCTGACCGACGACGCGTACATCGCGAAGCGCGCGGCGGAGGTCAATCCGAAGGAGCCGTCCGACACGAAGAGCGTGCAGCCGGGCCTCGGCACGTCGATGCCCGAGAAGGCCGAAACGACGCACTTCTCGGTCGTCGACAAGTGGGGCAACGCGGTGTCGAACACGTACACGATCAACGGCTATTTCGGTTCGGGCGTGATCGCCGACGGCACCGGCATCGTGCTGAACGACGAGATGGACGACTTCTCCGCGAAGCCGGGCGTCGCGAACATGTTCGGCGTGGTCGGCAGCGATGCGAACGCGATCGAGCCGAAGAAGCGTCCGCTGTCGTCGATGTCGCCGACGATCATGACGAAGGACGGCAAGGTGTCGCTCGTGATCGGCACGCCGGGCGGCTCGCGGATCTTCACGTCGATCTTCCAGGTGATCAACAACATCTACGACTTCAGGATGCCGTTGAAGGAGGCCGTCGGCGCGATGCGCTTCCACCATCAGCTGCTGCCGCCGAACACGATCTTCTGGGAGCCGTACCACCCGATCGAAGGCGAGCTCGCGAAGCAGATCGAGGCGCGCGGCTACACGTTGAAGGGACAGGACTTCAGCGGCGACATCCAGGTGATCAAGGTCGATGGCAGGACGCCGGAGGCGATGGCCGATCCGCGCGGGCGCGGGGTGACGCGGATCATTCGGTGACGCAGGGCGGCGCATGCGCGTTTGCGACAGCGGCCGCGCATGCGGTTCCCCGGCCCGGTATTCGCCCGCTCCCGGTCGGGGAATCGCACCGCAGCGCTCACGCGCGCGATGCAACGCTCAGGCGGTGGCCCGGATGAATCCGGCGATCCGGCTCGCAACCGCATCGGGCGCATCCTCGAAGCAATAGTGCCCGACGCCGGCCAGCCGATCGACGGGTGCCGACGGAAACAGCGCGGTGAACAGCGGCAGGAAATGCTGGGCGCCGAGCGTTCGATCGGCGTCTCCCCAGATCGCGAGCGCGGGCTTGTCGCGTATCGCGCGTATCGCCGCCGCATCGGGTTTCTCGAACCGGTGTGCGCCGTCGGCAAATCCCCGAGCCCATCCGATCGCGCCGATACAGTCGGCCGGCCGCGCAAACGGTGCGCCGTACGCGGCGAGCCACGTATCCGTGACGATCGCATGATTCTCGAAGCCGTTCAGCTTCAGCGTGCTCAGGATGTTGAAACCGAGCTGGCCGAGCACCGTTTCGAGCGAACCGTCCGTGGCCGCGCGCATGATCCACTGGAACCACGGCGCGTCGCGACCGTTCGCGGCCAGGCGTTCGACGAGGTCGGGCTGGCCGAACGGCGTCGGTCCGTTCGCCGACACAATGCGCCGGATGCGGTCCGGATGACGGGCGGCGAGGCCCATGCCGACCGGGCCGCCGAAGTCGTGCATCACCAGCGTCACGCGGTCGAGGTCGAGCGCGAGGACGAAGCGCTCCAGGTTGTCGATATGGTCCTGCAACCAGTAGCTGCGGTCCTGCGGCGTCGCGCTTTTGCCGAATCCCATGTGATCGGGCACGACGACCCGGCATGTCGGGCTCAGTGCCGCGATCAGGTGGCGGAACAGGTAACCCCAGGTAGGTTCGCCGTGGAGGCACAGAACGGTCTCGCCGTCGCGCGGGCCTTCGTCCGCGTAGTGCATCCGGAAACCGGACGTGTCGTCGAAACGCGGGGCGAATGGAAAGGTGCCGTCGAACGTGGCATCGGACGAAATCATCGAGCGCTCCTTCATATGGTCGAGGAGGATAGTTTCAAATTGAAACCATGGGGAGCGTAAGTCGGGAGATGGCAAGCTGCAACCGAATGGATAATCAGGACGTGCTCGAATACCTCGGCGACGGGAGGTCATCGGGTCAGGAAGAGTAGGGAATTCAGCGGGTTTTCGCATCGATATGCGTGAACGGGAAAACCAGTCACGAGGACGAGTCCCGTATCGTTCGCGCTTCTCGAACAGTGGGCGCGGGTCGATTGATTTTCGATATTGTTGGTTTTATATTGAAACCATTCATTGCCAATGGCGCGATCCGCCGTTCGACCCGCATCGATGACCAGACGAACCACCCACGAAGATTCCCCTTGCGGCGTTGCCCGCCCGCTGGACGCGATTGGCGACTGGTGGTCGCTGCTGATCGTGCGCGACGCCTTCGACGGGCGCCGCCGCTTCGGCGAATTCCGGACGAGCCTCGGTCTGGCGAAGAACATTCTCGCGGCGCGTTTGCGCAATCTCGTCGCACACGGAATCATGGACGTGGTGCCGGCCGCGGACGGCGGCGCGCATCACGAGTACGTGCTGACCGAGAAGGGGCGCGGCCTGTTTCCGGTGCTCGTCGCGCTGCGGCAGTGGGGCGAGGATTTCTGCTTCGAACCGGACGAGGCACACGTGCTCCTCGTCGACCGGAAGAAGGGCCTGCCCGTCAGGAAGCTGGAGCTTCGCTCGCAGGACGGGCGCGTGCTCGGGCCAGAGGACACGGTCGTGCTGCCGCCGTCCGGCTGATGCACTGCGATCGGGCGTGCGTCGCCGCTTTTCGCTTCCGAGGGGCGGATCGGCCCCTTTTTCATCAATTTGACGCGCAACACTGGGATAATGGCGGAGTTTGGCTGCGTCAACTGAAGGAAGGAGGCCCCATGGGCGATAACGATACCCGCACCGAGACCGACAACTTCACCGATACGGCATCGCTCGAGTCGCGCCAGCGCCGTTTCGAGGAGGACCTCGTCGACGCGTACGACGAGGAGCTCGAAATGGAGCTCGACGACCGCCGCTTCGACGACGACGAGGATCTGCTGTTCTCGCCGGAGCGCCGCGAAGCGCGCAAGCAGTATTTCCGCGAGCTGTTCCGGCTGCAGGGCGAACTCGTGAAGCTGCAGGACTGGGTCGTGAGCACGGGGCACCGGCTCGTCGTGATTTTCGAAGGCCGCGACGCGGCAGGCAAGGGCGGCGCGATCAAGCGCATCACGCAGCGCCTGAACCCGCGCGTGTGCCGCGTGGCGGCGCTGCCGGCGCCGAGCAACCGCGAGCGCACGCAGTGGTATTTCCAGCGCTATGTCGCGCATCTGCCGGCCGGCGGCGAGATCGTGCTGTTCGATCGCAGCTGGTACAACCGCGCAGGTGTCGAGCGCGTGATGAATTTCTGTACCGACGACGAATACGAGGAGTTTTTCCGCTCGGTGCCCGAGTTCGAGAAGATGCTGGTGCGCAGCGGGATCCAGATCGTCAAGTACTGGTTTTCGATCACCGATCACGAGCAGGAAGTGCGGTTCCAGAGCCGGATCGAGGATCCGCTGAAGCAGTGGAAGCTGAGCCCGATGGACCTCGAGAGCCGCCGCCGCTGGGAAGCCTATACGGCCGCGAAGGAAGAAATGCTGCAGCGCACGCATATTCCGGATGCGCCGTGGTGGGTCGTGCAGGCGGTCGACAAGAAGCGCGCGCGCCTGAACTGCATCCACCATCTGCTGACCCAGGTGCCGTATCACGAGGTGCCGCGCCCGACGATCGATTTGCCGCAGCGCGAGCATCACGAGGACTACATTCGCCGTCCGGTGCCGGACACCATGATCGTGCCGGACACTTATTGAGCGCGAGCGGTGCAGGCCGGCCGGAGCGGTCACGGGGGCGCGCGTGCAACGCGGCGCGCCTCACTCCCGGATCAGGAACGCGGCACGGTCGCGGCCGGCGATCCAGGCGGGTGCGCGGCCGCGTCCGCTCCACGTCGCGCCCGTCGCCGGGTCGCGATATTTCGCACCGACCGTGAACAGCTTCGCGCGATCGTTGTAACCCTGCCCGAATATTTCCCGCGCGGTCAGCGCATAGTTCGTCACGAGCCGGCGCACCCGAACGAGTGCCGCGTCGCGTTCACGGCGACGTGCCGCCTGGATGCGTCGATCGAGTTCCGCAAGCTGGGCTTGCAGTTTTTGCAGTTGCATGCGTCCGATATCCCCGTAGCTTGATTCTGATTGCTTGCGACGCGCGATGGGCTGCGTGTCTGCATGCCCGGCCAGCCGTTTGCGAAACGCCGCACCGGGAATGCAGGAGATTAAATTTCGGTGCGCGGTTTTTCTATCGGACGTATCTGAATTTTCGCGGGGTCGTCGCGAATCCGTGACGCGGAGGCAGTGCGGCCGGCCGTTCGTCACAGGTCAGGGAAGCCCGAGCGCCCCTGCGTCAGGTCGAACAGCTCGGCTTTCGCCGCCGCTTCGGCCGTTTCCGGCAGCTTGATGACGAGCCGCACCGTCATCCCGTACGCACTGTCCACCAGCTCGTAACCCGCCTGCTCGATCCAGCGGCGCACGCGCGCTTCGTCCGGATAGCCGATTTCGATCGCGAAGCGCGTGTGGCGAATGCGTTCGACGCGCTCGGCGTCGAGCAGCGCGGAGGCGATCGCATCCGTATAGGCGCGCACCAGGCCGCCCGCGCCGAGCTTCACGCCGCCGTAGTAGCGGACGACCGCGCCGAGCACACCGTCGAGATCGTGATGACGCAGCACTTCGAGGATCGGCCGGCCGGCGGTGCCCGACGGCTCGCCGTCGTCCGACATGCCGGATTGGCCGCCCGCGAGCAGCGCCCAGCAGACGTGGGTGGCCGTCGGGTGCTCGGCGCGCAGGCGCTGCAGCGCCTGCATCGCGGCGTCGCGGTCTTCAACCGGAATCGCGTGCGCGATGAAGCGGCTCTTGCGGATTTCGAGTTCGGTCGTGCGGGAAGCGGATAGGGTGTAAGTCACGTTGATCGTTGTCGGCATGCACGGAGCATGCAGTGGGTTGCCCGCATGGCGGGCGCGTTCTGTCTCGGCCGGGGCGAATGCGCTGCGCGGTTCGGCGTCCGCATGCCGGTCGCGCGGCCGGCCGATGAACGGGGCGGCCGCGCGGTGGCGTGTGACGAAGGATACCCCGAGCGGGCGGGGCGATGGCTAACCCGCCCGCGACGCACGCCGGTATCGTGCCGGGTTCGGTACTGCGGCGCAGACCGGCGACGATGCCGCGTTCGCGATTCGCCGCGTGCCTTTTACCGCCTCCCGACCGACGACCGGAGCGCCGCCCCCAGCGTGCGCATTGCCTGTCTTGCGTGCGCATCGGTCCGGTTCGTGTACAGCACGACGTCGCGGGCCGGCAGCGGCGGCAATCCATACTGCGTACCGACGTCGACGGTGCCCGATGGTGCGACGCGATGCCCGAGCGCCGCGACGGCCAGCCCGGCCGATACCGCCGCGCCGATCGTCGCGACGCCGCCACCGACGAACACTTCCGTCCACGCGACACCGGCTTCGTCGAGCGCGCCGACCGCCATGCGCCGCACGCTGCACGGTTCTGCCTGCGTGGCGAGCCGCAGCGGTTGCGGCGGATGGTACTCGAAATCGGCCGCGGCCATCCAGCCGAACGATTCCGACAGGATCGTCTCGCCGTCGAGGCGCCGGCTGTCGTGCTGCAGGACGACAGCGGCATCGAGTCGGCCTCGATCGAATGCGTCGAGCACGTCGCGCGACGCCGCGACCCGAATTTCCAGCACGAGGCCGGGTTCCGCGTCGTTCATGCGCCGCAGCAGCATCGGCAGATCCGCGCCGACGACATGGTGGCTGACGCCGATGACCAGCCGCCGCTGGCCCGTGCCGAACGCGCCGACCGCGCCCTGGTGAGCCGCGACCAGGGCGCGGGCCGGTTCGAGGAACGCGGCGCCGTCGGCCGACAGGCGCACCTGGCGCGGCGTGCGCTCGAGCAACCGGCGGCCGAGCGCGTCTTCGAGCCGCTTGATTTTCAGGCTCACCGCGGACTGCGTCGTGTCGATCGCCTCGGCGGCGCGCGTAAAACTCCTGAGGTCGGCGGTCAGCACGAACGCATGCACGGCGTCGATGTCGAGCGTTTTCATCGCGCATTCCTCCATTTTGAAAACGAATCATTGAAATATTCTGCCATCGCCTTTTCAAATGATTCAAGGCCTTCTACGCTGTGTCCAGCCGTTCCGAAATCCGCCCGATTCATGCCGTTTCTTTCGCCAGGAGGCGCCCATGCTGACCGCGTATTACATGCACCGCCTGCCGGCGGACTACGACCTCGACATCATTCGCGATCGCGTGCGCGAGCGCGGCGGGCGCTGGGACGACACGCCCGAACTGCTGTTCAAGGGTTTCCTGCTGCGCGAGGCCGGCCGCTACGGTGCGACGGAAAACGGCTATGCGTCGTTCTATCTGTGGCGCTCCGACCGGGCGTTCGCCGAATTCGTCGCGGACGGCCGCTTCCGGGGCGTGACGGACAGTTTCGGACGGCCGCCGGTCGAGGTCCGGGTTGCGCTCGATGCGCGCAAGGGGTGCGCAGCGACGGCGCGCTTCGTTCGTCTCGAGGCCGTCGACATCGCGGCGGATGCCGATCTCGACGCCGCGCTCGCGCGGGAGATCGCACACAATCGCGAAACGGCGGGACGGCCGGGTGTCGTCGCGGCGGCCGTCAGCGTCGATCCGGCGCGCTGGAGGCTGACGCGGGCGCTCGTCTCGGAGCATGAGCCGGACGACGACGGCGCGGGCACGGTGTATCAGGTGCTGCATTTCGCGCGGCCGTTGCTGGACACGCTGGAAGGGAGCGCGTGACGATGCGGTTGCCCGCGGGCCTCGCGGTCGCCGCGCATCTGGCGGGCCTGGCGGCGGGGATCGTCGGGATCGCCGCGCTCGCGACGCTGCTGGCGCTGTTGCTCCGGTAGCCGGCACAGGTGGCCGGGGAAAGGGGCCCCTGCACGGACACCGGAAGCGCCGCACGCGGCGCTTCCGGTCACGCCATCGTCGGTCAGCTACCCTGCAGCCGGATATCCCGCGACGACGCACCGACATACACGGTCCCGCCCGGCACCATGCGCCAGCCGTTGCGCGACGTGTCCCACACGCTCTGCATCCGCGCCGACACGGTCACGCGCACATGCCGTGCCTCGCCCGGGTTCAGCCGGATCTTCTCCCAGCCGACCAGCCGCTTCGGCGGTTCGTCCTTGTACGGCACGCCGAGATAGACCTGCGGCGTTTCCGCGCCGGCGACGCGGCCGTCGTTGCGCACGGTAAACGCGACACTCAGCGAGCCGTCCCGCTGCCGCGACACCGACAGCCCCGAATACGCGAAGTGCGTGTACGACAGCCCGTAGCCGAATTCGAACATCGGCTGGAT
>NZ_QTPP01000009.1 GCF_003853415.1 Burkholderia sp. Bp9142 | reverse complement strand
CCCGATCGCGAAGAAGCGCTGGCCGGAATCGCCGAGCATATCCGGCGCTTCTGGGAGCCGCGGATGCGGCGTGCGCTTCTCGCCTCGCTCGACGATCCGTCGAGCGAAGCCGCACGACGCGCCGCGCCGATCGTGCGCGACGCGATCGCCGCGCACCGTGCATCGCTCGTGCCGGCCGCAGCTCCCGCCTGAGCGCCCCGCTACGCGGGCACCGACATGCCCGCGAACCAGCTTTCGCAGTGGCGCAGCAGCGCGGTCGCGTCAGTGGCGGTGCGGCCGCGCGCCGCGATGTAACCGTCAGGCCGCAGCAGGTAGAACGACGGCCTCGAGCGGCCGTATGCCTGCGCAAGCCCTTCCGCACCGTCGCTTTCGGCATCGGCGACACGCCACGTCCGCACGGCGCCCGGCATGATTCGCGCCAGCCCCTGCGCAAGCGTCTGCGCATCCGCGGGCATCGGCGGCACGTCGCTCGTATCGCCCGTGTCGACACTTGCCGGCTCCTCGAGCAGCAGCAGCGTAAAGCTCGCCGGGTCGTGCAGATCGTATAGCCGCGCGGTTCCCGGCGCCCGGCCGAGCGGCCCGTCGACCACATGCACGAGTGCATCGGGCGCACGCTCGCCCGCGCGCGGCCCGCCGTCGAGCACGCGTTCGAGCGTGAGCGGGCTTTTCCGGTATTGCACGCCGAGCTCGCTGACGGTGCGCCGCACCGCGTCGCGCACCGGCCCGAACGACGCCAGCAGCGGCACGACATGATCGCGCAGAAGCTTCATCGCGCCATGGTCGGCTTCGACGATCTGCGTGACGAGGCCGGTCTGCCGCAATACGTCGCGCTCGATCGGATGGCGCTCCGCGTGATACGTGTCGAGCAGCCGGTCCGGCGTGCCCGCGCCAAGCACGCGCACGAGCTTCCAGCCGAGATTGAACGCTTCCTGGATGCCCGTGTTCATGCCTTGCGCGCCGGCCGGACTGTGAACGTGCGCGGCGTCGCCCGCGAAGAACACGCGCCCGTGACGCAGCCGGTCGACCATCCTGCTATGCAGGTGGAAATACGACGACCACGCGAGGTCGCTCGGCGCGATCGACGCACCGACGCGGGCGCGCACGATCGCCTCGCATTCCGCGAGCGACGGAGGCGGCGCATCGGGCGATGCGTCGCCTTCGGGCGGCCGGTCGGCGACGAGCCGGTAGCGGCCGCCGCCCATCGGGAACAGCCCGGCGATGCCGTCGGGCGTCGTGAACAGGTGGATCTCCTCGTCCGGCCAGTCGGGTATCGCCGCGAAATCGGCGAGCAGAAAGGTCTGCTCGAACGCTTGCCCGGCGAAGCCGAGGCCAAGCAGATGGCGCACCGTGCTATGTGCGCCGTCGGCGGCGATCAGGTACGACGGCGCGAACGATTGTTCACGACCGTCGGCGCCGCGGATCGTCACGTCGAGCGATGTACCGCCGGCGTCGCACGCGGTCAGCGTGACGCCGCGTTCGACCGTCACGCCGAGCCCGGCCAGGTGCTCGGCGAGCAGCCGCTCGGTGATGCTCTGGTCGAGAAACAGCAGATACGGATAGCGCGTTTGCAGCGGATCGAAATCGAGCCGCGCGATCACGCGGCCGTCCGCATGCAACGCGGCCGCATGCGCGCGATGCCCCAGCACGAGAAACGGTTCGACCGCGCGATGCTGCTCCAGCAGTTCGAGCGTGCGCGCCTGAATGCCGATCGCACGCGAATACGGTGCGGGCGTGGTGAGCCGGTCGATGATGCGCACCGGCACGCGGGCACGCGCGAGACTCATCGCAGCGGCAAGGCCGGTCGGGCCTGCGCCGACGATCAGCACGGGCGGGATATCGAGCAGTGTGTCAGCCATGAGAGCCTCGATGACACGCGATCCTGCAAGTCTACGCCGCTCTGCGTGACGGGGCCATATGCTGACCGGCCGATCCGGGGTACCCGCGCGCAATGTGGGAAAATACGCGCTTTCCGCCAGTTTTCGCGTCATGGATTCCGCATTCGACCGAGCGTATGCCGCGCACCGCGCGGGCCGCCTCGCCGAGGCCGAGCACGGCTATCGCACCGCACTCGCCTCCAATCCCGCCGACGCCGACGCGCTGCATCTGTTCGGCGTGCTGCGGCATCAGCAGGGCCAGCATGCCGAGGCAGCCGATCTCGTCGGGCGTGCGGTCGAGCTGCGCCCGGGCGACGCCGCGCTGCAGCTCAATCTCGGCAACGCGCTGAAGGCGCTCGGCCGGCTCGACGAAGCGATCGACCGGTTTCGCAACGCGCTGACGCTCGCGCCCGAATTTCCGCTCGCGCACTACAACCTCGGCAACGCGTATGCGGCGCTGCAGCGCCACGAGGATGCCGTCGACGCGTTCGGCCGCGCACTTCGGCTCACGCCCGACGACGCGTCGATCCACAACAACCTCGGCAACGCGCTGAATGCGCTCGGCCGTCACGACGACGCGCTCGCCGCATTCCATCGTGCACTCGAGCTGCGTCCCGGACATGCCGGCGCGCACAACAATCTCGCGATGGCGCTGAACGCGATGGGCCGGGCCGACGACGCGATCGCGCACTTCCAGGCGGCGATCGCCGCGCAGCCGCGTTTCGTCGCCGCGCATTTCAATCTCGGCAACACGTTCGAGGCGCTCGGCCGTCACGGTGAAGCCGCGGCGGCGTTCGAGGCCGCGCTCGCGCTGCACCCGCCGTTCCCGCTCGCCCTGTTCGGGCTCGCAAACGCGCTGTGCGCGCAGGCACGCCAGCGCGAAGCGCTGCCCTACTACGAACGCGCGGTCGGCCTCGATCCGGCGTTCAGTCTCGCGTGGCTGAACCTCGGCAATGCGCATCACGCACTCGGTGCGCACGAGATGGCGCTGCGCGCGTTCGACCAGGCGCTGCGCGTCGCCCCCGACCTGAAACTCGCGCAACTGCACCGCGCCGTCACGCTGCTGACGCTGGGCGACTTCACACGCGGCCTGCCCGCGTACGAAACGCGCCACGACACGCCGGGCGCGACGCCGCTCGGCACGCTGCCGCGCTGGCAAGGCGAGCCGATTGCGTCGCGCACGCTGCTGATCCGTGCGGAACAGGGCTTCGGCGACACGCTGCAGTTCGTCCGCTTCGTGCCGCTGGCCCGCGCGCGCTGCGCGCGCGTCGTGCTCGAAGTGCAGCCGGAACTCGTCGCGCTGCTCGCACCTGCCGCGACGCGCTGGCGCGTGACGCTCGTCGCACAGGGCGCCGCGAAGCCGCCGGCGGCGGACGTCGCGTGCACGTTGATGAGCCTGCCTTTCCTGCTCGGTCTGCAGCCGGCCGACATCGTCGCGGGCGAGCGTTACCTCGATGCGCCGGACAGCGCGCACCGGCGCTTTCGCGGCTCGCTCGGCGGGCAGTCGAAGCGCAAGTTCGGTCTCGCGTGGTCGGGGCGCCGGCAGGCGCAGGAAAACCGCTCGATGCCGTTCGACGCGCTCGCGCCGCTGCTCGCGCTGCCGGACATCGACTGGGTCGTGCTGCAGCCGGCGCTCGACGACGATGAACAGGCGCGCGTCGACGCGCATCCGCGCGTGCATCGCCTCGACGGGCGGCTGAACGACTTCGCCGACACGGCCGCGCTGATCGCACGGCTCGACGGCGTCGTCACGATCGATACGGCGGTCGCGCACCTCGCGGGCGCGCTCGGCAAGCCGCTGTGGATCATGCTGCCGTTCGCATCCGACTGGCGCTGGTTCACCGGAGACGACTGCCCTTGGTATCCGCACGCCAGGCTCGCCCGGCAGTCCGCACCGGGACAGTGGCTCGACGTGGCGGCGACGGTCGCGTGCGCGTTGCGCGACGCCTGAAGCCACGCGAAGCCGACAGTTGCCTTGGACCGGGCCCGCGGTTGCCGTCGCCGCATTCGGCTCGGACGAATCATCCCGACAGGCGGATCAGAACCCGATCGCTCTGATCGACCGATCGCCCCTGCACGGGCGGCGGATGCGCCCGCGGCTCACTTCAACCGCTCGTCGCAACCGTCGCACCGCCGCCCGATCGACGCACCCGGCACGTTCCCCTGCTGACGCCCACCCAATAAAAAACCCGGCGAAGCCTGCTTCGCCGGGTTTCGTTCATCTCGATCCCGCTGGATCGATACAAGATTACTTGTGCGCGGGCAACCCCGTTTCGGCCTGCCGCTCGAGTTGCCGCACCTGCTCCTGCAGATCGCGCAACTGCATCTGCGCCGCCCGCTTCTCGACCTGCAGCGCCTGCGTCTGCTCCTGCGCCGACTTCTGCCGCTGCGCCACCTCGGCCTGCTGGCTGCGCGCGACGCTCAGATCGGCCTGCAGTTGCTGCGCGCGATTCGCCTGCAGCCCGATCACGCGTTCGAGGAACGTCTTCTGCGCCTGAAGTTCGGTGCGACGGATCTCGACGTCCGCAAGCTGCGCCGTCTGCTGGACGAAGTTCGCGTACACCATCTCCGCGCGGTTCTTCTCCTGCGACCGGATCACGCGCCACAGATGCTTGTCCTGGAACAGCGCGACGTAATACGTCATCTCGCGCGAATCGTACATCAGGCTCGCGCCGTAGCTGCCGTTGTAGGTGGTGCGCATCTCGACGATCCGGCCGTCGTGCAGCATCCGCGTGAGTTCGGCCACATTGCCTTGCGCGGCGGCGTCCGTCGCGGTTGCGGCCGACGCCGACGTCGCGGGCGCGGCATCGCCGCTCAGGCTCGTCACCGCGGGGCGGGTGCCCGCGACGGGCGCGCTCGCGTCGGCGGACCACGCGGCGCCCGCATGCGCGCAGGCGGCCATCGCAACGATCCAGGTTGCGCATCGTGCAAGGGAAAAATATCGGCAGGCCAACGTCAGACTCCGGCGAACGAATCGGGAGTCGCGATTATCGTTCAAAAGGAAACGGCCGCATCTCGAAATTAACGGGATGCGGCCGGCCTGCCTGCGCGGCAGTGCAAGCGCCGGCTACAGGCGGGTTTCGCGCGCCGCGCGCAGGAACGCATCGAGCAGCGGCGTGCAGTCGAGCAGTTCCGAGCCGCCCGCGCGATGAAACTCCGGGTGCCATTGCACGCCGACGACGAACGGCGCACGCCGGTAGCGGATGCCCTCGATGATCCCGTCGCCGGCCGACACGGCCTCGATGTTCAGATCGCGGCCGAGATCGCGGATCGCCTGATGGTGGATCGAGTTGACGATCGCTTCGCTGCGCCCGGGAAACATGCTCGCGAGCGTCGACGAGTCGGGGAAGCGGATCGCGTGGCGATGCTGGTCGTAATGCTCGCTCACGTGCGCATTCGCGGTCGGCACGTCGGTCGCGATGTCCTGGTACAGCGACCCGCCGAACGCGACGTTGATCAGCTGGGCGCCGCGGCACACGCCGAGCACCGGCTTGCCGGACTCGACGAACTCGTGGAACAGCTCGAGCTCGTACATGTCGCGCACGCGGTCGCCCGGCCATTCGGGGTGCGCATCCGACGCCGCGTAGGTTTGCGGCGACACGTCGGCTCCGCCTTGCAGCAGCAGGCCGTCGAGATGCTTCGCGTAATCGCGCAGACGGATGTTGCTCGGGTGCAGCATGCCCTGGTGACCGACGGTCGGAATCATGAACACGAGCACGTCGCGCGACATCACCCAGTGCGCGATCGATTCCTCGAGATATTGCAGCGTCTTGCCGCGCAGCCCCTTCGCGCCCGGCTCCGGATGGAAGATCCGCGCCGACACGCCGATGCGCAGCGTGCGCTGCGTGATCCGCTGGCCGGCGCGGTCGAACAGCCGGCGCGCGCGCGCCGCCACAATCCGGCCGAACACCGACCACGGCGTGTCGCTTTGTTTCAGGTAAGCCGGCGGCGCATTCTGCGCGCTCGCGGGCGGCGGTCGCGGCGTCTCGAAATCGGGCTGCGCGCCGAAGCCGGGCGGCGGTGCGCCGGGTTTCGGCGACGCTGCAACACCGTCGACGGCGGCACCCGGCGCGCCCGGCTCGGACGCGGCCGTGACCGTCGATGCGCCGTCCGCAGCGACGTGCTGCGCAGCGGCAGCCTGCGCGGCGGGCGTGTTCGCCGGATCGAAACGGGGGGAATAGGAAGAAGCGGATGAGGTGCCGGGCAGACCGGCCGGGGAAGACGTGTTTTCGCTCATGACGATGGTCTGGTACGTCGCTCGCGCGTATTGGATTGACGAGGATTCATTATGCGTCAGCGCACGATCGCGCGGTAAACCTGCAACATCCTGTCGATATTGTTGCAAGCTGTCGCATCCCGCACCGAACGCGTCGCCGGCCCTGTTCTGCTGCTTCCCGAGATCGGGAAGCTGACTGGACATCGCTGATATATCACAATAATATCCACGGATCATCCACGCTTCCCGATCGCCCCGCCATGATCGTGCCCCGTCCGGCCACCGCGCCGCCGTCCGCATGAACGCGCTGACAGACGCGCCGCAAAGCCGGCCCGCCGCATCGACGCTCAGCCTCGCCGACCGCGCGTACGCGTTGATCCAGCGCGACATCATCACGATGCGCCTGAAGCCCGGCGCCGCGCTCAACGAAGCCGACCTCGTCGCACGCACCGGCATCGGCCGCACGCCCGTCCATCAGGCCGTGCACCGGCTGGTGCTCGAAGGGCTGCTGTCCGTGATGCCGCGCAAGGGGCTGCTGGTGCAGCCGCTGTCGCTCGACGACATCGTCGCGGTGATCGAGGTGCGGCGCATCAACGAAGCGCACTGCGTCGAACTCGCCGCCCGCCACGCGACGCCCGACGATCTCGCCCGCATCGCCGTGCTGCTCGACGACGGGCAGTCGTGCGTCGACACGCACGACGTCGAGGGCATGATGGAACTCGACCGCGCGCTTCATCAGGCGATCGCCGCGGCGGCGCGCAATACGGTGCTCGCGGAGATCCTGCGCGCGCTGCACGAACGCTCGCTGCGCTTCTGGTTCGTCACGCTGTCCGAACCGCACCACCTGTCCGACGTCCAGCGCGAACACCGCGAACTGTTCGAGCGGCTGTCCGCGCGCGACGCCGCCGGCGCGCGCGCGGCCGTCGAACGCCATATCGATTCGTTTCGCGCCACCCTTGTCCAACAGCTTCGCCCCTGAGCCGCCCATGACCACTTTCACGCCCTTCCCCCCGCTCGCCCAGCTCGCCGCCGACCTCTCCGCCGGCCGGACCACGAGCCGCGCGCTCGTCGACGTCGCGCTCGAACGAATCGCCGATCCGTCGGGCCAGGGCGCGGCCGTCTTCACCGAAGTCGACGCCGACAACGCGCGCGCAGCCGCCGACGCGCACGATCGCCTGCGTGCCGCGGGCACCGTGCTGTCGCCGCTCGCGGGCATCCCCGTGTCGGTGAAGGACCTGTTCGACGTCGCGGGCCAGGTGACGCGCGCCGGTTCGCGCGTGCTCGACGGCTCGCCGCCCGCGCAGGCGGATGCGGTCGCCGTGGCGCGGCTCAAGCGTGCGGGCGCGGTGCTGGTCGGCCGCACCAACATGAGCGAGTTCGCGTTCTCGGGGCTCGGCCTGAATCCGCACTTCGGCACGCCGCGCTCGCCATACCGCCGCGACGTACCGGGCGACGCGCGGATTGCCGGCGGCTCGTCGTCCGGCGCGGCCGCGTCCGTCGCCGACGGGATGGCGGCCGTTGCGCTCGGCACCGACACCGGCGGCTCGATCCGGATTCCGGCCGCGCTGTGCGGGCTCACGGGCTTCAAGCCGACCGCGAGCCGGATTCCGACGCAAGGCGGCGTGCCGCTGTCGACGACGCTCGACTCGTTCGGCCCGATCGGCCTGACGGTTGCGTGCTGCGCGCTCGTCGACCGGATGCTCGCGGGCCTCGAGCCGCACGTGCCTGCAACGCGGCCGCTCGAAGGCGTGCGGCTCGGCGTGCTGACCAACTATGTGACGGACGGCGTCGACGCGGACGTCGCCGCCGCGCTCGACGCATCGCTGAAGCATCTCGAAGCCGCCGGCGCGATCGTCAAGGAAGTACGCTTTTCCGCGCTCGACCGGCTGCCGGACATCAACCGCTTCGGCTTCTCGCCGATCGAGGCGTACGCGTGGCATCGCCCGCTGCTCGCGCAGCACCGCGACCAATACGACCCGCGCGTGCTGTCGCGCATCCTGAAGGGCGAGCCGGCGAGCGCGGCCGACTATCTCGACCTGCTCGCCGCCCGCCACGCGATGCTGGACGAAGCGGCGCACACGGTCTGGGCGCGCTTCGACGCGCTCGTCGCGCCGACCGTGCCCGTCGTGCCGCCGCGCATCGCGGAACTCGAAGCGGACGACGCCGTGTTCACGCGCACCAATGCGCTGATCCTGCGCAACCCGAGCGCGTTCAACTTCCTCGACGCATGTGCGCTGTCGCTGCCCTGCCATCCGCGCGACGCGGCGCCGGTCGGCCTGATGCTCGCGGCCGCGCCGCAACGCGACGACGCGCTGCTCGCGATCGGCCAGGCAGTCGAGGCCGTGCTGAACACGATCCGCTGAGCGCACCCGCGCAATGACGGCGGGCGATGGAGCGGACGAAGCGGCTGCGGCGTGGTGCCGCACGCGCGCTGTCAGTTTCGTGCCAGATCGTTCGCGCTAAAATCGCGCGATTGTTTCTCGGACCGACCAACGACAGGAATCCCGCCGACATGAACGACACCACGCTCGCCCTCCGCCGTGAACGCCGCCTGCTGATGCTGCTCGGCTGGGTGTGCATCGCCCTGCTGGCCGGCGCGCTGTACCTGCAGTACGTGAAGAACGAGGACCCATGCCCGCTGTGCATCATCCAGCGCTACTTCTTCGCGGCGATCGGCATCTTCGCGTTCCTCGCCGCCGGAATGCGCAACTGGCGCGGCATCTGGGTGCTCGAACTGCTGATCGCGATCGCCGCGGCCGGCGGCGTCGGCACGGCGGCGCGCCATCTGTCGATCCAGATGAATCCGGGCTTCAGCTGCGGCTTCGACACGCTGCAGCCGATCGTCGACAGCCTGCCGCCCGCCCAGTGGTTCCCCGGCATGTTCAAGGTCGCCGGCCTGTGCGAGACGGTCTACCCGCCGATTTTCGGCATCCTGCTGCCCGGCTGGGCGCTGATCGGCTTCGCCGTGATCCTGGTTGCCGTCGTCTCGAGCCTCTGGCGCCATCGCCGCAAGCTGGCAGGCTGACCGGCCGCGCCACGCGGTCCGGCCGACCGGTCGAGGCCGCGAAGCCGCACCGCCCGCCTGCGCCGGCAACGTCCCCGCGCGGCCGCACCCTGCCGGCCGCGCGTAAACACCTACCGCCGCCGCAGCCCGGATTTCCGGGCGAACGCGCATCGCGCGACATCCGCGCGCACGCCCCGCCGCGCAAGCGTTTCGGCCCGATGCGTGCGCATCGGCGCCCCGATCCCGCGCGGCGGGCCTATGATCGACATGATCGCTGTCTGATAGCCCGGATCACCGCCCGGCAATGTTCCCGTCGCTTTGCGGTGCTATCTTCGCGACTGGATGGCGATCTACGTGCGCGAGGCCAGGCGGTCTCACCTCCAGCGTAACGCGCGCCCGATCCGCAATGTCGACTGGATTCATCATGACAACGCAAACCATCCGCATCCGTCACCCTCATGGCGTCCGCGCATCCCGCGGCGTCGTTCGCGCGCGCCTTCGGCGCACGGCCACCGCACGGCATCAGTCGTGCGGCAGGCCCGCCTCGCTCCCATCCGTCCTCGCTGCCGCCACGCCCGCCCGCCCGCGCCGCGCGTCGTGCCACGTCGTCCCGAACGGAGCCTGCTGATGGAAGCCTGGCTCGGCGATCTGCAGCAACTGCTCGCGCACGGCGAAGCGGCCGTGCTCGTGACGGTCGCGCATACCGACGGCTCCGCGCCGCGCGAGGCCGGCACCAAGATGCTGGTCACGCGCGACACGGCCCGCCATACGATCGGCGGCGGTCACCTGGAATGGAAGGCGATCGAGATCGCGCGGCACCTGCTGAAGGACGGCGCGCACGTGCCCCACGCGCGCAGGCTCGAACGGCTCGCGCTCGGCCCGAGCCTCGGCCAGTGCTGCGGCGGCGCGGTCGTGCTCGCGTTCGAGCGGCTCGACGTCGGCGACCTCGGCTGGATCATGTCGCTCGCGAAGCGCGTCGCGGCCGGCGCCGCGACCGTGCGTAGCGTATCATTCGGCCCCTCGCCGGGTGTGCCGTTGCTGAGCGAGCCCGAATCGCCCGCCGCGCGTGCCGATTGCCTGCTGTGGGAAACCGGCGGCGTGTCGCTGATGACCGAAACGATCGCGCCGTATGCGTTCCCGGTCGTGCTGTTCGGCGCCGGACACATCGGCACCGCGCTCGTGAAGATCCTGGCGACGCTACCGTGCCACGTGCGCTGGATCGACGGGCCCGATGCGGTGTTCCCGCCGGCCGAGGCACTCGCCGGGATCGGCAATCTCGCGATCGACGCGGTCGCCAGCCCGGCCGATGCCGTCGACACGGCGCCGCCGCACGCGTACTTCGTCGTGATGACGCACGATCACACGCTCGACTTCGTGCTGGCCGAGCGCATCCTGCGGCGCGGCGACTATGCGTACTTCGGGATGACCGGCTCGCACACCAAACGCGTGCAGTTCGATCATCGGCTGGCAGCGATCGGCATCGACCCGGCCCAGGTCGCGCGGATGTGCTGCCCGATCGGCGTCGAAGGCATCATCGACAAGGCGCCCGAAGTGATCGCAATCTCGGTGGCTGCGCAATTGCTGCAGGCCGTCGAGGCAAACGCGTCCGCGCAGGCTTCCCCAACATTCTGACCGACCAAGAACAACGCCATGACCCCGACATTCAAGGACAAGATTGCCCGCGCTCCGAAAGCGGAGCTGCACATCCATATCGAAGGCTCGCTCGAGCCCGAACTGATTTTCGCGCTCGCGCAGCGCAACGGCGTGAAGCTCGCGTACGAGTCGATCGACGCGCTGCGCGCCGCTTACGCGTTCACCGACCTGCAGTCGTTCCTCGACATCTACTACGCCGGCGCGAGCGTGCTGCTGACCGAGCAGGATTTCTACGACATGACGGCCGCGTACTGCGAGCGCGCGCTCGCCGACAACGTCGTCCACACTGAACTGTTCTTCGACCCGCAGACGCACACCGAACGCGGCGTGCCGATCGAAACGGTGGTGGCCGGCATCGACCGCGCGCTCGCCGATGCCGAGCAGCGCGGGCTGTCGAGCAAGCTGATCCTGTGTTTCCTGCGCCACCTGTCCGAAGAGGACGCGCTCGCGACGTTCGAATCCGCGTTGCCGCTGTTCGAACGCTATCGCCATCGGCTGATCGGCGTCGGCCTCGACTCGTCCGAGCTCGGCCATCCGCCGACGAAGTTCGCGCGCGTGTTCGAGAAGGCGCGCGCGCTCGGGCTGAAGCTCGTCGCGCATGCCGGCGAGGAAGGCCCGCCGGCCTACATCCACGAAGCGCTCGACGTGCTGAAGGTCGACCGGATCGACCACGGCGTGCGCAGCATCGAGGACGCGGCGCTCGTCGAACGCCTCGCGCGCACGCGCACGGCGCTGACCGTGTGCCCGCTGTCGAACCTGAAGCTGTGCGTGTTCGACGACATGGCGAAGCACACGCTGAAGGCGCTGCTCGATCGCGGTGTCGCGGTAACGATCAACTCCGACGATCCGGCCTACTTCGGCGGCTACGTCAACGACAACTACTTCGCGACGGTCGACGGACTGCAACTGACGGACGCCGAAGTGCACGCGGTGATCCGCAACGGCTTCGAGGCGTCGTTCGTCGACGCGGCGCAGCGCGATGCGCTGATCGCGCGTCTCGATACGTACTGGCAGGCCGCGTGACGGCCGGCATCGAGGTTCGCTAGACAGATGAAACACCGCAACGACATCCGCTTCGCGACGACCGGTTCGGCCCTGCGCCGTGCCGGCCGCATGCGCGCACCGTGCACGCATGCCGGCATCGCGTCCGTCGCCCGCATGGCGACCGCGTCGTGCGTCGTCGCACGCCGAAGCCCGTCGTTGCGGCTCGTCATGCAGTTCGCCACAGCGCCGACCGTCGCGATTGCCATCGCAATCGCTGCGCTGTCCGCCGGCAACCCGGCGATGGCGGCCGCTTCGCTTGCGTGCGCAATCGCAGTTCGTGGCGCCCCCGCCTTCGCGGCGCCCCCGCCATCGAGCATGCGCGGGCAGCGCCCTCCATGCCGTCGCCCGCGCGGCGCCGACCGTTTTCTTCTGTTCGCCTCACCTTGATGCAGGACCATTCGTCATGACGCAAACCGCTTTCCGTTCCCAGCTGCTGACCTTCAACGGCGACCCGGCACAGTCGAGCCAGGCCGCGATCCACGAGACCGACGGCCTCCTGATCGTCGACGACGGCAAGGTCGTCGCGGCCGGCCCGCATGCGCGGCTCGCCGCGACGCTCGCGCGCGACGCGGTCGTCCACGACCTGCGCGACAAGCTGATCGTGCCCGGCTTCATCGACACGCACATCCACTATCCGCAGACGGACATGATCGCGTCGCCGGCCCCCGGCCTGCTGCCGTGGCTCGACAAGTACACGTTCCCGACCGAGCGCCAGTTCGGCGATCCGGAGCATGCGCGCGAGGTCGCCGACTTCTTCGTCGACGAACTGCTCGCCTGCGGCACGACGAGCGCGCTCGTCTACTGCACCGTGCACAAGCAGTCGGCCGACGCGCTGTTCGCGGCGAGCGACGCGCGCGACCTGCGGATGATCGCGGGCAAGGTGCTGATGGACCGCAACTGCCCCGAGTTCCTGCGCGACACCGCGCAATCGGGCTATGACGACAGCGCCGAGCTGATCGACCGCTGGCACGGCAACGGCCGGCAGATGTACGCGCTCACGCCGCGCTTCGCGCCGACGTCCACCGAGGCGCAGCTCGAGGCGTGCAGCGAACTCGCGCGCCGCCATCCGGACGTGTTCGTGCAAAGCCACGTCGCGGAAAACGTCGATGAAGTGAAATGGGTGGCCGAGCTGTTCCCCGGGCACCGCAGCTATCTCGACATCTACGATCACTACGGGCTGCTGCGGCCGCGCGCGGTATACGGCCACTGCATCCACCTCGACGACGAGGACCGCCGCCGGATGGCCGAGACGCGCACTGTCGTCGCGCACTGCCCGACGTCGAACTTCTTCCTCGGCAGCGGGCTGTTCGACTTCGACAAGGCCGGCGAATACGACGTGCCCGTCACGCTCGCGACCGACGTCGGCGGCGGCACGTCGTTCTCGATGCTGCAGACGATGAACGAGGCGCACAAGGTCGCGCGGCTGTCGGGCCACCATCTGACCGCCACGCGGATGTTCTGGCTCGCGACGGCCGGCGCCGCGCAGGCGCTCGATCTCGCCGACACGGTCGGCACGCTCGCGCCGCGCACCGAAGCCGACTTCGTCGTGCTCGACCCGCAGGCCACGCCGCTGCTCGCGCGCCGCACGAAGCGCGCGGAGTCGCTCGAGGAACTGCTGTTCGCGTTCGCGCTGCTCGGCGACGACCGCGCCGTGTACCGCACGTACGCGGCCGGCCGGCTCGTGCACGAGCGCGGCGCCGCACGCCGCGCCGCCGCGTAACTCACGCGCGTTTGCCTCACCCTGCTCCGGCGTGCGCTGCAGCGCATGCCGGGCCGCCGAATCCGCACCGCGCACGGCACGCGCCGTGCTAGAATTCGCCGCTCATTGGGGAGTAGCCGCTCCGCTCGATGTCCCGCGCCCCCGGCGCGCATCGTGACGGGGGCGTCCGTCAACAGACTTGGCCGTTCGGCCATGGCGGACGCAGCCACCGAGGCCTGGCGAGACCGATGGTTCACTGCGCGCCGCATCAGGGCCCGGCGCGCGGCGGATCGTCGCTCGCACGCACAACACCGGCCCGTGGAACCCCGTACGTGTCCCAAGCCTTCCTGATCTCCACCGGCGCCGTCGCCCTCGCTGAAATCGGCGACAAGACCCAACTGCTGTCCCTCGTGCTGGCCGCGCGCTATCGCAAGCCCATGCCGATCATTCTCGGCGTGCTCGTCGCGACGCTCGTGAACCATGGCCTCGCCGGTGCGCTCGGCGAATGGCTGGGGGTACTCGTCACGCCGTCGATCATGCGCTGGGCGCTCGCGTTCTCGTTCATCGCGATGGGGTTGTGGATCCTCGTACCGGACAAGCTCGATGCCGACGAAGCCAACACGAACCGCTCGCGGCTCGGCGTGTTCGGCGCGACGCTCGTCGCGTTCTTCCTCGCGGAAATGGGCGACAAGACGCAGATCGCGACCGTCGCGCTCGCCGCGCGCTTCCAGGACTACATCGGCGTGGTGGCCGGCACGACCTTCGGGATGATGCTCGCGAACGTGCCCGCGATCCTGCTGGGCGACCGTTTCGCGCACTGCCTGCCGACGAAGCTGGTGCACGGCATCGCGGCCGCGCTGTTCGTCGTGCTGGGCGCGCTGGCGCTGCTGGGCGTCGGGGCCTGACGCAGGCAGGCAACAGGCGGCGCGGCCAGACGGCCGCGCCGGTGACGAGATGGCGCGTTACTTCGCGACCGCCGCGCCCGATGCCGGCACGGCCGGCACCGCTCGCTCGTTGGCGGCCGGCGGCGCAGCCGGCCCGCCGCGCTTGTCGACCGGCAGCCGCACCGTGCGGATCGCGCCGTTCGCCAACGGGAAATCGGCGAGCGCGCTGCGTGCGAGGAACGGCATCGCATAAAGCAGCGCGCCGTTGTCGCCGGTAGTGCGCGCGGTCACGTTATAGACCTCCTTGCCGGTCGCGCGCTCGGTAATCCGGATGCCGAGCGTGTAGTCGAAGACCTGATAGGTCTGCGCGACGTAGCCGGCCGGCATCGGCCCCCAGGGCCCCCACGGGCCCCACGGCCCGCCCCGCCAGTACGGCCCCGGCCCCATGAACCACGGATCGTAGTAGACCGGCTGCGGCACCGTCACCAGATCGCTGCCGACCCCGTAGGCCAGCCCGACCAGATAGCGCGCCTGCGTGGCCGGCACCTGCCGGAACGCATACGCGGACAGCTCGTTCGAGACGATCGGCTCGTAGGTCGACTGCTCGATGCTGTGCTTCTGCGCATCCGTGCGCGTGAAAGCGTAAGTGCGTGTCGCGTCGCTGCCGCTCCAGTCGGAGAAGGCCGTGACCTGCGTCGTCACGTAGCTGGTGCAGCCCGTCAGCAGCGCCACGCACAGCACCGCCGTCCAGCCCGCACCGCGTTGAATCCATTCACGTTTCATGTCGATCCTCGTCGATCCGTCACCCGTTCGTCGCACCACGCGAACCGCACGGGATGCCGATAATACGCGGACTGCCGGAACCGGTAAAAAGTTCGCCCGGCACGCGGCCGCAAGCCTTTGTACAATGGCCCGGTTCACCCGGCCCGCGCAGCGGGCCCGATCCCCACTCCACCGATCTCGACGACCATGTCCGACAACGCCTCCTCCACCGTGATCCGCCGCGCCGACTATACGCCGCCGGCCTTCCTCATCGATTCCGTCGCACTCGAATTCGATCTCGCGCCGGCCCGCACGATCGTCAGGAATACGATGCGCGTGCGCCGCAATCCGGATGCGGTGCCCACCCCGCATCTGGAGCTGATGGGCGAAGCGCTCGAATTCCTCGGCGCGCAGCTCGACGGCGCGCCGTACGGTGCGGTGCGCGCACACGAACACGGGCTGACCGTCGAAAACGTGCCCGACGCGTTCGAACTCACGCTCGACAGCGCGTGCACGCCGGACCAGAACACGACGCTGTCGGGCCTCTACGTATCGAGCGGCAACTTCTTCACGCAGTGCGAGGCCGAAGGCTTTCGCCGCATTACCTACTTCCTCGACCGCCCCGACGTGATGGCGTCGTACACCGTCACGCTGCGCGCCGACCTGGCCGCGTATCCGGTGCTGCTGTCGAACGGCAACCTGGTCGACTCGGGCGAGCTGCCCGACGGCCGCCACTTCGCGAAATGGGAAGACCCTTTCCGCAAGCCGAGCTACCTGTTCGCGCTCGTCGCGGGCAAGCTCGTCGCGATCGAGGAGAAGATCACGTCCGGCTCCGGCAAGGAAAAGCTGCTGCAGGTGTGGGTCGAACCGGCCGATCTCGACAAGACCCGTCACGCGATGGATTCGCTGGTCCACTCGATCCGATGGGACGAGAAGCGCTTCGGTCTCGAGCTCGATCTCGACCGCTTCATGATCGTCGCGGTCGGCGACTTCAACATGGGCGCGATGGAGAACAAGGGGCTCAACATCTTCAACACGAAGTACGTGCTGGCGAACCCCGAGACCGCGACCGACACCGACTTCGCGAACATCGAGTCGGTGGTCGGCCACGAGTACTTCCACAACTGGACCGGCAACCGCGTGACCTGCCGCGACTGGTTCCAGCTGAGCCTGAAGGAAGGCCTGACGGTGTTCCGCGACCAGGAGTTCTCGGCCGACATGGCCGCGGGCGACGACGTCGCATCGGCGGCGCGCGCGGTCAAGCGCATCGAGGACGTGCGCGTGCTGCGCCAGTTGCAGTTCGCCGAGGACGCGGGCCCGATGGCGCATCCGGTACGTCCGGAAAGCTACGTCGAGATCAACAACTTCTACACGATGACCGTGTACGAGAAAGGCTCGGAAGTCGTGCGGATGTACCAGACGCTGTTCGGCCGCGACGGGTTCCGCAAGGGGATGGACCTGTACTTCAAGCGCCACGACGGTCACGCGGTGACGTGCGACGACTTCCGTCACGCGATGGCCGACGCGAACGGACGCGATCTCGCGCAGTTCGAGCGCTGGTACAGCCAGGCCGGCACGCCGCGCGTGTCGGTGCGCACCGCGTACGACGCGGATGCGCGCCGCTACACGGTCACGCTCGCGCAGAGCTACGGCGACGCGTCGCCGGCGGCGCGCGAGACGCAACAGGGGCCGCTGCTGATCCCGTTCGCGATCGGCCTGATTGGCCGCGACGGCCGCGACCTGCCGTTGCGCCTCGACGGCGAAGCCGCCGCGTCGGGCACGACGCGCGTGCTCGACTTCACCGACACCGAACAGACCTTCACGTTCGTCGACGTGCCGGAACAGCCTCTGCCGTCGCTGCTGCGCAATTTCTCGGCACCGGTGATCGTCGAGTACGACTACAGTGAAGACGATCTCGCATTCCTGCTCGCGCACGACAGCGACCCGTTCAACCGCTGGGAAGCCGGCCAGCGGCTCGCGACGCGCGCGCTGCTGACGCTCGCCACGCGCGCCGCCGCGAACGAACCGCTCACGCTCGGCGAGCACTTCGTCGCCGCGTTCCGCCGCGTGCTGACCGACGAAAACCTGTCGCCCGCGTTCCGCGAACTCGCGCTGACGCTGCCGTCGGAAACCTACCTGGCCGACCAGATGGCGGAAGCCGATCCGGCCGCCGTGCATCGCGCACGCCAGTTCGTGCGCCGCCGGCTTGCGGCCGCGCTGCGCGCCGAGTGGCTCGCCGCGTACGAGCAGCACCAGACGCCGGGCGCGTACGAGCCGACGCCCGAAGCGTCCGGCCGCCGCGCGCTGAAGAACCTCGCGCTCGCGTATCTCGCCGAACTCGAGGATCCGGCCGACGCCGTGCGCATCGCGACCGCGCAGTACGACGCGGCGAACAACATGACCGATCGCGCCGCCGCGCTCGGCGCACTGCTGTCCGCCGCGGCCTCGGGCGCGAACGACGCGGCCACGCGTGCGCTCGACGACTTCTACCGTCGCTTCGAGAAGGAAGCGCTCGTGATCGACAAGTGGTTCGCGATGCAGGCCGCGCAGCGCGGCACGTCCGCCCAGCCGACGCTCGCGAAGGTCCGCACGCTGATGGCCCACCCCGCGTTCAACCTCAAGAACCCGAACCGCGCACGCTCGCTGATCTTCAGCTTCTGCGCGGCGAACCCGGCGCAATTCCACGCGGCGGACGGTTCGGGCTACGCGTTCTGGGCCGAGCAGGTGCTCGCGCTCGACGCGATCAACCCGCAGGTCGCCGCACGCCTCGCCCGCTCGCTCGAACTGTGGCGCCGCTTCACGCCGGCGCTGCGCGACCGGATGCGCGAAGCGCTCGAGCAGGTCGCGGCCGGCGCGAAATCGCGCGACGTGCGCGAGATTGTCGAGAAGGCGCTCGCGTAACGTCACGCACGCGCTTCGCCTCGCGCTCGCGCGCAACGAAGCCGGCGCCGCCCCGTTGCGGCGCCGGCTTTTTTTGTTGCCGCAAGCGCGGTCGGGGTCAGGGCCCGACAGCAGCTCGGACGCCGTGATTTCCGGCCGCGACGGCACAAATCCCGGCTGCGGCGCACGCCGCAACCCGGCCGAATCGGCCGCCCGGCCATGTAACCGGACGAAAAAAGGCGGCGGGCCGGCAGGCGCGCCGGGTAAAATTGCGGCAATTCAAGGATTCTTTGGCCTTTCGGAGTCTGTCATGTCCATTGCCCGCCGCACCACGCTGTCCAAGTTCCTGATCGAGCAGCAGCGTGAGACCAACAACCTCCCCGCCGACCTCCGCCTGCTGATCGAAGTCGTCGCCCGCGCGTGCAAGGCGATCAGCTACAACGTGTCGAAGGGCGCGCTCGGCGATGCACTCGGTACCGCCGGCAGCGAGAACGTCCAGGGCGAAGTGCAGAAGAAGCTCGACATCCTGTCGAACGAGATCCTGCTCGACGCGAACGAATGGGGCGGCAACCTCGCCGCGATGGCGTCGGAGGAAATGGAAACGTTCTTCCCGATCCCCGCGAACTATCCGCGCGGCGAATACCTGCTCGTGTTCGACCCGCTCGACGGCTCGTCGAACATCGACGTGAACGTGTCGATCGGCACGATCTTCTCGGTGCTGCGCTGCCCGGACGGCAAGCAGGCCACCGAGGAATCGTTCCTGCAGCCGGGCACGGAGCAGGTCGCGGCCGGCTACGCGGTGTACGGCCCGCAGACCGTGTTCGTGCTGACGACCGGCAACGGCGTGAACTGCTTCACGCTCGACCGCGAAGTCGGCTCGTGGGTGCTCACGCAAAGCAACATGCAGATCCCGGCCGATACGCGCGAATACGCGATCAACGCATCGAACGCCCGCCACTGGTACGAGCCGGTCCAGCGCTATGTCGACGAGCTGAACTCCGGCAAGGAAGGCCCGCGCGGCGACAACTTCAACATGCGCTGGATCGCGTCGATGGTGGCCGACGTGCACCGGATCCTGAACCGCGGCGGCATCTTCATGTACCCGGCCGACAAGCGCACGCCCGATCGTCCGGGCAAGCTGCGCCTGATGTACGAAGCGAACCCGATGTCGTTCATCGTCGAACAGGCGGGCGGCGCCGCGACCACGGGCACGCAGCGCATCATGGAAGTGCAGCCGACCGGCCTGCACCAGCGCGTGCCGGTGTTCCTCGGTTCGAAGAACGAAGTCGAGCGCGTGACCGGCTATCACAACGAAGGCCAATAAATTTGCACTGCAGCACTGGACGGAGGTGCGAGACGTCAGTACAATCGCGCCTTCGCGATGTGGCCCTGACAGGCCGCATCGCAGTGAAGTGAAAGCGGGAAGTCCGCCGGATCGAGGGTTCGCGAAGCAGCAGCAGGAAGCTGAAAAAAATTCGCAAAACCTATTGCCAAGATCTCGGATTTCACCATATAATTTCATTTCTCTGCTGCCGGTGTAGCTCAGTTGGTAGAGCAGCGCATTCGTAATGCGAAGGTCGTAGGTTCGACTCCTATCTCCGGCACCAAGATATAAAGGCCTGACAAGCATCGCTTGCCAGGCCTTTTCTCTTTTCCGGCCACGTTTCTCCACGCTTTCCGATACACGAAATCGTGCGCCCGCCCCGTCGTTTTCACTTGCGGGCATCTCCCGACTCCCGCGCCGCGCGCCGCCGACTACAATCGCCGGACCACCCTGCCCTCCCCCTGCATCATGCGCACCTGGCGTCTCGATCGACCGAACCTCGGCGGACAACTGGACGTGTCCCGCGCGACCGGTCTCGTCGCCGCGATCGGCGGCAGCGAGCCGAACGCGTTCGCCGCGGAAATCCTGAAGCTGTTCGACGATGCGCTGTCCGTCACGCAGTGCACGATCTTCGCGTACGAGTTCGGCAACCGGCCGCGCACCGTGTCGGTCGCCGATCATCGCGGCGGCCGCTACCTGCGCGATGTCGCCGACACCTACGCGCGACATTTCTATGCGCTCGACGGCAACCAGAAGATCGTCTCGGCCGCCGGTCGCGGCACACAGCGCCGCGACGTGCTGCTGCATCAGCAGACCGGCGACGAGATCGGTCATGACGCGTATCGCGCGGCCTGCTACCGCGGCCCCGACGTATCCGATCGGCTCGCGCTGCTGATGCAGCCGAACGACTCGACCTGGCTGTCGATCAACCTGTATCGCGCGCATCGCAGCGGCGCATTCCAGCCGCGCGAAATCGCGGCCATCGAAACGCTCGCGCCGCTGATCACGCAGGCTGCGCAGCATCACTACGCGCTCGCGGGCTCGACGCAGATCGGCATCCCGCAACTGATGCTCGCGCGGCTGCGCGGCGCATGCCCGACCCTGTCCAAGCGCGAACTCGACGTGCTGCGCGGCGTGCTCGAAGGCCAGACCGCGCAGGAGATCGGCGACACGATCGGCGTGAAGGCATCGAGCGTCGTCACCTACCAGAAGCGCGCGTTCCGGCGTCTCGGCATCTCGAGCCAGCGCCAGCTGTTTGCGCTGTGCCTGCAGCCGTGAACGGCGCTGGCCGATCCTGAACGCGTCGGGGTAAATCCCGGCCCGCCGCCAGCCGTTCGCTGTACCCGGAATGGGGACAGCGGTGTCCGGCGCGGCTTCCATACTGCATCCAACCTGCCCGCACGCATCGCGTCGTCGAGCGTGCGCGTCCGATCAGTGCAACCTGGAAGCCAACGATGGGCATCGAGTTCAAGCCATATCCTTTCGTCGCCGCGCGTCATCCCGCGCACCTGCCGACCTGCGGCGACGGTGTCGATACGCAGCGGCACCGCGTCGCGATCGTCGGCGGCGGGCCGGTGGGCCTCGCCGTCGCACTCGGCCTCGCCAACCACGGCATCCGCAGCGTGCTGCTCGAAGCAGACGATTCGGTCTGCCACGGCAGCCGCGCGATCTGCATCTCGCGACGCAGCCTCGAGATCATCGAGCGGCTCGGCGCGCTCGACAGCTTCATGCGCGTCGGGCTGCCGTGGAGCGGCGGACGCAGCTTCCATCGTCGCGACGAAGTGCTGCATTTCACGATGCCGCAGGACGAGAACCAGAAGCTGCCGCCGATGGTGAACCTCGCGCAGTATCACATCGAGCAGTTCCTGCTCGATGCCGCGCTGCGCCGCCCCGGGCTCATCGAGATCCGCTGGCAGACGAAAGTCGCCGGCGTCACGCGGCACCCGGACAGCGTGCGGCTGGACGTCGATACGCCGCTCGGCGGCTACGCACTCGATGCCGACTGGATCGTCGCGAGCGACGGCGGGCGCAGCACGATGCGCGATGCGCTCGGCCTGTCGCTGCAAGGAACCCGCTACGAAGGCCGCTACGTGATCGTCGACATCGCGCTCGACAGCGACCGTCCGACCGAACGGCTCGCGTATTTCGACCCGGCGTCGAACCCCGGCTCGACGGTGCTCGTCCACAAGCAGCCCGACAACGTATGGCGGATCGACTACCAGCTGCGCGACGACGAGGATCCCGAAGCGGCCGTGAAGCCCGAGAACGTGCTCCCGCGCGTACAGAACCTGCTCGACATGATGGGCGAGCGCGGCGACTGGTCGCCGATCTGGATCACGATCTACAAGGCGAACGCGCTGACGCTCGAACGCTACCGTCACGGCCGCGTGTTGTTCTGCGGCGACGCCGCGCACCTCGTGCCGATCTTCGGCGTGCGCGGCGCGAATTCGGGCATCGACGACGCCGACAATGTCGCGTGGAAACTGGCGTACGTGATGCACGGCCTCGCGTCGGACGCGCTGCTCGACAGCTATTCGGACGAACGCGTGTTCGCGACGCACGAGAACCTGCGCTACGGCACCAAGAGCACCGAGTTCATGGCGCCGCCGTCGTTCGCGTTCGACCTGATGCGCAAGGCCGTGCTCACGCTCGCGGTCCGGCATCCGGCGTTGCGTTCGCTGATCAATCCGCGCCAGACGTCGGCGATCGCGTACACGGCGTCGCCGCTCAATACACCCGAGCGCGATGCATTTTCGGCCGGGCCGGCGCCCGGCACGGTACTCGCGGAATGTCCACTGATGCTGCAGACGTCGCGCGACATCGGCAACGCCGACGGCGCGCGTCGCGGCCACCTGACCGATCTCGTCGGCCCGTGCTTCACGGCATTCCGCTTCACGCGCGACGGCGCACCCGATCCGTCGTTCGCCGATCTCGCGCGGCGCCTGCACGACGCCGGCATACCGTTCACGCTGGTTACGCTCGCGCGGCACGCGGCACCGCAACAGACGGGATGCGGCGGCTACGATGCAGACGGCCGGTTATTCGACCTGTACGGTGCGCGCGACGGCACCGTCTACCTCGTGCGTCCGGACGGACACGTGCTCGGCCGCTGGCGCGACGCACGCGCCGCCGACCTGAGCACCGCACTCGAACGCGCGCTCCACCCGCGCACGTCAGCCGATCTTCAGGAGAACGCATGATGACCGACACCGAACGCGACGCCCTCTACACCGATCTGTGCCGCACGATGACCCGTATCGGCGAAGCCGATGCCCCGCTCTTTCTCGCGCGCTTCGCGCTGCTGGCGATCGAGACGATCGGCGATGCGCAGACCGTCGGCCGCCTGATTGCCGACGCCGGCGACGGCCTGCCAGATACGCGCGCACCGGCGCCGTCGCACGGACAATGACGCACGACGCACCGCCGCGCGGTCGCCATCCTTTCCTTACATCTTCATTTCGCCACGCATCGTCTGCGTATGCACCGCGCCGTAGGCAGACGAATCCTCTGGAAAAACCCGTTAAGGGTGCATAACATTACTTAACGATTCCGACCCGTCTATCGCGTTACATTGCGTGGGCGGCGCGGCAGGTCGCATGCCGCCTACAGGCTGCTTGCGGCGAAACAGCCGACGTCCGGTCATTTCGACTCAACACAAGGAGAGGATCACCATGACTCATGGCTTGATTATGTGGCTCATCATCGGTGCGATCGCCGGCTGGCTGGCCGGGCTGCTCGTCAAGGGCGGCGGGTTCGGGCTGATCGTCGACATCATCGTCGGTATCGTCGGCGCGGTGATCGGCGGCTGGCTGGCCGGGCTGCTCGGCATCAGCCTCGGCAGCGGCTTCATCGGCTCGGTGATCGTCGCGGTCATCGGCGCCGTGATCCTGCTGTTCGTGATCCGGCTATTCAGGCGCGCGGCCTGACGCTCTTCTTGCGCGCCTTCGGGCGCGCTTTCGTTTCGTTCTTGCATCGAAGCGGCGCGCTGCATTGCGCGCGCGCCGCCTTCCGTTTCAGCGGCGCTTGCCGCGCTGCAACCAGCCGTCGAGCACGCCGGTCGTCAGCAATCCGCTGCGCGCTTCGCGTGCGCCATCGCGTCCGATCCACACCGTACGCGGCATCTCTCCCCGCCATCCCGCATCGAGCGCCGCCCGCAGACGCTCGGGCATCGGCTCCGCGTTCGCATACTGCGCGACCTGCGGCGGCAGGTTCATTTGCGCGAGCACCTGCGCGATCGCCGCACCGTTGTCGTCATAAGCGTCCATCGCGACCATTGCGAGCTGCACGTCCGGATGCCGGCACTGCCACGCGACGAGATGCGCGGCGTTCTCGCGGCAGTATCCGCAATCGAGCGACCAGATCTCGACCGCGAGCGGTCGATCGTGCGCCGTCGCATACAACTTCGCGACCTCGGCCGCGCGCAGCGGTTGCAGTTCGCCGGCCCACGCCGGCAGGCTCGCGAGCACGGCGCCGATCAGGATCATCAGCCGTTTCATTGCGCGCCCTCGACGGGAATCAGCCGGTAGCCGTCGTTACGCGTGCGCCACGACAGGTAGATGCGCCCCGCATCGTCGAGCAGTTGCGGATTGTCGCTCGCGCCCGACGTCGACGCGATCACGCGCGGCGCCGACCAGTGCTCGCCGCGATCGTCCGAGCGGCGCAGCTTGATCTGCATCGCGTCGCCATCGAACGCCTTCCATGCAAGCCAGACGACGTCGCCGCGCGCGACGAGCGCCGCATGCGATGCCTGCTCGGCCGGCACCGCCGGATTCGCGCCGAATGCCCACGGCGTGCCGCGCGGCCGGCCGTCGGCGCCGATGCGCGAATAGAACACGTCGGCGCGGCCGTCGACGACACCGAACCACGCAATATGACGCGTACCGTCGGGCGTGATCGCAAGCGCCGGCCCGTGCTCGGGGCAGGCCTCGACATGCCAGTTCGAGAACGTCGCACGGATCGGCACGACGGGCTCCGACGCCGGTACGGGCAACACCGCGAGCGCATGGTCGCGGATCTGCCCCGGGAACACGTTGCGCCACACGGCCTCGATGTGTCCGGCCGGATCGATCGCCATCGCGATGCGACAGCATTCGCATGTGTGGTCGGTCACCTTGCGCTCGGGCTCGAACGACACGCCGCCGTCGCGCGACACCGCGTAGTAGACGGCCGCACCGTCGTACGCCTGCCCCGCCGCCTTCGCCGCAGCGAGATCGCGCTTGTCGATCCACGCGATCGCGATGTTGCCGGCCGGGTCGACGGCCATCATGTCGAAGCGGTGCGTGATCGCCTGCCGGTCGCGATGGACGGTGACGGGCACGCTCCAGGTCGCACCACCGTCGAGCGAGCGCGAGAAGCGCACCATGCCGGTGTACGGCGCATCGAGCGGCATCGACCACGACACGTACGCCGCGCGACCGTCGGGACTCGTCGCAATCTTCGGCCGATTCTCCGCGCTCGTGTAGATCGGCTCGGGCATCGCGTTGACGGTCACGGGCGCGGATAGCGTCCGGCCCGCGTCGTCCGAGTGCGCGACGACGACGTGCGCGCCTTCGACCCATGCGACCCACAGCCGGTGCCGCGCGTCGAACGCGGCGCCGGTCGCGAGCGGCTGCTTCTGTTGCGCCGGCGCGGCCTGCATGCTCATGTGCGCCGCATGCGGATCGGCGGCTTTCGGTGCGTCGTGCGCGCGGGCGGGCGACAGCGCCGCGAGCCACAGCGCGCAGCCTGCCGCGAGCGATTTCACAGCGACCATTTCAGTTCTCCAAAGAAAGTGCGGCCCGGATACGGGTGGAACACGTAGTAGCGGCGGTCCGTCAGGTTGTCGATGCCGACCGACGCGGTCCAGTGACGGTCGAACCGGTAGCGCGCCTTCAGGTCGACGACCGTGAAGATGCTCGTGCCGCCGTACACGTCCGGATTCACGTCGCTGTTGTCGAGCGTGTTGAACTGGCGGCCCGAGTAGCGGACGCCGACGCTCGCGAGCCAGTGCTCGTCGAAGCGGTACGACGCGAGCAGGTTCGCGCGCATGCGCGGGACGCGCGGAAAGCGCGAGCCGACGTACGCGGGATTCGCGGTATCGGCGAGGATCTGCGCATTGCTCGCCGACACGTTCGCGTCGATGTCGAGCCCGCGCAGCCCGACGTTCCGGCCGCTGAATCCGAGTTCGACGCCGCGCACGCGCACGCGATCGACGTTCGAGATGTTGGTGACGGTCGACGCGCCCGACACCGTCGTCTGGCTGTAGATCGAGTCGCGCAGATCGCTCTGGAATACGCTCGCGCGCACGACACCGACGCCGACGTCGCGCTCGGCCGTGAAATCCCAGTCGATCGCCTTTTCCGGCCGCAGGTTCGGGTTGTTGTTGACGATCGCGTTGTTCGAGATCGTGCCCTGGAACAGTTCGCCGACCGTCGGGAAGCGCGTGCCCGTCGCGAATGACAGCCGGAAGCGCCAGACGTCCGTCGCGTCCCATTGCAGCGCGACTTTCGGCGACAGCGCATTCGCGCTGCGGTCCGCGTAGCCGAGCGTGCCGTTCGCGTTGCCGAGCGCGCCGCCGTACGCATCCCAGCGCTCGTAGCGCAGGCCGAGGGTCGCGAGCCAGCCGGGCGCGAAACGCCACGCGTCCTGCGCGTACAGCGCCTGCGTGCGCGTGTCGCCCTGGTAGACGCTCGCGAGCGACGTGGTCGGCCCGGCCAGCCAGTCGGCCGTGTTGTACGTGACGTTGCGCAGGAAATAGTTGTCGTAGTGATAGCCGAACGTGAACGTGTGGCCCTTCACCTGCGGCGCCTCGGCCTTCAGGTCGAGCGTACGCCAGCCCGTGCCGTCGCCCTGGAACAGCGTGCCCGCCCCGCCCTGCGCGGTCGATGCCGCGCGCAGCACGTCGCGCGACACGTCGTACGCGGACACGATGCCCGACAGCCGCCAGCCCGAATCGAGCCGGCTGTTCAGGCCGAGCGCATACAGCCAGTTCTCCTGGTCGCCGCGCTGCGGCGCGAACGCGCTCGGCGCGACGGTCATGTTCCGGCCGCCGATCGACACGTTGCCGCCGTAGACGGGATTGCCGGCCGCGTCGCGCAGGAAGGTTTCGCCATGCTGCCGGTAATGGTTCTCCCAGTGCCCGAGCGTCAGCGTCGCGTCGACGCGGTCCGTGAACGCATAGCCCATCCGCACCGTCTCGTTGAGCTGCTCGGTCCGCTCGATGTTCTGCGTGCCGACGATCGTGCGCGGCTTGCCGTTGGGTCCGATGTCGGTGGCCGCGCCCGTCACGGGCACCGCGGCGCCGAGCCGCGGGTTGTAGGCGGAATTGGGGCTCGCATACTGCATCGGCTGACCGTCGTTCTCCAGCCGGTCGAGCGACAGCGAAAACCAGAACTTGCCGACGCGGTTCGCGATCCGCGCGGTCTGGTGATTGCCGCCGAAGCTATCCGCGAACCCGTAGCCGTCGTGATAGCGCTGCGTGAAGAACTGCGTCGATAGCGACGCCTCGAGTTTGTCGGGGCGCCGCGTCGTCAGCAGCACGGTCGAGCCGATCGCATTGCCCGGATACAGCGCGGAAAAGGGGCCATACAGCACATCGACGCGCGCGATATCGTCGGGGGCGATCAGCGACCAGCGCGGCGGGTACGCATAGCTCGAGCCGAGCAGGTTCGACAGCAGCAGGCCATCGGCATACACGAGCCCGCGCGCGCTCTGCAGTTCGTTGAAGTCGCGACCGGCGAACACGCTGTTGCGGTCGCCGATGTAGCGCTTGCGGACCATCAGGTTGGGCGCGTACTTCAGCGCGTCCTCGGTGGTGACGTTGGTGTGCGCGTCGATCTGCTCGCGCGTGATCGACTCGACGACGGCCGGCGTATCGGGATCGACGGGTTGCCGCTGGGCGGTGACGCTGACGGCGGTCAGCGTGTCGCCCGTCGGCGCGGGCCCGGGCACGGCAATCGATGCGGCGCGGCCGGCCCGGTTGTCCGGGCCGGTTGGCACCGGATCGGCGGGTGCACCATCGGTCGGAGCCGCTTGCGCGGTCTGCCAGGCAAAAGCGGCCGCGCAGGCGAGCGCGAGCCGACCGCGCGACGGCCGCGCGGCGAAAGTGAACGACATGGATGAATTCCTGAAAACGTGACCGGGGGCCGCCACCGGACGCGAGCCGACGCGCCGCGCGCACACGGCGCGGCGCGCGGACCGGACCGCGGGCGGCACGCGCGCCACCGGGGCGCGCGGACGATATCAATCAGATCGGGACGTTTTCAGGCGGACCGCGCGGCTGCGCGAGACGGATGCCCTGGCGGGGAAAATCGGGAACGGCCGGGGCGGCCGCCCGGTACGCGAACGCGCGCACGAAGCCCGGCAACGCGGGCAGGCTCGTGCCGAGCGCGACGTTCGCCGCGAAGCCGGGACAGTACACGCAGTGCGGCACGTCCGCATGGTCGAACGACGCCGCACCGCGGTCGTCGCCGGGCTGCGCGAGGACGACCTGGCGGGCGCCTGCCGCACTGCACAATTCGAGCGTGAGCTCGCCGGAACCGCTCGACGCGAGACGCGCATAGCCGACGACGGGCGACAGTACGTTCAGTACCAGCGCCAGCCAGACGAGGCCGATCCATCGCGTCGTTCGTTTCATCGCGGTCCAGGAAAAAGTGCGCGCAAGTATAGCAAGCGACTCAATCGTTGCCGATCGTGCAGGGTGCAATAGTCGGCATCGCACGGCGCGCAGCAGCGCATGTGCCGTTAATACAACAGAGACAAAATCTAACGATTCGCCACTGGCATAAATCCGAGCACGAGGTTGATAATTATTGAACCTGCTGGAGAAACGACCATGGACGAAAGACCAACCCGCATGCCCCCGCCCGAGCAAGTGATGAGCCCGGATCCGGAACCTGTCGGCGTGGAATTCCTCGCCGAATTGCCCGAGCACGTCCGGGCATTCTTCGACGAGCAGCACAAGCTGTACTCGCCGAAGTGAACCCGCATTCCGTTCTGTAACCGCCACGTGTCAATCGAGATCGTGCGGTTCATCGCTGCGTTTTCGGCGCAGATCGCTTCGCACCCGGGCTGCAACGGCCTGACGGTGCCGGGTCAGCGCGTCCGCTGATTCTTCTGTCGCGTCGTTCCGCCGCGCGACTGTCTTCGTCTATCCTTCTGGTTTTCCACCTCCGGCCCGCCCGGCTTTCCCGATCGTTCCGATGAAACAAGCCATTCGTGCCAGCGTCGCTGTCGCCGCGCTCGGCGTCGCCCTCTTTTCGTCACCGCAGATCGCGCGCGCGGACGGCGACGACACCGCGCTCACCAATCTCGTCGCGCTCGCATCGCAGCGGCTCGCGCTTGCCGAACCCGTCGCACGATGGAAATGGGCGAACCACAAGGCGATCGAAGACCGGCCCCGCGAAGCGGCATTGCTCGCATCGATGGAGAAGCGCGCCGCACAGGCCGGCGTGGATCCGGCATTCGCGCGCACGTTCTTCGAGGATCAGATCGCCGCGAGCAAGGACGTGCAGAATGCGCTCTTTGCCACCTGGCGCGCGACGCGACCGCCCGAAGGCACGCCGCCCGACCTCGCGACCAGCACGCGGCCGGCGCTCGACCAGCTCACGCAAAAGATGCTGACCGGCCTCGCCCGGGTCGCGCCGCTGCGCGACGCGCCCGATTGCCAGGCGCGGCTCGCACGCAGCATCGCGAACTGGAAGACGCTCACCCGCTACGACGCCACCCGGACGCAGGCGCTCGGCACCGCGCTGTCGCACGTCTGCTCCGCCGGCGGCGCCAGCGCGATCGGCTGAGCGCGCACGGCCATCGCGCGCGGCAGCAAGCGGTGCTCAATCGGCAGGGGTAAGCGCCGCGAGCGGAATCAGTTGCAGGCCGCGTGCGAGATGGGTCTGCAGCAGGCGATGGGTATGGGGTTCGAACGCGCCGTCCACGCCATCGGTCACGAGGCGCACGGCCGCGTCGAGCGATTCGGCCGCACCGAGATAGCGCCACCCGTCGATCACGTGAAACAGGCGGCGCTCGCCGCACGCTTCGAACGCGACCGCGCCGTCGAACGGCCAGGGCGCCTTGCCTGCACGAGCGTTGTCGGCCGCGGGACGCCGGTTGTACGACGGACGCAGGTGTGCGATCCATTGCGCTTCGGCGAGCATCGCGCCCAACTCGTTGCCGGTTTCCCGCCATTCGACACGCCGCACCTGCTGCGCAAGCCGCATTTCCTTCGACGAGCGCCGCTCGCCGGTCAGCAGCGCGCGCAAGCGCTGCCGCACGCGCACGCTGCGCCCGACGTAAAGTGCTTCGTCGCCCTCCCCGAACAGCGCGTACGCGCCGCATCCGGCGGGCGCGGTATCGAGCCACGCTTCGGTCAGGTTCCCCCCGAGACGGAAGTGGCGCGTCGTGCGCGCGATCTGGTCGCGCAGCCGCTCGAGCGGCACGATCTCGTGCAATTGCCGCCAGAACTGCCAAAGGAGATCGGCATCCGCGAGCGCCCGGTGGCGGGCGGCGGGGATGAGGCCATGACGCTCGATCAGCGCATCGAGTCCGTGCCGCGCCTCGCGCGGAAACAGCGCGCGCGACAGCCGCACCGTGCACAACACGTCCGGATTGAACGCGATGCCGGCACGTTCGAATTCGGCACGCAGGAAGCCACGGTCGAAGCTCGCGTTATGCGCGACGAACAGCTTGCCGTCGAGCCGCTCGAACAGCGCGGGCGCGAGCGATGCGAAGGACGGCGCATCGCGCACCATCTCGTCCGAAATACCCGTCAGTTGCTGGATGAACGGCGGAATCGACTGTCCCGGATTGACCAGCGTCGTCCACGTCGATACGCCGAGCGGGCCGATTTCCACCACGCCGATTTCGGTGATGCGGTGCTCGGCGGACGAGCCACCGGTGGTTTCAAGGTCGACGAAGACAAGCGGCAGTTCGCAGGCGGGATCGGACGGACGGGAATCGGACATGAAAAGACAGGGAAACGATGCTTTCGTGAGTATGCACCGGCATGCATGTTCGCGACCAGTCCGAACCGGAATCGATTCGGCGGCTGCCAGTTTTCGTGCCCCCGAAAAGCAAAAAGCCCCCGCGATGCGGGGGCCGGACGTGATCGGCAATGCGTGGCGCGTCAGACCGCCTGGATATTCGCTGCCTGCTTGCCTTTCGGCCCGACTTTCACGTCGAAGGAAACGCGCTGGTTTTCCTTCAGCGTTTTGAAGCCGTCCATCCGGATTTCGGAAAAGTGCGCAAACAAATCTTCGCCGCCATTGTCGGACGTAATAAAACCGAAACCCTTAGCATCGTTAAACCATTTTACGATACCGGTATCCATACCTTCGTTCCCCACTCGTTTAGATCAAAAAAGCTACTGTTTATAGCCGCTTCCCGAAATCCCGCAACAGCACGCCGACACTCACCCGCAGCGCCCCGCCCGGGGACGGAGTGCTGACTTTATAAATTGGACAATCCGGGTGCGTCAAGGGAATTTTTAGCGCCTTCTTTATCAAAAAGGCGTCAATACCACTGGAATCGGTACACCATCGTCTTTTATTAATTGATTCGCATCAAAAACCTGTCAATGTTACCGGGATCATGTCGCCGATAATCGGGACCGCGAAAAACCTACCGGGGACAAATCAAGCCGGTAAAATCCTCGGGTTTTTTCCGGATTGCGGACAACGGAGGACATTGCGATGCTGGTGCCAGGCAATGGAAGGAGAAGGTCATGTGGCTGGACGGAATCAAGCGCCTTGCGAGCCGGCTCGCACGCGTACGCCGCAAGTCCCGCGCGCTGGCCGAGTCCCGTGAAGCGCCGTGCGATACCGAGTTCGATCCGACCTGGCACGGCGATCATTGGCAGAACCTGCTGGCGTCACCGCTGGACGCCCGTCACTACGTGATGGAAGACTGGACGTACACGCCGCCGCCGGCCGAAGCCGACGACGCGCAGCCGACAGGCAAGCGCAAGCGGCGCTCGCACGCGCAATAGGGATCGGGAAGACGGGCAAAAAAAAGCGCGACTGGGAAGTCGCGCCGACAAAGGTTTGGAGATCTTTTCCGTCAACGAAAAAGTCTGCTTCGGAAAGCAGAGATCGCAGTATAGCGAGATAACATCCTTTCATTATCCATGCTACACACAAACCTCTATTGCCGTTGTGTCAATAATCGCGCTGGCGCTACCCTCGCCCGCCACTGATCGCCTGTCGCGATCGCGCAACGCGCCTGACGGCAGTCCCGATCAGCTTCCCCCCTGCTGCGCCGCCGCAACGCCTTGATGGCCGCGGCTCTCGGCGCCCATTCTCATTCTTGCGCGATTCAAAATACAGTATTGCCGGAAGCGATTTTCCCCTGCGCCCGGACCGATCCTTACACTGCAAATGGATTCCGACGAGGGTGCCGCGCCCCACGCGCACGGCGTCGCCGACCCGCGACACCGCCGATGCCCGCAGCAGGTTCGATCGACATCATCCTGTTTGGAGACAGATCATGAAAAAGTCCCTGATCGTCGCCGCATTGGCGAGCGTGGCGGCCACCGCCGCCCATGCGCAAAGCAGCGTCACGCTGTACGGCCTGATCGATGCCGGCATCACCTATACGAACAACCAGGGCGGCCACAGCGCGTGGCAGGAAACGAGCGGCTCGATCAACGGCAGCCGCTGGGGCCTGCGCGGCACCGAGGATCTCGGCGGCGGACTGAAGGCGATCTTCACGCTGGAGAACGGCTTCGGCATCAACAACGGTTCGCTGAAGCAGAACGGCCGCGAATTCGGCCGCCAGGCGTTTGTCGGGATCGCGCACGACCGCTACGGCTCGGTCACGCTCGGCCGCCAGTACGACAGCGTCGTCGATTTCCTCGGTCCGCTGTCGCTGACCGGCACCCAGTACGGCGGCACGCAGTTCGCGCACCCGTTCGACAACGACAACCTGAACAACTCGTTCCGGATCAACAACTCGGTCAAGTACCAGAGCGCGAACTACGGCGGCCTGAAGTTCGGCGCGCTGTACGGCTTCTCGAATTCCAGCAATTTCTCGAACAACCGCGCGTACAGCGTGGGCGCGTCGTACAGCTACCTGGGCTTCAACGTCGCGGCCGCTTACATGCAGCTCAACAACAACATCAACTCGCTCGCACTCGCGGCCAGCGATCCCGGCGCGGTGGCCGGCGACTGGACGTTCGCGGCCAGCCGGCAGCGCACCTGGGGCGCGGGCCTCAACTACACGTTCGGGCCCGCGACGGCCGGCTTCGTGTTCACGCAGACGCGCCTGACCGATTCGGCCAGGGTCAGCGCCGGGCAGTCCGGTGTGTCGGGCGGCATCCCGCTCGTCGGCGGCACGCGCTTCAACAATTACGAAGTGAACGGCCGCTACGCGCTGACACCGGCGTTCTCGCTCGCTGGCTCGTACACGTATACCGACAGCCGTCTCGACGGCCAGACGCCGAGCTGGCACCAGTTCAACCTGCAGGCCGACTATGCGCTGTCGAAGCGCACCGACCTGTACCTGCAGGGCGAATACCAGCGGGTCAATGCGGACGGCCTGGCGATCGGCGCGAACATCAACGGGCTGGGCACCGCGTCGTCGACGAACAAGCAGATCGCCGTCACGGCCGGCATGCGCCACCGCTTCTGAGCGAGACGATCGGCCCCGGGCACTCGCCCGGACCGTCGTGACGAAGCGCCCCGCCCGGGACGCCTGTTCGCCTCAGCGCGCCGTTGCGCGGATGCGTCGCGCCATGCTCATGCGCTGCCCGATGCCGGATAGTGAACGTCGAGCACGTCGATCGGCTGCGGACCGGCGGGTGTCATCAGCGTGACGGTATCGCCGATCTTCGCCTTGATGAGCGCCCGCGCGACCGGCGAGATCCAGCTGACGCAACCGCGATCGAGATCGACCTCGTCGATCCCGACGATCGTGACGGTGTGATCCTCGCCGTCCGGCGTCGCGTAATCGACGGTCGCGCCGAAGAACACCTGGTCGACGTTCTCCTGCCGGCTCGCGTCGACGACTTCGGCGAGATCGAGCCGTTTCGTCAGGAAGCGGATCCGGCGATCGATCTCGCGCAGCCGCCGCTTGCCGTAGATGTAGTCGCCGTTCTCCGACCGGTCGCCATTCGACGCGGCCCACGACACGAGGCGCACGACCTCGGGACGCTCGACGTCGATCAGGTTCAGGAGTTCGTCCCTGAGCCGCTTGTGGCCGGCCGGCGTGATGTAGTTCTTCGTGCCCGCCGGAATCGCCGGTTGACCGGGGTCGAGATCGTCGTCGTCGCCGTCCGACTCTTTGACAAACGCCTTGTTCATGATGCGGATTCAATACCTGGATGACTGATGCTCCAAGGGTACACGAAGGCGGCCGCGCAAGATCGTGCGACATATTTTGCGAATAAGGCTTCCCTTTTTATGCGACTCTGCTATACTTCCGCTTCTGCGTGCGGCTGTAGCTCAGTTGGATAGAGTACTTGGCTACGAACCAAGGGGTCGTGGGTTCGAATCCTGCCAGCCGCGCCACCTTTTTCGGGGCCTTCCCATCGCAGAAGGTTCCGACAGTTGAAGTAGTACCGCTTTGCGTGCGGCTGTAGCTCAGTTGGATAGAGTACTTGGCTACGAACCAAGGGGTCGTGGGTTCGAATCCTGCCAGCCGCGCCACCTTTTTGGGGGCCTTCCCATCGCAGAAGGTTCCGACAGTTGAAGTAGTACCGCTTTGCGTGCGGCTGTAGCTCAGTTGGATAGAGTACTTGGCTACGAACCAAGGGGTCGTGGGTTCGAATCCTGCCAGCCGCGCCACCTCAGAAGGGCCTTCCTCCGGGAAGGCCCTTTTTTCTTTTCCGCCCCCCCCTTCCCGACGATCACTGCTCGCTCGACTCGAGCCGCGCTGTCACCGCGCAACGCCGCCGGGCCCGCGTCACAATCGAAAACGGCGGCCCGCGGCCGCCGTCGTATCCCGCCCAGGCAACGCGCAGGTCAGTAATCCTGCCGCTCGCGCTCGATGCGCATGCCGCCATCGTGACGCGCATGCACACTGTCGTCGGTCGAGCGCTCGCGCATGATCCGCATCACGTCCGGATTGGTCCGCACGCGCCGCATCACGTTCGCAAGATGCACGCGATCGCTGACCTGGATCACGAAGCGCAACACCGTCGATTCGTGCGTCAGGTCCTCGTCCATCGCGATGTGGACGATGTTCGCGTCGGCCGACGTGATGTCCGCCGCGACGCGCGCGAAGATGCCCTTCGTGTTCTTCACGAGTGCCTTCACCGCGACGTCGAAGAGACGTCCCGGCTGCGGCGCCCATTCGACGTCGATCCAGCGGCCCGGATCGCGGCGATGGATGCGCTGCGCGACACGACAATCGGTCGTATGAATCGCCATCCCGAGGCCGATGCCGATATAGCCCATGATCGCATCGCCCGGAATCGGCCGGCAGCACGCGGACAGCTGCACGGACATCCCTTCGGTGCCGGTAATCACGACCGGCGGCGCATTGTGCGCGGGATGTCGCTCGGACTTCGGCAGATCGTCGTCCGCATCGCGGCCGCTCATCAGCACCTCGATGCGCTTGGCCATCACCGCGGCGACGCGGCGGCCGAGGCCGATGTCCGCGAAGATTTCCTGGCGACTCTTGTTGCCCGTCCACTGCACGAGCTTTTCCCACACTTCCGGCGTCACGTCGGCCAGCGCGAGCCCGTAACCCTTCAGGCTCTGGTCGACGAGCCGCTCGCCGAGCTGCACCGACTCGTTCAGGCGCATCGTCTTCAGGTAGTGACGAATCGCCGAGCGCGCCTTGCCGGTGCGCACGAAACCGAGCCACGCGGGGTTCGGCTTCGAATACGGCGCGGTGATCACCTCGACGATGTCGCCGCTCTTCAGCTCGGTACGCAGCGGCAGCAGCTCGTTGTTGATCTTCACGGCCACGCACTGGTTGCCGAGGTCGCTGTGGATCGAATACGCGAAATCGAGTGCCGTCGCGCCGCGCGGCAGCGCCATGATCTTCGACTTCGGCGTGAACACGTAGACCGCATCCGGGAACAGGTCGATCTTCACGTGCTCGAGGAATTCGCTCGAATCGCCGGCTTCGCTCTGGATGTCGAGCAGCGACTTCAGCCACTGGTGCGCGCGCTTCTGCACGTCGTTCAGATCCGCGCCGCCGTTCTTGTACAGCCAGTGCGCGGCCACGCCGGCCTCGGCGATCTCGTGCATCTTGCGCGTGCGCACCTGGAACTCGATCGGCGCGCCGAACGGGCCGACGAGCGTCGTGTGCAGCGACTGATAGCCGTTGATCTTCGGGATCGCGATGTAGTCCTTGAACTTGCCGGGCACGGGCTTGTACAGCGCGTGCAGCGCGCCGATGCACGTGTAGCAGTCGAGCGGGCTCTCGACGACGACGCGAAAGCCGTACACGTCGAGCACCTGCGAGAACGACAGCTGCTTGTCGCGCATCTTGCGGTAGATGCTGTAGATCGTCTTTTCGCGGCCGGTGATCTCGGCGTCGATCTTCGCGTCGGCCATCGCGCGCTGCGCGGCCTCGAGGATCTTGCTGATCACTTCGCGGCGGTTGCCGCGCGCGGCCTTCACGGCCTTCTCGAGCGTCGCGTAGCGATGCGGGTTGAAATTCGCGAAGCTCATGTCCTGCAGCTCGCGATACGTGTTGTTCAACCCGAGGCGGTGCGCGATCGGCGCATAGATGTCGAGCGTCTCGCGCGCGACGCGGCGGCGCTTTTCCATCGGCACCGCGCCAAGCGTGCGCATGTTGTGCAGACGGTCGGCGAGCTTGACGAGGATGACGCGCACGTCGCGCGCCATCGCGAGCAGCATCTTGCGGAAGTTTTCCGCCTGCGCTTCCTCGCGGCTGCGGAACTCCATCTTGTCGAGCTTCGACAGGCCGTCGACCAGTTCGGCGACCTTCGGGCCGAAGCGCTCGGCCAGCTCGCTCTTGGTCACGCCCTGGTCTTCCATCACGTCGTGCAGGAGCGCCGCCATCACGGCTTGCGCGTCGAGCTTCCAGCCGGCGCAGATTTCCGCGACGGCGACGGGATGGGTGATGTAGGGTTCGCCGCTCTGGCGATATTGACCGAGGTGGGCTTCGTCGCTGAAGTGGAACGCCGCCTTGACCTCTTTGATTTCATCCGGAGCGAGATACTCGGCAAGCGCGGCGGTCAGTTTCGCGATCGAAACGACGCCGTGCTTGCGCGGCTGCTCCGGAGTGGCGGTCGGCCCGAACAGGTGCCGGAAGGACTGTTCGAGGACCGCGTCGATGTACTGGCGCGCAGGCGACTGGGCCGTGGCTTCGGTGGTCGAATCCGCGGAGGCGGACGATGGGGTGGTGCTCATATTCGCCTCCAGGTCGAGTCGTTGCGCGCGTGGACTACATGGCTGGAACGGGCCGGATGCGCGTTAAACCGGCACCTTCTTCAGCATCTCGACGCCGACCTGCCCGGCAGCGATCTCGCGCAGCGCGACGACGGTCGGCTTGTCGCGGCTCTCGATCTTCGGCGTATGGCCTTGCGCGAGCTGCCGCGCGCGGTAGGTGGCGGCGAGCGCCAGTTCGAAGCGGTTGGGGATTTGCTTCAGGCAGTCTTCGACGGTAATGCGAGCCATGTTGGTAATTCCTTCTGAATATAGTGCTTATTCTACCTTATGTCCCTCTACCCCCGCGTCATTCCGCGTGGGGCAGATGGATACCGAGCTCGATGAACAGCTCCGCATGTCGCGCGTACTGCGAAGCAAAGCGCAGGCGCGTCGCCGCGACGATGCATTCGAGCTCCGCGAGCGCACGCTCGAAATTCTCGTTGATCACCACGTATTCCGCTTCCGACGCGTGCGCGATCTCGCTGCCGGCGGCCAGCAGGCGCCGCGTGATCACGTTCGGCTCGTCCTGCCCGCGCTTCTTCAGGCGCTCCTCGAGCGCGTCGAGCGACGGCGGCAGGATGAAGATGCCGACCGCGTTGCGGAACTGCTTCTTCACCTGCAACGCGCCCTGCCAGTCGATTTCGAGCAGCACGTCGTGGCCGTTCTTCATCTGCTCCTCGATCCAGACGCGCGACGTGCCGTAGTAGTTGCCGTGCACTTCCGCGCTCTCGAGGAATTCGTGCGCCGCGTGACGCCCGCGGAAATCCTCGACGGTCGTGAAGTGGTAGTGCTGGCCGTCCTGTTCGCCCGGGCGCGGCTTGCGCGTCGTATACGAGATCGACAGGCAGATGTCGCTGTCCTTCGACAGAAGCGCATTCACGAGCGTCGATTTGCCGGCGCCCGACGGCGCGACGACCATGAACAGGTTGCCGGGATAGACGCCACCGTGCAGCGAATGCGACGCGTGGCCGTCGCGATGGGATTCGGTCATGTTGCTTTACTCCAGGTTTTGCACTTGCTCGCGCATCTGCTCGATCAACAGCTTGAGCGCCATCGATGCGTCGGCCAGTTCCTTCGCCGCCGCCTTCGAGCCGAGCGTGTTCGCCTCGCGATTCAGTTCCTGCATCATGAAGTCGAGACGCTTGCCGACGCGGCCGCCCTTCTCGATCACGTGACGCGTTTCGTTCAGGTGCGCGGTGAGTCGCGACAGCTCTTCCGCGATGTCGATCCGGATCCCGTACATCGTCACTTCCTGACGAATGCGTTCCGCGGCTTCCTCGCGCGTGACGATCGCCGCGCTGCCTTCGGGCGCCGCGATGCCGAGCGCTTCCTGCAGCCGCTCGACGATCTTCTGCTGATGCTTCGCGATCAGCTCCGGCACGAGCGGCGTGATGCGCGCGACGATCGCTTCCATTTCGGTGACGTTCGACAGCAGCATGGTCGCCAGCTGTGCGCCTTCGCGCGAACGCACGACGACGAGCTCGCCGATCGCTTCCTTGCCGCACGCGAGCACCGCGTCACGAATCGCTTCCGCCGACACGCCGCTCTCGGCCAGCACGCCCGGCCAGCGCAGGATCTCGCCCGCGCGCAGGCGGCCGACACCCGGGAACGAATCCAGCACCGAGCGCTCGAGCTCGGCGAGCTGGCCGAGCGCGGACTGGTTCAGCGCGCCCGCGCCGATGCTCTGCTCGCCGCGCTGCAGGTTGATGCGCACGTCGACCTTGCCGCGCGACAGCTTGTTCATCAGCATTTCGCGCAGCGCGGGTTCGCACGCGCGCACGTCGTCCGGCATGCGGAAATTCAGGTCGAGGAAGCGCGAGTTCACGGTGCGCAGTTCGACCGACACGCTGGTGCCGCCGTTGCCGGTGGCCGTCGCGAGTTCGCGCGTCGCGCTCGCATAGCCCGTCATGCTGTAGATCATGGTTCGTCTCGCCGTCTGGGTGCCCTTCTCGGGGCGGAATATGTCGAGGCGCCCGGCGCATTGCAAGGCGCGGGGCGGGAAGCGCGCATTATCCCATTTTTGCGCCCCACCCCGCCGGGCAAGGCTGCCGTTCGGCGCTAAAATCGAGGTTTCCTCTTCCGTCCACGATTCCCCCATGACGTCTTCCCTGTCCCGCCCGAGCGGCCGTCGCGCCGACGAACTGCGCAAGGTCGCCCTCACGCGCCACTACACGAAACACGCCGAAGGCTCGGTGCTCGTCGAATTCGGCGATACCAAGGTGATCTGCACCGCGAGCGTCGCAGAACGCGTGCCCGAATTCCTGCGCGATCGCGGCCAGGGCTGGCTGACGGCCGAATACGGGATGCTGCCGCGTGCGACGCACACGCGCAGCGACCGTGAAGCCGCACGCGGCAAGCAGACGGGCCGCACGCAGGAAATTCAGCGCCTGATCGGCCGCGCGCTGCGCGCGGTGTTCGATCTCGAGGCGCTCGGCGCGCGCACGATCCACATCGACTGCGACGTGATCCAGGCCGACGGCGGCACGCGCACGGCGAGCATCACCGGCGCCTTCGTCGCCGCGCACGACGCCGTATCGAAGCTGATCGCGGCCGGCAAGCTCGCGCGTTCGCCGATCACCGACCACGTCGCCGCGATCTCGGTCGGCGTGTACGAAGGCGCGCCCGTGCTCGACCTCGACTACGCGGAAGATTCGCGCTGCGACACCGACATGAACGTCGTGATGACGGGCGCCGGCGGCTTCGTCGAAGTCCAGGGCACCGCCGAAGGCGTGCCGTTCTCGCGCGCCGAGATGAACGCGCTGCTCGACCTCGCGCAAAACGGGATCGGCCAGCTCGTGCAACTGCAGAAGGACGTGCTGGGCGCCGGCCATGTCTGATCGCACCCTCGCGCCGCTGTCGCGCATCGTGCTCGCGTCGAACAACGCCGGCAAGCTGCGCGAATTCACCGCGCTGTTCTCGACGCTCGGCATCGAGATCGTGCCGCAGGGTGACCTGGCCGTGCCCGAGGCGGAAGAGCCGTTCGGCACGTTCATCGAGAATGCGCTGACGAAAGCGCGGCATGCGTCGCGGCTCACCGCCCTGCCGGCGATCGCCGACGATTCGGGCCTGTGCGTGCGCGCGCTGCGCGGCGCGCCGGGCGTCTATTCGGCGCGCTACGCGCAGCGCGCGGGCGGCGCCAGGGGCGACGCGGCGAACAATGCGTACCTCGTCGAGCAGTTGCGCGGCGTCGAGGACCGGCGCGCATACTATTGCTGCGTGCTCGCGCTGGTGCGCCACGCGGACGATCCCGAGCCGCTGTTCGCCGAAGGTCGCTGGATCGGCGAGATCGTCGACACGCCGCGCGGCGAGCACGGATTCGGCTACGACCCGTATTTCCACCTGCCGTCGCTCGGCGCGACGGCGGCCGAACTCGAGCCGGCCGTGAAGAACACGCACAGCCATCGCGCGCTCGCGCTGAAAGCGCTGCTCGCGCGGCTTGCAGAGGAACCCGCATGATCGTCTTCGTCACGCATTCGCAGCCGGAGGACGCATGAGCCAGGCAGCGGAAACCGGCGCGCGCGTCGTCGCGACGTTCACGTCGCCCGGGCAGGTGCGGCTCACGTCGCTGCCGCCGCTCGCGCTGTACGTGCATTTTCCGTGGTGCGTGCGCAAGTGCCCGTACTGCGATTTCAACTCGCACGAATGGAAGGGCGAGCGGTTTCCGGAAACGGAATATCTCGACGCGCTGCGTGCCGATCTCGAGCAGGCGCTGCCGCTCGTCTGGGGCCGGCAGGTGCATACGGTGTTCATCGGCGGCGGCACGCCGAGCCTGCTGTCCGCGGCCGGCCTCGACCGGCTGCTGTCCGACGTGCGCGCGCTGCTGCCGCTCGATGCCGATGCCGAGATCACGCTCGAGGCAAACCCGGGCACGTTCGAGGCCGCGAAGTTCGCGCAGTTCCGCGCGAGCGGCGTGAACCGCCTGTCGGTCGGCATCCAGAGCTTCAACGAAGGCCATCTGAAAGCACTCGGGCGCATTCACGACACCGCACAGGCGCGCGCGGCCGTCGAAATCGCCGCGAAGACGTTCGACAACTTCAACCTCGACCTGATGTTCGCGCTGCCGAACCAGACGCTCGACGAATGCCGGACCGACATCGAGACCGCGCTGTCGTTCGCACCGCCGCATCTGTCGCTGTATCACCTGACGCTCGAACCGAACACGATGTTCGCGAAGTTTCCGCCCGCGGTACCCGACGACGATGCGTCGGCCGACATGCAGGAATGGATTCACGAACGCACGGCCGAGGCCGGTTACGGACGCTACGAAGTGTCCGCGTACGCGAAGCCGAATCATCAGTGCAAGCACAACCTGAACTACTGGCGCTTCGGCGACTATCTCGGGATCGGCGCGGGCGCGCACACGAAGCTGTCGTTCCCGAACCGGATCCTGCGGCAGGCGCGCTACAAGCATCCGGCGACCTTCATCGAACAGGCGATGGCCGGCACGCCGATACAGGAAGAGCGTGAAGTCGGCGCGCGCGACCTGCCGTTCGAGTTCATGCTGAACACGCTGCGGCTCGTCGAGGGCTTCCCCGTGCACAGCTTCGTCGAACGCACCGGCCTGCCGATCGGCACGATCGAGCCGGCACTCAAGGAAGCGGAGCGGCGCGGGCTGATCACGCGCGATTTTGCGCAGATCGCGCCGACGCCGCTCGGCCAGCGTTTCCTCAACGACCTGCAGGAATTGTTCCTGCGCGACGATTGAAGCGGAACGAGGCGGCATTTCGGTTACAATGCCGCCTCGTGTGGAAGCGTGGCCGAGCGGTTTAAGGCACCGGTCTTGAAAACCGGCGACGGGAAACTGTCCGTGAGTTCGAATCTCACCGCTTCCGCCAGGAAGTTCGCCAAACCCCGTCCATTCATCGAATGACGGGGTTTTTGTTTGCCCGCCGCACGCAGCGCGCGGTGCCCGCCCCGCAGGCCGACGCGTCCCGCCGGATGCCGTTACAATCCGGCGCTCCGATTCGCGAAACGGGAAACCCACGTCATGAAGCCCTTCATCGCCTCGTCGCTCGTCGCCCTGCTGGCCGCCGTCAGCACGCACGCTGCGGCCGCCGATTCCGCGTCCGGCACCGACGCGCCAACGCCGTCGTGCGCGATCGCGTACGTGAAGGGCGTCGGCGGCTCGCCGCGCAGCCTGCGCGAATATCTCGCGAGCCCGACGCCGTACAACTACCTGAAGGAAAACGAGATCCAGTGCAAGGTGTCGGATGACGGGCGCGCGTCGAACTGCACCGGCGTGACGTATATCCGCAACGAGCAGGTCAGCGTGTACGACGATTCCGACCCGGCGACGCTGACGGTCGTCGCGCCGGTGGAACTCGAGCACGGCCAGAAGTATCCCGTGATCCTCGTCGTGCAGCGCAAGGACGCGCGCTGCACGCGGTAACGCGCGACAAGGCACGCTCGACGTTGCCGCGGGCGATACGGGGAAGCCTCCCGGCCCGGGCCGCCATCGCCTAGAATTCGATCAGCACGGCGACACGACCGCCGCCGCGACTCGATGCCGCCCGCGCCATCCATGCGTGCGGCACACGGAGACCGCCATGACCGAACTGTCGACAGCGACGGATCACGTCGATTACGAAGGCTTCGAGATCCATGTGGTGCCGGGCCTCGTCCCCGGTACCGACGCGCGCTACACCTATACCGGCTACGTATGCCATCCGGGCGCGAATCCCGCGCTGCCCGATCATGCCGTGCCATTCCACGCGGACGGCGAGGAAAGCTTCGCGAGCATCGACGAAGCGGTTCATGAAGCCGTGCACATCGGCAAGAGCATCATCGACGGCACGCATCCCGATCTGTCGGTTCTGTCGCTCGTGACACACGGCTACTGAGCGGGCCGGCCGCGCGGCCGCCGCCGCACGCGAATCGCTCATGCCGCATTTCAATTCGCATCGCGCGCCGCCCTGGGCTACGCTGCGCGTCGGCGCATGAATCGCATGCGCATACGTCGTGCCTGCCCTGGTCATCATCCGCAATCGCGCGTTATGCGTTTCTCCCGATAACGCATCGCGCCCGGGCGCCTATCATTTTTTTATAGTCACCCTCCGGTTCACCTCCCATGCCCCCTCTTCCCCGCCCGGGCGTCGACCGGCTGCGTATCGCCGCGCTGGTCGCCGCCTTGCTGCTTGCTGCCTGCACGATCACACCGCCCCCGTCGCTGCGCTCGGTCCTGACGATTCCGTCGGTCATCCGCAGCGCAAATCGCGACCAGTACCGCGTGGAAGTCGCGCAATGCGTCGCCGAGCACAATCCGTCCGGCGTATCGCACGGGACGCCGCAGGCGATGCTGCGTTCGCTCGTCGTTGTCGCGTTCACCGTCGATCGCACCGGCCGCCTCGTCAACGCATCCGTCTATCGCAGCAACGGCGACAGCGAAGCGGAAGCGCTCGCGCTCGCGTCGCTGCGCCGCTCGGCACCGCTGCCGCCACCGCCATCGAAGCTGCTCGACGGCAATGGTCGGGTCGAGATGATGGAAGGCTGGCTGTTCAACGATGACGGCCACTTCCAGTTGCAAAGCACCGCGTCGGCGCAGGCGCAATCGCTCGACTGACCTCGCGCCGCGTGCAATTGCCGCTACGTCGCGGCGCTGGCTATAATTTTCCGCAATCGCGCGGCCACCCTCCCGCGCATGCGTTCGCGCGCCGCACCCGGCATGCGACTACGCCGGCACCGGGCGGCGGCGACCTATCCGTCTCCATCGTCGACCGGCGGATGACGTCCGCGCCACGGCGCGCGTCCACCCCGCTGCTGCATCGTCCGCTCGGCTGCTCCCGGCAGGCGTCCGCCTGCCCGAGCACACGCTCAGCCGACCGCCCCAATGAAAAAACGGAGACATCCATGTCCGCATCTCCCCCGGCCGTTGCACACGCAACCGGTTCGGCCGGCGCCGTCAGCCACCGGCGCATCGTGTTCGCAAGCTTCATCGGCACCGCGATCGAGTTCTACGACTTCTACGTGTACGCGACCGCCGCGGCACTCGTCATCGGTCCCGTGTTCTTCCCGCACGGCTCCGCGACCGCACAGGCGCTGTCTGCATTCGTCACGTTCGGCATCGCCTTCATCGCACGGCCGATCGGTTCGTTCCTGTTCGGCCATTTCGGCGACCGCATCGGCCGCAAATCGACGCTCGTCGCATCGCTGCTGGTCATGGGCGTGTCCACCACCGCGATCGGTTTCGTGCCCGGCTACGACACGATCGGCGCGCTCGCGCCGGTGCTGCTGTGCGTGCTGCGCTTCGGCCAGGGGATCGGCCTCGGCGGCGAATGGGGCGGCGCGGCGCTGCTCGCGACCGAGCACGCGCCGCAAGGCAAGCGCGGCTGGTTCGGGATGTTCCCGCAACTTGGGCCGTCGGTCGGCTTTCTGATGTCGAACGGGCTGTTCTTCGCGCTCGCGCTGTCGCTGTCCGACGAACAGTTCCGCAGCTGGGGCTGGCGCATCCCGTTCCTCGTGAGCGCGGTGCTCGTCGCACTCGGCCTGTACGTGCGGCTGAAGATCACCGAGACGCCGGCGTTCCAGGCCGCGCTCGACCGCAACGAGCGCGTGCGCGTGCCGGTCGCGACGCTCGTCTCGCAACACTGGCGGCCGACGCTGCTCGGCGCGCTCGCGATGGTGGTCTGCTACACGCTGTTCTATATCTCGACGGTGTTCTCGCTGTCGTACGGCGTGTCGACGCTGCATATTCCACGCCAGGGTTTCCTCGGCCTGCTGTGCTTCGCGGTGGTGTTCATGGGGCTCGCGACGCCGCTTTCGGCGTGGGCCTCGGATCGCTTCGGCCGCAAGCCGGTGCTGGTCGTGGGCGCGATCGCCGCACTGCTGTCCGGCTTCGCGATGGAACCGCTGCTCGGCAGCGGTTCGATGCCGCTCGTCGCCTTGTTCCTGACGCTCGAGCTGTTCCTGATGGGCGTGACGTTCGCGCCGATGGGTGCGTTGCTGCCCGAGCTGTTCCCGACCAACGTCCGCTATACGGGCGCGGGCGTCGCGTACAACCTCGGCGGGATCCTCGGTGCGTCGATCGCGCCGTACATCGCTCAGTTGCTCGCCGCGCACGGCGGCCTGTCGTGGGTCGGCGGATACGTGTCGGTGGCGGCGGCGATCAGCCTGAGCGGCGTGCTGCTGATGCGCGAAACCCGCGACGCCTCGCTCGTCTGAGCCTGCGGGACGACCCGGGTTGTGCGACGAGGGGCGCTGCCTATGCTCGATCCCGGGTGCGCCGCCGCGCGCCCCCCGGGATCCGTCCCTGAAGGAGCCGCCGCGATGACCATCCTTCTCGACAACGCCGACCTCGTCCTGATCCTGGCGCTCGCGCCGGGCGGTGCTCTGCTGCTCGCGGCACGCTTTCGGCCGAAAACCTGGCGCGGTTTGCTGTTCGAGGCGCTGCTCGCCAACCTGGCAGCCATCGCCGCGGTGATCACGGTCGAAGCGCTGCTCGCCTGAACGCCCGGCCCCGCTTCCCCGGGGCCGGTTCACGTGAATAGCGGCTTGCGCAGACCCTAGGCCGTCAGCCGATCACGCAACGCGCCATAGACCGGGCCGACCGCATCGATCGCGTCGAGGGCCTGTTCAACCGACGGCGGCACGCCCGGCTCGCCGATCGACAGCGCATTCGGCGCGCCGCCGATGCCGCAATGGTGGCGCGACGTCGCGACGAAAATCATCACGGTCGGGCGCTTCAGGGCATGCGCCATGTGCACGAATCCTGTATCGACGCCCACCACGAGCGCGGCCCGGCCGATCGCCGCGCCCAGTTCCCGCACCGACATCGCCGGCAGCACGATCGCGCCCGGCGCGCGCGCGGCAATGTCCTGCGCATCGTCATGTTCGGCCGCCGATCCCCAAGGCAGCAGCACGCGCACGCCGCGCGCCATCATCTGCGTGGCCAGCGCGGCCCAGTGGTCGGCCGGCCATTGCTTGTCAGGATTGGAGGTCGCGTGAAACAGCAGCATGAACGGCGCACCGTCGGTCACGGCGGCCGGCAGTGTCACATCCTGCGGCGCGACGATCCCGTACGCGGCGATGCCTTCGGGGACATAGCCCAGCGCCTCGCCGGCGCTCACGCGCATGCCATGCCACGCGTCGCAGTCCGGCCTGGGGCCGAAGCGATGCGAGTATGCGAAACGGGCGCCCGTCTCGCCGAGATCCTGCGTCTGGTAGCCGACGCGGCGCGCGGCGCGCGCGAGTGCCGAGATGATCGCGCTCTTGTAGACGCCGTGCAGGTCGATGACGGCGTCGTAGCGGTGCGCGCGCAGCGCGCCGATCGACGCGGAAATCGCCTTCAGGTCGCCGCCGTTCCGGAGCTTCTTGAACCGCCGCAGTGGCGCGCAGAGCACCGCGCTCACACCCGGGTGCCAGCGCACCACCTCGGCGCACGACTCGTCCACGGCCCAATCGACCGTCACGCCCGGAAATGCACGATGGAGGTCCGCGACGACCGGCAGCGTCTGGACGACGTCGCCGAGCGACGTCACTTTCACGATAAGGATGCGTTTCACGTTTCCTGTGGGGAATGGCAGGCCATGCGTCATGCTAACGACGGTTGTCGTGCGCGCACATTACACCATCATTACATTTGCAACAAAGTGCATCGCTTTTGTGAAAGTTTGTCGAGCCCCCGGCGCATCCGGTTCTTTTTATAATGCGTTCTTTGCCCTCCCGGCCCGCTGCCGATGCAACGCCTCGCGCTTCCAGCCCTGTTTCCCGCCCTCACCCGCCGCTCGCTGCGGATCTGGCGCCAGTACGGCGTGTTCTGGCTCGGCGCGATTGCCGTGGGCCTCGCGGCCGTCCTGTATGCGCGGCTGATCGACTGGGGCTACGACACCTTCCGCACGATGCGCGACCACGCCGCGTGGCTGCCGCTGCTGCTCACGCCGTCGATCGCAGCGGCATCGGCGTGGGTCACGCGCCGCTTCTTCCGGGGCGCCGAGGGCAGCGGGATCCCGCAGGTCATCGCGACGCTGCATGCGAGCCCGGGCGCATTCGGCGCTCGGCTGCTGACGCTGCGCATCCTGTTCGGCAAGGTGCTGATCTCGTTCATGGGCATCCTCGGCGGCTTCACGATCGGCCGCGAAGGGCCGACCGTGCAGGTCGGCGCGGCGCTGATGTTCAACCTGCGGCGCTTCTACCCGCGCTCGAACGCGCAGATCGAACGGCAGCTCGTGCTCGCCGGCGCGGCGGCCGGCCTGTCGGCCGCGTTCAATACGCCGCTCGCCGGGATCGTGTTCGCGATCGAGGAACTGACCCGCAGCTTCTCCGCCCGTGCCAGCGGCGTGCTGATCACCGCGATCATTCTCGCGGGCGTGGTCGCACTCGGCCTGAACGGCAACTACACGTACTTCGGCACGATCGACGCCGGCCAGCATTTTCCGAAAATGCTCGCCGTCGCCGTGCTCGTCACCGCGATCGTGACCGGCATCGCGGGCGGCCTCTTCAGCTGGCTGCTGCTCAATACCGGGCGCTGGCTGCCCGCGCGCCTGCTCGGCCTGTATCGCGAGCGCCCGATCGCGTTCGCCGCGCTGTGCGGCTTCGTGATCGCCGTCGTCGGCCTCGTGTCGGGCGGCACGACGTTCGGCAGCGGCTATGCCGAGGCGCGCGGCCTGCTCGACGGCCATGAACAGCTGTCGGTGTTCTATCCGTTCCTGAAGATGGTGTCGATGGTCGCGTCGTACCTGCCGGGCATCCCGGGCGGGATCTTCGCGCCGTCGCTGTCGATCGGCGCCGGGTTCGGCAACCTGCTGCACATCGCGTTCGGCGACATGAGCCTGCCGATGCTGATCGCGCTCGCGATGGTCGGCTACCTCGCGGCGGTCACGCAGTCGCCGATCACGTCGTTCGTGATCGTGATGGAGATGATCAACGGCCATGCGCTCGTGATTTCGCTGATGGCGACCGCGCTGGTGTCGAGCCGCATGGCGCGCTTCTTCGCGCCGCCGCTCTACGAGACGCTCGCGCAGCGCTATCTCGCGCCGCCCGCCGCCGCTGCGGAAACTGCGGCTGCAGCCGCTGCGGCGCCGGCGGCTTCGACTGGCGTCACCGAGCCGCAGGATGCGGCTGCCGCACCCGCCGATCCGCTCGACACGCTGCGCGAGGAAGGCGACGGCGAGCGGCACGCGCAGGGCGGCCCGCGCGACGCCCAGTAGCTCAGTAGATCACCACCGGCGCCGGCCGATAGTAGACAGGCCGCGCCGGCACGACGATACAGCCGGCAAGCGTGATCGCGACGAGCGCGATGGCAATGGCGGTTCGTTTCATCGCACGCCTCCGTCAAGCCCAGTGGCCGCGGGTCCAGAACCAGTTCGGGCCGCGCTGATCCCAGTGGCCCGGCACCCAGTGCATGCCGATACGCTCGGTTTCCCAGTGGCCGCCGATCCAGACGTAGCGACCATGATCCCAGCGCCAGTGACCGCGCTCCCACGCATAGCCGACGCGTGCATCGGGCACGACCTCGTAGCGCACGGGCGGCGGCGCGTTCGGCGCGACGACGACGATTTCCTCGGCGGGCGCGGCCACCGGTTCGGCGACGACCATCCGGCCCGACTGCACCAGCACCGGCGCGCCGACGAGGATCTCGTCTGCGCGTGCGGCGAGCGGCGCGGCGACGGCTGACAGGCCCGCGGCGAACAGCGCGAGCGAGACGATACGACGTTGAACAATAGAGACAGCCATCACAACCTCCTGATTGACAATTGACGCGAGCGTCTTCGTTCAATGCGGGAGGTCGACCAACGGCCGACAGACACCGTGTTACGGCGAGCCCGAAAGTGCAACAGGGCGTAAGACGCGCACGGCGGCATGCGCCGCCGTGCGGAGGGACACCAGCAAAGGTCAGGCTTGCGGGATCTCGATCTTTACTTCGAGCACTTCGAGATCGTCCTGACGCTCGAGGCTCACGCGAATGTCATCGTTCGAAATATGGACGTACTTCGAGATGACCGCGACCAGCTCCTTCTGCAGCGCCGGCAGGTAATCGGCCGGCGGCCGGCCGCCGACCCGCTCGTGCGCGATGATGAGCTGCAGGCGCTCCTTCGCGACCGATGCGGACTTCTTCTTCTCGCCGAGGAGAAACGAAAGGATGGACATGGACGGCCTCCGTTACTTGCTGCCGAAGAGGCGCTGCAGCAGGCCCGGCTTCTGGTAATCGGTGAAGCGCAGCGGCTTGTCCTCGCCGAGGAAGCGGGCGACGACGTCCTTGTACGCTTCCGCGACGTCGGTGCCGTCGATATGCACGGCCGGCAGACCCTGGTTCGATGCGTGCAGCACGGCTTCCGATTCGGGCACCACGCCGATCAGCTTGATGCGCAGGATCTCGCTGATGTCCTCGAGCGACAGCATCTCGCCTTCGCTCACGCGCTTCGGGCTGTAACGCGTGATCAGCAGGTGTTCCTTGATCGGATCCTTGCCTTCGGACGCGCGCTTCGTCTTCGACGACAGGATGCCGAGGATGCGGTCCGAGTCGCGCACCGACGACACTTCCGGGTTCGTGACGATCAGCGCTTCGTCCGCGAAGTACATGGCGTGCAGCGCGCCCGCCTCGATACCGGCCGGCGAATCGCAGACGATGTATTCGAAGTCCATCGTGACCAGGTCGTTCAGCACCTTCTCGACGCCGTCACGCGTGAGCGCGTCCTTGTCGCGCGTCTGCGACGCCGGCAGGATGAACAGGTTCTCGCACTTCTTGTCCTTGATCAGCGCCTGGTTCAGGTTCGCTTCGCCCTGGATCACGTTGACGAGGTCATACACCACGCGACGCTCGCAGCCCATGATGAGATCGAGGTTGCGCAGGCCGACGTCGAAGTCGATCACGGCCGTCTTGTGGCCGCGCAGCGCGAGGCCGGACGCGAAGCTCGCGCTGGTCGTCGTCTTGCCCACGCCGCCCTTGCCCGAAGTCACCACGATGATTTTTGCCATTTACCCAATACCCTGTGTTCGTCAATGAGAGCCGATCGATCCGGAGCGTGCCGCGTGAATCACGTCAGGCGCAGCGGTTCGATCATCAGTTTTTCCTCTTCGAGCCGGATCTGTACCGATTTGCCCAGGATGTCGGCGGGCAACGGGTTCTCGGTCGTTCGATAGATACCCGCGATCGAAATCAGTTCCGGTTCGAGACACGTGCAGAAAATGCGCGCGTCGTGATTGCCGTGCACGCCCGCGAGTGCGCGGCCGCGCAACGGCGCGTAGATGTGGATGTTGCCTTCCGCGATGATCTCGGCGCCGTGACTGACCGGCGCAAGCACCACGAGGTCTCCTTTCGCGTAAATCTGCTGTCCCGAACGCAGCGGCCGGTCGATCACCAGCGTCTGGCCGCCCGCCGGAATCGGCGTCGGGGCAGGCTCCGGCGCCGGTTCGGCTGCTACGGCAGCGGCTGCAGCAACGGCAGCCGCCGGCTCCGCTTCGTCGGCCGGCTTCGCGGCCGACACGCGGCGATCGCGCGCCTCGAGCAACGGCAGGCCGGCTTCCCCCGCCCAGCCCTGCGCGGCCAGCGCGACGACGCCCACCGGGCGCATCCGCACGTCGTTCAGCATCTGGCGGATGTCGGCGAGCGCGACACGCTCGCCTTCCGCGAGGCGGCGGACGTCGATCGCAACGACATCATCGGCGAAAAACTCGGGAGTCGCTTCGAAGCGCTTGACCAGTTCGGTACGCAACGCATCGAGATCGGTCGTCTTCACGGTGAACAGCAACGTATCGACCGATCCGCTGCGCAGCTCGAAGAATGGCGATTTTTTAAGCGACATGGACACTCTGCAAAAAATTTTTGCGTATTTTACAGGCGTCCACGCGTGCGGCCATTATTTTTGGGGAACCGGGTGGCAACGGTCGCGGCGAGCGCGCAACCGGCAGGCGGGCAGCCGGACGGGCGGCGGGGCCTTCATCGCGCCGGGCGGCCCGCGCGTGCATGCGTCACGGCGTGTTGAAGTGCGACACGAACAACGACTTCATCGCGCCGGGCATCCGCACGATCGGCGCATGCTCGCCCGTGTTGCCGAAACCCGCGCGTTCGTAGAAACGGATCGCGTTGCGGTTCGCATCGGCGATCCATGCGTAGACGTCCTGCGCACCGCGTTCGGCCAGCCACGCGGTGGCCGTTTCGAGCAGCAGCACGCCGCCGCGCAGGTGGCGGACCGCGTGCGCGACCCACAGCTCGCTGACGAACGCGCGCCGTTCGGGCGTATTGTCGAAATACGCGCCGATCATGCCGGCCGGATGGCCTTCGGTGTACAGCAGGAAAGTCGTCGACTCGTCGGACACGGCACGCAGCGCGGCGATGGCCGCCGCCGCGTCGGAATCGACGTTCAGCAATTCGGCCTCCGGCGCTTCGCCGGGCGCGTAGGGCTCACGCAGCGATGCGGCGCGGAGTTCGCGATACACACCGCCCTGGTCGGCAGCGATACGACGAACGGTCAAGGTCGAACTCATGCAGGCACAGCCCCCTTCGGACAGCAAGCTAGTAGCTTCAACCGAAAGCGGGGCATGAGTCAAATCGTTATTTTCAAATGACAGCGCGGATCGAAAGGCAGCAGGTGCCGCGCACGTGCGGGTGTGCAGGTGCAGCATCGGCGCGGCGAGCGCAAAGACGCATGGCACGCAGAACCGCGACGTCGGACGCATCGCCCCGCTCGCCTTGTCATGCACGGCATTCATGCGGCGAAGGGCCGGCGTTACGTCGCCGCGGCCGTCATATCAGCACGCAAAAGAGCGGTGCCGCCGCGTGCCGTCACGCCATGCTTATTGCATTGCAACATTTGTTGCAGACCGTCCTCCCGTTGCGCGCGTGTCGCGTCACGCATTCATCTGACGAGAACGTCGGTCGCATGAACGTATCGTGCATCTGCCGGCCTGTTTCAATCCCCCCCTTTCCGGCCCTTCCCGACCCGCGTCATGCACGGCCCGCCGTTTGGAGCTTCACGCCTAGCACCAGAGTTTGGAAAGCGTGCGCGACGGTCGTATAACTGGCACAACCGGACCACCGATCCGGTGCCGCGTGCCGTGCCGCGGACCGACAACGATTCGAACGATGATGAACGCGTACACGGGGCCGCCGCGCCCGCAAGCGCAGGCGCCGGCCCCAATAGGAGGGAGACAATGGCAATGACCGACGAATCAGCCCCTGGCTGGTCGGATGGCAAACGTTATCTGTGGCTGCTCGGCGCGGTGACGATCACGCTGCCGATCCTCTCGGCCCAGCTCGCGCTGTCGACGGGTTTTCACGTGTTCTGGTGGTTCGGCCCGCTGTTCGCGTTCGGCGTGATTCCGGTCCTCGACACGCTGATCGGCGACGATCGCGACAATCCGCCCGAAGCCGTCGTCCCGCACCTCGAACGGGTGCGCTACTACCGCTACATCGTCTATCTCGCGACACTGGTCGAATACATCGCGTTCTTCATGTGCGCGTGGATCGTCGGCACGCATGCGCTCGCGTGGTACGACTACGCTGGCTTCGCGCTGTCGCTCGGTGCCGCGACGGGCATCTCGATCAACACCGCGCACGAACTCGGGCACAAGACCAACCGCTTCGAGCGCTGGCTCGCGAAAGTCACGCTCGCGCCGGTTGCGTACGGGCATTTCTTCGTCGAGCACAACCGCGGCCATCACGTGCGCGTCGCGACGGCCGAGGACCCGGCGAGCGCGCGCTACGGCGAATCGTTCTGGGCCTTCCTGCCGCGCACGGTGACGGGCAGCATCCGCTCGGCGTGGCGGCTCGAAACGACGCGTCTCGAGCGGCTCGGGCATTCGCCGTGGACCTGGCGCAACGAGGTGCTGCACGCGTGGGCGATGACCGCCGTCGTGTGGGGCATCGCGATCGCCATGGCCGGCAAGGTCGTGATCCCGTTCCTCGTGATCCAGGCCGTGTACGGTGCGTCGCTGCTCGAAGTCGTCAACTACGTCGAGCACTACGGGCTCGGCCGCCGCAAGCTGCCGAGCGGCCGCTACGAACGCTGCACGCCGCAGCATTCGTGGAACAGCAATCACGTCGTCACCAACCTGTTCCTGTACCAGTTGCAGCGGCACGCCGACCATCACGCGAACCCGACGCGCTCGTACCAGGCGCTGCGCCACTTCGACGACTCGCCGCAACTGCCGGCCGGCTATGCGACGATGATCCTGTTCGCCTATGTGCCGCCGCTCTGGTATCGCGTGATGAATCCGCGGGTCGTCGCGCACTACGGCGACAACATGGCGCAGTCGAACATCAAGCCATCGATCCGCGCGCGCGTGCTCGCGCGGTATCCGGCCGCGTCGTGATGCACGACAGCGCGCTCCCGGTCGGCGAGATCGTCGCAGCCGGCCGCGTCGACGTCACGCGTGAGGTCGACGCCCACCGTTAAACGGCGCGCGAAACGAAGGCTGAAGCGGGAAAGCGGCGGCGTGAATCCCGTGGGCGAGCGAGATGTTAGTGATGATCCGGCGACGATCAGAAGCGGGGCGCCGGCAAGCAAATGCCGGACGGAGCGCATGCCTGTGCTATCGGGCATCGGCATCGACGCAGCCCCGCCTTGCCACGTTCACCACAGCACGACCCAAACGAAAAACCCCGTGATCCTTCCGGATCACGGGGCTTCGTATTTTGGCGGAGAGGGTGGGATTCGAACCCACGGTACGGGGAAACCGTACGCCTGATTTCGAGTCAGGTACATTCGACCACTCTGCCACCTCTCCTTCCTGCTTCATTTCCCGGTTGGTCGTGTCCGGGAAAGAAAAGATTATAGAACGATCTCTTTGAACCTCACAAGCCCTTTTTTCAAATTTTTTGCGAGGCCTTCGAAAACCGATCGCGGAGCAATCTCACGACGCCTGTACAGGCGCTTCGATTCGCTCCATGCCGCCCATGTACGGACGCAGCGCCTCCGGCACCGTGACCGAACCGTCGGCATTCTGATAATTCTCGAGCACCGCGACGAGCGTGCGGCCGACCGCGAGGCCGGAGCCGTTCAGCGTATGCACGAGCTCCGGCTTGCCTTGCGCGTTGCGGAAACGCGCCTGCATCCGGCGCGCCTGGAACGCCTCGGTGTTCGAGCAGCTCGAGATCTCGCGATAGGTGTTCTGCGCGGGCAGCCACACTTCGAGGTCGAACGTCTTCGCGGCCGAGAAACCCATGTCGCCCGTGCACAGCGTGATCACGCGGTACGGCAGGCCGAGCTTCTGCAGGATCGCTTCAGCGTGGCCGACCATCTCGTCGAGCGCCGCGTACGATGCGTCGGGCGCGACGACCTGGACCATCTCGACCTTGTCGAACTGGTGCTGGCGGATCATCCCGCGCGTGTCGCGGCCGTAAGAGCCGGCTTCCGAGCGGAAGCACGGCGAATGCGCGGTCAGCTTGATCGGCAGCGCGGCGCCTTCGACGATCGACTCGCGCACGGTGTTCGTCAGCGAAATTTCGGACGTCGAGATCAGGTATTGCGTGATCGTGTTCTCGGCGCCGCCCTTCTCGACACGGAACATGTCGTCCGCGAACTTCGGCAGCTGGCCCGTGCCGTACAGGATCTCGGGGTTCACGATGTACGGCGTGTACGTCTCGCTGTAGCCGTGCTGCAGCGTGTGCGTGTCGATCATGAACTGCGCGAGCGCGCGATGCAGGCGTGCGATCGCGCCGCGCAGCATCGTGAAGCGTGCGCCGGCGAGCTTCGCGCCGGTTTCGAAATCGAGGCCGAGCGGCGTGCCGACATCGACGTGATCCTTCACCTCGAAGTCGAACTGGCGCGGCGTGCCCCAGCGGCGCACCTCGACGTTGTCGGCCTCGTCGTTGCCGACCGGCACGCTTTCGTGCGCGATGTTCGGCATGCCCAGCATCAGGTCTGACAGGCGCGCCTGGATCTCGCCGAGCGTCGCTTCCGACGCCTTCATCTCGTCACCGATCCCGCCGACTTCGGCCATCACGGCCGACGTGTCCTCGCCCTTCCCCTTCATCGCGCCGATCTGCTTCGACAGGCTGTTGCGGCGCGCCTGAAGCTCTTCGGTACGGGTCTGGATCGCGCGGCGTTCCGCTTCGAGTGCGGAAAACGCGGCGACGTCGAGGGTGTAGCCGCGATCGGCGAGGCGCTTCGCGACGCCGTCGAGGTCTTTGCGCAGCAACTGGATGTCGAGCATGGGAGGACTTGGAAAATCGTTGTGTAAGACGGGAATTCTAACGCACCGCGGGGCCGCCACGGCACTGGCCGGATGGACAGTGCCGCAAACGCGCGACGGGCGTGGCAGTATCGCATTGTCGGCCTGCGCGTCGGCACCCGGCGAGGCGCGCCGTGCGATGCCGCCGCGCCGCGCGCAACGGCCGCCCCGGCCGGGCGCAACGCGGCGGGCAACGCACCCGCCTTCGCATCACCATCACCCGAGGGAACCCGATGGCCATCGAACTGGACAAGGATGTCCGCGACCGCGCGATCGCGTCGCTGCAACGCTATTTCACAGAAAACATGGACGAGCCGATCGGCAACATCCAGGCCGGCGCGCTGCTGCACTTCTTCGTCGAGGAAATCGCGCCGGCGATCTACAACCTCGCGATCGCCGATGCGCAGGAGCGCCTGCACGCACGGGTCGCCGAACTCGACATCGAATGCCACGAGGAGCCGTTCGAATACTGGAAGAAGCAGCCGGGCCGCAGGCGCTGACGCGCTCCAGACGGCGCCGGCCACCCGGCCGCGCTTGGCCGGTCAGTCCTTCTTGCCGGCCTCGCGGTCGAGTTCGCGCAGCCACGCGAGCTTGTCGGCGATCTTCGATTCGAGCCCGCGCGGCACCGGCTTGTACCAGCGCGGCTCACGCATCCCCTCCGGCAGGTAGGTCTCGCCGGCTGCATAGGCGTTCGGCTCGTCGTGCGCGTAGCGATACGCATGACCGTAGCCGAGTTCCTTCATCAGCTTGGTCGGCGCATTGCGCAGATGCACGGGCACCTCGCGCGACTTGTCCTGCTTCACGAACGCCATTGCCTGGTTGAACGCGTTGTAGCCCGCGTTGCTCTTCGCCGCGCACGCGAGATAGATCACCGCCTGCCCGAGCGCCAGCTCGCCTTCGGGCGAGCCGAGCCGCTCGTAGGTCTCGGCCGCGTCGTTCGCGACCTGCAGCGCACGTGGATCGGCGAGACCGATGTCTTCCCACGCCATCCGCACGATCCGCCGCGCGAGATATTTCGGGTCCGCGCCGCCGTCGATCATCCGGCAGAACCAGTACAGCGCGCCGTCCGGGCTCGAACCGCGCACCGACTTGTGCAGCGCCGAGATCTGGTCGTAGAAATTGTCGCCGCCCTTGTCGAAGCGCCGCGCGTTCAGCGTCATCGCGCTGCTGACGAAATCGGCATCGATGGTCGTGACCCGGGCGGACGAGGCGGCCGTCTGCGCCTGCTCGAGCAGGTTCAGGAAGCGCCGCGCGTCGCCGTCCGCGTAACCGATGAGCGTATCGATCGCCTTGTCGTCGAACGCGAGGCCGTCGAGCGCGATTTCCTGCGCGCGCTTGAGCAGCTGACGCATCTCGTCGTCGTTCAGCGACTGCAGCACGTACACCTGCGCCCGCGACAGCAGCGCCGAATTGACTTCGAAGCTCGGGTTCTCGGTCGTCGCGCCGATGAAGGTCACGAGCCCCGACTCGACGAACGGCAGCAGCGCATCCTGCTGCCCCTTGTTGAAGCGGTGGATTTCGTCGACGAACAGGATCGTGTGGCGGCCGGTGCGGTTCAGCGTGTCCTTCGCCTGCTCCATCGACTCGCGGATGTCCTTCACGCCGCCGAGCACCGCGGACAGCGCGATGAACTCGCAGTCGAACGCGAGCGCGGTGAGGCGCGCGAGCGTCGTCTTGCCGACGCCGGGCGGCCCCCACAGGATCATCGAATGCGGCTTGCCGGATTCGAACGCGAGCCGCAGCGGCTTGCCTTCGCCCAGCAGGTGCGTCTGGCCGATCACCTCGGCGAGCGTCTTCGGCCGCAGCGCCTCGGCGAGCGGCCGGCGCGGCTCGACTTGAAACAGGTCGGACATGAACCCTCGCTCCCGATCAAACAATGGCGGCCGAACCGGCCGCCGGACCCGACATTATGACAGCCGCACGACTGCGCCGCCGCGCCCGGTGCCCGCCCGGAAACGACACGGGCCTGCCGTCGCCGGCAGGCCCGTGTCGGGAAAACGGTGCGGCGCCGGTCAGCCGTTGATCACGTCCGCGCCCTTCGGCACGACGAACTTGAACGTATCGCCCTTCAGCGGCGGGTTCGTCTGGATGTTCGTGAACGTGAGCAGCGTGACGTTGCCGAACACGTCGTGCAGCTCCATCGCGGCGAGCGTGCCATTGCGGAAGCCGATGCCGATCCGCTGGAATTGCGTGTCCTGCGCCTTCGGCAGCATCTCGAGCCACTCGATGCCGCCCTTCTCGCCGGCATCGCGCAGCGTGTAGTTCTTGTCGAGATCGTTGCTGCCGAACAGGATCGCGGCCGGGCTCGCGCCCAGCGCGCCGTTCAGCTTGCGCTCGGTGACCTGGTTCAGGTCGCGGTCGTACACGTAGAGCTTGTCGCCGTCGGCCTGCAGCACCTGCTGGTACGGTTTCTGGTACGTCCAGATGAACTTGCCCGGACGCGAGAACACGAACGTGCCGCTCGAATTGTCGTTCGGCTTCGGCGCGGCCTGCGCAGCGCTCGCGCCCTTGGCCGGGGCCTTGACGATCTGCTGCGTGAAGTCGCCTTTCGCCGAACGCACCTGCGACACGAAGGCCTTCAGTTGTTCGGTGCCGCCCGCGAACGCGTGCGTCGCCGCGAGCATCAGCGATGCGCCGGCGAACGCCGCGCCGAGCCAGCGCCGCGTCGAACGAAGGGAAGGAACGAACGAAAGTTGCTGCATGATGCGGTTTTCTCCCTGGGTGGCCGGCGCCGCGGGCGCCGCGGACTCATTCCGCGTCGCGCGCCGGCACAAGAATTTCGCGGTTGCCGCTCGACGACATCGCCGACACGAGCCCCGACTGTTCCATCTGTTCGAGCAGCCGCGCCGCGCGGTTATAGCCGATCCGCAGATGGCGCTGCACGAGCGAAATCGATGCGCGGCGATTCTTGATGACGATCTCGACTGCCTGGTCATACAGCGGATCAGACTCGCCGCCGCCTTCGCCGGTTCCCGCACCGGCCGAACCCTCGTCGCCGTCGGCGGTGCCGCCCTCGAGCAGCCCTTCGACGTAGTTCGGCTCGCCGTGCTCCTTGAGCTTCTCGACGACGCGATGCACTTCGTCGTCGGCGACGAACGCGCCGTGCACGCGCACGGGCAGCCCGGTGCCCGGCGGCAGGTACAGCATGTCGCCCATCCCGAGCAGCGATTCGGCGCCCATCTGGTCGAGAATCGTGCGCGAGTCGATCTTCGACGACACCTGGAACGCGATCCGCGTCGGCACGTTCGCCTTGATCAGGCCGGTGATCACGTCGACGGACGGGCGCTGCGTCGCGAGGATCAGGTGGATGCCGGCCGCACGCGCCTTCTGCGCGATCCGCGCGATCAGCTCCTCGACCTTCTTGCCGACGACCATCATCAGGTCGGCCAGTTCGTCGATCACGACGACGATGTTCGGCAGGCGGCCGAGCGGTTCGGGATCGTCCGGCGTCAGGCTGAACGGATTCGGAATCTTTTCCTCGCGTTTCGCCGCGTCGTCGATCTTGTTGTTGTAGCCGGCGAGGTTGCGCACGCCGAGCTTGCTCATCAGCTTGTAGCGGCGCTCCATCTCCGCGACCGTCCAGTTCAGCGCATGGCCGGCCTGGCGCATGTCGGTGACGACCGGGCACAGCAGGTGCGGAATGCCTTCGTAGACGCTCATTTCGAGCATCTTCGGATCGATCAGGATCAGGCGCACCTGCTCGGCGGTCGCCTTGTACAGCAGCGACAGGATCATCGCGTTGATCCCGACCGACTTGCCCGAACCGGTCGTGCCGGCGACCAGCAGGTGCGGCATCTTCGCGAGATCCGCGCACACCGGCTTGCCGCCGATGTCCTTGCCGAGGCTCAGGGTCAGCGCCGACGACGCCGCCGCATAGACCTCCGAGCCGATGATCTCGGACAGGTGCACCGTCTGGCGGCGCTGGTTCGGCAGCTCGAGCGCCATGTAGTTCTTGCCGGGGATCGTCTCGACCACGCGGATCGACACGAGCGACAGCGAACGCGCGAGATCCTTCGCGAGGTTGACGATCTGGCTGCCCTTCACGCCGGTGGCCGGCTCGATCTCGTAGCGCGTGACGACCGGGCCCGGATACGCGGCGACAACGCTCGCCTCGACGCCGAAGTCCTTCAGCTTCTTCTCGATCAGGCGCGACGTGAATTCGAGCGTATCGGCGGAAATCGCTTCCTGCGTCTTCGGCGCGGGATCGAGCAACGACACCGGCGGCAGCGTCGAATCGCCCGGCAGGTCGGTGAAGAGCGGCACCTGGCGCTCGCGCTCGACGCGCTCGGACTTCGCCGGCGTGACGACCGGCGGCACGATCGTCACGGGCTCGTGATCCTCGATGCGCACGCGCTCCTCCTCGACCTTGCCTTCGCGGCGCACGGCCGCGGCCTCGCCGAGCCTGCGGTCGCGCTCGGCCTCGCGGCGCAGCTTCGCGACGTTGACGGCGGACAGGATCGCGCCGCCGACGCGCTCGGCGACCGACAGCCACGAGAAGCGGAAGTACAGCGACAGGCCGATCGCGAGTGCGATCAGGAGCAGCAGCGTGCCGCCCGTGAAGCCGAACGCGTGCGACATCGCACCCGCCACGGCCTCGCCGATCACACCGCCCGGCGCACGCGGCAACTGCACCTTCAGCGACCACATCCGCAGCGCCTCGATGCCGTCGCACGCGAGCACGACGAGCACGAACGCGAGGATCTCGGTGAGCCAGCCGATCGGCCGCTCGGGTTCGTCGACGGCCGCCTCGTGACGCGTGATGCGCCGGTAGTTGACCGCGATGCGCCGCCCGAGCGGCACGATCAGCCAGTAGGCCGACAGGCCGAACAGCAGCAAGATGATGTCGGCCGTCCACGCGCCGACGCGGCCGGCCCAGTTCGAGATGTGGTCCACCTGCGCGGCGTGCGTCCAGCTCGGATCGCGCCGGCTGTAGCTCAACAGGGCCATCACCAGAAAAGCGCAGAGCGCGACCTGGAGAATCCAGCGGATCTCCGTGAGGAGCTTCGACATCCGGTGCGGCAACGCCTGTGCCTGGGCGGAATAAGGAGCTTTTGCCATGAATCCGTATAAAGAGGACGGGCCGCGCGCCCGCCTGTCGTTCGATCGCGCTTATTGTAAACGCTGCACCGGGGCGTCAAGTGTAAATGACGGTTACATAACAGGGCCGGGGTGCCTGGCGCGCACACCGCACATGCGACGCGTATCGCCGACAGGCGCGCGGCGCCCGGCTGCGGCAATGCGCCGCCACGGGCGGCGGCCGCCGTGCCTCGCCCGCCCTGCCCGCCCCGCCGCCGCGGGCCGGCCACCGGGGAACGCTATCGCCACGATTGAAACTCTCGTTCGGCAGCGCAGCAACGGGGCCTTTATAATGCGCGTCTGATACCCATCTATGACGGCATCCCGGTCAACCCGGATCGTCCGGCGAGCCTTACCCCGCCCGCCGCGGCCGCCTTTTACGGATTCGCACATGCCCACGCCCAAACACGCCAAAGTCCTGATTCTCGGTTCCGGCCCCGCCGGCTACACGGCTGCCGTCTACGCGGCACGCGCCAACCTGTCCCCGGTGCTGATCACCGGCATCGCGCAGGGCGGCCAGCTGATGACCACGACCGACGTCGAAAACTGGCCGGCGGACGCGAGGGGCGTGCAAGGCCCGGAACTGATGACGCGCTTCCAGGAGCACGCCGAGCGCTTCAACACCGAAATCGTATTCGACCACATCCACACCGCGAAGCTGCACGAACAGCCGATCCGGCTGATCGGCGATTCGGGCGAATACACGTGCGACTCGCTGATCATCGCGACCGGCGCGTCCGCGCAGTATCTCGGCCTGGCTTCCGAGGAAGCGTTCATGGGCAAGGGCGTGTCGGCCTGCGCGACCTGCGACGGCTTCTTCTATCGCAACCAGGAAGTCGCGGTGATCGGCGGCGGCAACACGGCCGTCGAGGAAGCGCTCTACCTGACGGGCATCGCGAAGAAGGTCACGGTGATCCACCGCCGCGACAAGTTCCGCGCCGAGCCGATCCTGATCGACCGCCTGCTCGAGAAGGAAAAGGAAGGCGTCGTCGACATCAAGTGGGATCACGTGCTCGACGAAGTGACGGGCGAGGAGTCGGGCGTCACGGGCCTGCGCATCAAGAACGTGAAGACCGGCGAGAAGCAGGACCTTAACGTGCAGGGCGTATTCGTCGCGATCGGCCACAAGCCGAACACCGACCTGTTCCAGGGCCAGCTCGAGATGAAGGACGGCTACATCCTGACGAAGAGCGGCCTGCACGGCAACGCGACGTCGACCAGCGTGCCGGGCGTGTTCGCCGCGGGCGACGTGCAGGACAACGTGTACCGCCAGGCGATCACGAGCGCCGGCACGGGCTGCATGGCCGCGCTCGACGCGCAGCGCTACCTCGAAAGCCTGCACGACAAGAAGTAAGCGTCAAGCCTTCGCGCGCCGGGCGCTACAATGGCGTCCGCTGCCGCGAAGCGGGCTTGACCGGAAAGCCGCTGCCGCCGCGCAGCGGCTTTTTTTGTGCCCGCGCGTCCGAACGCGCCTGCCCGGTTACCGAATCATGGCGAAGAACCAGCCCCATCCGAGCGATCCCGCGAAGCGGCAGATCGCCGCCCGTCCCGCGAACCCGGCGCCCGCCGCGCCGGCGCCCGCCCCCGATCCCGCCGTGTTGCGCGGCCAGGGGCTCGCGGGCCTCGGCGCGTTGCGCAAGTCGCTGCAAGGCGAAGCCGATCGCCGCGAACGCGAGCGCATCGAAACGGCCAAGGCCGAGCGCAAGGCGGAAGCCGACGCGAACCTGTTCCGCAACGAGATCGGCGCGATCCAGCCGCTCAATGCACCGCCGCGCGCGGCGGCCGGCCGCACGCCGCCCGACCCGGTGCCGAAGCAGACGCAGCGCGACGAGGAAGCCGTGCTGAACGCGACGCTGTCCGACGAATTCGATCCCGAAACGCTGCTCGACAGCGACGACTCGCTGTACTACCACCGCCCCGGCATCAGCCGCGACGTCGTGCGCAAGCTGCGCAGCGGCGCGTGGATCGTGCAGGCGCAGATCGACCTGCACGGGATGCGGCGCGACGAGGCGCGCGATGCGCTCGCCGAGTTCATCCGCGAAGCCGGCAAGAAGGGGCTGCGCTGCCTGCGCGTGATCCACGGCAAGGGACTCGGCTCGATCGGCAAGGAGCCCGTGCTGAAAGGCAAGGTGCGCGCGTGGCTCGTGCAGAAGGAAGAAGTGATCGCGTTCTGCGAGGCGCGCGGCCACGACGGCGGCGCGGGCGCGGTGCTGGTGCTGCTGCAGCCGGTCGCGGCACCCGGCGACCGGGGGCCGCGTGCCGCATCCTAGGCTGACGCTCGCGATCGCGATACTGGAAGCGATCGCCACGCTGGCCTTTGCGATCTCGGGCTTCATCGAGGCGCGCAAGAACCGCCTCGATTCGGTCGGCACGTTCGTCGTGGCGCTCGCCACCGCGTTCGGCGGCGGCACGCTGCGCGACATCCTGCTCGAGCGCCGGCCGTTCTACTGGGTCGTGCACGACGACTACGTGATCGCGATCTTCGTGCTCGCGCTGTTCGCGCCGTTCGTGCTGCGGATGCTGTCGCGGCTGTCGGCCGAGCGGCTGCTGCTGGTGGCCGATGCGATCGGGCTCGGCATCTTCAGCATCTCGGGCACCGCGATCGCGCTCGATGCCGAGATGCCGCGCTTCATCGCGGTGATGATGGGCGTGATCACCGGCGTGGTCGGCGGCATCATCCGCGACGTGCTGTGCAACGACATCCCGCTGATCCTGCGCGATTCGCGGCCGTACGCGACCTGCGCGTTCGTCGGCTGCTGGTTCTACCTGCTGCTCGCATGGCTGCAGTTCGACTCGGTGTACAGCGTGCTGCTCGCGACCGGCTTCATCCTCGTCGCGCGGCTCGCGACGTTCAAGTTCGACGTGCGGCTGCCGCACTGAATCCAGCCATCGCCTGAGCCACGAGAGGCCATTGAAAAGACCCTCGTCGCTGCATGACGGTGATGCGAAAACACGCGATCTGTCACGACACAGTTCTTTACACTTCGCTTTCACGATCGACCGTGCGGTGCTACGTTCCACGCGACAACGGAAACGAGTGGACTGGCATGACTATTTTTTACGCGGTAGTTGAAGACGATCCGCTGGACAGCGGCGGCTACGTAGTCGACGGCGGTGAGTGTGGAACGATCGTGGGTGACGACGGCAAACGCCGCAGAATCACGTTCGTCGGGCAACGCGCGTGGTGCAGCACTTGCGAGAGCACCGGAACAATTGAAGCCGCGCCTGGCGCGCCCAGCAAAATGCGACTCCACGACTTCACTTCCGCGGGAAGAGTTCAGGCCTTGAGCAACGATTGGGTCCGATGTTGCTGTGAGCGCCCTCCTCGCATCATTGCCCGATATGGTCGCCAATGGAAAATAGAAGCGTCGAATTGCGACATCGGCATGGAGTCCGTGCTCGTCACGACAGATGCGGCCACGGCAACGACTCAGCTGGCCTATAACGATCGCTACATTCTTCGGGGCGCCACGGGTGCCCCTCTGAGCGACGTCGCTTATGCACTGCAGCGAGACACCGGACCGTTTGAATACGGACGAACGGACGCGCATGGGCAAACGCACCTGCTCGCGTCCACTTCACGTGCCGAAAACATCACGATCTATCTCGCGGAATAACCATGCCCGAACGCGTCCACGTTTCTCCCGAAGGCAATCGATACATACGAATCGCGGCACGCAAGACCACGCCGACAGACGATGTGTCGCCGCAGCCTGTCACCGTCCGATTCAAGACATTCTGGAAAACGGTCCGCACATGGACCGACACCGACGTCGCCGAATACCAGATGGCGGTTCCGCAACTGGCAAGACAACTGCAGACGGAAACGTACTGGGACCGCAACGGCAGCACGCGCACGAACCGATTTACATGCGAGGACTTCGCGTTACGGTTGCTTGTACAGTTCGCCGCCCTGCGCGGGTTGCCGATCAAGTTGACGACCGGTGCCGAAGTGAAGGACTTTCTAAAGCAATTCCAGCTGTATCGCTGGAATTTCGCCGCATTCAATCAGTAATGCCGGGGCAAACATGCGCGCGTTCTTTTCGGTAATCGCGGATAGCGACCTGTTCGGCGCACTCGCGACCGTCTGTCTGGCCGTCGCAGTGGCCGGGTTGTTCTCTACCGTCCGCCGCTCGAGGTTTTATTTTCCGGCCATCTTCGCGTGCCTTCTGTTCATGCCGATCATGCACGCGATCGGTTCGTACTTCTTGTCACTGCCGAATCCGTGATTACCTCCCTCGGCTATCACGAGGTGCGCGGGCGCGGCACCTGCTCGAACAAATCCGCTACCTCAATGAATCGCGGCAATCGACGGCATCCGGATCGCACGATGATCCGGACGCGCCTTCGATGCCCTGATTCCGCTTGCCTCAAGCGATCCGCTCTTCCGAGGCCGGATCGAACAGCACCGCCTTCGACACGTCGAACAGCAGCGACAGCGTCTGGTCGGGCTGCGGGTTCGCGGCCGGATGCACGCGGCTCACGATCCGCTTGCCGTTGACCTGCGCGAACACGTGCGTGTCGGGGCCGGTCGGCTCGGTCACGTCGACGCGCACGTCGAACGGCTGCAGGTGCGACGCGTCGCCGTTGTGCGCGTGGCGCACGTCGGTGATGCGTTCCGGACGCAGGCCGAGGATCACCTCGCGGCCGACGTGCGACTTCAGCTTGCCCGCATCGAACGGCAGGTTCAGCGCGCCGCGCTTGACGCCCGTGTCGATCTCGAGCGCGATCCCGCTGCCCTGCTCGACCAGCCGGCCGTTGATGAAGTTCATCGGCGGCGCGCCGATGAAGCCCGCGACGAACAGGTTCGACGGCGAATCGTAGATTTCCTGCGGCGCGCCGAACTGCTGGACCACGCCGTCCTTCATCACCGCGATCCGGTCGCCGAGCGTCATCGCCTCGATCTGGTCGTGCGTCACGTAGACGATCGTCGTGCCGAGGCGCTGGTGCAGCAGCTTGATTTCCGCGCGCATCTCGATGCGCAGCTTCGCGTCGAGGTTCGACAGCGGCTCGTCGAACAGGAACAGCGACGGATCGCGCGCCAGTGCGCGGCCCATCGCGACACGCTGACGCTGGCCGCCCGACAGCTGGCCCGGCTTGCGGTCGAGCAGATGCTGGATCTGCAGCATCGCCGACACGCGCTCGACGATCTGCTGCTGCTCGCTCTTCGGCACCTTGCGGATGTTCAGGCCGAACGAGATGTTCTCGCGCACCGTCATCGACGGATACAGCGCGTACGACTGGAACACCATCGCGATGTCGCGATCCTTCGGCGACAGGTCGTTGACGACCTTGCCGTCGATGCAGATCTCGCCGCTCGTGACCGTCTCGAGGCCGGCGATCATGTTGAGCAGCGTCGACTTCCCGCAGCCCGACCCGCCGACCAGGATCAGGAACTGTCCGTCCTCGATCTCGATGTCGACACCCTTCAGGACCGGCACCCCGTTCGGGTAGGTCTTGTACACGTCACGGATGGAAAGGCTTGCCATGCTGTGAATCCTCTGTCTCGTCTCGCGCGGCGCACGCAGGCGCCGCGTCGGGTTCGTTTCGATGCGCCGCGCGTCGTGCGCGGCCGGTTCGTCGTATCGGATGAAGCCGCGCTTACCCCTTCACCGCGCCCGCCGTCAGCCCGCGCACGAAGTAGCGGCCGGCGACCACGTAGACGAGCAGCGTCGGCAGCGCGGCGATGATCGCGCCGGCCATGTCGACGTTGTATTCCTTCACGCCCGTCGACGTGTTGACGAGGTTGTTCAGCGCGACCGTGATCGGCATCGAGTCGACGCCGGAGAACACGATCCCGAACAGGAAGTCGTTCCAGATCTGCGTGAATTGCCAGATCAGGCACACCATGAAGATCGGCAGCGACACGGGCAGCAGGATCTTCGTGAAGATCGTGAAGAAACCCGCGCCGTCGATGCGCGCGGCCTTCACGAGCTCGGCCGGCACGCTCACGTAGAAGTTGCGGAAGAACATCGTCGTGAACGCGATCCCGTACACGACGTGCACGAACACCAGGCCCGGAATCGTGTTCGCGAGGCCGAGCATCCCCTGCAGGCGCGCCATCGGCAGCAGGATCACCTGGAACGGGATGAAGCAGCCGACCAGCATCATCGTGAACAGCGCATCCGCGCCGCGAAAGCGCCAGTGCGTGAGCACGTAGCCGTTGAACGCGCCGATCAGCGACGAGATCAGCACGGCCGGAATCACCATCTGCAACGAGTTCAGGAAGAACGGCTTCATTCCGTCGCAGCGCACGCCGGTACACGCGCCGCTCCACGCCTTCACCCACGGATCGAGGGTCCAGTGCGCCGGCGGCGTCAGCAGGTTGCCGGTGCGCAGCTGGTCGAGGTCCTTGAACGACGTCGACAGCATCACGTAGATCGGGAACAGGAAATACAGCGCGAACAGGATCAGCGCCGCATAGATCACTGCCCGGCTGATCGTCATCTTAGGCTGCATTGCGGGTGCTCCTCGATTCCATATACATCAGCGGCACCAGCACGGCGACCACGGTCGCGAGCATCATCACCGACGACGCCGCGCCGAGCCCGAGCTGGCCGCGGTTGAACGAAAACGTGTACATGAACATGGCCGGCAGCGACGACGACGTGCCGGGGCCGCCCGCCGTCAGCGCGACGACCAGGTCGAAGGTCTTGATCGTGATGTGGCAGAGGATCAGCAGCACCGAGAAGAACACCGGGCGCATGCTCGGGATCACGATCTTGCGGTAGATGGTCGGCAGCGTCGCGCCGTCGACCTGCGCGGCCTTGAAGATCTCGGCATCGACGCCGCGCAATCCGGCGAGGAACAGTGCCATCACGAAGCCGGTCGACTGCCACACGGCGGCGATCACGATACAGAAGATCGCCTTGTCCGGATCGTCGAGCCAGCCGAACGAGAAACTCGTCCAGCCCCAGTCGTGCATCACCTTCTCCAGGCCGAGGCCCGGGTTCAGGATCCACTGCCACGCGGTGCCCGTGACGATGAACGACAACGCCATCGGATACAGGAAGATCGCGCGCAGCGCGCCTTCGTTGCGGATCCGCTGGTCGAGCAGGATCGCGAGGAACAGCCCGAGCGCGACGCAGAGCGCGATGAACGGAATCCCGAACCAGCCGAGGTTCGCGGCGGAGGTCCACCACACGTCGTTCTGGAACAGGTCCGCGTAACGGCCGAAGCCGTCGAATTCATAGTTCGGCAACAGCCGCGAATTGGTCAGCGACAGATAGCCGGTAATCAGGATGAAGCCGTAGATGAACACCACGGCGATCGCGAGGCTCGGCGCGAGCACGAGCTTCGGAATCCAGCGATCGGCGAAGGCCGACATCGGCGACGTGCGCCGTGCGGCGGCAGCGCCGGATCCGTTTCCGCTAAGAGGGGCAGCCACTTGATTCGACTCCTGGAACGAGGGCGGCGCAGGCCGGGCCGGCGCCGGGTACGGCACGGGCCCGCGGGCGAGCCCGTTTGCTGCACATGCAGGAACGCCCGGCCGACGATGCGTTTCCGGCCGGGCGCCTGTCGCGCTTTACTTCACCTTCGCGGCTTTCGCGAGCGCGGCGACCGCGCTCTTCGAATCCTGCTGCGAGGTCATGAACTTCGTCACGACGTCGGTAATCGCGCCGGCCGTCGCGTCGCCCTGCGCCATCCCGTGCGCGAGCGACGGCACGAAGCCGCCCGACTTGATCGCGGTCTGCTCGTCGGCATACGACTTCTTCGCGCAATCGTCGAACTTGTCCATCTTCACGCCGAGGCGCACGGGCACCGAGCCCTTCAGCAGGCTGAACTGCTCCTGGAAGTCCGTCGTCATGATCGTCTTCGCGAGCGCGATCTGGCCCGGCGTCGCGTCCTTCTGGCCCTTCTGCTGGAAGAACACGAACGAGTCGACGTTGAACGTGTACGAATTGGCCGTACCCGGCACCGGCGCGCAGATATAGTCCTTGCCCGCCTTCTTGCCGGCGTTCTCGAACTCGCCCTTGGCCCAGTCGCCCATGAACTGCATGCCGGCCTTGCCGTTGATCACCATCGCGGTCGCGAGGTTCCAGTCGCGGCCGTTGCGGCCGGTGTCGAAGTAGCCCTGGATCTTGCGCACCGTGTCGAACACCGACAGCATCTGCGGCGACGTCAGCGTGGCCTGGTCGAGATCGACGAGCGCCTTCTTGTAGAACGCCGGGCCCTGCGACAGCACGACGTCTTCCCACAGCGTCAGGTCCTGCCACGGCTGGCCGCCCATCGCGACCGGCTGGATGCCCGCGGCCTTCAGCTTGTCGGCCACCGCGAAGAACTCGGGCCAGGTGGTCGGCACCTTCGCGCCGACCTTGTCGAGCGCGGCCTTGTTGATATAGAGCCAGTTCACGCGGTGCACCGAGAACGGCGCGGCGACGGTATGGCCCTTGTACTTGATGATCTTGTCGATTTCCGGCGGCAGGTTCTGCTTCCAGTCGCCGGCGGCGGAATCGATGTTGACGAGCACGCCCTGGTCGGCCCAGTCCTGGATCAGCGGCCCCTTGATCTGCGCGGCCGACGGTGCGTCGCCGCTGATCACCTTGGTCTTCAGCGCGGTCATGGCCGCCGCGCCCGCGCCGCCCGCGACCGCGAAATCCTTCCACACGTAGCCCTGCTTCTGCAGGTCGTCCTTCAGCACGCCGACGGCCTTGGACTCGCCGCCCGAGGTCCACCAGTGCAGCACCGTCACATTCTCGGCCGCCTGCGCCGCCACGGCGCCAGCCATCAGACCCGCGGCGCAGAGCGCGCCCATGATCGAGCGAACTTTCATTACTTATCTCCTCCAGACTGAATCAACTCGTGAAGTTCCCCCGCGGGGAACCGGCTTCTTGATAAACGACGGGGAAATCGAGCCGCGAGACGCATGCAGCGTACGGGGCCGATGACCGGCCGGGCTCTTACAGAAAGCGTGAATCGAGATTCAACGGCGTGTCTCCTCTTTGTGTTTCTGGCCCGCCGCGATGCCGCGGCGCGAGCCCGGGGCGACGGCGCGCGGACGATGCGCACCGTCAATGTCCGATACCATTCGGCACAAGGCGTTCCCGAAGGCGAAGCTCGCGCAGTTCATCGACCGCACTTCTTTTTTTCTTCACCCAGGTGCTACCCCTTGCGGCGGATTGTAGTTAAACTACAATTCAGTGTCAAAAATATTTTTATCGCACTACGGATCGCTTCCCAGCACCTCAACCGGCGGAGACACATGCATACCGATTCCAGCTTTACCTTCGTACTTTTCGGCGGCACCGGCGACCTGTCGATGCGCAAGATCCTGCCCGCGCTGTTCGAAGCGCACCGCGGCAACATGCTCGCGGAAAACGGCCGGATCGTTGCCGTCGCGCGGCACGAATCGGATCGGGCCGGCTATCTCGAATGGGTCGATACGCACGTGAAGCCGCATGCAGCGAAGGCAGCCGGCAAGGCATTCGACGAAAGCGCATGGAAGTCCTTCCTCGAGCGCATCGAGTACGTGAAGCTCGACCTCGGCCGCGCGGAGGACTACGTCGTGCTGCGCGACGCGGTCGCGCAGCTGCCCGGTATCCGCGTGTTCTATCTCGCGACGGGGCCGTCGCTGTTCGTGCCGATCTGCAAGGCGCTCGCGTCGGTCGGCCTGAACGAAGGCGCACGGATCGTGCTCGAGAAGCCGCTCGGCTATGACCTGCGCTCGTCGAACGCGATCAACGACGCGGTCGGCGAGATCTTCGCGGAAGACCAGATCTACCGGATCGACCACTACCTCGGGAAGGAGCCGGTACAGAACCTGCTCGCGCTGCGCTTCGGCAATGCGCTGTTCGAGCCGCTGTGGCGCCGCGAATGGGTCGAGAGCATCCAGATCACGATCGCCGAGGAGCTCGGCGTCGAGGCGCGCGGCGATTTCTACGACAATACGGGCGCGCTGCGCGACATGGTGCAGAACCACCTGCTGCAGCTGCTGTCGATCGTCGCGATGGAGCCGCCGCACTCGATGGATTCCGATTCGGTGCGCGACGAGAAGCTGCGCGTGCTGCGCGCGCTGAAGCCGGTCGATGCGCGCGACATCGGCAAGGTCGCGGTGCGCGGCCAGTATCATGCGGGCGTGATCAAGGGCGCGCAGGTGCCGGCCTACGCAACCGAGCCGGGCGTGAAGGCCGACAGCCCGACCGAAACCTTCGTCGCGCTGAAGGTCGAGATCGAGAATTGGCGCTGGGCCGGCGTGCCGTTCTTCCTGCGCACCGGCAAGCGTCTGGCCGACCGTGTCGCGGAAATCGTGGTCAACTTCCGCCCGGTGCCGCACTCGGCGCTCGGGCCCACCGCGCTGCGCGCCGGGTCGAACCGCCTCGTGATCCGGCTGCAGCCGAACGAGACGATTCGCCTCTACTGTCTCGCGAAGCAGCCCGGCGAAGGGATGAACCTCGCGAGCGTGCACCTCGACCTCGCGTTCGACCGGTTCTTCAAGGAAGGGCAGATGGAGGCATACCAGCGCCTGCTGCTCGACGTGATCAACGGCCGCCTCGCCCTCTTCGTGCGTCGCGACGAACAGGAAGCCGCGTGGCGCTGGGTCGAGCCGATCCTGAACGAATGGGCGCGCTCGCTGAAGCCGCCGAAGCCTTACGCGGCAGGCACGTGGGGGCCGGCCGCGGCGAGTGCGATGCTCGCGCAGCACGGCACCTGCTGGCTCGAAGAAGAAAACTGATGCAGACCGTTGCCGTGCGCGCAAGCGTGCGGCAACGTGCCCCCACGATTCACACGAATTGAACAGACAAAGCAGTCCGGAGGAGATGTGATCGAGATCCACGCTTTCGACACCCAGGAAGCGCAAAGCGAAGCGCTCGCGCGCGCCGTCGGCGATGCGCTGCGCGCCGCGCTCGCCGGCCCCGCGCGCCCGACGCTCGCGGTGTCCGGCGGCACGAGCCCGCGCCCGTTCCTGCAAACGCTGTCGCACGCGGCGCTCGGCTGGGCCGGCGTCGACGTCACGCTGGTCGACGACCGCTGGGTGCCGGAGGACGACGCGGCCAGCAATGCGCACCTGGTGCGCGACACGCTGCTGCAGCACGCGGCGGCCCCCGCCCGCTTCCTGCCGCTCGTCGACACGCGCGTCTCGCTCGACGCGCACGTCGCCGCGCTGAACGCGAACGCCGACTACCGCGTGCCGAACGTCGCCGTGCTCGGCATGGGCGAGGACGGCCACACCGCGTCGATCTTCGCGGACGCGCCCGAATGGGACCACGCGATCGCGACGCCCGAGCGCTTCGTCGCCGTGCATCCCGGCGCCGCGCCGCATGCGCGCGTGAGCTTTTCGCTCGATGCGCTGAAGCGCGTCGACCGGCTCTTCCTGCTGATCGCGGGCAGCCGCAAACGCGACGTGCTCGACGCCGCGGCCGCCACGCTGCAGAACAACGCGATTTCCCAACTGGCCAACGACAAGGGGACCCAGCTCGATGTCTACTGGTGCGCAAAGTAAGGCCGTCGTCGCGGGCCAGCATGCCGACGGCCCGCGCCTGCTCGCGGACGTCGGCGGCACCAACGCGCGTTTCGCGCTGGAAACCGGCCCCGGCGAGATCACGCAGATCCGCGTCTATCCCGGCGCCGACTATCCGACGCTCACCGACGCGATCCGCAAGTATCTGAAGGACGTGAAGATCAGCCGCGTGAACCACGCGGCGATCGCGATCGCGAACCCGGTCGACGGCGACCAGGTCACGATGACCAATCACGACTGGAGCTTCTCGATCGAGGCGACGCGCCGCGCGCTCGGCTTCGACACGCTGCTCGTCGTCAACGACTTCACCGCGCTCGCGATGGCGCTGCCCGGCCTCACCGACGCGCAGCGCGTGCAGATCGGCGGCGGCACGCGCCGCCAGAACAGCGTGATCGGGCTGCTCGGGCCCGGCACCGGGCTCGGCGTGTCCGGCCTGATTCCGGCGGACGACCGCTGGATCGCGCTCGGCAGCGAAGGCGGTCATGCGTCGTTCGCACCGCAGGACGAGCGCGAGGATCTCGTGCTGCAGTACGCGCGCAAGAAGTTTCCGCACGTGTCGTTCGAGCGCGTGTGCGCCGGCCCCGGCATGGAAATCGTCTATCGTGCGCTCGCCGCGCGCGACAAGAAGCGCGTCGCGGCGACCGTCGACACGGTCGAGATCGTCGAGCGCGCGCATGCGGGCGACGCGCTCGCGCTCGAGACGGTCGAATGCTTCTGCGGGATTCTCGGCGCGTTCGCGGGCAGCGTCGCGCTGACGCTCGGCGCGCTCGGCGGCGTCTACATCGGCGGCGGCGTCGCGCTGAAGCTCGGCGAACTGTTCACGCGCTCGTCCTTCCGTGCGCGCTTCGAGGCGAAGGGCCGTTTCACCCAGTATCTCCAGAACATCCCGACCTACCTGATCACCGCCGAATATCCGGCGTTCCTCGGCGTGTCGGCGATTCTCGCGGAGCAGCTGTCGAACCGTTCGGGCGGCGCGTCGTCGGCCGTGTTCGAGCGGATCCGCCAGATGCGCGACGCACTGACGCCGGCCGAGCGCCGCGTCGCCGATCTCGCGCTGAACCATCCGCGCTCGATCATCAACGACCCGATCGTCGACATCGCGCGCAAGGCGGACGTGAGCCAGCCGACGGTGATCCGCTTCTGCCGCTCGCTCGGCTGCCAGGGGCTGTCGGACTTCAAGCTGAAGCTCGCGACCGGCCTCACCGGCACGATTCCGATGAGCCACAGCCAGGTGCATCTCGGCGACACGGCCACCGACTTCGGCGCGAAGGTGCTCGACAACACGGTGTCCGCGATCCTGCAGCTGCGCGAACACCTGAACTTCGAGCACGTCGAGAACGCGATCGAGATCCTGAACGGCGCGCGCCGCATCGAGTTCTACGGGCTCGGCAACTCGAACATCGTCGCGCAGGACGCGCACTACAAGTTCTTCCGCTTCGGGATCCCGACGATCGCGTACGGCGACCTGTACATGCAGGCCGCGTCGGCCGCGCTGCTCGGCAAGGGCGACGTGATCGTCGCGGTGTCGAAATCGGGACGCGCGCCCGAGCTGCTGCGGGTGCTCGAGGTCGCGATGCAGGCCGGCGCGAAGGTGATCGCGATCACGTCGAGCAACACGCCGCTCGCGAAGCGCGCGACCGTCGCGCTCGAGACCGACCACATCGAGATGCGCGAGTCGCAACTGTCGATGATCTCGCGGATCCTGCATCTGCTGATGATCGACATTCTCGCGGTCGGCGTCGCGATCCGCCGCGCGTCGACCAACGGCGAATTGCCGGAGGCCGTCGCGCAGGCGCGCGCACGGGCGAGCGACGACGAAACGGCCGACGTGCTCGACTGGCTGAGCCACGGCGCGTCGCCGGCGGCGAAGGACGTCGCGCGGGACTGACGCTCGACACGGTCCGGCGCCGACGGCCTGGCGCCCGCACGAAAAAGAACGCCACCGGCGCATCGCGCGCGGTGGCGTTTTTCATTCCGCGGCCGCGCCGGCTCAGGCGCCCGCTTTCACCGGCCGGCCATGCCAGCGCAGCACGAGGTGGCGTCCGACGAAACACAGCACGCCGCTGATGCCGATCGTCACGCCCATCGCGAACGGCGTGCCGTCCGCGAGGGCGCCGATCGCGACGCTCGCGAGCGCGCCGAGCGCGAGCTGCATCGCGCCGAACACGGCCGCCGACGCGCCCGCGTTGTGCGGATAGCGATGCATCAGGTCGGTCGTGCAGTTCGCGGACAGGATCCCCACCACGCCGACCACGAAGAACAGGCACACGACGATCGACCACAGCCCGCCCCACCCCGTCAACGCGACGAGCGCGACCGCGAGCGATGCGATGCAGCTCACGAGCGACGCGGCCGCGATGATGCGCAGCGAGCCGATGCGGCCGACGAGCCGTGTGTTGGTGAAGTTGCCGATCATGATCCCGACGACGTTCAGCCCGAACAGCAGCCCGTAATGCTGCGGCGACACGTGGAAATACTCGATGTACACGAACGGCGTCGCGGTGATGTACGAGAACATCGACGCGAACGCCATCCCGCCGCACATCATGTGCCCCCACGCGACCGGATCGGACAGGATGCGCCCGTACGACGCGAACGACGCGAGCACGGCCGCGCTCTTGCGCCGCTCCTTCGGCCAGGTCTCGGGCACGCGCAGGTACGCGGTCGCCGCGCACACCGCGCCGAACACGGCCAGCACGACGAACACGCCGCGCCAGCCCGAGAAACGCAGGATCTGCCCGCCGATCAGCGGCGCGAGCAGCGGCCCGACCGCGGTGACGATCGCGACCATCGACAGCACCTTCGCCGCGTCGGTCGGCTCGTGCGCGTCACGCGCGATCGCGCGCGACAGCACCGACGCCGCGCCCGCGCCGAGCGCCTGCAGGAAGCGCACGAGAATCAGCATGTCGATCGAGTTCGACACGAAGCAGCCGATGCTCGCGAGCGTAAACAGCGCAATGCCGCCGAGCAGCACGGGGCGGCGGCCCCACGTGTCGGACAGCGGACCGTACAGCAGCATGCCGATCGAGAAACCGGCCATGAAGCTCGTCAGCGTGCGCTGCGCGGCGCCGGGGCTCACGGCGAAACCGTCGGCGATCGACGGCAGGCTCGGCAGGTACATGTCGGTGGCGATCGGCCCGCAGGCGGCGAGCGCGCCGAGCAACAGGATCAGCCGGGCATCGGGCCGGCGCCGGACGACGTGGGACATGGGTATCCGGAATGGAGCCCGCGCGCATCGGGGCGCGCGTGGCGGTGAAGACGGGAGACCGCGCCGCGGACGGCGCTCAGGCCCATGATTGTACGCGCAACTTTTTCGCGTGCCGCCGGCCGTGTGCCGCGCACGGCCGTGAACCGCCCGCGCGGCGGTGTCGTGCGTGGTCGCCGGCCAATTCGATTAAGCTGGCCGCTTGCTGCTTTTCTTGTCTGACCCATTCGACGCGCGACCGAACCGATGACCGCCTTCCTGCTGATCTGGAGCCCCAAGAAATGGCCGTGGCCCGAGCTGCCCGACGTCGCCGCGCGCGTGAAGGCCGGCGAGGCCGTGCATGACGTGTGGGGCTGCGGCTTCGCACGCGGCATCCTGCCGGGCGACCGCGTGTTCCTGCACCGCGTCGCGAAGGAGCCGAAGGGCGTGTTCGGCTCGGGCTACGTGACGCGGGCGCCCTACGAGGTGCCGGACCCTGCGACGAAGCGCGGCTACCGGCTGTGCATCGACTTCGCCTACGACTGGCTGGTCGATGCCCATCAGGACGTCGTGATCCCGCGCGACGCGTTGCGCGTGCATCCGTACTCAGTGCAGACCTGGGACGCGCAGAGCTCCGGCACGTCGATCAAGCCGATGGTCGAAGGCCCGCTGGAGAAGCGCTGGGCCGAGCTGACCGGCAAGCGCAAGCCGCCACGATAAGCCGGTCGGACAGGGGTCGGATTCCGCCCGCCCCCGCCGTTCGAGGCGGCCCGATCCCCCACGCGCCGAAAGGCCGCAGACCGCCCGGCGGGCCCGCCGCGCGCGTCTCCGGTACAATCAGACGATCGTTCCGCCCAGGCGCCGCGGCCCGTGCACAGGCCCCCGCGCCCTTCTCACGCAGGTTTCGCTCATGTCCAACAATCAGATCCTCTTCGAACGCGCCCAAAAGACCATTCCGGGCGGCGTCAACTCGCCGGTGCGGGCCTTCCGTTCGGTCGGCGGCACGCCGCGCTTCGTCTCGCGCGCACAGGGCCCGTATTTCTGGGATGCCGACGGCAAGCAGTACATCGACTACATCGGCTCGTGGGGCCCGATGATCGTCGGCCACGTCCATCCGGACGTGCTGGCGGCCGTCCAGAACGTGCTCGCCGACGGCTTCTCGTTCGGCGCGCCGACCGAGGCGGAAATCGAGATCGCCGAGGAAATCTGCAAGCTCGTGCCGTCGATCGAACAGGTGCGGATGGTGTCGAGCGGCACCGAGGCCACGATGAGCGCGCTGCGTCTCGCGCGCGGCTTCACCGGCCGCAGCCGCATCGTCAAGTTCGAGGGCTGCTACCACGGCCACGCGGACAGCCTGCTGGTCAAGGCCGGCTCGGGCCTGCTGACGTTCGGCAACCCGACGTCGGCCGGCGTGCCCGCCGACATCGCGAAGCACACGACCGTCCTCGAATACAACAACGTCGCCGCGCTTGAAGAAGCGTTCGGCGCGTTCGGCGACGAGATCGCCGCGGTGATCGTCGAGCCCGTCGCGGGCAACATGAACCTCGTGCGCGGCACGCCCGAATTCCTGGACGCGCTGCGCGCGCTGTGCACGCAGCACGGCGCCGTGCTGATCTTCGACGAGGTGATGTGCGGTTTCCGCGTCGCGCTCGGCGGCGCGCAGCAACACTACGGGATCAAGGCCGACCTCACCTGCCTCGGCAAGGTGATCGGCGGCGGGATGCCGGCTGCCGCGTTCGGCGGCCGCCGCGACATCATGGCCCACCTCGCGCCGCTCGGCGGCGTGTACCAGGCCGGCACGCTGTCGGGCAACCCGATCGCGGTCGCCGCGGGCCTGAAGACGCTGCAGTTGATCCAGGCGCCCGGCTTCTACGAAGCGCTCACCGCGCAGACGAAGCGCCTCGCCGACGGCCTCGCGGCCGAAGCGCGCGCGGCCGGCGTGCCGTTCGCGGCCGACTCGATCGGCGCGATGTTCGGCCTGTACTTCGCCGAGCGCGTGCCGACCAGCTTCGCGGAAGTCACGAAGAGCGACATCGAGCGCTTCAACCGCTTCTTCCACCTGATGCTCGACGAAGGCGTGTACTTCGCGCCGTCCGCATACGAGGCCGGCTTCGTGTCGAGTACGCACGACGACGCGGTGATCGACGCGACGCTCGCGGCGGCCCGCCGCGCATTCGCGGCCCTCGCCGCCTGACCCGGGTCCGCGCGCATGTTCTCGGATACCGATTTCGCCCACATGGAGCGCGCGCTGACGCTCGCGGCGCGCGGCATGTATACCACCGCGCCGAACCCGCGCGTCGGCTGCGTGATCGTCAAGGACGGCGACGTGATCGGCGAAGGCTTCACGCAGCCGGCCGGCCAGGATCACGCGGAAGTGCAGGCGCTGAAGGACGCGCGTGCGCGCGGCCACGACGTCGCCGGCTCCACCGTGTACGTGACGCTCGAGCCGTGCAGCCACTTCGGCCGCACGCCGCCGTGCGCGAACGCGCTGATCGACGCGCGCGTCGCGAAGGTCGTCGCGGCGATGGAAGACCCGAACCCGCAGGTGTCGGGGCGCGGCCTCGGGATGCTGCGCGACGCGGGCATCGACGTGCGCTGCGGGCTGCTCGCGAACGAGGCGGGCGAACTGAACATCGGATTCGTGTCGCGGATGACGCGCGGCCGCCCGTGGGTACGGATGAAGACGGCCGCGTCGCTCGATGCACGCACTGCGCTGCCGTCCGGCGAAAGCCAGTGGATCACCGGCGAGGCCGCGCGCCTCGACGGCCACGCATGGCGCGCGCGCGCGTGCGCGATCCTTACCGGCATCGGCACCGTGCGCGAGGACAACCCGCTGCTGACCGTGCGCGGCATCGACACGCCGCGCCAGCCGCAGCGCGTGCTGGTCGACAGCCGCCTCGACCTGCCGCTCGATGCGCGCCTGCTCGAAGGCGCTCCGCTCTTGATCTTCTGCGGCCGGCTCGATGCCGCCGGTGAAGTGCGCGCGAACGTGCTGAAGTCGCGCGGCGCGGAAATCGTGCCGCTCGCGAATGCGCACGGCAAGGTGGACCTGCCCGCGATGCTGGCGGCGCTCGGCGCGCGCGGCGTCAACGAGCTGCACGTCGAGGCCGGCCACAAGCTGAACGGCTCGCTGCTGCGCGAGCAGTGCGTCGACGAGCTGCTGGTCTATCTCGCGCCGAGCCTGCTCGGCAGCGACGCGGCCGCGATGTTCGATCTTGCCGCACCGGCCAGCCTCGACGCCCGCACGCGGCTCGCATTCCACAGCGTCGAGCGGATCGGCGACGACTTGCGGATCCTGGCGCGTGTCGCGCCGCCCCCCGCCCCCCACTGAACGGAGCCGTCACGATGTTTACCGGAATTGTCGCGGCCGTCGGCCGCATCGAGTCGATCAACCCGCTCGGCGCGTCGCCCGACGCGGGCGTGCGGCTGACCGTGCAGGCCGGCGGGCTCGACCTGGCCGATGTCGCGCTCGGCGACAGCATCGCGATCCAGGGCGCGTGCATGACGGTCGTCGAAAAGACCGAAACCGGATTCGACGTCGACGTGTCGCGCGAAAGCCTGAACCGCACGGTCGGCCTCGGGCAACCCGGCGAAGTGAACCTCGAGAAGGCGCTGCGCGCGCACGACCGCCTCGGCGGGCACATCGTGTCGGGCCATGTCGACGGCCTCGGCACCGTGACGCGCTTCGCGCCGGTCGGCGAATCGCACGAGCTGCGGATCGTCGCGCCGCGCGAGCTCGGCCGCTACCTTGCGTACAAGGGCTCGATCACGGTCAACGGCGTGAGCCTGACCGTGAACACGGTCGACGATCGCGCGGACGGCTGCGAATTCTCGATCAACCTGATTCCGCATACGGTCGAGGTCACGACGCTGCGTCACGTGAAGGCCGGCGACCAGCTCAACCTCGAAGTCGACATGATCGCGCGGTATGTCGAGCGAATGCTGTCGGCATCGCAGGGCGTGCATCAGGACTGAGCGGGCGGCTGCGCCCCCGGACATGGAATGGCGGCCGGCGGTTCGGCCCGACACCTGGCCTGACGGCCAACGACGCGCACGAGTCATCCCGTCGCGCTAAGATGCAACGGCAGCGGATTCGGCGCCGCGACGCACGGTGCGCCGCGTACCGGCTGCCCCTTTTCCTCCAGGAGTCGTTCCATGTCCATCTCGATGTACCAGGCTTCGCTGCCCGTCCTGATCCGCGGCCTCACCAACCTGCAGCACATCCTCGGCAAGGCGCAGGCGCATGCGGCCGAGAAGCAGATCGACCCGTCGGTGTTCATCGGCGCGCGCCTCTATCCGGACATGCTGCCGCTCGTCCGCCAGGTGTACATCGCGACCGACACGGCCAAGGGCTGCGCCGCGCGGCTCGCCGGCGTCGACATCCCGAGCTATCCGGACGTCGAGCAGACGTTCGACGAACTGCATGCACGCATCCAGAAGACGATCGACTATCTGAAGAGCTTCGAGGCCGCGCAGATCGACGGCAGCGAAGCGCGCCAGGTCGTACTGAAAATGCGGGTCGGCCCGATCGAGTTCACCGGGCAGTCGTACCTGCTGAACTTCGTGCTGCCCAACTTCTTCTTCCACGTGACGACCGCGTACGACATCCTGCGCCACAGCGGCGTCGAACTCGGCAAGCTCGACTACCTCGGCGGCCGCAACGAGCACGCGTGACGCACGGCCGCGCCCGGGCCGACCTGCTGCCGCCCGTCCTCGGGCGTGCCGCGGCGGCCCGTGCAGGCCCGCCTCGCAGGCCGGTCGCACCGCTTTCCGGCGCGCTCGCCGGCCGCGCACAGCCGGTGCCAGCCGAAACGCCGTCCGGCTGGCGTAAAATACGCACTTTCCTCTTTCTCGCCCCCTTATGACGCTCGCCTCCACGCTCGACATCATCGCGGAGTTGAAAGCCGGCCGGATGGTGATCCTGGTCGACGAAGAAGACCGCGAAAACGAAGGCGACCTCGTGATCGCCGCCGAATTCGTCACGCCGGAAGCGATCAACTTCATGGCCAGGTACGGCCGCGGCCTGATTTGTCTGACGTTGACGCAGGAACGCTGCAAGCAGCTGCACCTGCCGCTGATGACCTACCGCAACGGCACCCAGTACGGCACTGCGTTCACGGTCAGCATCGAAGCGGCCGAAGGCGTGACGACCGGCATCTCGGCCGCCGACCGCGCGCACACGATCGCCACGGCGGTCGCGCACGACGTCCGCCCCGAGCACATCGTGCAGCCGGGCCACGTGTTCCCGATCATGGCGCAGCCGGGCGGCGTGCTCGTGCGCGCCGGCCACACCGAGGCCGGCTGCGACTTCACCGCGCTCGCCGGGCTCACGCCGGCCGCGGTGATCTGCGAGGTCATCAAGGACGACGGCACGATGGCGCGCCTGCCCGACCTGCTCGAGTTCGCGAAGGAACACGGCCTGAAGATCGGCACGATCGCCGACCTGATCCAGTACCGCAGCCGCACCGAATCGATCATCGAGCGGATCGCCGAGCGCACGATGCAGACCGCGCACGGCACGTTCCGCGCCGTGCTGTACCGCGACCAGCCGAGCGGCTCGCCGCACATCGCGCTGGTGCGCGGCACGCCGTCGCCCGACGTCGATACGCCCGTGCGCGTGCACGAGCCGCTGTCGGTCCTCGACCTGCTCGAGACGGGCATCTCGACGCACTCGTGGACGCTCGACGCGGCGATGCGCGACATCGCGCAACGCGACCTCGGCGTGATCGTGCTGCTCAACTGCGGCGACACGAAGGAACATCTGATCGACGTCTTCAAGGCGTTCGACGAGGAAGAAAAGGCCGCTGCGCTGAAGCGCCGGCCGGTCGATTTCAAGACGTTCGGCATCGGCGCGCAGATCCTGCGCGATGTCGGCGTCGCCAAGATGCAGGTGCTGTCGAATCCGCGCAAGCTGGGCAGCATGTCCGGCTACGGCCTCGAAGTCACGGGCTTCATTCCGATGCCCGGCGGCGAAGCCAAGTCCTGCCCGGCGTCCAACGCGTAACCCGCCACGGCGCTTTCGCCCTATAACCGTTCATCCACACCACGGACCAGATCATGGAAATCGGACAATACCAACCGAATCTCGAAGGCGACGGCCTGCGTATCGGCATCGTGCAATCCCGCTTCAACGAACCCGTCTGCAACGGCCTCGCCGATGCATGCGTCGAAGAACTCGAGCGCCTCGGCGTCTCCGGTGAAGACGTGCTGCTCGTGTCGGTGCCCGGCGCGCTGGAAATCCCGCTCGCGCTGCAGAAGCTCGCGGAAAGCGGCCAGTTCGACGCACTGATCGCGCTCGGCGCGGTGATCCGCGGCGAGACGTACCACTTCGAACTCGTGTCGAACGAAAGCGGCGCGGGCATCACCCGCATCGGCCTCGACTTCAACCTGCCGATCGCCAACGCGGTCCTGACGACCGAAAACGACGAGCAAGCCGTCGCGCGCATGACCGAAAAGGGTCGTGACGCCGCACGCGTCGCGGTCGAGATGGCGAACCTGACGATGGCGCTCGACCAGCTCGGCGACGACGAAGAAGACGAAGAAGAAGACGAAGACGACGAAGAGGAGCGCGCATGAAGAAGAGCGCCCGCCGACAATCGCGCGAGCTGGCGACGCAGGGCCTGTATCAGTGGCTGCTGTCGAACGCGGCCACCGGCGAGATCGACGCGCAACTGCGCGGCGCGCTCGGGTACGACAAGGCCGACAAGGAGTTGCTCGACGCGATCCTGCACGGCGTGATTCGCGAGCATGCGACGCTCGTCGAAGCGCTCACGCCGTCGCTGGACCGTCCGGTCGACCAGCTGTCGCCGGTCGAACGCGCCGTGCTGCTGATCGCGACGTTCGAGCTCACGCATCATGTCGAAACGCCGTACCGCGTGATCATCAACGAAGCGGTCGAACTCGCGAAGACGTTCGGCGGCTCCGACGGCTACAAGTACGTCAACGGCGTGCTCGACAAGCTCGCCGCGAAGCTGCGTCCCGCCGAAACGCAGGCGCGCCGCAACGGCTGATTCCCTTTGTACACGGGCGCGCAAGCGCCCGTTTTTCCTTCTCCCTCCCCTTCCCCGCCCCGCCCGACCGATGAATACCACCGCCGATTCGCTCGTCACGCTCGCCGCACGCGTCGACGCGATCCAGCCCTTCTACGTGATGGAACTGATGAAGGAGGCACAGCGGCTCGAGTCCTCCGGGCGCGATGTTATCCACATGGGCATCGGAGAACCAGATTTCACCGCGCCGGAGCCCGTCGTGGAGGCGGCCGCGGCCGCGTTGCGCCGCGGTGTCACGCAGTACACGAGCGCGCTCGGCATCGCGCCGCTGCGCGAAGCGATCGCCGCGCACTATGCGCGCGCCTACGGCCTCACGATCAGCCCCGAGCGGATCGTCGTCACGGCCGGCGCGTCGGCCGCGCTGCTGCTCGCATGCCTCGCGCTCGTCGGCCGCGACGACGAGGTGCTGATGCCCGACCCGTCGTATCCGTGCAACCGGCACTTCGTCGCGGCGGCCGAAGGCCGCCCGGTGCTCGTGCCAAGCGGCCCGGAAGCCCGCTTCCAGCTCACCGCGGACGATGTCCGCACGCGCTGGGGCAGCCGCACGCGCGGCGTGCTGCTCGCGTCGCCGTCGAACCCGACCGGCACGTCGCTCGAGCCGGACGAGCTGAAGCGGATCGTCGAAGCCGTGCGCGCACGCGGCGGCTTCACGATCGTCGACGAGATCTACCAGGGGCTCAGCTACGACGCGGCGCCCGTGTCGGCGCTGTCGTTCGGCGACGATGTCGTCACCGTGAACAGCTTCTCGAAGTACTTCAGCATGACCGGCTGGCGACTCGGCTGGCTGGTCGTGCCGCCCGCGCTCGTCGGCACCTTCGAAAAGCTGTCGCAGAACCTGTTCATCTGCCCGTCCGCGCTCGCGCAGCACGCGGCGCTCGCATGCTTCGAACCGGCGGCGCTCGACATCTACGAAGCGCGCCGCCTCGAATTCAAGCGTCGCCGCGACTTCATCGCGCCGGCGCTCGAACGGCTCGGCTTCACGGTACCCGTAATGCCGGACGGCGCGTTCTACGTGTATGCGCACTGCGGCGGCGTCGCCCATCCGGCGGCCGGCGACAGCGCGGCGCTCACGCAGGCGATGCTGCACGACGCAGGCGTCGTGCTGGTGCCGGGCATGGATTTCGGCGTCCATGCGCCGCGCGACTATATCCGGCTGTCCTATGCGACCGCTTACACGCGCCTCGAAGAGGCCGTCGAGCGGCTCGCGACGCTGTTCGGCCAGCACTGACGCGCGGCCGGCCTTCCCGGCCGGCGTGCCAGGCCGTTTCCGTCCGCGCAATAAGAAAAGGCACCCGAAATCGGGTGCCTTTTGCTTGGGTCCGGCCGGCGCGGCGCGGCGCGGCGTGGCGTTACGCGCCGAGTTCCGAGTGGTCGCCGTGCGACGGCTTCGCGGTGTCGACGCTCGCGTCGTCCTGCGGGGCGCCCTTCGGCGCGGCAGCGGCCTTCGCGGTGATCGGTTGCGCGGCGTCGAGCGTCGCGTGCACGCGCTTCGCGCCGCCTGCCGCTGCCGTCACGGCCGCGGTCACGATCGGCTTCGACGGCTGGGCCGGCGCCTGCGGCGCGTTGGTCGGCACGCTGCGGCCACGCGCGACGTCGCGCAGACGGCCGCGCTCGGCCATGACCTTCGAGCCGTAGACGGTGTCGTCCGGATTGGTCGAGCCGTTGTACAGGCGCAGGCCGTTCGCGAGCGAGCCGCCGCGGGCGATGCAGTCCTTCAGCACCAGCGCGCCGACCTGCAGGTTCGCGAGCGGTTGCAGCGCAGTATCGGTACCGCCGAAATACTCGAACTTGTCGGAATGGACCTTCGACATGACCTGCATCAGGCCTTGCGCGCCGACGCCGCTTTCCGCGTACGGGTTGAAGCCCGATTCGATCGCCATCACGGACAGCAGCAGCAGCGGATCGAGGCCGACGTCGTGGCCGGTCTGGAACGCAGCCTTGACGAGCTGGCCGACCGGCTCCTGCGCGACCCGGTAACGGCGCGACAGGTAGGTGGCGACGAGCGCCTGTCCGCGGTTCGACGCGAGCGCACGATCGTCGCGCGCATCGGCCGGGACCCGCTGGGTCGGGATCAGTTTCGCGAGCGCGACGGGCGACGGGCCGTTGCGAGCCGGATCGGACGCATCGTTCTGCGCGGCGGTTTCCGGCGCGACGTCGAGACCGACGGCGAGCGCGTCCGTTTCGGGGGCGTCTTCCTGCTGCGGCTGCGCGCCGGCAGGCGCGAAGTTCGGCAGCGGATGACCGGTCAGCAGACGGGCCGGACCGGCCTGCACGGCCGCGGATACGACCGGCATCAGCTTCGCGGCGAGGTTCCCGCGCACGGTCGGCAGCAGCCACAGGGCAAGCGCGACCGCGACAGCGCAACAGCCGACAACGCTGAAAAGGTGGTGACTGACACGCGTCCCGCGACGCAGCATGTTGCGCACGAACTGCGCATGCTGCTCACTGGGACGCCACGATAACCAAGCGTTCATTCAGATCATCTCCCATGAACATGACTCGTGCGGCTCGCTCAGCTCGATGGCGAGACAGAAAACGCGCCGCGGAATCACGACGCCGCACGCCTTGGTTGGGACGCGCAAGCATCGGGGAAACGGTATAAGTACCGTTCGAGGCCACGGTGTAAGAAGGCCGGCACCTTCGCACACTGGGCGAGGCGGGCATACGCGGTGGCACCCACGCAAAAAACCAGCGTCTGGTGGCGCTGGCTGGGACTACGACAAAGGCCGTCGAATACGCCGTGCAGGTTTCGGCGGACGGTGACGCGCTGCGTCAAAGATCGGTGATTGGCGGCTCGAAGCCTTTTACCCTGCAGCCAATGTGAGCGGATTCTAGCAGGGTTTTATAGATCGTCAACACTATAAAACCTCCAAATTATAACAAAAAGTAATTTTGAGTCGCCCTTCAGATCGCGAGCCCTCTGCCGCAGGGGCTCCGCGCGTGATCGACTTTTTTCTGTGCCGGGCGTGCGCGCGGCGGCCCGGGTAAAATCGTCGGTCGATTCGGGGCCGCAGCCAGCCGCTGCGCCCGCCCATCGCTGCCCGCCCCGCGGGCGGCCCGGACCTTCTTCATGAAATACAAAGACTTACGTGATTTCATCCAGCGCCTCGAGGCGCTCGGCGAACTGCGGCGCGTCACGCAACCCGTGTCGCCCGTGCTCGAAATGACCGAGCTGTGCGACCGTGTGTTGCGCGCGGGCGGCCCGGCGCTGCTGTTCAACGCGCCGCCCGGCAATGCGTTCCCGGTACTCGGCAACCTGTTCGGCACGCCGCGCCGCGTCGCGCTCGGGATGGGCGTCGATGCAGGCGACGAGGCCGCGCTGGGCTCGCTGCGCGAGCTCGGGCGGCTGCTGTCCGCGCTGAAGGAGCCGGATCCGCCGAAGAGCCTCAAGGACGCCGGCAAGCTGCTGTCGCTCGCGAAGGCCGTGTGGGACATGGCGCCGAAATCGGTATCGTCGCCGCCGTGCCAGGAGATCGTCTGGGAAGGCGCCGACGTCGATCTGCACAAGCTGCCGATCCAGACCTGCTGGCCCGGCGACGCGGGGCCGCTCGTCACGTGGGGCCTCACGGTCACGCGCGGGCCGAACAAGCCGCGCCAGAACCTCGGCATCTACCGTCAGCAGCTGATCGGCCGCAACAAGCTGATCATGCGCTGGCTCGCGCATCGCGGCGGTGCGCTGGACTTCCGCGAATTCGCGCTGAAGAACCCCGGCAAGCCGTATCCGGTCGCGGTCGTGCTCGGCGCGGATCCGGCCACGACGCTCGGCGCGGTGACGCCCGTGCCCGATTCGCTGTCCGAATACCAGTTCGCCGGCCTGCTGCGCGGCAGCCGCACCGAGCTCGCGAAGTGCCTGACGCCCGGCGTCGACACGCTGCAGGTCCCCGCCCGCGCGGAAATCGTGCTCGAAGGCTTCATCCATCCGCAGGAAGGCACGCCCGCCCCTGCCGCCGCCGGCGCACCGCCGCGTCCGGCCGGCAACGCGGCCGCCGCGTACGAGCACGCGCTCGAAGGCCCGTACGGCGACCACACCGGCTACTACAACGAGCAGGAGTGGTTTCCGGTGTTCACCGTCGAGCGCATCACGATGCGCCGCGACGCGATCTATCACTCGACCTATACGGGCAAGCCGCCCGACGAGCCGGCCGTGCTCGGCGTCGCGCTCAACGAGGTGTTCGTGCCGCTGCTGCAGAAGCAGTTCACCGAGATCACCGACTTCTACCTTCCGCCGGAAGGCTGCAGCTACCGGATGGCCATCGTCCAGATGAAGAAGAGCTATGCGGGCCATGCGAAGCGCGTGATGTTCGGCGTGTGGAGCTTCCTGCGGCAGTTCATGTATACGAAGTTCATCGTGGTCGTCGACGAGGACGTGAACATCCGCGACTGGAATGAGGTGATCTGGGCGATCACGACGCGCGTCGACCCCGTGCGCGACACCGTGATGGTCGACAGCACGCCGATCGACTATCTCGACTTCGCGTCGCCCGTCCCGGGCCTCGGCTCGAAGATGGGGCTCGACGCGACCAACAAGTGGCCCGGCGAGACGAACCGCGAATGGGGCCGCCCGATCGAGATGGACGCCGCCGTGAAGGCGCGCGTCGACCGGCTCTGGCAGGAGATCGGCCTGTGAGTCCGCGCGTTGAACGCACCCGGCAGGCACGACGATGAGCTTTCCTCCCGCCTCGATGCTGTCCGACGGATTCTTCCTGTCGCTGTCGCTGTGTCTCGACATCGGCCTCGTCAACGTCGCGATGCTGTCGCTGACGCTGTCGCACGGCTTCCGGCCGGGCTTCTGGCTCGGCATCGGCTCGTGCGTCGGCGATCTCGTCTACGCGGCGCTCGCGCTCGCGGGCATGGCCGTGCTGCTGCAGTTCGAGGCCGTGCGCTGGATCGTCTGGATCGGCGGCGGTGCGGTGCTGCTGTTCCTCACGTGGAAGATGGCACGCGAAGCGCTCGCCCCGGCCGGCGGCGCCGATGATGCCGCTGCGGACGACACGCCGCAGCCGCGGGCCAGCGCGCGGCGCAGCTTCATGCGCGGGATGCTGCTCGCGATGTCGTCGCCGAGCGCGATCCTGTGGTTCGCGGCGGTCGGTGGCGCGCTGATCGCGAAAGCCGGCGCGACCACGCCGGCGACGGCATCGGTGTTCCTGTCCGGATTCTTCCTCGGCGGCCTCGCGTGGACGCTCTTCATGTGCACGCTCGCGAGCCAGGGCCGCAAGCGCGCGGGCGCGGGGCTGATGCGCGTGTGCCATGTCGCGTCGGCGCTGCTGTTCGCGTATTTCTCGTACAGCGTGATCGTCGGCGGCTATCGCGACCTGATCGTCCACGCGGTGTGACCGTCGCGCGCCGAGCCGCGCCCCAAATGAACAACGGCGCAACGCCCCGCGAGGGACGTTGCGCCGTTTTGCCGCGCGCGGTCAGGCCGCCGCGCGGAATGCGTCAACGACGCCAGCCATGGTGACCCCAGCCGCCGTAACCATGACGCCAGTACGGACGACCGTAGTAGCCACCATAGCCGCCGACGACCACGGCGGGCGGCGCATAGTAGGCCGGCGCCGGCGCGTAATACACGGGCGGGGGCGGCGGTGCGTAGTACACGGGCGGCGGCGCCGCATACACGGGATACGCAGGTGCGACCGGGACGCCGATGCCGACCCCGATCGACACGTGAGCCTGCGCGGCGCTCGCGGCACCCAGGCCCAGCGCAGCGGCGGCGATGAACGGAATGAGCTTTTTCACTTCGATTCTCCTGCTGGAGCGGTAATTTGTGCGCTCCTGTCGGCAACGGCGGGCATGCACGTCGCATGCAAGCAATGTAGCGAAAACCCGCCCCGCGCGTATTGCGCATTTGTTGCAAATTGCAATTCCACCCGGCTGCAGCCACCGTGCGGCAGGGCTGCCCGGCCTCGCGATCCCCCTTGCGGATCGCGCGATTCCGTCCGACCAGCAAAATCGCGACGCACCGGCCGGTCAGTCTTACCGGATCCGGCAAGCATGGCGTGCACGCCTCCGTAATGAACGATTACAAATTCGAGACAAGACGCCGACAATTCAAGAGGGACGCGGCCCCCGCGCGATTCGGGGCCGGATTCGACGGTCGTCATCGGGCCGCGAATCCGCTGCGCGAATTGACCGGTTGCCCGCATCGAACGCCGCCGTCGAGGTCGTCCCCGCCCGGCACCGTCCATCCGCGGCCGCCCCGTCATTCCTGCGATACTGGCGGCTGCTCCGTTTTCGCTTCGTGACCCGCCATGCCCCTCCCCGACACTCCCCGCCTCGGCTTCATCGGCGCCGGCCGCCTGGCGCGCTGCGTCGCCCGGCGTTTCGCGGCGGCCGGCTTTCCGGTCGTCGCGATCGCGAGCCGCACGACGGAATCGGCCGCCGCACTCGCCGCGCGCATCGACGGCTGCCGGGCAGTCGACACGTCGCAGCAGGTCGTCGATGCCGCCGACCTGATCTTCCTGACCGTGCCCGACGACCATCTCGCGTCGAGCGCCGCGGCGCTGCGGTTCGACGCGGCGCGCGCGGCGGGGCAGGCGCTCGTTCACTGCAGCGGCGCATCGGCGGTCGAACTGCTCGAACCGGCAAGACGGCAAGGCGCGGCGACCGGCGGCTTCCATCCGCTCTACCTGTTCGGCGGCACCGACGCCGATCTCGCCCGCATCGACGGCTGCTCGGTCACGCTCGAAGCCGACGGCGCGCTGCACGCGACGCTGCTGCGGCTTGCCGCCGCACTCGGCTGCCATCCGCTGTCGATTCCGGCCGGCGGCCGGATGCTCTATCACGCGGCCGCGCATTACGCGGCGAGCTTCGCGCTATGCGGGCTGTCGGAAGCGGTCGAGCTGTGGCGCGGCCTCGGCTTCGACGAGGAAGCCGCGCTGCGCGCGCTGCTGCCGATGCTCGCCGGCACGATCGAGACCGCGCGCGACAAGGGTCTCGCGAACGCACTGGCAGGCCCGGTGTCGCGCGGCGACACCGGCATCGTCGAGCGCCAGCTCGCGCTGCTCGAGGCGCGCGGCGGCGATCACGCGACGCTGTATGCACTGATGACCCGCCGCGCGGTCGCGCTCGCGGCGAAGCGCGCGGCGCCGCCGGCCGCGCTGCCGGCGCTCGCGCAGGCCGTCGAAACGTCGCTCGCGCGCACGACCGGGCACCCCTCCCCGCCGCGAGACGAGGCGTGATAAGGTGTCGGCCGATGCGCCGCCATCCGGCGTTGGCGGCCGCACGCTACTCGACTGTATAAAAAGGATGCCAACGATGTTCGGCGAGATCGCCCGTTTTCTGCTCAATACCCTCTTCACGCTGTTCGGCGCCGCGCTGATCCTGCGCGTCTGGATGCAGGCCGTCCGCGTGCCGCCGTACAACCCCGTCACGCAGGCCGTGCTGCAGGCGACCAACTGGCTCGTGCTGCCGCTGCGCCGCGTGATCGCGGGCGTGCGCGGCATCGACTGGGCGAGCGTCGTCGCCGCGCTGCTCACCGCGCTCGTCTACGTGGTGCTGATGGTCGTGATGGCCGGCTTCGATCCGGCCTCGGTGATCGCGACGCTCGTCGTGGTCGCGCTGCTCACCGTCGTGAAGTGGGCGCTGAATCTCGTGATCTGGATGACGATCCTGATGGCGCTGCTGTCGTGGCTCAACCCGCGCTCGCCGGCGATGCCGATCCTCTACCAGCTCACCGCCCCGTTCCTGAACCCGCTGCGCCGCGTGATCCCGAACCTCGGCGGCATCGACCTGTCGCCGATCCTGCTGTTCGTGATCGTCCAGGTGCTGCTGATGATCGTCACGCGCGCCGCCGTGTCGCTGACGATGTTCGGCATCTGACGCGTTGCGCTACGCTGCCGGCCCCTGCGCCGGCGGCGCCCCGAGCGTGTCGATCACGCCGAAGCGCGCCGGAATCATCGCGTAGCACACGCGCACTTTCTCGCGCGACAGCCGCTCGAGCAGTCGCTGCGCCTCGTCCTCGGTGACGATGAACTCGACCTCGATCGCCAGCGAACCCTGCAGTTCGAAAAAGCGGTCCTCGTGCAGCACGCGATGCTGGCCGAAGCCGGCCATCGCGCGAAACGCGGAGCCGCCCGCGACCCCCATCCGGTTCGCTTCCTCGAGCAGCCACTCCCACAGCGGCTTCCAGTGCAGCCGGTGCTGCTCGTGCACGTAGAAGCGCAAGAAGACCCTGTCCATCGCCTCCTCCCGGTGCCGGCGCGCTCAGGCCGCCGCGAACCACGCGTGCGCGGTCCACATGCCGAGCGCCGTCAGCGTGAACGAACCAGTCAAGTGTAGGGCAGCCACCGCGAACGCCCATCCGAATTCGCCCTGCACCGCGTGCGTCATCACTTCGACCGAATAGGTCGAGAACGTCGTGAGGCCGCCGAGAAAGCCCGTGATCACGAACAGCCGCCACTCGGGCGGCAGCCCGACGCGCGTGGTGAATGCGACGGCGGCCACGCCGATCACGTAGCCGCCGATCAGGTTCGCGGCGAGCGTGCCGAGCGGCACGGCGGGAAAGTACGCGTTGAGCGCAAGGCTCAGGAACCAGCGCAGCAACGCGCCGAGCCCCGCGCCGACGAAGATCGCGACGATCGAATAGAACAAGGGAACTCCTCGCTGACGGCGCCGCATGGCGGGTGCGGCCTACGCCGAACTGTATGCGGAATCGCACCGCGACGGCAATGCCGGCGAACCGGGCCGGCGTGCGCCGGAACGCGTCGCGCCGGCACCATGCATTCGATTATTCCCGCGCGCATCGCGCAATCGATATTTTCCGGAGCATTACTCAGGACATTACAAATCCATCATGAATGGATCGATTATTTGTCAGATTTTGGAATCCCGGGGATTATTTTATCCGGCTCGCAGCAATCCCTTGGACGCCTTGTCTCACGGCCATTCCGCGTACTTTCCCTTATCAGACTTTCCCGAATTCGGCCGATATTTGATGCAATCGGCATTGCCGATTCCGTAAAATCATTTGGCCACCCTACTCCATCGACATGGAGATTCAGAAAATGAACAATATCCGCCTGTCATCCATGTTGATTCCGGCGCTGTGCGCGTCGCTGCTCGCATCGAGCATCGCGCTCGCCGAGGACAATGGACCACCGTCCTATGTCGAAGGCAACCGCGCGCCGAAAGGATTCGCGCGCCCGCCGTTCCATACCAAGCCGCGCGCGAGCACGGCCGCGGTAGCCGGCCTCACGCCCGCGCTCGCACGACATGCATACGGGTTCGACACGATCGCCAACCAGGGCGACGGTATGATCGTCGCGATCGTCGACGCATACGACGACCCGAAGATCGAGGCCGATCTCGGCGTGTTCAGCAATGCGTTTTCGCTGCCCGCCTGCACCACGGCGAACGGCTGCTTCACCAAGGTGTATGCGCGGGGCCCGCGGCCCAGGACCGATGCGGGCTGGTCGCTCGAGATATCGCTCGACGTCGAATGGGTGCACGCGATCGCGCCGAAAGCGAAGATCGTGCTCGTCGAGGCCGCGTCGGCCAGCTTCAACGACCTGATGGCCGCAGTCGACGTTGCGGTCAAGCGCGGCGCGTCGGTCGTGTCGATGAGTTTCGGCGGCAACGAATTCAGCAGTGAAGCCGGCTTCGACAGCCATTTCAACGTGCCGGGCGTCACGTTCGTCGCGTCGTCCGGCGACAGCGGCGCCGGCACCGAGTACCCGGCCGCATCGCCTCGCGTGGTGGCGGTGGGCGGCACGACCTTGTCCACCGATGCGTCCGGCAGCTACGTCGGCGAAGCAGCCTGGAGCGGCAGCGGCGGCGGCGTGAGCACCGTCGAGGCCGAGCCGGCCGGACAGGCCGGCTGGCCGATTCCGGTGGCCGGCAAGCGCGGCGTGCCCGACGTCAGCTACGATGCGAACCCGTCCAGCGGTTTCGCGGTGTACGACTCGGTCACCTATCAGGGGCAGGCCGGCTGGTTCCAGGTCGGCGGCACGAGCGCGGGCGCGCCGCAATGGTCGGCGCTCGTCGCGATCGCGAATTCGCTGCGCGCGGCCGCCGGCAAGCATGCGCTGAGCGGCACCTACGACACGCTCTATACGGTCGGGAAAAGCGCCTACGGCAGCGACTACCACGACGTGACGACCGGATCCAACGGCAATTGCGGCAGCGTCTGCAACGCAGCCGGCAGCTACGACTATGTGACGGGGCTCGGCTCGCCGAACGCGCCGGCGCTCGTCCAGGCACTCGTCGCGCAACCGTAACCGCGCGGCGGCAGCCGCCGCCGCAAGATTCGTCCCGCGCCGCTCAGCCGCCGCGCCACGCGCGGTCGAGCGCGACGAGCGTCGCGAGCGCGCCGCCTTTCAGCCCGATCACGTCCGTGCGGCGCGCATGGGCCTCGCGTGCGTTGATGCGGATCACGTCGGCCCCGAGCCGTTCGCTCAGCAGCCGCACGGTCGGAATCGCGGTGCCCGCGCCGATCTCGACGACGGTCACCCATCCTGCCTGCGCGATCCAGTCCTGCAGCGCCCGCTCCTGCGCGTCGTAGCGTTCGCCGAGCCAGCCATGGTCGCCGAACATCAGGATGTTCGGCCGCGCCAGGCCGCTGCACCGCGGGCAGCGCGGCAGTTCGCCGACCAGCCGGCACGCGGCGGCATCGACGTCGGGCGTGAACGGCGCGGCGTCCCACGTGTCGTCCGAGCAGGGTCGCAGGCACTGCATCGAATGAATCGAACCGTGGATCTCGACGACGCGCGCCGGATCGAAACCGGCCTTCTGGAACTGGCCGTCGACATTGCTCGTCAGCACGAAGCCGCCGTTCGGCATCGCGTCCATCCAGCGCCGCAGGATCGCGAAGCCCGCGTGCGGCAACGTCTGCCGGTAGCGTTCGAGACGGTGTCCGTAGAAGCCCCACGCGAGCTGCGGATGCGCGCGGAACGCCTGCGGCGACGCGATTTCGTGGAATTCGAAGCGCTCGTGGCGCAGCGCCGGATACGCGCGCCAGAAGCCGTCCGTGCCGCGGAAATCGGGCAGCCCCGAATCGACGCCGATGCCGGCGCCGGCCGTCACCAGCAGCGCATCGGCGCGCGCGAGTGCCTCGACGGCGGACGCGACCAGATGGGCCGGCAGTTGCGCGCCGGCGGCGCTGGAACCGGTGGAGTCGGAGGAACCGGTGGAGTCGGAGGAATCGGAGGAATCGGAAGGCGGCATGATGGAGCGGCGGTGGCGTCGAACGGTGCGCGAAGGGCGTCGCGCGATCATACGCCCGTTCGAGCACCGCGCCGCGGCATCATGCAGTCGCGGCGCGCATACCCGCGGGTTCCCTTAGCGCGACGTACTGCAGCAGCATGATCGTCTTCGCGTCGACGATCTCGCCGCGCTCGACGGCATCCAGCGCCGCGGCGAGCGGCATCTCGACGACCTCGAGATCCTCGCCCTCCTCCGCGATGCCGCCGCCGTCGCCCGTACGCAGCGACGCATCGTATTCGCCGACGAAGAAATGCAGCTTCTCCGTCACCGAGCCCGGGCTCATGAACGCCTCGAACACCTTGCGCACGCCGCGCACGCGATAGCCGGTCTCCTCTTCGGCTTCCGCGCGAATGCGTGCGTCGGGCGTCGCGTCGTCGAGCAGGCCCGCGGCGGCTTCGAGCAGCATCCCGTCGTGTCCGTTGACGAACGCCGGCATCCGGAACTGCCGCGTGAGCAGCACGTCGCCCGTCGCCGCGTTGCGCAGCAGGATGGTCGCGCCGTTGCCGCGGTCGTAGGTTTCGCGGCTCAGGCGCTGCCACGTGCCGTCGCGGCGCAGAAAATCGAACGTCACCTTCTTCAGCACATACCAGTCATCGGACAGCACCGTCGTATCGACGATGCGGACGCGGTCCCGCGTTGCAGTCATGGCGCTTCCCCATTCGACATGTGACGAGGCTCATGGTAACGTGCACACTCGTGCAATTTCAAGAAATTTCGTGCAAATCCGATGCTGACGACCCAGCGCAAGAAAGCGATCCTCGACACGCTCGCCCGCGACGGCCAGGTGCTGGCCGTCGAGCTGAGCGTGCAATTCGGCGTGTCCGAAGACACGATCCGCCGCGACCTGCGTGAACTGGCGGCCGAAGGCCTGCTGCAGCGCGTGCACGGCGGCGCGCTGCCGGCATCGCCCGCCGTCGCGCCGTTCGCGCAGCGCGAGACGCTCGAAACTGCGGAAAAGCGGCGCATCGCGCGCCGGGCCGCGCAGATGATCGCGCCCGGCCAGGTCGCGATCGTCGACGGCGGCACCACGTCGGCGCTGCTCGTCGGCCAGTTGCCGCCCGACCTGCGCGCGACGATCGTCACGCACAGCCCGAGCGTCGCCGTCGCGCTGGCCGCGCATCCGTCGATCGACGTGATCCTGATCGGCGGACGGTTGTACAAGCATTCGATCGTGGCCGTGGGCGCCGCGGCGATGGAAGGCATCTCGCGCATCCATGCAGACCTGTATTTCATGGGCGTGACCGGCGTTCATCCGGTCGCGGGGCTGAGCACCGGCGATTTCGAGGAAGCGGCGATCAAGCGTGCCCTGGCCGGGCGCGCCGGCGAGACGGTCGTCCTTGCTTCGCAATCCAAATTGCGCGCGGCTTCGCAGTTCGTGATCGGCGAGCTTGCGCTCGCGCAAGCCATCGTGGTCGAACAGGAAACCGACGCGGCGCTGACCGAGCCGATCGAGGCAGCGGGCGTGACGGTCGTGCGGGCATAGCCGCGCGACGGCTTCGATGGCGGCACCAGCGGCGTTGCACCGACATCGTCGCCGGCTCGGTGTCAGCGTGCCGACAGGTACCGCTTGCTACCATGGGCGACTGCCCACCCGCCGCGTCCCGTCCGCCCGATGTGTTCGCCCTCCGCCCCGATCGCGCCCGCGCCGCCCCACGGCGATACCCCGCCACCCGGCGTCATCGCGCTGTTCGTCGCCTTCGCGCGGATCGGCCTGACCAGCTTCGGCGGCGGGCTGAGCGGACGCATGATGCGCGACTTCGTGCACGAGCGTCGCTGGCTCGATGAAGAAGCCTTCCTCAACGGTCTTGCGCTGTCGCAGGCGCTGCCGGGCGTCAACGTGAAGAACCTCGCGATCTGGATCGGCTACCGGCTGGCCGGGTGGCGCGGCGCGGTGGCCGGCTTCACCGCTCAGCAGCCCGCTACCGTTCGAAACACGCGATACGCGTCGGCATGAAGCTCGAAGCCGATGCCTGGCGCCTGCGGCACGGCCGCGCAGCCGGTGTCGACCGTTTCGCCGTCCGCCAGCCCGCCGAACGGACGGAACGCGAACGGACTGACCTCCGCACCGCCGAGCCCGAGCGCCGCCACGACGTGCAGTGCAAACAGATGACCGCCGTGCGGCCAGAACGCACCGCGCCGCCAGCCGTTCGACACGAAATGGTCGACGATCTGCAGGTAGCCCGGCAGGCCGTAGCAATGCACCGGGTCGAACACGAGCACATCGCGATCCGGGCGCAGGCCGCCGTAGCGTTCGAGCAGCTTCGCTTCCGCGAGCGAGAACAGCGCCTCGCCGGCCGCTACCGGCGGCACGTATTGCGCAGTCAGGTCCGCATGGAGCGGCAGGTCGAGCGGATCGCAGAGATCCTCGAACCACCAGAGCGCGAACGGTGCCAGCATCGCAGCGGCTGCGCGGCCGCTCGCCGCGTCGTACAGGTTCATCGCGTCGACCGCGAGATGCGAGCTGTCGGCAAGACAGGCCGCGGCGGCTTCGATGCGTCTTTTGTCGTGGTCGAGATCCGGATGGCCGATCTTGATCTTCGCGTGCGTGTAGCCGAGATCGGCGATGCGGCGCATCTCGTCCGACAGGCGCGCGAGATCGTCGTGCGGATAGCGGTAGCCGCAGCCCGCGTAGACGCGCACGCGGGCCGCGGCGTCGCGCGCGAGCCGGCCGGCAAGAAAGCGATGGAGCGGCAGGCCCGCGATCTTCGCGGCGGCATCCCAGACCGCCATGTCGAGCACGCCGACCGCAACACAGCGTTCGCCGTGACCGCCGGGCTTCTCGCCTGCCATCATCGCGCGCCATGCGCGAAACGGATCGAGGTTCGTGCCGGCGTCGTCGGCAATGGTGTCCGCGGCGGCCAGCAGCCTTGGCCCGAACCGTTCGCGGATCAGCCCGCCCTGCGCATGGCGGCCAACCGACGCGTAGCCGTAACCCGTCACCGGGCGGCCGTCACGCACGACATCCGTGACGATCACGACGACGCTCGTCGTCAGGCCGCCCGACGGAATCGCCGGGTCGGCATAACGGGAAACCGGGATCGCTTGCTCGCGGATGTCGGTGATGCGCATGGTCAGGGTTCCGGCGGAAAACGTTCGGCGTTCGCGGGCCATGCACGCATCGCGGCCGGCAGCGACTGGCGGATCGCTGCATCATAGGCGCTTGCGCGAGGTCTTGCAGGCGCGCGGCCGTCGCGATGCCGTGAAGCCGTGAAGCCGCGCGGCTTGTTCGGCATTGTCCGAATCGCGTCAAACAATATCGGAGTACAGACGAATTATTCGTCGTGCCCGATGCGCGTGACGCGCGGCGCGGCCGATCAGCGCGCACCACCGGCACGGCCGAGAATAAGATGGACATCCAATACGAAGCGCGTATGATGAATTCGTCCGAGCACCGGCCATTTCACCGACCGCTCGCCCCGCCGTCTGCCCCCATGCTGCGTTGCGCGTTGATCCGCACACATTGCTGCCCTTTCACCCTACCCGTCGCGCCGCGCAGCGGTGATACCGGTCGGACGCGTTCGTCCACGCGATTTGTCGCGAACGAACCCAGGAGTTCATCATGAGCATGCATCTCTATCGTGGCTTCGAAATCTATCCACTGATATATCCGCACGTTCCGGCGCAGAACGGCAACACGCACAACTACGACGCCGGCTTCGACGCGGCCGTGAAGATCTGTCTGCGCGGTACCACCGACACGCTGACCCGCAGCGAAACATTCCGGCTGCCCGAGCACGCGCCGTTCGAGTCGGCGGGCGAAGCACGCCGGGCTTCGCTTCGCTACGCGGAGGAAATCATCGACGGCAACCACGGCAAGCAACCGCTCTTCGCCGACATGCACTGACGCATCCCGCCTGTTGCGACAGCCGCCGATCGGCTGCGCTTCTTGTCTGCACGAATCGCCGAGCCGGCCAGACCGGTCGGCACCCCTTCGATCGTCACCGCACGCCCGAGGATCGCGAAAGGCGCGATCCGCTTGCGGGACACGCTCTCGCGAAACGACGGATCCTCGGTATGAGGTCCTTCCGCGCCATCACGCGCTTGTGCGAATTTCATCGGCCATCGAAGGCCCGGCTCGTCGATGCAAGCCGCCACTCACGCGTCGCTCCACGCCCTCCATGCCCGATATCGCCAATGCTTGCCGATATCCGATAGCGCACCGCAATTTACCTTTGTACTGTCGCATCGCCTCGCCGATCGGCCTTGCACGCGAAAAGTGTCGCTGCCGGTCAACAGCGCGTCGTATTTGTTATGGGTGGCGGTCGGATATTTTCTAGATCGCATGGTTTTGTGCCGAGAAGATACATGTCGCCGGGCGGGCCAAAGCGTGCCGAAGCGTCGTGACGCCTCCCTGCAACGCGCAGTTCATTGAACAACAAACCGACACTGGAAACAGGGATTGGAGGACGACATGAATGGTAGTCATACGGGCCTGGCAACAGGCCTGAAGCAGCGCCACGTCACGATGCTGTCGATCGCGGGCGTGATCGGCGCAGGCTTGTTCGTCGGCTCCGGCCACGCGATCGCGGCAGCTGGGCCGGCGGCACTGATCGCCTATGCACTGACGGGCGCGCTCGTCGTCCTCGTGATGCGCATGCTCGGCGAAATGGCCGTCGCCCATCCGGACAGCGGCTCGTTCTCCACCTATGCCGATCGCGCGATCGGCCACTGGGCCGGCTTCACGATCGGCTGGCTGTACTGGTGGTTCTGGGTGCTGGTGATCCCGATCGAGGCGACGGCGGCGGCCACCATTCTCAATGCATGGTTCCCGAGTATCGCAACGTGGATCTTCGCGCTCGGCGTGACGCTGCTGCTGACGGTCACCAACCTCTTCTCCGTCAAGAACTACGGCGAATTCGAGTTCTGGTTCGCGCTGATCAAGGTCGTCGCGATCGCCCTGTTCATCGCGATCGGCGGCGCGGCCGTGTTCGGGCTGCTGCCGGGCGGCCACGCGTCGGGCTTCTCGAACCTGGTCACGCACGGCGGCTTCATGCCGAACGGGATCGGCGCGGTGTTCGCCGGCATGCTGATGACGATGTTCTCGTTCGTCGGCACCGAGATCGTGACGATCGCCGCGGCCGAATCCGAGCATCCGGAGCGGCAGATCGTGCGCGCGACGAATTCGGTGATCTGGCGCATCTCGCTGTTCTATCTCGGCTCGATCCTGTTCGTCACCGCGATCGTGCCGTGGAACGATCCGCTGCTGCCGGTGCACGGCTCCTCCCAGCGCGTGATGGAACTGCTCGGCGTCCCGCATGCGAAGGCGATCATCGACGTGATCGTGCTGGTGTCGGTCGCGAGCTGCCTGAACTCGGCGCTGTATACGGCGTCGCGGATGCTGTTCTCGCTCGCGAAGCGCAAGGACGCACCGGCATTCCTGCAGCGCACCGATTCGACCGGCACGCCGCGGGCGGCCGTGCTCGCGTCGACCGCGTTCGGCTTCCTGACCGTGATCGCGAACTACGTGGTGCCGGAGCAGGTGTTCAACGTGCTGATCGCGTCATCCGGCGCGATCGCACTGCTCGTGTATCTGGTGATCGCGGTGTCGCAACTGCGGATGCGCCGCATGCTCGACGTGAGCGGTTCGGCGCTGACGCTGCGGATGTGGATGTTCCCGTGGCTCACGTGGGCAGTCATCGTATTCATCTGCGGGACGCTCGTCACGATGCTGTTCCTCGACGGCCATCGGATGGAAGTCGCGGCAACCGGCGTGCTCGCCGGGTTCGTGCTGGTCGCCGGGCGGCTGAACCAGCGCAGCCGCGATGCGCGGTCGAGCCTCGACCGCCGCGGCGTGTCGTCGGCCTGAGGACGAAGCGCCGCGCGCAGGCGGGCGCGCGGTTGCCGCGGCCGGCAAGTCGGTCGCATCGGGCTTCGCGCGTTTCGAATGCGTCGCGCCCTTCGCCGACGACCGCCGCGCAACGCGATGTTTTCGACGCGGCCCGGACGATGAGGTCCGGGCCGCGTCGTTCGCGGCTCGGATCCGCCCCGCAGCCCGAGTCTGCGGCCCACGTTGGCCGGCCGGCGCGATTCACCGAGAATCGCGCCGGCGTTCCTTGTTTCGCATCTGCGCGAGCAGTTGCACGATCCGCGCGTCATCATGACTCATGCAACGCCTGTCGCAAGCCCGCCGGAACCCGACACGCCGGCACGTATCCGGTTCGGCTTCATCCTGTTGCCGAATTTCACGCTGACGGCGTTCTCGGGCATGATCGACGTGCTGCGGCTCGCGGCCGACGAGGGCGATAACAGCCGGCCGGTCAGGTTGTCGTGGACGATCCTCGGCGACATGGCCGCCCCCGTTCGCGCGAGTTGCGGGATCCAGATCCCGGCGTGGGAGTCGTTGAATGCGCGCCAGGAATACGACTACGTGGTCGTCGTGGGCGGGCTCCTGCACGCCCGATCGGAACTCGACGCGGCCACGCTGGAATTCATTCGCGCGGCCGCATCGGCAGGCGCGATGCTGGTCGGCATCTGCACGGGCGCGTTCGCATTGGCGCGTGCGGGCGTGATGGCCGGCCACCGGATCTGCATCAGCTGGTTTCACTACTGGGACTTCATCGAGCGGTTTCCGTCCGTCGATGCGAAGCTCGTGGTGTCCGATCGCCTCTACGTGCTGGACGGCCGGCGCGTGACCTGCTCCGGCGGGCGCGCGTCGATCGACGTCGCGGCCGCGATCCTGGTGCGGCACATCGAGCCGTCGATCGTCTACAAGGCGCTGCGGATCCTGCTGGTCGACGGGCGCGAAACAGTCAGCGCGCCGCAACCGCATCCGCCCGGTGTCGCGCCCAACGCGCATCCGAAGGTGAAGCGCGCGATCCTGCTGATGGAACAGCACATCAGCCACTCGATCACGATCGACGAGCTTGCGCGACGGCTGGAGCTATCGGCAAGACAGCTGGAACGGCTGTTCAGGGAAGCCACCGGCAGCGGGCCGGCCGCCTGCTACCGGGCGATCCGGATTCGCACGGCCGCCTGGATGCTGATGCATCTGGACAAGAACATTTCCGAAATCGCGGCGGCCTGCGGATTTGCCGATGCGTCGCATCTCGGGCGCGAGTTTCGGCGGGCGTACGGGATGTCGCCGAGCGCCTATCGGGAGCGTCAGGCACCCGGCACGCTCGGCGGGATGGTCGAGCCGGCCGAGCGTGCGACCACGCTCGGCGAGTTGTTTCCGAACCGGAACGAGTTTTATTGAGCGGGCATCCGCCGGGTTGCCATTGCGGCTGAAATCCCGGTGGCATGACGCGTCATGCGGGCGTCAGGCGAACACGAAATACTTGCGCACCGTCTCCACCACTTCCCAGGTCCCTTTCATCCCGGGTTCGATCACGAACACGTCGCCGGCTTTCAGGTGCACCGACTCCTCGCCTTCCGGCGTGATGATGCAGTAGCCGTCGAGGAAATGGCAGTACTCCCATTTCTCGTAGTTCACCTCGAACTTGCCGGGCGTGCAGATCCAGGTGCCCATGATCTTGCTGCCGTCCTTGGAGAGGTAAGCGTTGAGGTTCACGGTGTGCGGATCGCCGCCGATGCGCTTCCACTTGGTCGCGTCAAGGACCGGGGTCGGGCAGGTTTCGCGCAGAACGGTGATGAAATCGGACATGTCGGCTCCAGACTAACGATCGTAAAAGAGATCTGCCACGTTAGTTCGAAAGCGTTGGCGCGGCTTGTATGCTTCCGACACCGACTCGTCTAATTTCGACACCGGCTCGCGGGCCGGCGCGCCGCTGGCGTGTGCCGTTCGGCCGGACTCGCGTTGCCACCCTGGCGCGAGCGTGCCGCATCATGTTGCGGTCGGCCTGCTCGCGTCACTGGCGCATTGACACGGCGGCAAGCGGTCAAAACGCATCGCTTGCAACATCCCGGCGAAACACTGTAGAATCATCCGTTCTGCGGGCGTCGTATAATGGCCATTACCTCAGCTTCCCAAGCTGATGACGTGGGTTCGATTCCCATCGCCCGCTCCACCTTCGGCTGCATGGCAGCCAGCGCAAGAGCCGCCTCGTCGAAGGCGGCTTTTTTGTACCATGTGCCCGTTCATCCGGCGCACCGCTACGCGTAACGGGCCTGCGCCCGAACCGAGCCTTTCTCTGTCACCGATGATGCACGACGATCCGAACGAAGCCGGCCTGCCGCCGGACGACGCCGCCCTTCCCGACGAAGCCGCCGACGGCGCCGACGAAGTCAATCCGCTGCACCGCCGCCGCATCCGCAGCTTCGTGACACGCGCCGGCCGCGTGTCGACCGGCCAGCGCCGCGCGCTCGACGATCTCGGCCCGCGCTTCGTCGTCCCGTACGCAGCCGACATTCCCGACTGGGACGCCGTGTTCGGCCGCCGCGCGCCCCGCATCCTGGAGATCGGCTTCGGGATGGGCGCGTCGACCGCGGAAATCGCCGCGCACCGCCAGGGCGACGACTTCCTCGGCGTCGAGGTGCACGAGCCGGGCGTCGGCGCGCTGCTGAAGCTGATCGGCGAGCAGGACCTGCCGAACATCCGCATCATCCAGCACGACGCGGTCGAAGTGCTCGAGCACATGCTCGCGCCGGAAAGCCTCGACGGCGTGCACATCTTCTTCCCCGATCCGTGGCACAAGGCGCGCCACCACAAGCGCCGGCTGATCCAGCCGCCGCTCGTCGCGCACCTCGCGTCGCGCCTGAAGCCGGGCGCGTACCTGCATTGCGCGACCGACTGGCAGAACTACGCGGAACAGATGCTGGAAGTGCTCGGCGCCGAACCCACGCTCGAAAACACGGCCGCCGACTACGCGCCGCGCCCCGACTACCGCCCCGTCACGAAGTTCGAACGGCGCGGGCTGCGGCTCGGCCACGGCGTGTGGGACCTGGTGTTCCGCAAGCGCGGAGGCTGAATCCCTGCTGCGACAGCGCATCGCACGCTGCGCGCCTCGCCATGAAGAACGGCCCGACCGGCATCTGCTGCCGATCGGGCCGTTTTCCATTGGAAGCGCCCTCACCTCCGCGCCGGCATCACGCCCAGTTCAACCATCCGCTGTAACCCACGAGCAGCACGAACAGGCCGAACGCGATCCGGTACCACGCGAACACGGTGAAGTCGTGCGTCGCGACGAAGCGCAGCAGCCAGCGCACGCACACGAACGCGCTGACGAACGCGGCGACCAGCCCGAGCGCGAACAGGCCGAGCGAATCGACGGTGAACGCCTGCCAGTCCTTGACGGTTTCATAGAGCGTCGCGCCGAAGATGATCGGAATCGCGAGGAAGAACGAGAATTCGGTCGCGACGCGCCGGTCGAGGCCGAACAGCATCCCGCCGATGATCGTCGAGCCCGAGCGCGACATGCCCGGCACCAGCGCGAAGCATTGCGCGATGCCGACCTTCAGCGCGTCGAGCGGCGTGAGCGCGTCGACCGACTGCACGCGCGGCGGCTCGCCGCGTTCGCGCTGCCGCGCCTCGGCCCACAGGATGATCGCGCCGCCGACGACGAGCGCGAACGCGACGGGCACCGGCGAGAACAGCACGGCCTTGATCTTCTTCTCGAACAGCAGGCCGAGCGCGATCGCGGGAATCGTCGCGATCACGACGTTCAGCGTGAAGCGCTGCGCGTCGGGCCGGCTCGACAGACCGCACACGACGGACACGATCCGCTGCCGGTATTCCCAGCAGACGGCGAGAATCGCGCCGAACTGGATCACGACGTCGAAGGTCTTCGCGTGCGCATCGTTGAAATTCAGGAAGCTGCCCGCGACGATCAGGTGGCCGGTGCTCGACACCGGGAGGAATTCCGTCAGCCCCTCGACGACGCCGAGGATCAATGCCTTGCAGATCAGGATCCAGTCCATCCGTGGCCCAACTCCGAAGTAGTCGAAAGAAAGGGCCGCGTCACCGCCGCGGCCCGCCCGGCCGCGCGCGTGCCGTCACTTTTCGACGATCGCCACGCGTATGCCGTTTGTAAGAATCGTAATTGTACCGGGTTCGTAGTTCACTCCGGCAAATTGCAGTTGCTCGGGCTTGAACGTGTAGATCGGATAGTTGGTCAGCACCTGCGTCGCGAGCAGGCCGGCGGCCGCGCCGACCTGCTGCGCGTACATCTGCGCGTCGCCGTCGAGCACGAGGCTGTCGACGGCCGGCGCCTTCAGCACGACCGAGCGGCTCGGCGCATCGTAAGCCAGCTGGCCCGACACGGTGAACTTGCCGCTCACCGGTTCGCGCAGGAACGGACTCGCGAAATGCGCGTCGAGCTGCACGGCGACGCGGTTCTGGTCGGGCAGCAGGTTGACGGCCGGATTCGCGAGCGACACGTCGACGACCTGCGCGACCGTCTTCTGATACGGGAACTTGCGCGCGACGGCTTTCTGCACGTCGCCGCGCGAGAACGTGTAGTGATCGGGGATGAACGGGAACGTCGACGCGCAGGCGGCGAGCGATACCGACACGCCGATGGCGCCGGCGCAGGCGGCGAGGAAACGGCGCCGGCCGGGCGTGCAAGATGCGGTCATGCTGGACAATCTCCTTCCTGTATCGGGCGAAGCGGCCGTCGGGCCATCGGCTCCGCCGCGTGTGGGGCGTGGACCGAAGTTAGTGCTCGCGCGCACACCGCCGGTTCCGTGCGCGAGCCGCTGCACGGCAGTGCGTCAGCGAGCCGCGCCGGCACCGGGCGCCGGCTGCGTCGCGATCTCGAGGCGCGTCAGCCATGCGAGCGCGTCGTCGCGCGACACCCCGCACATCTCGGCGGACGGCTGCAGCCCGGAACAGCACGCGGGACGCTCGGGCCGCCCGAAGATCCGGCAGCGCAGGTCGTCGCCGAGCTGCACGCAGCGCACGCCGGCCGGCTTGCCGTCGGGCATCCCCGGAATCGGGGAGGAAATCGACGGCGCGATGCAGCACGCGCCGCACGCCTCGCGGCATGCATGCGGCGGCGGGACATCGGCGGACGCCGGACGGACAGGCATTTCGACGGACACTCGGCTCTCTCGACAAACAACCAAAAAAACGGTGCGGCAACCGGACGCAGCGCGCGGCAGCCCACCGCGCATTGTGCCACCGCCGGCTGCGACGTTATTACACAATGCAGCCGAAACGCGCGTTCATATACTCGAAAGCATCTGAAAAGCGCGAGACCATCATGAATTCCGGTTCTGCAGACACACTGTTCCGTCCCGATTTGCTCGCGAAGTACGGCGCGAACGGGCCGCGCTACACGTCCTACCCGACCGCACTGCAGTTCCGCGACGATTTCGACCCGGCCGACTATGTGCGCGCCGCGGGCGATCCCGGCGCGTCGTCGAGCGATCTGTCGCTGTACTTCCACATCCCGTTCTGCAACACGGCCTGCTTCTATTGCGGATGCAACAAGATCGCGACCAACAACCATCGCCGCGCACGCCCGTATCTCGAGCAACTGAAACGCGAGCTGGCGCTGCAGGCCACGCTGTTCGATCCCGCGCGCCCGGTCACGCAGTTGCACTGGGGCGGCGGCACGCCGACCTTCCTGTCCGACGCCGAAACGGCCGAACTGATGGCAGCCACCCGCGAGCATTTCGCGCTCGCGCCGGACGCCGACGCCGAGTTCTCGATCGAGATCGACCCGCGCACCGTCACGCCCGCGACACTCGTCCACCTGCGCAACATCGGCTTCAACCGGCTGAGCCTCGGCGTGCAGGATTTCGATCCGGTCGTGCAGCAGGCGATCAACCGGATCCAGCCGCTCGCGATGACGGCCGACCTGCTGTCCGCCGCGCGCACGACGGGCTTCCATTCGGTCAGCGTCGACCTGATCTACGGGCTGCCGCACCAGACGGTCGCCGTGTTCGCGCGCACGCTCGAGACGATCATCGAACTCGCACCTGACCGGCTGTCGGTATTCGGCTACGCGCACATGCCGCACCTGTTCAAGATGCAGCGGCAGATCGACGACGCGACGCTGCCGTCACCCGAAACGCGCATCGCGCTGCTCGGCCTCGCGATCGACATGCTGACGTCGGCAGGCTACGTGTACATCGGCATGGATCACTTCGCGCGGCCGTCCGACGAACTCGTGCGCGCGCAGCGAAACGGCACGCTGCAGCGCAATTTCCAGGGCTACAGCACGCGCGCGGATACGGACCTCGTCGGCTTCGGGGTGTCGTCGATCGGCAAGGTCGGCGACGTCTACGCGCAGAACGCGAAGGACCTGCCGGCCTATGGCGCCGCGCTCGACGCGGGCCGGCCGCCGATCGCGCGCGGCGTGCGGCTCACGGCCGACGACCGGCTGCGCCGCGACGTGATCACGCAGCTGATGTGCAACCTCGAATTGCCGTTCTCGCATATCGAGGCCGCGCACGGGATCCGCTTCGCCGATCACTTCGCGCGCGAGCTCGACGCGCTGCGCGGGTTCGAGCAGGACGGGCTGCTGACCGTCGCCGGCGACCGCCTGACGATCCATCCGGCCGGCCGGATGGTCGTGCGCAACATCGCGATGGCGTTCGACGCCTACCTCGGCCGGACACCGCGCCAGCGCTATTCGCGCACCGTCTGACGCCGCGCGGCCGCATGCGGGCGGCCGGTTTGATAAAGTAAGGGGCTCAACGCCCCTGCAAGCACCCGCACGATGCGCACCACCAAAGCAACCCACGCGGTCGAACGCCTGAAGACCCGTTCCGGCAACCCGCAGTTCGCGGCCGTCGCGATGGCGGGCGGCCTGTTCTATCTGGTCGACCGCTCGAGCGGCACCGCCGAGAAGCGCAGCGAGCCGCTGCCGCTCGACGAATTCGTCAGGTTCGTCGACGAATTCGGCCCCAAAAAGCCGCGCAAGGCGAGCAAGCTCGACCTCGCGTTCGAGGCGCAGATCAAGAAGAGCAAGGGGTAAAGGTCTGTTGCAGGCCGTCTGAAGGCTTCGCCGCCGCCCCGTTTGGTACAATCACGAAGTTTCTCTATCCCCGCTGATGGCCGACCTGGCTGCGTGACCACACCATGAATATCGAAAACGCGCGTTTCAACATGATCGAACAACAGATCCGGCCGTGGGACGTGCTGGACCTGGACGTCCTGGGCCTGCTGTCGATCGTCAAGCGTGAAAACTACGTGTCGCCGGAACATCGCGATCTCGCGTTCGCCGACCTCGAGCTGCCGCTGCCCGGCGGCAGCAGCAAGATGCTGTTCCCGCGTGTCGAAGCGCGCGTGCTGCAGGAACTGGCGGTCAAGAAGCACGAGAACGTGCTCGTGATCGGCGCGGGTTCGGGCTATCTGGCCGCGCTGTTCGCGCATCGCGCGCAACACGTGACGGCGGTCGACATCGATCCGGCCATCGCGAAGTTCGCGGCAGACAACCTGCGCAACGACGGCGTGACCAATGCGGAAGTCGTGCTCGGCGACGGTTCGCGCGGCTGGCCGGACAAGGCGCCGTACGACGTGATCTGCGTCGCGGGCGGCCTGCCCGTCGTGCCGCAGGAAATGCTCGAACAGCTGAAGATCGGCGGCCGCCTGTCGGCGTTCGTCGGCGGTCGCCCGGTGATGAAGGCGCAGATCATCACGCGCATCGACGACAAGCAGTACCGCGTCGCCGACGTGTTCGAAACCTACGTCAATCACCTCGTCAACGCGATGGAACCGTCGCGCTTCAAGTTCTGAGCAGCGGAGCTTCCATGCAGATCCTGACGCCCGCGATGCTCGCGCAATGGCTGCGCGATCCGGCCCGTCCCGCGCCGGTCGTACTCGACGTGCGCGAGCCGTGGGAAATCTCGACCGCGCAGATCGCCGGCAGCGTGTCGATCCCGATGCAGCAGATCCCCGCGCGCAGCGAGGAGCTCGACGACGAAGCCGAGATCGTCTGCGTGTGCCATCACGGAATGCGCAGCGCGCAGGTCGCGATGTTCCTCGAATCACGCGGCTTCACGAAGCTGTACAACCTGCAGGGCGGGATCGACGCGTGGTCGCGTGACGTCGATCCTTCCGTGCCGCGTTACTGAACGACTGATCTTCCCGGCGGCGCATCGCGCGCCGCCATGCCGACCGGCACGCTGCCGCCGGTCGCGCCGGTCCGCCGAACGGGCGCGCTTTGCGCGCCCGTTTCCGTTTCCGCTCCCGTGCTTCCCCTGCCTTCGCGTGCTTCGATGCCCAAGCGTGCGCACCGTGCACCATTTGCGCCCGCACGAGCGCACCGCAACGGGTCGCGCATGCTGCACGACGTGTCATCCGCACCGCACCGACGCCCCGCGCCCTCCCGCACAGGCACGCCCGGCGTGCATTCGCGCGACTGGCACATGCCTTGCGTTACTCCGATGCCGGCGCCGCCACGGCGCACGCGTATCCAACACGTCAAGGGGAACCCGATGAAACGTCGCAGTCTGCTGAAGTTCGGTTCGATGGCCGGTGCACTCGCGCTGGCGGGCAAGAGTCCGTTCGCGCACGCGGCCGATGCGGGCACCGGCCCGATCAAGGTCGGCATCCTGCATTCGCTGTCGGGCACGATGGCGATCTCCGAAACGTCGCTGAAGGACACGGCGCTGATGACGATCGCCGAGATCAACAAGAACGGCGGCGTGATGGGCCGCAAGCTCGAGCCGGTGGTCGTCGATCCCGCCTCGAACTGGCCGCTGTTCGCGGAGAAGGCGCGCCAATTGCTCACGCAGGACAAGGTCGCGTGCGTGTTCGGCTGCTGGACGTCGGTGTCGCGCAAGTCGGTGCTGCCGGTGTTCGAGGAACTGAACGGCCTGCTCTACTACCCGGTGCAGTATGAAGGCGAGGAAATGTCGCGCAACGTGTTCTACACGGGCGCCGCGCCGAACCAGCAGGCGATCCCGGCCGTCGAGTACCTGATGGGCGCCGAAGGCGGCGGCGCGAAGCGCTTCTTCCTGCTCGGCACCGACTATGTGTACCCGCGCACGACCAACAAGATCCTGCGCGCGTTCCTGAAATCGAAGGGCGTGAAGGACGCCGACATTCAGGAGGTCTACACGCCGTTCGGCCACAGCGATTACCAGACGATCGTCGCGAACATCAAGAACTTCGCGCAGGGCGGCAAGACGACCGTGATCTCGACGATCAACGGCGATTCGAACGTGCCGTTCTACAAGGAGCTCGGCAACCAGGGGATCAAGGCGACCGACGTACCGGTGGTCGCGTTCTCGGTCGGCGAGGAAGAACTGCGCGGGATCGACACGAAGCCGCTCGTCGGCCATCTGGCCGCGTGGAACTACTTCATGTCGGTGAAGAACCCGACCAACACGAAGTTCAAGGACCAGTTCGCCGCATGGGTGAAGGCGAACAGCCTGCCGGGCGGCGCGAAGCGCGTGACCAACGACCCGATGGAGGCGACCTATGTGGGCATCCACATGTGGAAGCAGGCCGTCGAGAAGGCGAAGAGCACCGACGTCGACAAGGTGCGCGTCGCGATGATCGGCCAGACGGTTGCCGCACCGTCGGGCTTCACGCTCGCGATGGACGGCAACCATCACCTGCACAAGCCGGTGATGATCGGCGAGATCCGCGGCGACGGGCAATTCAACGTCGTGTGGAAGACCAAGACCGCGGTACGTGCGCAGCCGTGGAGCCCGTTCATCGCGGGCAACCAGGGCAAGCCGGACATCGTCAGCTCGATTCCGGCGTTCCTGCGCCGGCAGCGCGCGGCGCTCGTCTGATGCGATGCGGCGCGCCGCGCACCGGCGTGGCGCGCCGCTCGCACGCAGCTGCAGGCAGGCCGCCGCGAGTGCGGTGACGAACCGCACTCGCCCGCGCACCGCTGCACGCATTCGCGTTCCCACGCCCGACAGGATCTCCCGATGCCTACACGCTTTCGCCGCGCCGCCGTCGCGGTCGTCGCCTGTGCCGCGCTGGCGTGCGCGCTGCCGCGCGCCGCGTTCGCCCTGACGGCCGCCGATACCGCCGCGCTCGCCGGCGACGACTTCGACGCGAAAACGGCCGCGATCGAACGGCTCGCCGCCGATGCCGATCCGCGCGCCGTCGCACTGCTCAATGCGCTGTCGACCGGCGACGCGCTCGCGACCGGCGACGGCCGCCTGCTGATCCAGGCCGGCGACACCGCGCACGACGCACTGACGCAGGCCACGACGCCGGCCGGCGATGCGCAGCCCGTGATGCTGAACAACCTGCTGCGCACGAAGATCGCCGGCGCGCTGTCGGGTTTCGCGCTCGCATCGCCCGATGTCGCCGCGCGTCGCGACGCGATCGACGCGCTGCTGAAGTCGCCCGACCCGGCGCTCAAGCCGATGATCGACCGCGCACGCGCGAAGGAAACCGACCCGGCATTGAAGCGCCGCCTCGACGCCCTGTGGGCGATCGCCGCGCTGCACGATGCCGATCCGGCGAAGCGTCTCGATGCCGTGCAGGTGGTGGCCGCGCGCCGCGATCTCGACATGATCGAGCAGTTGCGCCCGCTCGTCGCGAAGAACGCGGACGGCAGCTACATGGAACCCGACGCGCGCGTGCGCGAAGCCGCGCAGCAAGGGCTCGATGCATTGCACGCGCTGCAGCGCCGCGGCGAGATCGCCGGCACCGTGTTCGCGGGTCTGTCGCTCGGCAGCGTGCTGCTGCTCGCGGCGCTTGGCCTCGCGATCACGTACGGGCTGATCGGCGTGATCAACATGGCGCACGGCGAATTCCTGATGATCGGTGCGTATGCAACCTATGTCGTGCAGACGCTGATCCAGCGCTACGCGCCGGCCGCGTTCGACTGGTATCCGCTCGTCGCGGTGCCCGTATCGTTCGCGGCGGCCGCGCTGGTCGGCATCGTGCTCGAACGGCTCGTGCTGCGGCACCTGTACGGCCGCCCGCTCGAAACGCTGCTCGCGACCTTCGGCGTGAGCCTGATCCTGATCCAGGCAACGCGCATGCTGTTCGGCGCGCAGAACGTGCAGGTCGTGAACCCGTCGTGGATGAGCGGCGGCGTGACCGTGATGCAGAACCTGATCCTGCCGTACAACCGGCTCGCGATCCTCGCGTTCGCGCTCGCGGTCGTGTTCGTCGCCTGGGGCGTGCTGACGAAGACGCGGCTCGGCCTGTTCGTGCGCGCGGTCACGCAGAACCGCCGGATGGCCGCGTGCGTCGGCGTGAAGACCGCGCGCGTCGACGCGTATGCGTTCGCGTTCGGCGCGGGCATCGCGGGCCTCGGCGGCTGCGCGCTGTCGCAGATCGGCAACGTGGGCCCCGACCTCGGGCAGAACTACATCATCGATTCGTTCATGGCGGTGGTGCTCGGCGGCGTCGGCCAGATCGCCGGCACCGTGCTCGGCGGCTTCGGGCTCGGCCTCGTCAGCAAGGCGATCGAGCCGTTCTGGGGCGCCGTGCTCGCGAAGATCGCGGTGCTCGTGATGATCGTGCTGTTCATCCAGAAACGCCCGCAGGGCATGTTCGCCCCGAAGGGACGCAGCGCGGAGGCCTGACATGACTTCATTCACCGATTCGTTGTCGAACCCGGTCGCCGGCACGCCGAAGCCTTCCGCCGCCGCACGCGCGGAAGGCGGCTTCGCACTCGGCCTGCCGCCGCGCCCCGCGCTGCTGTCGCGCCGCGCATGGCTCGCGCTCGTCGCGCTGTGCCTCGCGATCGGCATCGGCGTGCCGCTCGCCGCGCTGGTCGCGCCGGAGGCGAGCGCGTTCCATCTGTCCGCGTATGCGATGACGCTTGCCGGCAAGCTGATGTGCTACGCGATCGCCGCGCTCGCGCTCGATCTCGTGTGGGGTTACTGCGGCATCCTCAGCCTCGGCCACGGGCTGTTCTTCGCGCTCGGCGGCTATGCGATCGGCATGTACCTGATGCGCGAGATCGGCCGCGACGGCAAATACGGCAGCGACCTGCCCGACTTCATGGTGTTCCTCGACTGGCATCAGCTTCCGTGGTACTGGAGCGGCACGCAGCATCTCGCGTGGGCGCTGCTGCTCGTCGTGCTCGTGCCGGCCGTGCTCGCGTGGGTGTTCGGCTTCTTCACGTTCCGCTCGCGCGTGAAGGGCGTGTACCTGTCGATCATCACGCAGGCGCTGACGTTCGCCGCGATGCTGCTGTTCTTTCGCAACGAGACGGGCTTCGGCGGCAACAACGGCTTCACCGACTTCAAGCGCATCGCCGGGTTTCCGATCACGTCGCCCGGCACGCGCACGGTGCTGTTGCTGCTGACCTTCGCGACGCTCGTGCTCGCGTTCATCGCCGCGCGCGCGATCGTCACCAGCAAGCTCGGGCGCGTGGTCACCGCGGTGCGCGACGGCGAGACGCGGCTGATGTTCCTCGGCTACAGCCCGCTCGCGTACAAGCTGTTCGTGTGGACGCTGTCGGCCGTGCTGTGCGGGATCGCGGGCGCGCTGTACGTGCCGCAGGTCGGCATCATCAATCCCGGCGAGATGTCGCCCGGCAACTCGATCGAAATGGCGATCTGGGTCGCGGTGGGCGGGCGCGGCACGCTGATCGGGCCGATCGTCGGCGCATTCGCGGTGAACGGCGCGAAGAGTCTCTTTACCGCGTACTTCGCCGAATACTGGCTGTTCTTTCTCGGCCTGATCTTCGTGCTCGTGCCGCTCTTGCTGCCGCGCGGCATCATGGGCCTCGTCGAAACGCTGCTCGCGAAGGGGAAACGCGGATGAACGGCACGGCCCTCTACCAGTTCACGCCGCCGCCCGAAGACGAGCTGCTGGCCGTCAGCGGCACCGCATCGATGGGCCGCGTGGTGCCGCCCGGCATCGACACCTCGCACGGCACGATCCTCTACCTCGAGGATATCGAGGTGAGCTTCGACGGTTTTCGCGCGCTGAAGAAGCTGTCGCTCACGATCGACGCGGGCGAGCTGCGCTGCGTGATCGGCCCGAACGGCGCGGGCAAGACGACGATGATGGACGTGGTCACCGGCAAGACGCGTCCCGATGCGGGCAAGGTGTTTCTCGGCCAGACCATCGACCTCGCGCGGATGAACGAGCCCGAGATCGCGCGTGCGGGCATCGGCCGCAAGTTCCAGAAGCCGACCGTGTTCGAACAGCACCCGGTATGGGAAAACCTCGAACTGGCGATGCAGACCGACAAGGGCTGGCTCGCGTCGCTGCGCGCGCGGCTCGACCGCACCGCGCAGGCGAGGATCGAGGAGACGCTCGCGCTGATCGGCCTCGAAAGCGACGCGTATCGCGCGGCGGGCGAGTTGTCGCACGGACAGAAGCAGCGGCTCGAGATCGGCATGCTGCTGATGCAGCGCCCTGCTCTCCTGCTGCTCGACGAGCCGGCGGCCGGGATGACCGACCACGAGACGATGGAACTCGCCGCGCTGCTGAACACGCTGCGCGGCACCTGCTCGATGATGGTCGTCGAGCACGACATGGAGTTCGTCGCGGCGCTCGCGGGCGACACGGGCCGCGTGACGGTGATGGCCGAAGGCGCGGTGCTCGCGCAAGGCACGCTCGACCAGGTCAAGCGCGACGATGCGGTGATCGAGTCTTACCTCGGACGATGATGCGATGCTGAAGATCGATGCATTGAACCAATACTACGGCGGCAGCCATATCCTGCGCAACGTGAACCTGACCGCCGACGACGGCAAGCTCACCGTGCTGCTCGGCCGCAACGGCGTCGGCAAGAGCACGCTGCTGCGCTGCCTGATGGGCGTCGTCGCCGCGAAGAGCGGCAGCGTGTCGTGGCGCGGCACGGCGCTCGGCGCGCTGCCGCCGTATGCGCGCGTCGCGGCCGGGCTGGCATACGTGCCGCAGGGCCGCGACATCTTTCCGCGGCTCACCGTCGAGGAAAACCTGCTCGTCGGCGCGGCGAGCCGCAAGGCGCCGTCGAAGGTGCCCGACCGCATCTACGATCTGTTCCCGGTGCTGAAGGACATGCGCGCACGGCGCGGCGGCGACCTGTCGGGCGGCCAGCAGCAGCAGCTCGCGATCGGCCGTGCGCTGATGAGCGAGCCGCAGCTGCTGATCCTCGACGAGCCGACCGAAGGCATCCAGCCGTCGATCATCCAGGACATCGGCCGCACGCTGCGCCAGCTCGTCGACGAATCGAAGATGACCGTGCTGCTCGTCGAGCAGTATTTCGACTTCGCGCGCTCGATCGCGGACCATTACTGGGTGATGAGCCGCGGCGAGATCGTCGCGGGCGGCGACGCGCGGGACATGGAGGCGAACGGCGTGCGGGAACTGATCGCGGTGTGACGTGCGCCCGAATGGCCAAATTGCCGCGAATGACCTGCGCGCCTGCGGCAAGGATGGTTCGGGGGTTGAGGCCAGCCGAATGCGACTACTTTGCCGCCGGCGCAGGTCGTTCGCACGCACGGTGTGATATTCCGGCGCGCTTCCTCCCCCCATGACAAGAGGCGACGCGGAGTTGGCACTGCGACAGACCGTGCGCTCCCGTTGCCGGTGTCCAGGTCGCTTCCGACCGTCACGATCCATGCGTTAATTATTCGCAAATTATCAAATAAAGTCGCTATTTCTCGCACACAGTCAACGCGTTGCCCCCGCAATGGGTCCTGTCATCCCGATACACCGCCATCCCGCCAGGCGCACGTGAGCCCGTGTCCTGGGCGGGTGACTCAAGGTGCGGCGCGATTCGGCGCAATAGCGTTAAAAAATTGCAGATAATCAAATATTCCCTGTATATACTGCAATCAGACAACGCCCTAGTCACCCTCGATGAGCAACAAAACAGTCCAGCGGTTGATGCAGGAGACCCTGCGCGGCTACCCCATCGATTCCGAAACGCTTCGGAACATGGGTGTCAGCGCGGCCTTGGCGTCGCATATGCTCAAGTCCGGCTGGCTGCAGCGCCTTTCAAAGGGCATCTACCTGCTGACCGGTGACACACCCTCGCGAGACGGCATCATCGCGTATCTTGGCCGACGAGTCCCCGGCATCCACGTCGGCGGCAAAACAGCCCTCGCCTGGCAAGGTGTGCGCCACAACATCGCGTTCAAGGAGAAGGTCGTTCTATGGGGCCCGCGACCGTATCGCATTCCCTCATGGGTAGCGGAGCACATGCCCTACACGTACCAGACCACTGCGTTGTTCGACGAATCGTTGCCCTACTCGTTCGGGCTGACACAGCTTCCCGCCGGGGGGCCTGACGTGCTTGTGTCCGTTCCGGAGCGAGCCATATTGGAACTTGCAAGCGACATCGGAAAGGGCCAGTCGATGGAGGAAACGACCAATCTAGTGATCGGATTGCGCAACCTGCACGTCAAGACGCTGGACGTGCTTCTACACCACTGTACGAGCGTGAAGGTCGTACGGCTGGTGCGGGATCTTGGACAGGGCGCGGATTTTCCATGGGCACGAGACCTTCAGAAGCATGTCAACCGTCTCGGCGAAGGCACGCGATGGTCGAACAAGATGAAGAACGGCAAGCGACTCACACTCAAACCGTGATGAACCAGATCTATGTAGACACCGTCCGGCTGATGCTCGCGATTGCACCGATCGTCTTCGACACGCCGTGCTTCGCGATGAAAGGCGGTACCGCGCTAAACCTGTTCCTGCATGACATGCCGCGTCTTTCGGTCGATATCGATGTCGTGGTCACCGATCGAAGCCTGAACCGCGAAGAAGCGCTCGAAGCGATCGACCAAGAGCTGGATCGAACCCGGAAGCAAATCGAGGCCGACGGACATGCGACGGAGTTCTCGGCCGCCTCCTCATCCGGGAAAGCGCAAGGCGACGATGTGAAGCTCGTGGTCATTTCCGGCGCGACCGCGGTCAAGGTCGAAGTCAACTACATCTTCCGAGGCACATTGCTTGACCCCGTCCAGCGCGCCCTCACGAAGCAGGCCGAGGACACGTTCAGCACCAGCATCGAAGTCCCGACGCTTCATGAAGCCGAGCTCTACGGCAGCAAGCTGGTGGCTGCATTGGACCGCCAGCATCCGCGCGATCTTTTCGACGTGATGCATATGTACTCGCGCCATGGGTTGCGCCCGGATATCGTGGATGCGTTCGTGGGCTACCTGTCCGGGCATAACAGGCCGATTCACGAGGTGCTCTTTGGACCGAAGCATTCGATGGCAGAGGCCTATGACGCCGATTTCGTCGGCATGACAGCCGACCCCATCGACCTGGCAACGCTCGAAGAAACGCAAAAGCGGCTCCATCGGGAACTGCCGGCCTCGCTCACGGAGAACCATCGTCAATTCCTGATATCGCTGGTCCGGGCCGAGCCCGACTGGTCCTTGATGCCATACGCGCATCTGCGCGAGTTGCCGGCCCTGAGAGGGAAGCTCATCAACCTCGAGAATCTCAAGAAGAAAAAACCGGAGGTGTTCGCACAGCAGGAGTCGGCGCTCCGCGAGAACTTCGCCAGGCAGGACAAGGAACATGCGCCAGCTGACGCGGTGACCGACACCACGCCACGGAGCCCGGAGTAAGGGCGTCAGCCACGTGGCGCCGTTTTCGCGCCGCTCCGTCCAGCGTGCGCGTCGCGTGCTAGCGGTCAGCACCGCAATTTGGCGGGCCTCGAACGCTTCCAAGCCCCGTCGAAGGAACCGCCCAGGCCGGTGACCCAGCGGATTCGCGGCTCGCCCGAACCCGGCGCTTTCAACGCAGACGGCATCTGCATTATTGTTCCAGTAGCATCCACGTTTTCCGCGCCCTTTCCGCCGATGTCCGCCCCCGACTCCCACGCCCCGCTATCCCGCCCCGCCGTCGCCAAATCGTGGCGCGGCCGCCTCGAACTCGGCTTCGAACGGCACGGCGCGCGCACGACGCTCGTCCATCGGCTGCACGATGGCCCGCTGCGCGTGCAGCGGCCGCTGTATCCGGAAGGCGACGCGATCTGCCACGCGGTCATCGTTCACCCGCCGGGCGGCGTCGCGGGCGGCGACCGGCTCGACATCGACATCGCGCTCGGCGACGGCACGCACGCGGTACTGACGACGCCCGGCGCGACCAAGTGGTACAAGTCGAACGGCCTCGACGCGACACAACGCATCGACATCACGGTCGGCGCGCACGCGAAGCTCGACTGGCTGCCGCAGAACAACCTGTTCTTCGACGCGGCCCACGCCGCGCTCGACTTCACCGTGACGCTCGGCGCCGGCGCGAGCGCGATCGGCTGGGACGCGACGCAGCTCGGCCGGCAGGCGGCCGGCGAGACGTGGTCGGCAGGCCGCATCGCGTCGGGTTCCGCACTCGTCGATGCCGACGGCCGGCCGCTGTGGACCGAGCGCGCGCTGCTCGACGCGCACGATCCGCTGCGCGGCGCGCTGCAGGGTCTCGCCGGCTTTCCCGCATACGGCACGCTGTGGGCGGCCGGCGCCGCGTGCGACGCGGCACTCGCCGAAGCGCTCGCCGCGCGGATGCCGTTCGACGACACGCTGCGCGCGGGCGCGACCTGCGTGACGTCCGGCGTCGTGCTGGTGCGCGCGCTGTCGACCTCGATGGAAGCGCTGCAGCGTCACTTCACCGACTGCTGGCTATACCTGCGGCCGCTCGTGCACGGCGTCGATGCACGGCCGCTGCGCCTCTGGCAAACCTGAAGGCGCCTGGCCCCGCACGCACCGTTTCGGCGCAGCGCCGCCGCCCGCGGTGCCCGCGATCCATGCATCGCGCACCACGAACGCGCATCGCCGCGCGTTCCAGCGGCATGGCACGCCCCTTGCTGCTTACATAACGGATACACGACGCGCGCAAATCGGCACGGTGCTACGATGAACCGCGCCGTCGCCGGAACCGCTGCGCATCGATAAAAATTACGTTTTCCTGAACGACTGCCTTCATGAAACTGACTCCCCGAGAGAAGGACAAGCTGCTGATCTTCACGGCGGCGCTGCTGGCCGAGCGTCGCCGCGCGCGCGGGCTGAAGCTCAACTATCCGGAAGCGGTCGCGTTCATCACCGCCGCGCTGATGGAAGCCGCGCGCGACGGCAAGACCGTCGCCGAGGTGATGCACTACGGCACGACGCTGCTCACGCGCGACGACGTGATGGACGGCGTGCCGGAGATGATCCCCGACATCCAGGTCGAGGCGACCTTCCCCGACGGCACCAAGCTCGTCACCGTCCACCACCCGATTCCGTGACCGAGGCCACCCGCATGATTCCCGGCGAAATCCTCACCGACGACGGCGAGCACGAACTGAACGCGGGCCGCGCGACGATCTCGCTCGTCGTCGCGAACACCGGCGACCGCCCGGTGCAGGTCGGCTCGCACTACCACTTCTTCGAAGTCAACGACGCGCTGTCGTTCGACCGTGCGGCCGCGCGCGGCTTCCGGCTCAACATCGCGGCCGGCACGGCCGTGCGCTTCGAGCCGGGCCAGACGCGCACCGTCGAGTTGGTCGAGCTGGCCGGCGAACGCGCCGTCTACGGTTTTCAGGGCAAGGTGATGGGGCCGCTGTAAGCCGCGCCCCGCTCTTCAGGAACAGCAACATGACACTACGCTTGAGCCGCCGCGCGTACGCGGAAATGTTCGGGCCGACGACGGGCGACCGCGTGAGGCTCGCCGATACCGAACTGCTGATCGAGATCGAACGCGACTACACGACCTACGGCGAGGAAGTGAAATTCGGCGGCGGGAAGGTGATCCGCGACGGGATGGGCCAGTCGCAGCGCGTGGCCGCCGACGTGCCCGACACGGTCATCACGAACGCGGTGATCCTCGACCACTGGGGCATCGTGAAGGCCGACATCGCGATCAAGCACGGCCGCATCGCCGCGATCGGCAAGGCCGGCAACCCGGACATCCAGCCCGGCGTGACGATCGCGATCGGCGCCGCGACCGAAGTGATCGCCGGCGAAGGGTTGATCGTGACGGCCGGCGGCATCGACACGCACATCCACTTCATCAGCCCGCAGCAGATCGACGAGGCGCTCGCGTCGGGCGTCACGACGATGCTCGGCGGCGGCACCGGCCCGGCCACCGGCACCAATGCGACCACCTGCACGCCGGGCCCGTGGCACATGGAGCGGATGCTGCAGGCGGCCGACGGCTGGCCGATCAACCTCGGCTTCCTCGGCAAGGGCAACGCGAGCCTGCCGCAGCCGCTCGTCGAGCAGATCGCGGCCGGCGCGATCGGCCTGAAGCTGCATGAAGACTGGGGCACGACGCCCGCCGCGATCGACAACTGCCTGTCGGTCGCCGACGACACCGACACCCAGGTCGCGATCCACACCGATACGCTGAACGAAGGCGGCTTCGTCGAATCGACGGTCGCCGCGTTCAAGGGCCGCACGATCCATACGTACCACACCGAAGGCGCGGGCGGCGGCCATGCGCCCGACATCCTGAAGGTGTGCGGCGAGGCGAACGTGCTGCCGTCGTCGACCAACCCGACGCGCCCGTACACGATCAACACGCTCGACGAGCATCTCGACATGCTGATGGTGTGCCACCACCTCGATCCGTCGATCGCCGAGGATCTCGCGTTCGCGGAATCGCGGATCCGCCGCGAGACGATCGCGGCCGAGGATATCCTGCACGACCTCGGCGCGCTGTCGATGCTGTCGTCCGACTCGCAGGCGATGGGCCGCGTCGGCGAAGTGATCATCCGCACCTGGCAGACCGCGCACAAGATGAAGGTGCAGCGCGGCGCGCTGCCGGAAGACGGCGCCCGCAACGACAACTTCCGCGCGAAACGCTACGTCGCGAAGTACACGATCAACCCGGCGATCACGCACGGGATCGCGCACGAAGTCGGCTCGATCGAACCCGGCAAGTGGGCCGACCTCGTGCTGTGGGAACCGGCGTTCTTCGGGATCAAGCCGTCGATGATCCTGAAGGGCGGGATGATCGCGATGGCGCAGATGGGCGACCCGAACGCGTCGATCCCGACGCCGCAGCCGGTCCACTACCGCGAGATGTTCGCCACGCGCGGCGGCGCGCTCGCGCGCACGTCGCTGACCTTCGTGTCGCAGATGGCCGCCGATGCGGGCATCGCCGAACGCTACGGTCTCGCGAAGCGCATCGTGCCGGTGCGCAACTGCCGCAACGTGACGAAGGCCGACATGATCCACAACGCGTGGCGCCCGTCGATCAGCGTCGACCCCGAAACCTACGACGTGATCGCCGACGGCCAGTTGCTCACGTGCGAGCCGGCGTCGGTGCTGCCGATGGCGCAGCGCTATTTCCTGTTCTGATTTCCGGCTTTCGCTCCATGCGCACCCTCGACAAACGCATTGCCCCGAACGTGAAGCTCGCTGCGTCGCTCGTCGCGCGCGCGCCGACGCTCACGCTCGCCTACGACGCCCGCTGCAAGAGCCGCCTCGCGGCCACGCTCGATACCGGCGAGGACGTCGCGGTCCTGCTGCCGCGCGGCACCGTGCTGCGCGACGGCGACGTGCTGGTCGCCGACGACGGCGCGCTCGTGCGCATCGCCGCGGCGCCCGAGACCGTGCTGCTCGTGCGCGCGGCCGACCCGCTCACGCTGATGCGCGCCGCCTATCACCTCGGCAACCGTCACACGCCGGTCGAGATCGGCGACGGCTACCTGAAACTCGAAGCCGATCCGGTGCTCGCGGACATGCTGCGCCGGCTCGGCACGCAGGTCGAGGAGGCGAGCGCACCGTTCCAGCCGGAAGCCGGTGCATACGGCGGCGGCCACAAGCACGGACACGATGCGACATTCGCCGAGGATTACGCACTCGCGCAGCAGGTGTTCGGCGAACACCACGGCCACTCGCACGATCACGATCACGATCACGATCACGATCACCAGCATGGTCCGGGCTGCACGCACGGCCACCACGGCCATGACCATCACTGAGCTCGTCGCGCTGCTGCATCTCGCGTCGCCCGCGCTGCCGATCGGCGCGTTCAGCTATTCGCAGGGACTCGAAGCCGCGCTCGACGCGAGCCTGATCCGCGACGCCGACACCGCGCGCGACTGGATCGCGAGCGGGCTGACCGACGTGCTCGCGCACGGCGAGCTGCCGTTCCTCGCGCACCAGCTCGCACGTTGGCAGGCCCATGACGCGCACGCCCTCGCCGCCGAAAACGCGTGGTTCGTCGCGAGCCGCGAATCGGCGGAACTGCGCCGCGAGACCGAGCAGATGGGCTGGTCGCTCGCGCAACTCTGCGCGTCGCTCGAATGGGGCGATGCCGCGCGCCGCACGACGCTCGCGTCGCTGTCGCCGATCGCGCTGCCGACCGCGTTCGCCTATGCCGCCGCCGCACACGACGCGAGCGCCGACGCCGTGCTCGCCGCGTACGCATTCGGCTGGGTCGAGAACCAGACGTCGGCCGCGCTGAAAGCGGTGCCGCTCGGCCAGCTTGCCGGGCAACGCATCATCGTCGCGCTGCGCGGCGCGATCGACGCGGCCGTGCGCCGCGCGCTCGCGACGCCGCCCGACGCCGTCAACACGTTCGCGCCGCAGCTCGGCATCCTGTCCGCGCGGCACGAAACCCAGTATTCGCGGTTGTTCCGCTCCTGAACCCGACCCACGCCATGAACGCACCCGCCCCCTCCTCCGCCCGCCGCACCAAGAAACTGCCGCCGCTGCGCGTCGGCATCGGCGGCCCGGTCGGCTCCGGCAAGACCACGCTGCTCGAAATGCTGTGCAAGGCGATGCGCGAGCGCTACGACCTCGTCGCGATCACGAACGACATCTATACGAAGGAAGACCAGCGCCTGCTGACGGTCGCGGGTGCGCTGCCCGAGGAACGCATCATGGGCGTCGAGACGGGCGGCTGCCCGCACACGGCGATCCGCGAGGATGCGTCGATCAATCTCGAGGCCGTCGACCGGATGCTGTCGCGCTTCCCGGACGCCGACATCGTGTTCATCGAATCGGGCGGCGACAATCTCGCGGCGACGTTCAGCCCCGAGCTGTCGGACCTGACGATCTACGTGATCGACGTCGCCGGCGGCGAGAAGATTCCGCGCAAGGGCGGCCCCGGCATCACGAAGTCCGACCTGCTGGTGATCAACAAGACGGATCTCGCGCCGCTCGTCGGCGCGAACCTCGACGTGATGGCGTCCGACACGAAGAAGATGCGCGGCGAACGGCCTTATGTGATGGCGAACCTGAAGGCGCTCGAAGGCGTCGCGGAGGTCGTCGCGTTCATCGAGAAAAAGGGGTTGTTGACGGTTTGAATAAGTGTCCAGGCAGAACCACCTAGCATTTGCGCACACAAGAGCGAGTCCGCTGCCGAAAAGCCTCCAGCGACTTTGCGCAGCCAATTGAACTCGGCTAGCATCGATTTCTTACATTACGCTTTCTTTATTTGTAAGGATTTTCGATATGCCGATTCCCGCACATATGTGGCTGAAGGATGATGGCGGCGCAGACATCAAAGGCTCGTCAACCGTCCAGGACCGTGAAGGAAGCATTGAAATCATCAGTTTCGGCCACGGTGTAAATCTGCCGGTTGACGGCGCCAACGGCAAGATCACCGGCAAGCGGACACATTCGCCGATTGCGTTCGAAAAGGAATTCGACGCGGCGACTCCCTATCTTTACAAGGCCGTGGCGAAGGGGCAGACGCTGCAATCGGCCGAGATCAAGTGGTATCGCATCAACGATGCGGGAAGAGAGGAAGTCTATTTCGTGATGCTGCTCGAAGGCGTAAAAGTCTCCGGCATCAATCCGGGCATGGCGAATACCAGACTGTCGCAGGCGTCCGCGCTCAATCACGTGGAAGCCGTCTCCATGATGTATGACCGCATCACGTGGCATTACCTCGACGGCAATATAAAATTCACCGATTCATGGAATGACATCGGATAAGCGGGGGCGGTCAATGGCTTATACCGGTAAATTTCTGGTGAATAACGACTTTTTGTCGCCCCTTACCATTGATGGTGTGGGTACGTTCGATGCGTTCTCTGGCAACGGCATCTATCGGAATCGAGGGGGCTGTACGGCGGTGCCCGATAACGGTCCGATTCCTGGCGGAAAATACTGGATCGTTGCGCGTCCTACTGGTGGCGCACGCTCCCAAGCCTACGCTTGGATAAAAGATCAGTGGAACGCCTTCAAGGGAAATGCGACCGACCACAGTGAATGGTTCGCACTCTATAGAAATGATGGGGTGATTGACGATCAAACGTGGGTTAATGGCGTTCAGCGCGGTCAGTTCCGGTTGCATCCGGCAGGTGGTGAAGGTGTATCACTTGGCTGCATTACCCTGCCAAGCCGGGTCGATTTCCTGAGAATCCGTTCAGCCCTACTGCACACCACTACAGTCCCTGCTGGGAGTTCAGGACTTAATGCATACGGAACAATCGAGGTCATCACGCATGGCAACACTTGCCCGTAGGTTACTGAAGGTTTTGCTATTTATCGGGCTATTTCTTATTTCAGCTCGTTATATTCCGCTATCTAATGAGTGGACACCAGCCGAAGCGCGCGCATGGTGGCGCGCTTCAGAATGGCTCGGCGTTAGCGATCCCGATGATGTGTATTTCGTGGTGTGGGTGACTATCGAACTGATCGTGGCAGTGCTCGCCTACATAGCGATCATGTGGATGTGGCGACACTATCGCGGGAAAGAGCATGTCGAGAAATAGTGACTGAGAATGACCGAATCCGTGGACCTTTCAAAATCGCGACGTTGCATTACTCTGCCGAGCCGTACGGATTTCCTGAGAATCCGAACAGCACTTTTAACCACCAAGAAAATCGCGGCCGGCAATTCATGACTTAATGCATACGGAACAATTGAGGTCATCGCGCATGGCAACACTTGCCCGTAGACTTTTCAAGATGGCGCTGTTTATCGGCTTGTTTCTTCTATCCGTGCGCTGCATTGGTCGGAATGGGGCGATGCCGGAAAGTGAGGCACTTAGATGGTTGAGCATCGCGCAAAGCCTTGGTCTGCACGAGGCGGATGATGTCTATATCCCGGTGATGCTGGCTCTTGATCTGCTTGTGGCAACGCTTGCGTATATGATGATCACAAAGCTATGGAAGCACTATCGTGGAAAAAGCCATGTTGAGAAATAGCGCCCGAGAATGACCTATCTTGTCCGTAGGCTATTCAAGGTCGTGCTGTTTGTCGGATTTTTTCTTCTCTCATTTCGTTATGTCCGACCATACCATAAATGGACGCCAGCCGAAGCCCGTACATGGTGGCGCGCTTCGGATTGGCTCGGCGTCCGCGATCCCGAGGATTTGTATATCGGGGGGTGGGTAATTATCGAACTGATCGTGGTAGTGCTCGTCTACATAGCGATCATGTGGATGTGGCAACACTATCGCGTGAAAAGGCATGTCGAGAAATAGTAACTGAGAATGACCTCTCTTACCCACCGGCTGTTCAAGGTCACGCTGTTCGTCGGCCTGTTCTGCCTCTCCGTACCGTACGTCCACACATATCCTATACCAATGCCAGAAAGCCAAGTGCTCGCTTGGCTACGCGTTGCAAATCGGCTTGGTATTCGCGACCCCGATGATCTATACATTCCGCTCGTCCTGCTGGCCAATCTGCTCGTGGCAACGTTTGCGTATATGGTGATCATGAGGCTGTGGAGGCACTATCGCGGCAAAAAAATCCATGTTGAGAAATAGCGCCCGAGAATGATCACTTTTACCCGTAGGCTCTTCAAGATCGTGCTGTTTATCGGCCTGCTCGCTCTATCGCTTCGTTATGTCCGTCCATACCACTATGAGTGGACGCCAGCCGAGGCGCGTGCAGGTGGCGTGCTTCGGAATGGCTCGGCGTTCGCGATCCCGATGATTTGTATTTCATGGTGTGGGTAACTATCGAGGTGATCACGGCAGTGCTCGCCTACGTAGCGATTACGCGGCTGTGGCGACACCATCTCAAAAACCATATTGAGAAATAACGCCTAAGAATAGCCGTACCCGCAGGTTTTCAAAAATCGCGCTGTTTATCGGTCTGCTCGCTCTATCGCATCGTATGTCGTTATGCCCACCCATGCCTCTATAAGTGGACAGAAGGCCAAGCACGCACTTTCCCGACTCAAGGTTCACTGGACACGACCTTACCCCTGCAACTTGATTGAAGATCATTCGAGCGCGGCGCGCTCGAATGCATGTCTCTACACCTACTTGCCCTGAGCGTCCTGCCCGTCGTCCTGCATCGAATTCGCGCCGCGTTCGACCGGCGGCAGCAGCGCCGCGAGCACGTCGACCGAGCGCGCGGTCGCGCCGCGATGGCGCGACGCGAACGCGGCACCCGCCGCACCCATCGCGATGCGCCGCGCGTTGTCGGCAAACAGCGCGTCGAGCACGTGTGCGAGGTCGAGCGGATCCGCAACCTGCATCGCCGCGCCGGCCGCGACCGCATCGGCAGTCGCCTGCGTGAAGTTGAACACGTGCGGCCCGATCAGCACCGGCACGCCGACCGCGCACGCCTCGATCAGGTTCTGCCCGCCGAGCGGCAGCAGGCTGCCGCCGATGAACGCGACGTCGGCGGCCGCGTAGTACGCGCCGAGCTCACCCATTGAATCGCCAAGCAACACCGTCACGTCCGCCGGCAGCGGTTCCGCCGCGGCGGGCCTGCCGGCCGCGAGCGCCGCCGCGTCCGCACCCCACGCCGAACGCCGCACGCACTTGAATCCGTTGCGCGCGACCAGCGCCTCGACTTCGGCGAAACGCTGCGGATGGCGCGGCACGAGGATCAGCAGCGCGCCGGGCGTGTGCATCGCGGCGAACGCCTGCAGCACCAGCGCTTCTTCGTTCTCGCGCGTGCTGGCCGCAACCCACACCGGCCGCGTGCCGATCGCGTCGCGCCATGCATGGCCGCGCGCCGCCAGCTCCGGCGGCGTCGTCATGTCGAATTTCAGATTGCCCAACACCGCCACGTTGCGCGCACCGAGCGACGTCAGCCGCTCCGCGTCGGCCGGGCTCTGCGCGAGCACGCGCGAGAAACCGCCGAACACATCGCGCGTCGCCGCGCCGAACTTCGCCGCACGGCGATGCGAGCGCGCGGACATTCGCGCATTCGTCAGCACGAGCGGCACGTCCGCGCGACGGCACTCGTCGATCAGCGTCGGCCACACCTCGGTTTCCATCACGAGGCCGAGCGTCGGCCGCCATGCGTGCAGGAAGCGCCGCACCGCGCCCGGCATGTCGTACGGCAGGTAGCAGCGCAGCACGCGATCGCCGAAGATCTGCTCGCCGGTCGCGCGGCCGCTCGGCGTCATGTGCGTGAGCAGGATGCGCGCGTCGGGACGCGCACGCATCAGCGCATCGATCAGCGGCTGCGCGGCACGCGTCTCGCCGACCGACACCGCATGCACCCAGATCAGCGGCGCGCGATCGTCGGGCGAACGGCCCGCGACGTGGCCGAAGCGCTCGCCGATGTGCTCGCGATAGCCGCGCTCCTTGCGCGAGCGCACGTAGAGCCGGATCACGGCGATCGGCGCGACGAGCCACCACAATGCGCGATAGATCGCCCTCAGCATGAGCGTGCTCCGTTACCGCGGAGGAGACGGTGCGCGCTCAAACCAGCGCCCTGCCGGTCAGGCGCTCGAGAATCCCGAGCGGCGCGCATTCGCGGCGCACCATCGCGTCGACCGGCAGGAAGAAGGTCTGCTCGAGCATGAACTGGCCGGACATCACAGCGTGCGAAGTCTGATCGGAGAAACATATCCACACGCTGCCCGGCGGAAACGGCATCGTCTGCTGCGGACAGGTCTTCTGGTAGTCGAGATCGGCCTTCATCCCGTCGTGCAGGTTCAGCATCAGGTGGTCGTACGCGCTGCGCGGCGACTTCGTCACGTGCAGCAGGTTCAGCAGCCACGCCGAGCCCGGGAACTGCGGCCGGATCTTCGGCAGGAAGTGCTTCGCGACGTCCTCGAACGGCTCGCCGACGCGCCACACGCGCGGCTGGCCGGCGGGGTTCACGTTCGTGAACACGCGCAGGATCCGCTCGCCGTAGTTCGGCCGCGACGGGAACGCGTCGACGTGCAGCCGGCTGTCGTCCTTGCGCCAGGACGTCTGACGCGTCTCGACCCGCATCAGCCGCAGGCTCGTCGGCGCGACGCGCAGCTTGCCGCGATATTCGGGAAAGAGGCCGTCGACGAGCGTGCCGGCCTGCTGCTGGAAGCGCGCGACGAGCGCGCGCACGGCCGACTGGGTGACGCTGTCGCCGAGCACGCCGGCGAGCGCGCCGCCGTTCGGCGCGAGGCTGATGTTCTTGCGGTTCGGATCGGCGAGCGCCGGATCGAGCAGCGCTTCCTCGCCGCCTTCGATCGCGAAGCGCAGGTGCGGGAAATACAGCACCTTGCCTTCCTCGACCGCGGCCAGCAACTGCTCGCGCGGCGTCGACAGGTTGTGTCCGCTCCAGTCGGCGGACGGGACTTCGATGATCTGGGATTCGCTCATGATCGGTTCGCGTGCGTAACGGGCGGAACAGGCAGGGCAGGCATGACGGGCATCACAGCAGACCGAAGCCCGCGAGCGCCGCCTTCACCTGTGCGATCGACGGCGGCTGCCCCACCGTGCCGAGATTGACGACGTTCGGCGACCAGTAGCCGCCGGTCCGCCAGGCCGTCGCAAAATTGTACAGTTCGACCGTCGGACGCTTCAGCGCGGCCGCGATATGAACCAGACCTGTATCAACCCCGACCGTCGCGGCCGCGCCGTCGATCAGGCCGACGACGGCCGGCAGCGACAGCTTCGGCGGCACGATCGCCGCCGCGCCGAACTCCTTCGCGAGCCGCTCGCTGGTCGCGCGCTCCGCGTCGTTGCCCCACGGCAGCACGAGCGACGCGCCGCGCCGCACGAGCGCCTGGCCGAGCTCGATCCACGCGGCGTCCGGCCACTGCTTGTCGGCACGCGACGTCGCATGCACGAACACCACGTACGGCACCGGCAGGTTCAGGCCGAGCGCCGCGACCGCGAGCGCCGCCGCGCGCGTGTCGAGGCCGAAATCGACCGGATCGGCCGGCGTCGGCGCCGGGTCGCCCAGCGCGGCCGCGACCAGCTGGCGCGAACGCTCGACCACGTGCGTGCGTGGCGCGATCGGCACGCGCTTGCGATAGAAGAAACGCACCGGCCATTCGTAGCCGGCGCCGTCGGTGCGGTTGCCGAGGCCGGCGAGCGGGCCGCGCGCCCAGCCCGCGACCCAGGCGGTCTTGATGAGCCCCTGGCAGTCGATCACGAGGTCGTACTGCTCGGCCGCGAGGCGCTTGCGGAACGCGCGGATCTCGCGCCACGTGGCGCCCGAGAACGGCTTCTTGCGCCAGCGGCGCAGCGAGAACGGCAGCACGTCGCGCACGCCGTCGACGAGCCGCACGAGGTCGACGAAGCTCTCCTCGACGAGCCAGTCGATCTGCGCATCGGGGTGGCGGCGCCGGATATCGGCGATCACCGGCATGTTGTGCACGACGTCGCCCAGCGACGATACGCGCACGATCAGGATCTTTTGCACGCTGGAAAAACGCCGGCGGACAGCCGGCGACAGGCATAAAGACGCGATTTTATCGCGCCCGGGACGTCAGACAGACAAAAAGCGGCCGCATGCCGGTGGCATGCGCCGCTTTTCGGGGGTGACGCGACGAATCGCTCGACCGTCGCACCGGCGGCGGCCCGCAGGCCGCCCGAACTCAGAACGGCAGCTTGACGTCCGGCTTCGCGGCCGTCAGCACGCGGCGGAAGTCGTCCTGGATGCGCTTGAGCCCTTCCTTGGTCTCCGATTCGAACCGCATCACGACGACCGGCGTCGTGTTCGACGAACGCGCGAGGCCGAAGCCGTCCGGGTACTCGACGCGCAGGCCGTCGATCGTCACGACTTCCTCGGCGCCGTCGAACTTCGCCTCTTTCTGCAGCTTCTCGATCAGACGGAAGTTCTCGCCTTCGTCGAGCCAGAGCTGCAGTTCGGGCGTGCTCATCGCGTCCGGCAGCGCGTTCAGCAGCGCGCTCGGATCGGCCGTCTTCGCGAGGATCTCGAGCAGGCGCGCGCCCGTGTAGAGACCGTCGTCGAAGCCGTACCAGCGGTCCTTGAAGAACACGTGGCCGCTCATCTCGCCGGCGAGCGGTGCGCCCGTCTCGCGCAGCTTCGCCTTCACGAGCGAATGGCCCGTCTTCCACATCAGCGGCTCGCCGCCCTTCGCCTTGACCCACTGCGCGAGATGGCGCGTGCACTTCACGTCGTAGATGATCTGCGCGCCCGGGTTGCGCGACAGCACTTCCTCGGCGAACAGCATCAGCTGGCGGTCCGGGAAAATGATCTGGCTGTCCTTCGTGACGACGCCCAGGCGGTCGCCGTCGCCGTCGAACGCGAAGCCGAGCTCGGCGTCGGTGTCCTTCAGCGCCTGGATCACGTCCTGCAGGTTTTCCGGGTGCGCGGGATCGGGGTGGTGGTTCGGGAACGTGCCGTCGATGTCGGTGAAACGCTCGACGAGTTCGCAGCCGAGCGCCTTGAACAGGCGCGTCGCGAGCGGGCCCGCGACGCCGTTGCCGGCATCCACGACGAGCTTCAGCGGGCGCGCGAGCTTCACGTCGCCGACGATCCGCGCGATGTATTGATCGGCGACGTCGAACGCCTCGTACGAGCCGCTGCCCGTGTCATAGCGCTCGTCGACGATGCGGCGGTACAGCGCCTGGATCTGCTCGCCGTAGATCGCGGCGCCGCGCAGCACCATCTTGAAGCCGTTGTAGTCGGGCGGGTTGTGGCTGCCCGTGACGACGATGCACGAATCGACGCGGCGCTCGCCGCCCTTCAGCGCAAGCGGCACGCTCGCCGCGAAATAGCCGACCGGCGTGGGCACCATGCCGACGTCGACGACGTCGACGCCCGCCGCACGCAGGCCATCGGCGAGTGCGCCGACGAGCTCGGGCCCCGACAGGCGGCCGTCGCGCGCGACGACAACCGCGTCGCCGCCCTGTGCGCGCACTTCGCTGCCGAATGCCCGGCCGATCGCGCGCGCCGTGTCGGCGTCGAGCGTCTTGCCGACCACACCGCGAATGTCATATGCCTTGAAGATGGATTGGGAGATCATCGATTCTCTCTCGGTTGCGTGCATGGAAAATAATCTGGCCGCCTTTCGCGCATGCCCGGCATCATACATGCGGGCCTTGCACAACAAGGAACGGGACGGCTGGAGCGGCCCCGATCCCACTTATAATCGCGGGTTTTGATGACGCGCATTCTGTCCATTTTAATGCCTAGCCGTTCCGCCGCCGCCAACCTGCCGCCTCCGGGCGCCCTGCCGGTCGCCTTGCGCGCGTGCGGCTGCCCCGCATGCTGAAACGATTCGGCAACCCGGACGTCGCGAAAGCCGTCGCGAATCTCGTCTGGCTGGGGCTCGAACGGCTCACGCAGATCGGCGTCGCGATCGCGATCAGCGGTCTTCTGGCCCGTTATTTCGGGCCGGACGTGTTCGGCAAATGGCAGTATGCGAATACGCTTCTCCTCGTACTGGCGCCGCTCACCTGGGTGTGCGGTGCCGAAATCCTGGTTCCGACCATCGTCCAGCGCCCGCCCGCGCAACTCGGCGCGGTGCTCGGCAGCGCATTCGCGCTGCGCATCGGCGTGTCCGCCGCCGCGCTCGTCGCGACCTGGATCGCGATCGGCGCCGGCGCGTTCGACCCGCTCGTCGGCGCGATGCTCGCGGGCCTCGCCGTCACGATGGTGTTCCGCGAGCCGTTCGTCGGCGTGATCAACGCGTGGCTGCAGAGCCTGACCTACAGCAAGCCGCAGCTCGTGACCAGCATGGTCACCGCGCTGGCGAAGGCGCTGCTCGTCTGGCTGCTGGTCCGCGCGGCCGCCGGCCCTGCCCGCTTCGCATGGCTGTGGGCGCTGGAGGCCGCCGCGATCGGCTTCGCGCTCGTGCTGTACTACCGCCATCGTAACGGCGGCACGCTCGGCTGGACGTTCGACAAACCGCTGTTCAGGCACTTTGCGACCGCCGGCACCGTGTTCTGGCTCGGCCTGATCTGCATGTACCTGTTCCTGAAGCTCGACCGCCTGATGCTCGAGCGTCACGTGTCGTTCGCCGACCTCGGCCGCTACGCGGCGGCCCAGCAGCTCAACGAGAACTGGATCACGCTCGCGCTGATGCTCGCGCAGACCATCGCGCCCGCGTTCGTGTACCGCGTGCAGGACGTCGCGCGGCTGCGCCGCAACATCGTCCGGCTGATCGCGATGACCGCCGGCCTGATGACGGCCGGCGCGCTGGTGCTGGACGCGGCCGCGCCGCTCATCGTCGGCAAGGTGTTCGGCCACGGCTACGAGGCGTCGGTCGACATCTTCCGCTGGGCCGTCTGGCTGTCCGTGCCGGCCGGCATCGAGGCGATAGGCAATCTTATCGTTCTCAAATATCAAGCAAAATTCGTGTTGCTGGCGAAATGGGTGCTCGCGCTCGCGATCGCCGCGCTCGTCAACGTGTTCGCCATCCCCCGGCTCGGCCTGTACGGCGCGCTCGTCGGGCTCGCGGCCGGCTATGTCGCCGCCACCGCCGTTAATTTTTATTACATCCGTTTCAAGCTGCGCCCATGACGTCTCCCGATTGCCCGCCCCTGCTCGACGACGTGGCCGTGCTGATGCCGGCCTACAACGGCCACGACGACGTCGCCCGCACCCTCGCGTCGTTTCGCGAGGACGCGCCGGTGCACGTGCTGATCGTCGACGACGGCAGCACACCGCCGATCGTCGCGCCCGACCTGCCCGGCCTCGCGGTCGAAGTGCTGCGCATGCCGCAGAACGGCGGCATCGAGCGCGCGCTCGAGGCCGGCATCGACGCGCTCGCGGCGCGCGGCTTCCGCTATGCGGCCCGTATCGACGCCGGCGACCTCGCCGCGCCGCAGCGGCTCGCGAAGCAGCGCGCGTATCTCGATGCGCACCCGCGCGTGGCCTGCGTCGGCATGTGGACCCAGGTCGTGTCGCGCGCCGGCGAGCCGCGCTTCATGCTGACCCCGCCCGCCGATCCGCGCGCGCTGCGCCGCACGCGCTTCCTGCGCTCGCCGCTCGTGCATCCGTCGGTCATGCTGCGCGTCGACGCCGTGCGCGAAGTCGGCAACTACCGCGCGAAGTACCGTGCGGCCGAGGATCTCGATCTTTTTTTACGGTTAATGCAGCGCTACGATTGCGCGAACCTGCCCGAGCTCGGCCTCTACTACGAGCTCAACGAGGGCGGGATCAGCGCGACCAAGCGCCGCCGCCAGCTGACGTCGACCCTGTCGCTGCTGCTGCGTTACTTCAACGCGCTGAACCCGTACGACTGGGCCGGCCTCGCCAAGAACCTGCTGCATTTCGTGACGCCGTACCGTACGCTGCAGCGGATCAAGCAGACGCTGTTCGCGGCGCGGCCGTCCGCGTAGCCCCGCATCCGGCATTTTCGACGCTTTATTTTTTCTTTTTTTCATGTCCGCTACCTCCTCGCTGCGCATCGCGCTCGTCTGCAACACGGCCTGGGCGATCTACACGTACCGCCACGGGCTGATCCGTGCGCTCGTCGCGCGCGGCGCCGAGGTCGTCGTGATCGCGCCGCACGACCGCACGGTGCCGCTGCTCGAGCAGATGGGCTGCCGCTACGTCGCGCTCGCCGTCGCGTCGAAAGGCACGAGCCCGCGCGAGGATCTCGGCACGCTCGCGGCGCTGACGCGCCATTACCGCGCGCTCGAGCCCGATCTCGTGTTCCACTACACGATCAAGCCGAACATCTACGGATCGATCGCCGCGTGGCTCGCGCGCGTGCCGTCGATCGCGGTCACCACGGGCCTCGGCTACGTGTTCATCCAGAAAAGCCGTGCGGCGAGCGTCGCGAAACGCCTGTACCGGTTCGCGTTCCGCTTCCCGCGTGAAGTCTGGTTCCTGAACCGCGACGATCTCGCGACCTTCACCGGCGAGCAGCTGCTCGCGCATCCGGACCGCGCACGGCTGCTGCACGGCGAAGGCGTCGATCTCGAACAGTTCGCGCCGGTGCCGCTGCCCGCCGGCCGGGGCCCCATGTTCATCCTGATCGGCCGGCTGCTATGGGACAAGGGCGTGCGCGAGTACATCGAGGCCGCGCGCATCGTGCGCGCCCGCTACCCGGACGCGCGCTTCCAGCTGCTCGGGCCGCTCGGTGTCGACAACCCGAGCGCGATCGGCCGCGCGGACGTCGACGCGTGGGTCGGCGAAGGCGTCGTCGAGTATCTCGGCGAGGCGCACGACGTGCGCCCGCACATCGCGGCGGCCGACTGCGTCGTGCTGCCGTCGTACCGCGAGGGCGTGCCGCGCACGCTGATGGAAGCGTCCGCGATGGGCCGCCCGATCGTCGCGACCGACGTGCCGGGCTGCCGCGACGTCGTGGCCGACGGCGAAACCGGCTTCCTGTGCCGCGTGCGCGACAGCGCGAGCCTCGCCGGGCAGTTGATCCGCATGATCGAACTCGGGCCTGCCGGCCGCGACACGATGGGCGCGCGCGGCCGCAGCAAGGTGGCCGCGGAATTCGACGAGCAGCAGGTCGTCGAACGCTACCGGCAGACCATTCATACATTGACCGGCATCACACTCTGAAGGAGCGCATCAGCATGACCGCTAAAGGCACCATCCTCGTTACCGGCGGTGCGGGCTACATCGGCTCGCACACGGCCGTCGAGCTGCTCGACAACGGCTACGATGTCGTGATCGTCGACAACCTCGTCAACAGCAAGGCCGAGTCCGTCCGGCGCATCGAGCAGATCACGGGCAGGACGCCCGCGTTCCACCAGGTCGACGTGTGCGACGAAGCCGCGCTCGCGAAGGTGTTCGACGCGCACCCGATCACCGGCACGATCCATTTCGCGGCGCTCAAGGCGGTCGGCGAATCGGTCGCGAAGCCGCTCGAGTACTACCAGAACAACATCGGCGGGCTGCTCTCGGTGCTCAAGATCATGCGCGAGCGCAACGTCCGGCAGTTCGTGTTCAGCTCGTCGGCGACCGTGTACGGCGTGCCGGAGCGCTCGCCGATCGACGAATCGTTCCCGCTGTCCGCGACCAACCCGTACGGCCAGTCGAAGCTGATTGCCGAGCAGATCCTGCGCGATCTCGAGGTATCGGACCCATCGTGGCGGATCGCGACGCTGCGCTACTTCAACCCGGTCGGCGCGCATGCGAGCGGGCTGATCGGCGAGGATCCGGCCGGCATCCCGAACAACCTGATGCCATATGTCGCGCAGGTCGCGGTCGGCAAGCTCGAGAAACTGCGCGTGTTCGGCTCCGACTACCCGACGCCGGACGGCACTGGCGTGCGCGACTACATCCACGTCGTCGATCTCGCGAAGGGGCACATCGCCGCGCTCGACGCGCTCGCGAAGCGCGATGCGAGCTTCGTCGTGAACCTCGGCACGGGCCAGGGCTACAGCGTGCTGGAAGTCGTGCGCGCGTTCGAGAAGGCATCGGGCCGCCCGGTGCCGTACGAACTCGTCGCGCGCCGCCCGGGCGACATCGCCGAGTGCTACGCGAACCCGCAGGCCGCGGCCGACCTGATCGGCTGGCGCGCGACGCTCGGGATCGACGAGATGTGCGCCGACCACTGGAAATGGCAGGAGGGGAACCCCCGCGGTTTTGTATAATCCGCTGTCCATTTTTCGAGCGATCCCATGCTCAGCTTCGCGTCCGGCTTCATCGTCTCCCTGCTCGTCACGCTGTTCATCGTGCGCTATGCGCATCTGCACGAGAAATTCTCGATCGACAGCGACCTGGCCGGCGTGCAGAAATTCCACGTGCGGCCGGTGCCGCGCGTCGGGGGCATCGGGATCCTCGCTGGGGTCGTCGTTGCCGCGCTGATCCTGTCCCGGCGCTATCCGACGATCGCCGGCAGCATTCTCGGGATCGCCGCCTGCGGGATGCCGGCGTTCCTGTCGGGCCTCGTCGAGGACCTGACCAAGCGCGTGTCGCCGCGCGCGCGGCTGCTGTGCACGATGGCCGCCGCCGCGCTGGCGTTCTGGCTGCTGGGGATCGCGGTCACGCGCATCAGCGTGCCGCCGCTCGACTTCCTGCTCCACTACGTGGCCATTTCGGCGTTCATCACCGTGCTCGCGGTCGCGGCGCTGGCGAACGCGATCAACATCATCGACGGCTTCAACGGCCTCGCGTCGATGGTCAGCTTCATGATGTTCGCGTCGCTCGCGTATGTGGCATTCCATGTGGGCGACCCGGTGGTGATGTCCGCGTCGATCATCATGATGGGCGCCGTGCTCGGCTTCTTCCTGTGGAATTTCCCGGCCGGCCTGATCTTCCTCGGCGACGGCGGCGCGTATTTCATCGGCTTCATGCTCGCCGAGCTCGCGATCATGCTGGTGATGCGCAACCGGGAAGTGTCCGCGTGGTACCCGGTGCTGCTGTTCATGTATCCGATCTTCGAGACCTGCTTCTCGATCTACCGGAAGAAGTTCATTCGCGGGATGTCGCCCGGGATTCCGGATGGCGTGCACCTGCACATGCTCGTGTACAAGCGGCTGATGCGCTGGGCCGTCGGCACCAAGCATGCGCATGACCTCACGCGGCGGAATTCGCTGACTTCGCCTTATCTGTGGCTGCTGTGCCTCGTCGCGGTGATTCCCGCGACGCTGTTCTGGCGGCACACCGTGCACCTGTTCGTGTTCGTCGTGCTGTTCGCGCTGACCTATGTGTGGCTGTACCTCAGCATCGTGCGGTTCAGGGTGCCGCGGTGGATGGTCGTGAGGAAGGAAAGGCGCGGGCATTGAGCGCGGCGGGCGGCCGGCGTACCGTCGGCGGGCGGCCGGTTCGCGCGACGACGCGGGTGCCCCGTTGAAGGACGAGCCGCCGTTGCCGACAGGATCATGACGGCGCCGCGGCGGCTCGACGAATGGACCGCTAGCTTCCCGAGGTGTTCGTGCTCCAGCCGGGTACTTGCGAATAGATCACGACGTTACCGTCGTCCTGGACGTCCGTGACTGCCCCCGGATTCCCACTGGTGCCGGAATACCAGAGCGGTGCCCCCGCCGAACTGTAGACGACCAGGTTGCCGTCCGTTTGCATCGTCGCATACGCACCCGAATGATTGTAAGTACGCGAACTCCACTTCGGAACGCCCTGGCGAAGCAGCACCAGATTCCCGTCACCCTGCATGACGAGCACGTTCGCGCCGTTGCCCGAAGTCAGACTCTGGCCACTGGTCAGGGTGACGCCGCCCTTCCAGACGGCGGGGCCGCTCGAGGAATTCGCCATGCCGGCCGCGGAAGTCGCCGTGGCAAATACCGGTACCGACAACCGGTAGATCACCATGTTGCCGTCGTCCTGCACGGTAAGACTCTGGCCATACGACGCGCTGCTGGTCGACGAGTACCACAACGGCGTGCTTCCCGCGCTGTAGACCACGAAGTTGCCGTCGGTCTGGAACACGGCATAGGCGCCGGCGTTTCCGTTGGTCCCCGAGTTCCAGACTGCGGCACCGCTGGTCGTGTTGTACAGCACGAGGTTGCCGTCACCCTGCATGACCAGTCGATGGCTTTGGGAAGCCGAGTACACGATTTGCCCCGACTTGAGCGTCGTGCCTTCGTTGATCACCCCGCCGTAGATCGGCGCCGTCGGCACGCATATCGACGAATGCAGCACGCTGACGCTCGGCGTGCCCCAGCCGGTCACGAAGTCCCATCCCGAACCCGCACTGTAGGCGCCGTTCGACCCGTTGGTGATATCGCGGAAGATCGATGGCGTCGTGGCTTCCGCACTGTACAGCGTGGGCGCCGCGAACCCGAGATTGGTCGCGCAGGCACCGGACAGCATGCGCGCCCAGGTCGCGGAAAACAGCGGCGCGGACAGGCTCGTCCCGCCCACCAGCTCGAGTTGACCGCCCACGACGATCAGTGCGCCGCTGTTCGGATCGGCGTCGAACGCGATGTCCGGCATGCCCCGAAAAGCGCGGCCCTTGAGCGCCGGAACGTTCGACTGCCACGATGGAATCGGCTCGATGCCGCTGATGCCGCCGCCACTGCCGTCCCAGGCCGTCTCGCCGCCGTAGCTGCCGTTCCCGTTCGTATAGAGCGTCGTGCCGCCCACGGCCACGACATACGGCGACGTCGCAGGATACTGCACCGACGTGCCGGTGCAGCCGTATGCAACACTGCCTGAATCCCCGGAACTGACCGCGAAAGTCTGTCCCTGCGCGACGGCGAGCTCGAACAGCGTGTCGATGGCGGCCGTCGGCGCCCAGCTCTCGCAACCGCCGATCGACATGTTCACGACGCGGGCGGTGTTGTCCGTCACGGCCCGATTGATCGCGAGCGCCATATCGCTCCACGTGAAGGACCGCGCGACATAGAAGTTGAGTTGCTTGATGCCGCCGGACATCCCGACGATGGTCTGGCTATCGAGCGACCATTCGAGGTTCGCGCTGGTGTCGGTGCTTGGCAATCCGGCGTTGATCACCGAAACGGGCACGGCAGGCAGCTGGTGGTTGCTTTCGAAGGTGGCCAGGTCGATGACCGGCTGCGTCAGGTCGCCTTCCGCAATGATGCCCACGGTGATGTTGCTGGCCGTCGGAGCACTGCCCACGGAATAGATGCCGGGAAAGTCCGTCGGACTATGCCCCACCGTCACGGCCGCGGTTGTCGGCGACGCATTCGCTTGCGGCGCCGCTGCCGAAAGGGTGGCGCGAACGAAATGCGGACGGAGGCGGGTCGCCGTATCCAGCCCCAGCACCGATTGAACGACCCCGCCGATCGCATCGGGCATCGTCTCCGGCGCGGTGTTGATGTGTGCGCGGCTGCCGTCCGCCATCGCGACCGGCACCAGCGTCGTCTGGAACACGCCGGATATCACGCCGGCCGGCGCATCGGCTTCGACGATCATGTTGTTGCCGGCGACGTTGATGTTCGTGAAGCCCTTACTTTGCAGATAGGCCTTCACGGTGGCGACCTGGCCGGCGCCAGGCGCGTATCGCGCGGCGATCTGCTCGGAACTCAGCACGGTGCCGAAACTGGCGCTGCCAGGCGTTCGCGCGTCCTGCACGAAGCGATGCAACGCGGTTTCGTCATTCAGCTTGAGTACCAGCGCGACATGGACCGGCGCCGTCGCGCTCATCGGCGTCGCGCTTACCACGTTGCCCGTGGCACGCAGTGCCGACAGTTTGCCGGTCTGCACTGTGGCACTGGTCGCGGCCGCCGTCGGACTCTCGTCGCCGCCGCACCCGGCGAGCGCGAACACCATGAGTGCCGCGCTCATTCCCCTTGCAATATGCTGCGCTTTCATTGGATTTGTATGGACCGTAGATCTCGTATCTGGCTTTTCACCTCGTTCTTCTTTTACGGCAATCGCACGGTTACCTTGAGGGAAACATAGGAAGGAATCGGCCGGTAGTCAAATGAATGCGGCCGGTGGGTGCGGGTGGACGAGAACGGGCTGGTCCGTGACCGGAATAAAAAAAGCGCCTCAAGGGCGCTTTTCTTACCGTGCGTGACCGATACACGCGCGCAGCCGATGCTCACTCGTTCGATGCGGCCCGCACGTCCGGCACACTCTGCAGCACGGGTGCAACCGTCGACTGGTATTCCGGCACCCAGCGCCGCAGATCGCGCCGGACTTCGTCATCGCTCAGCACACGGTTCTGCATCAGCCACGGCAGCAATTCGTCGAGCAGGTGATCCGGCACTTCCCGCGCACGCGCGATCCGCAGTTTCGGATGGGGCGTGCGCGTCGTCGTCTCGTCGTCCGCGAGCAGTTCCTCATAGAGCTTTTCGCCAGGTCGCAGCCCCGTGAACTCGATCCGGATCTGTCCCTCCGAAAAGCCGTACAGCCGAATCAGGTCGCGCGCGAGATCGACGATCTTGACGGGCTCGCCCATGTCGAGGATGAATATCTCGCCCCCATGACCCATGCTCGACGCTTGCAGCACGAGTTGCGACGCTTCCGGGATCGTCATGAAGAACCGCGTGATCTCGGGATGCGTGACGGTCACCGGCCCCCCCTTCGCGACCTGCTGCTGGAACTTCGGAATCACGCTGCCTGCGCTGCCGAGGACGTTGCCGAACCGCACGGTCTCGAACTGGGTGCCGCCGCTCGTCTGCTGCAACGCCTGGCACGCCATCTCGGCGAGACGCTTGCTCGCGCCCATGACGTTGGTCGGGTTGACGGCCTTGTCGGTCGAAATCAGCACGAAATGGCGAACGCCGTGCCGGATCGCCGCGCGCGCGACGCGATACGTGCCGAGCACGTTGTTGCGCAGCGCCTGCCACGCGTTGTGCTCCTCCATCAACGGCACATGTTTGTACGCGGCTGCATGGAACACGATGTGCGGCGCATAGCGCGACATCACCTGATCGAGCAGCAGCGAATCCTTCGCGTCGCCGATGATCGGCACGACGGGCTGGTCGGGGAAGCGTTCCCGCAACTCCTCGGTGAGCCGATACATCGCGTATTCGGACAGATCGAACGCGACGATCTGCGCGGGTGCAAAACGAAGGATCTGTCGGCACAGCTCGGAGCCGATCGAACCGCCTGCGCCCGTCACCATCACGACACGGCCGCGCAGCAGCGCCTCGACGTGCGGCGTGTCGATCGTCACCGCATCTCGGCCGAGCAAATCCTCGAGGTCGATATTGCGCACCTGCGACAGGAACCCCTGCCCCGGCATCAGCGCGGTCAGGGACGGCAGCACCATCGCCTTCACGCCGGCGCGCACGCACAGCGTCGCGACGCGGCGCTGGGTTTCGACGGACGCCGACGGAATCGCGATGATCGCGTATTCGACCTTCATCGCGTCGGTCCAGTGCTTCAGGTCGTTGAACGAGCCGAGCACCTTGTAGCCGTAGATCTCGCGCCCATGCTTGGTGACGTCGTCATCGAGCAAGCCGACGAGGCGCCATTCACCCGAACGCGACAATTCGCGCGCGAGGCTCGCACCCGCCGTGCCGGCGCCGAGAACCAGCACGGGCTTGCCCTGCCCGACGAGGCCGCCGTACAGGTAGAACTCCTTCGTCGCCCGGTACAGCGCACGGGCGCCGCCCATCACCAGGAACAGCATCAGCGGCGATACGAGCAGCACCGAGCGCGGGATGATCGGCGACGGCTGGAACATCACGGCCCCGATCATCACGATCACGCCGCCGCCGACGACCGCCTTCGAGATTCGCATCAGGTCGGGAAGGCTGGCGAACACCCACAGGCCGCGATACAGGCCGAACACGTGGAACATCAGCGCGTAGACCGGCAGCGTCCAGACGAGCGCGGTCACCGCGCCGCCCAGGAAATCAGGCGGAACGCTACCGTTGAAACGAACGAGATAAGCGAACAACCACGAGGCAACAACCGCCGTCAGGTCGAACAGGAAAGCACTCAGCGACAGCCACGATGCTTTGGATCGCAACATTGGCAGGAAACCTCAAGAGTTGTTTTCGGCGGCCGACTGAAACCGGCGCCAACGCATGTCGATCACCAACCCGATACATGCAAGGACGCCATACCATGCGAAAAACAACAGCCATTGCTGCTGTTCAGGGCGGCCCTTTGCCCACACGGCAACGATTATGCCTGCGAGCATGATGAGGTACCAATAAAGAGCAGTCCGGCGGTGACCTACGCCCGAACGGACCATCCTTTGATAATAATGCTCCCGGTGCGCCTGCCAGAACTTTTCTCCGCGTAACAGACGTCTCAAAAGTGTTACAGACGCATCGGCAATAAAGGGCGCGAAGACGAGCGCGGGAAACCAGATCGGCCAGGCATCGGCACGCCATCCCCAGTAGCCGAGCGCGCCGGCCAGGAATCCCAGTGGAATCGAGCCGGCGTCGCCGAGAAACAGGCGGGCCGGATGGAAGTTGAGCAACAGGAAGCCGAGCGCCGCGCCAGCCACGGCCGCACCCGCCACGATGAGCTCCGGTGACGGGCCCGCGCCGTTCAGCGCCGCGACTGCGTATGCACCGAAGCCAAACAGCGCCATACCGCCCGCGAGGCCGTCGGCGCCGTCCATGAAGTTGTACAGGTTCGTCAGCCAGACCATCACGAAGCCGACGCCGACGAGCAGCCACCATGGCGCATCGGCCGGATAGACGGCGATCAGCGCAACCACCGCCGCGAGGTGAGCCGAGAATCGCACGCGGGCCGGCAGCCCGCGCCGGTCGTCGATTTGCGACATCGCCGCCAGCCCCGCGGCCGCGGCGGCAATCAGCCACAACGCCGGCGCAAGCGCCAGCAGCATGACAACGCAGACCGGCACGATTCCCCATCCGCCGACCCGCGGCGTCGGCAGCGTATGAAGCGAACGATCGTTCGGAATATCGGTGGCGAGGCGCCATGCGAGGCCGGTCGCAAGCAGCATGCGCAGGATGGCCGTCGACGCGATGGCGGCGACCAGCGCCACCATGACCGCACCAGGCCATGTGGAGATCGGGAGAGGCATGTCGACTATTGTTGTGTATCGCGCGAACGATACCATGCGGCGGTCGCTTCGAGGCCCTGGCGGGTCGTATAGGGCGGCTGCCAGCCAAGCACGCGCCCGATCCGGCCGGTATCGAGCTGCAGGCTGCCGGTCAGGCGGTCGATGGCCGCGCTGCGGCCCGTCAGCTTCCCGAGCACACGCAGCAGCGCCGGCGGCACCGCGATCAGCCGTGCCGGCCTGCCAAGCGCGTCGCCGACGAGACGCAGCAGGTTCGCGACCGACGGCGCATCGCCGTCGGCAACATGAAAGCATTCGCCGGCCGCACGCGGGTCGATCGCGCAACGCAGCAGCGCATCCGCGAGATTGTCGACGTAGACGATGCTGCGGCGCGCCGAAACGGCGCCGAGCGGCAACGGTATCCCGCGTGCGACCGCATCCATCATCCGCAGGAAGTTGGCGCGTACGGCCGGGCCATAAACGAGCGGAGGACGAACGACGACGACGTCGAGCCCGGCCGACGCGCCGAACTGCGCGAGTTGTCGCTCCGCACGCAGTTTCGAACGGCCGTATGCATCCTGCGGATCGGGTTCGACGGCTTCCGACAGCGGCACACCGTCGTCGCCCTCGCCGACCGCCTTGATGCTGCTCGCGAACACGATGCGGCGTACGCCGTGATTGCGCGCCGCCCGGGCGAGACGCAGGGTGCCGACGACGTTGGTGGCGTCGAACGCGGCGTCGGGATCGGGCGACTCGTCGCGCATCACGTGCACACGGGCGGCGAGATGGATCACGCAGTCGGCGGCCAGATCGGCCGGCCACCCTTCATCCAGCGCATCGAAATCGGCGGCGCCGTGTACCCATTCGCGCACGCCGTCGATGCAGCCGCCCGGTCGCCGTACCAGCGCGGTAACCGTGTACCCGGCCTGCAGCGCACGGCGGCACAGGGCACGGCCGACAAAACCGTTCGCGCCGGTGACGACGAGATGGGTCATCGCCCCCTCCGGCCGTGTCGGCTGACGACTCGACGAAGCGGCGTGAACCCGCCTGTCGCGCGGGCAGGCGGCGTGGGCCGATGCATGCTGGAACGGCACGGGGAAACGGAAAGGGATGTTGAGACAAACACGTCGGGATCTCGAAGACGTAAGGCATGCCGCTCGCCGGCACCGTGATTGATCGGCGCCGCGCGACCGGCATCCGGCAGTGCATCAAAGCATGGGCTGCCGGATGCAACCCTAGGGAAAGACGCGGCGATGGTCGGGCTCCGTATCGGATGAAGGCGTCGCGCGGCGCGACTCGCCCCGCTTGCGGGGACGGCGGCATCGCCACGACGCGGTCCCGACCGATGGCCATTGGCGGCGGCGTGTCGATGGTGCCGAATCGATGCGCGAACATTGTAACCTTGCCGATCCGCCGCAACCAAGCCACAGGCTCCGGCCCCGCGGCCACCGGCACCACGAGAGCCGGACCTGCCGCCGCTCAGGCCAGCAACGCCCCCACCTCGTCGACGAGCGGCGCGAGCATCCGTTCCCAACCGTGCTCGTGCTCGACGAAGGCTCGCGCTCGCGTCGTCATCTCGACCGCCCCGGCCTCGTCGACGACGAGCTGCTCGATCCGATCGACGAATTCCTCCGGCGTATCCGCGATCAGCAGATCACGACCGCTTTCCGCACCCAGGCCCTCGTGGCCCAGCGACGTGGTGACCACGGGCAGCCCGAGCGCCATGTACTCGAGAATCTTGTTCTGCACACCGGCACCGATGCGCATCGGGCACACGCCGATTGCGCCGTCGGATGCGGCTTGCGCGACCGACTCCACGCGGCCGGTCACGTCGACGCCGTCATACGCGCGAAATCGTTCCGCGAGTGCGGGCGCGATGGACCCGACGATCCGGAAGCGGTAATCGGCACGCTTGCGCAGCAACGGCAGCACGGCCTCCGCGAAATAGTGGCACATGTCCTGGTTCTGGACCGTGCGCATGTCGCCGATGAAAATCAGGATCCGGCTCGCCATGCTGCGCGCCATGTACGGGAGGCCCGACAAATCCACGCCGTTCGAGCACACCATCACCTTCTTGCCCGACTCGCCGGGAAACAGGTAGTCGCGATCAGTCCGGGAAACCAGCACCGACAGGTCGAAATCGTCGACGATCGTGCGCTCGTAGTCGAGCAGGCGCTTCGCCTCGATGCCGAACACGCGCGACTTCAGCCCCCGTGCGCGCTTCAACTGCTTCACCCGGCTGTAGTTGAGCGAAATCGCATCGGTCATTTCCAGGACGCGCGGCTTGTCCGACTTGCGGACATACTCGGCGCAACGCACGAGATGCACGAAGACGCCGTCGTGCGACGGCAGCAATCGCGCCACCGCCGCCGCAAACGCACGGCTCCGGTAGTACGCCACCTGCAGCGGCGTGCGCGTGGGCAACGCGAGCAACGTATTCAAGTACGATCGCCGGCGGGACAGAAAGACCCGTTCGACCCGGTCGAATACGCCATCGTCCGGCAACGCGGCATGCATCTCCTCGTCCGTCTCGCACATGCTCAGCAGCGTCAGCGAGTATCGACGGGACAGCACACGGCAAAGATGGTAGATCCGCAACTTGTCGCCGCCGATCACCGGGTACGGAAACCGCGGCGTCAGCACCAGCAACTTCTTCTTGCCCTGGTTCATGGCAGACGTGCCCAGAAATCCTGAATCAACGGACGCACGGCCGACTCCGAGAAGGTACGCGCGCGGGCGACACCGTCGCCGATCGCGACGTCGAATCGCGCGCCGTCGTTCCATACCTTGCGAATCTGCTCCGCCATGTCTTCCACCACAAAGGGATCGAACTGCAGGCCACAATCGCCGACCACCTCGGGCATCGACGTCGTATTGCTGCACGCAACCGGCGTACCCGACGCCATCGCCTCCAGCAGTGGAATGCCGAACCCTTCGAACAACGAAGCAAAGATGAATGCGCGTGCGTGACGATACTGTTCGCGCAGTTCGTCCCGCGAAACATAGCCGAGCAACTCGACGGCACCCGCGAGCCCGAGCGCTGCCGCCCGCCCGAGAAAGTGCGCGTGATGTTCGGACTTGATCCCGGCGATCCTGAGCGTAGCGTCATCACCAAGCGCCGGCCGCGCGATCGCGAACGCCTGCAAGAGGCGATCGACGTTCTTGCTCGGCACCTCGCCCGCGACCGTGAACAGGTACGGCCGACGCGCCGCCGGGCTCACCGGCGCGTCGAACCAGTCGTCCGAAATCATGCACGGGATGACCTGCACGTCGGACTCGCTCAGCCCGAACGTCTCGACCAACTCCCGCTGCGTAAACCGCGAGATGGTCAGCACGACTTCGGCCCGGCGTGCCAGCCGCGGGACCACATGGCGGCGATACAGGCGCCCGGCGGTCTGATACAGCGACCTCGCCGGCGGCAGCACGCTCCACGGCTGCATGTAGATCAGATCGTAAATGACCGCGATCAGTGGCGTGTTGCCGGTGGAGCGCAGCGGCCCGGTGTTGTACGGGCACAGCAGATAGTCCGGCTTCTGCTCGCGGCACAAGCGCGGCAACTCGACCTGCTCCCACCACGGAAAGAAACCGTGCCCCTTGCTGACGCACGGCCATTCGTCGGTGCTCACCCCGCTTGGCGCGAAGCCCAGCACCGACTCGCCGATCGGCGCCACCAGTTGACGGGCGAAGCGCCCCATGCCGCGGTAGTTGCCGACCATCCAGGTGATGTCCACCCCCAACTTCACGCGGTGCTCCTTGAAGCGAATTGATTCATTGACGACGTGTTCCGCCCAGGACGGTTTCGTAGACGGCCAGCGTCTTCTCCGCGCAAGCCGGCCAGGTCAGCGCTCGCGCTCGCGCCAGCCCGGCCTCGCGAAGCACGTCGGCCCGGCCGGGCTGCTCGACCACCATTCTCATGCCGTCGGCGATGTCGCCGGTCCGGGTGGGATCGACCAGGATCGCCGCGTCGCCCGCGACTTCCGGAACGGACGTCGTGCTCGACGCGACGACCGGCAGCCCCGAAGCAAACGCTTCCACGACGGGCAACCCGAAACCCTCGCACAGCGACGCGAACACCAGCGCGCTTGCCGACTGAAGCAGCGCGCGCACGTCGTGATCAGGCAGATATTCGAGCCAACGTACGTTATCACTCTCGTCCGCGCGCAGGCGCGCCACGAGTTGCTCGCAGCCCCACCCGGCCCGGCCGACGATCACGAGCGGGATATCGCGACGCAGACCGGCAGGCAAACTCGCATGGGCGTCGAGCACTCGCTCGAGATTCTTCCGCGGTTGCAGGGTCCCGACGCACAGGAAGAATTGCGCCGGCAAGCCGAGACGCTTCAGCACCGCCTCGCGATCGGCCCGATCGATCCGCTCGAAGAACCGGGGATGGACACCCAGCGGAACAACCGAAATCCGCTCCGGCGCAATGCCGAAATGTTCGACGATCTCCTGCTTCGAGTAGTCGGAGATCGTGATCACATGGTCGGCCCAGGCGCCCGAACGACGCAGCAGCCAACGGCGCAGCGCCGCCAACCGGATCGTCGTCCACTCCGGATGCGACAGCGGAATCGCGTCCATCAGCGTCGCGATGACCGGTGTCGAGGGCAGCTTCGGAATCAGGTGATCGGTCGCATGAAACACGTCCACGCGTTCCGCGCGCAGTACCTTCTCGTCGATGGACGACCACGGCGTCACGGCACCCAGCACCGTCGCGATTTCATGTCGACCGAGATCCACCGCCGGACGGGCGCCCGGAAATACGTCGTCCCCGACGGTCGCGCCAAAACCGGCGGGAACCAGGTCGACCCCGCCCCGCGCGATCAGCGCCTGTCCCAATTCGCGCGTGTACGAACCAATACCGTCGACGCCGCCGTGCGCACGGCTCCGTGCGAGGGCCGTCGTGCCAAAACCGACCTTCACCCACGCCCTCCGCCAAACATCCAGCGCAGCGTGCTTTCCAGCGGAATATCGTCGAGCGGGCCGATGGCGGCCTGCAGCCGCGTACCGTCACCCTGCAACCGCCGCACTTCGTTCGCGCGCACGAAAGCCGGGTTGACGCGCACTTCGATCGTGTAACCGGCAATCTTCTCCATCATCGCGATCACCGCCTTCAGCGACACCGCACGACCGGAGCATACGTTGAACACGCCGCCGGCCGGTGCGAGCTGCAGCAAGCGTCGATAGGCATCCACCACGCGGCGCACGTCGGAGAAATCACGCTCGACATCGATATTGCCGAGTTCGATCACGCGTTCGCCGCGCTGGAAGTGGCTGACAATCTTCGGCAGCAGGAACTGCGGCGACTGCCCGACGCCCGTGTAGTTGAACGGACGCGCGACAACGATCGGCAATTTGTCGCACCACAGGCGCGCCATGTACTCCATCGCCAGCTTGCTCACCGCGTAGTCGTTCGCCGGGTTGGGCTCAACCGATTCGTCGATGACTTCAACCGCCGCGTTGCCGTAGATGTTGGCACTGCTCGCGAGCAGCACCGCCTTCGGACGGCGGTCCAGATTCGCGAGCGCGTCGAGCAGGTTGCGGGTGCCGACCACGTTGGTGCGATAGATCGCATCGGCGTCACCGTGCGCAACGAACGCGATCGCGGCAAGATGCGCGACCACATCCGGCTGCACGTCGGTGACGACCTGTGCGAGCGCCGCGCGGTCGCACAAGTCGACCCGATACATATCGGGCCCCGTCACTTCGGAACCGTGCGTCGTGCCGAACACGCGATAGCCGGCCGCTCGCAACGACTGCGCCAGGAAGTCGCCGGTAAAGCCGCCGAGCCCTGTCACCAGAGCCCGCGGCGCGTCAGAACGAGAAGCCGAGTTCATTGCGACGCAAATCCGCTTCAACCATCATGGCGCACAGCTGCTCGAGCGTCGTCGTCGGCTCCCAGCCCAGCTTCTGCTTCGCCTTCTCCGGGTTGCCGATCAGCAGGTCGACTTCGGCCGGGCGATGGAACTTCGGATTGACGCGCACAACCGTCTTGCCGGTCGCGACATCGACGCCGATTTCATTCACGTCGCTGCCCTTGAACTCGAGATCGACACCGGTGGCCTTGAACGCCATGCGGACGAAATCGCGGACGGTTTCCGTTCGATTCGTGGCGAGCACGTACGTGTCCGGTTCGTCGACCTGCAGCATGCGCCACATACCTTCCACGTATTCCTTCGCGAAACCCCAGTCGCGCTTCGCGTCCATATTGCCCAGTTCGAGCACGTCGAGCTGACCAAGCTTGATCTTCGCGACGGAGTCGGTGATCTTTCGCGTGACGAACTCGCGGCCGCGCAACGGCGATTCGTGATTGAACAGGATGCCGCTACAGCCGAAGATATCGTAGCTTTCGCGGTAGTTCACCGTGATCCAGTGCGCATACAGCTTGGCCACGCCATACGGGCTGCGCGGATAGAACGGCGTCGATTCAATCTGGGGGATCGCCTGCACCTTGCCGAACATTTCGGACGTGCTCGCCTGGTAGAAGCGGATCTTCGGATTGACGATGCGGATCGCCTCAAGCAGGTTCAGCGGACCGATCCCGGTAATTTCCGCCGTGGTGACCGGCTGGTCGAAGGACACGCCGACAAAGCTTTGCGCGGCGAGGTTGTAGACCTCCGTGGCGCCCGTCGTCTGCAGCAGGCGGATGCTCGCCGACAGGTCCGTCAGATCGTATTCGATCAGGTGCAGGTTCGGGTGCTTGGCGATGCCAAGCTCTTCGATACGCCAGAAGTTCACCGAGCTGGTGCGGCGATAAGTGCCATAGACCTGATAGCCCTTCTCGAGCAGGAGCTGGGCGAGATAGGCACCGTCTTGGCCAGTGATGCCGGTAATGATGGAAACTTTCATAGTTTGAGAATTCATCTTAAGTTCTCTTGCAAAATCTTTATCGGATGATTGACGGCAATGTCACTCTGTCTCCGCGGATACTTCCATGCGGGGGACGACCTTGATGACCTGGCGCGTCGGCAATACGCTGTCCAGCAACTGCTGAACCGAGGCTTGCCACGTCAGCGTGGGCATTCCCTCGGACTTCGGGTGTGCGCCTTGCCGATACAGCGTGAGCCAGTGTGTCACGGCCTCCGCCAACGCTTCACCGCTCGTGCCGTGGAAGTAATGCGCGTGGTCCAGCGCGACCTCGCGGAACACCGGCAAATCTCGAGCCAATATGGGCAGATGCTTGTGCCCCGCCTCGATCAGCGGCAACCCGAAGCCCTCTCCTTCAGACGCCGCAAGCAAACAGCAGCAAGCGCCATAGACTTGCTCCAGGTATTCATCGCTGATGCTCTCCAGCCAGAATAGTCGTTTTCCAAGCTCGGGATGCGCTCGCAGACGTGCAACCAGCTTCTCGATCAGCCATCCGGATTTGCCGACGATCACCAGATTGACCGCCGTACCTTCCTGCCAGAGCTGCTCGAAAGCCGCCAACGCCTGCGCATGCCCTTTACGCGGCTCGACCGTCCCCACCATCAAAAAGCTGGGAGCCGCGCGCAGCGCCTCGAGTATACGAGGCGCGTCGCTCGGCATGCCAGTGCTCGGTCGCGAATTCTGTACGTCTGCCCCGTAATGGAACCAGCCCACCTCAAGCGCTCCCTCACGCTGAGGATGATGCTCGTGCAACCATTGGGTGAAGTCATTCGACACGGTCTGCGAGCCGCAAACAACGCCATCATATCGAGAGATCGTGTTCAGCCATTGCTCGAACAGCTCCATGCTCCCGGGCCTGAAATAATTCGGCATCAGCACGCATAAGAGGTCGTACACCACAAACAGGATCCGAACACCATGGCGATGCATTTCATCAAAGAACGCTTCCTGAGCAGGCACGCCATCCGGGTTTAGGTCCAGCCCCAAAAAAACATCGCCCGCCTGAAAATCGATGGGATCTTCCTGCTCCGATCCGGGGTCACCCTGCCCCATGAATTCCGACCGCAGACGTTTCGCATAAAAGTACCCCGTTCGGTCATGCTTCGCGTAGACCGGCCATACCTCGAAGTCCTTCGGTGGGTCGTTGAGCAGCTCGCTCAGGATACTCCGTACGACCCGTTGAATTCCGGTCCGGGCATCGTGGTTGACCAGCTGCGATACATCGACAAACAGCGCGCGATGCGTCCGCTTGGGCAAACTGAGTGCAATGCCCTGCGCCACTTGACTCAACTCGTCTTCGTTGCATTGACGTACCAAAGGCGCGAGGGCTTGAATCAGTTTTTTGCGTGTCGACTGGATGCTCGGACGCGACTGTGCCGCCGGCACCACCGCACCATTCTGATCAAGCAGTTCCCGACAGTGGGCATACACGTCATCCACAGCGATGTCATCGAGACAGAAAAACTCGTGCGGACAATCGCGTCGCGCGGCAATGTGGCAAGGGGAGCAAGCCGCCTCATTATGCAAGACATAGCTGTTGCCGAACACAGGCGCCCATTCGTGCGCGGTTTCCAAACCGCCGTAGACGCCTAACGCTGTCACGCCCAGATAGGCCGCCATGTGCGCGCCGCCGGAATTGTTGGCGACGCATAGCTGGTGGCCGGCGAGATGCTGCATCAGTTCGGGAATGCTGAGCCCCGCCTGAATCACTACTTTTTCGATGCCGTCAAAGCTGAAACGCTGAGCTTCCTTTTCGCTGGCAAAAAAGACGCTGACGCGTTCCACCGAGGCGTCCGCGGCCAGCCGGCGTGCCAGTTCGTGGAACCGCGCGACAGGCCATTCCTTCGCATCGCCGCCGGCGTAAGGAAACAGCGCAACCGCACGAGTATGCTGTTGCACCGGGGCCGCGAGCGGCGGCAAAACCACATAGTCGGACGGATGAGCCGGGAGCGCGTCGACCAGAGCCAGCATCTGCTCGCTGATCGAAATGCGATTCAGCGGCGTTTCCACGAACGGCCGATCCTGATACGTGGGCAGCGCGATGTCGAGCTTGGCATCGATGGCTGGATTGAGGCTGCCGTAGCCGACCTTGAGCCCCGCCTCGACTTGTGCCAGGACGAACCGTGTATCAGGCTGTCGCCTCAAATCGATAGCCAGGTCGTAGGAACCCAGCTGCTTCACGAACTCGGCTAATGAACCATCGGACAGATCCGCCTGCAACGACGATTTGCGCTTGAAGTAGTCGAGCGTCAACACCCGGTCGAAGAACGGCAGGGTTTGAGCCAACGCCTGATTCCAGCTACCCACCACGACATCGATACTGGCCTTCGGGTATCGTGCGCGCAGACGGGAGATAGCCGGCACCGCCAGCAGCAGATCCCCCATGTGATCCAGCTTGAGCAGCAGGATTCTTTTGATTTTCGGCTCGAACAGCGTGGTGCGCTCGAAGGTCACTGCGCGCACCGTCCGCGACTCACGGGGGCGCTCGAAGGGCGTGATGGCCTGCAACACGAGCTTGGCGCTGCGATCCCACGAGAATGCCTGCGCCTGAATCCTGGCGTTCTCCAGCAACCGCGCACGCAGGCCCTCGTCAGTCAGCGCCGCATGCATCTTGGCGCTGATGGCCGGGACCGACTGCGGATCGAACAGCGCCTCGGGGCTGCCCATGACTTCCGGAAGGCTGGTGCTGTCGGCCGCGATCACCACTGCGCCGCATGCCATCGCTTCAAGCGGCGGCAAGCCAAATCCTTCGTGCAGGGACGGGAAGACAAACAGGCGGCACGTACTGAACAACGCCAGTAACTCGTCATCGGAGATGTAATCGCTGAACAACAGCTCGTCGCCACGGAGACCGACGCGTTGTGCATGGGCACGAAGCGCGCTCACTTCCGACTGCGGCATTCGACCGACAAACAGCAGCTGGTGGTGACGGCGCGACGTATCGGGCAGGTCGGCGAACGCCTCGATCAGCCGCGGGAGGTTCTTGCGTGCATCGGCGCCACCCGTGTACATGATGAAAGGCCGGGTTACCCCCAGGCGTTTCTTCAGGGTCGCCATCTGGTCTGCATCGGGCACGACGCGGGTAAACGTCTCATCGCAAGCGCCCGACACATTGGTCACCTTCTCGGGCGAAAAAGGCAATGCACCCAACGCCTCCTGCCGGGCACTCTCCGAGATCGCAAGAAGATGCCGCGCACGCTTCAGGTTTTCGATGCGGTCTGCATAGTAGCCACGATGAACAGGATTCGTGCGGAAATGCTCGTCCGGGTTGATCAGCGGAATCAGGTCGTAAAGGATGACCGCGGTCGGCAGCGGCTCACCCAATGCCCCGATGCTGATGACCGCGTCGTCCCCCAACCCCTCGAACAGGCTGGTGACCAGCACGATATCGGGATCGAGCGTTTCCAGAAACGCCTCGCGCACCCGTTCGGCAATGGCGCGACGCGACGCATTGTGTGCGTCGATCCAGCGCATCGGCCCCGGCGCCTGCCAGACCCGAATCCGCTCCTGCGGCACCAGTCCCCGAAATGCCTGACGTATCGGTCCGATGGTCTCAGGGAAAAGTCCGCTGAGCGCCAGATAGACTTCGTGGTCTCCCGCATTGCGGGCAATGGCAAGCGCCAAGGAAAGGGAATAGCGCCCGATGCCCCGGAAGCGGCTCTCGGTTTGCGCTCCCTGCATGTCAATAACGATTCGCATGGTTGTCCTACTTTACTTGGCTAGCGACGCCCATGAGGCCGTCTTGATCCCGGAACAATCCGGCGCAGCAGCGCATCGGGGCGCGCTGACGGAAAATGCCCGTCCAAAGGGCAGCCTCGAGTGGCCAAAGCGGCGCTGAACCTCGCTCCAGGTTCGTTCAATCAGAGCACTGCCGTCAAACAAGCCTTGAAAACTCGTATGGCTCACAACGTCGAGCTGACGGCATTGCACCATCGAGCGACGAAGCAGCGCGCTCCGCGGACGACCTGAAAAGCCGAGCCGCTCGTGAAACAGGCCCAAACCGGCATCGCCGCCCCGGACTGCCCATCGCTGCACGCCCGCTTCGCGCAACCCGCGCACGCTCCACGCCTCTTTTACGGCAAGCAAGGTCATTGATCACGCACCGCGCTGATCTTCCGAACGACGCGCGCGGTCGGGTAGCCATCGTGGAACGCGAGCGCGGCCACGCGGCCTCCGCGGGCATTTACCGCGTCATGTCCAACGATGTCATGCACTTCGTAATCGCCGCCCTTCACGAGAACATCGGGTTCGAGCGACTCGATCAGTTTCAACGGCGTCGGCGCATCGAACTCCACCACGTAATCCACTGCTGCCAGGCCAGCCAGCACTTCGGCGCGATGGGCCAGGGAATTTCCCGGGCGCGCGGACCCGTCGAGTTCGTGCACCGAAGCATCGGAATTGAGCCCCACGACCAGAATGTCGCCCTGCGCACGCGCTTCGTTGAGGAAGCGGGTATGGCCAGGGTTCAGCGTGTCGAAACAGCCGTTGGTGAACACGATGACTTCCCCTCGCTGCCGATGCGTCAGCAGCAGCTTCCCGAGTGTTTCCTCATCCACCCGCTTGGGGGCGCGCTGGCGTGACGGATACAGTTGATCGCGAACTTCATCCGCCGTGACCACATAGGTACCGGAATGGGAGACCGCGATGCCCGCCGCCACATTGGCGATATGCACCGCCTCGGATACCGGCGTACCGCGGGCCAGCGCCAGTGCGAGCGCCGAGAGCACGGTATCGCCGGCGCCCGATACATCGAACACATCACGCGCGTGCGTGGGAATGCTGCCCAGATGGCCGTCAGTACTCACATAGACCATGCCCTTCGCGCCACGGGTCACGACGAGATGCCGCAAGTTCAGCTCGCTCAACGCATGATGTGCCCGTTCCAGCAGTTCCTCTTCGGAGGTGTAGTCGCCGAACAGTCCGATGAACTCGGAATTGTTCGGCTTGAGCAATGTTGCGCCGCGATAGAACGCGGGGTCGGTCCGCTTCGGATCAACGAGCGTGGGAACATTCAAAGCCGCGGCCGCCGCCAGAAATTCCGGCAGGTGGTCCAGCGTACCCTTCGCATAGTCCGAAAACACGATCAGGTCATGGTCGGATGCGACCCGCCTGAATTCTTCGAGCAGCAACGCCTGGGTACGCGCCGTCGGACGCACGTCGCGATCAACGCGGGCGATCTGTTGCGCACCCGCCATCAAGCGGGTCTTTTGCGTCGTGCCTCCCTCGGGGTCGGACACGAACAGCGTCCGGACGCCGTACTCCTGCAGGCACTTCTGAAGCTCGATGGACGCGCTGTCGTGACCGACCACCGCCAGCAGCGTCGCGTCCCCTCCCATGGCACTGACGTTGGCGGCCACATTCGCAGCACCGCCGGGCCGATTCTCTTCGCGACCGACCGCCAGAACGGGAACCGGTGCCTCAGGAGAAATGCGAGAGACGCCACCCATGACGTAGCGGTCAAGCATGATGTCGCCAACCACCAGGATTCGAGGTCTGATTGCGTTAGCAGGCTGGGGTTTATGCATGGGGGATGTTGTTTCCAAAGCAGCACTTACCATTGTTGCCGGCACACTGTTCGCGTGCACGGCAGTTCCATCTATCCGGTTACGCGCCTCGTCACCGGGATTCAGACGCACGTGCGGCAGCCCGGAGCTCGTCGAGCACCTCACGGGCCGACTCCGGCAACGCGCGTTGAGACGCAGGAGAACCGACGGCAGCGCTCGCCGACTGTGTCACGACGGCGCGCAGTCGACGATCCAGTGCCGGACTCATCCTCACCAACCTGAGGGCGGCACGCTTCAGTGCCGGCCGCTTCGCCAGTTCAGCCGCCCCGACTCTGAGCACGCCCTTGATTCGCGTCTTGATCCCTGTCAGCAACCTGCGCTCGCGAATTGCAGACGTCAATCTGCGAAGCGGCATGCCTACGATACGCACCGGCTTCGACACACGCCAGGACGTGCTGTGCAGCACGGCGTGCAACAGTTCATTCGCCTGCCGCGCCTGCGCTTCGGCATGTTGAGCCCGCGCCTCAACGGCGCCAAGCTGGTTCTCCGCGTGCTGGCGCAGTTCCTCTGCATGCCGGCACCGTTCCTCCGCAAGCTTGAGCCGGTCCTCGACGACCTGCCTTTGCCCGGCGTTCAGATCAGCTTCGACGGATTGAAGCCGCTCCTGGGCCAGATGGAGCTGCCCGTTGATCACGCGCACCAGTTCGTCGACCCGCTCGACTCCCGCCTCGACCTTGTCCATCCGAAGCCGTACGGCATCCGTTCGCGCTTCGTAACGGTCGGCAAGCTGCTCCAGCGACAAACCGTACTCAGCCGCGAACACCTGGGCAAACTTCTCCTTGATTTCCGGACCGGCAGCCTTCTGCGCGATGACCGCATAGTCGGGACTCGCACCCCGGATCACGTCCAGCAGAGACACCGGATGATCAGGATTACGCAACGCCGGCGATTCCTGCAACCGTAGCGTCTTCACCGTCTCGAATCCACCATGCTCGGCCACGAAAGACAACAGCAGCGACGGAATCGGCTTCTGATGCGTGGGATCCAGGTAAAAGTTGTTGGTCGCGACGGCGATATTTTCCGGATTGGGCGTTTCGAGAATCAGCAAACCGCCAGGCCGCAATACCCGCAACGCCTCCGATACGACAGTCTGCAACTGCTCGAAGGTAATGTGTTCGACGACATGGAAAGCCGACACGACGACCTGACTGTCGGATTCCAGCGTCTTCAGATAGGCCACCGCATCGCCCTGCGTCGCGGGCAGGCCACGCTCCTCGCAGGCCTGCAGCATGCCGGCGTCCAGGTCAACGCCGAAAGGCGTCAAGCCTCGTTCGGACATCAGTTCCAGCCACTCGCCGCGGCCACAGCCGAGGTCGAACGTGCGGCCACCCGGATAGATCGATGCCAGCGGTTCGACGAACGGCAAATACTGCTTGCGGATGCTTTTGATGAGGTCCCGGGGCGCGTAATACCGCTCTTCGAACGCCCGGTAGAAATTGTCACTCACGACACCACCTTCGCCTGTGTCGGCATCCACGTCATTCCGACGAACTCGCTCACGTTGCCGTTCACCATATTGAATGTAAGGGCGTGGTCCCTCCACTCGAAATTGTTCTGCATGTGCGTACTGCCCGTATGCAACGCAACGGCAACCGAATAGCTGCCCGGGCCGATATTCGCCGGGAATTCGAAATCGACCGTCGCATTCGCCCCGGCAGCCACATCGCCGATGTCGGACTTGAGATTGTGCGTGTTGGTGCCAAAGACGGTCTGCCCCAGTCGGTCCTTGATCATGAAGCCCATGACCAGATCCTGCACGGACTCACGACATTCGGCGGAAATCCGCAGCGTCACCGGCTGCCCGACTTGAGCGACCTCGATCGGCCTGCCGTCCCGATTCAGCAATGCAACCTGATCGATCGTGACCTCACCCGTACCGGAAATCGTCTGGACCTTGCCACTCTCGAGCACTTCCTGACGTACTTCCTGATCCTGATGGTCCGCCAGCATCGCGTTGTAGTAATCCATGACCGCTTCGGGCGTCCCTTCCATCTCCAGCCGCCCGGCATTCAGCAGGATCGCGCGATCACAGATGGCCTGAATCGCGGCCTTGTCGTGCGCGACGATCAACAACGTCGTGCCCTGCTTGCGAAACTCCCGGATGCGATCGAAACTCTTGTGCTGGAAATAGGCGTCGCCGACCGAGAGCGCCTCGTCGACGATCAGGATATCCGGACGACGAGCCGTCGCGACACTGAACGCGAGACGCACCTGCATCCCGCTCGAATAAACGCGCACCGGCTGGTCGATGTATTCGCCGATTTCGGCGAACGCCTCGATTTCCGGCATCAACGCGACAATCTCTTCGACGCTGAAACCGAGCAGTTGCCCTGCCATCATCACGTTCTGGCGCCCGGTGAAGTCCGCATGGAACCCCATTCCCAGCTCGAGCAATGCTGCGATCTGGCCGGTTCGCGTCACGCTGCCGACGGTCGGCTGCGTGGTTCCAACAATCATTTTCAGCAGCGTGCTCTTGCCGGCACCGTTGATGCCGACAATACCCAGCGCCTCGCCGGAACGAACCGAGAAACTGACGTCACGCTGCACCCAGTGCAGCGTGTGATGAGGCTTGCCGCGCGGATCCAGCCACTCGAGAAGACGTGACCACCGCGTCGGATACTGTTTGTATGCCTTGCCAAGATTGGTAACGGTAATGGTGCCCATCAGAGTTCATCCACCATTTCACCCGCATGCTTGCGGAACAGACTGAAGCCGGCGAGACACAGCGCGATGCTCAATACGAACGGATACAGCAGCGCCGACCAGTCCGGCCAGACGTGTTGCACCATCGTGACCTGGAAGGCTTCGATCACGGGTGCCATCGGGTTGAAGCGCAACGCCTCCTGTGCCGACTTGGACAAAATGTTGGCCGCATAGACGACCGGCGTCAGCCAGAACCAGAAATTCAGCACGATCCCGAAGAACTGCCCCACGTCGCGAAAGAACACGTTCAACACCCCGAGCGTGATGCCCAGTCCGATGGCAAACAACGTCATCAGGGTCAACACGGGAATGACGGCGAAATAGGCCAAACCCGGGAAGTTGCCCGTCATCAGCAGGAACACCGTAAACAGCCCGAACACGATCGCGAAATTGACCAGCGCATTGATCACCACGATGATCGGCAGGCACAACCGCGGGAAGCTCAGCTTTTTGAGCAGGTTCGCGTTGTTGACGAATGTGTTCTGGCCATTGCTGACGATTTCGACAAACATGGCCCACGGCAACACGCCGGCGCACAAGTGGATGCTGTACGCAAACGTGCTGTCCACCCCGGGCAAGCGGGCATGCATGACGCGCGAAAAGATCACCGTGTACACGACGATCATCGCCAGCGGATTGAGCACCGTCCACGCCGCGCCCAGCAGGGAATTGCGGTACTTGGACTGGAATTCCCGTTTGACGCTACCCAGAATGAAACCGCGATAGGCCCAAAGGACTTTCAACATCCCTAGCATCACGCCCGCCCGTAAACGTCCTGGAAGCGAACGATGTCGTCTTCCCCGAGATATTCGCCGCTTTGTACCTCGATCATCACGAGATCCAGCACGCCCGGGTTCTCGAGTCGATGCTTGTGGCCTGCGGGAATGTAGGTGGACTCATTGGTACGCACGAAGATTTCCTGATCTCCGTTCACGACCTTGGCCATGCCGGACACGACAATCCAGTGCTCGCTCCGGTGATGGTGCATTTGCAGACTCAGGCTGGCGCCCGGCTTGACCTCGATGCGCTTGATCTTGAAGCGGGGCCCCTCTTCCAGCACGGTGTAAGTCCCCCACGGACGGCTCACGGTGCGATGCAGCTTGTACGCTTCGTGATTCTGTTTCTTGAGGCGAGCCACGACCCGCTTCACGTCCTGCGCGCAATCGGGATGCGCGACCAGGAGCGCATCCGGCGTATCGATGATCATCAGATCAGCCACGCCCACGGCCGCGACCACGCGGTCCTGGCTCTGCACATAGGTATTCCGGCTGTCGACGAAGATTGCTTCGCCGATCGCGCGGTTACTATCCGCGTCAGGCGACACCAGGTCGCGAACCGCACCCCACGAACCGATATCGCTCCACCCGAAACTGGATGGCACGACCGCCACGTTCGCCGATCGCTCCATTACCGCGTAGTCGATCGAGATGTCGGGCATTTTTGCGAAAGACTCCGCAGGAATCTCGAGCATCTGCGCCGACGCGTTGTTCGCCTTCAGCGACGACCAGCACGCCTCGGCGGCTGTCGCAACGTCCGGCGCATGACGTGCCATTTCGGCCAGAATGACCCCTGCCTTGAAGCAGAACATCCCGGAATTCCAGAGATAGTTGCCCGCGGCAAGATACTCGGCCGCCTTGTCGGCATCCGGCTTTTCGACGAAGCGCAGTGCGGCCCGGCCCGCGCCCATCGTATCCCCGGCCTCGATGTAACCGAAGCCTGTATCCGGGCGGGTCGGCACGATGCCGAACGTCACCAGCTTGTCCTGATTCGCCAGTTCGACGGCACTCGCGACCGCGGCGGAAAATCCTTGCTGATCCTGAACCAGATGATCGGCCGCGAGAATCAGCATCAGCGCATCACGCCCGTACTTTTCCGCGACGTGATGGGCCGCCATTGCGACTGCCGGTGCCGTGTTGCGACCAGCAGGTTCGAGCATGAATGCGCCGGACACCGATTCGCCAAGCTTCACGCCTGCGAACTCGTCCTTGCTCATGAAGTAGTAGTCGCGATTGGTGACCGTGAGAATCTCCCGCTGCTCCGGCCCCGCGTCGCTGCCAACCACGGCTGCCGCACGGCGATAGGTTTTCGAGAGCAGGCTCTCGCCGTCCGCAAGCTTCATGAACGGTTTAGGGTGCCCTTCACGAGAGACCGGCCAAAGTCGCGTGCCTGCGCCACCAGACAGGATGACGGGGATCAACATCACTTTCACTCCAGATTTGGTTTTCCAACCGCGAAAGGAAGGCTTTCACCCCCTTTCGCCTTTGATTCAACAGACCGTCAGCAAAAAATATCAGCCACTTAGGCCAACTTAGTTGGGACGGAATTATAGCCGACGCACCCTACTCGCCCAGGCAGAGCCGCAGTGCGTCGTCCCACGCCGGCATCCTCACGCCGAACGTCTGCGCCAGCTTTTCCAGCGCCATCCGTGAATTTGCCGGGCGCTTCGCCGGAACCGGATACTCGCTCGCCGGAATCGGCAACACCTTCGGCGCAAGCTCGCCCATCGCGTTATCAAGGATCGCTTCCGCGAAGCCGTGCCACGACGTCGCGCCGGACGACGTGAAGTGATAGACGCCGGAACGCTTCGCCCACCAATCGGCGACATCATCCGCGACCGCTTGCTGCGCGACGATGTGCGAGGTGACGACGGCGATCGTCCGTGCCCAGGTCGGCGCACCGACCTGATCCGCCACGACGCGCAACTCCGGCCGCTCCCTGCCGAGCTTCAGCATCGTGAGCAGGAAGTTCCTTCCGCGCCGCCCGTACACCCAACTCGTCCGGAGAATCAAATGCGCACAACCCGTGGCCGCGATCGCCTGCTCGCCTTCAAGCTTCGTCGCGCCGTAGGCGTTGACGGGATTCGTCGCGTCGGTTTCCGTATACGCACCCGCCTTCGCGCCGTCAAACACGTAGTCGGTCGAATAGTGAATCAGCGCACCGCCGGTGCGCGCCATCTCCTCGGCGAAGATGCGCGGCACGTCGGCATTCACGCGCCGCGCGGCCTCGACCTCGGTCTCGGCCTTGTCCACCGCCGTATAGGCGGCCGGGTTCACGATCAGCGACGGCTTCACGTCCCGCACGACGGCGCGCACGCGATCGAGATCGGACAGGTCGAGCATCGTCCGGTCACACGCCACCACCCGGCCGAGCCCCTGCAGCGTGCGCAGCAGTTCGAACCCGACCTGGCCGTTCACCCCCGTCACGAGGATCGTCGGCTCGGGATTCATGGCGCCCTCACGCATAGACTTCCGCCTCGCTCAGGCGCTTGCCTGCCGCATCCTTCGGCGCCAGAACCGGCTCGCCATCGATCGGCCACGCGATCCCGATCTCGGGATCGTTCCACGCGATGCTGCGTTCGTGCTCGGGAAACCAGTAGTCGGTCGTCTTGTACAGGAACTGCGCGGCCTCCGACAGCACGACGAAGCCGTGCGCGAAGCCGGGCGGAACCCACAGCTGCCGATGGTTGTCAGCCGACAGCGTCACGCCGACCCACTTGCCGAAATTCGGCGACCCGCGGCGGATATCGACGGCGACGTCGAATACCGCGCCTTCGACCACGCGCACGAGCTTGCCCTGCGCATGCTGAATCTGGTAATGCAGCCCGCGCAGCACGCCCTTCGCCGAGCGGGAGTGGTTGTCCTGCACGAACACGATGCCCGGCTCCACCTGCTCCGCAAAATCACTTGCCTTGAAACTCTCGTAGAAATACCCGCGCGCATCGCCGAACACCTTCGGTTCGATGAGCTTGACTTCGGGCAGCGCCGTTGCCGTTACTTGGATAGCCATGCGACCTGGTGCGTGAGAAGGTTCCTGAGATACTGCCCGTAGGCGTTCTTCGACAGCGGCTGCGCCAGTTTCAGCACCTGTTCTGCGTCGATCCATTGCCGACGGTACGCAATCTCTTCGGGGCAGGCGACCACGAGCCCCTGACGCTTCTGCAGCGTCGCGATGAAGCTCGCCGCCTCGATCAGCGAATCGTGGGTGCCCGTGTCGAGCCAGGCATAACCACGCCCCATGATCTCGACGTTCAGCGCGCCATCCGCGAGGTACCGCGAGTTGACGTCGGTGATTTCCAGCTCGCCGCGCGACGACGGCTTGATGTCGGCCGCGATGTCGCATACGCGGTTGTCGTAGAAGTACAGGCCCGTGACCGCATAGTTCGAACGCGGCTTCGCGGGCTTTTCCTCGATCGACAGCGCGCGGAACGACGCGTCGAATTCGACGACGCCATAGCGCTCCGGATCCTGCACGTGATACGCGAACACGGTCGCGCCGCTTTCCTGAGCATAGGCGTGCTCGAGTTGCTTCGCGAGATCGTGCCCGTAGAAGATGTTGTCGCCGAGGATGAGCGCCGACGGATCGTTGCCGACGAAATCCCGCCCGATGACGAACGCCTGCGCAAGGCCGTCCGGTGACGGCTGCACCGCATACTGGATATTCATCCCCCACTGGCTGCCGTCGCCGAGCATGGCTTCGAAGCGCGGCGTATCCTGCGGGGTCGAAATGATCAGCACGTCGCGGATTCCAGCGACCATCAGCGTCGACAGCGGATAGTAAATCATCGGCTTGTCGTACACCGGCAGGAGCTGCTTCGATACGACGTGCGTGATCGGATACAGACGCGTGCCTGAACCGCCGGCGAGAATGATGCCCTTACGTGCCATCGATCGACTCCTCAAGCGCGTTCTGCGTAGTTGGTTTCAACCCACTTGCGGTATTCACCCGAGGCTACCTCATCGACCCACGCCTGGTTGTCGAGATACCACGCGACCGTCTTCGCCAGACCGGTCTCGAACGTCTCGGCGGGCTTCCACCCGAGTTCGCGCTCGAGCTTGCGCGCATCGATCGCATAGCGACGATCATGGCCGGGACGATCCGTCACATAGGTAATCTGGTCTCGGTACGAACCCGTTGCCTTCGGGCGCGCCTGGTCGAGCAAATCGCACAGCGTATGCACGACCTCGAGGTTCTTCTTCTCGTTCCACCCGCCGATGTTGTACGTCTCGCCGGGCACGCCGCGCGCGAGCACTTCACGAATCGCGCTGCAGTGGTCGCCGACGTACAGCCAGTCGCGCACGTTCTGCCCGTCACCGTAGACGGGCAGCGCCTTGCCGGCAAGCGCATTGGCAATCATCAGCGGAATGAGCTTCTCGGGGAACTGGTACGGACCGTAGTTGTTCGAGCAGTTCGTGGTGAGCGTGGGCAGGCCGTACGTATGATGATAGGCGCGCACGAGATGATCGGAGCCCGCCTTGGTCGCCGAATACGGGCTGTTCGGGGCGTACGGCGTGGTTTCCGAGAACTGCGGATCGGTGGCCGACAACGAGCCGAACACTTCATCCGTCGATACGTGCAGGAAACGAAAGGCCGACGCGTCGGCTTCGTTCAGGCCGTTCCAGTATGTCCGTGCGGCCTCGAGCAGCGTGAACGTGCCCACCACATTGGTCTGAACAAAATCCGCCGGCCCGTGAATCGAGCGATCGACATGGCTTTCAGCGGCGAAATGCAGGACAGCGCGAGGCTTGTACTCGGCGAACAGCGCGTCGAGTGCGGCGCGGTCGCAAATGTCGGCGCGTACGAACACGTGCTTCGGGCTTCCGTCCAGCGACTGCAGCGTGTGACGGTTGCCGGCGTAGGTCAATTTATCGACATTGAGCACGGCCTCGTCGGACTGACGCAGCCAGTCGAGTACAAAATTGGCGCCGATGAAACCCGCGCCCCCCGTCACCAGGATCATGAGACTCCCTTCAGTCGTACGCGGCAGGCCTCGAGCACGAGCCGCCATCATTTCGAACAGCGACAACGTCAAGGTGCGCGTCGCTCAAGCCGGGCATTCTAACTTCTCACCGTGACCGCCAAAGTCATGAAATGCTAATTTTGTCGAGGAAGCGGCAATTATAGGAAGCAAGCCGCTGCAAAAGCCATGCTGCTAACAACTTGAAACAGTGCCCCACGCTCGGCAACGCGAATAAAATTATCTTTTAAATCAATATGTTAAAATAACAAGATTATTGTGCCTGACCACACGATGCCGCCCCCTGCGCCGCTTCCCGATCAACGTCAAAATTTGCAACTATCGCCTCCCATGCCGCGCACTCCCATCGCCATCGGCGACATCCAGGGCTGTCATTCCGCTTTCCGCTTTCTGCTGGAAAAGCTGTCAGCCCCCGCCGACACCCCGCTATGGATCGCCGGCGACATCGTCAACCGCGGGTCCGACTCCCTCGCCGCGCTGCGTGCGCTCGCCGAGCTCGGCCCGCGCGCGACCGCCGTGCTCGGCAATCACGACCTTCACCTGCTCGCGGTCTCGGCGGGCATTCGCACCGAACGCCCGGGCGACACCATCGGCGAAATCCTCGACGCGCCCGACGCCGACGCCCTGCTCGACTGGGTGCGTCACCGTCCGTTCGCCCATTTCGAGAACGACATGCTGCTCGTGCACGCGGGCGTACTGCCGCAATGGGACACGTCGCTCGCGCTCGAACTCGCTGACGAATTGCAGCGCGCGCTGCGCGCGCCGGATTGGCGCGAAACGTTACAAAACCTGTACGGCAACGAGCCGAACCAATGGAATCCGAACCTGAAGAAACGCGACCGGATGCGCGTCGCGTTCAACGCGTTCACACGCCTGCGCTTCTGCACGCCCGACGGCGCGATGGAGTTCAAGACCAACGGCGGCCCCGACAGCGCGCCGCCAGGCTACCTGCCGTGGTTCGACGTGCCGGGCCGCCGCACCGACGACGTGACGGTCGTGTTCGGCCACTGGGCCGCGCTTGGCCTGATGCTGCGCGACAATGTCGTCGCGCTGGATTCGGGATGCGTATGGGGAAATCAGCTGTCGGCCGTGCGACTGACGGCCGACCCGGCACTGCGCACGGTCACGCAGGTGCAGTGCGAAGCGTGCCGCACGCCCGGCGGCGATTGACACGCGCGGCGACGCGCGCGAACGACACGGCGCGTCAGCCCTCGCGCCCCGGCACCGCCTCCTCCGCCGCGGCATCGCCCGCCGCCCCGGCGCCGACTTCGGTTGCCGGATAGGCATGCTTCTCGAGCTCCGCCAGCGACTCGGGCGACGGCTTGCCGACCTTCGCCTGCAGCGTCTCGAGCGCGGCCGCGATCGCATCGCGCGCGGCCGCTGACGTCGTGCGACGATCACCGCCCGGCGCGATCGGCTCGCACACGTACAAATGCACGACGAGCGGGCCGCCGCGCAACACCATGTCGAGCGACATCCCGAGCGACAACTCGCCGGTGTAGGCCGGCGCGACCGACTGCCGCTGCTGCGCGTCCTCGTACATCAGGCAGATCGGCTGCACCGCGCAGCCGGCCGACACCGCGGCCTGGAACAGGTTCGCATGGAACGGCAGCAGCGCCTGCCCGTCCGACGTCGTCCCTTCCGGAAACACGCACATCACGCCGCCGTTGCGCAGCCGGTCGGCCATCTCGTGCATGACCCGCATCGCCTCGGTGCGCTTCTCGCGCTGCAGGAACACGGTATCGAGCTTCTCGGCCAGCCAGCCGACCACCGGCCACTGCCGCACCTCGGCCTTCGACACGAACGGCGTCGGCCGCCACGCGTTGACCGTGTAGATGTCGAGCCACGACACGTGGTTGCCGACGACGAGCGCGCCCGCGTCGAGGCGCGCCCCGTCGTTGTGGACGACGAGGCGCATTCCACAGATCCGCAGCAGCTTGAGCGACCAGCGGCGCGTGAGCGCGAGGCGCCGCGCGGGGCTCACGTGCGAAAAGCGCAGCGCGACGATCGCCATGCCGCGCAGCAGGTGAAAGACGAGACGCAGCTTGCGAAGAGCGGTCATGGCGAGGATCCGGCGTGGTTCAGTGGCGCTCGAACGCGACCTGCCCCGCCACGAGCGTCGCACGCACGCAGGCCGGGAGTTCGTAGCCGAGGAACGGCGAATTGTGGCCCTGGCTCTTCAGCGCACGCGGCTCGACGCGCCAGTGCGCGCGCGGGTCGAACACGCACAGGTCGGCCACGCCGCCTTCGGCCAGGCGGCCCGCCGGCAGCTGCAGCACGTCGGCCGGCGCGGCCGTGATGCGGCGCAGCGCCCGCGCGAGCGGCGTGTTCGTTTCATCGGCCCACTTCACCGTGAGCGACAGCAGCAGTTCGAGCCCCGTCGCGCCGGGCGTCGCTTCGGCGAACGGCAGCAGCTTCTCGTCGTCGTCGACCGGCGTGTGATCGGAGCAGATCGCGTCGATCGTGCCGTCGGCGAGCGCCGCGCGGATCGCTTCGCGGTCGCGCTCGCCACGCAGCGGCGGGTCGAGGCGGAACTGTGAATCGAAGTAGCCGATGTCGACGTCGATCAGGTGCAGGTGATTCACGCCGACGTCGCACGTCACGGGCAGCCCCTCGGCCTTCGCCGCGCGCACGAGCGCGAGGCCGGCCGCCGACGACAGGCGTGCGAGGTGCACGCGCGCGCCGGTCACGCGCATCAGCTCGAAGATCGTATGCAGCGCGATCGTCTCGGCTGCGACCGGCACGCCGGACAGTCCGAGCCGCGATGCGAGCGCGCCGCTCGCGGCGACGCCGCCACGGCCGATGAACGCGTCGAGCGGACGCAGCCACGTCGTGTAGCCGTAGGTGCTCGCGTACTGCAGCGCGCGCAGCAGGACCTGCGTGTCGCGCACCGGCACGTTCGCATGCGTGAAGCCGACGCAGCCCGACTCGGTCAGCGCGACCATCTCGGTGATCACTTCGCCCTTCAGGCCGACAGTGAGCGCACCGAGCGGATGAACGTTCGCCTGGTGCAGGTTACGTGCGCGGAACTTGAGCATCTCCACGAGGCCCGCCTCGTCGAGCACCGGGTCGGTGTCCGGCGGGCACACGAGGGTCGTGACGCCACCCGCGACGGCCGCGGCCATCTCGGACGCGAGCGTCGCCTTGTGCTCGTAGCCGGGCTCGCGCAGCCGCGCGCACAGGTCGACGAGGCCGGGCGCGACGATCAGGCCCGACGCGTCGATCGTCTTCTCCGCGTTGAAACCGGCCGGCGCTTTACCGGCCTCCGCGAGCGCGGCGATCTTGCCGTCCGCGACGAATACGTCGGCCTGCCGTTCGGTGCCGGCGACCGGGTCGATCAGCGTGCCGCCTTGGATATGAATCTTCATGCGCTGTCTGTGAATGCGTTGAATGCGTTGAATGCCTGAATAAGGATGCGCGAACGGGCTCAGTCGCTGTTGCCGGCGACGATGCCCATCACCGCCATCCGCACGGCGATGCCGAACGTGACCTGGTTGAGGATCACCGACTGCGGACCGTCGGCGACCTGCGAGTCGATCTCGACGCCGCGGTTCATCGGGCCCGGGTGCATCACGATCGCGTCGGGCGCGGCGAGCGCGAGGCGCTCGGGCGTCAGGCCCCAGGTCTTGAAGTACTCCTGCGCGGACGGCAGCAGCGCGCCGCTCATCCGCTCGTTCTGCAGGCGCAGCATGATGATCACGTCGACGCCCTTGAGCCCTTCGTCGAGGTTGTGGAACACCTTCACGCCCATCTGCTCGAGACCGCCCGGCAGCAGCGTGCGCGGGCCGATCGCGCGCACTTCCGGCACGCCGAGCGTGGTGAGCGCGTGGATGTCGGAGCGCGCGACGCGCGAATGCAGGATGTCGCCGACGATCGCCACGCGCAGCTTCGTGAAGTCGCGCTTGTAGTGGCGGATCGTGTACATGTCGAGCAGGCCCTGCGTCGGGTGCGCGTGACGGCCGTCGCCGGCGTTGATCACGTGCACGTGCGGCGCGCAGTGCTCAGCGATCAGGTACGGCGCGCCGCTCGACGCGTGACGCACGACGAACAGGTCGGCATGCATCGCCGACAGGTTGTTGATCGTGTCGAGCAGCGACTCGCCCTTGCTCGTCGACGACGCGTTGATGTTCAGGTTCAGCACGTCGGCCGACAGGCGCGTCGCGGCGATCTCGAAGGTCGTGCGCGTGCGCGTCGAGTTCTCGAAGAACAGGTTGAACACCGACTTGCCGCGCAACAGCGGCACCTTCTTCACTTCGCGGTCCGTCACGCTGACGAACTGCTCGGCCGTATCGAGGATGTGGTTGACGATCGAGCGCGGCAGGCCCTCGATCGACAGCAGGTGTTTCAGCTCGCCGTTTTTCGTGAGCTGCGGATTGCCCTTCAGGAAACCGTAGCGGAACCGCTCGGGGCTCGCGGTCGCAGCGGGATTGCCGGTGCGGCCAGTGGTGTCGGTGGTCATGGTGTGCGTGATTCCAACTATGCAAACGGGCCGCGGCGCGAACCGGCGGCCCGGGATACGGTTTCGCGGTCCGGTCAGGCGCCGTGCGCCTCGATGCGCAGCGTGAACTGCGCGGCTTCGTCGCGCGCGAGCACGAGCGTCGCATCGGCCGGCACGTCGAGCGTGCCGCCCGCGAAGCGCGCGGCGACCGGCAGCTCGCGGCCGCCGCGATCGGCGAGCACCGCGAGCTCGACCGCGGCCGGACGGCCGTAGTCGAACAGTTCGTTGAGCGCGGCGCGCACGGTGCGGCCGGTGTACAGCACGTCGTCGACGAGCACGATGCGCGCGCCGTCCACCTCGAACGGCAGCGACGTCGGGCTGGCCTGGCTGTGCAGCCCCTTCTTCGCGTAGTCGTCGCGATGCAGCGCGACGTTCACGACGCCGAACCCCGGCGCGCCGAGATCGCGCGCGAGGCGCTCGGCGAGCCAGGCGCCGCCGCTGTGAATGCCGGCGAGCCGCGGGCCGCCCGGCTCGGCGAAGGCCGTGCCGTAGGCGTCGCGGATCTGGTCGAGCAGGACGCGGTAGAGCGCGTCGGCGTCAATGGTGCTCATGGTCGGACAATTGATCGAGATACTGTTGAAGGATCACGCGCGCGGCCTCGGCATCGAGCATCTCGGCGCGTGCGCGGCCGCGCACGTTGCGCTCGCGCAGCCCGGCCTCGGCCTCGACCGACGAATAGCGTTCGTCGACCCATGTGACGGGCAGCCCGAACCGGCCGTTCAGCTGGTTGCCGAAGCGCTTCGCCTGCTGCGTCATCTCGTGCGGCGTGCCGTCAGGATGCATCGGCAGGCCGACGACGAGCGCGTCCGGCCGCCATTCGGCCAGCAGGTCGCCGACCGCCTTGAAGCGGTGCTCGCGGTTCAGGTTGGGAATCACGACGAGGGCGCGGGCCGAGCACGTCAGCGCATTGCCGATTGCGACCCCGATCCGCTTCTCGCCGTAGTCGAACGCCAGGAGCGTCGCATCGCGCGCGCTCGCGCCGCTCATGCGTGCCCTGCTTCGCCGGACAGCATCGACGAGCTGACACCGAGCAGGCCGAGCGCGGCTTCGAAGCGCTCCTCGGCCGGTGTGTCGAACACGATGCGTGGATCGGCGGCCACGGTCAGCCAGCCGTTGCGGGAAATTTCTTCCTCGAGCTGCCCTGCGCCCCAGCCTGCATGGCCGAGCGTCAGCAGGAAGCGCTTCGGGCCGGTGCCCGTCGCGACCGCCTCGAGCACGTCCTTCGACGTCGTCATCTCGAGCCCGCCCTCGACCGACATGGACGAGTTGTAGTTCGCGCCCTCGACCGGCTCGTGAAGCACGAAGCCCCGCTCGGTCTGCACCGGGCCGCCGAAGTACACGGGAATGTGCAGCAGCGGCTCGATGTCGAGCTTCAGGTCGATGCGGCTGAACAGGGATTCGAGGTCGATGTCGGTGGGACGATTGATGACGAGGCCGAGCGCCCCGCGCTCGCTGTGATCGCAAAGATAGACCACCGTTCCCGAAAACGTCGGATCGGCCATGTTCGGCATGGCGATCAGGAACTGGTTGGTGAGATTGATGCGATCGGAAGGCTTTGACATGGTTTGAATTTTAGCAAAGACGCCGCGACCTGACCGGGCCGCGATCAACAAGCAACGCCGCGCGACGTTGGCAACGACGCACGCGGATCACACGGCACTCTAACACGCGCGCGGGCGCTGTCGGCAGCGTGTTGCCGGCCCGCGCCGCAAGGGCTGCCGCCGTGTACGCGCCCCGTTGCGCGTCAGGTCCGGCCAAGCGCCCCGCCGAGCGCCCCGGACGCCGCGGTCAGGTCCGGCGGCGCCACCCCCGCGGCGATCTTCAGCAGCGCGGCGCGCAGCATGTCGGACGCGCGGCCGTGCGCGTCGAGCCCGCTGCCAGCGAGCGGCAGGCCGTGCGCGGCGCGGCGCCACGCCAGCCCAAGCGTATCGGCCAGCAGCGCCGCGTGACCGAGCCCGAGTGCGCACGCGGCCGTACCGACCCGATAGGCGGCCGCGGATGCGCGCCATGCGGCCCCCGCATCGGCCGCGGCCGGATCGACGGCCAGATCGGCCATCGACGCATCGGCCGTCTGCAGGAAATCCTCATACGCATGCGCGTTGACGGTCACGACACCGAGCATGCGGGTGGGCGCCGCCGCGACCGCGTCCTGCTCGGCCCGCGCGGCATCGGCCTCCCACAGCGCCTCCGATGCGGGCGTGCCGGCGACGTGCCAGTCCACGGTCAGTCCATAGTCGTGCAGCACATCGACGAGCGCGACATCTTCCGCGGCCGCGCCGAACAGCGCGAAATCGCGCCACAGCAGCGCAACCGTCTCGCGCACGAGCGCCGGCGGCGCATGGCGCCGGCCCTGAGCGTGCTCGCCGAGCAGCAGGTTGGTCCGCGCAAGGAAACGTTTCAGTTCGGGCGCGGCGCTGGCGCGCAGCGCGCGCAGGCATGCGGCGGCGAGCCGCCAGAAGTCGTACGGGGCCTCGTCGGCCAGCGCGGTCAGGGTCGCATCGAGTTCGTCGAGCGCCGCATCCGGCGTGCCGTTCGGCGCACGCAGCACGCCGAGCAGGGCCTGCTCGTAGCGGGCTCGCGCCCGGCTCGCGAACGCGTCGGGCAACGCACGCAGCGTCGCCGGCGGCATCGCGCGCCCGACGAGCGCCAGCACGTCGAGCGGCACGCTCGCATGCAGGTCGGCCGCGCTTTGGGCACGCAGTGCACGGAAATGGTCCAACAGAAGCGGCGAGCAGGCCAGCTCGCGCAGATTGTGGCGCCCGACCGCCGCGCGGAAATCGCGCAACGCGATGCGCCACGCGGCGGACGTCGGTTCGGCGGCGACGAGCGGCGCCGTGGCGGCCAGCTGCCCGGCGAAACGGGCGGCCGGCAGCCAGCCGGCCTCCGCCAGCACGGCGGCGGCGGCCGACAGCGGCGCGGCCGCGTCGTCGCGACGCTCGAATGCGTCGGCGGCCGCCGCGAGCCACGCGTCGGCCGCGTGCACGGCCCCGCCGCGCGGGTTGGGCAGTGCGTCAGGGTAGGGAACGTTCGCCGGATCGGACGTCATGGACACGCGCGCCTGTCATCGTCAAGTCGCTCGCGCCGGCCGCGACGCGCAAGCGCCGGGCAACCGCGAGGCCGGAGCGGGGTGTCCGTGGGCCAAGGGTCCGGTCAGATCTGGACCATCTCGAAGTCTTCCTTGCGAGCGCCGCATTCGGGGCACGTCCAGTTGATCGGGACGTCTTCCCAGCGCGTGCCCGGGGCGATGCCCTCTTCGGGCAGCCCGGCTTCTTCGTCATAAATCCAGCCACAAATCAGGCACATCCAGCTCTTGTATTCCATCTTAAGCCGCGTTGGGAAAGTCGGTAAATTCGGGAGCCATGATGGTACCGTGTCGGGGCCGGACTGCCTAGCAATCGCACTGGAGTGCGGCGACTACGTTGCGCTGCGCTAAAAAATCCATCGTGCGGGCCGGATTCCGCCGCATAATGGCTGGAAAGTGCGGCCTGCCGGGCAACACAGGGCCAAACCGCCCATTTCGCCTCGCCGTCCGCAGTTCCGTCGCTTCCCCGTTTTTTTCTTGCCCCATTTTTACATGTCCAGCAACGCCCCTCCGATCGTCCTCACCTTCGGCCTGTCCGATCCCACCGGCGGCTCCGGCCTCCAAGCCGATCTGATGACCCTGGCGAGCATGGGCTGTCACGGCGTGTCCGTCCTGACGGGCTACACCGTGCGCGACTCGGCCGCCTGCGACGAAGTGACCGGCCTCGACCCCGATGTCGTCGCCGCCCAGGCGCGCATGCTGCTCGAGGACATGCCGGTCGCCGCGTTCAAGATCGGCGCGGCGACGCGCGCGGAAGTCGTGAGCGCGATCGCCGAAGTGGTCGCCGACTACGACGGCGTGCCGCTCGTGCTCGCACCGGATTTCACGCTCGACGACGAGCACGTGCTCGCCGCCGACGACCTGCGCGAATCGATCGCCGACCTGCTCGCGCCGCAGACGACGCTGCTGGTCGCCGACCACGCGACGCTGATCGCGCTCGCGCAGCCGGACGGCGACGCCGAGGCGCCGAATCTCGACGCGGCCGTGTCGCACCTGCTGTCGCAGGGCTGCGAGTACATCCTGTCGTCGGAGACGGGCTCACACCGGCTCGTCAACACGCTGTACGGCGAGGAAGGCCAGCTCCGCGAAGACATGTGGGATCGCTCGCCGCATCGGCTGATGGGCATCACCGACACGCTCGGCGCGGCGATCGCGGCACTGCTCGCGAACGGCCAGGAGCCGCCCGAAGCGGTGCGCGAAGCGCAGGAATACCTGTACCAGGCCGTACGCGATGCGTTCCGGCCCGGCATGGGCGCATACCTGCCCGACCGGTTCTTCTGGGCGCGCAGCAACGATGAAACGGACACGCCTCGGGCCGTGAAGGCCGATCCGGTGCCGCGGACGTCGCACCGGCATTGACGCATGCATGGCGGCCCCGCGCCGCCGTCGTGCGCGGTTGATCATCGCCGCGGGGCGGCATGTCCGCCCCGCATGTCCGCTCCTTTCGTGCACACACATAAAAAAAAGACCCGCATCGCTGCGGGTCTTTTCTTTTGGCTGGAACGCGCATCGCTGCGCGTTCCGGACACCATCGACCGAAGTCGATTACATGTCCATGCCCATGCCGCCCATGCCGCCCGGCATGCCGCCCGGCATCGGTGCATCTTCCTTCGGCAGTTCCGCGACCGCTGCGTCCGTCGTCAGCAGCAGGCCTGCAACCGACGCTGCGTTCTGCAGTGCGGTGCGCGTGACCTTGGTCGGGTCGACGACGCCGGCTTCAACCATGTCGACGTACTCGCCCGTTGCTGCGTTGTAGCCGTAGTTGCCCGTGCCTGCAGCCACTGCCGCCACCACGACGCTGGCTTCTTCGCCACCGTTCGTGACGATCTGGCGCAGCGGCTCTTCCATTGCGCGCAGCACGATCTTGATGCCGGCGTTCTGGTCGGCGTTCGCGCCGGTCAGGGCTGCGATCGCGGTGCGAGCGCGGATCAGCGCAACGCCGCCGCCTGCCACGATGCCTTCTTCCACAGCTGCGCGCGTTGCGTGCAGTGCGTCTTCGACACGTGCCTTCTTTTCCTTCATTTCGACTTCGGTCGCAGCACCGACCTTGATCACTGCCACGCCGCCGGCCAGCTTGGCCACGCGCTCTTGCAGCTTTTCACGGTCGTAGTCCGACGTCGCTTCTTCGATTTGCGTGCGAACTTGCTTGACGCGCGCTTCGATGTTCACGGCTTCGCCTGCGCCGTCGATGATCGTCGTGTTTTCCTTGCCCACTTCGATGCGCTTCGCCTGGCCCAGTTCTGCCAGCGTTGCCTTCTCGAGCGTCAGGCCGGTTTCTTCCGCGACGACCTGACCGCCGGTCAGGATCGCGATGTCTTCCAGCATGGCCTTGCGGCGGTCGCCGAAGCCCGGCGCCTTGACCGCAACGGTCTTCAGGATGCCGCGGATGTTGTTGACGACCAGCGTCGCGAGCGCTTCGCCTTCGACGTCTTCAGCGATGATCAGCAGCGGACGGCCAGCCTTCGCGACTTGCTCGAGCACCGGCAGCAGATCACGGATGTTCGACACCTTCTTGTCGTGCAGCAGCACGAACGGGTTGTCGAGGACGGCGACTTGCTTGTCCGGGTTGTTGATGAAGTACGGCGACAGGTAGCCGCGGTCGAACTGCATGCCTTCGACGACGTCGAGTTCGTCGGCGAGCGACTTGCCGTCTTCGACGGTGATCACGCCTTCCTTGCCGACCTTGTCCATCGCTTCAGCGATGCGATCGCCGATCGACGTGTCGCTGTTCGCCGAGATCGAGCCGACCTGTGCGATTTCCTTGTTCGTCGTGCACGGCTTGCTGATCTTCTTCAGCTCTTCGACAGCCGCTGCGACTGCCTTGTCGATGCCGCGCTTCAGGTCCATCGGGTTCATGCCCGATGCGACGTACTTCATGCCTTCGCGAACGATCGATTGCGCGAGGACGGTTGCCGTCGTCGTGCCGTCGCCTGCGTTGTCGCTGGTCTTGGAAGCCACTTCCTTGACCATTTGCGCGCCCATGTTCTGGAGCTTGTCCTTCAGCTCGATTTCCTTCGCGACCGACACACCGTCCTTGGTGACCGTCGGGCCGCCGAAGCTGCGCTCGAGCACGACGTTGCGGCCCTTCGGACCCAGCGTGACCTTGACTGCGTTGGCGAGAATGTTCACGCCTTCGACCATCTTCGAACGGGCGGAATCGCCGAATACGACGTCTTTAGCTGCCATCTTCTAACTCCTTGAATTCTTGGGAATATGTACCGTCAGTGGACGCTTACTGCGCGTTGACCACGGCCATGATGTCTTCTTCGCGCATGACCAGCAGCTCCTGGCCGTCGACCTTGACGGTCTGGCCAGCGTACTTGCCGAACAGCACGCGATCGCCGACCTTCACGTCGAGCGCGATCGGCGCGCCCTTGTCGTCGCGCTTGCCCGGGCCGACCGCAAGGATCTCGCCTTGATCCGGCTTCTCAGCAGCAGCTTCGGGGATCACGATGCCCGAGGCGGTCTTGGTTTCCTGATCCAGGCGCTTGACGATCACGCGATCGTGCAAAGGACGAAGGTTCATATTCACTCCTCTCTTGACTGAGATTGAAGAACGCTTAGGGAATCTGCCCGGCGGGTTGCCCGGCAGAGAATTGTTAGCACTCTCGTGCAGCGAGTGCTAATTATATGGACGGGTTTTGACAAATTCAAGAAGGGGAGCCGGAGGTTTTTTCACCCGGCCAGAAACGGCGGAAAAACGGGGATGAATTAGAAAAATCCTTTTGAAACAACCAAGTAGGCATCTTCCACGCGCGCCGGGATCCGGCACGATGCGGGATATCCCGACCCTCGCACCGATTTGACACGGGGTAAGCACCGAGTTCCGTCGGTCTCCGGCATCGCATGAAAAAACCTGCCCGGGCGCCGACGGGGCGCACCGCCCGGTGCCGGATCGTCACATGTCCGGACAGCCCGCGACCGGCTGGAACGTCCGGCCGTCGGTTTCGACCGTCGCGCCGAGCAGACGCGCGAGCCCTTTCGCGCCTTCGCGCATCACGACGTCGTGATTCCAGATGAATAGCGGCCGCGCAACCGGCTCCAGCCAGTTCATCCAGCGCTCGCGCGTGCGGATGTGCCACTCGTAGCGCACGACGGTACGCGTGCCGTCGCCCGCGAACGACCAGCAGCCGTCCCCTTCGATCGCGCCGCTGGCGCGGCCTTCGAGCACATGCGGCCGCTCGACGCGCAGCACGCGCATGTCGAAGGTCAGCCGGTACGGCAACGCGCCCTTCCACGTGTATCGCTGCAGCGCGCCAACGCCGCGCACGTCGCCGCGCTCGATCTCGACGGTCCGAACGGCGCCCTTCCACCAGTCGGGCCAGCGGTCGACCTCGTAGATCGCATCCCAGACCGCCGCGAGCGGCGCGTCCACGCGCCACGTCGTCGAAAACCGGTATTCCGCCATGCAGCCTCCGGCACGAATCGCGATCAGGGTGCGAAAAAGCGGGCGGGAAACGCGACGTCGATCTCGACGTGGTCGAACGTCACCGTTTCGAGCGGGTCGCCGTCGCCGTCCGCGAAGCTGACGACCTTCAGCGGAAAGCCGTCCTTGGTGTCCAGCCACAGCCGGTAGCGATGCACGCCGTCGACCACGTGCGCGGGCGCGCCCGTCACCGACACGCGCAGCGCGGTCCGGCCGCCGATGGGCTCCTCGCCTTCCGTCACCGTCGCGCCGCCCTGCTGCAGCACATGCACGTTGCGCAGCAGCTCGCCGACGTCCGACCGGTCGACGCGATGGCCGCTGCGGTCGCGCACGAGCGGATTGGACGGCGACAAGGTCAGCGCGGGCAGTGCATGCTCGCCGAACGGGCGCAGCCGAACCTTGCCTTCGCCGGGATCGTACGCGAGTACCGCGCCGTGATGGGGCGACACGAAGTCCATCCGGACGAAACCGGGCTTCAGGTATGCATAGCGGAATTCGGCGTGCTCGCCGCTTCGCGCCGACGAGCGGATCGTCGCGCGGTACGAGCGGACCTGGTCGAAATGTGCCTGCGCAACGGTCACGGGGTCGGCTGTCATGCTCGCTCCTATCAGGCTCGCGGCCAGCAATGCGGCGATCACTGCGCCGCCTCGACGTCGAGCACGCCTTCCATTCCACGCTCGCGATGGCTGCGCAGGAACAGCAGCCGATGCGTGCAATAGTAGGCGAAGCGGCCGGGCGCCGTCGGCGTGAAGCGCAGGGTGCGCGGCGTCGTGCCGAGTTCGGTGTGAACCGCGATGCCGGCCTGCGGCGCGTCGATCTCGAAACTGTGCGGCACGACGCCCGGCTCGGCCGACACGGTCAGTTCGACCGGGACGTGCGCGCGGACGATCACGTGCTTCGGACGAAAGAAATAGCTGCCGCCGACGATCGTCACCCGCTGCACGCCGTCGGCGTCGACCGGCACGCGCGCCGGGGCGTCGCCGTCCGCCCGCGCGTGCCCGGCGCTTGCCGCGAGCACCGCCACCACCATCGCCATCGCCAGCCTCGCCGTCTTCGTGTTCATTCTCCGCTCCCTGCCGATGCCGCGCGCGTCACCCCTTCCATGCGTCGGTCGGCCCGCCGAGCGCGCCGCACGCGTCGATCGCGAGCTGGCGCAGGCGCCGTTCGTCGCCTCGGCCGGACAGCGCAAAACCCATGCCGCGATCCGACCAGAAGTACGTGTAGCGGCCGTCGGCCGACATCGCCCGCGGCGCGAGGCGCCGCGCGTCGTAGGCCGTCATGTACAGCGTCACGCGCGCGCCGTCCGCACGCTGGTACATCAGTTGCGCGGCCGGCCCCGCGTCGCCCGGCAACAGCCGGCCGCCCAGCAGCGCGTAGCCGTATTCGTCGAGCGACGGTGCGCGCACGGGCCGGCCGAGACGCGCGGACAGCCATCCGGCCAGGCGCGCCGGGTCGCGGGCGTCGATTTCGACCGGGTGTTCACGATCGGCCGTGTACACGGCATACGCGACATCCGCGCGCGCGGCGAACGCCGGTTCGACGCCGAACGCCGTCCAGCCCGCGTGCAGCGCGATGCCGAGCACCAGCCCGGCCGCCAGCCCCGCGCACGCATACGCGACCACGCGCCAGCGCGACGCGCGCCGCTGCACGAACAAAGCCGGTGCGGCGGCCGGCAGCGGGAACAGCGCGCGCAACGCGTCGCGCTGCGCGCCGTAATGCGCGAACCGGTCGGCTTCCCGCGGATCGGACTGCAGCCGTTCGAGCACCTCGCGACGCTCCTGCCCGGACAGCTCGCCGTCGAGCAGCGCCGACAGCAGCTGGGCCGATGCAGCGTCGTCCCGATCGTTCGAAGGTTTGCGCGGATCGTCGTCCATCATGTCTTCCCGATCACCCGTAACGCGGCCGTGCCGTGCGCCGCCGGCTCGCCGGACAGCAACGCACGCATCCGTTCACGCGCCCGCGACAGCCGCGACATCACCGTCCCCACCGGCACGCCAAGTATCTGTGCGGCGTCGCGGTAGCTCAACTCCTCGAGCGCGACCAGCAGCAGCACCTCACGCTGCTCGACGGGCAGCCGGTACAGCGCGCGCTGCACGTCGCGCAGCATCAGGCCGCCGATCTCGTCGGCCGGCGCGGCCATCGTCTGCCATGGCGCGGTCGCGTCGTCGACCGCGATCTCGTGCCGTGCGCGCAACTGGTCGATGAAGCGGTGGCGCAGCAGCGTCAGCAGCCACGCGCGCAGGTTGCCGCCGTCGCGCGGCGGCCGGTTCAGCGCACGCTCGAGCGTGTCCTGCACGAGATCGTCCGCCCAGGCCCGGTCGCCCGTCAGCGCACGCGCGTACCGCGTGAGATGCGGCAGCCACACCAGCAGGTCCGATTCGTAGCTCATGCGGATGCCTCGCGCGTCGCCGCGCCGTCAGTCAGTCCGTCAGTCCGTCGATCAGTTCTCAGGGACGCGCGACGTGCCACATACCGCCAATCCCGTCACCGCCCGCGTCGCCGGCCTTGCGGTCCATTTTCCAGCGATACAGCGGGCGACCGTGGTACGCCCATTGCTTCGCGCCGTCGTCGCGCGCGACGAGGCTGAGTGCACCGGACGCCTTGTCGTATCCGTCGGCGAGCGCCGGCGGCCAGTTGGCCGCGCAAGTGCCGCTGCACGTGCTCTTGCCCGGCGTGTCGTGATCGAACACGTACAGCGTCATGTGATCTTCGTCGACCAGTTTCCCGTTGCTGGCCTGCGGCGGCTCGGCGGCTGCGGGCCGCGCGAACGCGGCCGTCAGCGCGATGGCGAACAGCATGGTCTTCATTCCCGTTCTCCTTGACATGGCATCGCGGCACGACACTGCCGGACGGGACGTCGACTTCGTCATGACCATTATCCCGCTGTCCGGTTGCGCCGCGACTCGGAATGTAAACGGACGGCCGCGGCCGGTTATTCCATGCCGCGGCCGCGGTGACCGGCCGGAGGCCGCGCAGCGCCATTCATCCGACGAATATCATCGAGAACCCAAAAGAAAACGCGGCATGACATTGCTGTCATGCCGCGTTGCGCGACCCGTTGCGCGCGGCAGGCGATGTCGCGCCGCCGCGCGTTCCGGCCGGTTACTTCGGCAGTGCGCCCGTCACCGCCTGGAGCAGCGTCGACACCGGCGCGAGCGGGTTGTTCGCCGAGCTGTTGCCCGAATGCGGCGTGACCGACAGGCCCGGCGTGGAACCCAGCGCCGTCCCCAGCGTCGTGCCGACCGCATTGACGACCGTCGCCGTCGCGTTGCCGCCCGTCGACAGCAGCGAACCGGCTGCGCCCGCCGTGCTGCCCGCCGCGCTCGCGCCCGAGCCGAGCAGGCTGCCGCCCGCTGCCGCCGTCGAACCGGCCGCGCCCGACAGCGTGCCGGCCGCCTGCCCGAGGGCTGCCGGACCGTTCGCGAGGGCGCCCGTCACCGAACCGAGCGCACCGGTCAGTGCGCCGGCCGGGTTGCTGCCGCCGGTCAGACCGCTGACGAGGTTCGTGATCGGCGCGATCGGGCTGCTGCCGCCTGCGCCCGACAGCGTGCCGACGACCTGGTTCACGACGCCCTGCACCGGCGCCAGCGGATTCGTGCCACCGAGGTTGCCGAGTGGGCCCGTCACCGAGTTGACCGCGTTGCTCAGCGCGCCGGCCGGACTGCCTCCGCCGAGCGTGCTGACGACCTGGTTCACGACACCCTGCACCGGCGCCAGCGGATTCGTGCCGCCGAGGTTGCCGAGTGCGCCCGTCACCGAGTTGACCGCGTTGCTCAGCGCGCCGGCCGGATTGCCGCTGCCGAGCGTGCTGACGACCTGGTTCACGACGCCCTGTAGCGGGGCCAGCGGGTTCGAGCCGCCGAGGTTGCCGAGTGCGCCCGTGACCGAACCGAGCGCGCCGGCCGCGTTGCCGCCCGTCGGCAGCGCGTTCTGCAGGCCGCTGACGAGGTTCGTGATCGGCGTGATCGGGCTGCCGCCGCCGGCGCCCGACAGCGTGCCGACGACCTGGTTCACGACGCCCTGTACCGGGGCGAGCGGGTTCGTGCCGCCAAGATTGCCGAGCGCACCCGTCACCGAGTTCACCGCGTTCGTCAGTGCACTGGCCGGGTTGCCGTTGCCGAGCGTGCCGGCGAGTTGCGTAACGACGCCTTGCACCGGTGCCAGCGGGCTCGACACGCCACCGACGTCGCCGAGCGTGCCCGTGATCGTATTAACCGCGTTGCTCAGTGCGCCGGCCGGGTTGCCGCTGCCCAGCGTGCCCGTGACCTGGTCGACGACGTCCTGGATCGGCGCCAGCGGGTTCGTGCCGCCGACGTTGCCCAGTGCGCCCGTCACCGTGCCGAGTGCGCCGGTCAATGCGCCAGCCGGGTTGCCGCCGAGCGCGCCCGTCACTTGATTCACCGCGCCTTGAACCGGCGCCAGCGGGTTCGCACCGCCACCGATGTTGCCCAGCGCACCCGTGACCGTGCCGATCGCACCGGTCAACGCACCAGCCGGGTTGCCGCCACCAAGCGCACCCGTCACCTGATTGACCGCGCCCTGAACCGGCGCCAGCGGGTTCGTACCGCCACCAACATTCCCCAGTGCGCCCGTTACCGTGCCAACCGCATTGCTCAACGTCCCCGTCGCCGTATTCAGCGCACCAGCCGGGTTGCCGCCACCGAGCGCGCCCGTCAGCGCATTCACCGCGCCCGGCAAAGCCAGCGCCGGATTGCCCAGCGACGTCTGAATCTCGCCCGCCCCGCCCGCCGCCACGGTGACCGAACCCAGCGGCGACGTGCCGGTCGCCGCCAGCCCGATCGATGCGCTGTTCGTCGGCGGGTTCACGATCACTTGCGGAATCGGCAGCCCATCGAGCGGCCCCGCGATGGCCGAACCGGAAGCCAGTACCCCGAACGCCGTCGCGACCGACAGCGCCACACCCGTCAACTTAATATTTTTTCCCATCCTTACCCCATCTCGGTTGGCACTACGTTGATAAAGCATGGGGACGGATCGCACGAAGTGTGCCACCTCGATAAAACGGATTCATTCGTTGGCTCATTGCAAGCCAATAACGTTTTTATATGGATTTCCCGGGGAAACAGACGGACCGTGACGAGTCAATCATCCGACGAAAAAGGCGTGCGGGGCGCGGATGTAACGTAACGTTTGCGAGTCCCGAGGTAACGTGTTCCGGTACATTCCGGGTCACATCGGAACGGGCCGTTACGAAGCGTCGCCGGATTGCCCGGGCGGCCCGGACAGCCCACCTGTTTCACATTGCATTTCCATGAAAATGCGTTGATAAATCGCTTGTTTTCTGATTTTCTTATATCGCGATTTCTTTCCGATCAATTACGCAGACCATATCCGGTTGCGCGGATTTCGATAATGCGGAAATCCGAATGAAAAACCGTGACGGCCGCAACCCGCCGCGACGGGTTCAGCCGAAGCGCGCGGGCCGGTACGGGTGGGGATCGAGGTAGGTCGGCGCACCCGTCATAATTTCGGCGAGCAACCGTCCTGTCGCGGGGCCGAGCGTGAGTCCGTGGTGGCAATGGCCGAACGCGAACCACAAATGCCGATGGCGCGGCGCAGGCCCGATCACCGGCCGCATGTCGGGCGTGCACGGCCGCATCCCGAGCCACGGTGCCGGGTCGAGCCGTTCGCCGATGCCGAATGCGTCGCGCGCCAGCGGCTCGGCACGCGCGAGCTGCACGCCGGTCGGCGGCGCGCCGCGCAGTGCGATCTCGACGCCGGTCGTGAGCCGCAGGCGGCCGCCCTCCATCGGCGCGACGACGAAGCCCTCCTCGGTATCGCACACGGGCACGCTCAGCTGCGGGCGGGTCGGCCGGTAATGCATGTGATAGCCGCGCTTCACGCGCAGCGGAATCCGGTAGCCGAGCGGCGCGAACACGTGATCGGACCACGGCCCGAGCGCGACCACGGCCGATCGGGCCGAGATCGGCCCGTGTTCGGTATCGACCTGCCAGCCGTCGCGCACCTGCGCGAGCGTCGTCGCGTCGCCGAGCGCGAACGTGCCGCCCTCGCGCTCGAACAGCCGCGCGTATGCCTTCGTGAGACCGCCGGGGCTCGACACGGTCTTCGGGTCCTGCCAGTGGAATGCGCCGCAGAATGCGGCGCCGATGCCGGGCTCGCGTTCGCGCAACGCGTGCGCGTCGAGCACGCTCATCCGCAACCCGTGCGCGTCGGCCACCCGCTGCTGCGCGCGCGTTTCTGCATCGAACAGCGCGGGCGAGCGAAACGCCTCGATCCACCCGCCGTCATGCACGAGCGGCTGCGCATCGGTGCGCGCGAGCAGCGCGTCGTGCTCGACGACGCTCGCCGCGACGAGCGGCAGCATGTCACGCGCGGCGGCCGCGAGCCGCTGCGGCGACGATTCGCGCCAGAAGCGCGCGAGCCAGCCCGCGTATGCGGGCAGCGCCTTGTAGTCCCAATAGAGATCGACCGAGCGGTTGCGTGCGTAGCGCAGCAGCGTGCCGAGCCGGCGCGGGAACGCGTACGGCACGACCGACGAGCGTTCGATCAGCCCGGCATTGCCGTGGCTCGTTTCCTCGCCGGGCGCACGCCGGTCGACGAGCGCGACGCGCAGCCCGCGATCCTGCAGATGCAGCGCCGACGATACGCCGACGATGCCGGCCCCCAGAACGATGACGTCGAAATCCATGCTTTTCCGTACTGCGTCGAGATTCGGTGCGACGCGCGCCGGCACCGCGGCCGGCGCGCGGCCAGGCTTACTTCGCGACGATGTCGCGCTTGAAGTACTTCTGCGACAGCGCGCTCAGCGTGCCGTCCTTCTTCAACGCATCGAGCGCGCCGACGATCTTCGCCTGCAGCGCCGTGTCGCCCTTGCGCATCCCGAAGCCGGTGCCTTCTCCGAGCGTCGCGGGATCCTTCAGCGGCTCGCCGACGATCTGGTAGTCGCGGCCGGCCGGCTTGTCGAGGAAACCGTCCTGCGCGGTCTGCGCTTCCTGCACGGCCGCGTCGAGACGACCGGCGACGAGATCCGCATAGATCTGGTCCTGGTCCTGATACGACACGACGGCCACGCCCGCATTCGCCCAGTGCGCCTTCAGGAAATCCTCCTGCGACGAACCCTGCAGCACGCCGACGCGCTTGCCGCGCAGGCTCGCGGCATCCGGCCGCAGCGGCGAGCCGCGGTGCGCGACCATCACGATCGGCACCACGTAGATCGGCGGCGTGAAGTCGATGCTCTGCTTGCGCTTCGCGGTGATGTTCATCGCCGAATTGATCGCGTCGAACTTGCGCGCCTGCAGCGCCGGGATCAGCCCGTCGAACGCGTTCTCGACCCACACGCACTTCATGTTCAGCTTCGCGCAGACCGCGTTGCCGACGTCGACGTCGAAGCCCTGCAGCTGGCCGGCCGGCGTCTTGCTCTCGAACGGCGGGTAGGCGGCTTCGATCCCGAAGCGCAGCGTGGTCTGTTCCGCGTGGGCCGTGACGGTCGCGCATGCAAGCGCCGCGACGGCGCAGAGGGAAAGCTTCCAGTTCATGACGGATTTCCTTCGATTCCGGATTGAGGCGATGAAGACCGATCGCGCGACGCCGTTGCCGGCCGCCGGATCGGCATGCGATGCAGCCGGCCGCCGTACGGCAGACACGCTGTATCCACACGCCAAATATAGACTCTTAGTCTACTATAGACTATAGGGGATACGATAATCGCAGCGCGGCCGTGGTCGGCGGCAATGTTGTCGATCACGCCAAACCCCGTTGATTTATCGAGATTTTTCCTTCGACAGGCGGCGCGATCGAGTCTCGAAAAGAAAAATCTACCCGAGTTCTTTTGTCTATATTAGACTTTTAATCCATTACGAACACGGCCGGACGCCCTCTTTCGAGACAGTCCTGTCCGGCCCCCGACCGGAGAAGTCCCATGACGCAACCCGCCCCGACCCTGCCGCTGACCGTCGACGAAGCCGCGGTGCGCGCGGCGCTGCCGTCGCTCGACGTGCTCGGCACGCTGCGCCGCATGTTCGCGTCGCTTGCGTCGGCCCGCGCGGTGCAGCCGCCGCAAACCCTCACGCCGTTCCCCGAACAGGCCGGCGATTTCATCACGTACCTCGGCGTGCTCGCCGACGAGCAGGTGTTCGGCGCGAAGCTGTCGCCGTACGTCGTGACGGGCGGCAAGCCCGACGGGAGACCGATCGTCACCGCATGGACCGCGCTGATGTCGATGCGCACCGGCCAGCCGCTGATGTGGTGCGATGCGGGGCTGCTGACGGTCGAGCGCACGGCCGGCACGACGGCGCTCGCGGTCGACTGCCTCGCGCCGCGCGACGCGCGCCGGCTCGCCGTGATCGGCACGGGCGCGGTCGGCCTCGCGCATCTGCGCCACACGGCTGCACTGCGCGACTGGGCTTCGATCAGTGTTCATTCGCCCGCACTCGCCGGCGACCCGGCGCTGCAGGCGACGCTCGCACAGATCGATCCGCGCGCCCGCCCGGCCGCCAGCGTCGAGGCGTGCGTGCGCGATGCGGACGTCGTGATGCTGTGCACGTCGTCGGGCACGCCGGTGCTCGCCGACGGCATGCTCACGCGCCCCGCGCTCGTCACGTCGATCAGCACCAACGTCGCGCGCGCACACGAGATCCCGCCCGCGTGGCTGCCGGACATGGACGTGTACTGCGACTACCGGCACACGACGCCCGCGAGCGCGGGCGAGATGCAGATCGCGGCGGCCCGGCACGGCTGGACGCCCGAGCGGATCGTCGGCGACCTGCCCGCGCTCGTCGCTGGCACCTGCGCGGCGCCGTCGCGCACGCGTCACGCGTTCTTCCGCTCGATCGGCCTCGGTCTCGAGGACATCGCGATCGCCCACGCGCTGTACACGCACCTGATGCGCGCATGAGCGGCACGCGCACGCGGGGCCGATACAATGGCGCAACCGCCGCGGCGGCAGCGCGCGGGCGCACGGACATGCCGGTCGACGGCACGCCGGCGCGCCGCGTCGACGCACCGCCCGGCCCCCGCTCACCCGAGATGGCGATTCCGATGCGCAAGAAGCAATCCCCCGTCAAAGACCTGCTGCTCACCCGCTATGCACCGATCGCCGACGGCATCGCGGCGCTGTTCTTCCCGTACGCGGAAGTCGTGATCCACGACCTGCACGACCAGACCGTGCTGTACCTCGCGAACAACCTGTCGAAGCGCGAGGTCGGGGACGACTCGGCGCTCGAGGAAATCGATCATTCGGCCCGCGAACGCGTGATCGGCCCGTACGAGAAGCTGAACTGGGACGGCCGGCGGATGCGCTGCGTGAGCAACGTGCTGTTCGACGACGAAGGCCGCCCGGCCGGGATGATGTGCATCAACTTCAACATCGCGGTGTTCGACGACGTCCGCGCGACGCTCGACGTGTTCATCAAGGGCGCCGGCATCGTCGCGCAACCCGACGAGCTGTTCCGCGACGACTGGCAGGAGCGCATCAACACGTTCCTGCACGGCTGGCTGCGCGAACGGCAGGTCGGCCTGAACGGCCTCACGCGCGAACACCGGCGCGAACTCGTCGAGGCGCTGCATGCGGAAGGCGCGTTCCGCGGCAAGAGCGCCGCGAACTACGTCGCGAACGTGCTCGGGATGGGGCGCGCGACCGTCTACAAGCACCTGAAGCATCTGAAGGAAACGCAGGGCGACGCGTAAGCGGCGTGCTCCGCGGGCCGGGTCGCCGGACATGCCGCCGTCGCCAGCATGGGCAATCGCTACCGTTACGTGCCGTCCGTTTCCATGCTTCGTGATGCGTCGAAGGCCGGCCCGTTCCGCCCGGGGCAGGCCACGGCGAAGCGTCGAAGCATAAAGTGATATAGTCCCGGTTACATTTATTTGCCGCCCCGGACCGCCCATGACGACCACCCCTGCCCCGACTGCCCGCCCGACCCTGACCGTCGAAATCTGGTCCGACCTGATCTGCCCGTGGTGCTGGATCGGCAAGCGCCGCTTCGACGAGGCGCTCGCCGCGTTCGCGCACGCCGAGTACGTCGACGTCGCGCTGCGCGCGTACCGGCTGATGCCGGGCCAGCCGGTCGAGCCGGTCGAGGCGATGCTCGCCGGCAAGTACCGGATGTCGCCCGCGCAGGTCGAGCAGATGCTGCGCCAGGTGACCGATGCCGCCGCGAGCGTCGGGCTCCGCTACGACCTGCCCGGCACGGTCGTCGGCGACACGCTCGACGGTCACCGGCTCGTGAAGCTCGCGGAAGCGACCGGCCGCGCCCATGCGCTGACCGAACGCCTGTACCGCGCCTATTTCTGCGAGCACGGCTCGCTGTTCGACCACGCGGCGCTGAGCGACTTCGCGGTCGAAGCGGGGCTCGAGCGCTCGGCCGTCGACGCCGTGCTGCGCAGCGACGCATACCGTGACGAAGTCGAGGCCGACATCGCGCGCGCCGCGCAGATCGGCGGACGCGGCGTGCCGCTGTTCGTGTTCGGCGGCCGCTACGCGGTGTCGGGCGCGCAGCCGGCCGACGTGTTCGCGCAGGCGCTCGAGCAGGCGTGGCGCGACGGTGCGATCGTCGAACTCGCCGGCGACGACGCGGCCGCCTGCGGCCCCGACGGCTGCGAACTGCCGCCACGCGGATAACGTCCGGCGCCGCGCGACACCCGCCGCCGCTACGCGTCGCTCCTGCCACAAACCGGCAGGAAGCGGGTGCCGCCGACGTCTACAATGCAGCCTTTCAAACAACTGTCAGAAGGCGGCAGGCCCATGACCCACGGGATCCACGGCGAAAAGCGCTGGTACGCGCTGCTCGTCCTCTGCCTCGGCGTGCTGATGATCGTGCTCGACAGCACGATCGTGAACGTTGCGTTGCCGTCGATCAGCACCGACCTCCACTTCACCGGGACGGCCCTCGTGTGGGTCGTCAACGCATACCTGCTGACGTTCGGCGGCTGCCTGCTGCTCGGCGGCCGGCTCGGCGACCTGTACGGCCAGCGGCGCATGTTCCTCGCGGGCCTCGTCGTGTTCACACTTGCGTCGCTCGCCTGCGGCCTCGCGCAATCGCAGACGATGCTGATCGCCGCGCGCGCCGTGCAGGGCTTCGGCGGCGCGATCGTTTCGGCCGTGTCGTTGTCGCTGATCATGAATCTCTTTACCGAACCGGGCGAACGGGCACGCGCGATGGGCGTCTACGGCTTCGTCTGCGCGGGCGGCGGCAGCATCGGCGTGCTGCTCGGCGGGCTCTTGACGAGCACGCTGTCGTGGCACTGGATCTTCCTCGTCAACCTGCCGATCGGCATCGCGGTCCATGCGATGTGCATCGCGCTGCTGCCGCGCATGCGCGCGCCGGCCGGCGCGGCGCGCCTCGACGTCGCGGGCGCGGTCACCGTGACCGCGTCGCTGATGCTCGCGGTCTACGGGATCGTCGGCGGCAACGAGGCCGGCTGGCTGTCGACGCAGACCGTCGTGCTGATCGGCGCGGCCGTCGTGCTGCTCGCGCTGTTCGTTGCGATCGAGGCGCGCGTCGCGCATCCGCTGATGCCGCTCACGCTGTTCGCCGCGCGCAACGTCGCGCTCGCGAACGTGATCGGCGTGCTGTGGGCCGCCGCGATGTTCGCGTGGTTCTTCCTGTCCGCGCTCTACATGCAGCGCGTGCTCGGCTACGGGCCGCTGCAGGTCGGGCTCGCGTTCCTGCCGGCGAACCTGATCATGGCCGCGTTCTCGCTCGGGCTGTCGGCGCGGATCGTGATGCGCTTCGGGATCCGCGGCCCGATCGCGGCCGGCCTGCTGATCGCCGCCTGCGGCCTCGCGCTGTTCGCGCGCGCGCCGGCGGACGGCGGCTTCGTCTGGCACGTACTGCCCGGCATGACGCTGCTCGGCATCGGCGCGGGCGTCGCGTTCAATCCGGTGCTGCTTGCCGCGATGAGTGACGTCGATCCGGCCGACTCGGGGCTCGCGTCGGGCATCGTCAACACCGCGTTCATGATGGGCGGCGCGCTCGGCCTCGCCGTGCTCGCGAGCCTCGCGGCCGCGCGCACCGATGTGCTCGCGGCCGCTCGCGCGACGCCGCTCGACGCGCTGAACGGCGGCTACCACGCCGCGTTTGCGGTCGGCGCGGCATGCGCGGCCGCGGCCGGGCTGCTCGGCCTCGCGCTGCGCATCCGCCGCCAGGACGCCGTGCCGGGCGCCGGCCCGGCGATGCACTGACGGCCGCCCCGCCTCGACCGGGGGGCGCGCCGTCGCGCCCCGCTCCCGCCTTCCTCCCCGATCCGGCGCGCCCCGTCCGACAGCCAGGCATCGGCCGCACCGCCTGCCGACGCCGGCGCGCCGCCCCGCCGGGCCCGGCGCCCGTTCAAACGACCGTTTCACCCGCCGCGAACGGCCCGTCCGGTGGACTTTCCCGGTCAATTTTTAACGTAGTCGTACATCGACGCGCCACTTTTGCGACAATGGCAGACTTTGACCCGCGCGCCGCCGCCGAACGCCGCATAACCGCCTGCTTCCGATGTCGCTTCCCCATATCGATCTGCTGTACTCCCTGTCCGGCCTGTTCGTCGGCATTCTCGTCGGCCTGACGGGCGTCGGCGGCGGCTCGCTGATGACGCCGATCCTCGTGCTGCTGTTCGGCGTCCACCCCGCGACGGCGGTCGGCACCGACCTGCTGTACGCCGCCGCGACCAAGGCCACCGGCACGCTCGTCCACGGGCTGAAGGGGTCCATCGACTGGCGCATCACCGGCCGGCTCGCGGCCGGCAGCGTCCCGGCCGCGGCCGTCACGCTGTGGGTGCTGCACACGCACGGGATGAATTCGCCCGGCACCGCGCGGATGATCCAGCTGGTGCTCGGCATCGCGCTGCTGCTCACGTCGCTCGCACTGATCTTCCGTCCGCAACTGACCGCGCTCGCCGCGCGCAACCCGCTCGCGCCGAGCCCCGCGCGCACGCTGTGGTCGACCGTGCTGACGGGCGCCGTGCTCGGCGTGCTCGTGTCGATGACGTCGGTCGGCGCCGGCGCGATCGGCGTGACCGTGCTGCTGCTGCTGTATCCGATGCTCGCGACCACCCGCATCGTCGGGTCCGACATCGCGCACGCGGTGCCGCTCACGCTCATCGCGGGCATGGGTCACTGGCTGCTCGGCTCGGTCGACTGGTCGATGCTGCTGTCGCTGCTGCTCGGCTCGCTGCCCGGCATCGTGCTCGGCAGCCTGCTGTCCGCGCGCGCGCCCGAGCGGCTGCTGCGCAACCTGCTTGCCGCGACGCTCGTCGCGGTCGGCGTGCGGCTCGTGCTCGCGTAAGCGGCGCGGGCGCCCTTCCGCCGCGGTTATCTCCTTGTGCCCGCCGGCGCATGACGCGCCGGCCCGTCTCCCGCCGCACAAGAAAACAGCCCGACCGGCCTGCGCCGATCGGGCTGTCGTCCATCCGGGGCGGTGAGATCCGCGCACGGCCCGGCGGCGAACCGGGGCGACGCGCATCGCATCGCGCGGGCGGCGCGCACGCCGCCCGCTGCGCTTACTGCCCCTGCTGCTGCAATTGCTGCTGCCTGAGCTGCTGCGTGCGCGCCTGCAGCTTCAAGACGCGCTGCAGCGCGGTACGGTTCGCGAGGATGCCGTCGTAGAAGTTGCCGAGGTCGCCCTTCAGCGCGGTCCGCGATGCGTCGTTCAGGTAGATCATGTGGCCCGACGGGTAGTTCCTGATCGTTAGGTTCCGCGCCTTGAGCGTCGGATCGAGCGGCATCTGCGCGAGCGTCAGCTCGGTCTGGTGGAACGGCGTGACCGCATCGAAGTAGCCGTTCGCCGACAGCACCTTCAGGTCCGGGTTCACGCTCATCGTCGCCGCCAGGTCACCGGCCGTATACAGCGTATTGCCGCCGCCCCGGTTCGCGCCGGTCGGGTCCGTGTGGCTGAAGTCCCAGTTGTTGAAGACCTGGTCGTTCAGGTCCACGAACGACGACGTCGACGTGTACTTGAGATCGGTGTTGATGTAGCTGTTCCACAGCACCGTGTACGCGCCGCCGACGTTCGTGATCGACGGATCGTTGCTGCCCGAGTTCGGCAGGATGTACGGCGCGATGCCCTTGCCCGTGAAGTTCGCGCGGCCGTCGTACTGGCCGATCTGCGTGCCCGGCACGAGCGTCAGGAAGAACGTGTACGGCGGGTTGTCGTCCGACGACGGCACGTTGCCGAGCGCGGCCGGGTTGCCGAAGGTCTGGATCAGCGACGTCGGATCCGTGCCGATGTACGCCCCCATCTGCTGCGCGGTCTGCAGGTTCAGGTTCAGCCGCACGTTCACGAAGCCGCCGTCCTGCGGGTTCGGCTTCTGCGCGAGCGGCGCGAGCGTGTTGTCCGCGTAATTGCGGGCCTGCACCATGTACGCGTCGAGATCGGTCGGCGTGGGGTTAAGCGTCGTCTTCTTCCAGTAGAACGCGTCGGCCGCGAGTGTCGGGAACGTGCCCGGCGCGGACAGCGCATTCGCATAGTCGAGGATCGACGACTGCAGCGTGATCCCGTTCAGGTCGATGCCGTCTTCATGCAGCACCCACGACACGACCGCGCTGCGCGCCGTGCCGTACGACTCGCCGTACAGGAACTTCGGCGAGTTCCAGCGCGCGTACTTGGTCAGGTAGCGCTGGATGAAGCGGTCGATCGAATGCGCGTCCTGGTCGGTGCCCCAGAAGTCCTTGTTCTTCGCCGGGGCGATCGCCGCCGAGTAGCCGGTGCCGACCGGGTTGATGAACACGAGGTCGGAGCGGTCGAGCAGGCTGTCCGGGTTGTCGAGCAGCTTGTACGGGGCCGGCGGCGTGAAGCTCGGGAACGACGACTGCAGGCGCTTCGGCCCGTACGAGCCGAGCAGCAGGTACACCGACGACGAGCCGGGGCCGCCGTTGTAGAAGAACGTGACCGGGCGCGGCTTCGACGGGTCCGGGTTGTCCTGCGTGTACGCGACGTAGAACATCTTCGCGTTCGGCGCCGACGTGATCGGATCGATCGTGGTCAGGTGGCCGGTGGTGGCCGTGTACTTGATGGTCTTGCCGCCGATCGTGACCTGACGGTGCACGACCGCGGCCCCTTCGGTCGAATCCGTGACCGCGTCGTCCGGTCCGGTGCCGTACACGTCGTTGTCGACATACGGCTGGTCGGCCACGGCAGCCGTTGCGTCGGTGCTGGCCGACGTGCTGCCGTTCGACGTCGTCGCCGCCGCCGCGGTGGCGGCGGCCGGGCCGGACCCGTCGTCGCCGCCGCATCCCGTGACGAGCAGCGCCGCGGCCGCGGCTGCGGCGAGCGGCATGCTCAGTGTCGTTCCAAATAGCGCGAAACCGTCTTTCAAGGACTTCAGTGTCGTCATTATTGCCTCTCGAACAGAACGATAAATACCGCCGGCGCAAAGGATCATTCGCGCCGGCGCTCCGCACCGGGAGCGCATTCGTTTTGCGATGCACCCCGAGTTTTTACCGGATCGACGAATACCGGCCGGCATGATTTACCCCACCCATATTCCGCCACCGCGCAATGGAATCAATTCCATTGCGACCGGCAATTCAATACTGCGCGGCAATGCGAATTCAGGCCCGTGATCCGCATGCACGAGAAATCGCAGGCAAAAGTATTCCCTGCAAAGCCGGCCAGGCAAGGCGCCGCCGCTTCGAACAGACGAACGATCCCTCTCGGCGAGATGTCGATTAATCGCAAAACGGCGACCAATCCCAGCTCGAGCCGATTTAATAAAATCGAAAGGATCGATTAACTATATGGAAAGGAATGTTTTCTCTACGGTAATTTATTAAATTAAGTGAAAATACCGGCGCATATTAGATTCCGGGTTTTCCGCCGTAAAGTAATAATTTGTTACAGCACGTGCCATTCCGATAAAGACCAGTACGGGACCGATTCCAGTCGCCGAAAAGCAAAAAGCCGGACGGTGGTCCGGCTTCGGAAACGCGGCGCGGCAGGCGCCGTCAGAGCGGCACGTCGACTGCGCCGGCGCCGGCCGTGATCGCGTTCGCGCCGGGCGACGCCGAGATCGGCGGCAGGTTCGTGCTCGTCAGCGCGGGCGCGGCGCCCGGCGTGCCGCCGCGCGGCACCGTGCGGATCACCTGTGACGGCGGCAACGCAGCGCCGTTCTTCAGGTGCCGCCACATCAGGTTCAGCGCCTGCAGGTCGTAATAGTGGACCGGCACGAAGCGCGAGTCGAAACCCGCGACGGGCAGGAACGCGTCGAAGTGCTGCCCGTTCGTCACCTCGTAGAACACGAGCTGGCCGCGGCCGCCTTCGCTGAGGCTGTTCTGCGCGACGTACGCACGCGATGCGTGATTCACCGGCACGAGCGCGTCGCTGCGGCCCTGCACGATGATCGCGGGCTTGCCCTGCAGGTTCGCGTTCACGCGCACCGCATCGACGTTCGCCGGCATGTCGAGCATTCCGTTGGTCCACAGCTGGCGCAGGCACAGCGCGCCCGCGAAGCTCGCGTCGGGCGTCGCGAGCCGGTGGTCGACACCCGCGCCGGTGTTGAACACCAGATTGACGCCGGCCGTCGGCGGCACGCCGTTGCCGAGGCCGAACACGGCCGGCATCGGCGACGCGGCGGGCGGCGCGACCGCGCCCGTCGCCGCGCTGGTGGTCGCGAAGCTGAAATTGCACAGATTGTCGGTCACGCGCGAGCGCGTGTACGCGTTCGCATAGGTGACCGCGATCGCCGGAATCGCCTGCGAATCCCACATCGACGCCTGCAGCAGGTCGGAATCGGCGAGATAGCCGGCCGCGTGCAGCTGGGCGAGCGCGTCGGCGGCCTGGCTCTGCGTATCGGCACCCGCCACGAGCCCGGCCGCCGCGAGCGTCGCGCAGCGCTGCGTGCGGATCGACTGCGTGGTGGCGGCCGGCAGCGCGCTCAGGTACGGCGCGTCCGCGAGCGACGCCGACGCGGCCGCGCACGGCTCCAGCAGGTTCGCGAGCGTCGCGTAGTCGGCCAGCGGCCGGCCGAACGACGGCACCGGCCGGCCGCCCTCGCGCACGACCGCGTTCGGCGCCATCCGCACGTTGACCTGCGGCTCGCCGACCACGACCGCGGTGATCCAGCGGCGCGTGTCCTGCTCGGCCGCCGCGAGCGCCGCGCCGCCGCCGTTGCTGACGGACGCGGCGATCGTCGTGATGTCGCCCGGGTGGTAGCGCACGCCGTGATGCGAGCTGTCGAGCAGCGGCCCGAACTGTTCGTTGAGCGCCCAGTACGCGAATTCGACCGACTGCAGCGTCGCGTGCCCCCAGTCCTGTTCGGGATTCTGCTGCGAATGCGCGTGCTTGAATGCGTAGCGGTTCGGGAAGCGGCCGTTGAACGCGGCCAGGTCGCCGCTCGTCACGTTCGCGGTGAAGAGACTGGCATTGCCGGCGAGCACCGCGTTGGCGAGCGTGCCGTCGATCAGCGTGATCGTGTCGGAACCGAGCTCGTGCGCGCCGTTGCCGCCGCCCTTGTCGTTGTACGCGACCGCGCAGCCGCGCTTGAGGCCCCACTCGCCGGCCGCCGAGATCGCGCCGTACACGCCGCGCGAACCCGACGACGTCGCGGTGACGATGCACGGCTGCGCGGGATCGAAGCTGGCCGGCACCTGCACGAGCAGCGTCACGTTCTTGCGGCCGCTGCCGTCGTCGGAATACGCGAGATATTCGGTGCCGGGAATCTTGCCTTCGCCGAGCGTGTCGTTGCCGTCGAGGTCGACGTTCGGCCCCCAGAAGCGGCCGTAGCCGCCGTTCGCGCTCATGTCGACGAGCGCGCGGTAGTTCGACCAGATCGCGAGGCGGCGCAGCTCGGCGCTCGTCGGACGGGACGGATTCGCGAACGCGGGCGCGGTGGCGACGGCGAGGCCCGTCTTGCCGAGGCCGGCCGTCAGCAGGTCGTCGCTCGAGCCGTCATAGGCGGTCGTGCGCACGCTGCCGGACACGAAACCGGGCAGCCGGTTGCGCTCGCCCGAATCGTTGCCGTTGCAGGCACCGAGCAACGTGAGCGCGGCCAGCGCCACGCCGACAAGAATCCGACTGCCCCACCCGTGCGTCGTCATTGCCGCCCTCTCGATATCGTTATCGGTCCGCCGCCTCGTCGTGCGCGGCTCGCGGCCGTTGAAGCGCAGACAGGCCCCGGCACGCCGGGGCCCGCCTGAAATCGGGCGCGAGCGGCGCGCATGCGCCGCCCGCCCGGCGTCATTGCTGCTGGACCGTCAGCTTGTTCGTGACCGACATCACGCCCTTCACGCCCTTCGCCGCCTCTTCCGCCTTGTCGATCTGTGCCTGGTCGGGCACCGTGCCCTCCAGCGTGATCACCCCGCCCTTCGAGCGCACGACGAGGTTCGCCACGTCGATGCCGCCAGCCTTCGTAATCGCCTTGCGCACCGCGTAGCCGAGCTTGCGGCTCTCCTTCTTCGCGGCCTTGGCCGCGGCCTTCGGCGAGCTCGCCGCCGCGGCCGGCGCCTCGGTTGCCGCCGCATCGCTCGACTGCGCGTATACGCTGCCCGACAAACAGGCCGCCACGGCCGCAACACCCAACGCTCTCAACACGATCGACTTCATGCTATCTCCTTGTGACTCCGGAACGGCCGTGCACAGTACGGCCGGATACCCCCAAAGGCAGCCGGCCCGCGCGCGAACGGGCGGGACGGCCGATGATTTCCACGGCGATGCGAGAGAGGCGACACGGGCCGGCAGCCGGCGCGCGCGAATGCGGGCCGGCCGGGCCGGACAGCCGCCGGCCGGACGCGCCCGGTCTCATTGCGTGCCGGGTCGCGCGCGAATCGGGCGCGGCTGCGTCGCACAATGTAATCCAGCGCCCGCCGAAGCGCAAAGCTTTTGACGCACGGCCGCCCGCCGTCCGCGGGCGCGCCCGCCCGGATCCGCGGCCCCGCCACGGCGTCCGACTCGCGCACGCCAGAGGAAACCGGGTACCATCGCCGCCAGAACGCGCATCGCGTGCATCGTCCGTGACGGTCGTCATCGATGCGTCACGCCCGTATCATCCGCCGACGCCATGAAGCCAGCCAGCCCTCGCCCGCCCCGCCGCATCCTCGCCCGCTTCGTCGCGGTGTCGTGGCGCGACCTCGCGCTGTCGATCGGCCCCACCGTGCTGCTCGCGGCCGCGGCCGTCTGGCTCGCGGTCAAGCTGATCCAGCCGGCGCCGCCGTCCACGCTCGTGATTTCGTCCGGCCCGCCCGGCAGCACGTACTGGAACGCCGCGCAGAAATACAAGGCGATCCTCGCGAAGAACGGCGTCACGCTCGACGTCCAGTCGTCGGAAGGGTCCGCGCAGAACCTCGAGCGGCTGTCGAACCCGAACGCGCCGGTCGACGTCGGCTTCGTGCAGAGCGGCATCGGTCCGAAGGAGCGCGACGAGCACCTGACGTCGCTCGGCAGCATCGGCTACGTGCCGCTCGCGATCATGTACCGCGGCCCGGTCGTCGCGCGCCTGTCCGACTTCAAGGGCAAGCGGCTCGCGCTCGGCGCGGAAGGCAGCGGCGCCCGCGAATTGAGCCTGGCGCTGCTGAAGATGAACGGCATCGTGCCGGGCGGCTCGACCGAGCTGCTGCCGACCGCCGGCGAGGACGCCGCGACCGCGCTGCTCGACGGCAAGATCGACGCCGCGTTCCTGTCCGGCGACTCGACCCAGATACCGGTGATGGCGAAGCTGTTCCGCGCGCCCGGCGTGCACGTGTACTCGTTCACGCAGGCCGAGGCGTACGCGCGGCGCTTTCCGTACCTGACCGCGATCACGCTGCCGATGGGCGTCTACGATCTCGGCCGCAACCTGCCGCCCGCCGACATCCATACGGTCGCGCCGACGATCGAGCTGGTCGCGCGCGATACGCTGCACCCCGCGCTGTCCGACCTGCTGATCGAGGCCGCGCGCGAGGTGCACGGCCACGCGACGATCCTGCAGCACGCGGGCGAATTCCCGTCCGCCGTCACGCGCGGCTTCCCGCTGTCCGACGACGCGGCGCGCTATTACAAATCGGGCAAGACCTTCCTGTACCGGCGGCTGCCGTTCTGGGTCGCGAGTCTCGTCGACCGGCTGCTCGTCGTGGTGGTGCCGCTGATCGTCGTGCTGATCCCGGGGCTGCGGCTCGTGCCGTCGCTGTACGGCTGGCGGGTGCGCTCGCGCATCTACCGCTGGTACGGCGCGCTGATCGCGCTCGAGCGCCGCGCGCTCGGCGAGCATACGGCCGATGAGCGCGTCCAGTTGCTCAACGAGCTCGACGACATCGAGGAAGCCGTGAACCGTATGAAGATGCCGCTCGCGTACGCGGGGCAGTTCTACGTGCTGCGCGAGCACATCAGCTTCGTGCGCGAGCGGCTCACCGCGCTCGACCACGACGCCGCCTCGGGCACTTCGGGCACTTCGGGCACGCCAGGCGCCGGCGCCCCCGCGACGGCACGCGCCGGCGATGCATCGCCGCCGGCCGGCGAGCCCCCCCGGGCGACTCCCGGTTCCGCGTGAGCGGCCGATCCGCGATCATTGCTGCATGCGCGCGCCGCCGCGTAACATGAAGGCCGCCGCCGGGCGCGCACGCCCCACCCTCTGGAGATCGTCATGACAACCGGCCTCGACACCGCCCAACCCGCCTGGTTCTACGACTTCGTGTCGCCGTTTTCCTACCTGTTGCTCGAACAGGTCGACAAATGGCCGGACGTGCCGTTCGAACCCGTCGCCGTGTCGCTGCTCGACCTGCAGCGCCACTGGGGGCAACGCCCGAGCGCCGACGTGCCGGCCAAGCGCGTGTTCACGTACCGCCACGCGCTGTTTCGCGCAGAACAGCTCGGCATCCGCTTCAAGATGCCGCCCGCACATCCGTTCGATTCGGACAAGGTGCTGCGCCTCGCGATCGCGCTGCGCGCCGACATCGCGACCGTGCTGGAAATGTTCCGCTTCATCTGGCACGACGGCAACGATCCGTCTACGCCGGACGGGTTCGCCGCGCTGTGCGAACGCGTCGGCGTCGGGCACGGCGACGAACTGATCGAATTCGAGGAAACGAGCGCGCAGTTGCGCCGCAACACCGACGACGCCATCGCGCTCGGCGTGTTCGGCGTCCCGACCTTCTGGATGAACCAGCAGCTGTTCTGGGGCGAGGATGCGCTGCCGATGGTGCTGTACTGCGCGCGCACGCCGAACTGGCTCGAATCGCGCGAGGTCAAGCGGATCAGCACGCTGCCCAAGGGGCGCGCGTGATGGCCGGTATCATGCACGGCAACGCGTGCCTGCGGTAAGGTTACGCTTCGCCTGAATCACCCCGCCCCGATGGAAGACGACGACCGTACCGCCTCGCTCGATATCTGGCTCGTGCGCGTATTGCGCACGCTGCTGCTCGAGCGCAGCGTCACGCAGGCCGCGCTGCGGCTGAACCAGACCCAGCCCGCGATCAGCACCGCGCTGCGCAAGCTGCGCGAGACGCTGAACGACCCGATTCTCGTGCGCGGCAAGTCGGGGATGGTGCCGACCGAATATGGCGCGTCGCTGCTCGGTGCGGCATCGCGCGCGCTGCGCGAGGTCGACTTCATCGCGACGCCGCACGGCGACTTCGACCCGTCGTCCGCGCGGCGCACGTTCCGCGTCGCCGCGCCCGACTACCTGAACGATTTCTTCATGCCGACGCTGATCGAGCGCTTTCGCGACGCGGCGCCGCATGCGCATCTGGAAATCGACTCGCTGAATCCCGCGCTCGATCACGCGGAGGCACTCGAATCGGGTGCGCTCGATCTCGTGATCGGCAACTGGCCGAAGCCCGACCCGCACTTCGCGCGCCAGGACCTGTTCTCCGACACGATCGTATGCCTGATGCGCGACGCGCATCCGCTCGCGCGCGAACCGCTCACGCGAGAGGCGTATGCGTCGGCCGCGCACGTCGCGCCGACGCCGTACACCGGCGACAAGCGCAACGCGATCGAGATCGGCCTTGCACGCGCGGGCCTCACGCGGCGGATCGTGACAACGCTGCCGTACTTCGGGATCGTGCCGCAGGTGCTGCTGCAGTCGGACCTGATCTTCACGACGACGCGCCGCTTCGCGACGCACTATGCGCAGTTGCTGCCGCTCGTCGTCGTCACGCCGCCCGTGCCGTTCCCGCGCATCAAGAGCTACTTGCTCACGCACCCGCAACCGGATCGCCCGACCGACATCGCGTGGCTGTGCGCGCTGATGCAGAGCGTGTCCGACGAGTTGACGGCCGCGCGCAGCCGCAAGCGCTGAACCGGCGCTGACCCCGCACGGGATGGCCCGCGCGGGATCACGCGGCGCGGCCGCTCAGGCCGTGCAGAAGGTTTCCTGCAGATGGGTCCAGCGCACGACGCCTGCCGCATCGCGCGCGAACACGGCAGTCGCGCGACGCGCGGGCAATTCGCCCGACGCTGCGTGCTGCGCTTCGAGATAGGTGAGCACCGCATGCGACGCGTCGGCCGCCAGCACGCGGATGTCCGACAGCGCGATGCGCAGCCCCGGCTTCGCGCCGCCGAGCTTCGCGAACAGCGCGCGCGTGCCGTCATGGTCGAACACGCGGCCGTCGGTCATGATCATCGTGAAATCGGTGGAGAAAGGCACGAGCAGCGCAGCGAGCGCCGCGGGTGCGGTATCGGCGCCGGACAGCCAGCGCTCGATGGCGACGAGGCTCGCATCGAGCGCGTCGAGATAGACCTGATGATCGGACATGGCACCTGCACGCATGACGCGCGGCCCGATGCCGCGCGATCCGTGCAGTGTAGGCAAAAACGCGCGGACGTGCGTCGGGCGTCTCGGCCCTCGTCGTTACCGCGCGCAGCTCACGTCGTCGCGCACGCGCCCGGCCGCGGCCGCCTTCGCATCGGCCACCGGCATGCCCGAGCGGGCCTGCAGCAGTTCCGCGCACACCGCCACCGCGATCGCGCCGGGCGCCTTGTCGACGATGCCCGCGATGCCGATCGGGCACACCATCTCCGCGAGCCGCGACGGATCGACGCCGCGCGCGGCGAGCCGGCGCTCGAACTTCACGCGCTTGGTGCGCGAGCCGATCATCCCGAAATACGCGAAGTCGCGCCGCCGCATGATCTGCGCGGCGAGCGAGAAGTCCAGCGCGTGGTTGTGCGTCATCACGAGGAAATACGCGCCGGGCGGCGCCGCGTCGACGACGGCCTCCGGCGTGTCGGTCGGCTCCGGCTGCACGTTCGGCGGACATTCGTCCGGGAACAGTTCGTCGCGCGTGTCGACCCACTGCACGACGCACGGCAACGCGCCGAGCAGCGTGACGAGCGCGTGACCGACGTGCCCTGCGCCGAACAGCACGATGTGCATCGGCGGCGGCGCGGCGGTCGCGCGGTTGCGCCGGCCGGTGCCGGGCGCGAACGTCTGCGCCGGTGCGGTGCCGCATGCGCCGTCACACCCGGCGGCGGGCCCGTGCGAAGCGGCACGCAGCGAACGAGCGGGCCCGTTCATGTCAGTCTCCGCCGGGCCGCCCCAAGGAGGCTGACCGCCCCCTCGGGGGGCAGCGAACGAAGTGAGCGTGGGGGTCGTTTCATGTCAGCCTCCGCCGGGCCGCCCCAAGGAGGCTGACCACCCCCGCGGGGGGCAGCGAACGAAGTGAGCGTGGGGGTCATTCTCATCTCAGCCTGCCCGCGCGGCGCTCGCCGCACGCACCGCATGCACGGCACGCAGGATCGACTCGCCGGTGGCCGGCGCGTCGAGCGGCGGATTCACCCGGTAGTCGCCGACCGCGGCAATGGCGTCGCGCACCGCGAAGAACACCGAGAACGGCAGCAGCAGCGGCGGCTCGCCGACGGCCTTCGAACGATGGATGCTGTCCTCCACGTTGCGGTTCTGGAACAGCCGCACGTTGAACTCCGGCGGCGTGTCGTTGACGGTCGGGATCTTGTACGTGGACGGCGCATGCGTCATCAGCTTGCCGCCCGCGTTCCACCACAGCTCCTCGGTCGTGAGCCAGCCCATCCCCTGGATGAACGCGCCTTCGACCTGGCCGATGTCGAGCGCCGGGTTCAGCGATGCGCCGACGTCGTGCAGCGCATCGACGCGCAGCGTGCGCATCTCGCCCGTCAGCGTATCGATCACGACCTCCGATACGGCCGCGCCGTACGAGTAGTAGTAGAACGGCCGGCCCTGCAGCTTCGACTGATCCCAGTACAGCTTCGGCGTCGCGTAGAAGCCGTCGGACCACAGCTGCACGCGCGCGAGATACGCCTTCGCGATCACCTCGCCGAACGGCACGCTCGCGCCGCCGACCCACACGAAGTCGTTGCCGAACTTCACGTCGGCCGCATCGACCTTGCCGTCGCCGAACTGCTTCGCCGCGAACGCCGCGAGCCGCTCGCGCAGCTGGCGCGCCGCATCCTGCGCGGCCTTGCCGTTCAGGTCGGAGCCCGTCGACGCGGCCGTCGCGGACGTGTTCGCGACCTTGCTCGTGTCGGTCGCCGTCACGCGGATCCGGCCGAAGCGGATGCCGAGCTCGTGCGCGACGACCTGCGCGACCTTCGTGTTGAGCCCCTGCCCCATCTCCGTGCCGCCGTGGTTCACCAGCACCGAGCCGTCGGTGTAGATGTGCACCAGCGCGCCGGCCTGGTTGAAGTGCGTGACGTTGAACGCGATGCCGAACTTCACCGGCGTGAGCGCGATGCCCTTCTTCAGCACCGGGTTGCGTGCGTTGAATTCGCGCACGCCCGCGCGGCGCGCGCGGTAGTCGCTCGTCGTCTCGAGTTCGCCGAGCAACTCGTGCAGCACGTTGTCCTCGACCGTCTGCCCGTAAGGCGTCACGTTGCGCTCGGTCTTGCCGTACAGGTTCGCGTAGCGCACGTCGAGCGGATCGCGGCCGAGCGCACGCGCGACGTCGTCGAGGATGTACTCGATCGCGAACGCGCCCTGCGGGCCGCCGAAGCCGCGGAACGCGGTGTTCGACTGCGTGTTGGTCTTGCCGCAGTAGCCGGCGATGTCGACGTCGCCGAGCCAGTACGCGTTGTCGAAGTGGCACACCGCGCGCGTCATCACCGGGCCCGACAGGTCGGCCGAGAAGCCGCAGCGCGACGTCATGTCGAGCGCGACGCCGTCGAGGCGGCCGTCGTCGTCGTAGCCGACGTCGAAGCGGTAATGGAAGTCGTGCCGCTTGCCGGTGATCATCATGTCGTCGTCGCGGTCCGGACGCAGCTTCACCGGACACAGCAGCTTCCACGCGGCGAGCGCCGCGCAGCACGCGAACAGGCCCGACTGCGACTCCTTGCCGCCGAACCCGCCGCCCATCCGGCGGCATTCGACCAGCACGTTGTGCGACGCGACACCGAGCACGTGCGCGACGAGGTGCTGCATCTCGCTCGGGTGCTGCGTCGAGCAGTACACGTGCATCCCGTCGTCGTCCTTCGGCACCGCGTACGCGATCTGCCCTTCCAGGTAGAATTGCTCCTGGCCGCCGAGCAGCATCTCGCCCGACTCGCGATGCGGCGCGGCGGCGAGCCGCGCGGCCGCGTCGCCGCGCGCGAGCTTCAACGGCGGGATCACGTAGGTTTCGGCCTTGCGCGCGTCCTGCGCGGTCAGGATCGCGGGCAGTTCCTCGTAGTCGACCTGCGCGCGGCGCGCCGCGAGCCGCGCGATTTCATGCGACGTCGCGACGACGATGAACATCGGCTGGCCGACGAACTGCACGATGCCTTTCGCGAGCACCGGGTCGTCGTGGATGATCGGGCCGCAATCGTTGACGCCGGGGATATCGTCGGCCGTGAACACGGCGACCACGCCGGGCGTCGCGCGCACCGCGTCGAAGTTCATCGACACGATCTTCGCGTGCGGCTTCGCGGACAACCCGAGCGCCGCGTGCAGCGTGCCGGCGACGATTGGAATGTCGTCGGTGTAGGTCGCGCGCCCGCTCACGTGCAGGTGGGCGGATTCGTGCGGGCGCGAGACGTGGACCTGCGCGGCGTCGGCTTGCGGGTCGAGGGTGCTCAGGAACGGTTCTGCTTGCTGGTTCATGTTCGGTGTTCTCCGTCTTCAGACGCGCGCCTGGACATCGGCAGCTTCGGCGCCGGCTTCGGCGGCCACTTCACGCACATTCAGGGCTTGCGGCGGCAGCGGATCGTGCGGACGCGTCTCCAGCCAGAATCGATACATCAGGTTCTTCGCGGTATCGAGGCGATACGTGCTCGTCGCACGCATGTCCGACAGGGGCTGGTAGTCACGCTCGAGCGCCTGCATCGCGGCCTGCGCGGTGGCTTCGTGCCACTGCGCGCCGTCGAGCACGGCTTCCGTGTGCGTCGCGCGCTTCGGCGTCGCGGCCATCCCGCCGAACGCGATGCGCGGCTCGCGGATCAGCTCGCCGTCCGCGATGAACGCGAACGCCGCGCACACCGCAGAAATGTCGGAGTCGAACCGCTTCGACAGCTTGTAGGTACGGAACTGCAGCTTCGCGCGCGCGCCGGTGCGGGTCGGCACCTTCAGGCCGACGACGAATTCGTGCAGCGCCATGTCCTTTTGCTGATAACCGGTGTAGAGCGCCTCGAGCGGCAGTTCGCGCACCGTGTCGCCGCCGCGCAGCACGACCCGCGCGCCGAGCGCGATCAGGCCCGGCATCGAGTCGCCGATCGGCGAGCCGTTCGCGACGTTGCCGCCCATCGTCCCCGCGTTGCGGATCGGCACCGACGCGAAGCGCTTCCACATTTCGGTCAGTTCCGGATATGTGCCGGCGAGCGCCGCATACGCGTTTTCGACGGTCACGCCCGCACCGATCTCGATCCAGTCGTCGCCGTGCACGACGTTCTGCAGTTCGGCGATCTGGCCGATGTAGATCAGGTCGTCGAGCCGGCGCATCTGCTTGGTGACCCACAGGCCCATGTCGGTGCTGCCGGCGAGGATCCGCGCGGCGGGACGCTCGATCTTCAGCGCAGCCAGCGCGTCGAGCGTGCGCGGCGCCGCGAAGCGCGCGCCGTCGAGCGTCGTGTAGTCGAACGTGTCGTCACGCTTGAGCGATGCGAGCGTGCGGGCCAGCGCGGCCGTGTCGACCGGGGCCGCCGGCGCGGGTGCATCAAACATCCGGACCGCCGCGTCGACGATCGGCCGGTAACCGGTGCAGCGGCACAGGTTGCCGGTCAGCGCATCGGCGATCTCGGTGCGCGTCGGCACGTCCTTCTCTTTCGCGCACGCGCTGCCGCAGCCTTCGTGGCCGTGCTTCTCGTACAGCGCCCACATCGACATCACGAAGCCGGGCGTGCAGAACCCGCATTGCGAGCCGTGGCAATCGACCATCGCCTGCTGCACCGGGTGCAGCGAACCGTCCGGCTGGCGCAGGTCTTCCACCGTCAGCAGCGCACGGCCGTCGAGGGTCGGCAGGAACTGGATGCAGGCGTTGACGGCCTTGAACGCAACCGTGCCCGCGTCGGTCAGCTCGCCGACGACGACCGTGCACGCGCCGCAGTCGCCTTCCGCGCAGCCTTCCTTGGTGCCGGTGCAGTGCGCATCCTCGCGCAGGTATTGCAGCACGGTGCGGGTGACGTCCGCGCCGCTGACTTCGCGGACCGCGTGACGATGGTAGAAGCGAATCGGCTCACTCATGTCTCTGTCGTTCTTCAAGTGGGGGCAAGGCGGCCTGCGCGGGGCGCTCGACCGACGTTTCTCTGACAGTTTGCACGCTATCACCATCAAATTCCGCAACCCATAGCCCATCACGCATGGGGCCCATATAACTGCCGCGATATGAGCGCCGGGGCCGCGCGACGCGCGTCGTGCGCGTTGTCCCGCCTGGGTTCCGCGCCTGCCAGCACCGGTCCGTCATCGATCCTTCCGCACCGGAAACGGGTCGCGATTAACTAAATGGTACCTGCGTGAAAACCGGTTCCATGGGAAAATCCCGATTCCGTTTTTTGCCGCCTTCCGTTTCGTTTCGCTCATTCGATCCGACCCCATGTCAACCGATTCCGCCATACCGCCGCGCAGCGGGTTCGCCGTCACGCTGCAAATCGTGTCCGTCGTCTGCTTCACGTTCATCTGCTACCTGACCATCGGCCTGCCGCTCGCCGTGCTGCCGGGCTTCGTCCACGACGATCTCGGCTTTTCCGCGATCGTCGCGGGCGGCGCGATCAGCGTCCAGTATTTCGCGACGCTCGCGTCACGCCCGCTCGCCGGGCGTTTCGCCGATACGCTCGGGCCGAAGCAGACGGTGCTGCGCGGGCTGATCGGCTGCGGCGTGTCGGGCGTGCTGCTGCTCGTCGCGCTGCTGCTGGCTCACTGGCCGGTCGCGAGCCTCGTGCTGCTGGTCGCGAGCCGGCTCGTGCTCGGCGTCGGCGAAAGCCTGTGCGGCACCGGCGCGATCCTGTGGGGCATCGGCCGGGTCGGCGTCGCGCACAACGCGAAGGTAATCTCGTGGAACGGCATCGCGACCTACGGCGCGCTTGCGCTCGGCGCACCGGTCGGCGTCGCCATCGCGCATACGCTGAATCCGGCGCTGATCGGCGTGATCGTGATCGCGCTTGCGGCGCTCGGCTTCTACCTCGCGCGCCTGATCGATTCCGTGCCGCTCGTGCACGGCGAGCGGATGTCGTATGCGAGCGTGTTCACCCGCGTGCTGCCGCACGGCCTCGGCCTCGCGCTCGGCTCGGCCGGCTTCGGCTCGATCGCGACCTTCGTCACGCTGTACTACGCGGCGCGCCACTGGCCGAATGCCGCGCTGTCGCTGACCGTGTTCGGCACGCTGTTCATCGGCGCGCGCCTGCTGTTCGCGAATACGATCAAGACCTACGGCGGCTTCCGCGTCGCGATCGTGTCGTTCGCGTTCGAATGCTCGGGCCTCGTGCTGCTGTGGCTCGCGCCCGTGCCGCACGTCGCGCTCGTCGGCGCCGCGCTGACCGGCTTCGGCTTCGCGCTGATCTTCCCGGCGCTCGGCGTCGAGGCCGTCGCGCTCGTGCCGCCGGCGAGCCGCGGCGCGGCATTGTCCGCGTATTCGGTGTTCCTCGACCTGTCGCTCGGCATCACCGGCCCGCTCGCCGGCTATGTGGCCGGTGCATTCGGCTATCCGCAGGTGTTCCTGTTCGCGGCGGTGGCCGCCGCGGCGGGCGTCGCGCTGTCGATGGTGCTGTACCAGCGGCAGGCGCGGGTCGCGGGGAGTGGCGCGGCGGCTTGAGCCGTGTTGCGGCACGTGCAGCGCCGTTCAACGCGGCAACACGTTGAAGTCCCGCAATACGCGGACGGCTTGAGGGTGGCGCCGGAACGGAACGGCGTTCGTGAGCGAGAGCTTGGGTTCGGCACGATCGAAGAGCACGAGCGCTTCCGACGTGTTGAGATGGCGGGACATGTATAGAAAGCCGTCGACCCGCCGATGATGCCGGTGGACGGCAAGCGACCACTGCTGCGGAACGTCATACGGCACGATGGTCGACAACGCGCCATCACCGCCCAGGTTCTTCAGCGGCAAGCCGTGCAGGACGGCCACGGTCAACGGCGTGCCGTCAAATGCAAGCACGTAGCGATCGAGTTCGGTCGTCACGAGCGGAAAGAGCCGCCCAGCACCAGATCGGCGACTTCGTCGTGCAGCACCGTCTCGGCGAATGCGCAATGCAAATCGAAACCGAAATAGCTGGTGCCGTACCGCCGCCTCGGGCGCGGATCGTCGAAGCGATTGCCGCCCGACTTGCCGAAGTGCGGCTCGCCGGTCGCGTATCGCGAGATGCGAACCAGCGCCGCGGGCGCCACCTCGCGGGTCGTGAGCGTCGCGCTCCCGAAATGTTTCCCCGGCGCCGTCAACACATGCGCCTCCTAGCGTTCCGCAAACGCTGTGGCGGCACGCTCGACCTCGTCAAGCTTCCCGCGCGACAGCGCAACTAGCGGCGTGACGTTGCCCAGGGATGCCTTGGGTGTCGTGAAGAACTGCCATTTGCTCCATCCCGGCAAGCCGCCGAGACGTTGGGTCACCCTCCCCAGTGTCTTGCGATCGACGTCGCCTGCCAGATAGAACGCCGGGTAGTACTGCGCGGCTCCGACATCGACCGTGAAGATTCGCCCCGACGCCACCGCCTTGCTAAGCGCCTGCCGCGTCATGCCGAGCCCGGTCCAGAGCTGCGCGGCCGGCAACAGCTTGCCGTCGGCAACCAGCGCGTGTCGCTGAGCCTGCGCACGCCGCTCCAGATCAGCGACGGCGACACCGGTGCGCGTATCCGCCGCCCCCTTCTTCCGGCCCGATGGCTTCCTGTCGCGCGTCGCGGCGGCCGCGATACCGAACGTGATCGTGCCGGCCAGATCGATGACCTGCGCGATGCCCACCTTGAACAGGTGCCCTAGTTGCTCATCCGACAGCCTGAGCAGCGCACGGGCGCGATCCGGCCCGAGCATGGTCGCCGCGCCGACGGCACTGCGCAGTGCCTCCTCGGTCTCGACATCGAGAATCGTAGCGGCACCTTCAAGCGCATGAGCGTGCGTGACCATCATCACCTCCTGATGCAACCGGAGGATCAAGCCTAGCCCTAAATCAAAACCAAGTCAACCAAGTCAACCAATTCGCGCGATACCCGGACCGGGCCAAGCCGTGCCATATGGCACGCCAGTCACGCCGTGCGCAGAAACAACCTGCGCGTCAGATCGAACGCGACAAGATTGCCGGCCAGCACGAGCAGCAGCCCGATCACCGCGAGCGGCGACCACTGGTAACCTTCGAAGACCGTCGACACGGCCAGGGCAACGATCGGGAACAGCACCGTGCAGTACGCGGCGCGCTCCGGCCCGATCCGGCCGACGAGGGTCAGGTACGCGGTGAACCCGATCACAGAGCCCGGCACCGCGAGATAGACGAGCGCGCCGAGATAGCGCGGGCTCGTATCGATCATGAACGGCAATCCTGCCAGCGCGCTGCCGACCGTCAGAATCGCAGCGCCGATCAGCATCGCCCAGCCGTTGGTCACGAGCGGGTGCAGCCCCATCGACTGCATCCGGCTCGACAGCAGGTTGCCGGCCGAGAAGCACATCGTGCCCGCGAACGCGATCGCGAGGCCCGTCCACGTCGCATGATCGTCGAGGTGTCCGGCCATCTGCTGCCAGAACAGGCACGCGATGCCGGTCAGCCCGAGCAGCGCGCCGGCGATCGCGGACGGCCGCAGCGGGCGGCCCATGAACAGCCGGCCGTTGATCGAATTCAGCAGCGGCGCGGTCGAGAAGATCACCGCGACGAGGCCGCTCGGCACGACCTGCTCCGAATAGTAGAAGCACAGGAAATTCAGGCAGAACAGCGCGACGCCCTGCGCGACCAGGTAGCGCCACGCCTCGCGCGGCGGGCGGACCGGCCGGCGCATCACGCGCAGCAGCGCGAACAGCACGGCGGCGGCGAGCCAGAAGCGCCACGCGATCGACACGGGCGGCGGCACGGCGCCCAGCTGCCACTTGATCGCGATCCAGGTGGTGCCCCAGATCAGCACGGTGACGAAATAAAGCGACAGGTTCATGGCGGCAACGATGCGGAACGAGTGAAACGGACTCCGACTATGCCGGCGCCCCGCCCGCGCGGATTGTCCGGAATTGCGCTCTTTTTCTCGCCGCCGCACGGCGCGCATCACGCGCGCTTATACTCGTCGCACCATGAGTTCGCCCCTGTACGCCCCGCCCGTCGATCATGCGGCCGCCCTTGCCGGCGGTGCGCTGCCGTTCGGCCTGCAGTCGGTGTGCCGCACGCTCGCCGACGCGAACGCGACGCTCGAGCGTTTCACGTGGCTCGGCGACCATCTCGCGATCGCCGAATGGACGCGCATCACCGACGAAAGCGAGACGATCTACGAACAGCCCGGCCACCACACGCTGTCGTGCTATCTCGACGGCGGCTACCGGACGGAGCGCGAACGCGTGCCGCGCTACGGCGCGCCGAGCCTGCTGTGCGCGTTGCCGGGCGACCATGAATCACGCTGGTGGGTGCGCGGCGAGATGCACTTCATCCACCTGTACTTCCTGCCCGAGCACTTCACGCAGCGCGCGATCCGCGAGCTCGATCGCGAGCCGCGCGAACTGAAGCTCGCCGACCGCACCTATTTCGAGGATGCGCGCGTCGCCGCGCAGTTCCGGTCGCTCGCGCTGGAGCGCTGGGACGATGCCGACGGGCGGCTACGCGTGAATGAGGCCGCGCACGACGTGCTGAGCCTGCTGCTGCGCGGCCAGAGCACGACGCGCACCGACGTGCCGTTCCGCGGCGGGCTCGCGCCGGCCGTGCGGCGCCGCGTGCGCGACTATATCGACAGCTACCTGTCGCAGCCGCTGACGCTCGGCGAACTGGCGGACGTCGCCGCGCTGTCCGAATACCACTTCTCGCGGATGTTCCGGCTGTCGTTCGGCCGCGCGCCACATGCGTGGGTCGCCGAGCAGCGACTCGCGCGGGCGCGCCTGCTGCTGCGCACGACGGCGCTGCCGCTCGCGCAGGTCGCCGCCGAATGCGGCTACGCGAACGCCGGCCACTTCAGCCACCGCTTTCGCGACGCACACGGCACGACGCCGAATGCATACCGGCGCGCGATGCAGGGCGGCTGAGCACGGTTGACGAAAGGCGGCCAGGCCGGCCGACCGTCGTTCGCCATACCGGGGGCAGTTGCCGACCGCCGGGCCGGAAGCGCCGCAAGCGCGCCCCCCGCGCGGGTTCCCCGTGGCTTACACGCCTCGCTGCGACAGTTCCTGCTCGAGCGCGGCCACGCCGGCCGGCAGGTCGACCGGTACCTTCAGATCGACCATCGTGCGGCCGAACGCATGCAGCGTGCGGAACAGGTTGTGTTCGCGGCACTGCTCGCCCATCTGTCCGATCCGCACGATCGGCAGCCCGAACGAGCCCGATATCTCGACCTGGTACTGCTTCGAGATATGGCCGCACACCATGCCGGGCGTGAGCCCTTCGGGCGTCTCGATCCCGACCACCGAATTGAGCCGGCAGTCCTTCGGCGCATAAAGCGTGAGCCCCATCGCCTCGACGCCCGCCTGCAGCGCGAGCGAGCAGCGCAGGTGGCGCGCGAAGCGGCTTTCGAGCGTCTCCGCACAGACGAGGCGCAGCGCCTCGTGCAGCGCGAGCACGCCCGACACCGGCGCCGTGTAGTGATAGCCCGCGTTGTGCCAGAAGTTCTCCGCGAGCGCCATGTCGAGGCACCAGTGCGCGTTCGGTTCCGGACGCTGCTTCATCCGCTCCCACGCGGCGTCGGAGAATGCGATCAGCGACACGCCGGGGATCGACGACAGCCCCTTCTGGCCGCCGGTGATCACCGCGTCGATGCCCCACGCGTCCATCTCGAGCGGCATCGTCGACAGCGTGCACACCGCGTCGACGACAACCAGCGCGCCGGCCGCCTTCGCGAGTGCCGCGATGTCGCGCAGGTCGCGGTTCCACACGGTGTTCGACGTCTCGCCCTGCACGATCGTCACGATCTCGGGCCGCTCGCGCGCGATCGCGTCCGCGATCTCGTCGAGGCTCGCGACCGAGCGGTCGGCCACTTCGAGCGTCGCGACGTCGGCGCCGACGCGCGTCGCCATCTCGGCCATCCGCGCGCTGAAGAAGCCATTGCGGATCGACAGCACGCGCGTGCCGCGCCACGCGAGGTTCGAGATCGCCATTTCCATCGCGGCGGAGCCGGGGCCGGCGACGCCGAGCACCCATTTCGTGCGGGTCTGGAACACGTAGCGCGCCATCTCCTTCACCTGCTCGATGATCTTCGCCATCGTCGCGCCGAGGTGGTTGATCACGATCGTGTTCGCCTTCGCGACGGCGGCCGGGATCGGGACCGGGCCGGCCCCCATCATCAGCAGCGGTTCTTCGGGCAGGATCGCGTCGAGCGGCACGACGACGGGACAGGGAATCGGCGAGTAATCGATGGACATGGCTGGCAAAAGAGGAAGGAAGAAAACGCACGGACGTCATCCGCCGCACGGCATGGCGAACTGATCGATGATTCCGCGTTCCGCGGCCGCGCGCAAGAGGCACGCGCGGCCGGACAGCGTGATGCTGGCCCGGTCGACGGACCGGGCCAGCCGGCCGCGCACACGTCGCACGATCGGGTTTCGTATTGTCGCGGCATTGCCGGCCGCATGCGAAACGGTTCCATTCGCGGTTCGATCCCCCGCGATTTTCTCCGGCAATATTGCGACGATTTCCCGATGCGGACGTTCAGTACGGTCCACGCATCGACTGGAATACTGGCCATCACGGCAAAAATCGCGAAGGCGAAATCGGGCGGCGAAAACCGAACCTATTCAAAACTCCACAATCTCGACATCAATTGGTGAGCGACTTCACCCATTACCGCATCCAGCCGCACCGAATCAAACACAAGGCATTGATTAACATACGAAATATTCAAATACCCGGCAGCCGACTTCAATGCGCCACCGACTATCCCCGGCGCACGCTTGCGACCCCACCTCGTTAAAGCGATACCCGTGATTTCGATTTTCCGCAACCCGCCCCTTTTCTCAGGTTGACGGATATCGCTTCTGTAATCAACAATCGTCTGCAGAATCGAAAACCGATTTTTCGATACGGACCAGAACCGCGGGTTGCGCGACGGTTTCCAGGTCGTGCCACGAAAAATCACCACCAGAATCAATCAACCGGGCCAGAAATCCGCGAGCCATGAACCAGATTCAGACCATGCGTGTGTTCGTCTGCGTCGCCGAGCAGCAGAGCTTCCGGCGCGCGGCGCACCATCTAGGCGTATCCAATGCGCTCGTCACGCGTTCGATCGCGATGCTCGAGTCTCACCTGAACACGCGGTTGATCCACCGCACCACGCGCAACCTGTCGCTGACCGAGGCAGGCCTGCGCTACCTCGACGGCTGTCGCGCGCTGCTCGAGGAATTCGATCATCTCGAGGCATCCGTCGCGCATGCAGTGCGCGAGCCGGCCGGCACGCTGCGGGTCGTCGCGTCGGGCCTGCTGTCGCCGCTCGCGCTGACGCCGCTCGTCAGCAGTTTCCGGCACCGCTATCCCGAGCTGCGCGTGCAGCTCACCGTCGCCGAAGGGCCGCTCGACGTGCTGGATTCGGGCTACGACGTCGGCATCGTGACCGGCAACCGGCTCGACGGCAACCCGACACTGATCGGCCACGCACTCGCGCCGAACCCGTTCGTCGCCTGCGCGGCGCCCGCCTATCTCGAACGTCGCGGCGAGCCGCGCGCGCCCGACGACCTGCCTGGCCACGACTGGGTCGCACTCGCACCGCACCAGCATGCGCCCGCGTGGCGGCTGGTCGGCCACGACGGCGTCACGCATTCGATCACCGTGCGCCCGACCTGCACGGTCAACCAGCTGGCGCTCGTGCAGGCGGCGGCCGTCGCCGGGTCCGGCATCGCAGTGCTGCCCGAGCCGAGCGTCGCCGACGCGCTCGCCGCCGGCACGCTGGTGCGGCTGCTGTCCGCCTACCGGATCGACGACCCGGACGCGCAGCTGTCGCTCGTCTACCCGAACCGCCAGTACGTGCCGGCCCGCACCCGCAGCTTCGTCGAGCACGCGCTCGAGCATTTCGGCGTGCAGGCGGCCCGCGAGCGGACCGGCTATGGCTTCCTGCGCACGACCGATCGCGTCGATGTCGTCACGGGCCGGCAGACGGGCCTGCAGTAAACTGCACGCGACAGCCATCGGAGGTGCAGCGTGCGCGTGATCCTGTTCAGCAGCCGGCAGTACGACGACGAATCGTTTACTGCCGCCAACCGGCAGTTCGGCTATCGGCTGCACTTCCAGCCGTCGCATCTCGACGCGGAAACCGCGATCCTCGCGCACGGTTATGAGGTCGTCTGTCCGTTCGTCAACGACACCGTCGACGCGGCCGTGCTCGAACGGCTCGCCGACGGCGGCACGCGCCTCATCGCACTGCGCTCGGCCGGCTTCAACCATGTCGACCTGGCGGCCGCCGAGCGGCTCGGCATCGCGGTCGTGCGCGTGCCCGCGTATTCGCCGCATGCGGTCGCCGAGCACGCGGTCGCGCTGATCCTCGCGCTCAACCGCCGGCTGCCGCGCGCGGTCGCGCGCACGCGCGAAGGCGACTTCTCGCTGAACGGGCTGCTCGGCTTCGACCTGCACGGCAAGACCGTCGGCGTGATCGGCACCGGCCTGATCGGCCGCGTGTTCGCGAAGATCATGATGGGCTTCGGCATGCACGTGCTCGCGCACTCGATGCCGCCGCACGACGACGAACTGATCGCGTTCGGCGCGCGCTACGTCGAGCTCGACGAACTGCTGCACCATGCCGACATCGTCAGCCTGCACTGCCCGCTGCTGCCGTCGACGCATCATCTGATCAATGCGCAGACGCTCGCGCGGATGAAGCACGGCGCGATGCTGATCAATACCGGCCGCGGCGGCCTCGTCGACGCGCAGGCGCTGGTCGACGCGCTCAAGAGCGGCCAGCTCGGCCATCTCGGGCTCGACGTGTACGAGGAGGAAAGCGGCCTCTTCTTCGAGGATCATTCCGACCTGCCGCTGCAGGACGACGTGCTCGCGCGCCTGCTGACGTTCCCGAACGTGATCGTCACGTCGCACCAGGCGTTCTTCACGCGCGAGGCGCTCGCCGAGATCGCGCACACGACGCTGCTGAACATCGAGGCGTGGCACGCCGGCACGCCGACCAACGTCGTCACGACCGGACGCTGATCCACGGCATTCCGCGTTCGGCGCACGCGATCCGTCAACGATGCGCCATTTTGTTTCGACTGATGTAACGCCGCACGCGCGGCGTCTGCTATCGTTGCGCCGACCTCCCCCTGCTTCGGCCACTCATGCGTTTCGACGACTCCGCCCTTGCCGCGGTCTACCGCGCCATCTTCGAACGGCGCGACATGCGCCACTTCACGCCGGCGCCCGTCGATCCGGCCACGCTCGCGCGGTTGCTGCGCGCCGCGCACCACGCGCCGAGCGTCGGCTTCATGCAGCCGTGGCGCTTCATCCGCATCACCGACGCCGCGTTGCGCACCGCGATCCATGCACTGGTCGAGGCCGAGCGCCGCGCGACCGCCGACGCGCTCGGCGAGCGGCAGGACGAATTCATGCGGCTGAAGGTCGAAGGCGTGCGCGAATGCGGCGAGTTGCTGGTCGTCGCGCTGACCGACGATCGCGAGCGCCACGTGTTCGGCCGCCGCACGCTGCCGGAGATGGACCTCGCGTCCGCCGCCTGCGCGATCCAGAACATGTGGCTCGCCGCGCGCGCCGAAGGGCTCGGGATGGGCTGGGTGTCGCTGTTCGACGTCGACGCGCTGCGCACGCTGCTCGGCATGCCGGCCGGCGCGAAGCCGATCGCGGTGCTGTGCGTCGGACATGTCGACGCGTTCTATGCGAAACCGATGCTCGAGGAGGAGCGCTGGGCCGCACGGATGCCGATCGAAGCCTGCCTGTTCGAAAACGGCTGGGACGCGCCGGCGACGCAGGCCGCCGATCGCGCGGCGACCGCCGGGTCGGCGCCGTCGCCCGAGGTTTGCGCAGCGGACGGCGGCTCCGGCCCGGCACCAGCCGGGACGCTTCCCGACCGGTAACCGTGCGCACGGCGCGTGGCATGGACGCGCCGCCAGCCTCGCTCCGACCCGATATTTCGCCACGCCGCCGCCGTCGAACACACCGCCAGATCCCACACTGTGGCGCGACCGCACCCGTACCGCGTCGCACGCCGGCAACATCCGTTTTGACCCCGAGCATAGGGGTTTTCACTGAAGTAGAATCGCGGCTGACGCCTCCCCGCCCCGCCCGTCCCGCGCATCCCGCGCCGGCTTCGGGCCGCGGTCTTTTCCGTAGCCCACCGCGATGCCCTTGCCTCTTTTCGCCCTTGCCGTCGCCGCATTTGGAATCGGTACCACCGAGTTCGTGATCATGGGGCTGCTGCCCAACGTCGCCCGCGACCTCGGCGTGTCGATCCCGGCCGCCGGGATGCTCGTGTCCGGCTACGCGCTCGGCGTGACGATCGGCGCGCCGATCCTCGCGATCGTCACCTCGAAGATGCCGCGCAAGCGCGCGCTGATGGGCCTGATCGGACTGTTCATCGCCGGCAACCTGTTCTGCGCGATCGCGCCCGGCTATGCGGTGCTGATGGCCGCGCGCGTCGTCACCGCGTTCTGCCACGGCGCCTTCTTCGGAATCGGCTCGGTGGTCGCGAGCAACCTCGTCGCGCCGAACCGCCGCGCGCAGGCGATCGCGCTGATGTTCACCGGCCTCACGCTCGCGAACGTGCTCGGCGTGCCGCTCGGCACCGCGCTCGGCCAGGCCTACGGCTGGCGCGCGACGTTCTGGGCCGTCACCGGCATCGGCATCGCCGCGGCCGCCGCGCTCGCGGTATGCCTGCCGAAGCATCTCGCGATGCCCGACACCAGCATCACGCGCGAATTCAGCGTGCTGAAGCACCCGCAGGTGCTGATGGTGCTCGGCATCAGCGTGCTCGCGTCCGCGAGCCTGTTCAGCGTGTTCACGTACATCACGCCGATCCTCGAGGACGTGACGGGCTTCTCGCCGCGCCAGGTCACCTACGTGCTGCTGCTGTTCGGCCTCGGCCTGACCGTCGGCGGCACGCTCGGCGGCAAGCTCGCCGACTGGCGCCGGATGCCGTCGCTGATCGCGACGCTCGCGCTGATCGGCATCGTCCTCGCGCTGTTCGCCGGCACGATGCACCTGCCGTTCGCCGCGCTCGCGACGATCTTCGTGTGGGGCATCCTCGCGTTCGCGATCGTGCCGCCGCTGCAGATCCTGATCGTCGATCGCGCGAGCGATGCGCCGAACCTCGCGTCGACGCTGAACCAGGGCGCATTCAACCTCGGCAACGCGACGGGCGCGTGGCTCGGCGGGATGGCGATCGGCTCCGGCGTGTCGCTCGTGAACCTGCCGTGGGTCGGTGCCGCGATGGCCGTCGCGGCGCTCGCGCTCACGCTCTGGTCGGCATCGCTCGAACGCCGCCCGGTGAGCGGGCCGGCCGGCTACGTGTAACGCAACGGCCATTCATTCGTTGCGCACGCAACGCCATTCGAACCTGACGGCCTTCATGGACCTTTCAAGGCCCCCGGTGTAGCATCCCCGCCGATGAAAGCCATTCTCAATCGCGATTTCCTCGCGCTGATCCTGAGCGTCGCGGTCGTCGGCCTCGGCACCGGCGCCACGCTGCCGCTCACCGCGCTCGCACTGACCGAAGCCGGACACGGCACCAACGTCGTCGGCATGCTGACAGCCGCGCAGGCCCTGGGCGGCCTCGCGGTCGTCCCGTTCGTCACCGCGCTCGCGCGACACATCGGCTCGCGCCGCGCGATCGTCGTGTCGGTCGTGCTGCTCGCCGCGGCCACCGCGCTGATGCAGTTCACGTCGGACCTGGTCCTGTGGGGCGTGCTGCGCGTGCTGTGCGGCGCGGCGCTGATGCTGCTGTTCACGATCGGCGAAGCGTGGGTCAACCAGCTCGCCGACGATTCGACACGCGGCCGCGTGGTCGCGATCTACGCGACCAATTTCACGCTGTTCCAGATGGCGGGCCCCGTGCTCGTCAGCCAGATCGCCGGCGCGACGAGCATCCGCTTCGCGCTGTGCGGCGCGCTGTTCCTGCTCGCGCTGCCGACGCTCGCGACGATCCGGCGCGCGCCGCTCGCCGGCGACGACGCGCATCACGAACAACACGACCACTGGCTCGCGGTGCTGCCGCGCATGCCCGCGCTGATCATCGGCACCGGCTTCTTTGCGCTGTTCGACACGCTCGCGCTGTCGCTGCTGCCGCTCTATGCGATGGATCATGGCGTCGCGAGCGCGACCGCCGTGCTGCTCGCATCGATCATGCTGCTCGGCGACACCGCGATGCAGTTCCCGATCGGCTGGCTCGCGGACAAGCTCGGTCGCGAACGCGTGCACCTCGGCGCGGGCTGGATCGTGCTCGCGGGCCTGCCGCTGCTGCCGTTCGTCATCGCGAATCCGTGGCTGTGCTGGCCGCTGCTGTTCGCGCTCGGCGCGGCGGCCGGCAGCATCTACACGCTGTCGCTCGTCGCGTGCGGCGAACGCTTCCGCGGCGCGGCGCTCGTCACCGCGAGCTCGCTCGTGTCGGCATCGTGGAGCGCCGCGAGCTTCGGCGGCCCGCTGGTTGCGGGCGCATTGATGGAGCAGCTGGGCAGCAATGCACTGATCGGCGTGCTGGTCGTCTGCGTCACCGCGTTCGTTGCGGCCGCACTATGGGAACGACGCGCCGCGTTGCAGCGCGCGGTCTGACGCCGATGCCGGCGCGCGGCGCCACGCATCGGTACGCACAAGCGCACACGCACCGCCGCTCGCCGGCAAAACGAAAGCGGCCCGCGCAATGCGGGCCGCCCTGTCCTTACGGATCACACGTTGCGTGTTACGTATTACGCGCTGCGCGCCGGCAGGATCTTGCCTGCACACGCGCCGAAGCCGACGCGATAGCCATCGCCCTGGCACCAGCCCGCGAGCGTGAGTTCGTCGCCGTCCTCGATGAACGCGCGGCTGCCGCCACCGTTCAGCGCGAGCGGCTCCTTGCCGTTCCACGTCAGCTCGAGCAGGCTGCCGAACGCATCCCGGGTCGGCCCGCTGATCGTCCCCGAACCCATCAGGTCGCCGACGCGCGTGTTGCAGCCCGCGACCGTGTGATGCGCAAGCTGCTGCGCCATCGTCCAGTACATGTGCCTGAAGTTGGTCCGGCAGATCGACGTCGCTTCGGCGGCCCCCTCCACGCGCAGCGTCACTTCGAGCGCGATGTCGAACGCGTGCCTGCCCGCGTGCCGCAGATATGCGAGCGGCTGCGGCGACTGCTCGGGCTGCGCGACGCGGAACGGTTCGAGCGCGTCGAGCGTGACGATCCACGGCGAGATCGTCGTCGCGAAGGTCTTCGCGTTGAACGGGCCGAGCGGCACGTATTCCCACTGCTGGATGTCGCGCGCGCTCCAGTCGTTCAGCAGCACCATCCCGAAGATGTGCGCTTCGGCGTCCTCGCACGCGATCGGTTCGCCAAGCGCGTTGCCGCGGCCGACGATGAAACCCGTCTCCAGCTCGATGTCGAGCTTGCGGCACGCACCGAACACCGGACGCTCCTGGTCGGGCAGCTTCAGTTGCCCGTTCGGGCGCCGCACCGGCGTGCCGCTCACGACCACCGACGACGCGCGGCCGTTGTAGCCGATCGGCATCTCCGACCAGTTCGGCAGGAGCGCATTCTTCGGATCGCGGAACATCGAGCCGACGTTGGTCGCGTGTTCCTTCGACGAATAAAAATCGGTGTAGCCGGGAATGTCGACCGGCAGATGCAGCGTCGCGTCGCGCTGCGCGACGAGCACCTGCGCGCGCAGCGCGGCATCATCGCGCAGCCGCGCGTGGTCGCGCGAGAACAGGTCGGACAGCTGCACGCGCACGCTGCGCCATGCGTCGCGGCCGAGCGCGATGAACGCGTTGAGCGTCGGCACGGCGAACACGTCGGCGCCGGCCGGCAGCGTCACGAGGCCCGCGCGCGCAAGCGCGGCGAGGTCGACGACCTGGTCGCCGAGCGCGACGCCCGCACGGCGCGCCGCCTGCTTCGCGTCGCTGAAGATCCCGAACGGCAGGTTCTGGATCGGGAAATCGCAGGCGGGATCGTTCGCCGTCTCGACCCAGCTCTTGCGAGCCGGGTCGAGCGTCGCGCGCCAGTCTTGGGTGTCGCTCATCGCTGCTCCGGATTGAAGTGTTTCTTGATGCCTTGCCAGCATTCGAAGTAGTCGGCCTGCAGCTGCGCGGTGTCGAGCGCGTAGCGCGTCGGCCGGATCAGCGTGCGGGTTTCGAACATGAACGCCATCGTCGCGTCGACCTTGTGCGGCTTCGTCGTGTCGCTCGCGGACGCCTTCTCGAAGGTGTCCGCGTCGGGCCCGTGGCCCGACATGCAGTTGTGCAGGCTCGCGCCGCCCGGCACGAAGCCCTCGGCCTTTGCGTCGTACGCGCCGTGCACCAGCCCCATGAATTCGCTCGCGACGTTGCGGTGGAACCAGGGCGGGCGGAACGTATCCTCGGCCGCGAGCCAGCGCGGCGGGAAGATCACGAAGTCGATCGAGTCGACGCCCGGCGTGTCGCTGGGCGACTGCAGCACGAGGAAGATCGACGGATCGGGATGGTCATAGCTGATCGAGCCGATGGTGTTGAACAGGCGCAGGTCGTATTTGACCGGCGCGTAGTTGCCGTGCCACGCGACGACGTCGAACGGCGAATGGCCGATGTCCGCGCGCCAGAGGCGCCCGTTCAGCTTCGCGACCAGCTCGAACGCGCCTTCGCGATCCTCGTACGCGGCCTGCGGCGTGAGGAAGTCGCGCGGGTTCGCGAGCCCGTTCGAGCCGATCGGGCCGAGGTCCGGCAGGCGCAGCAGCGCGCCGAAGTTCTCGCAGATGTAGCCGCGCGCGTCGCCGTCCGGCAGCGCGACGGAGAAACGCACGCCGCGCGGGATCACCGCGATCTCGAACGGCTCGACGTCGAGCCGGCCGAATTCAGTCGCGATGAAGAGCCGTCCCTGCTGCGGCACGATCAGCAGTTCGCCGTCGGCGCTGTAGAAGAAGCGGTCCTGCATCGAGCGGTTCGCCGCATACAGGTGGATCGCGCAGCCGTTCATCGCGGCCGCCGAGCCGTTGCCGGCCATCGTCACGAGCCCTTCGACGAAATCGGTCGGCTCGACCGGCATCGGCAGCGGATCCCAGCGCAGCTGGTTCGGCGGCGTCGGCGGCACGTCGGCCGAGTCGCCGAATTCCGACACGAGCCGCTGCGGGCCCGTGAACGGCTCGAACGGCCGGTGCACGGCCGCCGGCCGGATCCGGTACAGCCACGAGCGGCGGTTGTGGCTGCGCGGCGCGGTAAACGCGGTGCCCGACAGCTGCTCCGCATACAGCCCGTAGGGTGCGCGCTGCGGCGAGTTGCGGCCGTGCGGCAGCGCGCCGGGCAGCGCCTCGGTCGCGAATTCGTTCGCGAAACCGCTCAGGTAGCCGGCTCTCGCCGGTTTCGACAGGTCAAGCGTCATCGTTTCCTTTCTCCATCAATTCATGGCGGCGTTCGGCGCCTGCGCGCCGTTGCGCCGCGTGACGCCGGCCAGTCCCAGCACGAACAGCGCCGAGCACAGCACCGGCACCGCGGCCGCATGGAACAGCGCGCCGTTGGTCCAGTTGAGCGCAATCAGTTGTCCGCCGACGAGCGGCCCGAGCACCGAGCCGATCCGGCCGATGCCGAGGCTCCAGCCGATGCCGGTCGAGCGCAGCGACGTCGGGTAATACTGGCCCGCGAGCGCGTTCACGGCCGGCTGCCCGCCGACCACGCAGAAGCCGCCCGCGAACACGACGAGCAGCAGCCACGGCAGCGCATGCGCGACCGAGCCGATCAGTCCGACCGAGACGGCCGCGCAGGCGAAGCACGCGAACAGCACACGCACGAAGCCGTGGCGTTCGATGAACCAGCCGAGCGACAGCGTGCCGACCACGCCGCCCGTCTGCAGCACCGTGCCGACGATCACTGCCGTGCCCGGCGCATAACCCGCATCGCGCATCACGGTCGGCAGCCAGTTCGACAGGAAGTACAGATCGATCAGGTTCATGAAGCTGATGGCCCACAGCAGCAGCGTGACCGGCCGGCGGCCATCGCGGAACAGCTCGGCGACCGGCGCGCCGCTCGCCGCGCGCTCGCGCACGACGACGCGCGTGCTCGCATCGATGCCGGCCTGCGGCGCGAAGCGCGCGAGCCACGCGCGTGCCTGCGCGTCGCGCCCTTTCAGCACCAGGAACTGCAGCGACTCGGGCAGGCGCGCGAACATCGCGAGCGTCAGCACCAGCGGCACCGCGCCGCCGACGAAGAACACCGAGCGCCAGCCGAGCGCCGGAATCAGCGCGGCGCTGATGAAGCCGCCGATCGCGGCGCCGAGCGTGAAGCCGCACGACACGATCATCATCCGCTTCACGCGATGCACGGCCGGGCTGAACTCGCCGACCAGCGCCATCGCGTTCGGCATGATGCAGCCGAGGCCCAGGCCCGTGACGAAGCGCAGCGCCATCAGCACCGGGATCGAGCCCGCGAACGGGGTCGCGAGCATCGTCACCGCGAAAAACAGCGTCGCGCCGATCAGCACCGGGCGCCGCCCGATCCGGTCGGCCAGCACCGACAGCCCGAGCGCGCCAAGCAGCATCCCGAACAGGCTCGCGCTGAACACGGGCCCAAGCGCCTGCTTCGGCACGCCCCATTCGGCGATCACGCTGGGCGCGACATAACCCATCGCCTGCGCGTCGAAGCCGTCGATCACGAGGCACAGCCCGCACAGCACGAGCAGCATCCAGTGAAAGGCCGGGCGATGGGTCTCGTCGATCACGCGCTCGACTTCGAGCACGCGCGCGTCGGCCGGCGCCGCGCTCATTGCGCAACCTCGGCGGCCGGATGCACGGGCGGGCTCACGCCCTGGCGCGCGAGCGCCATCGCTTCGCGCAGCACGTCGGCGTCGCCGATCTGGTTCGCGAGCAGCAGGATCAGCTTCGCGTTGACGAGCTGGCTGTCGGCGTCCGACAGGTCGCGATGCATGTCGATCAGCGCTTCGTAGAACGCGTCCGGGTCGGCCAGGCGCGGGCGGGTGTCGAGTCGGGGCATGACGGGTGTCTCCGGTGTCGTTGTCGTGTCCAATGCGATGGTCAGCGTGCGCAGGTCGCGCGCGCCAGTGCGTCGGCGATCGCCTGGCGATCGAGCGTGCGCATCCGTGCGCACACGTGCTGGTCGGGGCGCAGCAGGTAGAACGTGCCGGGCTTCGCGTCGTAGCGCTGCGCGGCGAAACCGTCGACGTCCTCCACGACGTCGACACCGGCCACCGGTTGCGCCTGCCCGGCCGGCACGACCAGCACGGGCCGCACCGGCAGCGCGAGGCCGTCGAGCGCCTGCACGAGCGCGGCCGCGTCTCCCGGCAGCCCGAACAGCACGCCCGCGAAGCCGTCGCCCAGATGCCGCAGCAGCCAGCCCGACGCGCCCTGCGCGCGCACCGGCGCATCGGCTGCCGCGGCACCCGCGCGCATCGCGCACGCGAACGCGTCGCCGTTGCGGTCCGGCGTGTTCAGCGGCGAATCGGCCAGCACGGCCGGCACCGACAGGCGGCCGCTGTTCACGAGCTTGCGCGCGAACTCGCAGTCGCGCGCGAGCTTCAGCGTCGCGTCGCGGAACACGCGCGACACCGCGCTCTTCGGCGTGATGAAGTCGGTCGAGCGCGTCGAATTGCGGATGTTCTCGTCGGCCGCGAACTCGCGCTCGCTCGCATAGGTGTCGAGCAGGCGGTCGTCCGCGCGGCCGTCGAGCACGAGCTTCAGCTTCCACGCGAGGTTGTCCGCGTCCTGCACGCCGCTGTTCGCGCCGCGCGCGCCGAACGGCGACACGCCGTGCGCGGAATCGCCGGCGAACAGCACGCGGCCGTGCCGGAACGTATCCATCCGCTGGCAGCGGAACGTATAGACGCTCACCCATTCCAGTTCGAACTCGACGTCCGCCCCGAGCAGCGCGCGTACGCGCGGGATCACGCGCTCCGGCTGCTTCTCGGCGACCGGATCGGCGTCCCAGCCAAGCTGGAAGTCGATCCGCCACACGTTGTCGGGCTGGCGGTGCAGCAGCACCGACTGGTTGCGGTGAAACGGCGGATCGAACCAGAACCAGCGCTCGGTCGGGAATTCCGCCTTCATCTTCACGTCGGCGATCAGGAAGCGGTCCTTGAACGTGCGGCCGCGGCTCTCGAGGCCCATCGCCGCGCGCATCGGGCTGCGCGAGCCGTCGGCCGCGATCACGTACTGCGCGCGCAGCGTCTCGATGCCTTCCGGCGTCTCGACGGTCAGCGCCGCGTGGTCCGCCGACTGCGCGACGCCCGTCACCTTGTGCTTCCAGCGAATCTCCAGATTCGGCAGCTCGAACGCGCGCTCGGCCAGATAGCCTTCGACGTAGTACTGCTGCAGGTTGATGAACGCGGGGCGCGCATGCCCTTCCTCCGGCAGCAGGTCGAACGCGTACAGCTGTTCGTCCTGCAGGAACACCTTGCCGACGTGCCAGCTCACCCCCTTGTCGACGAAGCGCTCGCCGCAGCCGAGCCGGTCGAAGATCTCGAGCGTGCGCTTCGCGAAGCAGATCGCACGCGAGCCCGTCGACAGCGTGTCGTCGTCGTCGAGCAGCATGACCGGCACGCCTTGCTGCGCCAGGTCGATCGCGGCCGACAGGCCCACCGGGCCCGCGCCGACGACGATCACCGGGCGGATGGCCGTGTCGTCTTCGGCGGCGCGCGCCGCGCGCGGCCGGTAGTCGAACTTCAGCGTCTGGTAATCGATGCTCATGGTCGCCATCCGCTCCTCAGCCCTGCCGCGCGCACGCCGGCGCGCGACCCGTCGTTCCGCCCACGCCCGTTGCCCGCCGCTGTCGCGGCCCGCCCTGCTCAGCCCACTTCCTGTCACCCGCCACGTCTCGCTCCTTGCTTCCTGTTGATTCGATTCGGGACACGACGCCGCTCCGGGCGCCCGAACGCCGCTTTTCTTGATCGGCGACACATCCTTAGATTTACGAATAGTAAAACCAATTACGAATAGTGAAATCAACGTAAACCCTAGCCATCGTCTCGGGGATGGGATAACCATATGAGCGAAACGCCAAGCCGAGCCGGGCGCGCGCTGCTAATATCGAGACATGAGGCGGCCCTTTCGGCCGCCATTTTTCCTTCCCACGCCGATGATTCCGCCCAACATTCCCGAGCTGGTCGTCCGTGCCGGGCAACTGCCGTATCTGCGGGAACACCTTGCGCTCGCCGAGGGCGGCACCGCGTGCGCACATCTGCCGGAGCGCACGCTCGCGAGCGCCTACGAACCCATCTACGACGTGACGATGCCCGGCGCACCGCAGTCGACGTCGTTCGCGGATGCGATCGAGCGCTACGGCGACGAGCTCGGCTTCCAGGCCGTCACGCTGGTCACGGGCGCCCCGCACGACCCGGTCGACTCGGCCGTCGACGACCAGGCGCTCGTCGCGATCGACCGGCTGTCGCGCGCGCTGCACGCGATCAACTTCTTCGGCGCGCAACGCCACGGGCTGCTGTTCCTGCGCGTGCACGAGCGGCTGCTCAAGAGCGTGAAGTACGACCACGGGAAGCATTTCTCGTCGGTGCTGCAGCGTTTCGGGCTGCCGACCGAGCGGATCGTGATCGAGCTGCCGGCGGTCGCGGTCGCGCACAAGACCTTCCTCGGCTACCTGACGCGCAGCTACCAGCATCACGGCTTCAAGGTCGCGGACAAGCTGCCCGACCCGGGCCGGATCCTCGCGGTCGAATCGGAGATGGCGCGGCCCGACTACATCAAGATCGATGCGGGCATCGCGCTGCGCGACGGGATGGTGAAGGCGCTGGTCGCGTATGCGCAGCGCGTGAGGATTCCGCTGATTTTCGACGGCGTCGTCGACGAGACGCAGTGCGAGCTGCTGCGCCAGCACGACGTGCGGTTCATGCAGGGGCCGGTGTTCGCGAAGGTCGTCACGGCCTGAGCCGGGCGCGTGACTGACAGGCGCGCCGGACGGCGGATTGCGATGTCGTATTGCTGCAGGAATCGGGTGTCAGCGTGCCTCGTCACCCGATGCCGGCCGGTTCCTGGTCCGCTCGCGCGGCAAGATCGAACGCGCCTGCTCGCGGATTCGCTGGCGGCGCATCGACGCCGACGGCCGCCTACGCTCGTCCACCGTCGTCGTATTTCGGCAGATCGTCGTCGATCTCGATGCCCGGGAAACGGGCCCCGTACCAGACGTGCCACGCGGCACGCAGCCGCGACGGCTCGTCAAGCGTCGCATAGTTGATTTCCACGGTCGTCGGCGCATCGGCCAGCCGGTACTCGAGCTGCGCGCCGCAGCGGCCGCAGAAGCGCCGCTCGCCCCATGCGCTCGACGCATAGACCGTCGGCTCGCCCTGCAGGTACTCGAATGCGTCGATCGGCACCGATGCCGACGCGACCACCGCCGCGCCCGTCGTGCGCTGGCAGAGCCGGCAATGGCAAAAGCCTGCGTCAGCCGGAATGCCGGCGATCCGGTAGCGGATCGAACCGCATGCGCAACCGCCTTCCATCGTTTCCGGGTGTGGCATCGCGAACCTCGTCATGTCGGGAAGCCGGGCAACGATGATGAGCGCGGTTCGCGCGCGGTGCAACCGGCGGCCGCGCGCTTTCCCCGTTCCGGAGAACCGGCGACGCGCGTGCTCGCGGCGTCCGTCTCAGACCGTCTGCCCGAGCCGCTGCGCGAGCGCCTTCAGCTTCGGCCCGACCTGCGTGCGGAACACCTGCTCGTCCATCGACGACGCAGGCCCGCTGCAGCTCAGGATCAGCCAGCGCCCCTCGCGCGGCTCGCGAAACGGCACGGCCGCCGCGTTCACGTCCATGTGCCATGCGCGGAACGAATAGCAGCATCCGCCCGCGGAGAATTCGGCCACCGCATCCTGCGCGGCCGCGACGAGCGCATCCGCATCGGCCGCGCCGCCCGCCGCCCGGTGCAGATCCGCATAGAGCGCGCGGCGCACGTCCTCCGGCTGCACGGCCAGGTACGCGCGCCCCATCGAGCTCGTCAGCATCGACAGCCGCGAGCCGGGCGCGAGCCCGAGCGTCAGCGCGGTTTCGCTGCGGATCGTCTCCAGGTAGATCATGTCGAGCCCGTCGCGGCAGCCGAGCGACACAGCCGCGCCGATCTCGCGCGCGAGCGCCTGCATGTGCGGCCGCGCGAGGTCGAGCGTCCCCGAGCCGGACAGCAGCGCGTAGCCGAGCGACAGCACGCCGGCGTCGAGCGCATACTTTCCGAGCGTCTCGTCGTAGCGCAGGTAGCCGAGCACGGTCAGCGTATAGGCGAGCCGGTTCACCGTCGCCTTCGGCAGCCCGGTGCGCTCCGCGAAGTCGCGATTGCCGAGCATCGTCTCGCCGGGCCGGAATGCGCGCAGCAGGTCGAGCCCGCGCGCGAGCGCAACGACGAACTTGCGTTCGTCGATCGTGGTTTCGTCGATGGTTGAAAGCGTCATCTGATGCTACACTGGGTTCGATTTGCAAAACATTGTTCCGCACAGCGGAACTTCAGTCAAGCGAACTTTAGACATCGGCCCAGGCGACGAAGCCGCCGGCACGGGACTCGACAGACAGGAGATGACACGATGGGCGCCGCAACTTTTCATTGGGACGATCCGCTGCTGCTCGACCAGCAACTGACCGAAGAAGAGCGGATGGTGCGCGATGCCGCGCACGCATACGCGCAGGACAAGCTCGCGCCGCGCGTCACCGAGGCGTTCCGCCATGAACGCACCGACGCCGAGATCTTCCGCGAGATGGGTGAAGTCGGACTGCTCGGCCCGACGATTCCGGAAGAATACGGCGGCCCCGGCCTCAGTTACGTGAACTACGGCCTGATTGCGCGCGAGGTCGAGCGCGTCGACTCCGGCTACCGCTCGATGATGTCCGTGCAGTCGTCGCTCGTGATGGTGCCGATCTTCGAATTCGGCTCCGATGCGCAGAAGCAGAAATACCTGCCGAAGCTCGCAACCGGCGAATGGATCGGCTGCTTCGGGCTGACCGAGCCGAACCACGGCTCCGACCCGGGCAGCATGGTCACGCGCGCGAAGAAGGTACCCGGCGGCTATTCGCTGTCCGGCGCGAAGATGTGGATCACGAACTCGCCGATCGCCGACGTGTTCGTCGTGTGGGCGAAGCTGGAAGAAAACGGCCAGGACGCGATCCGCGGCTTCATCCTCGAGAAAGGCTGGAAGGGCCTGTCGGCGCCCGCGATCCACGGCAAGGTCGGGCTGCGCGCGTCGATCACCGGCGAGATCGTCCTCGACGAGGTGTTCGTGCCCGAAGAGAACCTGATGCCGAACGTGAGCGGCCTGCGCGGCCCGTTCACGTGCCTGAACTCGGCGCGCTACGGGATCGCCTGGGGCGCGCTGGGCGCGGCCGAGTCCTGCTGGCACACCGCGCGCCAGTACGTGCTCGATCGCAAGCAGTTCGGCCGCCCGCTCGCCGCGAACCAGCTGATCCAGAAGAAGCTCGCCGACATGCAGACCGAGATCACGCTCGGCCTGCAGGGCGTGCTGCGTCTCGGCCGGATGAAGGACGAAGGCACGGCGGCCGTCGAGATCACGTCGATCATGAAACGCAACTCGTGCGGCAAGGCGCTCGATATCGCGCGGCTCGCGCGCGACATGCTCGGCGGCAACGGCATCTCGGACGAATTCGGCGTCGCGCGCCACCTCGTGAACCTCGAAGTGGTCAACACCTACGAAGGCACGCACGACATCCACGCGCTGATCCTCGGCCGCGCACAGACGGGCATCCAGGCATTCTTCTGATCATTCGCGTGCGATACGTGGCGCGCTTCGCGTCGCATCGTCGCCGCCGAAACGACACGGCCCGCCCGGCATCGCTGCCGGGCGGGCCGTTTTTCATCGGCGCGCGCGTTCGTCACGCGCCGCCGATGCGTCAGCCGCTGCTTACTTGTTCGGCTGCGGCGTGAGGCGCAGGTACGGACGCACCGCGTTGAAGCCCTTCGGGAAGCGCTTCTTCAGTTCTTCCGGATCCTGCAGCGACGGCACGATCACGACGTCGTCGCCGTCCTTCCAGTTGCCGGGCGTCGCGACCTTGTAGTTGTCGGTCAGTTGCAGCGAGTCGATCACGCGCAGCACTTCGTCGAAGTTGCGCCCGGTGCTGGCCGGATAGGTGATGGTGAGCCGCACCTTCTTGTTCGGGTCGATCACGAACAGCGAGCGGACCGTCAGCGTTTCGTTCGCGTTCGGGTGGATCATGTCATACAGTTGCGAAACCTTGCGGTCCGCGTCGGCGATGATCGGGAAACCGACGACCGTCGACTGCGTTTCGTTGATGTCGTTGATCCAGCCCTGGTGCGATTCGACGCCGTCGACCGACAGCGCGATCACCTTCACGTTGCGTTTCTCGAACTCGCCCTTCAGCTTCGAGGTCAGCCCGAGCTCGGTCGTGCACACCGGCGTGTAGTCGGCCGGGTGCGAAAACAGGACACCCCAGCTGTCGCCCAGCCACTCGTGAAACTTGATGGGGCCCAGGCTCGATTCCTGCTCGAAATCCGGTGCGATGTCGCCAAGACGCAGACTCATGATGTTCCCTCCTCGAACGATGCTGGTTGAAACCGCGCGCTGGGTGGCGCGGGAAAGTCCATCAGCTTACGGGAAGCAATGGGCCGTGCGAACGATTATTCCGTTTGATATTCATACTTTTTTGTCATTTTTACCCGGTGTCGGGGCAGGACGGACGGCCACGGTGGAAACTTTTCGCACGGTTTGCGGCTCTGTTGATGATTACGAGTCGATTACGAGTCGTTTACCATGCGATCTTGCGCCGCCGCCGTGTGTCGTCCCGGCTCGCCAGCAGGCAGGGGTTTCGCTACGATGTGAACCTGCAGCATGACAGCATGAAGGGAGTTGCAATGTCGGAAATCAACAAGGAGAAACTGATGTCGGATATCAAAACCGTTCTCGCGGACGCCGAGGATCTGCTCAAGCAAGCGGCGAGCAGCACGGGCGACCGTGCGGCCGAGTTGCGCGAGAAAGCCATGTCGCGCCTGAAGCAGGCCAAGGAAAAGGCAACCGACGTCCAGGTCGTGGTGGTCGAGAAAGGCAAGAAGGCCGCGCGCGCGACCGACGACTACGTGCACGAGCATCCGTGGACGTCGATCGGCGTCGCCGCCGGCGTCGGCGTGCTGATCGGCCTGCTGGTCAACCGCAAGTAACGCGCTCGGCGCCGTTCCTCCCCATGTGCCGCCCGGTGCGGCGCATGGGTGCCGAAGCCGGCCGGCGGTTCGCCGCCGGCCGGCTTCGACCTAGCCGCTCACTGCGCGCGCAAGCGCCTCATCCATGACGACAGACACCCACCCGCAGCCGTCCGGCCAGGGACCGCTGCGCCGCCTCGTCGGCTCCGCGATCGGCCTCCTGCAGACGCGCCTCGAACTCGTCGGCATCGAACTCGCCGAGGAGAAGGAACGCCTGATGGGCGTGCTGTTCCTCGGGCTCGCGGCCATGATGCTCGCGACGATGGCGCTGATCAGCCTGACCGTGCTCGTCGCGATCGCGTTCTGGGACACCTATCGCTGGCAGTCGCTCGCGGCCATCACCGCGCTGTACGCGATCGCCGGCATCGTATGCGCGCTGAAGGCGCGCTCGGGCCTGCGCGAAGCGCCGACCGTGTTCGAGACCACGCTCGCCGAGCTCGAGAAAGACCGCGAAATTTTCCGCGGCAAGTCGTGAACGCAGTCGCGTTCGCCCCTCTCACCTACTTCGCCGACGCGCCATGAGCCAGAACGTCACGGGCAATTCACCCCGCCCCCATCCGTCGCGATCGAACTGGAGCGCATCGCAGCATCGCGCGCTCCGCAAGGAATTGCTGATCCTGCGATCCGAGGTCGAGCGGCTCGAGCTTGCCGAAGCCGCCGCCGAAATGCGCCACGCGGTCACGCGCTTCAGTTGGCTCAAGGTGTTCATCCCCGGCCTGTCGGGCAGCAAGTTCAGCCAGTCCGCCAGGAACCTGAACGCGAGCCTCGGCCAACTCGTCAACCAGTATCCGATGTTGAGTTCGCTCGCGTCGCTCGTGCTGGCGAAACCCGTTCGCTCGCTGCTGCGCGCGAGCGCGGGCCCCGCGCTGAAGTGGGGCACCGTCGGCTTCGCCGCATGGGAGGTCTACCGGATCTGGAAACAGTCGCGCGACGAGCGCGAAACTGCCGCGAACGACGACTGACACGTGATGACAGACGCGCACGGCCCCGGGCCGTTGCGCGTTTTTCGTGGGCTTTCCGTGCGTTGCCGGCGTGATCAACGCGCGGCCCAGCATGTCCGCTCCCGTGCATCGGTCTCTCCGTCACGCGATCCCGCATTGCCCTTCGTCCCGTCCGAACGCAGCGTGAATGCGCCGCATGCGTCGTCGCGCATCGGCCCTGCATCGAGCGGGCTCGCAACGAGTTCATAGACGACCGGCGCATCGTCGCCAACCGATCGCTGCAGCGCCACGCGATAGACGGCCGGCCCGTCCGGCGGCGCCCGCGCATAGGCGTCCGGCAACGTCCGCGGCAGCGGGCCGTCGAGCATTTCGAGATACTGGGCAGCGCGATACAGCGCGGCAACCGCGGACGTGCGATGCATGCGGGCGACATGCTCGCGATACGACGGGATGCCCCACCCGGCCAGTACGGCGACGATCGCGAGTACGATCATCAGCTCGAGCAACGTGAACGCCGCCGATCGATGCATCAGTACAGGCCCGTTCATCGATGCACCGCCGCGACGCGACGCCAGCGCTGCGCAACGATGCGTCCGTCGCGCAGCGCGACCTGGCTCTGCAGCCAGACCACGCTCGACGCATGGCCGCCGACGCCACGCGCGGTGACGAGGTAAGCACGACTACCTTGCGGACCGACGCCTCGCCACGCCTCGATCAGGCAACGGGGCGGCTGCGCCGCCATCGGCCACGAGGCGAACGGCGCGAATGCCTCGGCGGCGCCCAGCGCAGGCGTACGTCGCCATGCATCCGGTTCGGCGGGCGATGCGGATTCGTCCACGTACGGCGCCCCGCCGCGAAGCAGTCGTCCGGTGCAGGCCGCCAGTGCCGCATCGGCCGCGTGGAATGCAATCAGCCGGTCCGACAACGCACGCGTGCGGCGCGATTCCGTCAGGGCGGATTCGAACCATGTGCCGGTCAGCGCCGCGACCGCCGCACCGACGGCGATCACCGCAGGCAGTGCAAGGCCGGCGTCGCGACGCCAGCCGCGGCTGGCCGATGGAAAACACGTTACTCCGCGGCTCGGCATGATGCCCCCGCCGAGCGCTGCGTGCCGCGAGACGCCACGGCACGCCGCCGCGCACGTCCTGCCGCGATTCGCATCGTGGGCGCAACGAAGCGCCGGTTTGCGTGGATCATCGGAACGCCTCACGGACGTTCGCCGCATCGCGAACGGGATCGACAGTTGCAGGCTCGGCGTTTCGCAACGCGACGATTCGATGCAGCACCAGATGCGCGCGACCGTCCCGCGCAACGGCGGTGCGACCATCACAATCGACATGACGCGCTGGCTCATGCATCGGTTCGCCGCGGGCTCGCACGCACACATGTACGGCGACGACATCGCGCCAGTCGTCGGCCTCCATCGCGTGCGCGTCGACGAACTGCGTGCCTGCACGACGCAGATAACGCACGCGCAACTGGTCGATCCCGGACACGACGGGTTGCGGCGTACCGGGGCGCCCGCTTCCCTCGCAGTACAGCTCGGGCTCGCCCGTCGACGGACTGACATGCGCGTCGAACCGGTTTTCCACGAGCGGCCGCTCACCGGGGGGGCCGACACCCTGCCCGAGACAATCCGACACCTGGGCGCTGATCGTCGGCCACGTCGACACGGCGTCGCCGACATACCGGACCAGCACCGCATCCGATGCTGCGCGCACGGCTTCGCAGCGCACCTGTGTGCCATCGCCTCGCACGCGCCCCGCGGAACAGCCGAACACCGGCGGCAACGACGACGCACCTTCGACATCGAGCGGGCGAAACCCGGCCATCTGGATCTGCTGGCCGATCAGCATCAATGCGGTCGCGGCCGCGTCGCGCATCCGGAACCCGTCTTCCGCGCGCCGCTGCGCGACGCGCTGGGCGTGATACAGCGCACCGGCGGCGGCAAGCACGAGCAGACCGACGGTCATCGCGATCAGCACTTCGAGCAGCGTATGCGCGCGGATGCGGCGATCAGCGGTCATCGGTATTGGCATTGGCCTCGGCCTCCTGAAACGGAATCCGCACGCACGACGGCGGCTTCAACGTTACCGCGGCGCCTTCGCATCGCGTCGACGCCGCCGCGTCGGCGTCGCGCCAGCCGACCATCACGTAGCGGATACCGCCCGGCCCGCCGTCGAGCGTCATCGTGCCGCCGGGCAACGACGCGGCCGCGAGCGCCGCGATGCCATCGCCAGCGTCTGCGCCGGCGTGCCGGCGCTCGATGCGTGCGTCGGCCAGCCACAGCGCACGTTCACGCCAGATCGTCGCCCGCTGCGCGCGCGTCATCGCGAGTTGGCTGCCGGCCACGGCCAGCATCACGGCCGCGAGCAGCGCGAGGGCCAGCACCGCTTCGAGCAGCGACGTGCCGTGCATCAACCTGCGCGCGCGCTTCATGCCGCGTCGCAACGACCGGCGACGACGCGCGCCCGGCCGCCCGCCGCGATCCGGACGCAACGCGACACGCGTGCGTCGTCGCCGGACAACGCGCGCTGCGGACGCAATTCGAAACGCCTGATCCCGCCGATCACCTGGCCCGCCGGCGGCGCGAACGCCAGATCGTGCGCGGCGCCCGCGACAGCGATGTCGACATCGCTCGGATAGCGCCGCAGCACGCGCGACCGCCCGTCGAACTGCCCGCTGACGATCCAGCCGCACGACCATTCCGCCGGGTCGCACCGCTCGCCGGAACGCACGCAGTCGCCGTCGCGCCCGGCCCTGCACAGCGTGACGCGCACGCCGAGACGCGCCGCCTCGGTGCGCGCGAACGACAGCGCACCGAGCAGCGCGCGAGAGCGGGCATCCACGCGTTCGCGCATGCGCCACTGATCGAATGCAGGGGCTGCGTAAAGTCCGATCGCGGCCGCCAGCGCGATCGCCACCATCAACTCGACGAGCGTGAAGCCGCCGCAGCATCGCATGCTTTTTTCAACGGCCTGCCGGTGCAGTCCCATCGCCATCGCCCTCCGTCAACGTGATGCGACGACTGTAGCGACGCGAGCGAACACGCGCCATTGGCCGGACGGCCGACTGGCGACATGCGATCGCGGCCGACACAATCGGCACGAACCGAACCCACGGAGAAGACGATGAACGAACGCAGCGCGTCAGCGCTTACGCGGAGGCTTGGAGGGGGACGCGCGACGGAACTCTTCGATCACGTCGGCAAATTCGGAAACGTCCTCGAACCGGCGGTAAACCGATGCGAAACGGACATAGGCAATCGTATCGAGACCGCGCAACTCGTTCATCACGAGTTCGCCGAGCTTCTCGCTACGCACTTCACGCTCGCCGGTCGCGAGCAGTTGATATTCGATGCGGGCGACCGCCGCGTCGATCGCGTCAGCCGCAACCGGGCGCTTGCGCAGCGCGAGTTGCATGCTGGCGACGATCTTGCGGCGGTCGAATTCCGTGCGGCTGCCGTCCTTCTTCACGACGGCCGGCAGATTCAGCTCGACCCGCTCGTACGTCGTGAAGCGCTTGTCGCAAGCCGAGCAGCGACGGCGCCGACGAATCGCGGCGCCATCTTCGGACACGCGCGAGTCGACGACCTGCGTGTCTTCATGCCGGCAGAACGGGCAGCGCATGCTGGATCAGCGATAGACCGGGAAACGCTTGGTCAGCTCGGCCACTTGCGCGCGCACGCGCTCGATCGTCGCCGCATCTTCCGGCGCTTCCAGCACGTCGGCAATCAGGTTGCCGACCTGTTCGGCTTCCGCCGCGCCAAAACCGCGCGTCGTCATCGCCGGCGAACCCAGGCGGATGCCGCTCGTCACGAACGGCTTTTCCGGATCGTTCGGGATCGCGTTCTTGTTCACCGTGATGTGCGC
>NZ_QTPP01000008.1 GCF_003853415.1 Burkholderia sp. Bp9142 | reverse complement strand
CGCGAGACGCGCCCAGAAGCCTTCGTAATCCTGCTCGGCCTCGGCGGCCAGCGCCTGGTAGGCCGGCATGCCGGAAAGGGTCGCGCGCTCGCGCGTGTCGGCCGACGGTTCGAAGATTCGGCGTTCCTGCAGGATCGATACGAGGGCAGTCAAGGTGTTCTCCATGGAAATCGTAGGGTGTGGCCTGACTGTTGAAACGCAACTTGCATGCCAATCGCGCGGGTATTCGGCCGGAACGGCGTACGTGCGCGTTGTCGTGCGGCTTTCGCCAATCTATCTGCACTGCAAAGCAATTACCGCTCGAACGCCCGGCGATCCTGTCGGCCTGCGTGTTGCGTCGAAATGCAGCAGCGGGTGTTGCAGGCGTCAACACGGCGCACGATGCGCGGCGTGCACGCCGCGGGCCGGACGCCGTGCTATGCGATGAACGACCGGAGCACGTCGAGCGCGTCGGACGCACGCAGGCGCGCGAGCGCCGACGCCTCGATCTGCCGCACGCGTTCGGCGGACAGGTTCAACTGGCGGCCGATGTCGCGCAGCGAGCAGCCTTCGTCCGTGTGCAGCCCGTAGCGCAGCCTGAGGACCATCGCCTCGCGCGGCGGCAGCCGGTCGATCGCGGCAGCAATCGTATTGCGCAATTGCATGGCGCCGGCGGCATCTTCGGGCGACGGCGTCGACACGTCCGGCGCGACGTCGGCGAAGGTCATGTCGCCTTCCGGCGAGACCGGCACGTCGGCCGACACCGGTTCCTTCACGATCGCCATCAGGTCGCGCACCTTGTCGACGGGCTCGCCCATGTGGACGGCCAGTTCGGCCGGCGTCGCCGCCGTGCCCGCGCGTTGCCGATGCTCGCGCGCGAGCCGCGTCAGCTTGTTCAGCGCGTCGACCGTATGCGTCGGCACGCGGATCGTCCGGCCGAGGTCGGCGAGCGCATGGGTGATCGCCTGCCGGATCCACCAGGTCGCGTAGGTCGAGAACCGGAAGCCGCGCCGGTGGTCGTAGCGCTCGATGGCTTTCAACAGGCCGATGTTGCCTTCCTGGATCAGGTCCGCGAACGGCAGCCCGCGATCGGGATAGCGCTTCGCGATCGACACGACGAGCCGCAGGTTCGCGTCGAACAAGCCCGTGCGCGCCGGCTGCATCGCGCGTTCGATCGCACCGAGCCGTGCATCGAGCGACGCGGTCGCGCCGGGCGGCAGTTCCGACGCGGGGGAGCCGCGCACGATCGCGTCGCGTGCATCGACGAACTCGGCCGCGCGTCGGGTCAGCGTCGGCCCGCAGGCGGGATGCGCGGCAATGCATGACGCGAGCCAGCCGGCGTGGTCGTCGCCGGTTGCCTGCGCGAACGACGGCGGGATGCCCACGCCGGCCAGCAGTCGCTCCAGCCGGCCGCGCAACGCGCGATGCCGGCGTGCGCGTACGCGCAGCGGCTCGCTCATTCGCTCGAGCGCGCGGGCGGACAGGCGCAGGGTGCCGAGCAGCGCCGCGGCGTCGCGTACATGCGTGCGATACGCGGCGCAAGCGCTGCCGCCGGACGCCAGCGCCGCACGCAGGCCGTCCGCGAGAGCGTCGATGCGTGCGAGCCGCGCCACTACCGCGTTGCGCCAGGCCGCATCCTCCGTCCGCGTATCAGTCTCGGTGTCGTCACGCGCGGGGTCGTCGGTGGTGGCGGCTGGCGAAGCGCCCGCATCCGCATGATCGGCCGGCGTGTCGTCGCGCGGGCCGTCGTCGAGAAAGGTCACATAGGTCGCTGCCGCGGTCCGGCATGCGGCGATTTCGGTGCGGATCGAGACCAGCGCGTCGAGCGCGTCGGGGTCGCCGCACAGTACCGCGACCGACGCGGCACGGCCGCGCTCGATTCGCTGCGCGTACGCGAATTCCTCGTCGCGCGTGAGGAGCGGCGTCGTGCCCATCTCGCGCAGGTACAACCGGACCGGATCGGTCGTGCGCGGTGCGAGCAGGTCGGCCGCGGCGAGCGTGCCGACGCCGTCGACCCACGCGCGCGCGGGCGGCGCGGGCCGGAAGTAGCGCTCGAGCGTCCAGCCGCTCGTGGCATCGGCGCTGTCGCGCACCGCGATGCCGAGTTCGCCGAGCACCGCGGCGGCCGCGTCGATGTCGCTTTCGTTCGCATCGTCGTCGGGCAACGCGTCGATGATGTCGCCGCGCGTGACGAATCCGCGTGCCAGTCCGGTCGAAATCAGCGCGTGGAGATGGGCGGCCGCGCGTTGCGGTGCGTCGTTGTCGGGGCCGGCGGCGGACGCCGGCGCGTGCCGCGGTGCGGACCGCGCCGGCATCTCGCCGCGCGACGCGTCACGCGCGCTTGGCATATACGTTGCACCAGCCGTCCGCGGCAACCGACTTGCCGGCGAACATCGCGCACGTGCCGGCGGCATCCGCCGCCTCGCCCTTGTAGAAGCGGCAGTTCGAGCAGCGCTGGCCGGGCTGGAATTTCGGGAATTGCGCGGCGTCGATGCTCGACGCGCGGGCGCGATAGCCGAGCGCCTTGGCCGCGGCGTCGTTTTCGTCGACGAGGGGCGGGGCAGCCAGCGCGGGGCGTGCCGCGGCAAGCGCCGCGCACAGTCCGATGGTCCGGACGATGAAGGTTCTGCGAGTCGTGGTGTGCATCACTGTCGTTTCCTGGTGAAGAAGAAATCGTGGCGTCGTGCGGCCCGGCATGCGCATCCGGGCCGCAGGCGCGGTTACTGGCTGGCTTCCCTGTGTCCCGCCGGGCCGACGACGAGCGGCGCGGCCGATGCGCGCGCCGTATCGGCGCTCAGCTTGTTCTTGCTCGCGGCATAGCCGTTCGATGCGAGCAGGAACGCCATCAGGTCCGCATAGTCGTCGTCCTTCAGCTTGCCGGGCTGGTCGGCGGGCATGTTGGTCGCCATGTAGCCGAACACGCCGCCGATCGTCAGGTGCGAATGCGCCAGCGGCGCGAACGACGGACCGCTCAGCGCGGGCGCGGTGTCGCCTTCGAGGTTGGCGCCGTGGCACTTGGCGCACGCATTGCCGTACAGCGTCTTGCCATGTTCGACCTGGGCCGCATCGAATGACGGCGCGGCATCGCCGGTGCTCCCGGAGACCCGCATGAAGCCGCCGCCGGCCGGTACGCCGCGCGCGCGCAGCAGGCCGGCGCGTGACGGGCCGGCGGCCGCCATCGCGCCGTCGAGAAAGCGCGGCGTCGCGCGCGGATCGTGCGCCTCGAGCGCACTGCCCGGCAGCGCCCACTTGCGGGTCAGCGCGGCGAGCCGGCCGTTGTTCTTCATCTGAGCGAGTGCCGCGTCGATACGCTGCTGCAACGCGGCCGAGCGCGGCGCGAACGCGAACGTGAGCTGCCACTCCGCATAGGGCGACGAGGTCGCGCCGATGCGGAACGCGTGCTTCGGATGCGCGGCCTGATACGCGACGACCGCCGGGTACCAGACGATCGCGCGATGCGCGCGGCCGCTCGCCACGGCGGCGACCGTTTGCTCGGACGTGTTCTCGAGATCGAAGCGCGCGTTCTTCTGCTGGACCGCGATCAGCTGCGCGGGGCTCGCATAGGTGGCCGCGACGATCTCGCGGTCGGTGGCCGCTGCGCCGGCATCGCGGCGCGTGACGCTCACGTAGCCCGAGCGCAGGTAGCCCTGCGAGAACAGCAGCTTCGTTTCGGATGCGTCGGCGATGGCCGAGCGCGGAAAGCCGGCGAGCACGTCGCAATCGCGTTCGAGGATGCCGGCGAGTTCGTGCGCGGACACGCCGTCGTCGTCGCTGCCGCCGGCGTCATGCGCGGCGAACGTCGCGGCGATGCCGGCCGTGCGGAACGCCTCGCGTGCGACGGCCTTGTCGAGCGAGGCCGTCGGCGTACCGGGCAGCGAGCAGACGCGCACCGGCGTCGCGGCCGTGGAGAGCGCCGGTGTCAGCGCCGTGCCTGCCGCGAGCGCACAGGCCACGGCGAGGCGGGAGAGTCGAATGTTCATGATCGTACGCCCGGATGGGAAGGGGGGAAGGCACCCGCGCCGGCGGCGCGGGCACACTGCGGGTGGCCGTAAGACGGTCAGCCGCGATCGAGGGCGAACACGTACAGCGTGCCGCCGCGCGGCACGTCGTCAGCCGCCTTGGCCATCGGGCCGCCCCAGATCGGGTTCGCGCCGCCGTAGCCGGCGAGTACTGCTACGTACTCCTTGCCGTCGACTTCGAACACCGACGGCTGCGCGATGATCCCGCTCGCGAGCTTCGGGCTCTCCCACAGCACCTTGCCGCTGGTGACGTCGAATGCGTACAGGTGGCCGTCGAGCGAGCCGCTGAACGCGAGGCCGCTCGCGGTCGTCGCGACACCGCCGTTCCACGGCAGCTTGCTCCAGTGGCTCCACACCTTCTTGCCGGTGTTGACGTCGATCGCCTGGAGCTCGCCGTAGCCTTCGCTGCCCGGCTCGGGCTTGATCTCGAAGCCTTCGCCGAGATACGGCAGCCCTTCCATGTAGTTGACCGACTTGCCCGACAGACTCATGCACGCATGCAGCGCCGGCACGATCGCGAGATGGCGTTCGGGGTCGTACGACACCGACCACCAGTTCTTGCCGCCGAGGAAGCTCGGGCACGTGTCGATGGTCGTGCCGACCTTCGGATACTTCGCGGGATCCTGGATCGGCGCGCCGTCTTCCGTGTAGCCGGTGACCGATGTCGCCTTCACGAACGGCTCGGCATAGATCAGCTTGCCGCTGTCGCGGTCGATCGCGTGGAAATAGCCGTTGCGGTCCGCGTGGATGATCGCGTCGTGCTCCTTGCCCTTGTACTTGATCGTCGCGAGCACCGGCGTGTTGACGCCGTCATAGTCCCACGTGTCGTGCTTCGTGTACTGGTAGTGCCACTTGAGGTCGCCGTTCTTCGGATCCAGCGCGAGCAGCGAATCGGAGTACAGGTTGTCGCCGGGGCGCAGGTCCGCGAGCCACGGCCCCGGGTTGCCGACACCCCAGTACAGCGTGCGCGTCGCCGCGTCGTAGGTGCCGGTCAGCCAGGCCGGTGCGCCGCCGTGCGCCTGCATCCCGTCGGGCCAGGTATCGGCGTGCTTCTCGCCCTGGCCCGGGATCGTGTAGCGCTTCCACAGCAGCGAGCCGTCGTTCGGGCTGAGCGCGGCGATGAAGCCGCGCGCGCCGTATTCGCCGCCCGAGCTGCCGACCACGAGCGCGCCGTCGAGCGCGAGCGGCGCGAGCGAGAACGAGTAGCCGAGCCCCGGCTCGAACATTCGCTTCTTCCACACGAGTGCGCCGGTCTGTGCATCGAGCGCGGCCACTTCGCCGCTCAGCATCGCGACGTAGACGTTCTTGCCGTACAGCGCGACGCCGCGGTTCACGACGTCGCAGCAGGCCGTCTTGAACGACTCCGCGCCGAGCTTCGGCTCGTATTTCCACAGTTGCGCGCCGGTGGCCGCATCGAACGCGTACACGTTGTCCTTCGGCGTGGTCACGAACAGGTAGCGGCCGTTGACGATCGGCGTGGCTTCGAAGCCCTGCTTCAGCTCGGCCGGAAACTTGTAGCTCCACGCCTGCGTGAGCTGCTTCACGTTCGACGCGTCGATCTGCTTGAGCGGCGAATGCGCCTGGCCGTTGTACGTGCGGTAGTAGGTGAGCCAGCCCGGATCGCGTTGCGCATCGGTGAGCCGCTGGTACGTGACGGCCGGATAATCCGCGGCGGCGTCCACGAGGCCGGGATTCAAGGCGATGGCGGCGGCTGCCGCGATTCCGATCGTTGCCAGTCGGCTCGTCGAAGCCGAGAGTTTTTTCATGGTTGTCTCCTGAGTCATTGTGGTCGCACCGCGGCCAACACATGGCCGGGCCGGCAGGGGTGGGGATCCGGGTCCAGTGCGCAACCAGTCACGCAAATCGCATGCCACTGCGGCGAGAGGCTTGCCGCGCAAGACGGAGCGGCCGATTGCGCGTGCGGCGGCGATGCGTGCGACGCAGCGCGGGTGATCCGCGTGTGTTGCGTTCGGGGACAGCCGCGGGCGGAGTGTTGCGAAACATGACAGTGCGGTGCGCGCTCGGGCGCATCGTCTGCGCGGCGCATGGCGAATCGCGGCGGCCCGCCGTGCGTGCATGCGCGAACGCGTCGACGTGCGACCGCGGGAATGCGGTCGCCTTCGACGAAGCGGGCCGATCTCGCGCGGCCCGGTGCGATTCGCCATGCGCTGTGCGCGGCGTGCACCCCGGAAACGTTCAGGGCGACGAGCACGCGCGCCGGGAGGGATACCGTGCCGGTGACCCAAATTGGCACAGGTTCGACAGGGGTGGCACGAACGGCAAGCTGTCGCGTCGCTCGGCCCACCTGCTCGACAGGCGCTACGCGAGCGTCGGGATGCTCGGCCGGAACTTGTTCAACGGTCCGAATCATTCGTTCGACGGGCGCAATCCCGTCGACGCGAAGTTCGTCGGACTGGGCGCGACGCGCGGCGCGTGGGTCGGCGCGCGCTATGCGTGGGACGGAGCGGGCGACCCGGCAGCGGGTGGCGCGTCCGCGCTGACGGCCAGCATTTCGCGCAGCGCGCGAGCGACGCCCTGCGCGAGCGCATCGTCGCTCGCGAGATGCCCGGCTCGCACGCGTTCGACGGTGGCGGCCGGCACCGCGCGCGCGAGACGGCCGACGTTGTCGACCGGGCACACGCGATCACGCGTGCCGTGCACGGCATGCAGCGGCACGCGGGCCTGCGCGGCCTGTCGGGCCAGCGCGAGCAGCCGGCGCTCGCCGAGCCAGCACGCGTGTTGCAGGTAATGCGCCTGGATCCGGTATTTGTCGATCAGCCGGTCGACGGCGGGTTGGGTCGGCCGGGCGCCACGTGCCGGCCGCCCCGTCAGGATCGCGTCTTCATACGCATTCCAGGCCAGCGCGACCGCACGTTGCCGCGCCGCGCCGGCCCCCGGCTGGAGACGCCGCGCGCAGCAGGCGATCAGGCGATCGGCACGCGCGGTGCCGGCGGCGGCTGTGAGGCGCTGCCATGCCCGCGGTGCCCGCGCGCGCGCGCCGACGAAGAGGCCGCGCACTTCGCGCGACGATGTGAGGAACAACCCGCGCAGCACGACGCCGGTCACGTGCGACGGATGGTGTCCCGCATACGCGAGCGCGAGCGCCGCGCCCCATGACCCGCCGACGACCGCCCAGCGTGTGATGCCCAGACGGGTGCGCAATGCCTCGAGGTCACCGATCAGCCGCATCGTGTTGTTGTGACGCAGGCCGCCGCGCGGCGTCGACGCGCCCGCACCGCGCTGGTCGACCAGCACGACGCGCACGCGCGTCAGGTCGAACAGGCGCAGCACCGCCGGCCGGCTGCCGCTGCCGGGCCCGCCGTGCAGTACGACGACGGGCTGGCCGAGCGGATTGCCGGCATCCGTCCACGCGATCCGGCATGCGTCGCGGGACAGGGCAGGCCGGGAGCCGGAAGCGGAGCGGAGCAGTCGGTGCGTCATGGCGTCATGTCGTCGGGGTATCGGGAGCGGCGTCGCGGCCGGGTGCCACGGAAAGCGCGAACAGACCGGGGCTTGATCCACATCAAAGCCAGAATCGCGCCAGCGACCACGATCGGGATGGACCGGGTAGCGGCGGCGGGCGGATTCGCGATATGACGTCCGCAGTCGTCGCTTCGCATGCCGTCGACTGTTTCTTGCATTCTGCTTTCGACCGGCGTCGGCGCAACGATATCCGGCAATCGGCCCGGGCGCCGCCGGCAGCGTGGCCCGAAGCTTGCTTGATCCAGCACAAAGAGTCCGGCACCGACCGGAAGGATCCCCGGAGGAGACAATGCGCGATGACGTTCATCCGACGGCCAACGCACGGGCCACGCATGCGCCCGGCTGGCCGACGCCGACGATCCAGAAGTCCCATGAGCGGTCCGAGACGTTCGGCCTGCAGGCATCTGCACGTCCCGACTACGACCTGCTGTCCGGCGCGGCGCTGGCGCTCAAGCGCGAGCAGAACCGCGTGCTGTGCGTGCATGCGATGCCCGTGATGGAGTCGCTGCACGAACAGATCGTCAACACGCAAAGCATGATCGTGCTGACCGATGCGGAAGGGTTGATCCTGCACTCGATCGGCGACGACGACTTCCTGCGGCGCGCGGAACGGGTTGCGCTGCGCCCGGGCGCGAACTGGGCGGAGAACCGGCAGGGCACCAACGCGATCGGCACCGCGCTCGCGGAGCTGTGTCCGATGGTCGTGCACGGCGACCAGCACTACCTGGCCGCGAACCATTTCCTGACCTGCTCGAGCGTGCCGATTCTCGATCCGTACGGCGACGCGATCGGCGTGCTCGACGTGACGGGCGACCACCGCAGCTATCACCAGCACACGATGGCGCTCGCGAAGATGTCGGTGCAGATGATCGAGAACCACCTGTTCACGACGACCTTCCAGGAGACGCTGCAGGTGTCGTTCCACGGCCGCCCCGAATTTCTCGGCACCTTGATGGAAGGGATCGTCGCGTTCACCGCGGACGGCCGCTTCCTGTCGGCCAACCGCAGCGCGCAGTTCCAGCTCGGGATGCCGCTCGCCGCACTGCGCGCGCATACGCTCGCGTCGCTGTTCGACGTGACGAGCGCACAGCTGATCGACCGGATGCGCGCGAGCACCGAGCCGCACGTGTCGCTGAACCTCGGCAACGGCGCGGTGGTCTGCGCGCGCGTGCAGTTCCGGCGCGCGTTGCGGGCCGAGGGCAGCCGGCCTGCGGAAGTGCACGACGGCGCCGCGCGGCCGCCTGCCGCGCAGGGCGCGGCGAGCCTGTCGCGGCTCAGCTATCTCGACACCGGCGATCCGCAGGTCGCGGCGGTGATCGCGAAGGTCCGCAAGGTGATCGGCAAGGACATTCCGGTGCTGATCACCGGCGAGACCGGGACTGGCAAGGAACTGCTCGCGCAGGCGATCCACAACGACTCGCCGCGCCGTGACGGGCCGTTCGTCGCGGTCAACTGCGCATCGATTCCGGAGACGCTGATCGAATCCGAGCTGTTCGGCTACGAGGAGGGCGCTTTTACCGGCGCACGCCGCAAGGGCGCGACCGGCAAGCTGCTGCAGGCCAACGGCGGCACGCTGTTTCTCGACGAAATCGGCGACATGCCGTATCCGCTGCAGGTGCGGCTGCTGCGCGTGTTGCAGGAGCGCATCGTCAACCCGCTCGGCTCGACGAAGGCGATCGGCGTCGACATCGCGATCATCTGCGCGACGCACCGCGACCTGCGCGACATGATTGCGCAGAACCGCTTTCGCGAGGACCTGTACTACCGGCTCAACGGCCTCGTCGTGCGCCTGCCGCCGCTGCGCGATCGCACGGACCTCGCGGTGGTCGTCCAGAAGATGCTGCAACGGGAGACGCTGTCGGGGCCCGGGCGCCGCCCGCTGAGCGTCGCGCCCGACGTGATGGCGCTGTTCGAGCGCTGCGCGTGGCCGGGCAACTTCCGGCAGCTCGCGAACCTGCTGCGGACGGCATCCGCGATGGTCGAAGACGACTGCGAGATCCGCTGCGAGCATTTGCCGGACGATTTCTTCGACGACGTGCGGCGCGACGGCGGGCCGGCGGCGCAGGGCACCTGTGCGCCGCCGCTCGCCGCGCAAGCGCCTGCATGCGTGGCCGCGGCCGCGGCCGGCGATGCGCGGTTGCAGGACGTGGCCGCGTCCGCGATTGCGGCCGCGCTCGCGCGCCACGGTGGCAACGTATCGGCCGCCGCCCGCGCGCTCGGCGTGTCGCGCAACACGATCTATCGCAAGATGCCGGCCGCCGGGCCGGATGCGCTGGAGCCGGACGAACCCTGACGGCCTGCGCGACTGTCACACGGGTGTGTCAGGTTGCAACACCCGGTGTTCAGGGATTCAACACTTGTTCAACCGGCCGCGCATGCCACGAGCCTTCGCCGGAAGGCTGTCGAAATATTTCCGTATGAAAATCGAAAGAATCCCGGTGGCGTGACCCACCGGCGGCTGCCGCATGCCCGCGCGCGCTGCTGCGCGATGCAAATCCAGCCCCGGCACGCTCCTTGCTGAATGGGTATCGGCCGCTCGATCGATGCGGTTTCATCGACTCACTTACTCAACCAGGAGACACATCATGCAATGGACCACCCCGGCTTATACCGACCTGCGTTTCGGCTTCGAAATCACGATGTACATCGCCAACCGCTGATCGACGCGCGCAGTGCCGCCCGCAGCGACGGACACGATGCGGGCGGCACCGGGAGCACATGCAGATGAAGATCAAGATACTCGGCTCGGGCGCCGGCGGCGGATTGCCGCAATGGAACTGCAACTGCGGCAACTGCCGTCGCGCGCGGGCCGGCACCGACGGCATCGTGCCGCGCACGCAATCGTCGATCGCGGTCAGCGGCAACGGCATCGACTGGGTGCTGGTGAACGCGTCGCCGGACATCCTCGCGCAGTTGCGCGCCGCCCCCGACCTGCAGCCGGCCCGCGCGATCCGCGACAGCGCGATCGTCGCCGTCGTGCTGTGCGACGCGCAGATCGATCACGTGACCGGCCTGCTGATGCTGCGCGAGCGCACGTCGCCGCTGCCGCTCTACGCGAGCGCGCCGGTGCTCGACGATCTGTCGACGGGGCTGCCGCTCGTGCCGCTGCTCGGCCACTACTGCGGCGTCGATGTGCACCCGATCGCGCCGGGCGAGCCGTTCGCGATACCGGGTGCCGCCGGCATCCGCCTGACCGCGGTGCCGGTCGACAGCAAGCCACCGCCTTATTCGCCGCGCCGGGAGGCGAGCGTGCCGGGCGACAACATCGCACTCCTGATCGAGGACACGGCGACCGGCCGGCAGGCGTTCTACGCACCGGGGCTCGCCGACGTCGACGACAGCGTGCGCGCCGCGATGCGCGACGCCGATCTCGTGCTGGTGGACGGCACGTTCTGGACCGGCACGGAGATGATCGACCTCGGCCTGTCGTCGAAGCACGCGGCCGACATGGGCCATCTCGCGCAGTGCGGCGACGCGGCGCGGCCGGGGATGATCGACCGGCTGCGGCAGTTGCCGGCGCGCACACACAAGGTCCTCACGCACATCAACAACACGAATCCGATTCTCGATCCGGGTTCCGCGCAGCGTGCGCAGTTGCGCGAACACGGCATCGAGGTCGCCCACGACGGCATGCAATTCGAGGTCTGACAATGAACGCACCGATTCCCGCCGCGGCACTGCACGCGACGCCCTGGAGCGCGCAGGAGTTCGAGGCGCGCCTGCGCGCGCTCGAATCGCGCTACCACATCCACCATCCGTTCAACCGGCGCCTGAATAGCGGCGCATGCTCGCCGGCGCAGATCCGCGGCTGGGTCGCGAACCGTTTCTACTACCAGGTCAGCATTCCGCTGAAGGACGCGGCGATCCTGTCCAATTGCCCGGACCGCGATACGCGCAGGTTGTGGGTCGAGCGGATTCTCGACCACGACGGTCACGGCGGCCAGGAAGGCGGGATCGAGGCATGGGCGCGGCTCGGCGAAGCGGTCGGCATCGAGCGCGCGGAACTGTGGTCGCTCGCGCACGTGCTGCCCGGCGTGCGGTTCGCGGTCGACGCGTACGTCAATTTCGCGCGGCGCGCGCCGTGGCAGGAAGCCGTGTGCTCGTCGCTGACCGAGATGTTCGCGCCGCAGATCCACCTCGACCGGCTCGCGGGCTGGCCGTCCCACTATCCTTGGATCGAGGCGGACGGGCTGCAGTATTTCCGCAGCCGCGTGCCGCTCGCGCAGCGCGACGTCGAGCACGGGCTCGCGGTGACGTTGAGCCATTTCACGACACCGGACGCGCAACGGCGCGCGCTCGACATCCTGTCGTTCAAGCTGGATGTGCTGTGGTCGATTCTCGATGCGATTGAAAAGGCGTACCCCGCATGAACTCCAACGACGCCGTCAGCGGCGTGCCGCTGCGCCCCTCGCTGAGGGGCATGTACCGCCTGCAGTGGGAGGCGGCCCAGGATGCGTACGTGCTCCTGTATCCGGAAGGCATGGTCCGGCTCAACCCGAGCGCGGGCGAGATTCTCGCACGCTGCGACGGCACGCGCGAGCTCGACGACATCATCGACGAACTCGAGCGGCTGTTCAGCACGTCGGACCTCGCGTCGGACGTCTACCGCTTCCTCGATCATGCGCGACTGCGCGGCTGGCTCGACTGACATGGACATGACACCTCCTCCGAACCGGCCGTCCGCGCCGCTGTGGCTGCTCGCCGAGCTCACGTACCGGTGCCCGCTGCACTGCGCGTTCTGCTACAACCCGGTCGACTTCGCAACGCACGGCGCCGAGCTCGATACCGACGCGTGGCGCACGGTGATCAGCGATGCACGCGCGCTCGGCGCCGCGCAGATCGGCTTTTCCGGCGGCGAGCCGCTGCAGCGCGACGACCTGGAGGTGCTGGTCCGGCATGCGCGGTCGCTGGGTTTCTATACCAACCTGATCACGTCGGGCGTGGGGCTGAATGCCGCGCGCATCGACCGGCTCAAGGCGGCCGGGCTCGATCATATCCAGCTGTCGCTGCAGGATTCGACGCGCGAGCTGAACGATTTCCTGACCAGCACGCGCACCTTCGACCTCAAGCGCGGCGTCGGGCGGCTGATCAAGTCGCACGGCTATCCGATGGTGCTGAACTGTGTGCTGCACCGGTACAACCTGCCGCACGTCGGCCAGATCATCGAGATGGCGCTCGACCTCGGCGCGGATTTCCTCGAGCTCGCGAATACGCAGTACTACGGCTGGGCGATGCTGAATCGCGACCAGTTGATGCCGACCGCCGAACAACTGCGCGAAGCCGAGGAAACGGTCAACCGCTACCGGAAGCTCGTCGGCGAACGGTGCAAGATCCTGTTCGTCGTGCCCGACTACTTCGAGCAGCGGCCGAAGGCCTGCATGAACGGCTGGGGCTCGGTATTCCTCGGCGTCGCACCGGACGGCACCGCGCTGCCGTGCCATGCCGCGCGCTCGCTGCCCGGCCTCGCGCTGCCGAACGTGCGCGACCGGTCGCTGAAGGAGATCTGGTACGACAGCGATGCATTCAACGCGTTTCGCGGCGACGGCTGGATGCGCGACCCGTGCCGCACCTGCGACGAGCGCCACGCGGATCATGGCGGGTGCCGCTGCCAGGCGTACATGCTGGCCGGTGATCCCGCGGAAGCCGATCCGGTCTGTGCGAAGTCCGCGCATCACGGCCGGGTCGAGCAGGCCGTGCAATTCGCGCGACGGGCAGGGCGCCAGGACGAGCGTCCGCTGATCTTTCGCAGTGCTGCCAATTCGATCGGCCGTTGAGCGGTGCAGTCCGCCGTATTGATGCCGGTCATTCAAACGCACGTTTGATGCGTGCGCGGCGCATTCGTGTGCCGTGCCGCGCGTGCCCGCCCGAGACAGATTTCCCCCATTCGACCGACGCACGACGGTCATGAAAACGATTCGACCGGGATGCGATTCGGTTCGAGCACACGTCGGACGAGAACGAGATCGCATGCGAAGAATGCATGCCGACAATTCCTCTGAATGATAGAGGATTCACGTGGCATATGAGTCTCGAGTAATCCCGGGTAATGCTGCGTGATCCAATGTAATCGTTCACCGGTAAATCCGTTTCAATGATAACGTTTGCGCGGCGCTATTCCGGCGGATTCGACGATGACATCGATATTTCATTGTCGATGCGAGACGACACATTGTCTGAATTTCCATTCGCGTTCGATGAAAATTGCCGTATCGGACGGTTGTGCGAAATCGAAGCGTGTACGATGCAAACGCGGCATCACCGATTCGCATACCGCGATTCCTCGACCGAACTCGCTCAATTCGGTTGACTGCCGCCCGCACGACGTTTAAAGCCGGTGCGTTCGGCTCCGGCGTAAACATTCCGCGGAAATACTCGTTTCATCGGAGTGGTGGCCCGGATTCGGGCCTGGCGGCTCGCCAGCGCGGGTTGCCGCGTGCTCCGCTGACCGGCCTGCTTAACCCGAACCTGCGCGGTATCCGACCATGCACGATTGAAACGAACCCCGACAGTGGCCGCGCATTGACGTCGCGATACTGTCCCTTCGTCCGTTCCGGCAGTGCCAGCCGGAATGGATGACGCATTCCACTGATTTCGGCCTTCTCCGTATTCATCTGGAGATAGGCTGGCCCCCAATATCCCGAATCAAATTGCGGATCGTTGATGCATGTCAATTGTTCGCGAATTTTCATGAATGTATTTACGTCAGACGTGACGAATCTCAACAAATAGTGCCATACCACCGGCTTGATTGATTCCGACAACAACACGGCGAAAACAGACATTGGGAAATCGGCGGGCAAGGGTCGCCCCTATGATGCGGCGCAGAAAACAACGAATGTAAGAAATTGTTAAAGGGCCGAAATGATGCAAACAGTGTCGAATCATTCATCGACGGGGTTAAGCGTGAATCGTGGTAGAAGCGCCGGCAACGGGCATCAACGAGCAAGCGTAATCGTACTGTTGCTCGAAGGTTTCTCCATCATGCAGATGGGCAAGCTGGCGGCCGTTTTCGAACTCGCGAATCAACTCGGACGCGCCGACGGCGCATTCACCGACCGTTACGAGTTGCGGTTGTATTCCGTGCATGGCGGCCCGGTTCGCTCGTCGTCGGGCGTCGGCATCTGGACGGAAGCGGCCCGCACGCTCGAAGCAAGCACGGTGCACGCGATGTTCGTGTTGAGCGGTCAAGGCGGGATCGACACGCTCGACGAGCAGTTGATCGCGTGGCTCAGGCATGCGCACCAGCGCGCGCGCGTCGTTCGAGGCAGCCATGGCGGCCGCAAGTTGCTCGCGCAGATTCATCTTGCGCAGAAAGAGGTCGAGAAGGCCGCGCCGGCCGCGGACGGCGGCGGCGCCGCCGCGTTCGCGGGACGCGATGACGCCGAACTGGCCGGCGACGAAGACGACGGGCCGTTCTCCGACGCGTTGTCGATCGTCCGGGTGGACATGGGCTACGAAATCGCGCAGGAAATCGTGATGTGCATGGTGTCCGGCGCGAACCGCAAGCTGACCGACGTGCTGTTCGGCGCACGGGTCGCGCGCGCGAGCACGTTGATCAGGATGGCTGCGCATCACCTGCGCGTCAACAGCGAGAACCGGATTTCCATCGCCGACGCGGCGCAGGCCGCCGCGATGAGCGAGCGCAATTTCCTGCGGCGCTTCAAGAACGAAATCGGCGTCACGCCCACCGAGTTCGTGCTGAGAATTCGCCTCGAAAAGGCGTGCCGCATGCTGATCGAAACCGATCTTCCGGCGGACAAGGTCGCGCGACGCACGGGCCTCGGCAGCGGGGACCGGATGGCGAAACTCTTTCGCCAGCACTTGCAGACTTCGCCGACCGAATATCGGGCGGCCGCACGAAAAGGCGGCGACGCGTCGACGGACATGCTGTACGCATCGGACCTCGGCGACTGGATGAGCGACGCACCATTCTAGACGGGCGATTGCAATTCGCCGTGCGCCGCCATTCGGCGAAATGGTATTGCGCGGATTCAATTCGATATCCGGATATTAATGTTCCGTCCGAATGACGGTGCCGTTATTCGGGCGTGAAAAATGCCGGATATAAACCGGTCTCCATGCGACGAAGGCGGATTCGGCCACAATCGTGGCGCGGTCCGACACGAGGCGCTCAAAACCCATTTCCACTGATTAAGTTATCGACTGGCCTTTCGAGGAGGCGGCACCCCGGCACTCCTCGGAATTTTGCCTGCCGTGTCGCCGTGAGCGCACTGTGCAGGCCTTTTTATTCGTCGAGCGAGCATCCGGCCGGCCGATCCGGCCGATGCTCGCTTGCAGGTTTGGGGTAGCGCCAGGCGATGCATGCGCTGCCCGATGCGCCGGCAATGGCGAGCGCGATGAATTGCAAATCGACATGAATCGACGTGCCTCCCGAGCGATTGAAATTCGAGCATGAATCGCTACGTGCGCACGTTATTCGTGCATCGCATATGGATCGCTTGATTCGTGAAATCGATCGAATAATTCGCGTGCGAAATCGGCCTTGATTTGTTCCGCCATCAACAAGGCGAATTCGGACGCGGGCGATAAAAGCACGAGTCGCGACGAATATGATGCACTGCGGAAACGTTGAAACGACGGTTTCGCAACGAGCGCGCCGCGTGGAATGCGCATCGCATCCGGCCGGGATCGTGATGCTTCGGAGCCGCGGCAGGCCGCCGCGGCGAAATCGAGTGGACGACCGGGCGACATGCGTGGCAGACGTGACATGCCGCTGCACCGCGAACGGACGTTGGATGATGAATTAGGAGTTCATATCAATGAATTCGTTGATCAATCGAGCGACCGATATCGGACTGATCGTGCTGGGCGCGTTCATTCCCGCGTTGATCGGTGCCACCGGCGGTGCGCGCGGAACCCTGTTCGACGGTGCGCTCGTCGCCTTTGCCGCCGCGCTGGCGCTGTCGGTATTTCCCGCGTGCGGCATCTACGAGGCCGCGCGCACGCGCTCGGCGCTGCACGTGCTCGGCCGAACGGTGCTGGCCTGGATCGTCGTGCAGGGCATGAGCACCGCGCTGCTGTACGTGCTGCATCGTGCGCACGTGCTGTCGAGCGAGTGGTTCGTGTACTGGACGCTCGCGAGCGGGATCGGCCTGATCGCGTTCCGCGCGCTGACGCTCGCGATCTTCGGGATGATCGAGCGCGCGGGCGACCAGGTACGTGCGGCAGCCATCGCGCACGCGGACTTGCGCGGGCAGCGCGAGATCGGCCACCGGACGGTCGGACGCATCAAGCGGATGGTCAAGCGCAGCTTCGACCTGGTAGGCGCATCGTTGCTGCTGGTCATGCTGGCGCCGGTATTGCTGGGCATCGCATGGACTGTGCGGCGCGACGGCGGCCCGGCGATCTTCGGGCACGAGCGGGTCGGCCGCAACGGCCGGCGGTTCAAGTGCCTGAAATTCCGCTCGATGGTGACGAATGCCGATGCGGTGCTCAAGGCGCTGCTGGAGCGCGACGCCGACGCCCGCGCGGAATGGGATCGCGAATTCAAGCTGAAGAACGATGTCCGCATCACGCCGATCGGCCGCTTGCTCCGCAAGACGAGCCTCGACGAACTGCCGCAACTGCTGAACGTGCTGAAGGGCGACATGAGCCTGGTCGGGCCGCGCCCGATCGTCGAGGCCGAACTCGAGCGCTACGGCGTCGACGTGCGCTACTACCTGATGGCGAAACCCGGCATGACCGGGCTGTGGCAGGTCAGCGGCCGCAACGACACCGACTATTCGACGCGCGTATCGCTCGACGTGTCTTATGTGCGCGAATGGTCGCTGCGCCGCGACATCGGCATCTTGTTCCGGACGATCAACGTGGTGGTGCGCGGCTCGGGTGCGTATTAGCGGCTGCCGCGCGCCCGTGCGCCGCGAAGGATGCGCGGCGGCGGCGCGTGACGACGGCAGGCACGGCGGTATTCAGCAGCAGGCAGTGGCAGCAGGCATGTCCGGTCTCGACAGGGGTGCTGTACTCGCGGTCGACACGACGCGGGGCGACCGGCGCAATTTCAAATTAAAAAAGTGCGAGGTAGTAATGCAGAGGTTGCGTCAAATGGAGTCGGCGCGCGCGTGCGCGCCGCGCCGACCGTCGCGTGTCGGTCCGCTCGTGATGATCCTGCCGCTGTGTGCCTTGCTGGGCGCGTGCGGCATCGCGCCGGGCATGCGCATGCAGCAGCCGGCGTCGATTCCGCTACAAAGCGGTGCCACGCCGGCCGACAGCGCCGCGCTGCCGGTTCCGGTCACGAACATCGACCTGACGCTGATCCGGCGCATGCGCGATACCGAACGCAGTACGCGCGGCGAAGTCCGCGATATCGGCGTCGGCGCGCCGCCGGACGCGTACACCATCGGCCGCGGCGACGTGCTGCAGATCACCGTATGGGACCACCCCGAACTCGCGGCGGCGCTTGGCGCGCCGGCGCAGGCCGCGCCGCGCGCGGCGGATGCGCCGCCCGGTTTCGTCGTCGACCAGGACGGCACGCTGCAGTTTCCGTTTGCAGGCCGGCTGGCGGTCGCCGGACTGACGGCCGAGCAGGTGCAGACGCAGCTCACGCGCCGCCTCGACAAGACGTTCAGGAATCCGCAGGTCACCGTGCGCATCGCGTCGTTCCGCGCGAAGCAGGTGTACATCGAGGGCGAGGTGCATACGCCGGGCTCGCAGTCGGTGAACGACATCCCGATGACGCTGTATGACGCGATCGGCCGGGCCGGCGGCTTTTCGGCGGCGGCGGACCAGAGCCGCATCGTGCTGGTGCGCGACGGCGTCGAGCGACGGATCGACCTGACCGAGATGGCCGAGCAGGGGCGCAATCCGTCGAAGATCGTGCTGCGCAACGGCGACCTCGTGCGCGTGCTGCCGCGCGACGAGAGCGGCGTGTTCGTGATGGGCGAGGTCAACAAGCCCGTGACGGCGTTGCCGATGCGCAATGGCCGGTTGACGCTGAGCGAGGCGATCGCGCAGGCCGGCAGCCTGAACGCGAACACGGCCGATGCCGCGCAGCTCTATGTGGTGCGCGGGATGCAGGACGAGCAGCCGCAGGTGTATCACCTCGATGCGCGCTCGCCGGTCGCGATGGTGCTGGCGAATCAGTTCCAGCTGAAGCCGAAGGACGTCGTGTACGTCGACGGCAACGGGCTCGTCCGCTTCAGCCGCGTGCTCAGCCTGTTGCTGCCGGCCATCAACGCCGGCCTGACCGCGGCGATCGCGACCAAATGATGGAATCGATCCTGATCGTCTGCGAGGGCAACATCTGCCGCAGCCCGATGGCCGAAGCGATGCTGCGTCAGGCCATGCCCGGGCGGCGCGTCGCGTCCGCCGGCCTGAACGCGCTGGTCGGCATGCCGGCCGCGCCGTATGCGCAGGACGTCATGCGCATGCGCGGATTCGACGTGTCGACGCATCGCGCGCAGCAGATCGCCCGCTCGCTGTGTACCGATGCCGACCTGATCCTCGTGATGGACCGCCGGCAGCGCACGTCGCTCGAGAACCAGTTCCCGTTCGTTCGGGGACGCGTGTTCCGTCTCGGCGAGTACACGGATTTCGACGTGCACGACCCTTACCGCCAGCCCAGATTCGTGTTCGAACGCTGCGCGCGCCTGATCGAACTCGGTGTGACCGAGTGGTCGAAGCGCCTGCGCATCGTCTGAAGCGGCCGTTGGTCGATGCCCCACTGGAACCCAATACGCCTCATATCGTTGCCATGACCCAACCCTCCGCCCCGCAGCAGCACACCGCCGAAGACGGCAGCGAGACCGATTTCGTCGCGGTGCTCGACATCCTGCTGGAAAGCCGCTGGCTGATCGCGACCATCACGTGCGTGCTGCTGGCCGCTGGCCTTGCGTACGCGATTCTCGGCAAGCCGGTGTTCGAAGCCAACATCATGGTCCAGGTCGAGGACAGCCCTGACACGTCGGCCGCCAAGTCGTTGCTGGGCGATGTGTCGGCGCTGTTCGACGTCAAGTCGTCGGCGGCCGCCGAACAGCAGATCCTCGCGTCGCGACTGGTCGTCGAGCGCGCGGTCGACAAGCTCAACCTGTTCATCGACGCATCGCCGAAGCGCTTTCCGATGATCGGCGACTGGATCGCGCGCCACCGCGACGGCCTGTCCGATCCCGGCCTGGCCGGCTTCGGCGGCTACGCGTGGGGCCGCGAGCGCATCGACGTGCCGCGGTTCGACGTACCGCGCAAGAACGAAGGCGACGCGTTCACGCTGACGAGCCTCGGCGGCAAGCGCTATCGGCTCGAAGGCGGTGATCTCGACGCCGCGGTCGACGGCACCGTCGGCGAGCTCGAAACGTTCCGCTCGCCGCGCGGCCCGATCACGCTGCAGGTCGCGTCGATCGCCGCGAAGCCCGGCACCGCGTTCGTGCTGGTCCGAAACTCGCGGCTGAAGACGATCGAGGACATCCGCGACCGCCTCAACGTGCAGGAGCGCGTGAAGCAATCGGACGTCGTCGTCGCCAGCCTGCAGGATACCGATCCGAAATGGGTCAGCGACACGATGAACGAGATCGGCCGCCAGTACGTGCGGCAGAACATCGAGCGGAAATCGGCGGAGGCCGCGCAGTCGCTCGAATTCCTGACCGCGCAACTGCCGCAGCTCAAGCAGCAGCTGACCGATTCCGAAGCGCGCCTGACGAAGCTGCGCAACGAGCACGGCACGGTTGACCTCACCGAGGAAGCGAAGCTCGCGCTGGCCCAGACCGCCGACGCGAAGACGCGCCTGCTCGAGCTGCAGCAGAAGCGGCAGGAGCTGATGTCCCGCTTCACCGAACGGCACCCGAGCGTGGCCGTGATCGACGAGCAGATCGCCGCACTGAACGGCTATCGGAACACCGCCGAGCTGCAGATCCGCCGCCTGCCGGACCTGCAGCAGGAAGCCGTGCGGCTGATGCTCGACGTGAAGGTCAACACCGACCTCTACACGGCGCTGCTGAACAACATGCAGCAGCTGCAGCTCGTGCAGGCCGGCAAGGTCGGCAACGTGCGTCTCGTCGATACGGCGGCGGTGCCGGAAGTGGCGGTGCGCCCGAAGAAGGTGCTCGTCGCGCTGGCGTCGCTGCTGCTCGGGCTGCTCGCGGGATGCGGCACCGCGATCGTCCGCTCGATGCTGTTCCACGGCATCTCGGATCACAACGAGATCGAGCGCCGTCTCGGCCTCGCGGTGTACGCGACGGTCCCGATCAGCGAGCATCAGCACGACCTGGCCGAGGAAGCCGCGCGCAAGAGCGGCCACAAGTCGATCCTGTCGATCGACTTCCCGAACGAGCCGGCCGTCGAGTGCCTGCGCAGCCTGCGCACCGCGCTGCAGTTCGCGATGCTCGAGGCGAAGAACAACATCGTGCTGATCGCGGGTCCGGCGCCGGGTGTCGGCAAGACCTTCCTCTCGTCGAACCTCGCGGTCGTGATGGCGAGCGCCGGCAAGCGCGTGCTGCTGATCGACGGCGACATTCGCAAGGGCCGGCTGCACGACTATCTCGGCTTCCCGCGCGGCCACGGCTTCACCGAGCTGATCGCCGGCAGCGCGCGGTTGGAGGACGTGATTCACCGCGAGGTGGTCGACGGCCTCGACTTCATCTCGACCGGCACGATGCCGAAGAACCCCGCGGAACTGCTGCTGAACCGCAATCTCGCGGCGCTGGTCGGCGAGCTGTCGTCGCGTTACGACATCGTCGTGATCGACTCGGCGCCGGTGCTCGCGGTGCCGGATACCGGCATTCTCGGCGCGGTCGCCGGCACCGCGCTGCTCGTCACGATGGCGGGCAAGACGAAGCTCGGCGAGATCAGCGAATCCGCGAAGCGCTTCGCGCAGAACGGCGTCCGCCTGAACGGCGTCATCTTCAACGGTGTCAATCCGCGGCTTGGACAGTACGGGTACGGGTCGAAGTACGGCGGTTACCGCTACGTCGCCTACGAATACGGGGCGCAAGATGCGTGATGCGCGCAGCGCCGCCGGCGGCGGCCCGGCCCGTGCATCCGGCCGCACGCGGCGCACGGAGGCGAGATGATCAATCCGCGGGATTCGATCGTGTCGCTGGCCGGCGTCGTGGTCGGGCAGATCGCGCTGTTCGTCTGCATCTTCGTGATCGGACGACGCTTCGGGCCGGCGTCGCTCGGCCACTTCAACTACCTGCTCGCGCTGGCGACCTTCGCCGGCACGCTGCTCGCGTTCCGCTACGAACTCGCGTGCGTCGACGACGCGCCGGGCGAGTCGTTCAACGCGTTCGTCAACGTGACTGCGCTGAGCCTGGCCGTCGTCGCGGTGTTCGGGATCCTGATCGCCGTCGCCGGACGCGCGGATCTCCATCTTGTCGCCGTCTATGCGCTGGCGTCGTTCGTGCAACTGGCCGCCGGATCGTATCTGAACAGCCTCAGGCGCTACGGATGGATCGCGCTGTCGCGCGTGGCGGTCAACGGCGCGTTCCTCGCCGGCCTCATGCTGTCGCTTGCGTGCCCCGCGTGCGGGCAGGTCGACGTGTTTGCGCTGTACGCCTGGGTAACCGCGGCGGTCTCGATCGTGATGGCCGCTGCGATCCTGTTCTCCGGCTATCGGGCCGGGTATTCGTTCCGCCTGTCACGCGGGTTCTTCGTCAGGAATCGCCGCTTTGCGCTGTATATCCTGCCGTCGACGCTGTGCGCGTCGGTGTTGACCTACGCGCTGTCGATCGCGATTCCGCACTGGTTCGACGCGCAGAGCGCCGGCTACTTCGCGGCGGCTTACCGGCTCGGGTTCTTTCCGGTGTCGCTGATCGCGCAGAGCGTCGGCGGGGTGTTCCGCCGCGACGCGATCGGCGCGATGGCGCGACCGGACGCGGGCACGACCGTGCCGCGCGTGTACCGGACCTATGCGCGCGCGCTCGCGGGCCTCGCGGCCGTGTACATGGCCGGCGGGCTGCTGCTGTTCGCGCCGCTCGTCAACCTGTTCTTCGGCGAAAGCTGGCGCGGCTCGGTCGGGTTCTATCACAGCCTGATGCCGCTGTTCGCGCTCCAGCTGATCTACGTGCCGCTGTCGCAGATCTTCCTGGCGACGCGCGCGCAGCGCATCGATTTCCTGTTTCAGCTGACCTGCGGCGTGTGTCTTGCGGGCGCGCTGGGCATCGCGCGGCTGATGAACCTGTCGGCCCCCACGAGCGTGCAGGTTTTTTCCCTGACCGGCGCGGCGCTGATGGCGGCCGGTATCGCGCTGACGTACCGGGTCCTCGACACGAACCTGTCCCGGTCCCGGGCGCTGGCGTGAGATCGCCGATACGACGAACGAGCACACCATGATCCTGATAGTCATCGATTCCCTCGAGCGCTACTATTTCGCCACCCGCCTCGTGAACGCGGTGCGGCACGAGTACGAGTTCGCGTTCCTGACGAGCGAACCGGTCGCGCATCTCCGCCTGTTGCTGGGCGGCTTCCGGTCGGTGTACCTGAACCGGCTGATGCCGATCGACGTGCCCGACGGCCAGCCCACCGACCGCACGCCGTACCAGCTGTCGATCGAGGTGCTCAACGGGCAGATGACCGAGGCCCGTGCGAAGCGCGAGTCGGCGGCGATCTTTCATATCGCGTCGGAAGTCCTGCGCGGCCTGCGGGTCGAGCAGTGCGTGATGTGGAACGGGCAGCAGCTGGTGTGCCGCGCGGTGCGGCAGGCCTGCGCGGTGCACGGCGTCGCGACCCGCTTCATCGAGATCTCGAACCTGCCGGGCAAGCTGTTCGTCGATTCGCTGGGCGTCAATGCGCTGTCGACGATCAGCCGCGATCCCGAGGTCATCGATCGCCTGCCGCTGCCCGACGAGGACACGCATGCGCGCTGGCTGTCGGCCTACGAACGCTACAAGCGGATGCCGCTGCCGCAGGCCCGGACGTCGTTCGCGCGCAAGGCGATGTCGGCGACCAACTACCTGCTGAAGGCGGCCAGCCGTGGCGTCGGCCGCCGGCGCCTGGCGAGCGTGCGCGCGCGCAACGGGATGCCGGCGCCGCGACAGGCCAGCTACCTGCCGGCCGACACGCTGGCGACCTGCCGCTATGTGTTCCTGCCGCTGCAGGTGTCGGGCGACACGCAGATCAAGTTGCATTCCGACGTCGGCAATCTCGACGCGATCCGCCACGCGTTCGAGTTCGCCGCGAACGAGAGCGCCGACCTGTTCGTGAAGCTGCATCCCGCCGAGACCGATGCGGCCGAGATCGCCGCGATCGTGCGCCTGCAGGAGACCTATCACTTCGAGATCGTCACGTCGCCGACCACCGACCTGCTCCGGCATGCGTATGCGGTCGTCACGATCAATTCGACGGTCGGGCTCGAGGCGATGCTGTACGGCAAGCGCGTGGTGTCGCTCGGCCGCTGCTTCTACAAGGAATTCGACCGTGAGCGGCTGCTGAAGTACATCCATTCGTTCCTGGTCGACGGCATCGACTATTTCGGCGCCGCGCGCATTCCTGCCGATGCGGCCCGGCGCGTGTTCGCGAGGCGGCACTGACATGGCCGTCACGTTGCGACAGACCGCCGAGGCGATCGCCGAAGACTGCCGCCGCAATGCGTTCTTGAAGACGCGCAGCGTGGTGATCTTCTACCGCGTCGTGCATTACCTCGCGTGCCGGAGCTGGTTCACGCTGCTGGCCGGCGCGCCGCTCATCGTGCTCTACATCGTGCTGTGCGACTGGCTGATGGGCATCGAGATTCCGGTGAAGACGAAGATCGGCAAGGGGCTCGCGATCTATCACGGCACCGGCCTCGTGATCAACGGCTACGCGGTGATCGGCGATTACTGCACGCTGCGGCACGGCGTGACCATCGGCAACACCATCCAGAAGGACGGCACGATCGGCGGCGTACCGACGATCGGCGACCACGTCGAATTCGGCGTGCACAGCGTCGTGCTCGGCGCGGTTCGCGTCGGCGACCGCGCGCGGATCGGCGCCGGGGCCGTGGTGCTGCGCGACGTGCCCGACGGCCGCGTGGCCGTCGGCGTCCCGGCGCGCATTCTCGACAACGGGCAGGTACCGAAATGAAAGTGTTCATTCTGCATCCCGGCAAGGCGAACTATCCGGAGATCGCCGCCTACGGCCGTCGGCTGAGGACGCACGGGTTCGAGGTGTTCGACGGCGATCTCGATGCGTACATGCGCTTTCCCGATCGGGACGCCTGCATCCTGTGGTGCATCATGGGTTTCTATCGCGCGCTGCCGCCGGCGCGGTTCGTGATTCACGACTATCGGTCGCTGTCGGTCGGGCGGCTCGCGGCCGTCAAGGACCGCGTGAAGCGCGTGCTGAACGTCCGGCCCGACTTGCGGATCTTCCAGAACGAGCGGATGCGCGACGCGATGGCGTTCCGCGACGGCGTGCGCGCGTTGCTGCTGCCGATGGGCGTGCCGGACTGGATCTTCAATCCGGGCGACGGCGAAGCGACCGACAAGGGCAACGATGATGCCGCGCAAACACCGTCCGGGCGGTTCTGCTATATCGGCGAGATGAGCCGCGAGCGCGGCTTTCACAAGGTGCTGGCCGCCTACCGCGACGCGCGGCGCGACGAATCGGACACGCTCGTGCTGGTCGGTAATCCGGAGCCCGAAATCCGCGCGGCGTTCGTCGACACGCCGGGTATCCGCTTCGTCGGCCGCGTGCCGCAGCCCGACGCGCTGCGCATCGTCCGCGACAGCGAATACGCGGTGTGCTTCTTTCCGTATCACAGGCCGCATTGCTTCCAGACACCGACGAAGCTGCTCGAATACGCGTCGCTCGGCAAGAAGATCGTGTGCAACGACGCGCCGTCGAACGTGCGCACCGCGCACGAGCTCGGCATCCAGTGCCACGTCACCGGCGCGACGATCTTTGACGAACTGTTTCCGCTGTCGCGAATCCGCGCGACGCGCCCCGACCCGGCGGCGATGAAGTCGCTCGAATGGGGGCGCGTGATCGAGCGGTCGGGCGTGCTCGCGTATATCGATGCGGTCGCGGGGCGCGGGCCCGGTGTCTGACGACGTCATTCGCCGTCGGTGCGTGACGGCTCACCTCTCATGGAACGGATCCCGATGAAGATCGTCCACATAGTCGAATCCAGCGCCACGGGCACGTTGTCGATGGTGCGCCTGATCGCGAATCGCCTGGCTCGCGAAGGCCACGACGTCCATGTCATCTACTCGGTGCGGCCCGATACGCCGCCCGGTCTTGCCGCGATGTTCGACACGCGGGTATCGCTGCGCCACGTCCAGATGAAAGGCGCGGGCCTGTTGCGGACAGTGGGCCGGCTGCGCGCGGCGCTCAACGAGATCGGTCCGGATGTAGTGCACCTGCATTCGTCGTTCGCAGGCTTTCTTGGGCGGCTGTCGACGTTGTTCGCGCTGCCGAAAGCGGCGTTCTTCTACAGCCCGCACTGCATTTCCTTCATGCGTCGCGATATCTCGCGCCTGAAGCGCCTGGCGTTCGTCGGTCTCGAATGGGTCGCGTGCGTCCGGAGATGCCTTTACGTCGCGTGCTCGGAAAGCGAGGGCCGCGCGATCCGCGCGTGGCTTCGCCAGCCGGTGGTGGTGGTCGAGAACGCCGTGAGCGACGCGCCGTCGTCCGAGCGTTCGGGCGACGCCGAGCGACCGGCGGAAGGCCCGCCGTGCATCGTGACCGTCGGCGGCATCCGCGCGCAAAAGAATCCCGAGCTGTTCGCGCAGATCGCGCACGGCATGCGTGCGCGCGGCGCGCGCTTCGTGTGGATCGGCGACGGCGAGGCTGCGGAAAAGGCGCGGCTGGCCGCGGCCGGCGTCGAGGTCACCGGGTGGCTGCCGCACGACGAGGTCGCGCGGCGGCTCGAACGCGCGGACGTGTATCTGTCGACGTCGTCGTGGGAAGGCATGCCGGTGTCGGTCATCGAGGCGATGCTGGCCGGCCGGCCCGTCATCGTGTCCGACTGCGCCGGCAACGTGGACGTCGTGCGTCATCTGCAGACCGGCGTGATCTACGCGAGCGCGGCCGACGCGGTCGCGTGGCTGGCGCGTCTCACCGGCGACGACGCGCTGCGCCAGGAACTGGCCCGGCGGGCGAGCCGCGAGGCGCGGCAGCGCTTCGGCGAGGAGCGCTTGTTCGGGGAGCTCGCGCCGCTCTATGCTGCATGGGTGGCCCGCTGACGACAGCATCCGGCTGCGATCGACCGGCGCGATCGCGCGGCATCCGCTGCGGCGCCACGCGTACACCGCTGCCTCAATTTCGTGGAGAACTGTATGAATGTAACCATTACCCCGGACGTCACCGTCGGCAACAACCTGCCGTTCGTCCTGTTCGGCGGCCTCAACGTGCTCGAAAGCCTCGACTTCACGCTTGACGTCTGCAACGCGTTCGTCGATGTCACGCGCCGTCTCGGCATTCCGCTGGTGTTCAAGGCGTCCTTCGACAAGGCCAACCGCTCGTCGATCCACTCGTATCGCGGCGTGGGATTCGACAAAGGGCTCAGGATCTTCGACGAGGTGAAACGCCGGTTCGGCGTGCCCGTGATCACCGACGTGCACGAAGTATGGCAGGCCGAGCCGGTCTCGCAGGTCGTCGACGTGCTGCAGGTGCCGGCGTTCCTCGCGCGCCAGACGGACCTCGTGGTCGCGATCGCGCAGACCGGCAACGCGGTCAACATCAAGAAGCCGCAGTTCATGAGCCCGACGCAGATCGAGCACGTCGTGTCGAAGTGCCGCGAGGCCGGCAACGACAAGGTGATCCTGTGCGAACGCGGCTCGTCGTTCGGCTATGACAATCTCGTCGTCGACATGCTGGGGTTTCGCCAGATGCGCGATGCGACGGGCGACTGCCCGGTGATCTTCGACGTCACGCACAGCCTGCAGATGCGCGATCCGCGCGGTGCGGCGTCGGGCGGCCGGCGGCGCCAGGTGCTCGATCTCGCGCGCGCCGGGATGGCGGTCGGGCTGGCCGGGCTGTTCCTCGAAGCGCATCCGGATCCGGACCGCGCGCGCTGCGACGGCCCGAGCGCACTGCCGCTCGCGCTGCTCGACGCGTTCCTGCAGCAGGTGAAGGCGGTGGACGACCTGGTCAAGCGGCTCGAGCCGCTCGATATCCAGTGAGCGGCGCGACGTATCGCGGGCCCGTGCGCCTGGTGCTGTTCGACGTCGACGGCGTGCTGACCGACGGCTTGCTGCATGTGACGGCGGAAGGCGAGTTCATGAAGAGCTTTCACGCGCACGACGGCGTCGCGGTCGCGTTGCTGCGCGCGCATGGCATCCGCACCGGCATCCTGTCGGGCAAGCACAGCGGCGCGCTGGCGTGGCGCGCGAAGCAACTCGGCGTCGACGTGCTCGTGACCGGCTGCGACGACAAGGGCGCCGGCTACGCGAACATCAAGGCGCAACAGCAGCTCGACGATCACGAGATCGTGTATGTCGGCGACGACGTGAACGATCTCGCGGTCATTGAACGCGTTGGCGTGTCGTATGCACCGGCCGATGCGCATCGGCTCGTCCGCGCACGCGTCGACCATGTCGCGTGCACGGGCGGCGGCCGCGGCGTCGCGCGCGAGGTGGCCGAGCACCTGCTGACCGATGCCGGGCTGTCGCTCGACGATGCGTACCGGCCGTTGCTCGAACAATGGAGCGGTCATGATGTCGTTCAATAACGGCCGGCCGGTGCGCGTCGTGATTCCGGCCCGGTACGGTTCGACGCGGTTGCCGGGCAAGCCGCTCGTCGATCTGGACGGCGAACCGATGATCGTCCGCGTGCATGCGCGCGTGCGCCGCGCGCTGCCCGATGCCGACATCGTCGTCGCGATCGACGATGCACGCATTGCCGATGTGCTCGACGCGCGCGGCATCCGCTTCGCGATGACCGATACCGGCCATGCGTCCGGCACCGACCGCGCAGCCGAAGTCGCCCGCATGTTCGGCTGGCCCGGCACCGATGCGGTGCTCAACGTGCAGGGCGACGAACCGCTCGTGCCGACGGCGCTGCTGCGGGCATTCGCAGCCTTCTGCGGCGCGGCGCCGGACCTCGGTGTCGCGACGGTCGCCTGCCCGATCGGCGAAGTCGCGCTGCTCGACGAGCCGGCCATCGTCAAGGTCGTCGTCGATCGCCGTGGCCGTGCGCTGTATTTCTCGCGCGCGGCCATTCCGTTCTGCCGCGACGGGCGGCCGGCGGAGGCGGCCGGTTCGGACGGCCTGTTCCTGCGGCACATCGGCCTCTATGGCTACGCGAACGCGACCTTGCAGGCGCTGGCGAGCGCGGCGCCGTGCGAACTCGAGCAACTGGAGAAGCTCGAACAGTTGCGCGCACTCTGGCTCGGCATGCCGATCGACGTGATGCGCTGGCCCGATGCGCCGCCCGCCGGCATCGATACGCCCGACGACGTGGCGCGGGTCGTCTCCCTTCTCAAACGGCAAACCCATGATGCAACAGAACCATATTGAATCGGCCCGCCAGGTCTTCGAGATCGAGTCGCGGGCATTGGCCGGCGTGGCCGCGCGACTGGACGCGAATTTCGAAGGAGCGGTCGAGATCATCCTCGCCTCGAGCGGCCGCGTCGTCGTGTGCGGGATGGGCAAGTCCGGCATCGTCGGCAGGAAGATCGCCGCGACGCTGTCGAGCACCGGCACGCCCGCGTTCTTCATGCATCCGGGCGAGGCCTATCACGGCGACCTGGGAATGGTGACGCCGGACGATACGTTTCTCGCGATTTCGAATTCCGGCGAAACGGACGAGGTGATCAAGCTGATCCCGTTCCTGCGCAGCAACGGCAACGACCTGATCGCGCTGACCGGCAATCCCGCATCGACGCTCGCGAGCGCCGCGCGGGTCCATCTCGACATCGGCGTCGAACGCGAGGCGTGCCCGCTGCAGCTCGCGCCGACCGCGTCGACGACGGCGACGCTCGCGATGGGCGATGCGCTGGCGGTCACGCTGATGCGGGCGCGCGGCTTCCAGCCCGAACACTTCGCGCGCTTCCATCCGGGCGGCTCGCTCGGCCGCCGGCTGCTGTCCACGGTCGACGACGAAATGGCGCGCGGCAATCTGCCGTTCGTGACGGAGGCCACGTCGACGCTCGACGTGCTGGATGCGATGACGCGCGGGCGGCTCGGCCTTGCGATCGTGAAGCGCCACGCCGGCTGGGGCATCGTGACCGACGGCGACATTCGCCGCGCGATCGAGCGGCATGGCGACGGCGTATTGCGGCGCACGGCGGCCGACATGATGTCGATCGAGCCGTCGACGGTGCGGCCCGGCACGCGCGTCGAGGATGCGTTGCTGCTGATGCAGCAGCAGCGGATCGGTGCGTTGCTGGTGGTCGACGACGGGGATGTCGTCGGCGTGTTCAAGAAGTAGGGCGTTTGCGTCTCCCGCCGCGTCGCTCGACGCGCGGGAGGCGCGGCACGCCACCGGCGTGCGCTACTGCAGGCTTTGCGTCAGTGCGCTGGACGCGGTGTCCTGGCGGAACCGGCGCACGCGCAGGAATGTGATGAAATTCGAGTCGTGCTGGCTTGCCGCGCCGCCTTCCGGATCGTCGAACGCGACGCGCAGCACCGCGACGACGTCGCTGCCGTCGAATTGCCAGTCGACGTACTGGAAGCCGTGCCGTTTCGTGTCGGCGTGTTGCAGCAGGACGCGCCGCGCGGTCCACTGGCGGAGATCGGGCGACGACAGCAGCACCAGCGTGTTGCGGACGCGCTCGAGGTTCATCCGCCCGATGCTTTTCGGCACCGCGTTGGTGATCGTCCAGTATTGCTTCGACTGCGGGTCGAAGCGAATCGTGAATTTCTTGCCGGCGCCCGGCAGGTCGACGAAATCGCGCGCCGGGTCGAACGACAGCGTCCGGCCGTCGTCGCTCGTCGTCACCAGTGCGGCCTTTTCGGGGCCGTTCGCGGTGTTCACGCGCAGCATGACGGCAGGCGCGGCGCCTTGCTTGCCGACCACATTGCCTTCTTCCCACGACTGGAACTTGCCGTCGAGCCAGCGCTTGTCCGACGGCAGGTGTGCGGACACGCGCCAGTTGCGTGCATCGAGCAGGTCGCGATCGACGGGCGCGGACATCACCAGCGCACGCAGGTCGCCGTCCTCGACACTTTCATACGCGCGCCAGACGCGTCCGCGATCGACAAGGACCGGCACCGGCCCGGTGATGAAGCGCCCCGGATAAGGCAGCAGCCCGGTGGACGCGTCGACCGGCGTGGTCCACGACGCGCCGCCGTCGTCGGACCGGCGAATCGACGGCGTGCCCATCGAGCGGTTGGTGCCCATCAGGTACAGCGCGCCGTTCAGCACGAACAGCGACGACCAGTACTGGTCCGGCACGTCGCCGAGCCTGGACCAGGTCGCGCCCTTGTCGGGCGACGTGAACACGGACACCCGGTTCTGCGCCGAGGCGGCGCCGAACGTGTCGAAGCTCGCGACATAGTCGCCGTTCGGCAGCACGGCCAGCGACGGCGAGCCGAGATACACGCGCGTGGCGGCCCGGCTGTGCGCGATCACCTCGCCGGGCGGCGCGGGGATGGCTTCCGCATGTGCCGACATCGCCGCGCAGCCCATGCACAGCGCCGCGACGAGCGACCGTTTCAGCGCGCGTAACGTCGGCGCATGTCGGTGTGATGTCATGTCAGGTGCGCGAGCGGCTTGCCGCCGGACGCGTTCGGAATGGGACGGGCGACCGTGCGCCGGTGCGGCGCGTCCTGGTCGGCCAGCACGACGAACAGCAGGATGGTGAGCCAGAGCATGCCATAGAGCACGTGATACTTGAACAGCAGGATCGGTAGCAGATAGAGCAGATACTTGCGCCGGCCCTTGCGGCGGAACAGCATGACGAGGGTGCCGAAGAACACGACGAAGCCGGCGGCGCCCGCGGCGAACACGAGGTAGATGTAGAACGAGCTGTCGCGCACCTGATAGCCGCGCAGGTGCGTTTTCCCGACGTTGTTGCGCTCGTCCCAGAAGAGTCCGCCGCCGAACACGCCTTCGACGACGTCGCGCTCGGACAGTTCGGTCAGCACGAGCGTACGGCTGCCGACCGCATCGTAGTCGACCGACTGGTTCACCCGCTGGTCGTACACGCTGTAGAGCCACGGCACGCAGGCGAGCGCGACGGCGACGACAGCGATCCGGGTCCGCAGCCGCCCGCGCCCGGTGAGTATGTGCAGCCCGCACAGCGCCGCGCAGACGGCCATCGACGCGACCGAGAAGCTGAGCAGCGCGGTGGCGAACCCGACGACGGGCGCGAGCGTGATGCGCCGCTGCGACAGCAGCAGGATCACCGCGCTTGGAACGACCGTCATCGCGTAGAACGATGGTTCGGAATACAGGCCCAGCGCGCGGATCGAAATCAGGCTGTCGGTCAGCGCCTTGGTCGCGTAGAGCGCTTCGGAGTCGGCTTCGCGCACGTAGCTGTCGAAGTCGATGAAAGTGCCGGTCCCGAGGTAATAGACGAGCTGGAACGTGAAGAACGCGGCGTGGACGTAGATGAGCGTCTTGCATGCGGTGTCGAGCGATTCACGCGTGAGCACGCCGCCGGCGAACATCCAGTAGCTCAGCGCGATATACGTCTGGATCAGCACGAACTTGATGAAGAAGTTCACGTAGAAATCGCCGAACGCGGACAGGATGAACGCGAGGCAAGTGCTGATCAGCCAGTACGTGCAAACCGGGAACAGGTACCGCTGCCGGTTCATCAGTGTCGGCGCGCGCAGGAACGCGAGCGCGCAGAGCAGGACATACGCGGCAAAGGTTGCCCGCACGCTGAACGCGTTGAGCGAGAAGAACAGTACGCTGGCTGAAAATAGCAAGGTCGACATGCGGGCGCCCGATCGGAGACTCCGGATTCGCTGCGTGCCGGCCGTCCGGCGCCGCGCGGCGAGATGCCGTGCGATGCGGGGCAAGCCGCCAGTCGGGTAGGGCTGGCTTGCGCGGCGATTCGCACGCGGAACACGCGTCCGTCGTGCGGGACGAAGCGATTCCGGCGGTCAAGCATAGAGGGTTGGACGGCCGGGCGAGCCGGCTTGTCCGAATCGGGCGGGATTCTGTCATTTTTCGGCGGGGTCGGCGCAGTCACGGCTGCAGCGCGAACCGCCCGCACAAAAACGGCGAATACAGATCGATCGCCGCCTGAATCGGCGCATGCCGACCATACGCGACCGCCGACACGGCCAGCAGCGAGCCGGCGACGAGCGCGCGATACCGCGCGTCGACGCGCGGCGCGCCGTGCCGCCACACGAACGCCAGCGCGACCGTCGAGCCGACGACCCAGCCGGCGACGACTTCCGACGGCGTGTGCGCGTCGTCGAACACGCGTGCAACACCGATCAGCGCGCCGAGCGCGAGCCCGAGCGACAGCGACGCACTCGCCCGCAGTTGCGCGCCACCGCTCAGCGCAAGCACGCACGTCATCGGCCAGACCGCCGCCGCGAGCATCGTGTGCCCGCTGATCACGCGGAAATCAATCGCGCGGATCTGGATCCCGCAGCCGGCATACAGCATCTTGGTGGCGCCGACGAGCGCCATGCCGGCCGCGAGCATCAGCGCCCACGACGCCGCATGATGCCGCCCGGCCGTCGAGCGCGTGAGCCACGCAATGCACACGACGGCCAGCGGCAACGTCATCGCCGCGTCGCCGAGATCGCTGACGGCCGTCCACATGACCGGGTTCGCGACGGCCACCCGGTCAGGCGGCCAGCAGCGCCGACATGCGCGTGGCCAGATAGCTTTCGAAATCCGCGGCCACTTCCGGATGCCGCAGCGCGAACTCGACCGTCGCCTTCAGATACCCGAGCTTGCTGCCGCAATCGAAGCGCGTGCCGTCGTAGCGATGGGCGAGCACCTGCTCGTCCGACAGCAGCGACTGGATCGCGTCCGTCAGCTGCAGTTCGCCGCCGGAACCGGGCCGCAGCGCGCGCAGATGCTCGAACACCTTCGGCTTCAGCACGTAACGGCCCACCACGCCGAAATTCGACGGTGCCTTCGCCGGCTCCGGCTTCTCGACGATCCCGGACAGCTTGAACAGGTTGTCCTCCCAGCGCTTGCCGTCGATCACGCCATACGACTTCGATTCCTCGGGCGCGATTTCCTCCACGCCGATCACCGACGCGTGATAGTGATCGAACACGTTGATCATCTGCCGCAGCACGGGTGTCGGCCCGTCGAGCAGGTCATCGGCGAGGATCACCGCGAACGGCTGGTTGCCGACCAGCTTCTCCGCGCACAGCACGGCATGGCCGAGCCCCAGCGCTTCGGCCTGGCGCACGTAGAAGCAGTCGACGTGGCTCGGCTTGATGCTGCGAACCAGCGACAGCAGCTTTTCCTTGCCGCGCGCCTCGAGCTCCGCTTCGATCTCGTAGGACTTGTCGAAGTGATCCTCGATCGCGCGCTTGCTGCGGCCGGTCACGAAAATCATTTCGGTGATGCCGGCGTCGATCGCTTCCTCGACCGCATATTGAATCAGCGGCTTGTCCACCACCGGCAGCATTTCTTTCGGGCTGGCCTTGGTCGCAGGCAGAAATCGCGTGCCGAGACCGGCGACCGGAAATACGGCTTTCGTCACTTTCAACATGATTGTCGGATTCCATCCGTTCGGGGTCAGGCATCGACGATGCCGAGGAAGGCGACGACGCGCGCATGCAATCGTCGTTCGCCGCTGCCGTATCGTTCGCGCAAACGAATCCGCGCGCCGTCTGAAAATCGTATGGGCGTTCCGGTTTCGAGGGGTGACCGAATCTAGGCTGAATCCGACAGCGGCGAATTGTGACGAATTGCGAATCGCGAATTGCGCGCGCCGATTTCATGAATGTCGGATGCCGTCTAGGAATTGTCGGCATGACGCCGATTGCATGACTTAGATTCAGGCATTCATTACTGGACGGCCGGTCGCTGCACGCGCAAACCGCCGTCGGCTCAGGAGCGTTCATGACGGGGCAAGGCGATATCTTCGATGCAATCGCGGAATTCAACCGCGCGTATCTCGTGCTCGCGCAGCGCATGTTGCGTATCGACTACGAGCAGGGCAAGCGGCAATTGGGCATATCTGACGAAATTGCCGCATCGATTGACGCGTTGACGCTGAATCAGATCGACGAGCTGGCGGCCAGCGGCGAATTGGTGTGTGAATTCCGCGCCGAAAACGCGCCGGGCCGCGCGTGATCCGTTTTCCGATTTTCCCGAATGGGCGTCCGACTCACGGCCTTCAAGCGGATTGCGTGATGGCAATCCCGCGCCCATTCGGTCTTTTATCACGCCATGAAAATGTGGAGGAGTCGCATGTCCGGTTATCGCGAATTGAAGGCGCAAGCCGATGAATTGATGAAGCGCGTCGAGGAAGCCCGACTCGCCGAACTCGAGGCCGTCATCAACGAGATTCGCACCCGCGTTGCCGAATACGGCCTGACCGCCAGTCAGATCTTCGGCCGCCACGGCGGCACCGCAAGAACGACGTCGCGCAAGAGCGCATCGGCGCCCCGGTATCGCGATCCGAAGACCGGCGCGACGTGGAGCGGGCGCGGTCGCGAGCCGCGCTGGATCAAGGGCGGCCGTCGCGAGCGGTTCCTGATCGAGCGCAATCCCGTTTGATTCGAGCGGGTAACGGCTCAGCGGGGCGCGGAGGACGGCGGGCGGCGCCGCTCGCGCGCCGCCTGTTCGAGCAACACCGCGAACGCCGCCTCGTCCACGCGTAGCCCCCTCGGCGTGCGGCGCACCTCCGGCGCCGCGAGCACCCCGGCCTCGAACGTATCGAGCACCACCGGATGGATGTAGCAGCGCCGGCACACGGCCGGCGTGTTGCGCAAGATGTCGGCGACGGTCCGCACCGTTTCGACGATCTGCTTGCGCGCATGCGTGACGCCCTGATGCGGGAGGCGCCTCAACAGCGCGAGCGCCTGCACGCTGCCCGTCCACGTCCGGTAGTCCTTCGCGGTGAACGCCGCACCCGCCGCGTCGCGCAGATAGTCGTTCACGTCGGACGAGCCGACCGAATGGCGCGTGCCGTCGTCGTCCACATACTGGAACAGCTCGTGCCCGGGCAGCTCCGCGCAGCGCCGCACGATCCGGCCGACGCGCGGGTCGTCGACGGTCACGTCGTGTTCGATGCCGCTCTTGCCCGTGAAGCGCAGGCGCACCTGTCCCGGCCGGATCGTCACGTGGCGCTTGCGCAGCGTCGTCAGCCCGTACGACCCGTTCTCGCGTGCGTACTCGGCGTTGCCGATCCGCGCGAGCGTCGTGTCGAGCAGCCGGACGATCGTCGCGACGATCTTGTCGCGTGGCATCCCGGGCAGCGCCAGATCGCGTTTGACGCGCGCACGGATGCGCGGCAGCGCGCGGGCGAATGCCGCCATCCGCGCATACTTGTTCGCGTCGCGCGTCTCGCGCCACAGCGGGTGATAGCGATACTGCTTGCGCCCGCGCGCGTCGCGGCCGGTCGCCTGCAGATGGCCGCGCGGGTCCATGCAGATCCTGACGTCGGTGTACGCGGGCGGAATCGCAAGCGCATCGATGCGGGCGATTTCGTCGGCATCGCGGATCCGGGAGCCGTCCTGCGCGTAGTACGCGAAGCCGTTGCGCAGGCGTCGGCGCGTGTAGCCGGGACGCCGGTCGTCGACGTGGCGCAGCGGCACGGCTGAACGCGCGACGGCTTCGGCGTCACCGCAAAACGTACGCTTCATCATGCTGCGATGCACCGGTCGACCGAAGCATTCGCGCACGGCGTGCTGCGTTCCCGCACGGGGGCATCGTGGTTCTCCTCGTTGCAATCGGGCCGCGGCGATGCGCGAGCGGTCCTGCCGGCGCGGCAGCAAGATTCGTGCGCCGGCGACGGATTTTCCGCCGAGCCGCGTTGAACGGACATCGCAACGACACGACGAGGCCGACGATGCTGAAAATGGGGATGAATCCAGGATGCCGCGCGACATGCCGCCGATGGCGCGCGTCGCTCGCGCTGGCAACTGCCGGCGCCATGGCGCTGGCTACGGGCTGTGCGCCGCCGCCGCCGGCGAGACCGACGTCGCCGGATGCCGCCGAGGTTCGCGAGCAGGTGTTTCCGGCGGCCGACTGGGCACGGGCCGCCCCGGCCTCGCACGGCTTCTCGCAGGACGGGATCGACCGCGCCGTCGCGTATGCGCAGCGACAAGGCTCGACGTCCGGCATGATCGTCCACGGCGGAATGGTGATCGCGCAGTGGGGCGACGTCGCGCGCAAGTCGAACCTCCATTCGGCGCGCAAGAGCTTCCTGAGCGCGCTGGTCGGCATCGCGGTCGCGCGCGGGCAGATGCATCTGGATGACACGCTCGCGCAGCTCGGCATCGACGACACCGCGCCCGCGCTGTCGCCCGCCGAAAAACAGGCGACCGTACGGATGCTGCTGGAGGCGCGCTCGGGCGTGTATCACCCGGCGACGTACGAAACCGTCCGGATGAAGGCGCTGCGGCCGCCGCGCGGCAGTCACGCGCCGGGCACGTTCTGGTACTACAACAACTGGGATTTCAATACCGTCGGCGCGATCTACGAACGCAGCACCGGCACGCGCATTTTCGATGCGCTGCGGACGGAAATCGCGATTCCGGTCGGCATGCAGGACTATGCGCCGTCGGACGGGCGCTACGTGCCGGGCGGCACCGTCACGCGATATCCGGCCTACCCGTTCGACCTGAGCGCCCGCGACTTTGCCCGGTTCGCGCTGCTGTACCTGCACGACGGCTGCTGGCGCGACCGGCAGGTCGTGCCGGCCGGATGGGTCGCCGAATCGACGCGTCCGTATTCGGACACGCGCACGGGCGGATACGGCTACCTGTGGTGGACGAGCGCATCCGCGAGCGGCGCGCGCGGCCGCGACGCGATGCTGGCGCGGCCCGCGTTCTGGGCCGACGGCCATCTCGGCCAGTACGCGGTGGTCGTCCCGTCGCTCGACCTGGTGGTCGTGAGCCTTGTCGATGCGCGGCTGGCATCGAAGCGGATGGGCCAGACGAAGATGGAAACGCTGGTGACGCTGGTCGAGGCCGCGCACGCCGGCGAGCCAAGCGACGGTGCGCCACCCGCTTAGGTGTTTATACGTATGCCGATACCGATATCACTTCAATCCAATATTTCATTGGAAGGTTATCGGACTTGTTCCTAGACTGATCCGGGGTGCACAAACCGGGCCGGCCGCAAGCGCCGGCCGGCGCCGCCCTGAACCGCGCCCGCGCCACGCAGAACCACAACAGCGCAGCACGGCACCGCGCCGGGCCGGCGCCGCGGCATACAACGACACCATCGGAGACGGACCATGACATTCATCAGGAAGCTGGCGGCCGGCGCAATCGTCGCGGCGGCGGCGGTGCTGGCCACCGGCGCGCACGCGCAGCAAAAGCCGATCACGCTCGGGTTCTCGCAGGTCGGCGCGGAGAGCGCGTGGCGCACCGCGAACACCGTGTCGGTGAAGGGCGCCGCGAAGGACGCCGGCATCAACCTGAAATTCTCGGACGCGCAGCAAAAGCAGGAGAACCAGATCCGCGCGATCCGCTCGTTCATCGCGCAGAAGGTCGACGTGATCGCATTCTCGCCGGTCGTGGAGTCGGGCTGGGAGCCGGTGCTGACCGAAGCGAAGGCGGCGCATATTCCGGTGATCCTGACCGATCGCGGCGTCGACGTGAAGGATCCGTCGCTGTATGTGACGATGATCGGCTCCGACTTCCTCGAGGAAGGGCGGCGCGCCGGCCACTGGATGGAAGAGCGCTACAAGAGCGATCCCGGCCCGGTCAACATCGTCGAGCTGCAGGGCACGGTCGGCTCCGCGCCGGCCAACGATCGCCGCGCGGGCCTGCTGGAAGTGATCAAGAGCAATCCGAAGTTCAAGGTGATCGCGTCGCAAAGCGGCGATTTCACGCTCGCCGGCGGCAAGCAGGTGATGGAAGCGTTTGCGAAGACCTACGGCAAGCAGATCAACGTCGTCTATGCGCACAACGACGACATGGCGCTCGGCGCGATCCAGGCGATGGAGGAGGCCGGCATCAAGCCCGGCAAGGACGTGAGCGTCGTGTCGTTCGACGCGACCAAGGGCGGCTTCCAGGCGATGGTCGCCGGCAAGATCAACGTCGACGTCGAATGCAGCCCACTGCTCGGCCCGCAGCTGATGACCGCGGTGAAGGACGTGGTCGCCGGCAAGCCGCTGCCGAAGCGCATCGTCACGAACGAGACGGTGTTCCCGATGAGCGTCGCGGCGCAGGTGCTGCCGACCCGCAAGTACTGAGCGCCCCCAAACCTGTCGCGTCGCGCCAGGCCCCCCGAGGGGGCAATCCCCCAAGGGGACGTCCTGCGGGGCGGAAAACTTGGCGCGGCCCGGCGTTTTCTTGAGAGTCCCGACGGACACGGACGGCGGCGCGGCTGCCGCCGTCCTTCCGGCAACTGCTTCGAAGCGAGGGCGATCCATGACGAATCCGCCGGTGGTCGAGATGATCGGCATCGACAAGGCGTTTCCGGGTGTCCACGCGCTGCAGCGCGTGGACTTCCGGCTGTTTCCGGGCGAGATCCATGCGCTGATGGGCCAGAACGGCGCCGGAAAGTCGACGCTGATCAACGTGCTGACCGGCGTGCATGCGCACGACGCGGGCGAGATTCGCGTCGGCGGCGCGCCGGTGAATTTCGCCGCGCCGCGCGAGGCCGAGGCGGCCGGGATCCAGACGCTGTACCAGGAGGTGAACCTGTGCGCGAACCTGTCGGTCGCCGAGAACATCTTCGCGGGCCGGCAGCCGATGCGGCGCGGCACGATCGACTGGAAGACGATCCATGCGCGGGCGCGCGACGCGCTCGCCGAACTCGACCTGTCGCTCGACGTCACGCGCTCGCTCGACGCCTATCCGATCGCGGTGCAGCAGATGGTCGCGATCGCGCGGGCCGTGTCGGTCGACGCGCGCGTGCTGATTCTCGACGAGCCGACGTCGAGCCTCGACGACGGCGAGGTCGCGCGGCTCTTCGACGTGCTGCGCCGGCTGAAGGCGTCGGGCATCGCAATCCTGTTCGTCACGCATTTTCTCGAACAGACCTATGCGGTGTCGGACCGGATCACGGTGATGCGCAACGGCGAGCGCGAAGGCGAGTATCTCGCGCGCGACCTGCCGGTCGACCTGCTGGTCGCGAAGATGACCGGGCGCGAGCCGATGTCCGGCACGCTGCAGGCCGGCGCGGCGGCCGTGCAGCACGATGGCGGCGCGGCCGCGCCGTTCCTGTCGATGCGGCAGGTCGGCCGGCGCGGGATGATGAGCCCGCTCGACCTCGACGTGCGGCCCGGCGAAATCGTCGGGCTGGCCGGGCTGCTCGGGTCGGGGCGCACGGAAACCGCGCGGCTCGCATTCGCGGCCGAGCGCACCGACACCGGCGCGATCGAGATCGACGGCGCGCGCAAGCGGCTCGCGTCGCCGCATGACGCGGTGCGCAACGGAATCGCGTATTGCCCCGAGGATCGCAAGAAGGAGGGGATCGTGGCCGCGCTGTCGATCCGCGAGAACATCGTCCTCGCACTGCAGGCGCGGCGCGGCTGGTGGCGGCTGATCGGCCGCGCGCGCCAGCGCGAGCTCGCCGACACGTACATCGCGCGGCTCGGCATCAAGGCGCGCGACGCCGAGCAGCCGATCGGGCTGCTGTCGGGCGGCAACCAGCAGAAGGTGCTGCTCGCGCGCTGGCTCGCGACGGAACCGAAGCTGCTGATTCTCGACGAGCCGACCCGCGGCATCGACGTCGCCGCGAAATTCGACATCATGGAACGCGTGCTGACGCTGTGCGCGCAGGGGCTCGCGATCCTGTTCATCTCGTCGGAGATCAGCGAAGTCGTGCGCGTGAGCCACCGGATCGCGGTGCTGCGCGACCGGCGCAAGGTCGCCGAACTGAGCGGCGACGACGCGTCGGAGGAACAGGTGTACCAACTGATCGCGGGAGGCCGGTCATGATGCGGCTACGCACGTTGCTTCGTCATCCGCTCGTATGGCCAGTGCTGACGCTCGCGCTGCTGTTGGCGCTCGACGTCGCGCATCGGCCGGGCTTCCTGTCGATCTCGCTGCTCGACGGCCACCTGTTCGGCGCGCCGATCGATATCCTCAACCGCGCGGCGCCGCTCGTGATCGTGTCGCTCGGGATGACGCTCGTGATCGCGACGCGCGGGATCGACATCTCGGTCGGCGCGATCGTCGCGATCGCCGGCGCCGCCGCGGCGATCGTGCTCGACGGCGATCCGTCGCGGCTCGGCACGGCGCTGGCCGCCGCGCTCGGCGTCGGCGTGCTCGCGGGCGCGTGGAACGGCGTGCTCGTCGCGTTCGTCGGGATGCAGCCGATCATCGCGACGCTGATCCTGATGGTCGCCGGACGCGGCATCGCGCAGTTGCTGACCGGCGGGCAGATCATCCCGATCGGCGCGCCCGGCTACCTGGCACTCGGCGGCGGCTATCTCGCGGCCGTGCCGTGCTCGGTCTGGATCGCGATCGCGACGATCGCGGCGACCGCGCTGCTGGTGAACCGCACGGCGCTAGGCCTGTTCATCCGCGCGATCGGCGTGAACCCGGTCGCGACGCGGCTCGTCGGGCTGCGCGCGGGGGCGGTCGTGTTCGGCGTGTATCTGTGCTCCGGCGTGATGTCGGCGCTGGCGGGCATCCTCGCCAGCTCCAACGTGCGCAGCGCCGACGGCAACAACGCGGGGCTGCTGCTCGAGCTCGACGCGATCCTCGCGGTGACGCTCGGCGGCACGTCGCTGCTCGGCGGCCGCTTCAGCCTCGCCGGCTCCGTGCTCGGCGCGCTGATCATCCAGACGCTCACCTACACGACCTATTCGATCGGCGTGCCGCCGGAGGCGACGCTCGTCGTGAAGGCGATCGTCGTGATCGTCGTGACGCTGATCCAGTCGGACGCGGCGCGCGCGGGCGTGGTCCGGCATGCGTCGCGGCTGCTGCCTTCCGCGCGTTCGCGCGCCACCACCGGAGCCACGCCCCGATGAACCGATTCCTCGCACGGCTCGCCGACCCGCGCACGCTGCCGATCGTCGTGACGATCGTGCTGTTCGCCGCGCTGTTCGGCTTCGGATCCGTGATGTACACGGGCTTCTTCTCGATGCAGGTGTTGACCGGGCTGCTGGTCGACAACGCGTTCCTGCTGATCGTCGCGATCGGGATGACGTTCGTGATCGTGTCGGGCGGCATCGACCTGTCGGTCGGCTCTGTCGTTGCGTTGACAACGATCTTCTGCGCGATCGGCGCCGAGCGGCTGCACTGGCCCGTCTGGGCGATCGTGCCGCTGGTGCTCGTGTTCGGTGCGCTGTACGGCGCGGCGATGGGTGCGCTGATTCATTATTTCCGGCTGCAGCCGTTCATCGTCACGCTGGCCGGGATGTTTCTCGCGCGCGGCGCGTGCTTCCTGATCACGACGCAGTCGATCACGATCAACGAGCCGACGTTCCATGCGCTCGCGGGCATCAGCGTGCCGGTCGGCGGCGGAACGCTGAGCGCGGGCGCGCTGATCGCGCTCGCGACGCTGGCCGCCGCGATCTACGTCGCGCATTTCACGCGCTTCGGCCGCAACGTGTATGCGATCGGCGGCAACGAGCGCTCGGCGCTGCTGATGGGGCTGCCGGTCGCGCGCACGAAGGTCGGCGTGTATGCGCTGAGCGGCTTCTGTTCGGCGCTCGGCGGCGTGGTGTTCACGCTGTACGTGCTGTCCGGCTACGGGCTGCAGGCGCAGGGGATGGAGCTCGACGCGATCGCCGCGACCGTGATCGGCGGCACGCTGCTCACGGGCGGCGTGGGTTACGTGATCGGGTCGGTGTTCGGCGTCGGCATCCTCGGCACGATCCAGGTGCTGATCACGTTCGACGGCACACTGAGTTCGTGGTGGACGCGGATCGTGATCGGCGCGCTGCTGTGCGTGTTCTGCCTGCTGCAGCGGGTCATCGAGCGGCATGCGGCGCGGCGGCGCACCGGCGGCACCGGGCTCGATCCGCAGCGCAGGAAGCGCGATGCCCCACAGGTGAGGCCGGCGGCGCCGGGTGACGACGCGGCGCTGGTGTCGACGATGCGGCGGTCGTAACGATCTTCGCGTCAGGCGCGATTGCCTGCGCACCGGCGATGGATTGCACGGACCGGTGTCGTTGGCTTCACGGAGGCCGGCGCTGAACAGGCGGCGCGTCGCCACGCTGCAAGGTGCGGCTGACCGGTCCGCGACGATGGCGGTGCGGCGGCCGTGCGCCGGTGGCGATCACGCAGGCCCTGCCAGATCCGGCTGCGCATCGAACGACACGTCGGCGATGCCCGTGCGTTTCAGCGATTCGGCCAGCCGCTCGATCGCGTGCAGATCGAGCGCGTCGAGACGCTCCCGCATCGTCTGCACGAACGCGGCATGGCGCGGCGCGTGCGCATGCTGGCCAAGCCATTCCTCGATATCGGTGAGGCGGCCTTCGCTGGCGAGCACGGCCAGCTCGTCGAGCGCACCCGGGGGCGGGCAGCGCATCGCGTGTGCGTCGCTTTCCGGTTCCTCTTGCTCGACCGGCTCGACCGGCCGGACGAGCGCCGACGCCGGGATCAGCGCATGCCCGATCGCCGGCGCGACGATCTGGAACGTGAACGACGTGCCGACGCCCGGCTGGCTCGACACGGCCAGTTCGCCGTGCATCGCGCCGACGATCCGCTGCGCGATGAACAGGCCGAGCCCGGTGCCGCCATTCACCGCCTGCACCTGCTGATAGGCACGGAAGATGTCGGTCGTCTTGTCGATATCGATCCCGATCCCGGTATCGGCGACCTCGAACACGATGCGCCACGCGTCGGCTTCCGGATACGCGCCGACCGACAGCGTGACCGTGCCGTCGCGCGTAAACTTCGACGCGTTCGACAGCAGGTTGAGCAGCACCTGCTGCAGCCGGATACCGTCGATCGACAGCTTGCGTGGCAGCGGCGTCAGCGGCCGGTAGTCGAACCGGTTGTCCTGTTGCGCGCACAGCGCGAGCGCATAGTCGCCGATGTCGTTCAGCAGGCCGGGCAGGTCGGTCGCGTCCGGCGAAATGCCGAGCGGCTGCAGCTCGGCCTTCGTGTACTGCAGCAACTCGTCGATCAGCGTGAGCTGGTAGCGGATGCTGCGGTCGATCGAGCGGATCAGCCGGGCCTGGCTGCGTGTCGCGCTTTGCAGCAGCAGCTTCGCGTAGCCGTTGATCGTCGACAGCGGCGCGCGCAGGTCGTGGCTCACGTAGCCGAGCGTCTCGATCTTCTGCTGCATGTGCGTCTTCACCTGGTGCAGCGCGTCGTTGAGCGCGACCGTGCGTTTGGCGACCTCGTCGCGCAGGCGATCCTGTTCGGTGAGCTGCCACTGCGCGAGCCGCTTGCGCGCCTCGGTGCGTTGACGCCCGACGTGGTCGATCCACGCGGCCAGCACCAGCAGGTGCGTGGCGAGCCCGATGATCGCGATGACGGGATTCGGATAGAGGTCGGACTTCAGCCAGAGCAGCCACGGCGGCACCGCGCCCATGCCGTCGAGCATGCGCATCAGGATGTTGAAGCTCGCGACCGCGATCGCGATCAGCATCACGCGCGCGGTCGGTGTCCTGCGGATCAGGAACGTCAGCGCGAGGCCGATGTTGACGACCCCCAGCACGGTGTTCAGCCGCAGGCAGAACCAGGTGAAGGTGAGCAGGTCGCCGAATGCCGCCCCGATGATGCCTGCGCATTCGAGGCCCAGTATCGTCAGGTAGACCGCGCGCAGCGGAATCCGGGCCTTCTCGCGGCGCGCGACCGCCAGGATGAAGACGATGAACAGCGCGACCGCGAGGTACGCGAAGATCACCTCGCCGCGCGCGGACCATTCGCGTGCGCCGGGCCACAGGATCAACGTCGTATAGCCGCGATACGTTGCCTCGAACAGCGTCGTGCACAACGCGATGCCGGCCAGCACGTGAAATACGCCGCTGCGCGAGAAGAAGCCGATCAGCAACGCGCACCACATGAGTGCCAGGAGGCCGCCGAAAAAGCCGAAGTCCCACATCGCGGCACGCATTTCCTCCGCCTCCCAGGCGTCACGGGTGAACGCGGCGGGTGCGAGCCGCATTTCCTTGCGCGACGTGACGCGAATCAGGATCGGCACTTGCTCGCCGGGACGCAGCATCCTGTCGAGCTCCGGATAGCGGGAATGCGCGCGGACGGTGCCGCCCGCGCCTGCGTCGGCCGGGAAGCGGGCGACGGGCGTCCACGTGCCGTCGCGGTTCGCATAAAAGTCCGCGCGGTCGACACGTGCGTCACGAAGCGCCAGCACCAGCGCGCGCTCGACGCTGTCGCGGTTGACCAGCGTCGCGCCGATCCACCACGCCGAGCGGGAAAACGCGATGTTGAACGACGATTGCGCTGCCGTGGCGGCGCGGCGTTGCGGCTGCGCGAGTCGCGCGGCGGCGTGGTCGACGGACATCGTCGTGCCCGGATCCTCGATGATCGACACCGCGTCCAGGTGCGCGGCGACATCCGCCGCTTCGGCCCGGTGCGCCGCGCAGGCGACCATCAGCGCCACCACGAGCAGCAGGAGGGCGTGCCAGCCCGACGCGCGGCGCCTACGCATCGCGCGGGTGATCATGCGACGCGGGCAGTGCGTCGATCGTCGGACGCTGGCGCCGCCAGTCGGATGGCGTGATGCCGAACCGTTCGCGAAACGCCGTCGCGAAATTGCCGGGCGTCGAGAAGCCGATTTCCTCGGCGATGTCGCCGATCCCCATCGACGTTTCCGCGAGAAAGTGCTTCGCGGCGCGCAGCCGCGTGTCGCGCAGGTATTCGAACACGGTCTGGCCGAGATGGTCGCGGAATATGCGCGACAGCCGCTTTTCGTGCGTGCCGACCTGCCGCGCCAGTTCGTCGAGCGTCGGCGGATTGCGCAATTCGCGCAGCAGGATGTCGCTTGCCGCGCGCACCAGCGCGGCGTCGGGATGGTCGGGTAGTTCAGGCAGGTGCGCGAACGGCTGGCCGCGCCGCGCACGCTTCAGGTGATTGCGGATTCGTGCGATCACCTCGGCCGGTTCGAACGGCTTCACGATGTAGTCCAGTGCGCCGGTTTCGAGCCCCGCGATGCGATCCCCGAGATCGCCGGCAGCGGTCAGGATGATGACCGGAATGTTTTGCGTCGACGGTGTCGATGCCAGCAGCCGGCATGCGGCGAAACCGTCCATGCGCGGCATCCGGACGTCCATCAGGATCAGGTCGGGCGCGATGGCCTGCGCGCGGTGATAGGCCTGCAGGCCGTCGAAGGCGACGCTGATCCTGCATCGCGCCGAACGCAGGATCTCCGTGAGGAGCCGAAGGTCGTTCGGGCGGTCGTCTACGACAAGAATATGCGCGCCAACGAGATCCGGCGTGGCGCGGAGCGACGCCGGACTGGACGAACGGGATGACATGGTTGCGAACGCGTAGGGGAGGTAGGCCGGGTCAGACTCGATGCATCTATGTGCACGATTGTTGCAAAAAATTATATGTCGACAATACGGCCGGCGGTGAGGATTCCGTGCGATCCGTGTGGGCATGTTTGACAGCGGCCGGAACCTGCGTGATAACCCGGCTGCGGGAAAAAATGGAGTGGGAAAAAGTGCCGAATCCGATGCGGGATATCGGTCGTTGTTTCCGTTTTTTAATTCGCGTAAATTGAATTGGCCCGAACGATGACTCGGCGCGAAATGTGTCGCGCGCGCGGCGAATTACGGTATGGAAAGAAATCATTGGTTCGGTTTCTCAGTGATTTAAGTTTTATTCATACCCGGTTAAAAAATTCTTCACATTCAAGTGCAATTCCCTGCCGGCTTGTATGAATGTAAATATCGTCCGGCCGGGAAAACAATTTGTCCGCCCGGGAAAAGGTTTGATCGGGAGAATCCCGGCACACTAGGCCCGAGGCGGATGGAATCGGTTCTTCATCAGAAGCGGCTTCCATGCGATATTTATTTGTCGCAGTGGCATGTTTGAGTGTTCAATATTCAATGTGACATTGAGTGCTGACAATCTCAAATTCCGGGATTCCGGTGCTGCGGCGAGGGTCGGCACGAGGGCGGTGCAAGCTTCTCATCCTTCGGATTGTTTGATATACGAGATGAATTGAAGGATGTGGAAGCTGATGAGAGTGTGACACAGCGGTCAGCAGGAAATAGTCAAAGAAAGTCAGTCAATTAATTAGATGTAGGGGTCATCCGGCCAATTGCCGGAGATTCCGGGAATCCGGAATCTCCGGTGCGTGCCTGGATGGAAAGGGGTGAGTCAGTTCGCGTCGGTCGCCGGGCAGTTCGATCCCCCGGGTGGCGGTTGCGCGGCGCGCGCTCTCGAATCGGCGGCACGAAAAAAACATGAACATGAAAAGCGTGGCAGATCAAAGCACCGGATCGCTCGAACCGGTGTCGGCTGTCAGCGTCCGCGATCCCGCGGCGCATGCTTCAGCTCCGGGGTGTGTGGGGCGTCATCCCCCTCCCGAATGAAACAGGACCGCCGGCCTGCGGGGCAGGCCGGCATGCGTCCATTCGGCGTCTGAACGACGCTTTCTCATGAAATTCGAAGTCGCCGCCGGGCCGGCGCGACGGCGCTCGCGTGCGTCTGTTACGCGTGTGTCGCGCATCGTGCCGTCACCTGGCCCGCGATGCCGGTTTCCATGATTCGATCCATCGCGATCGGTGCTGCGCGTCGTGCCTGACGGACACGCGCGGCGCGCGGTCGTGTGATCGCGACGTGTGTCGCGAGTGTCGTGCAGGGCCGTTCGGAAGTTCAGTTAGGTATGCGAAGTGAGTAGCGGGGCGTCGTGGGACGGGCGTACACGGAGACAGTCTTCGCCCGACCGCGTTCGCTGTTGCGTCATCCAGCACATGAGAACCGAGGGAAAAACAAGATGAACAAGTCGTTCAAGTCGATCTGGAACGAAGCACTGGGGGCCTGGGTTGCGGCATCCGAGCTCGATCGTGCGCGCGGCAAGCGCGTGGCGTCGTCGAGAAACGCGGGCGTGCTTGCCGCGCACGCGGGTGCCGCCACGCGCATCGCGCCGCCGCCGGGGTTGTCGCCCCGGCGACTCGTCATGATGATGGCGGCCGCGTATCTCGGACTGTTTCAGGCGGGTGCGCACGCGCAGTATTCGGCGGGCGGCGGCTCCGCGACCGGCGGCGCCAGCTCGATCGCGATCGGCAACGGCTCGGTTGCCACGCAGGTGAATTCCACTGCGTTCGGCAACCTGTCCACCGCGACCGGCGTTTCAGCCACGGCGATCGGCCCGGGCGCGCACGCGATGGCCGATGGCGCGACGTCCATCGGCATCAACTCGCAGGCAACCGGCGTCAACAGCGTGGCAATGGGCGTGCAGGCGATCGGTTCAGGGGCTTACTCGGTTGCGCTCGGCAACCTGTCGAGCGCGACGCAAAGCGGCTCGGTGGCGCTCGGTAGCGGTGCGGCGGCGACCGGCGTGTCCGCGATCGGGCTCGGCAACAATGCGCTGGCTTCCGGTCAGTATGCGGCGGCGCTCGGTCTCGGGGCGAGCGCTTCCGGGGCCCAAAGCGTCTCTCTCGGCTATGCATCCAATGCCATCAGCACGGGGGCCGTCGCGCTCGGCAACCAGTCGACCAGCTCGGGCGCGGCAGGCGTTGCCGTGGGCAGCGGCGCACTGGCTTCCGGCAATTCGGGCGTGGCAATGGGCGTGAACAGCGGTGCGAAGGGGACGTCGTCGGTCGCCATCGGCTGGGGCGGCACGGCGGGCGTGCCCGGCTCGGGTACGCAATCGCTCGGCACCAGCTCGATCGCGCTGGGTTCGAACACGACGGCCGGCGCCGACAATGCGCAGGCGTACGGCCTGAACGCCAATGCATCGGGTCTCAGTTCGATCGCGATGGGCGTTCAGTCGACCGCGACGCAGCAGTTCGGTGTCGCGCTCGGGGATCTCGCGCTCGCGACAGGTATTTCGGGTACCGCACTCGGCGCCGGCGCGACTGCGTCGGCCATCAATGCGACGGCGATCGGTATCAACAGTGTTGCGGCGGCCGGCTCCACCGTGGCGATCGGGGCAAGCAATTCGGTCGCTGCTACCGCGGGTGCGGGCTCGATTGCCGGCGGCAACAACTCTCAGGTGCTGGGCGGCACCGGTGCGGTGGCACTCGGCGAAGGCCAGACCGTGAGCGGCAACGGCGCGGTCGCCATCGGCGACCCGAGCACCGCGATCGGCACCGGTGCGGTCACGCTGGGGTCGAACAACACCGCGAACGGCGACGGCGCGGTCGCGATCGGCAATTCGAACAATGCGCAGGGCACCGGCTCCCTCGCGCTCGGCAATACGTCGACGGCGGCAGCGGCGGGCGCGGTGGCGTTCGGCGCGTCGGCGGTGGCGACCCATGCCAACGACGTCGCGCTCGGGTCCGGTTCGGTGACGGCCGCGCCGAATCCGACCGCGACCGGGACGATCGGCGGCGTCACGTACAGCTTCAACGGCATCAATCCGACCAGCGTCGTCAGCGTCGGCGCGGTGGGCGCCGAGCGTCAGATCACCAACGTCGCGGCAGGGCGGATCAGTTCGACGAGCACGGATGCGATCAACGGCTCGCAGCTCGATGCGACCAACCAGGCGGTGACTTCGCTGTCGACGTCGACGTTGTCCAGCATCACGTCGTTGTCCACTGGCGTTTCGTCGTTGTCGACGGGGTTGTCGTCGACCAATAGTGCGGTCACGTCGCTGTCGACTTCGACGTCGACGGGGATCAGCTCACTGTCGACTGGATTGAGCTCGACGAACAGCGCGGTGACTTCGTTGTCGACGTCCACGTCGACGGGTTTGTCGTCGGCGAATAGTGCGATCACGTCGCTGTCGACCTCGACGTCGACCGGGATCAACTCGCTGTCGACTGGCTTGAGCTCGACGAACAGCACGGTCACGTCGCTGTCGACCTCGACGTCGACGGGGATCAACTCGCTGTCGACCGGCCTGAGCTCGACGAACAGCACGGTCACGTCGCTGTCGACTTCGACGTCGACGGGCATCAGCTCACTGTCGACCGGCCTGAGCTCGACGAATAGCACGGTCACGTCGCTGTCGACTTCCGCGTCGACGGGCATCAGCTCGCTGTCGACCGGCCTGAGTTCGACGAACAGCACGATCACGTCGCTGTCGACGTCGACTTCCACGGTGGTGGGCTCGCTGTCCACCGGCCTGAGCGCGACGAACAGCAACCTGACATCGCTGTCGACCGCCACGTCGACGGGCATCAGTTCGCTGTCGACGGGCCTGAGCTCGATCGTGAACAACAACACCAATCTCGGCAACAGCACGGCCGGCGCGATCGGCGGCGGCTCGACCTACGACCCGACGACCGGCACGATTTCGGCGCCGTCGTACGTGACGTACAACAGCGACGGCTCGACCACGATCAACAACAACGTCGGCTCGGCGATCGACAACATCAACGCGCACGGCATCAAGTATTTCCACGCGAACTCGACCGCGCCGGACAGCCAGGCGATCGGCGTCGACAGCGTGGCGATCGGGCCGAACGCGATCTCGCGCGTGGACGGCAGCATCGCGCTCGGTTCGGGCGCGGTGGCCGATCGCGCGACGGCGCCGTCGTCCGGCATCCTCCGCAACGGCACCGCGTCGATCCCGTTCAACACGACGGACCAGACGCTGCTCGGCGCGGTGTCGGTCGGCGACGCGACGAACAGGACGTATCGCCAGATCACCAACGTCGCGGACGGCACCGGCCAGCAGGATGCGGTGACGGTACGGCAGCTGGCAGGTGCATTGCAGTCGTTCGCGGTCACGGGCCAGAAGTACTTCCACGCGAATTCGACGGCGGCGGACTCGCTCGCCGTCGGCGCGGAATCGGTCGCGGTGGGGCCGACGACGGTCGTCAACGGCGACAACGGCGTGGGCATCGGCAACGGCGCGATCGTCGACCAGACCGCGCCCGGCGGCATCGCGATCGGGCAGGCGGCGAGCTCGGCGCAGGCCGACGCGATCGCGCTCGGCAGCGGCGCGACGGCAACCGGTGCGCAGTCCGTCGCGCAAGGCGCGAATGCGGTGGCGGTCAGCGTGGGCAGTGTCGCGCTGGGTTCCGGTGCGCACAGCAACGCGACCGATGCGCTCGCGCTCGGTGCCGGTGCATCGGCGACGTTCGCGAACAGCGTCGCACTGGGCGCGGGCTCGCTGACCACGGTCGGCGCGCTGACGAACTACGTCGCGTACGGCCTGAGCAGCCCGCAGTCGTCGGCCGGCGAAGTGAACGTCGGCAACCGGCAGATCACCGGCCTCGCCGCCGGCAAGAACGGCACGGACGCGGTGAACGTGTCGCAGCTCGACTCGGTCGCGAACCAGCTGACGACGCTGATCGACCAGCGTACGACCAACCTCGGCGGTTCTTACACGTCGAATCCGTCCGGCGGCAACGTGCCGCCGGGGCCGAGCGGTTCGAACTCGTCGGCGGGCGGATCGGGCGCGGTGGCATCCGGCTCGAACAGCACGGCGGTCGGCAACGCGTCGACGGCGTCCGGCAGCGGCTCGACCGCGATCGGCGTCGGGGCGACCTCGTCGGGCAGCAATTCGGCGGCGGTCGGCGCGGGCAGCAACGACGGCGGCCGCTCGAACGTCGTCGCGGTCGGCTCGGCGGATTCGGCGCGGCAGGTCGTCAACGTCGCCGCGGGCACGCAGGGCACGGATGCGGTGAACGTGAACCAGCTGAATGCGGTATCGAACCAGTTCACGCAATCGCTGAACACGGTCAACAACCAGCTCACGCAGATGCAGCAGCAGATCCAGCAGACCGATTCGATGGCACGCGAGGGGATCGCCGCAACCGCCGCGATGGCGTCGATCCCGCACATGGATCGCGACTCGAACTTCGCGATGGGTGTCGGCACGGCGACGTTCCAGGGTCAGAAGGCCATGGCGGTCGGCATGCAGGCGCGCATCACGGAGAACCTGAAGGCGACGCTGAACGGCGGCTTCGCCGGCAGCCAGCGCGTCGTCGGCGCGGGCATGCTGTATCAGTGGAAGTGATCGCGCGCAGCGGTTCGTTCCGGCACGCCGTGCCGGAGCGGACCGCGTCGACCGCAACGCACGCGCCTGCGGCTGCGCCATCGCGCCGCACGTGCGGCGCCCATCGCATTTTCGGAGTAATCAAGTGAAAAACATTCCTATTGCACTGCTGGCGTCCGTCGTTTCCCTCGCTGCCTGTTCGAGCGCGTCGGGGCCGACGTACAACGCATACGAGCTGCAGCCCCGCGACGGCATCCGGACCTTTCGCGTCGACTGCCACGGCATCCTCTCGAGCGCGAAGACCTGCATGAAGGTCGCGACGCGCATGTGCGGCAACGAGGCCGTGCGCGTGGTCGATTCCACGACGCCGTACCGCGACGGCGCCGATCCGCACTCGATGGTGTTCCAGTGTGGTGCGGCACCCGCGCCGGCTGCCGCGGCTGCCGCGGCCGCGCCCGCCCCGGTCGAGAAGGTGAGCCTGACCGGCGATGCCTACTTCGCGACCGACTCCGCCGTGCTGACGTCCGCGGCCACCGCCGCGCTCGACACGCTGCTGAACCAGCAAGGCGACAAGCATTTCGCGCGCGTGGACGTGGACGGCTATACCGACGCGACCGGCTCGGATGCGCACAACCAGGCGCTGTCGAAGCGCCGCGCCGATGCTGTCGCGGGGTATCTGCGCGAACACGGGCTGAAGGCGGAGGCGTTTGCCGCGACGGGGCATGGAGAAGCCAATCCGGCGGCATCGAACGATACCGCCGAGGGGCGGGCGCGCAATCGCCGGGTGGAAATTTCGCTGCGGAAGTGACAAGCAGCGACCGGGTTGCCGCAGGCGTGGCCGTCGAAACCGACCGGACGGCTCGCTTGCGGTAGCGGTGCCGTCCGGGGACGCAGGCCATCGACGCAGGCAACGCGTCACGCGGGGCGGGTGCGGTGTCGCCGTCGCCGTCATCGTCGCACGGACGACGATGCCGCACGGCGACTTGCGTCCGACACGCGGGCCATCATCCGCACCGGGCAGCGGATCAGTGCCTGATCACGCAGACGGCCACGATTTCGTATCCGGGGTCGGCATGCGTGTTTGCCGCTTTTTCCGCTTCCTCATACGAACCGAAGGACGTGGCATCTTCAATTGCCGGTGCCATACCGATGTCGCCGTCCTCGGCGGTGCAGAGGAACTGCTCACCGGTCTTCACGACGTAGATCGACATCATGATTCCCTCCATGGTTTGCAGGGGGAAATTCCAGTCTAGCAGGCAAGAAGGGGAGCGGCGGTTTTGCCGGGTCGTTTCCGTGAGGTCCCGCCGGAAGCATTCGCGTGTCGATTTTCCGTATGTCATTCCGACCGGCGCGTCGGTATTCGTCAGACTCGATCCGACGGTCGATACGACTCCCGCTGTCGACCGCGATCGGCTTCCCGATTCGGTCTTCCTTTCCATGCAGGGCCGGTTTCACGACCGTCGGTCGGCGCGGATCGGTGAGCACACGACAGGGGGGGCCGTGGCGCGCGTGCGGAGCGCAAATCCGTGCACAATACCGGCATGCGCGCCCCAGATCTTGAATGCCTTGTCACCGTCACCATGCCCTTCGGAAAATACAAGGGTCGACTCATTGCCGACCTGCCCGGGCCTTACCTCAACTGGCTGGCTCGCGAAGGGTTCCCGCGCGGCGAAATCGGCCGACAGCTCGCGCTGATGCACGAGATCGACCATAACGGCCTGAGGAGCCTGCTGGAGCCGCTGCGCAACCGCGGATAGCGCGAACCAGCCGCCATTGACGGCGGCGGCCGCTCTTCGAGCGCACATGTCACGCGGGTTGAACGATCGCACCGCACCCGGGCGGGAACCCGACGTTCGACGAAATCCACGCACATTGCGGCGCCAACGCTCGCAACGCTCGTATACGCGCGGGTATCGCACGGCCGATGCTGACATAGAATAGAAAAGGCTCTGTTCCGGATGAGCCGACCGCAAAAAGAGGGGTGCCAACATGAGACGCCTTTATTTTCTCGTACCCGATACGCAGATGGCGAAGGCGATCGTCGATGACTTGCTGCGCGCGCGCATCATCTGGCGCCATATACACGTTCTCGCCGATCACAGCGTCACACTTGATCAGTTACCCGAAGCGTCTCTGCTGCAAAGCAGCGATGTCGTGCACGCGCTCGAGCGCGGCGTCGCACTCGGCGGCGCGACGGGCGCGCTCATCGGTCTCGTCGCGCTGGTCTTCCCCCCTGCGGAGCTCGTGATTGCGGGCGGCGCCGTCGTCGCATTGACGATGGCGGGAGCGGGCTTCGGGGCGTGGACGGCCGCGATGATCGGCATCGCCGAGCCGAATGGGCGACTCGCGCGCTTTCGTGACGCCATCCGGGAAGGCCAGATCCTGATCATGGCCGACGTGCCGGCACTGCGAGAGCAGGAAATCGAGCAGATGGTCGCCCAGCATTTTCCCAAGGCGGACCTGGAGGGTGGCGAGCCCACGACGCCGATCTTCCCCTGACACGCGAAAACCCGCTTGCATGAATACCTGCGCACATCGACGCAATTCGCCGAACGCGGCCCTTTTGCCTCACCCGGTGAGCGAGGAGGGAAACGCCGCGCGCCAACGGCTTGCCTGTGCCGATGTCGGATTGCACGCAAAACGCGCCGTGGCGCAATGCGGCGCACCGGCTCGTGTCTTGCGCCGGCCCCGTGTCCGGCCATTCCGAATCGCACACGGGGCGTACATTTCGACGCGAAGGGCGTGTTCTGAACTTGAGTGCTGAAGCTGAACCGTCAGCAAGGAGGTCATATGGAGCTGCACATGCAATCCCACCATTGGGAACGGCGCACGCCGGACTGGATCTCCGCTGCCGTGGCCGGTCTTGCGGGCGGTGCGCTGGTGATCGTGCTGGAATTCTTCTGGTCGACGCTGGTGCTCGGTGAAAGCCCGTGGCGACCGACGCACAAGATCGCGGCGATGGTGATGGGCCGAGGCGCGCTCAGCCAGATGTCGCAATTCAGCCTCGAAATCGTGGCGATGGCGCTGCTGCTGCACTACGTGCTCGGCGCGATCATGGGGATGATGCTCGCCGCGATCATGGCGCCTTTCCGCTTCGATTCGAGCGTGGGCATGGAGGCCGTGATCGGGCTGGCGTTCGGCATCGTCGCGTATGTGTGGAACTTCCATGTGATGACGGCCGTGTTCCCATGGTTCATCTCGGAGCGCGGTTCCGGCCCCTTGCTGGCAAACCTGCTGTTCGGCGTGGTTGCCGCCGTCGCCTACGGCAGGCTGGAGCGATGGCGCAGGCTGAGCAGGGGGGACTGACGCGTCGCCTTTTTTCCCGCCGCGCCGGCCCTGAATACCCGGCGGCCCCGGGCGACGGCCGCCTCGGCAACCCATGCCGGGGGCGGCCGTTTTGCATGGCATCGCCGCATGCGTCGCCGCCATGCGCGCGGGTACACGGCGCACGCTTCCCCGTGGCGCTGCCTTGCACGTTGCAGGGGAGCGGACTACCTTTGCTTTAGAGCCGTCGTGTGCAATGCGTCGCGAAGCGGTCCCGGCCGCGGTGCCGGCGCAGGCGATACGAACGATACGCAATGCGGCGATGCGGCACGACGACGCCAGCAGCGTCGGGTCGGCGGCTCGAGCGCGTGACACGCAGCGAGGCGGCCTATGGCCCTTGCGATTGCTCTGGTCCTGATCATCGTATTGGCGGTGGGGTTTCACTTTGCCAGTCCATGGTGGATCACGCCGATCGCGTCGAACTGGGTGCGCATGGACGACATGCTGACGATCACGCTCGTCATCACCGGCGCCTTCTTCATCGGGATCAACCTGTTCCTCGTGATCGCACTGGTGCGCTACCGCCACCGCAGCGGTCATCGCGCCGCCTACGAGCCGCACAATAGGCGGCTGGAATGGTGGCTGATCGGCCTGACCTCGGTCGGCGTGGCTGCATTGCTGGCACCGGGGCTGTTCGTCTACGCGGACTACATACGGCCGCCGCCCAAGGTGCTGCAGATGGAAGTGCTCGGCCAGCAATGGCAATGGCGCTTCCGCTTTGCCGGGCCGGGCGGCAAGCTGGGTACGACGGACGTGCGCTACATCAGCAACGACAACCCGTTCGGCCTGAATCCCGCCGACCCCAACGGCCGCGACAACCACCTGATCGACGCGTCGGAGGTGCACTTGCCGCTCAACCGGCCGGTCCAGGTCCTGACACGTTCGCGCGACGTGCTGCACGACTTCTACGTCCCGCCGTTTCGTGCGCGCATGAACATGGTGCCCGGCATGGTGACCACCTTCTGGTTCACGCCGACCAAGGCAGGGCGTTACGACATCCTGTGCGCGCAGCTCTGCGGTATCGGGCACGCCAGCATGCGCGGCGTGGTGGTGGTGGAAGACGAGGCGTCGTTCTCGCGCTGGCTCGCGCGGCAGCCGACGTTCGCGCAGCGCCAGCAGGCCGGCGTGCAGGCCGCACCCGCCGCCGCGGGCGGCAGCGGCCAGGCGCTTGCCGAGCTGGGCAGGACGCTCGCGGCGGCCAAGGGCTGCCTCGCCTGCCATACCGTGGACGGCACGCCGCGCGTGGGCCCCACCTGGAAGGGCCTGTACGGCAAGACCGAAACGATGGCCGACGGCAGCACCGCGAAGGTGGACGACGCCTACCTGCGCGCGTTCATCAGCAACCCGACGGCCCGCGTCGTGAAGGGCTTCTCGCCGATCATGCCGCACTTCGACCTGAGCGATCAGGAACTGACCGCGCTGGTGGCCTATATCAAGGCGCAAGGCGGGCCGGACGCCGGCAGCGCGGCCCAGCGCTAGCGGAGCAGATGCCATGACGTACGCGCACCCCGACCACGCCCCGCGCAGCTTCTGGACCCGCTATGTCTGGAGCCAGGACCACAAGGTCATCGCCGTGCAGTATGCGCTGACGGCCATCGCCATCGGCCTGGTCGGCATGGTGCTGTCGGACCTGATGCGGCTGCAGCTCGGCTTCCCGGGCAAGTTCGCCTTCATCGACGCCAACCACTACTACCAGTTCGTCACCATGCACGGGATGATCATGGTGATCTACCTGCTGACGGCGCTGTTCCTGGGCGGCTTCGGCAACTACCTGATCCCGCTGATGCTGGGCGCGCGCGACATGGTGTTCCCGTTTCTCAACATGCTGAGCTACTGGGTCTACCTGCTGGCCGTGCTGGTGCTGACGGCGAGCTTCTTCGTGCCGGGCGGGCCGACCGGCGCGGGCTGGACGCTGTATCCGCCACAGGCCATCCTGCCGGGCACGCCGGGCGTGCAATGGGGCATCGTGCTGATGCTGGTGTCGCTGGCGATCTTCATCGTCGCGGCGACGATGGGCGGCCTGAACTACGTCACCACCACGCTGCAGGCGCGCACGCGCGGCATGACGCTCATGCGCATGCCGCTCACGGTGTGGGGAATCTTCATCGCGACCATCATGGCGCTGCTGGCGTTTCCGGCGCTGTTCGTGTCGGCGGTGATGATGCTGCTCGACAGGACGCTCGGCACCAGCTTCTTCGTGCCGGCCGTGGTGTCGATGGGGCAGACGCTCAAGCACGTCGGCGGCAGCCCGCTGCTGTTCCAGCACCTGTTCTGGTTCTTCGGGCATCCCGAGGTCTACATCGTCGCGCTGCCGGCCTTCGGCATCGCGTCGGACCTCATCAGCACGCACGCGCGCAAGAGCATCTTCGGCTACAGGATGATGGTGTGGGCGATCGTCATCATCGGCGCGTTGAGCTTCGTGGTCTGGGCCCACCACATGTTCGTCGCCGGCATGAATCCGTACTTCGGCTTCTTCTTCGCCACCACCACGCTCATCATCGCCGTGCCGACCGCGCTCAAGGTCTACAACTGGGTGCTGACGCTGTGGCGCGGCGATATCCACCTGACCGTGCCGATGCTGTTCGCGATCGGCTTCGTCAGCACCTTCGTGCTGGGCGGGCTGACCGGGCTCTACCTCGGCAACGTGAGCGTGGACATTCCGCTGTCGAACACGTACTTCGTGGTCGCGCACTTCCATATGGTGATGGCCGTGTCGCCGATCCTGGTGGTGTTCGGCGGCCTTTACCACTGGTATCCGAAGGTGACGGGCCGCCTGCTCGACGACACGCTCGGGCGCGCGCATTTCTGGATCACCTTCGTCGGCACCTATGCGATCTACTTCCCGATGCACTATCTCGGCGTCCTGGGCATGCCGCGACGGTATTACGCGTACGAGGGCTACAGCTTCATTCCGCATTCGGCGCAGACGCTCAACGCGTTCATCACCGTCGTTGCGCTGATCGTCGCGGCGGCGCAGCTGCTGTTCCTGTTCAACCTGGCGTGGAGCCTCGCGCGCGGCAAGCGTGCCGACGGCAACCCGTGGCGGGCCACCACGCTGGAATGGCAGACGCCGCAAACGCCGCCGGCGCACGGCAACTGGGGCGCCGCGCTGCCGGTGGTCTACCGCTGGGCCTACGAATACAGTCCGCCGGGGCAGGAGGAAGACTTCGTCCCGCAAAACCAGCCGCCCGCAACGGCGCCCGAGCCCGCGCCGACGCAGCCGACCCTTCACCCCGGCGAGGCACGCGAATGACCACGCTGCCGCGCCCCCTCGTTCCCGACGCGCGACCCCTCTCGCCGAATGCGGGCCGCACGGGCCTGATCGTCTTCATGGCGGTGGCCACGACCTTGTTTTCACTGCTGCTGCTCGCCTATGGCATGCGCATGCGCGAGCCCGACTGGCAGCCGATCCCGCATCCGGTGCTGCTCTGGTGGAACACCGGTGCGCTGGTGCTGGCAAGCATGGCCATGCAGCGTGCCCGGCGGATCGGCTTGCACCGCGCGGCGTGGCTGATATCCGGCGGGGTGCTGGCGGCGCTGTTCGTGATCGGGCAACTGACCGCCTGGCGCATGCTGTCCGCGGCCGGGCAGACCATTACCGTCAATCCTTCCAACAGCTTCCTCTACCTGCTCACCGGCCTGCACGGGTTGCATGTGCTGGGCGGGCTGGTGGCCTGGGGCATCACGATCGCGCGTCTGCGGCGCGCTGACCCGTTCCGGGCCCAGCGTGCCATTGCGCTGTGCGCGATCTATTGGCATTTTCTGCTGGCTGTCTGGCTCGCGCTGCTGGCTGCGATGTGGTGGATCACCCCCGCGATCGTCGCCGCCCTGTGCGGGCCGCTGTATGGAGCCGCGCCATGACTTCGCCCACGCTCCCCTCCGAACCCGCCGGCGAACCGGCCGACATCGCGCCGACCGGCGCCGGCCCCGACGGCTGGCGCGGCATCGTCACCGACTGGTCGGCCGACCGCGAAGCGTTCAAGGTGCCGTGGGGCAAGGCGATGATGTGGATCTTCCTGCTGTCGGACACCTTCGTCTTCAGCAGCTTCCTGATCGGCTACATGTCGGTGCGCATGTCGACCACGGCGCCGTGGCCCGACACGTCCAAGGTGTTCGGGCTGACCGTGGGCGGCGTGGAAGTGCCGCTGCTGCTGATTGCCATCATGACGTTCATCCTGATCAGCAGCAGCGGCACCATGGCGATGGCCGTCAACTTCGGCTACCGGCGCAACGCAAGGCCCGCCGCGGCGCTGTTGCTGGCGACCGCGCTGCTGGGCGCGACCTTCGTGTCGCTGCAGGCCTTCGAATGGAGCAACCTGATCTTCCGAGAAGGCATCCGTCCGTGGGGCAACCCGATGGGCGCGGCACAGTTCGGCGCGTGCTTTTTCATGATCACCGGGTTTCACGGCTTTCACGTGACCTGCGGCGTGATCTACCTGCTGCTGATCGCACGCAGGATCCTGCTGCCGGGGTTCGCCGACCACGGCAACTTCCAGATCGTCGAGATTGCCGGCCTGTACTGGCACTTCGTCGACCTGGTGTGGGTGTTCATCTTCGCGCTGTTCTATTTGTGGTGAGGCAGGCCATGGAACACACCGATCCCGCCGATCGACCCGACGCCGCGCACGGCCAGCAGCATCCGATCGGCATCTACCTGAAGATCTGGGGCCTGCTGTTCGTCCTGAGCACGTTGTCGTACTTGGTGGACTATTTCCACGTGCAGGGCCTGCTGCGCTGGGTGCTGATCGTCGTGCTCATGATCGCCAAGGCCGGGCTGATCGTGTCGATTTTCATGCACATGATGTGGGAGCGGCTGGCGCTGGTGTACGCGATCCTGGTGCCGCCTCTGTGCCTGCTGGTGCTGATGGTGCTGATGGCCGCCGAAGCGCATCACACGTTCGGCATGCGGGCGCTCTTCTTCCACTGATCCCGTCGCCGGCCGTGCGTCGGCCGACGGGCGTTGCGCATCACGATGGGCACGATACGTGCGCCATCGACGGACGCCGTTTCGGGACGGACGGCGTCACGTCATCGGGGACGACGCTTCCCGGACATCCGTTCACGCAAACCTGAAGGGAGGACCCCATGAGATTTTCACGCCGACGCTTTATTGCAGCCACTACCGTTTTCGCCTCCGCGCTGGCCGTTGGACGTCGCGCGGCCGCGGCGGATGCCGGTGCCGTGCAGGAATCCGATGCAAACGCCCAGGCCCTCGGCTACAAGACGGACGCCAGCCGGGTCGACCATGCGAAGTTCCCGAAATTTCAGGCGGGCGAGGCCTGCGCGAATTGCCAGTTCTTCCAGGGCAAGACCGGCGCCGCGATGGCGCCGTGCACCATTTTCGGCGGCAAGCAGGTCAATGCAAAAGGCTGGTGCAGCGCCTATGCGAAAAAGGCGTAGCGAGCAGGGACGACGTGGCGGCCGTGTTGCCGAAACGTCGTTGTCGACGGGGTTGCCGGCGGCGAATATCGTCCCGTCGACGACGATACCGCACGACGACATTCGGATCGGTGCATGGGCACCGTGGCGAACGCCGACGCGATGCGCCGGATCGAGCACATACAATGTGAGCGTCCGCCGGCCCGTGCGTCGCCCTGATCTGGGTGACGCACAGGCCGATCCACCCGCGACCCGCCAAGGCCAACATGGAAATCAAATGGATCGAGGATTTCCTCGCGCTCGCTCAATATCAAAGCTTTTCCCGTGCGGCCGAATTTCGCAACGTCACGCAGTCGGGCTTCAGCCGTCGCATCCAGTCGCTCGAGCAGTGGATCGGCGCCGAACTGATCGACCGCAGCAGTTTTCCGCCGGTGCTGACGCCGGCGGGCCGCCTGTTTCGCGAGACGGCCGAGGACGTGCTCAGCCGCCTGTTCGACACGCGCGCCATCATCCGCACCGAGCAGCGGATCGCCGGCAAGAGCCTGCAGATCGCCGCGGGCCACACGATCGCGCTCAGCTTCCTGCCGGCCTGGCTCAAGGCGCTCGCGCCGCATTTCGGCGAAGTGCGGGCGCGCGTCATTCCAACCAACGTCCATGACTCGATCCTGATGCTCGTGAACGGCAACTGCGAGCTCATGTTCGCCTATCACCATCCGGAGCTGCCGCTCCATCTCGACCCGGCGAAGTACGAGCACCTGACCGTGGGCCTCGACACGTTGATGCCGGCGTGCCGGCCGAACCGGCGCTCGGCGCCCGCGTTTCGCCTGCCCGGCACGAGGCAGAATCCGCTGCCGCTGATCTCCTATACGGAAACCAGCTACTTCGGGCGATGTCTCGCGCTGCTGCTCGGTCGTGCGTCGGACACGCCGGTGTTGCAACTGCACTACGAGTCCGACATGGCCGAAGTGCTGAAAAAGCTCGTGATGGAAGGCGAGGGCATTGCGTGGCTGCCCCGCAGCGCGATCGCCGCCGAACTGGCGGCCGGCGAACTCGTACCGGCCGGGCCGGCGGCGTGGAACCTGGAAGTCGAGCTGCGCGTGTATCGCGACGTGTCGAATCGCAGCGAATTCCTCGACACGCTCTGGCAGCATCTGCGCGCCGAGCCTGCCCGGCTCGGGTAAGTCAGGGTTTTCCCGCCTTATGCGAGGTTCGCATACCGCCATGTTGCACCGGCATCACGGTTTTTTCGACCGTCCCTACCATTCGTTCCAACGGCACATGTGACGCGTGACCGGCGTCGCGGGGCCTTCTTCGCAGCGCTCGCCGCGTTCCGGCGGCCGGGTGCCACCCAAGGACGAATGGACATGAAAAATCGCCTTACCCTGAGCATTGCAATCGGCATGACCCTCGGTGTCGTCGCCGGTTATGCGTGCCACACGAACATAGCGGACCCGGCCGCGCTCAAAGCGGTCGCCGGCTACTTCTCGATCGTCACCGACATCTTCCTGCGCCTGATCAAGATGATCATTGCGCCGCTGGTGTTCGTGACGCTCGTGTCCGGCCTGGCCGGCATGGACAGCGGCGAAGACGTCGGCCGCATCGGCGTGCGTTCGATCGGATGGTTCATCTGTGCGTCGCTGATTTCGTTGAGCCTGGGCCTCGTGATGGCCAATGCGCTGCAGCCGGGCGCCGGGCTGAACCTCACGGAAGCCGCCGGCGAGGTCAACACCGGACTCAATACCGCCGCGCTGAACGCACGGGACGTGATCACGCATGCGTTCCCGACCAGCCTGCTCGACGCGATGGCGCGCAACGACATCCTGCAGATCCTGGTGTTCTCGGTCTTTCTCGGCATCGCGCTGAGTGCGCTGAAGCACGACAAGCGGGTCGGCGTCGTGATCCAGTCGATCGACGGCATGGTGCCGGTGATGCTGCGTCTGACGAACTACGTGATGCGCGCGGCGCCGCTCGGCGTATTCGGTGCGATCGCTTCGTCGGTCACGCTGCGCGGGCTCGACGTGATCTACACGTATGGAAAGCTGGTCGGCTCGTTCTATCTCGGGCTGCTGGTCCTGTGGGCGATGCTGATCGGCGCCGGCTACGTGTTTCTCGGGCGGCGAGTCGTCAGCCTGCTGAAGGCCGTGCGCGAACCCGCGCTGATCGCTTTCTCGACCGCGAGCAGCGAGGCGGCCTATCCGCGCCTGACCGAGCAGCTCGAGCAGTTCGGCGTCGACAAGAAAGTGGCGGGCTTCACGCTGCCGCTGGGATACGCGTTCAACCTCGATGGTTCGATGATGTATCAGGCGTTTGCCGCGATCTTCATCGCGCAGGCGTTCGGCGTGCACATGCCGCTGTCGCAGCAGGTCTTCATGCTGCTGGTGCTGATGTTGAGCAGCAAGGGCATGGCGAGCGTGCCGCGCGGCTCGGTGGTCGTGGTCGCGGCGGTCGCGCCGATGTTCCATCTGCCGGCGGCCGGCGTCGCGATGGTCCTGGCGATCGACCAGATCCTCGACATGGGCCGCACGATGACGAACGTGATCGGCAACAGCGTGGCGACGGCGGTGATCGCGAAGTGGGAGAGCCGGCGTGCGGCGAAGCAGGAAGGCGCCGTATTCGACCAGCCGGAGCTGAATGCATGATGCGCACGGATAGCGTGAATGCCCGGCGGAAGTTCGGCGTGATCGGCGGTCTCGGGCCGCTGGGCAGCGCCGACGTGTTCTTCAAGATGGTGAAGGCCACGCCTGCTTCGTCCGACGAGGAGCACGTCGAGATGATTTTCGAGCAATATCCGTTCAAGGGCTCGGGGGCGGGCAGTGCGGCGACCATCGAACGCAAGCTGTACGTGTTCGACATGATCCGGGCGTTCGAGCAGCGTGGCGTGACGACGGTCGTGCTGCCGTGCTTCCTGAGTCATACGTTCATCGACGAGCTGAAGGCGAATACGCGTCTGCCGATCGTGGATATCGTCGAAGCCGTTCGCAGCCACGTGCGGCGCAAGCATCCCGGCGCGACGCGCATCGGCGTGCTGGCTTCGGACTACGTGCGGGACAAGCGGCTCTTCGATGCGTATTTCGCGCCGCCGCAATTCGAAGTCGTCTATCCGCGGTCGCACGAAGGTATCGATCCCGTGACCGAAGCCGTCTACGGAGCCGACGGCATCAAGCGCGGCAATCTTCGCGGCCGGCCGGTCGAGCTGTTGCGCCGCGCATGCGAGGACCTCGCCGATCAGGGCGTGCAGGTCATCGTCCCCGGGCTGACCGAGATCGCGCTGGTCGCGGACGAAATCGGCCCGCAGCGCGTGCCGCTCGTGGATTCGAACCTGGCGTATGCGCAGTACGCGCTGACCGGGCAGCCGGGTTCGCGCGCGGCGACGTTCAAGATCGGCGTGGTCGGCGGCGTGGGCCCGGCCGCGACGGTCGATTTCCTGGACAAGATCGTGCGCAACACGCCGGCGTCGCGCGATCAGGACCATATCAAGCTGCTGGTCGAACAGAATCCGCAGATTCCCGATCGCACCGAGAACCTGGTGGGCACCGGCGCGGATCCGACGATCTCCCTGTACGCGACCTGCAAGAAGCTCGAGGACGGCGATGCCGACGTCATCGCGATTCCGTGCAACACGGCGCATGCGTTCGTCGAGCGGATTCAGCCTTACCTCGGCATTCCGATCGTCAACATGCTGACCGTGACCGCCGCTCATCTGCGCGACACCTGTCCGGCGCTGCGGGAGGTCGGCGTGCTGGCGACGTCGGGCACGATCGAAAGCGGCGTTTACAAGAGGGCGCTGGAGTCGCAAGGACTTCGGCAAGTGGTGCTGGCACCGGCGTTGCAGGCGCGCGTGATGGAAGCGATCTACGGGGAGCGGGGCGTGAAGGCCGGCTTCACGGCCGGGCAGTGCGAGGACGATATCGGCGCTGCCATCGAGGCGCTGATTGCCGAGGGGGTGAGCGTGATCGTGCTCGGATGCACGGAACTGCCGATCCTGCTGCCTGGCGGCGAATATGTCGCGCGGAACGGGGGGCGGGCGACGCTGGTCGATCCGACCGACGTGCTCGCCCGCACGTGCATTGCGTATGCGACGGCGGGTGGCGGTTGAGTCGGTATCTGTTTGGGGCGGGCGTCGATGATCAGGTTGACGCCCGTCGGGTTCGAGGCGCGGTTCAGGCGCCTCGGCATGGCATCAGGTTCTGCCTGCGTCGCCGGCGCCCGGCGCGGCCGGGCGCGTGACGAAATGGCGTCCCGACGAGGGCGCCGCTGCGTCATCCCTGTACGAGGAAAATGCGTAGTTCAGCAACCGGGCCGCCCCCGATATTCTTGCTGCGGCAGTGGGCGCGCCCAGGACCACCGCGAACACGCGTCGCTTGATCGCGGGGGCTTCCTGCGGTCGGCTCGCGGTCGCGACGATGCAATAGCCGGCGGCCGCGGTGTGTCCCGTCTTCAGGCCGTCCACGGACGGATCCATGCCAAGCAGCCAGTTCTTGTTGCGCTTCTCGAATTTTCCGTAGGAAAAGTGCTGTCTGGACGAGTACCCGTAGTATTCCGGGAAGTCCCGCGTGAGACGGAGTGCCAGCGTGGCCAGATCGCGAGCGGTCGAATGGTTGCCTGGCGTCGTGATGCCCGACGGCGTGGTGAAACGCGTGTGCTGCATGCCGATCTGACGCGCGGTGTCGTTCATCAATTGCTCGAAGCCGGACAGCGAGCCGCCGACCCGCTCGGCCAGCACCAGCGCCGCATCGTTCGCCGACGCGACGATCAGGCCCTGGACCAGGCTCCTGATCGTGACGCGCTGTCCGGGGACGAGATACATCCGGGCTTCGTCACTGCCGACTTCCGCCACATCGGACGTGCGGACCGTAACCTTTTCGTCCCAGCCCAGGGTTCCGTCGCGCAGCGCACGAAGAGCGATGTACGCGGTCATGAGCTTGGTGAGCGACGCGGGTTGACGCACCGCGTCCGCGTTGTGCTCGGCCAGAATCTGTTCGGACGCGCCGTCGACGACGAGCCATGACACGGCTTGAATGTTCGGCGGTGCGGGCACGGGCGCGGCTTCGGCCACTGCTGTCAAACAGGTGGTCATGACAGTCAGCAAGAGGGGTAAGCGGCGGAGTGGATGAAATCGTCGTGTCGTATGCCGAGTAACCTGCATGGGAATGTGAGTCGTGACGGGTAGGGCTGATCGGGTGTCGAGCGGATGTGTCGACGGGGAAGCGTCTGGCGTGACGTATCGCGACAGGATTCGCGGACGCCGATCATAAGCGACGACGCGGCGCACGCGATGCCGTGTCGGCATCGCATGATGCGTGTGCGGCATACGACCTCGAACGCGCGGGCCGTACACCGTGGCGACACGCGCCCGCCGAGCGTCGCTTAGCGTGCGCTGTCGATGATCGAGCCGCCGTCCGGCGTGAGGCTGTAACCCGTCAGGAACCGGGCGTCCTTGCTGGCGAGGAACAGGACGACCGGTGCGATGTCGTCGTCGGGTGTACCGAAACGACCCAGCGGGTTGGTCGGTGGCGGCACGTTGGCGTTTTCGTCCCACGTCTGCGCCAACGGCAACACGTTATTGACCGTGATCCGGTCGGCGGCCCATTCGCGCGCGGCGGTTCTCGTCAGCGCACGCACCGCTTCCTTCGCCATGTTGTACGGACCGTACCCCGCGAGACCCATGACGCCGGCCATCGAGCCGAAGTTGATCACGCGGCCTTCGCCGCTCGCTTTCAGGTGCGGATAGGCCGCCTGCATCATCCTCAGGTACGCGATGGGCCCGAGATCGAAGTTGCGTTGCAGTTTGTCCACCGACAATTCGGCGATCGACGAGAACGGCGCGGACGGATCGAATGCATTGTTCACGAGTATGTCGATGCCGCCGCACGTCGTGGCGACCTTGTCGACGGCCGCGTTGATCTGGTCGGCGCTGCCGAGATCGCAAGGGACGCCGAGTGCACGGCCGCCGGCGGCCTCGATGTCGGCGACGACCGCATCGACGTTGGCCGGCGTGAGCGACACGACCGCTACCGTTGCGCCTTCGGCGGCGAACCGTTTCGCGGTGGCGCGTCCGATTCCCCGGCCGGCGCCCGTTACGATGGCAATTTTTCCGCTGAGTCGGGCCATGATGTTCTCCTTTAGCTGACGGTCGCGTGACGCATCGTCGCGACGACGCCGTACGGCGACGGGATGTCGCGCGCTGCGTTCTGCGTGGTGAATGAAACGACGAGACAGACGAGGGCGACCGCTGCAGGCAGTGCGCCTTGTGGCTTGCGAACACCGATGTGCGCCAGTCCGGAAAGCAGCAGGTGATAGAAGATGCCCGCGTACGCGAGATCGCTGAGCGGTACGCCGACACGGGTCAGGATGGCCGCTACGGCGCCGATCTTCGCGACGGTCAGGAGCGGCACGAGATACGCGGGATAGCCGAATCCGACGAGGATTTTGCAGACCCGCTCCCGCTTGACGATGTAGAGCGTCGCGGACGCGAGATAGAGCAGCGACAGCAAGGCGGTGCTGACCCAGTATGCGAAATTTTCGGCCATTTGTTGCGGGTTCCTGAGTTTCGTCGCTATCGACTTGGTGCAAGAATGTCGTCTAAGATGAACGCCCGCAAGTAGGATGATTTTCTGTCTGCTGGTATGGAAAAGATGACTAAAGACGCCGACGAAGTGAACATGCACGACGAAATGCGGCGCGCGTTCGCGCTGCTTTCCGGCAAGTGGAAGCTGGAGATCATGTGGCTGCTCAACCAGCGCGTCTATCGGTTCGGAGAACTACGAAAAGCGATTCCCGGCATCACGCAGCACATGCTGACGGCGCAGTTGCGCGAGCTGGAAGCGGACGGCTTGATTACCCGCACGGTGTTCGCGGAAGTGCCGCCGCGCGTCGAATACGCGATCACCGCGAAGGCGCGTGGCCTCGGGCCGACGATGGAGGCGTTGACGGCGTGGTGGAACGAATACGGGCGAACCGTGCCGGCCAGGCCGCCGGGGCGTGGACGCAGGGCAAGTCCCGCCAAGGCGAAGCCGGAGTGATCTGGCGCGTATTCCCGCATTCGCGCCCGTTCATGGAAAACTGTATGAATATACAGTATAGTATCCGTCGAACTCGAGCGGCACGGGCATGACCCGTGCGGCACGTGCGCCGCGCCTGCGGGCATCCGCCGCAAGCGTTCCGGCACCGTGAATTCCGGCTAACTCATTCAGACGGGCAGGCAAATTGTCATCCAGCAATCTGATCCGCATTCGCGGAGCGCGTCAGCACAACCTCAAGAACCTCGATCTCGACCTGCGCACCGGCGAAATGACGGTCGTCACCGGCCCGTCGGGCTCCGGCAAGTCGAGCCTCGTGTTCGACACGCTGTACGCGGAAGGCCAGCGGCGCTATGTCGAGACGTTCAGCGCGTATGCGCGGCAGTTCCTCGACCGGATGGACCGCCCGCAGGTCGAGCGCGTCGACGGCGTGCCGCCCGCGATCGCGATCGACCAGACCAACCCGGTCCGCAGTTCGCGCTCGACCGTCGGCACGATGACCGAGCTCAACGATCACCTGAAGCTGCTGTACGCGCGCGCGGCCGAGCTGTTCGACCGCCAGACCGCGCGGCAGGTGCGGCATGACACGCCCGAGACGATCTACGCGGAACTCGTCGAGCGCACGCGCGCCGACGACCCGCGCGTCGTCGTCACGTTCCCGGTTGAGCTGCCGGAAAGCGCATCCGAGGACGAGGTCGCGCAGTGGCTGTCCGCGAGCGGCTACACGCGCGTGCAGGCGCAGCGCGAAGTCGCGTCGCCCACCGGCCCGCGCAAGCTGCTCGACGTGGTGGCCGACCGCTTCCGCGTGCAGCAGGCGGACAAGGTGCGCGTGGTCGAGGCGATCGAGGCGTCGCTGAAGCGCGGCGGCGGGCGCGTGAACGTGTACGTGCTTGCACCGGAGGCAGAAAACGCGCTCGCCGAGCCGCAGGTCTGGCGTTTCTCCACCGGCCTGCACGACCCCGACAGCGACCTGCGCTACGCGGAGCCGCAGGCGGCGCTGTTCTCGTTCAACTCGGCATACGGCGCATGCGAAACCTGCCGCGGCTTCGGCCGCGTGATCGGCGTCGATCTCGGCCTCGTGATCCCCGACGCGCGCAAGACGCTGCGCGGCGGCGCGATCAAGCCGATGCAGACACCCGCATGGAAGGAATGCCAGGACGACCTGATGCGCTACGCGGCCAAGGCCGGCATCCCGCGCGACACGCCGTGGTCGGACCTGACGGACGCCGAGCGCGACTGGGTGATCAACGGCTCGCCGGACTGGAACGGCAAGTGGCAGAGCCAGTGGTACGGCGTCAAACGCTTCTTCGGCTACCTCGAATCGAAAGCGTACAAGATGCATATCCGCGTGCTGCTGTCGAAGTACCGCAGCTACACGCCGTGCGACGTCTGCGGCGGCGCGCGCCTGAAGACGGAATCGCTGCAGTGGCGGCTCGGCTCGAAGGCGAACGCCGACGCGGTGCTCGCGCCCGCCGAGCGTTTCATGCCGCGCGGCGTCGACTGGACGCGCACGCAACTCGAGGCGCTGCCGGGCCTGACGGTGCACGACCTGATGCTGCTGCCGATCGAGCGCATCCGCCGCTTCTTCGACGCAGTCAGCCTGCCGAGCGCGCTGCTCGACGATGCGCTGAAGCTGCTGCTCGCCGAGGTGCGCACGCGCCTGAAATACCTGTGCGACGTGGGGCTCGGCTACCTGACGCTCGACCGGCAGAGCCGCACGCTGTCGGGCGGCGAAGTTCAGCGGATCAACCTGACCACGGCGCTCGGCACGTCGCTCACGAAAACGCTGTTCGTGCTCGACGAGCCCAGCATCGGGCTGCATCCGCGCGACCTCACGCGGATCGTCGAGGCGATGCAGCGGCTGCGCGACGCGGGCAATACGCTGGTCGTCGTCGAGCACGATCCGTCGGTGATGCTCGCGGCCGACCGGCTGATCGACATGGGCCCGGGTCCCGGCGAGCGCGGCGGCACGATCGTCTACGACGGCACGCCGGGCGACATCCGCTCCGCGCCTACGCTGACGGGCGAGTATCTCGGCGGCCGCAAGCACGTCGCGCATGCGTCGAACTGGGCGCGCCGTCCGGTCGACGCGAACACGCCGCGCATCGTGCTCGAAGGCGCGACCGAGCACAACCTGCGCGACGTGACGGTCGAGATTCCGCTGCAGCGGCTCGTGTGCGTGACGGGCGTGTCGGGTTCCGGCAAGTCGACGCTGCTGCAGGACGTGCTCTATCCGGCGATGGCGCGCCACCACGGCAAGGCGACCGAGTCGCCGGGCGCGTTCCGCAACCTCGCGGGCGCCGACCAGGTCGGCGACGTCGTGTTCGTCGACCAGTCGCCGATCGGCAAGACCACGCGTTCGAACCCGGCCAGCTATGTCGGCGCGTTCGACGAGATCCGCAAGCTGTTCGCGAAGGCGCCGCTCGCGCTGCAACGCGGTTACGGCGCCGGCACGTTCAGCTTCAACTCGGGCGATGGCCGTTGCCCGACCTGCGGCGGCTCGGGCTTCGAGCACATCGAGATGCAGTTCCTGAGCGACGTCTACCTGCGTTGCCCGGACTGCGACGGCAGCCGCTACCGCGCCGAGATTCTCGAAGTGCGCATCGAGCGCGGCGGCCGCGCGCTGAACATCGCCGACGTGCTCGATCTGACCGTCAGCGAGGCGGCCGCGTTCTTTGCCGCCGACGCCGAGGTGCTGCGCGTGCTGCAGCCGATCGTCGACGTCGGCCTCGAATACGTGAAGCTCGGCCAGCCGGTGCCGACGTTGTCCGGCGGCGAAGCGCAGCGGCTGAAGCTGGCCGGCTTCCTCGCCGAATCGGCGGCGGCCGCCGGCGGGCGACGGGTCGCCAGCGAAGAGGCGCGCATCGCGCGCGCGAAGCTGTTCATGTTCGACGAGCCGACCACCGGGCTGCACTTCGACGACATCGCGAAGCTGATGCAGGCGTTCGGCACGCTGCTCGCGGCCGGCCATTCGCTGATCGTGATCGAGCACAACCTCGACGTGATCCGCGCGGCCGACTGGCTGATCGATCTCGGCCCGGAAGGCGGCGACGGCGGCGGCCTCGTGCTGTGCGCGGGCACGCCCGACGACGTGAAGGCCTGCGCGGCATCGCATACCGGCGTCGCGCTGCTGCAGTACGACCGCGCGATGGACGGCGAGGCCGCGCTCGCGGACGAAGGCGTGCCGCTGCAGGCGGTGCTGAACGCCGCCCGCGAGCGGCGCGCGATCGAGGGCGAGGACGTCGTGCGGATCGTCAATGCACGCGAGCACAACCTGAAGGCGCTCGACGTCGACATCCCGCACGGCAAGTTCAACGTGATCACCGGCGTGTCGGGTTCCGGCAAGTCGACGCTCGCGTTCGACATCCTGTTCCACGAAGGCCAGCGCCGCTACCTCGAATCGCTGAACGCGTATGCGCGCTCGATCGTGCAGCCGGCCGGGCGGCCGGAAGTCGACGCGGTGTACGGCATTCCGCCGACGGTGGCGATCGAGCAGCGCCTGTCGCGCGGCGGCCGCAAGAGCACGGTCGCGACCACCTCCGAGGTCTGGCACTTCCTGCGGCTGCTGTATGTGAAGCTCGGCCTGCAGCATTGCATCCACGACGGCACGCCGGTCACGTCGCAAACCGTCGAGTCGATCGCCGCACAACTGCTGCGCGACCATCGCGGCGAGCACGTCGGGCTGCTCGCACCGCTCGTCGTCAACCGCAAGGGCGTGTATACCGACCTCGCGAAGTGGGCGAAGGCGCGCGGCAGCACGCATCTGCGCGTCGACGGCGAGTTCGTCACGGTCGATCCGTGGCCGAAGCTCGATCGCTTCCGCGAGCACACGATCGAGCTGCCGGTGGCCGACATCGTCGTGTCACCGGACAACGAGGCCGAGTTGCGGCGGCGGCTCGACGAGACGCTCGAGCTCGGCAAGGGCGTGATGCATCTGCTCGCGCCGCTCGACGGGCTGCACCACGCGATGCAGAACGATCATTCGACCGCACGCGTCGGCGAGGTCAAGGTGCTGTCGGTCAAGCGTGCGTGCCCGGTGTGCGGCACGAGCTATCCGGAACTCGATCCGCGGATGTTCTCGTACAACAGCAAGCACGGCTGGTGCACGACCTGCGTCGGCACCGGCGTCACGCTCACGCGCGAACAGCGCGCGGCGTACGACGATACGGTGCTCGCCGGGGACGATCGCGGCCGCGAGCAGACGCTGCCGTCGGACGAGCAGGAGCCGGAAGGCGTCGGCAACGAGCCGTGCCCGGATTGCGGCGGCACGCGCCTGAACCCGTCCGCGCGTGCGGTCACGTTCGACGCACGTCCGATCGTCGAGGTCGCGCAGTGGACGGTGTCCGATACGCGCCGCTGGATCGATGCGCTGGAGCTGACCGGCCGCGACGCGCAGATCGCGCGCGACATCGTCAGCGAGATCGGCAGCCGCCTCGCGTTTCTCGAGGAGGTCGGGCTCGGCTACCTGAGCCTCGATCGCGCGGCGCCGAGCCTGTCGGGCGGCGAAGCGCAACGCATCCGGCTCGCCGCGCAGCTCGGCAGCAACCTGCAGGGCGTGTGCTACGTGCTCGACGAGCCGACGATCGGCCTGCATCCGCGCGACAACCAGATCCTGCTGGACGCGCTGCGCAAGCTCGGCGACAAGGGCAACACGCTCGTCGTCGTCGAGCATGACGAGGACACGATTCGCCGCGCCGATCACATCATCGACGTCGGCCCGGGCGCCGGCAAGCGCGGCGGCACGCTGGTCGCCGAGGGCGCGGTCGCCGATCTGGCCGCGCAGCCGGATTCGGTGACGGGGCGCCTGCTCGCGCAACCGATGACGCACCCGCTGCAACCGCGCCGCGCGGTGAGCCTGCCGGGCAGGAAGGGCGCACCGGCGGTGCCGGAAGCCTGGCTGACCGTGCATGGCGCCAGGCTGCACAACCTGCGCGACGTCACTGTCGGCATTCCGCTTGCGCGGCTCGTCGCGGTGACGGGGGTGAGCGGCTCCGGCAAGTCGACGCTCGCGCGCGACGTGCTGATGACAAACCTGCTCGACGCGGTCGGCCGCTCGGTGCTGTCGTCGCCGGCCACGCGGCGCGCGCGCAAGGCCGCGCAGCAGGACGCGCCGGCCGCCAACCGCCGCTCGAGCGTGCTCGCGCGCAGCGCACCGCGGCCGTCGCTGAACGTCACGCATGCGTGGCAGGGCTGCGAGTTGCTGAGCGGCTGGGAGCGGATCGACCGCGTGCTCGAAGTCGACCAGACGCCGATCGGCAAGACGCCGCGTTCGTGTCCGGCCACCTACATCGGCGTGTGGGACACGATCCGCAAGCTGTTCGCCGATACGCTGGAAGCGCGTGCGCGCGGCTACACGGCGTCGCGCTTCTCGTTCAACACCGGCGACGGGCGCTGCCCCGCGTGCGAAGGGCAAGGCGTGCGCACGATCGGGATGAGCTTCCTGCCCGACGTGAAGGTGCCGTGCGATGTGTGCCACGGGCAGCGCTTCAATCCGGAGACGCTCGCGGTCACGTGGCGCGGCCGGAACATCGGCGACGTGCTGACGATGGAGATCGACGAAGCGGTCGAGTTCTTCGCGCCGATTACGAACATCGCGCATCCGCTGCAGCTGATGAAGGACGTCGGCCTCGGCTACCTGACGCTCGGCCAGCCGTCGCCGACGCTGTCCGGCGGCGAGGCGCAGCGGATCAAGCTCGTCACCGAGCTCACGAAGGTGCGCGACGACATCACGCGGCGCGGCCAGAAGGCGCCGCACACGCTGTACGTGCTCGACGAGCCGACGGTCGGCCTGCACATGGCCGACGTCGCGAAGCTGATCCGCGTGCTGCACCGGCTGGTCGATGGAGGCCATAGCGTCGTCGTGATCGAGCACGATCTCGACGTGATCGCCGAAGCCGACTGGATCATCGATCTCGGCCCGGAAGGCGGCGTGGGCGGTGGCACGATCGTCGCGGCGGCGCCGCCGGAAGGGCTTGTGCAGGTGAGGGCGAGCCATACCGGGCACGCGCTGAAGCCCGTGCTGGCGCGCACGGCCGCGGCGGGCGATGAAGCGGTGAGCCAGGGAGAAGCGCGGGTCGGTTGAACGCGGTGCTTCCGGTGAGCGGCCCCGGTGCCTGGTCAGGCACCGGGGCCGCTTTGACATTCGTCCGTGCGATCAGCCAGCCACCGCACTCATTCGCCCTTGACGCCGATCGTCTCGATGATGGTCTCCAGTTGCGGGCTCATCGGCAGGTTCAGACTCTTGCCCGACGGCAGCGGACGCAGGAACCAGCGCTTGTACTGACGCGTGATCTCGCCGTCGACGGCCAGCTCCTCGAACGTGCTCTTCACGACCTGCGCGAGCTGCGGATCGTCCTTGCGGAACATGATGCCGTACGGGTCGTATGACAGGAAATCGCCAACCACGTCGTACTGCCCGCCCTTGCCCGCATTCTCCGCAATCAGGCCGTACAGCAGCACGTCGTCCGTCGCGAACGCATCGGCGCGGCCGTTCGCGACGAGCGCGAAGCCCTGTGCGTGGTCCGGCACCACCTGCAGCTGGATCCCGAGCCTGAACCGCTGGTCCAGGTCGCGCAGCGCCTTCTCGTTGGTCGTGCCGGCCGTCACCGCGACCTTCCTGCCCGCGAGATCGCGGAACGAGCGGATCGGCGAGCCTCGCTTCACCATCACCTTCGTGCCGGCCACGAAGATGATCGGCGAGAACGCCACGCGCTTCTGGCGCTCCAGGTTGCTCGTCGTGGAGCCGCATTCCAGATCGACCGCGCCGCTGACCACCGCGTCGATGCGGTTGTCGGACGTGACCGGCACCCAGCGGATCGTCAGGCTCTTGTTGACCGCATCCTCGATCGACGACACGAGCGCCTTGCAGAGCTCGATCGAATAACCGATCGGCTGGTTGCGCGCATTCAGGTACGAGAACGGTATCGATGCGTCGCGATAGCCGAGCGCGATCGTGCCGCTGCCGCGCACCTTCGCGAGCGTGCCGGTCAGCTGGGCCGGCGCGAACGGCTCGACGCGCGGCGGCGGTGATGGCGCATCTTCCGCGCGCGCGCTTGCGCCCGCGGCAAGCAGGCCCGCGAGTGCGAGCGTACGCCAGAATCGCTGCATCTTCATCGCAAGCCCCCCGTCAGACATCCGCCGGATGTGCGATCGTCCCTTCCTGCTCCGCGTCGATGCGTGCCAGGTTGGCCTCGGCTTCCGCCTCCGACATGAGCTGGCCTTCCCACTTCGCGACCACCGCGCTGGCGATCGAGTTGCCGACCGCATTGGTGGCCGAACGGCCCATGTCGAGGAACGTGTCGACGCCGAGGATCAGCAGCAGCCCGGCCTCCGGAAGCCCGAACTGGTGCAGCGTGGCGGCGATCACGACGAGCGATGCGCGCGGCACGCCCGCCATCCCCTTCGACGTCAGCATCAGGACCAGCAGCATCGTGACCTGCGTGCCGAGCGACAGGTGGATGTTGTACGCCTGCGCGATGAACAGCGACGCGAACGTGCAGTACATCATCGAGCCGTCGAGGTTGAACGAATAGCCCATCGGCATCACGAAGCTCGAGATTTTGCGGCGCACGCCGAACCGGTCGAGCGCGTCGAGGATCTTCGGGTACGCGGCTTCGGAACTCGCCGTCGCGAACGACAGCATGAACGCTTCCTTGATCAGCACCAGCAGCTTGAACACGCGACGGCCGAGGAACACCAGCCCGGCACATACGAGCAACGTCCAGAGCAGGAACAGGCTGACGTAGAAGTCGCCCATGAACACCGCGAACTTCAGCAGCACCGACAGCCCGTTGACCGCGACGGTCGCGGCCATCGCGGCCAGCACTGCGAGCGGCGCGAGCTTCATCACGTAGCCGGTGATCTTGAGCATCACGTGCGACAGCTGGTCGATCGCGGCCACGAGGATCTTGCCGCGCTCGCCGAGCGCGGCGAGCGCCACGCCGAAGAACATCGAGAACACGACGATCTGCAGGATCTCGTTGTTGCTCATGGCCTCCGCGAACGACTTCGGCACCATGTGGCTGACGAAATCCTTGAGCGTGAACTTGGAGGTCGCGAGGTTCGCCGATGCGCCGATGTCCGGCAGCGGCAAGCCGAGGTTGTCGCCGGGCCGCAGCAGGTTCGCCATCAGCAGCCCGAGCAGCAGCGAGATCAGCGATGCGGTGACGAACCAGCCGAACGCCTTCACGAACACGCGCCCGACCGATGCGGCGTCGCCCATGTGCGCGATCCCGACGACCAGCGTCGAAAATACGAGCGGCCCGATCACCATCTTGATCAACCGCAGGAACACATCGGAGACGAGCGAGATGTATCCGGCGATTTCGGTGGTGGCCTTTTTGTCAGGAAAGCTCGTGAAGATCATGTAGCCGATCACGATGCCTGCCAGCATCGCGATCAGGATCCAGACGGCTGCAGCATTCTTTTTCTGCATCGTGAGCCTCCCATGCACCGGTTCTGCAACCGGGAATGGAAGGACAATACAGGACGCGAACGGCGATGAACAGTGCAACCGGGGGCGGGGTTTGCGCTAGCGCCGCGTCGCGACCGATTGCCCGGCAGCGATTGCGCCGGTGGCGCCTCGTGCCTGGGGCCGGTACAACCCGATCCCCGGTTTGTGCGGGGCAGCAGATTGCCGGTTCAGCGGCGCCTTGATTGCGGTGACCGGGTGCAGGGCCTCGCTGCTCGTCGATCTCCTGCGCGAATGTGCCCCGACGATGCTGCGTTGCCGTTCCACCGTGCGGCACCGCCAGTTGCGGGATGTCGCACTAGTCGTGCGCATCGGGGTCCAGCAGGCTCTTGCTGAAATCGCACGCCTGCACCGCCAGCCGGACGATTTCCGCCGTCAGCGAATGGGCGCGCTCGGCGCGATGCAGCGCGACGTAGCGAACCGGCGGCAGCGCCGGCCGCGTGCGCACGATCTCCAGCGCTTCACATGAGACCAGATGCGCGACGCACGCCTTCGGCAGATAGCTGACGCCCAGCCCCGACAGCGTCAGGCCGATCTGCGCGATCAGGCTGTTGCTCGACAGCACGCGCTGCATCGCGACGCCGTGTTCCTGCAGGAAGCGCGTGTACAGGTGCCCGGTGCCCGACAGGTTGCCTTGCAGGATGAGCGGAAACCGGGCGATGTCCGTCAGCGAAAGGGTTGCCGTGCGCTTCGGCATGAGCCCCGCCGCGCACATCCACGCATTGTCGACTTCGCCGACCACCGTCGCCGCGAACGATTCCGTCGCATGAATCTGCGGGACGACGATCAGGTCGATCGTGTCGGCCGCGAGACGCTCGCGTAGCGTCGCGGTCAGGTCCACCTCGGCCTCCACGTGCACCCGCGGATACGCGGCCTGGATCGCCGCGACCAGGCGCGGCAGCCAGGTCAGCGCGGTCAGTTCGGTCACGCCGATCCGGACATGCCGCACCAGCGCTGATCCGCTCGACGACGCGGTCGCGCTGCGCGAGCAATTCCTTTGCGTGGTCGAACAGTTCGGCGCCCTTGTCGGTGAGTCGCGCGCTGCGATGGGCGCGATCGAACACGGTCAGGTCGAACGCGCGTTCGAGCTCCTGGATTCGCTTCGACACCGCCGATTGCGTCGTGTTGAGACGTGTCGCCGCCGCGTCGAAGGATCCGAGCTGCACGATCCAGTACAGCGCTTCCATCTGCTTGAACGTGAGCATGGCCTCGCACTCGATAGATGAGGAAAAGCGATATTTTCGCATGTCAAAAAATCGCTTTTTTTACCTATTTCGGCTGTTTAAGGTTCTGCCATCGCGTCGCTGAACGAGTGCGTTCACCAGAAAACGCGCCGCATCGCCGCCCGCGTTCAATCGACCCCCTTATTTGGAGACAGCATGGACACCGTCGTCGAATCCCCACCCGTCCCCGACGCGGCGCGCAAGCCGCGCATCGGCCTCGCCTGGCAGATCGTCATCGGTCTCGTCATCGGCATCGCCACCGGGTTCGTGTTGACCCGGTTCCCGCAATTGCGCGACACGGCCGTGTCCGGATTGCTGCAGCCGGCCGGCGACATCTTCATCAAGCTGGTGCGGATGATCGTCGTGCCGATCGTATTCACGAGCATGGTGATCGGCATCGCCGGCGTGGGCGACGGCAAGTCGCTCGGCCGCATCGGCATCAAGACGCTGTTGTATTTCGAGGTGATCACGACGATCGCGATCGTCCTCGGGCTCGTGATCGGCAACGTGCTGCAGCCGGGCGTCGGCACCGACATGTCGCAACTCGGGCACACCGACATTTCCCGCTACCAGCAAGCGACGCAACAGGTGCAGCAGGCGCACCACGGGCTGATGGCGCTGGTGCTCGGCATCATCCCGGACAACATCGTCGCGTCGATGGCGAAGGGCGACCTGCTGCCGGTGATCTTCTTCTCGCTGCTGTTCGGGCTCGGGCTGCAATCGGTGCCGGAAGAACACCGCAAGCCGGTGATCGCGATGCTCAAGGGCGTCGCCGATGCGATGTTCAAGGTGACGAACATGGTGATGCGCTATGCGCCGATCGGTGTGTGCGCGCTGATCGCGGTGACGGTCGCGAGCTTCGGCTTCGGGTCGCTGCTGCCGCTGCTGAAGCTGGTCGCCGTGACCTACTTCGCGATCCTGCTGTTCGCGATCGCCGTGTTGGGCCTCACCGCGCGGCTGTTCCGGTTCCGCATCCTGACGCTGCTGCGCGTGATCAAGGACGAGCTGATCATCGCGTTCTCGACCTGCAGCTCGGCGACCGTGCTGCCGCAATTGATGAAGAAGATGGAGGACTACGGCGTGCCGAAGAGCATCACGACGTTCGTGGTGCCGACCGGCTACACGTTCAACCTCGACGGCGCGTCGATCTATCTCGGCATCGGCACGCTGTTCGTCGCGCAGCTCTACGGCGTGCACCTCGACTGGCAGCAGCAGATCCTGCTGACGCTGACCATGGTCATCACGTCGAAGGGGGCCGCGGGTGTGCCGGGCTTCATGTTCGTGATCATGCTCGCGACGCTCGCGAGTGCGGGGCTGCCGCTCGAAGGGCTGGCATTCATCGCCGGCGTGGACCGGATCATGGACATGGGCCGCACCGCGCTGAACGTCGTCGGCAACGCACTCGCGCCGCTCGTCATCGCGAAATGGGAAGGCCGGTACGACGCCGAGAAGGGCCGTGCGTACCTGGAATCGCTGCGTGGGTGAACGCCGCCATGCCTGCATCGCACAACATACCGAAGCAAACAGGAGCATCGAAGATGAGCAGTACCCGTGGAGCACTTTTTCCCGACGCATTGATGCAGCAGGTCAACGCGCGCTTTCATCACGTCGATCGTGACCTCGATGGTCGCGAGCGGCTGTTCTTCGACAACGCGGGGGGCTCGTTCCGGTTGAAGGACGCGGTCGACGCGTATGCGCGGATCGATGCGCTGCCCGATTGCCCGGAGCGCATCCATGCGCGCGCGCTCGATCTCCAGGCGATCCAGTCGCGCGGCGAGGACGACGTTCGTACGATCCTGAACGCGCAGGGCGGCACCGTATACGCGTCGCTGACGGCGTCGGGCGCGATGTTCGACATGGTGCGCGCGATCATGGAGAACGTGCCGGGTACCAATGCGGTGACGACAGTGCTCGAGCATCCGTCGTCCTACGACGCGATGACGTACTACGCGGAACGTACCGGCAAGACGCTGCGCATCGCGCCGAGCAATCCGGAGACCGGCGGGGTGGACGTCGATGCGATCGTGTCGCTGGTCGACGCCGATACCGCGCTGCTCAGCGTGATGTATGCATCGAACATCTCCGGCGCGAAATTCGACATCGAGACGATCGTCGCGCGTGCGCGGGAGAAGAAACCCGGGCTGTTCATCGTCGTCGACGCGGTCCAGCATGCGCCGCACGGTGTCATCGACCTGCAGCGCACGCCGGTCGACGCGATCAACTTCGCGCCGTACAAGTTCTTCGGGTGCCGCGGCTCGGGCATCTCGTGGCTGTCGCCGCGCGCGGCCGCGTTGCCGCATCACCGGCTCGCTGCGAAGGAGACCGGCGTATGGGAGCTGGGCAGCCCCGCGCCCGCGCAGTTTGCGGTCGTGACGTCGATCGTCGATTACGTCACGTGGATCGGGCGGTATTTCCTTGACTCGGATGATCGGCGCACGCTGTTCGTCGAGGGCATGCAGCGGATCGAACTGCATGAACGCGCACTGCTGGCCGCGTTGCTCGATGGATGCGGCGGCCGTCGCGGGCTGCGGTCGATCGAGGGTGTTGAAGTCTATTGGGATCACGACGACCTGACGAAGCGCGACCTGATCGTCGGGATCGGCTTCGCGAATCTCGAACCGACGCAAGCGGTGCGGGAATACGAGAAGCATGGCGTGATCGTCTATGAACGCGTCGCGTCGAGCCTGTATTCGGGCAGGATGCTGAAGTCGTTCGGGCTCGGCGGCGCGGTGCGGATATCGCCGCTCCATTGTCATGCGCCGGACGATATCGCGCGATTCCTGGCGATTACCGAAGCGCTGGTGGGGAACTGGTGATTGACGGGGCGGGCGGGATCTGCCGGATTCTCGACGTGATGCGCGGTTCAGAATGGCGGCGTGGTGACGGTCTGCGGCAAGATGGTTGATCGGGCGGTGTTGTTGCGCTGCGCGGATTGACGAGTTGACTGCGGTGGTTCGCCAGGCGCCGAACGGGACGGCCGGCGAGTGATGCGCAATCATGTGTTCGCGCGATACGGTCCGCACTCATCCGAGGAATAGGGTGTCGCGGTCAGCGGCGGACTGGATGACGCGAACGTCTGACGTGCAGCTTCGACGAAGAAGCCGGCCCGGGGATCAACGGCGCTGGCTTCTTTTTCAGTTTGCGAATTTGCGAGGGACGTGATGCCATTTGTCCGCCGCCAGTTTCGGCCAGTCGCGTATGGAGCGCCAGGGTTCCGGGTTTCCCTCATTTGCACCTCTTTCTGCTTCTTCTATGTTTGAATTTGCTTCGCTGCGAACGGCATCATGCTGATGAGCAACGGCGTCGATACGAGAAGCGGCGAAGCCTGAGATGGCGGTCTACCTGGCCGCTCCAGTCGTCCCAAGGAGAGCACTGTGAAGAACAATCACTTCTCCATTCCCGCCTTGTTGGTCGCGGCCTGCCTGGCCGCCCCCATTGCAGGCTGGGCGCAATCGACAAGCCACATCATTATTGCCACCCCGGATGAGCTCAAATGGTCGGATTTCCCCCTGTTGCCCGGCGCCCAGATTGCGGTCATCGAAGGAAAAATGGATAAAAAGGGGCCCATCATAGCGCGCATTAAACTCCCGGCCGACGCCAAGGTGGCGCCCCACTGGCACCCGGGGATCGAGCGGGTAACCGTGTTATCCGGGACTTTCAACTACGGCATGGGCGACAAGCTCGAGCCGGAAAAGACAAGGTCATTGGGCCCGGGCAGCGTTATCGTGATGCAGCCCAAAATGCACCACTTCGCCTGGACCAAGGAAGAAACCGTCGTCCAGCTCAACGTGGAGGGGCCGTGGGGTATCACCTACGTCAATCCTGCTGACGATCCAAGGAAAAAATGAGCCTTTCAGTCCCGACGTCTGAACGTCTGGGCGCAAGCGCGCGAAGGACCGCTTCGGGTCGACTAGAGCCCACCGTATCTGGCAGCTACGGCCCAACCATGACCGTAGCCAATTGCACCAAATAGCGGCCTTTGACCAGTAGTCCTTATCGCGATGGCTGCGATCGCCACGCGGGCGCGCTTGTGCGCGGGGCATTCGTCCCGGCGGCGATTACCTCCTGTCTTTACTTGGCTGCATCCTATATTTGTCGTTACGGGTTGCTTTGCGCGAGGAGGCGTTCCGTGAATCACATCCACATCGTCCGCGCCGTTTCGCGACTGGTGCTTCTGGGACTCACGCTTCAATCCGGCGTCGCGTTGAGCCAGCAGTCACTGGACCAGCAACTGGCCGGCGCATGGACGTATGTCTCCGTCGATACCGTCCGTCCGGATGGCAGCCGCACCCCCATGTACGGGCCCAATCCCCACGGTCTGGTGATCTTTGATGGCCATGGCCACTACGCGCTGGTGAATTCGCGCGGCGACTTGCCGAAATACGAATCCAACGATCGAATGAAGGGCAGTGCGGAGGAATACCGCGCCGTGGTGCAAGGTTCGATCGCCCACTTCGGCACTTACGTCGTCAACGAAGCAGATAAAACCATCACCTTTCGCATCGATACGAGCACGTTCCCGAACTGGAACGGGGTTGAGCAGCGCAGGCCGTTCGTCCTCTCGGGCGATGAGCTCAGGTGGACGACGCCTGCAGCCTCCGGGGGCGGCTCGGGAGAGGTCGTGCTGAGGCGAGCCAAATGACTTCGAGCGCGGGCCGGGTAGTCGCCGTCGTGCCCCCGGGGATGACCGAGCCCAAAGTGAACCGCCCCGTCTTGGCGTGCTGCATCGATACCGGCAAGCAAAGCGATCGATCGGAAAGATGGGTACCACGTTGAGGCTAATCCAGCGTTCGGCCGGGTGCCGGCCGACTGTTAATTCGGACGTCTGGTTTTCGTAGGGTCAATGACGGTAGTGGGTCGGCTACGGCCGGCCGTATCTGGCAGCTACCGGCCAGGAAGCGACATTCACTTGGAACGCAGCCCAGTCATTCCGGCGTCGGTTGTGCCTTGGAAACGGCCAGTCAGTCCGCTGATCTAGTACAAATTTAGCGGGTGCGGTGCGCAGTTCCGTCTGTTCGATCTCGTCGTAGTAGGTGCGGTGCCGCCCTAAGCTTGTGCCTGCCCGCCGCCTCTGTCTAACCTGCACGCCATGCCAGGCAAGGGTGCGCAGCCAGGCAGGCCGCATCGCTTCGTCTGCAGAACGGGCCGCCTAGTAAAACAGTTACAAGATAAGTATTGACGCTGGCACCACCCGGCGGGTACCGTGGCGTTCGAAGTTCAAGAAGTTCGATTGCTGTTCATCAATTGCTCGCTCCTCAGCGGTATTCGTTGTCCTCTCCCTCCTTGAAGCTTCACACACTCTTTAACAGAGTAAATCTTCGTATTTTTCCTCAAGGATTCTTCATGGATACCGGCACCGTTAAGTGGTTCAACGACAGCAAAGGCTTTGGCTTCATTACCCCGGACAAGGGCGGTGACGACCTGTTCGCTCACTTCTCCGAAATCAGGGGCGACGGCTTCAAGACGCTGACTGAAAATCAGAAGGTGAGCTTCGAAACGAAGCAAGGCCCGAAGGGACTGCAAGCTGCTAACATCAAGCCGCTGTAAAGTTGAAGGGCCCGGCCTCCCGCGACGGATGCCGGGTTGCAGCGACACCCTCGCGGAGCTTTGTCTCCCTCAGTTGGCGCGATCGCTCCTGGTTGGCATCTGTTTATTGAGCAGCTTGCCAAGCGCCATACGCCTCGTTGCACCTCATTCTCCCCTCAGGTTTCAACGCCATTTTTCGCTTTTCGACTGCGCCAGAATTCGGCTCGAATGGCTTTGAATCTGCGCACCCGTGCACTTTTCGCACGGCACGCGCGCACTCAAATATCATTAAAATTAAAATGCAAGACAAACAAATTCAACAATACAACGGCTATGCCGTCCAACCTTCGGCGCATTGTTTGCCCGACGGTAGCTTTTCATCCAACCTGCTGCTCGAATGCATCGATAGCGCGCGAGCGGAAGGCCGCTACTGGTTCTATTCGCTCGATTACTTCAAGAGTGAAGATCAGGCGTTGCAGCACTCGACCCACTGGGCACGCAACTGGGTCGACACGCGCGGCTAAAGACGACGCCACGGCTCGAAACACCCAACGCATCTGAGGCACCACGGTAGGTGCAACAAGGCGCGCCCGAACATCACGCGGGATCCCGAACTGCGCATCGTCGGCACGCATGGCTGACAACCCCCCTTCCTTCTGGCTCCGCCGATAGTGGCGGGGCAGATGGCCGCCTTCGGTTACAATACGGGGCTAGTTCGCTTCGCACAGCACCGAAAAGACGCGTGTTGGTTAGTCGCGTATCTTCCTTTGATTGGTAGTCCTGTGAAGCCAGCGGTAACAGTGCTCGCTGGACTGCACGCCCCGACTCGCATCGGACCGGTATTGCGCGAGCCGCTGTGCCTGACCAATCCCCTCGCGTACCTATCTGTGCCACGACGCTGCGTGCACATCTACATCACCACTGGCCATTGCTGCCGGATGTCAACAAAGGAAAAAATTGACTACCGTAATTCTGAAACCCGACGAGCCCGTGGAAGTTGCATTACGCCGTTTCCGTCGCGCTATCGAGCGCACCGGCTTAATTCCAGAGCTTCGTGCCCGGACAGCCTATGAAAAACCTACGGCAGAACGCAAACGCAAAAAGGCTGCTGCAGTGGCACGCCTGCGCAAGCAGATCAAACGGTCGTTGCCGCCGAAAAAGCGGTACTGACCGGGAACTGCCGGGCAGCCATGCTGAAGCGGCCGTCTAGTGTCCAGCCGGGCGTCTCGCGTAACCTCCGCATGGGGAACCGGCAAACAGGGCCCTTACGACGTCACAGAGTAGTTAACAATCTCAGTTGGTGCTCGGTCTCATTTCCTTGAACCAGGGTGTAGAAACACGGGCACTGACGTTCGGTCATTGAGAAGCCTTCGATGTCGGCGAAGCTGTCCCAAAGCACGTCCTCGATGGACGTCAGCTTGCCGCGCGCCTTGGCGAACGCGCACAATTGGCGACTTGCTTCGCGGCGAAGCAACCGGCGATCGGCATTCAAGACGTAGGGCGCGCAACCAGTTCGAATAACCAGATAATGAGGAACGGAATGTCGGTCGATTCTCATTGACTGCTCCGGCTTCGTCCGGCCTTCATCGTATGAGCGGCTTGTTTGACCGCTTCCGACTGCCGTTCGATCTGATTGGGCCTCCGCCCGAAACGAATCGTCGCGTTGGCGGGGGCAGCGCCGATATCGGGCCGTGCTTGCTGTATCCCCTACTGGGCGTATCGACGCAGCGACGATCCGTGTCTTCCGTGCGTTACGTCATTGCCGACGTGGCCCCGGACCGCAGCCACTTCGCGCTGGCGGCACCTAGCTGCATCGACCGGCAAACCGAACTGCCTCAATACATCTTCTTTGGCAGTTTTGACCGCCGAATGCGCTGGCGCTGCCGCGCAACGGCAGTTGCCTTCTTACGCTTGCGTTCGGCCGTCGGTTTTTCATAAGCCATCCGCGATCGCAGTTCCTTCCGCAAACCGGTATTTTCAATGGCCGCTGCGGAAGTAGCGCAGCGCGACTTCGAGCGGTTCATTTAGCTTGGGAGTTGGAGTCAAATCAAACCTTGAGCTCGCCTCGAACGACGTAGTCGGCCTCACATACGAACGTGTGGAGGATGTTCGTCGCTGTTGGTGCGTGAGCTAGTTACAAGTCGGCAACGGATGCGCCATTCACTTTTCCGTCGATGATATCTCTGCCTCGCTGATAGGCGCTCCTTCTGGCTACTCCGAAGTCGGAGACGGCGTTCTCCAACTGGAGCCGAAACACACGGCTACCGTGTGGCCCGGCCCCGGCTCGACAAATGCGTACCGCAACGTCATAGCCTTCCGCATACCTGGAATGCGCATCAAAACGGGGGAACGGGCGTGAAAATACCAACGGATAAAGTTCGAACCCCTTGTAGATGCTCGGTTGTAGAGTCGACATAACAATTTTCTCAGACAAGGGGATCCCTGACTATACACGCCTTTTGTCGCGCGAAAAGACCGACGGATCGACGACGCCAGGACCCTTGTGCTCAGTCATTTGAACGGCTGATTGTCCCTAGAAGCTGCCCTTGACTGGGCCGCTGAGCGAGTGGCAAAGATGGGTTGAATCCGCAGTCGAAAGCGGCTGCTTCGGCTGGACGCTATAGGCCATTTTTTCCCGCCCGTTTACATTCCAGCGCCGATGTCCTCGCGACGACCATGCTCCGCGCAAGCCAACCACGTCCCCTCCGCCTCCCCCAACCCCCACACCCCCCTCAATCGAAATACGGCGCCAACACCCCCTCGATCCAGTCCATGAACGCCCGCACGCGCGGCGACAGATTGCGCCGATGGGCCACGACGAGCGACGCGGCGAGCGGCTCGGGACGCAGATCCGGCAGCACCTCCACCAGCGCACCGCTTTCGATGTGATTCGCGACCCCTGAATAGCCGGCCTGGATCAACCCGATGCCGGCAAGCCCTGCCGCGTGATACGTCTGCACGCTGTTGACCTGCATCGCGCTCGGCAATGCAAGCGTCGCATAGCCGTTGCCGTTCGGATATTCCCATCCGGGATGCCGGGCACCGAGCGTCAGCGTGTAGTGGACCATCCGGTGTCCCTGGCCGAGCAGATCGTCGAGCGTGCGCGGGACGCCATACCGCGCCAGATAGCCGGGGCTCGCCGCATTGATCATCCGCAGCCGGCCCAACGGCCGGGCGACCAGCGTCTCGTCCACGATCGGACCCAGACGGATCACGCAATCGAATCCTTCCTGGACGAGATCGACACGCCGATCGGTGCTCGAAAGTTCCAGTTCCAGCTCGGGATGCACCGCCATCAGTTGCGGTAATGCGGGAACCACGACACTGCGTGCCAGCTCGGTCGGCATGTCGACGCGCAACCTTCCCCGCAGGCGGGTGCCGTTGCCGGAGAACATCGATTGCAATTCCTGTACTTCGGCCAGCAGGTCCCGTGCGCGCGCATAGAAGGCGCGTCCGTCCTCGGTCAGCTGCACGCTTCTCGTGGTCCGATGCAACAGCGCAACGCCCACGTCGCGCTCGAGCCTGCGGATCACCATCGACACACGTCCTTTCTGGATGCCCAGGCTTTCGGCGGCCCGCGTGAAGCTCGTCATCTCGGCGACACGGGCAAAGATCAAAAGCGCGTCAAGGTTTTGCATTGTTCACCCTGGGAGTAACAGAACGTTCAATCGGTCGTCATTTATAACGCAGTTGCGACTCAGTAGAGTGCTTTCCGATGTCGTCATCCCCGACGGCAACCTGAACGAAAGGGCGCAACCATGACGCAACACACCACGCCGGTTAAGGCGGTCGTCGTCTACCACTCCGGCTATGGGCATACCGAACGCATGGCGAGGGCCGCCGCCGAGGGCGCCGGCGCCGTACTCGTCGCCATCGACGCCGACGGAAATATTGCAGAGGACGCGTGGGCTGCGCTTGCCGGCGCCGATGCCATCCTGTTCGGCTCGCCGACCTACATGGGCGGCCCCAGCTGGCAGTTCAAGAAGTTCGCCGACGCATCGTCGAAGGCCTGGTTCGACGGCGCGTGGCGCAACAAGATCTTCGGCGGCTTTACCAACAGCGCAAGCATCAACGGCGACAAGCTCAATACGCTCGAATACTTCGTGTTGCTCGCCGGGCAGCATGGCGGCATCTGGGCGAGCATGGACATCAAGCCGGCCAACCTGAAGGCCTCGATGCGCGACGACCTGAATCGCATGGGTGCCTATCTCGCGCCGATGGCGCAGACGCCGGCCGACGCGTCGCCCGGCGAGATGTCGGCGGGAGACCTCGAGACGGCACGCCGCTATGGCGCACGCGTCGCAACGATCGCCGGACAGTTTCGGGCAGGGCAAGCTCGAATCAGCTGAAATCCGGGTATGCGGGGCGTGCCGGACCGGACGCCGCCGCATTCCTTCCAGCCAATTAATCCAGAAGGAAACGGGCATGAAATACAAGCAACTGGGCCGCACCGGCCTGTATGTCTCCGAGCTGTGTCTCGGCACGATGACGCTGGGCGGCAATGCCGATGCCGGCATGTGGGCGGCGATCGGCGCGGTCGGCCAGGACGACGCGACCCGGCTGATCTCCCGCGCACTGGCCGAGGGAATCAACTTCATCGATACCGCCGACATTTACTCGTTCGGTCAGTCGGAACGCCTCGTCGGACAAGCACTGCGGGATCTCGGCGTGTCGCGCGGCGAGATCGTGCTGGCGACGAAGACGGCCGGCGTGATGGGCCCGAAACCCAACGATCAGGGCGCGTCGCGCGGCCACATCATGGATTCCGTGCAGCGAAGCCTGGAACGGCTGCAGGTCGACCATATCGACCTTTACCAGATCCATGCGAACGATTCCGTCACGCCGATCGAAGAGACGCTGCGCGCGCTCGACGATCTGACGCGCCAGGGGCTGGTTCGCCATGTCGGTGTCTCGAACTGGCGCGCCGGAAAGATCGGCAAGGCGCTCGGACTCAGCGAAGCGCTTCGTGCGACGCGCTTCGAGACGCTCCAGGCCTACTATTCGATCGCCGGACGTGACGTGGAGCGCGAACTGGTGCCGCTCGCGATCGAGGAGCGGATGGGGCTGCTCGTCTGGTCGCCGCTCGCCGGCGGATTGCTTTCGGGGAAGTTTGGTCCCGGGGCGCCGACCGAAGAAGGGTCGCGGCGCAGTCACTTCGATTTTCCGCCGGTCGATCTCGAGCGGGCCTGGCCGTGCGTCGCAGCGATGCGCGCGATCGCCGATGAGCGAGGTGTCTCGGTCGCCCGGATCGCGCTCGCATGGCTACTCGCCCGGCCGCATGTCACGAGCGTCATCATCGGTGCCAAACGGGTCGAGCAACTCGACGACAATCTCGGCGCGGTCGATGTCGTCCTGACCGACGACGAGCTTGCGCATCTCGACGCCGTGAGTGCCTTGCCGCCCTGTTATCCCGGCTGGATGATCGATCGTCAGGCGGCGGGCAGGCTCCCCCGGCCGTTCACGCGCGCCGCATCGCAATAGGACCGGCAACGCCGGATCCAGCCCTTTGCGTCAAAGCGATGCCCCGCCGCACATGACGATCTGCTGCCCCGTGATCGCGCTCGCGTCCGGGCTCAGCAGGAAGCCGGTCAGCGCGGCGACTTCCTCGGGCGTGATGAATCGCCCGATCGGCGGAAGGCGGGGAGGCGTTGCCGCGCGCGCCGGATCACGCAGGAACGGCGTGTCCGTCGCGCCGGGCGCGACGACATTGACGGTGATGCCCTTCGGCGCGAGTTCCGCCGCCCAGGACCGCGCCAGGCCCACCAGCGCGGATTTGGTCGCCGCATACTGGCTGCGCGTGGCCGCGCCGCTGGCGGTGCGGCTGCCCAGCAGCACGATGCGTCCGCCGGCGGGCATCCGCGGCACCAGACGATCGGCGAGAAAGGTGGCGGACTCGACGTGCAGGCGCCACATTGCCGTTCCGTCCTCGTGTGACAGCTGACCGAGCGGCGCGGTACGCATGAAACCGGCCGCATGCACCAGCGCGTCCGCCGCACCCAGTTCGTCACATACGGGCCCGAGGGCCGCGAAGTCGGTGACGTCGACCGGCACGATGTTCAGCGCATCGCGGGTCGTTTCAATGTGGGAGCGGCACAGTCCCGTGACGCGCCAGCCGTCGGACAGCAGACGGTCGACGATGGCTCGTCCGATTCCCGACGATGCGCCCGTGACGACTGCATGGCGCGAACCCGAACCCGTCTGCTCCAATTGCCCCACGATTGCTCCTGCTACGGTTGAACCTGCGTTGACCCGGCGGATGCAGGCGTCGCCTTCGTGCTGACCGCATGAACCGTGATCCGCGCCTGCGAATGGAACGGGTCGAGCTGCTCGGGCAGGGCTGCGTCATCCGTCACGAGCGTCCAGTCGCGCTCGAGCGGCGTCCAGTGCTGCTGGCTCGCGCGTCCGAGCTTGTCCGCGGTCACGAGCACGAAGACCTCGGCTGCCTGCCGCATCACGCACTCCTTCAGATACGATTGCTCGCTGCTCGCCTCGCACAAACCCAGTTCGGCGACCACGCCGTCGGCGCCGAGGAACGCCTTGTCGACGCTCAGGCGGCTTAGCGCGATCTGCGCGAGCGGCCCCATCGTACTCATGCTGGACGAGCGGACGTCGCCGCCGATCACCGTCACCGGAACACCTGACGACGCGAGCGGGCTCACGACCAGCAGGTTGTTGGTGACGACGTGAACGGCTGTCCGGCCGGCAAGCAGGCGCGCCAGCGCCGCGGTCGTGGTGCCGCTGTCGAGGAACACGGTGTCGCCGTCCTCGACGAACGCGCTCGCCGCGTGCGCGATCGCTTCCTTCTGCTCCTGCGAACTGACGCGCCGCTCCTCGAGCGAGAGCTCCGGCTCATGGCCGCCGACCGCGGCGGCGCCGCCGTACGTGCGCAGAATGCGACGGTCGCTCGCGAGCGCACGCAGATCCCGGCGAACGGTCGCTTCCGACATTCCGAAGTGCTCGCACAACGTCGCAACGTCCGTCATGCCACCGAGCACGGCCTGCAGCATCGCCTCCCGGCGCCTGGTCACTTTCATGTGCGTGAATTCCTGGTCTGATCGCATTGGCGCGCAAGTCCGCGCATCCCGACCGACAAGTTTATCGAATTGCCGCAGTGACGGGCCAGTTGCGCCGGCGGGCGTCATCGACCGCGAACCCACGCTTCGTCGACGCGCACGTACTTGATCTTCTGGCGGAACCAGGTGAAGGCGATGTGCAATGCCCCGTCGCGCGACTGCACGATGGACGGATACGAATACTCGCGGTTGCGCTGGTCCGCGGAGTTGTTGGTCATGCAGTACCCGTCGCCGATTTCCAGGTTGCGGCGGCGCCGCCAGGTCCTGCCGCCGTCTTCCGAGATGGCCAGCGACATCGGCGCGCGCGGCGCGCCCCAGAAGGCGGTGCCGCGCGCGGACGCCTTCTGGTCGCGCAGCTCGCCGCTGTCCTCCGAGTCTTCGATGTCGTCGTACAGGGACGCGCGCCGCTCGTTGCCGTGCGACGCATCGCTCTCGTTGAACACGAGTGCGAGGTGACCGTTGTGCAACACCGTGAACTGAACCGACGAGTTGTTGTTCGGCACCCCGGTCGGCTCGGGCCGGCTCCACGCGCGGCCATCCGTCGAGCGGCTCGCGTAGACGAAGTCCGCCCAGCGGCTGCGGTAAAGCGCCAGCAGCGAGCCGTCGTGCAGCACGTGAACGTTCATGTGCACGCACCCGACGCTGTCCGGTACGTCATGCAGCGCCCACGACGCGCCCTGGTCGTCGGAGACCATGACCGCGCTGACGTCGTCGTTGCCGACCCAGCGCTCGCCGGGCTCCGTGCGGCACAGGAAGACGGGGCAAATCCACGTGCCGTCGTCGAGGGCGATGATCGGCTGGCGGACGAACGTCCCCGGGCGATCGAACAGGGTTTCGACGGGGCCCCAGGTGAGCCCGCCGTCCGTCGACACGCGGCGGCGAACGATCGCGGTGTTCTGATGGCCGGACAGTTGCGCGGTGTAGATCAGCCACAGGCGGCCGTCCGGTGCGGTGAACAGCACCGGGTTCTGTTCCGAGCGGGTCGGGTCGTCCGACAGCTTCCGGGGCGGCGACCACGCGTCCGTCCCGGCCGCGAGACGCGACAGGTAGATGGAGACGTCGGGAATGCCTTCCTGGGTACCGCCGAACCAGACGCACAGCAGGTCGCCGTTGTCGAGGCAGTGCAGGTTGGCCGCGTGGTTCTGTACGCAGGCGGTCGGCAGAAACGCTTCTTGCCGTTCCGCGTCGGCATACGCCGTGCGAACGCAGTGGTCCGACGCGGTGCTCGGCGCTTCAACGAGATTCGTGCTCATGAAATGTTCTCGAGTGGCGAGGTTAGTGCGATTCGCGATGCGTGAGCGGCTTGTCGCGAAGGTTCGAGCCCTCGCCATGAAACAACAGCTTGCCGATGATCAGCACGATCGCGGGCGTCACGAGTGCGACGTACATGTTGTCGATGCCGAACGGGTTGCCGAGCAGGTACCAGGCCGTCGTGGCGACCGTCGCGACGATGAGCGCCGAGACGGCGCCGCGCTTGCCGCTGAAGAACGGCAGGTAGATGCCGATCAGCGCGACGACCGATACGGACAGGCGCAGCGCGCGGCTGAAGAACGACAGCGCGAGGATCTGCGGGACGAACAGCACGAAGATCAGCGGAAGGAAGCCGACGACCAGCGAGATCCAGCGCGTCATTCTCAGTTCGACGTCGGGCGTCGGCTTGAAGCGGGGCACATAGAAGTCCTTGACGATCAGCGAAGCGATCGCCAGCGCGACGGTGCAGACGCTCACGAAGATGGAGGCCACGAGCGACGTCGTGACGATGCCGGCCAGGATCGGGTTCATGTGCTGCAGGAACACCGGCAGCGCGTACAGGCTCTTGATGTCCGGATACAGGTACTTGGCCGCGACGCCGATGAAGCCGAGCGCGATCGCGATCGGCACGCACAGGAGCGCGGCGATCAGCGACGACGCGCGCGCACCCTCGGGGCTGCGGGTTGCCGAGATGGCCTGGATGATGAACTGCGTCGAGAAAATCGCGCCGGCCGTGCCGATGATCCATGCGCCGATCGTGCCGCCCGACAGCGACCCTGTCCACGTGAAATAGTGCACGGGCATGTTCTGCGCCATCGGCTTGATGCCGCCCGACAGCTTCCACGCGACGCCGACCAGGATGGCGATGCCGAGCAGCTTCACGGCGCTGTGGACGATCGTCAGGTACGCGACGCTCTTGAGGCCGCCCCACACGAAGTAGATGGTGCTGACGATGGCGGTGATGACGGCGGCCGTCGGCAGGTTGATGCGCATGACCGTCGAGATCGCCGCCGCACCGCTCACGTAGTTGCCGACGTTCACCACGAACAGCGCGTAGATCATGATCGCGGAGACGGCGAGTTTTGCACCGTGGCCGTAGCGCTGGGCGATGAACCCGGAGATGGTGAATTCACCGGACGCATACAGGCGCTTGGCCATGAACAGGCCGAAGAAGAGGAAGCCGATGGCTGCCGCCAGGACCGACCACGAAGCGGCGATGCCGGCCGAGAAGGCTTCCTGCGAAGTCCCGACCGTCGATTTGGCGCCGATGAATTCCGACATCAGCAGGATGGCGACCACCAGCGCGGGCATCGAGCGCCCGGCCACCATGAACTGTTCGGAATTGCGGCTGCGCAGGCGAATGCTGATCAGGCTCGTAATCACAATGTAGGTGACAACCATGCCGATGATGGTGGCTGTTTCCCAATAACTGAAGGTGGCCATCGTTTGTCTCCACGTTACCTTCGGTTGATATGCGTTCGGGTGCGTCGGGCGATCCGGCATGTTCCTGCCGGTCTCGCCCCTTGGTCGATGCGTGTCGTTACATGTGCGGCTCAGGCGGCGCTCGCCACGGGCGACGGCTCGTTGCGCCGCGTCGCGAGGTCCACGGCCTGGCGGAAGGCCTCCAGCATGCTGCGTTCGTCGGCGATGCCCTTGCCGGCGATGTCGAAGGCGGTGCCGTGGTCGACCGACGTGCGGATGACCGGCAGGCCGACCGTCACGTTCACGCCGGCTTCGAGGCCCATCACCTTCACCGGCCCGTGTCCCTGGTCGTGATACATCGCGACGACCACGTCGAAATCGCCGCGGCCCGCACGGAAGAACAGCGTGTCCGCCGGCAGCGGGCCTTCCACGTCCCAGCCGCGCGCTTGAAGGACCTGGACCGCCGGAACGATCTTCTCTTCCTCTTCGCCGTAGCCGAACAGGCCGTTCTCGCCGGCATGGGGATTGATGCCGCATACGCCGATGCGCGGATTCGCGATGCCGGCGCGAACCAGCGTGTCATGCGCGCGTTCGATCGTGCGCTGCACGAGGCCCGGCTCGATCTTGCGGATCGCGTCGAGCAGGCCGATGTGCGTCGTCACGTGGATCACGCGAAGGTTGGGCGCGACCAGCATCATCGACACCTCGTCGATGCCCGTCAGATGCGCGAGCATTTCCGTATGTCCGGGGAAAATATGGCCGCCGGCGTGCAACGCTTCCTTGTTGAGCGGGGCGGTGCAGATCGCATCGAGCTCGCCTTTCGACGTCAGCTCCACGGTGCGCGCGATGTATTGATACGCGGCGTCGCCGGCGATCGCGGAGAGCCTTCCATAAGGCAGGTCGGCCGGAATGAGCGCCATGTCGATGCAATCGACGACCCCCACGCGGAACGCGCCGTCGGACGGCCTGCCGACGGTGCGAACGTCAAGCTCGATGCCCGCCCGGCGACCGGCGTCCCGCAGGCGCGCGGCGTCGCCGATGACCACGGGGCGGCACTGCTCGTACACGGACGCATGGGCAAGGCTCTTCATGATGATTTCCGGGCCGACGCCGGCCGCGTCGCCCATGGTGATGCCGATGATGGGGCGGTTGTCCATGGCAGTTCCCTTCACAGATTGGTTTGAGCGGTATCGGCCGTCTTGCCTTCATTCGCAAGCCGGCGCCACGCGTGATGGATCGATGCGGGCTGGCCGAAGCCGCCCGCCTTGGTCACGACAGGAAGTGTCCTGCCGTGCAGCCGGCATTCGAGCAGCGGCATGCCGTCCTCGATTTCGTCGACGACCCGCAAGGCGCTCGCGCCAGCCGCGGTGAGCAGTGCGCGCGCCGTTTCGCCGCCCGTCGCGATGATCGCGCCTGCATAGCGCACTGCGGGCGCCAGCAAGGCTGCAAGACGGTTGCAGAACAGCAGGCCGTCCTGCACGGCGCCGCGCTGCGTCTGGCTCAACGAGACCACCACGTGCCGGCCGCGACGCAGGGCGTCGCATACGACCGTTGTCACGTCGCTGCGCGGGTCGTCCAGCGCGGAGACGGCGACCTCGAGCGCGACGAGGCTGGCGCCGGCGCGGGCCTTGAGGCAGTCCAGCTGCGCATGCGAGATGCTCGACATGCTGCCGACGACCGTGAGCACGGGCCCGTGCGGATCCTCGCTGCCGGCCGCCGGGCGGGTCGTGCTTCGGGTTGGCGCCAGCGTTTCGATGACGGCGGGGGCCAGGCCGGCCGAGCCCACCCAGAACACGTTGTCGAGCCTCGCCGATGCGCGGGCGATGCGTTGCAGGTCTGCATCGGACTCCGCGTCGCACACGACGGCTTGCACGCCATCGGCTTGCAGCTGCCGCATGCGTGCCGCGAGCGCGTCCGGTTCGCCGCGCACCGCGCCGATTGCCACGTGTGCGACTCGCAGATCCTCGGCCGAAAGCAGCGCAACCAGATCGGCCTTGCCCGGGATGTTCTCGTTGCGCCAGTATTCGCTTGCTTCGACGGGTACGCCGCGAACCCATTGGCGTCCATCCCGCGTGGTGCGTCCGGATGCCGGGTAAGCGGGGCAGACGATCGCCATGCCAAGGTGCGACGTCAGCGCGGCGACCTCCGCCGCGACATTGCCTCGCAGCGTGGAATCCACCTTCTTGTAGAGGCGCGTGCCGGCATGCGACAGCGACTCGACGGCGGTGATGTTGCGTCGGGCGGCCACGTCTCTCGGCGCGCGGCGCGAGTCCACGTCGACCGACAGGATGTCGACGCCGCTCGTCGGCGCCGGTGCGTGCTCCGGGTCGAGCAGGACCATCGCCGTCAGTCCGTGCCGTAGCCCGGCCACCGCGCAATCGGCCGCGCCCGACAGGTCGTCGGCGACGATCAGGAGCCGTGCTGCGTGCTGTGCGAGCGGGTTCATGGCAGCAGGCGGCGGTAGATGGACTTCATGTCGTCGAGCGTCAGCGCCTTCGGATTGTTGCCGAGCAGGCGCTTGACCTTCGAGGCCGCGAGCGCGAGCGCGTCGAGATGCGCTTCGGACACGCCGAACTTGCGCAGGTCCTGCGGAATGTCGACGGCAGCCGTCCATTCCACCATCTTGTCGATCAGCTTGCGTGCCGCGACCGCGTCCGGGTCCGTGTTCGACGCCAGGTCGAGTGCGCGCGCAACGTTCGACAGCCGGCCTTCGATCGCATCGAGATTGAAGGCCATCACGTGCGGCAGGAGCATCGCGTTCGCGACGCCGTGCGTGACGTTGAACATCCCGCCGAGCGGGTAGGCCAGTGCATGCACGGCGGCCGTGCCGGCGGCGGTGAGCGCGAGGCCGCCGTACATCGACCCGAGCATCATCGCTTCGCGTGCTTTCAGCGACTGGCCGCTTTCGTACGCGTCGACGATGTTCGCGCCGATCAGGCGCATCGACTCCATCGCATACATGTCGCTGATCGGATTCGCCTTCGTCGAGATGTACGATTCGAGCGCGTGCACGAACGCGTCCATGCCGGTCGCGGCCGTGATCGGCTGCGGCAGGCCGAGCGTCAGTTCGGCATCCAGAATGACGATTTGCGGCAGCAGGTGACGGCTGACGATCCCCACCTTCAACGATTCGTCCGGCAGCGTCACGATCGCGTTGGGGGTGACTTCGGAGCCGGTGCCGGCGGTCGTCGGCACCAGAATCATCGGCACGCCGGGGTGTTTGATGAGGTCGATGCCGAGCCAGTTGCGCAGCGGTTCGTCGTTGGTCAGCCGGACCGCGAACAGCTTCGCCGCATCGAGCACGCTGCCGCCGCCGATGGAAAGAATCGCTTGCGGTGCGAAAGGCGCGATCTGCTCCTTGTACACCGTCTCGACGTTGCCGATGGTCGGCTCCGGCTCGACGCCGCGAATGATGCGCACCTCGACGTCCTTCGCCTTGAGCGATTCGATCACGCGATCGGCGACCCCCAGCGCTTCCATCGCGGGTTGCGTGATCAGCGCGATGCGCTCGACCGGCGTATCGAGCAGCGACAGCTTGTCAGGCAGCGTGTCGAGGCTGCCGGCGCCGTGGACGATGTGCTTGACTGTCTGGAAGTGATAAGTCGTCATGCTGTTGACCTGTTTCAGTGGCCGCGCGCGGCGTCGTGGTAAAGGGAGAGCGCTTGCGCCAGGCGCTCGCGCGCGCTGTCGTCGAGCGGCTGGGCGGGAGACCGCGCGGGGCCTGCAGGCATCCCGAGCATCTGCGCGGCGGTTTTCAGCACGACGGGCATCGTGCCCAGCGCGAACGCATCGCGCAGCGCACGCAGCGATTCCTGGGCTGCGCGTGCGCCGGCAATATCGCCGGCCTGGAACTTGTTCCAGATGGACATGACGACATGCGGGACGGCATTGGTCGTCGCGGCGACCGCACCGTCGCCGCCCGCGATCAGCGTCCAGAGAATCATCGAGTCGGTGCCGGTGAAGACCGCGAAGTCGTCGCGCCGCAGGTTGATCAGTTGCAGCAAGCGATCGAAGTCGCCGCCGCTGTCCTTGATGCCGCGGATGTTCGGAATCTCGGCAAGCCGGCGCACGGTATCGACCGTCAGCGTGATGCCTGCCTTCGCGGGAATCGTATAGAGCATGACCGGAAGCGGCGTGGCCTCGGCGATCTTCCTGTAGTGGGTGTAGAGCTCGGGCTGCGTCGCGCCGTTGAAGTACGGCGTGATCACCGAAACGGCATCCACGCCGACCTCGGTCATTTTCCGGTTCAGGTCGATCACGTCACGCGTCGCATAGGCGCCGGTGCCCGCGATGACGGGCACGCGCGAGCGGGCCTGGCTGACGGCGATGCGCGCGATGCGCAGCTTCTCTTCCTCGCTCAGGGCGATGAATTCGCCATTGGTGCCCAGCACGAAGAGCCCATGCACGCCCGACTCGATGAGCCGTTCGACCAGTGCGCGCAGGCCGTCTTCATCGACGTTCTCGTCGGCCGTCATCGGCGTGATCAGCGCGGGAACGATCCCCTTGAACGAAATTGACATGCGTGCTCCATCGCGGGCGGGACGGCGGGCGCAAGCGCCGTCTCCATGGGTTAGGCAGAAATCAGCGGGGCTGGGCGCTTGCGGGCACCAGCCAGCGCAACTCGGATGACGGAACGCATCGTCCAGCGCTTCCTTCAGTGGACTTGCTTGTTTCGATCAAAATCGTTGCGCGATGCGTGCATTCTAGCTGATCACGTGACCGAATCAGTCAATGAAAACCCTGATATGATCGAATCGATCATTTTGGCGGCGCCAGAAGAGGGAAATGCGCGAATTGTTCGGCTTGGGCCGGTTGGGCCGCGGCGGGTATCGCCGGCCCGGGCTCGTCAACGACATCCGCGCGCATGCGGGGAGGCTGCGCCGATCCGCGCGGTGCGATCAGTGCGGCAACCGCTAGAATTGCGGTTTTAGCCCGGAACACGTCCATGTCTTTTGCCTCGCTAGGCCTGATCGACCCCTTGCTGCGTAATGTGCAGGACCTCAATTACCAGACACCGACGCCGGTACAGGCCAAGGCGATTCCCGCAGTGCTCGGCGGCAAGGACGTCATGGCCGCGGCACAGACCGGCACGGGCAAAACGGCGGGGTTTGCGCTGCCGTTGTTGCAGCGGCTCGTGCAACACGGCCCGGCGGTGTCCAGCAACCGCGCGCGCGTGCTGGTGCTGGTGCCGACGCGCGAACTGGCTGAGCAGCTGCTGCAAAGCTTTGTCGCTTATGGCAAAGGCCTCGACTTGCGATTTCTGGCCGCCTACGGCGGGGTGAGCATCAACCCGCAGATGATGAAGTTGCGCAAGGGCGTGGATGTGCTGGTTGCCACGCCGGGCCGTCTGCTGGATCTCAATCGCCAGAACGCCGTGCAGTTCGATCAAGTCCAGACGCTGGTGCTGGATGAGGCAGACCGCATGCTCGATCTGGGCTTTGCGCGCGAGCTCGATGCCGTCTTTGCTGCGCTGCCTGTTCAGCGCCAGACGCTGTTGTTCTCCGCCACGTTCACCGACGATATCCGCGCGATGGCGGCGAACATTCTGCGCAGCCCGGTCAATATCAGCGTCAGCCCGCCCAATGCCACGGCCAGCAGGATCAAGCAGTGGGTGGTGCCGGTGGACAAGCGGAACAAGCCGGACCTCTTCATGCACCTGGTGGCCGAGAACAACTGGGAGCACGCGCTGGTGTTCGTCAAGACCCGCAATGGCGTGGATTACCTGGCGGCGATGCTGGATGAAGCGGGCTATGCGGTCGACACCATCCACGGCGACAAGCCGCAACCGGCGCGGTTGCGTGCGCTCGAGCGCTTCAAGACGCGTGAAGTACAGATGCTGGTTGCGACCGATGTGGCGGCGCGCGGGCTGGATATCGACGATCTGCCGCTGGTGATCAACGTCGATCTGCCGATCGTCGCGCAGGACTATGTGCACCGGATTGGCCGTACCGGGCGCGCGGGCGCCAGCGGTGTGGCGGTGTCGCTGGTGTGTGCCGATGAAGCACCGCAGCTGGCCGCGATCGAGGCGCTGATCGGGAAAACGTTGCGCCGTGAGGAAGAGCCGGGTTTTGAAGCGGAACACCGCGTGCCGGAAACCAGCGCGACGGGGCAGATCATCAAGAAGCCTAAAAAGCCGAAGAAGCCGAAGGTGCCGCAAGGTGGGGCGGGGGCTATGCCGGTGGCCGGGAAAAAGCCGCGGCCGCAAGGTGGCGAAGGCAAACGCAAGCCTGAGGGGCAGCATGCCGGGGCTGCGGGTAAAGGCGCAAGCGTGTTGAACGGTAGCCCGTTCAGCGTGCAAAAGCCGCGCGGCAAACCCGCCGGCAAGGCAGTTGCGGGGGCACGCAAGCCGACTGGCAAACCTGCCGGTGGTCGCGGCAAGCGTCAAGCCTGATTGGCGGGGACGGCTGACGCCAGCCAAGGAGCAGGCTTCCGGCCGTTGGCAGGCCGACGATACATGTTGCATCGTCGGCCATGTACGGACGTTCGGGGAGGCGATTCGTTGAGGCGGCTGCAGATCGCTTTCCGGACATTCGGAGTATCACGACCGTGAATGTCCGCTGTCATCGCCAGTGAATGCGTGTTGTCGACGCGTCGCGGTTCTTCAGGCGTACCCGCTGCGCCGAGGGCTCGCCTGGGCCGGAACATTCGCGATCCCGCGCCAGCGAGCCGAAGCGCGGATTGTGCGACAACGGGATACACACTGCCGCGAGCAGTGCGCATTCCTCGGGTGCCGACGATCAATAGGCCACGACTTCTTCGGTATTCGGCTGTTCAAGGGGCTTCCTGGATTTCGCCAGTGCCGTGATAAACAACATGGTGGCGATTCCGCCAGCAATCAGGGCAGGGTAAGCGGCCAGGATCTGGAACAACGAATACTTCCAGCTCAACGGTCGCCCGACGCCCAGCATGGCCGCATAGAACCACGAGACTGCGGAAATCACGCCCGCGAAAATGGCAAGCATACGCCGTTCAAAGGAAAGCTCCAGCAGGGACCCCACTTTCTGCAATGCCGGGAGGACCATGGAATGCAATGCGATACCGTTGAAGGTCAGCAAGGCGACGATGCCAATCTTGGCCTGCAGCTTGGGATTGTGGAGATACGTGAGACCCTGGGTCCGCATATCGAATGCAATGATCGCAATGCCGGTGACCCAAAGCACCGTCAGCGCCAACGTGACGGTGTGCTGCAGACTGGGCAGGTTGACCTGCGAAAGATCGGCGGGCGCGTCAGAATTCAAAAGCCGCTTGACCATCGCGATGTCGCTGGTCAGCACGAGACCAATCGCGACACAGCAGGCGATGAGGTGAATAAAGACGATACCCATTCGTACGAATTCCATTTTCTGTCCTCTTCAATGTTAATTGATACCGTCGAAAACCCGGTTGAATCTCCTCAGTGCATTAGGAGTGCGACGTAAATATAAAAGATCGACAATGACTCCCGCCGTCACGCCAACTTCAGTCCGGCATGACGGGAACAACTCGGCGTGCCAATGACGGCGCGTCGGGGCCTGTCGGGCTGCATGTGGTCGAATCGGTACTCATTGCGAGTTCGACCGCTGGATCAAGTCCGCACGGCGTGCGGGCTTGCAGGGTCGGATGGCGAACCACCCAGGTATCCGGTATGTCTGATATGTCGCATGAAACATCGCCCAACTGCCGGATGTTGCCGGACGACCCGCAAAATTTACGGCATGTGGTCGCAACGAATCAACCCGACTTGTTACCAAATGCAAAGAGGGTTACGAGCGGGAAATGGGCGAGACGAAGGGTTCGACCCGGGTGCGGTTCCTGCAAATCAGGAGTGCGGCGTAATGTCGCTATTTCGACCGGGGCACCGATCGACGAGCCGCTTCCTTTTACATTTCCTTGAGAATCGCTGAAGGGGTCGCAGGCAACAATGCACGTTGCGAAATTTTCATATGCGGAATAGAGCCATTTCAGCAGATCATAATCTTGCTGACGAAGCGGCTCGTGGCATCGAAGATCGGCACTCGTCATTTAAACGTAAGGGTGGACACGCGGATGACGCTTGTTGGCCGATTCCGGTTGGCCGGGAGGGGCGCTTGATCGCCGGGTTGACGAGCGATTTCGCGAAACGCCGACACCCTGCGCCGATATCATGAGTTGCGCCCAAGTATGCAAGCACCACAACCTGTATCGAGTGGTGGAACACTTTGCCCGTCAGGAACGGCATCAAGGTCAAGCATCGCCGGCGATCAGCCCGAGTGCCGCGACCGGATTTTCAGTTCGTCATGCAGATTATCTACGCCGGTGCAGGCCAACGCGATTCCCGCCGTGCTCGGCGGCAAGGACGTCATGGCTGCGGCACCGGACAGGCACGGGTAAAACGGCGGGTTTTGCGTTGCCGTTGCTGTCAATCCGGGGCACTAAAACCATATCCCGGGAGCCGGTGCAGATGCAGGATGAGCACAAAGGTTATCGCTATGGCACAGCCGACCAGGCCAATGCCTGCCAGCCTTTGATCATCCAGGAGAAAGCTGGCGCACAGCCGGGTCTCGGCGTCGTAAAACAGCATGCCTACGGTTGCGAGCATCCAGACCAGATTGCCGGCAAAGAACACGAGTACCGCCGCCGGTGCCCGTTTCAGTCCCTGCTGAAGCGCCGCGCCAGCAACCAGCAGCGAGCCATATTTCGCTGCATTGACGTCCGCATGCAGCCGTGCCAAGTCCAGCGCAAGCGGCACCATCCAGAACATGAGGCAAAGCGAGGTAGACAACAGCGGCACAAGTCCCAAGCGCATCAGCGCATCCATGGCGTGGCTGCCCGCATGGCGGCGTGAGACCAGGGCAGCTGCGGCAAAACCCGAGGCCATTAGGAGCGGAAATTGGGTCAGCATCTGGAGCGTCATGCCTGACTCGATCGCATTACGCACTGGCGCCGCAAGCAAGACAAAAGGCAGGCACAAGAGGCCCCACGCGATCCCCGAACCAAACGGATGGAACGCGTAAGGACTCTTGACGGTGGATACGGGTTTCATCGCCCCGCCTTTTGCGCTGCGCGTTGCGCCACCTGCAACGCCTGGCCAAATTCGGCGTAGTTACACAGACCAAGCACCACGCCACGTTGGTCGATCACATGGATCTCCCCGTTGTGCACGAAGCCGCCCATCCCGTCAGGAATGGCTATCACATTGAGCGCACGCAGCAACGCGGATTGTCCGGTGGTCGTCAGCGGCGCGGTGACGCGCCAAATGCGGCCATCGGCGCGCTGCCGTGCCTCATAGGCAGCGAGACTCGGAGAATCGTCGCGCCCGGCATCGATGGAGATGGAAAGAAGCCTGACCCGCCGATCCAGGCCCTGCGCTTCGATAGCGCGCTGAAGCTGGAGGAACTCCGGACCGAGCGCGTTGCAGACCGAGTTGCAGCGTGTATAGATGAAATCCACGAGATAGACCACGCCAGACGTCGACGCCACACCCCATGGTATGAATGGATTGCCACGCGCATCGCGCAGGCTCACTGCCGGGGCCATCAGTTGTTCCGTCGCCGCCATCGCGCCGCGACGCGCGTCCAGCGTCCATACCTGCATGCCCCGCGTCAGCCACGAGAGCAGGACAACAAACGCCACGCACAATACCAGGCAGCCAAAGGCCGCCGCGCGCAGGCTCGGCGGCTGGCAGCGTGCCGGAGATTCCATGGCTGTCGATTCCATCGGTCGTGACGTCACTACTTGAGTGCGTTCAACTCCTTGTCGCCATCGAAGGGGCTCGCCTTGTCCTTGGTGGCGGCACGTACCTGGCCGACCAGTTCCGCCGTCAGCGGTGGCGCGCTGTTGCCCCACTGGCTTCGCGCATAGCTGAGCACGGCGGCAATTTCGGCATCGCTGAGCTGGGCCGCGAACGGCGGCATGGCGCCATTGAACGTGTTGCTCTTGACCGTCAGCTGGCCGGTGATGCCATGCAGCACGATCGCCGCCACGGTCTCCGGCTTTCCCTGGACCCACTCCGAGCCCGCCAGCGGCGGAAACACGCCGGGCAGCCCGAGCCCGGTCCCCTGGTGGCAGGCCGCGCAGTTCGCCGAGAACACGGCCGCGCCATCCACTGCGCCGCCGCTCGCGGCTTTCTTGCCGCCCAATGCGCCGACGGTGCGCCCGTCGCCCAGTTCGGCCGGAATGTTGATCGGCGCCCGCGCAATGTAGTAGAAGCCCCAGACGATCAGCAAGGCCACGAGTACCAGAACGGCTCGCGGAATCGGGGTATGGCTTTCATGGGGGTCCGCTAGCTCCCGCTGCTCCTGCCGGGAGGGCTGAATCGGTGGGGGTGTCTCTGGCATGGCGTGGGTTCCCGGCAGTCGGCAGCGCTGGCAGCGCGCTATTGGCAATGCACTACTGGGCCGGCTTGCCCGCGGCGTCGCCGGCCGTGGGAAGCGCGGAGTAGGTGTGATCGAGCGCCTTCAGGTACGCAACCAGGTCGAGCGCTTCAGGCGTTGCCACCACCACCTTGCCCGGCGGCGCGGCGCCGGGCGGCAACGTCAGCGCCTTTTCCCCGGGGTCGACGGCGTCCTTGACGTCGAACAGGAACGGATAGCTCGGCATGATGCTCTGCGGCACATAGGCGCGCGGCTGGTACAGGTGGCCGAGGTGCCAGTCCGCACTGGGCTGGCGGGCGCCGATGTTGAAAAGGTCCGGCCCGGTGCGCATGGTGCCCAGCAGGTGCGGATGATCGTAGTAGTAATCGGCCGCAACCGATGCCCGGCCCCATCCGCGTTTGCCATCAGGGGCGAAGGATGGGTCCCGCGGCTGTTGCGAATGGCAGTAGATGCAGCCGTTGCTGATGTAGACCTGCCGGCCCCGGAGTTCGGCCGACGTATAGGGCTTCAGCCCCGCGGCGGGCTTCACGTCCCGCAACTGCATGTAAGGCATCACCACCAGCGCGCTGGTGGCCAGGGCCAGCATGACCATGCCGGCGCCAATCAGCAAGGTGATATTGCTCATGAATCGGCTCCCGCCTCTTCCAGTCGGGCAAGCGCGAACATCGCGGGCTTGTCGCGATTGGGGCCCAGCCCAAGGATGACGCAGATGAAGTTGGCAATGAAGAACAGATGCCCCAACACCATCAACCCACCGCCCAGCGAGCGCGCCCGCAGGTAAGGTACCGTCAGCGTGACCGAATCGATAAATGGCTTCGACGCGTCGAGCATGACCAGACCCTGCAGCGTTCCCGCAATGGTCAGGCTGATGAAATAGATTGCGATGCCCAGCGCTACACACCAGAAATGCGCCGCGATCAGACCAGGGTAAGGCCACTCGCGCTGCGTGACGCGCGGCACGATGAAATAGATCGAACCGAAGAAGACGAAGCTCACGAACGCGTAGAGCCCAAGGTGAGCATGCGCCACCGTGTAGTGCGTGAAATGGGTGATCGCGTTGACGCTGCGCAGGGCCTCGAACGAACCCTGGAGCGAACTCAGCGTGTACATCATCCCGCCCAGCGTCACGAAACGCAGCGTCGGCGAATGCAGCAGCGCGCGGAAGTGGCCGCGCATGGTTTGGTGGAGGTTCACCGAGAACGCAATGACGGGGATGATCATCATCACGCTCTGCACGATCGACAGCGTGACCATCCAGCCTGGCACCGGCCCGCCGATCAGATGATGGCCGCCCACCTGCCCGTACAGGAATGCAAGCGTCCAGAAGCCGAGCAGCGACAGTCCGTATGACTGGATCGGCCGGCCGATGATCTTCGGCAGGAAGTAATAGATCGACGCCAGCGCGAGCGGCGTGTAGAACAGGCCGAGCACACTGTGCCCGAACCACCAGTTCGTGGTGGCCTGCTCGACTCCGAAATGCACATAGGGGATCTTGGCAACGAGATACAGCACCGGGAACCAGAACAGCGCGCATCCCATGTACCAGACGGACACGTACAGATGGGTGACCCGGCTTGCCAGCAACGTCAGTACCAGCGGCAACCCGATCAACGCTCCACCGACAGCGAAAACGATGCCGATCTGCCAGGGAATCTCGAGCCATTCCATGCCGTCGGTGATCCCCACCGCAATGCTTCCGAGGCCGGCGACCACGCCGGCGTTCCACATCATGGCGCCCAGGATCGCGTAGTTGCCGCCCACCAGGCGCGTCTTCAGCACCCGGGGCAGCACGAACAGCGCAATGCCGAGGCCGGCCATCGGCGCCCAGCCATAGGCCACGGCGTTCAGATGCACGGTGCGGATGCGTCCGAACGACAGCCAAGCCTGCGAGGCCAATGCATCGGGCATATGCAGCTTGAGCGAAGCGGTCAGCCCGCCCAGGGACGCCACCAGCAGCCACACCATCGCGCTGCACAGGAAGAAGAACACCACGAGGGAAGTGGAGCGGTCCGCCTCGGCCCGTGCCACCATTTCCGAATCGGGTATGGCGGATGGCGCCGGCATTTCCGTGGGCGTCGTGACCGCCTGCAATGCCGCTCGCTGCTGGCCGGTGGCCGACGGCTCCTCGGTGCGGCCGATTTCCCCGGAGGCGAATATTACTTCGGCCGACTTCTGCGAACCGTCCAGCCATCCATAGCGAAGGCTGACGATAAACGTGATCAGACCTATCGTGGACACAACGAAGGCCGACAACAGAATCGAGACTGTGCTCATGGAACGCTCCCGAGATTCAATCGTCTTCTGATCGATACAGCCGAACCGTTGCAGACAGAGACCGCAAGCGACTCTGAATCTACCCAATCTAGTTTCAAACACCGAGAAATGCATAGGGCAATTTTCGGGGGCGTAACGTCGATTCGATAACGCGAATCATTCTCGCAATATCCCGACTGGATGTTCGGCATCATCGCCGGTGTCGTGCTTGCCATCGTCTGTCATCTGATACTGCAACGCGTCGCGGCCGGCTACTGGCTGGGCGCGCCGGCCCTTGCGTACCTCGCGCTGGTCGCCATCTTCTCCGTCGTTACCTGACTGCTGATCTGACCACCCTTGGCTGACCATCATGACGACCGCGGGCAACGAAAAGAGCAAGACCTGACTTGCCATCGCGCTAGTCCTTGTCATGCCGGTGCTGCCGGCGCTGGTGATCTGGATGATCGACCGCACGCCGCGCACCGACGATGCCCACGTCGATGCCGATGCGATCGACGTCGTCCAGGAGGTGAACGGCCGCATCGTCAGGATTGCGGTGCGCGACGTCGCCATGACCGGCACGCGTCCGGAGGCGCTCGACAACGAGGCAAGGCTGCAGCAAAGCAAGGTGCAGGCGGTAGCCTCCCCCCGGGACAATGCCGAGGCCCGCTACCAGCGGGGGCTTGCCAGCCGCTATCTGGCCATTGAAGCGCGGCAGCCCCTGATCGGCGAACAGATCGCACTACTGAACGTCAATGGCCGGAAGATCAGCGAGGCTATCGCACTGACCAAGGCACTCGGCGGCGGCTACCGCGCCGGGCCGCCGGTTGCGCCCGGGGCCGCGCTGAGCGATACGTGGCGGTCCGCCTGCCTGACGTGGCCGGATGCCTGCGCGGTGCGCCGCCGCCTGAACGCCATAGACCGCTGCCGCCGTCACGAGTCCGGTGATCAGGACACCATGAAACCCGAGCAACACCGCAACGAAGCGGCCCAGATCGGTGGTAGGTATCACGTCGCCGTACCCGATCGTCAACGCGGTGATCGCGCAAAAATAGGCCATCTGGCCCGGGGTGGCCGGTGTTCGCGTGGCGGTATCAACGGCCCCGCCGACGTAGTACATGACGATCGACAACACGATGTATGCGGTCAGCAGAATGAACAGCAGCCCGCGCAGATGTGAAAGCACGCTTGCGAATTCGCCAATCGCATGGCGTGGCTGGATGCGTGCGTAGGTAGTGGGGTCTTCGCCGGAATTGTCCATATGGCCCTCATCGGAAGATTCTTTTTTTGAGTTTTGGTCAGGAGAGCCTAGACTCTCTTTCCATAAGGTGCGTGGGTAAATCGCCTTCCCGTGACGCAGGAAAGCATCTTCTCCGATCTCAAGGTCGTTGACCTGGCTTCGTCAAGGCGGTGCAGATGTCTGAACTTGAAGCCGACCCGCATTTTGCGGACGGCAAGCTGCGCATCAAAAGTTCTGAAGGAGACCGCGGCTTTCATGTCGCGCAATTGACGGACATAGAAATTGTTGCCGGCGCAGCGAACTCTGGACCAGCCGAGGAAAATGTTGCTCGCCGACTGTAGCAGGTGCTGTCAGCTGACCACCCGCTCGCCGTGGTCGGGAAATGTGTTCGCCGGCAGGTAGTCCTCCAGAACGAACGCGCGCGCCTCCTTGACCTGCAAAAAGAGCGGGGTCTTCCCATCGGCCATGAAGAGCGCCTCATAACAGCGCGTGCTGACCGACCCAACGCCGATCACGCGCACCGCCATGTCGAGCATCTCGTAACGGACAAGCAGCGCGCGCTGCGCACCGGGCAGCGTCAGGCGATACTCATCCGGTTGCGCAGGTGCCGGCGTCGAATGATGCTCAAAATGGCCACGTCGACCACGCCGAACTTCCGCCCGTTGTAACCGCTTTCCCCTTCGCGTCATTCGTTACCGGCGCGACTTCCTCCAGCGCCTGCCGCCTCGTTTCGACCCGCAGCAGCCCGGTTGCGACACACGGCACGGCGAGCGTCGCGCTGACCCTCGCGACCACGCCTGACAACCCAGGCGTGGTGATCGTATAGCGCTTCGATGGTCGGATGAGCAGCCGCGCGTCGATCAGCGCAAAAAGTCTCGGTCAAACAGCGCCCGATGCATGCAACGCGCGAGCCTGTTCATCGGCATACCCGAGCTCGCGTGGCCCCCCGAGTCGATCGGCTCACCCGCGCGCCAGCGCGCCGGCATGACGTGCGCAAACGTTGGCTGTCGGCAGGTTGTATGAACCGCGATATTGACACTACACTGATTATCGGCCGGTGCCGTGACACGCAGCTGTCCATTCAACACGCATCACAGTACTAATTAAACGCGTGCCAACAATCGCCATCGAGGATGGTTGTCTTGTTCCTCAATATCCAGCGGGGGGGAAGTGGCGATGAAATTCGGGGCTGCGCATCATCCGTCAACGGTTTGCTAGCCGAACGGCGCGCGCATGAGCACGACCGGCGGCATTTACGCGACCTCACTCGGGCTGCACGGCTCGAGCCCGGCGATGACCGACCTGCGCCGCTATCTGGCGAAGGTCGCGCAGACCGATACGACGGTGCTCGTGACCGGCGAGACCGGCACCGGCAAGGAGCGCGTCGCCACCGCCGTCCATCACCTCAGCACCCGGACCGACAAGCCGTTCATCGCGGTGAACTGCGCCGCGGTGCCCGACAGCCTGTTCGAATCCGAGATGTTCGGCCATGAGCGCGGCGCCTTCACCAGCGCCCAGCACGCGTTTCCCGGCCGCTTCGTCGAGGCCGACGGCGGCACGCTGTTCCTCGACGAAGTCAGCGAGATGCCGCCCGCCGTCCAGGCCAAGCTGCTGCGCCTGCTCGAAGACCGCACGGTGATGCCGGTCGGCTCGCTGCGCCGGCGCCCGGTCGATGTCCGGATCGTGGCGGCCAGCAACGAAAGCCTGGAGGAACTTGTCGCAGAACGCCGTTTCCGCGCCGACCTGTTCTATCGCCTGAACGTCGCGCGCATCGAGATTCCGCCGCTGCGGGAACGGCCGGAGGACATCGCGTCGATCGTCGATCACTTCGTCGCCGAACACAACCAGCGGCGGGCGATGCGGGTGGGGCGGCCCGATCCGGCGCTGCTCGAATGCATGCGGCACTACCGGTGGCCGGGCAACGTGCGCGAGCTGCGCAACCTGGTCGAGGCGTTGTTCATCGACGCGCCGGAAGGGCGCCCGTTCGGGCTGGGCGACCTGCCGCCGGCGTTTCGCCGCCTGTTCCTGCAGGACTTTTCCGCCGGCGAACAGGAGCGCGAACGGCTGGTCTCGGTACTGCGCGAAACCAACTGGAACAAGATGGAAGCGGCGCGCCAGATGAACTGGTCGCGCATGACGCTGTACCGCAAGCTGGCCAAGTACAACCTGGACGCCGGCAACACTGCATCGGTGTAACAGCCCCGGCTGTCACATGGTACAGCCCGGCAGCGTTCGCGCATTCCGCCCCGGCCGGGAAATTCCACGGCAAATCATGCGCTTGCGTCGGCACGCGCAGGTTGGCCCGCTCCTTGCGAAGACGAACGGACAGACCGCCCGTCGCCATGCAAGGAGGCCGTCGTGCACGTCATCGAGCCACTTCAGGACGCCCCGCCGGACCCGGCCCAGCCGGCCGGCCAGCCACGGCCGCTGCTCGCCAGTTATGCGAACTATTTCGAGGTCGGGCATAACGCGTTCGAGTTCCTGATCGATGCCGGGCAGGTCGAGCCGCAGTCCGGCAACGTCCAGTTGATGAGCCGCGTCGCGATCAGCCCGGTGCACGCCAAGCTGCTGGCGCAACTGCTGGCGCGCGCGATCGCCCAGTTCGAGGCGACACACCACGCAATCCCCGACATCGGCGACCCGGAACCGGATCTGGCGATTCTTCCCCCGCAGGAATTCGAACGGCGCGCGATCGATGCGCGCAGCAAGCCGATGCTCGGCGGCCGTCGCGACGAGCCCGATCAAAACCAGAGCTGAGGACACGACATGGCAGCGCAACTCCATCCCAACCGCATGGTCCTGACCGACCGTTTCCCGATGCTGGGCTTCACGATTCGCGTCGGCCACGCGCCGTGCGTCGCGGAACTGGTGATCGCCACCGATCCCGCGCTGTTCATGCGCAAGGAAGGGCGCACGTCGTCGACGTTCTATACCAGTCGCGAGGACGGCCTGCTGGCGATCCCGCGCGGCGAAGCGGTGTTCATGGTGCCGCCGGCGGTGCTGGCGCGCTTCGCGGGCCAGGGCCGGCTGTGGTTCGGTCTCGCCACCGCCGCGTCGCCCGATGCCGATGCGTGGACGGTCGACGTCCTGCCGAACGCCGACAGCCCGTACGTGTCGCTGTCGGGGCTCAGCGACCGGGGATTGCGCAGGGTTCGCGTGTTCCCGACGCGAGGCACCGCCGCCGTCAGGAGCCCGCTGTTGAACTGGGCGGGCGACGGCACCCGGCCGGGCGCCACCGCCGTGCCGGCGCCCGCCGCGCCAGGCGCCGGTGCCGGCACGCCGCAGCCGGCCGTCGAGCCCGCCGCGCCGCGCCACGACGTCCATTACGACGACGGCTTCGGTCCGCTTCCGCCGCTCAATGCCGCAACGCCGGTCGCGGCACCGCCGGTCGCGGCGACGCCGCCCGCGCTGGCACCGGTGCCGGCCGCGCGCCCGGCGCCCGCCGTCGCACCGGCGCCCGTTTCGCAGGGGATGAGCGACGATGCCGAGTTCCGCATCGCCGGCGAGCGCCGCGGCTTTACCTGGCCGCGGCCGCGCAAGCTGTCGACCGTCGAGCGGGCCGCGCTGCGCGCGATGCTGGGCGCGAATCCGGCCACCGCGTCGCTGCTGCTGCTGCTGCCGGTCGCGATGCGCAACGGCCTGTCGGTGTCGATCGGCGCGGGCGCGGGGGCCGGGCTGGAAACCGGAGGCGCGGGCGCGGTCGGCCTCATCTTCGACGCCAATGGCGACGACATCGGCGTCTTCGTGTCGGGCGAACTCGACTTCGGCTACATCGTGTCGGCGAGCCTCACCGGCCAGATCAGCCTGCTGCGCGGCCATATCGACGATTTCTCGGGGGCCGGCACGACGGCAGGCGTGATGATCGGCGAAAGCCCGGCCGGCGGCATCTCGGCGCTGTTCAACGCCCGCGGCGAATTCGTCGGCGTCACGCTGTCGGCCGGCGTGAGCGTCGGCAGCCCGGTGAGCCTCTTCGTCGGCGTCTCGCGCGCCGCGTCGGGCACGATCGCCACCGCGTCGGCGCTCGCGTGGTCGCGCGGCCTGAGCGACGACCCGGAGGCGTACGGCATCGATACGCCGCCGTACAGCGACGACGATACGGCCGCCGAACCGCCCGCGACCGCCAGCGCGCTGGCGCTGGGGGCGCGCGAGAACAGTCTCGTCACGCGCACCGCGGCCAGCCCGAATTTCGACGAGGGGCGCGGCAGCAAGTCGATCGACCGCATCATCATCCACATCGCCGACGTACCCACCGTCCAGCAGGTGGTGAATACCTTCACCAATGCCACGTCCAAGGTGAGTTCGCATTACCTGGTCGGGCAGGCGGGCGAAGTCGTCCAGTTCGTTTCCGAGGCCGACACGGCGTGGCATTGCAAGGGCTCGAACCAGCGCAGCATCGGCATCGAACATATCGCGGTGAAGCGCGGCGGCGCCGACTACCCGCGTCGCAACGGCACCGTCCAGCATTTCGACGCGCTGGCGCCGACCCAGCTCCAGTACGAAACCTCGGCGGCGCTGGTCGCGTCGCTGTGCGACAAGTATCAGCTGCCGATCAATCGCACGACGATCATGGGCCATCGCGAGGCCGATACCTCGACCGGCCATACCGCGTGCCCCGACGGCAACTGGGACTGGGACTACTACATGCGGCTCGTCACCAGCCGCACCTGCCAGCCGCAGGCGGCCGGCCAGGCGCTCGGGTTCGCCGCGCGCGGCTTCGGCGACGACATTCCGCTCGATCCCGGCGTCGGCGGCCTGTCGATCGGCACCGACGCGCTGGAGATCGGCGACATCATTCTCAGCACCACCGGCAATCCCGGCTCCGGCGTCATTCGCGCCGGCTCCGGCGCCGAGGTCAGCCACGCGATGCTCTACGTCGGCCAGGGCGGGCAGGTGATCGAGGCCATTCCCGGCGGGGTCCAGCTGCGCCCGCTCGCGGATGCGCTGGCCGACGCGCGCCTCGCGGTCGCGTTTCGGGTGCCGGGCCTGACCGATACGCAGCAGCGGCAGGTCGCCGATGCCGCCGCGCGCTACCTCGATCGCGGCTTCAACTATGTCGGGCTGGTCCGCTGCGGCAGCTACCTGATCGATCGCCGCGCGTGCGACCTGCTGTCGGGCGACGCGGCGGAGCGCTGCCGCCGGTTCGTCGGCCGCATCGAGCTCGGCGAGGGCGCGGACACCGACAACTTCTTCTGCTCGCAACTGGTCGTCCAGTCGTTCCAGGATGCGGGCAGGCCGATCGTCAGCGTGCCGCCGCACTGGGTGCCGCCGGGCGATCTCGCCAGCCTGTCGACCGGCACGATGGCCGCGGGAACGCTCGCGTATGTCGGCCATCTGAAGGCGCCGATCCCGAGCCGCGGCTTCTTCGGCATGAGCCAGGCCCTGTCGGTCGCCCCGGGCGCCGCGCGCGCGCTGGGCGCCGACGACTGGACGGTGAACTGGGACGAGGTGCAGATGACCCCGCAGCCGACCGACATGGGCTGCTGGGCGACGGCCGCGTCGATGGTGCTCGGCTGGCGCGACAACCAGAGCGTCGATCCGACGCTGCTGGCGCGCTGCATGAGCCTCGAGCGCCAGATGCGCGACGGCCTGGCGCCGGCCGAGGTGGCGGGCTTCGCCGGTGCGTCGACCCTCACGGTCGAACCCAATGCGTGCTTCGCGCCCGAAGGCTTTCGGCGGCTGCTGGAAGCGAACGGGCCGGTCTGGGTCGCCGAAGTCGTGCGCGCGCCGGCCAACTTCTTCCATGCGGTGGTGGTGACGGGCATGTATCGCAGCGGCGACGCGTATTTCGTGCGGATCACCGATCCGCTGGACCGCGTGGTCGGCACGCCGGGCCATCCCGGCGCGCGTACGCTGCCGCCGACCCACGCGACCGGCAGCCGCTACATCATGACCTACGAGGATTTCGTGTCGGAATACGAGGCGGCGGCCGGCATCGGCGTGATCCAGCTCATGCATTCGGGCGGCACGTTCGGTCACCTGATCAATCGCGGCAGCGCGGCGGGCGCAGGCTACGCGCTCGGCGCCGAGCCGCCGGCCGCGGGCGACGCATTCGGCTTCGGCGTGAGCCTGACCCGGCGCACCGAGCGCCGCGACGGGCGCAGCTACGATCTCGCGCAGCTGGCCGGGCTGGTCCAGCCCGCCAATGCGCTGGCGGGCGGCGCAGGGCAGCCGCGCATGCCCGGTCAGCACATCACGCTCGACGACTGGCCGTACATCGAAGGGCCGAGCGGCCGCACGTCGGCGCCGGTGTCGATCGACTGGGCGTGGCAGGGCGGCGCGGTCGGCGACGTGACGATCGTCCCCGGCCAGGGGCAGATGCTCGACGGCTGGACCGCGTTCGTCCGTGCGGATATCGGCCGTGGTGCCGGCACGCCCGAACGGGCGAGCATCACGCTGCGCATCACCACCACGTTCCGGCATGCCGGCGAGGAGGATCAGCTCGGCGTGACGGAGGTGACGCTGAACGGCGACGGCCGCTTCCAGACCGTGCACGGCGCCGACGGCGCGCCGCCGCTGCCGGCAAGCGCCACGCAGCCCGCGGCGCGCGAACCGCAACCTGCCTGATCCCCGAGGGACACGCGCGATGGCTCGCCACATTCCCCCTCCGCCACCCCGCGGCGCGATCGCGCCCGCGGTGGCACTGGCTCGCGACGCGTTCGGCCGCGAGATCGTCGACGGCGCCGGATCGGGCGACCCGGCCAGGCAGGACGGCGCGTTGCCGCAAGCGGCGCCGGCCGGCGGCCCGGGTGGATCGGCGCCTCCCAAGGAGAAGGCGACGGACGCCATCGGCCGGCGGGCGGCGGCGCTGGCCGACGCGATCGACTTTCCGACCTTCGTCGCGAGCCTCGTGCATGGCACGTACGACGCGATCGTCGACAGCTCGATCAAGCAGGTGGAGAGTTTCGCCGACCTGGTCGGCGCGGTGGCCAAGCCGCTGGACCAGTTCACGCAGGAGAACGTGACCGACGGGCAGGCGCGCGCGTGGCTGGTCGAGCAGTATCCGCACGACGTGACGCTGGTGCAGGACGGCGGCGAATACCGCCTCGCGCCGGTGGTGCGGCCCGGCGACGACGACGCGGCACCCGTGCCCGCGTGGCTCGCCGATTTCGGTGCCGCCGACGGCGCGTTCGACGCCCAGACGCTCGAATCGGTGGTGCTGCCCCGCGCCCGCGAGCGCGTCGCGCAGCATCGGTTGTCGACGCTGTCGACGATGGTGCTGCTGGGCATGCAGCGGGTCGTGGTCAAGGACGGCACGATCGCCGCCAGCCTCAATTTCCAGGCCAAGGCGCGCGACCGGGCCGCCGTGCAGTATGCGACGTCGAACGACCCGTCGTCGGGACAGACGACCTGGGGCGGACGGGGCACGTCGGGCGACGTGGTCACCACGGTCTCCACCGTCGCGGTCAATGCGCAGACCGACACCGATCTCAAGGCGACGCTGACCGGGAAGGTGAGCATCAATTTCGCGTCGGAGACGCTGCCGCTCGACCGTTTCGTCGACGAGGCGTCGCGCAATCTGCTGGAGCGGCACAGCCGGCCGGCGGCGCGGATCGCGCCACCGGCGGCGGCCGCCCAGCCTGCGGCGCCGGTGGCGGCGGCACCCGCACCTGCACCCGCACCTGCACCCACGCCCGCCGCGACGCCTGCGCCTGCCACCGTGCCGGCGGCGTCTGCTGCACCGGCCGCGCCCGCCGCTTCGGCGGCGCCCGCATCCGCCCGAGGAGAACCGGCATGATTGCGCCGCGGCCGCTGGGCGAGACGCTGGGCGCGTTCGCCGACATTGCCGAACAGCTGACCGCGGGTGCGGCGCAGGGGCTGCGGGTGCGCTCGGTGGTCATGGAACTGCCGCTCGACCTGCGCATCGCGCGCGGCGCCGGCGGCATCGAACTGGTCGGCGACCTGCCGCAGTTCCTGACGCGCACGGCCTTCGATCCGGAGCCGGCGCGGCTCGCGATCGTCCTCGAAGCCGTGCCGATCGATGGAGCGGGGCAATGAACAGCAACGCCAGCCTGCGTCTCGAGGATTTCATTCAGGCCGTGCAGAGCCAGCTCGACAACGCGCAGGCGGCGATGGCGATCAAGGCGCGCAACCTCAACCTGCCGCTGACCTTCGCGATCAAGGACGTCAACCTCGATCTGCGCGCCCATGTCGAGTTCGTCGAAAGCGAGGTCTGGATTCGTCCGGCCGGCCCGGGCGACACCGACAGCAGCACCTTCCATCTGGTCTTCACGACCATCACGCGGCCGGCGATCGAGGAGAACGCGATCGCGCTGTCCGAGGACAGCAAGGACCAGCCGCTCGACGCGCTGGGCGATGAACTCTCGCCCGAGGACCGCAAGCGGCTGGAATGGGCCGGCGTGCGCACCGTCAGGCAATTTCAGCAGGCCGAGCAGCGCGACATGGTGCATGCGATCGGCCGCGTCACCAATCTGTCCGTGGACCGGCTGCGCCGGGCGCTCGACCGGGCGTCCGCGCCGAGCGTCGAGCGGGTCGAGCCCGTGGCGCCCGCCGCCGATGCGCAGCCCGATGCGGGGCCGCTGCTGCGCGTGATCGGGCGCAACCTCGTCAATGGCGCGCACGCGCCGCTGGTGCGGATCGGCAATCGCCCGGTCGCCGTGCTGCAATCGGCGGACGGCGAGCTGCTGCTCGCGCCCGGCCGCGACCAGTGGGCCGGCGAACTCGCCGTCTCGCCGACAAGCCGGCATGCGGCCGCGATGGCGTTCGACCTGAGCGCATTCGCGCCGCCGGCGGCATCCGCGGCCAGGCCGATGACCCTGGCCGCCATTCCCGGCCAGGAGGAGGCGCGACCATGACGATCTGCGCACTCGGCACGCCCTGGGCATCGCCCGGCGAGCGGCAGTTCAGCCTGCCGACCAGCCTGCTCGTGAAGCTGGCGCTCGGCGAAGCGCCCGAGGACGTGCCGTCGATCCGCGACGTGACGCGCGGCGCACTGGCCGCCGCGCAACGCATCGACGGCGGTCCGGTCGACCGCATCGTGGTTGCGTTCGCCGGCCGCTTTCTCGCGGTGCGCCCGTTCAGCGCGGCGGCCGGGCGCTGGGTGCCCGGGCACGCGCACCGCGGATACGACGCGATCGAGCAAGCGACGGGCATGGCCCGCACGCTGCTGCTGCGCGTGCCGGCCGGCACGGCGATCGGCGAGCTGTGCGACGCGCTCGCCCAGCTCGCGACCGTGGAAAGCGTGACGCCCAACTACGTCGCGATGGTCCCGATGGACGCGCCGGGCCGGCTGGCGCCCGTGCCGCCGGCCGCGCGGTTCGCGCAGGATGCGCGCGCGCTGGTGCGCATGGCCGACGCGCATGCGATCGAGCGCGGCGACAGCGGTGTCACGGTCGGTCTCATCGACAGCGGCATCGCCCGCCGGCATCCCGAATTCGCCCATGCGTTCCGCACGGGCGCCGACACCGTGCGGCTGGAGCCCGGCGACTTGTCGCCCGGCGTGCAACTGCTGAGCGGGCATGGCCATCGCGGCGATTTTCCCGAGGACCGCTTCGTCGGTCACGGCATGGGCTGCGCGGGCATCATCGCCGCCGAGGGCGTGGCGATGCCGCGCGGACTCGGCGGCGACTGCCGCATCCTGCCGATGCGCGCGCTGGCGGCCGCCCGCTTGCCGGGCAAGGCGCATGCGGTCGGACTCGGCGCGATCGCCGACCTCGATCGCGCGCTCAAGCTCGCGGTCGATCTCGGCGCCAAGATCATCAACATGAGCTTCGGCACCGACGATGCGACGATCGCCGCCAACCGCCCGAAACCGCATGCCGACACGATCGCGTATGCCGCCGCGCGCGGCTGCATCCTGGTTGCCGCGAGCGGCAACAACGGCAGCGTGACCCGCTACTGGCCCGCTGCCTACCCGCAGGTGATCGCGGTCGGCGCCGTGGGCGACGATGAGCGGCCGACCGCGTTCTCGACGCGCGGCCCGCATGTCGCGCTATGCGCACCGGGCGAACGGGTGCTGACAAGCGCGATCGAGGCCTATCAACTGGCGACCGGCACCAGCTTCGCCGCGCCGTTCGTCGCGGGCGCCGCGGCGCTGCTCGTCGCGTACGCGCAGCGCCGCGCCTATCCGCTCGACGGCGCGACGGTGCGCGATCTGCTCGTCGCCACCGCGCGTCCGTTTGCGCCCGGCGCGGCCGACGGCTGCGGCGCCGGCATGCTCGACGCGGCGGCGGCGCTGCGCGCGCTGGCCGGCCGCATCGATGCCTACGACGCGGCGGGCGACGACGGTTGCACGGGCAAGGAAGGTAGTGCCGACGACGGCTGACTTGCGCGCCGGATCCCGTTCATTCCTCCGAACCGACCGGATTTCAAGGAGAAGTTAAATGTTTCAAGTCAATCATCAAGTCCGCTTCCTCGACCTCGTCGACCTCGAGACCCGGGCACGCGACGGGCTGGTCGATATCGTCAACCGGCTCGAGTCGCTGAAGCGGCCGCCGGTCGCCGCCGAGCGGGAGCAGCTCGCGTTGTGCAAGGCCATCCTCGCAGTCGTCTACGACAAGAAGCCGTCCGACGGCGTCGCGGAGGTTTGCGATCCGCTGTTCGTCGCCACCCGCGAACTGCTCGCCAGCAAGTCGCTGATCGACCCGCCGTTGCTCTCCGAGCTGAACGGCCAGCTGGTGTTCGACGCGGACGACGCGGGCGGCGCCAATGGCGCGAACGGCGCGGACACCGAGGCCGTGTCGATCACGCTTGTCGCGCTGGTGCTGGGCATCCTCGCGGTCGACGGGGCCACGCCGCCCCCCGTGAAGGTCGTGGACGGCAGGACCGTGCCGGACGACGGCAGCGGGCTGATGAACGCCTTTACCCGCCAGTTCTTCGCGGCGGTGGGCGAAGCCAATTCGTACGGGGCGCTCGCGCAGCGGGTGCTGGCGCTGCTGTGCATCGAGGGCGATCCCGACGGCCGCGGCGGCGAGAAGCCGGGCGTGGTCACCATCGAATTCGCGCGCGTGATGCGCGGCCTGCAGGCCCGCAAGATCCAGGCCGACGAGCCGCAGTTGCGCCGCCGCATCAACGAGGAGCTCAACACCGTCCAGAACATCGGCGGCGAGGACGCGATCGCCGATCTCGGCATCGACCTGCCGAACCTCGAGGATCTGGAGGATGCGAACATCGTGGCCGACAACGTGCGCGTGATGGGCCCGATGATCGTCGCCGCGATGTTCGACGAGCTCAAGGTGTTCCAGGTCGTCGACCGCATCGTCGAGCAGTTCCAGCACGGCACGCTGCCGATCGGCCCCGGCAATGCCGGCAAGCTGCTCTATCGCTACTGGCGCGAGACGCCGAACCGCATCTCCGAGCAGGAGCGCAAGAACTTCGCGGCCATCACGCTCGGCGTGCCGGGCGGCGATCCGAATACCGCGGGCAACCGCGAGTTCAACGATCTGTGGATCCGCTTCGTGTCGTCCGTCTCGTCGTTCGTGCGCCAGACCGAAGTCGACTCGCTGCTGCGCGCGAGCGTGCCGAACCCGATCAACCACCAGCAGGTGCGCAAGGCCGCCCGCGATCTCGCCGGCAACCTGTCGCTGCACGGCTACGGGATGGCGCATTACGCCGCGCGCGAGATCCAGTCGCAGGTCAAGTTCATGATCGATCTGCTGCAGGATCCCGAGATCCGCGGCTGCTACGGCGCCAAGGACATGTGGCAGGTGATCGACCAGGTCGCGACCTACGATCTGGGCGGCGCGCGCACCAGCTCGCGCTATCGCACGCTGGCGACCTGCGGCACGATCATCACCGCGTGGCTGGCCAACAACGTCGATCGCGTCAACAAGGCGACCGGCCCGCTGCTCAGCATCGACCAGATCGCCAATCCGGACGTCTCGTCGAACCACAAGTCGACGGTCGACCCCACCGACTACGACCTGGTCAACGCGTGCGAGCTGTGGCTGGCCGATACCGCGACCACTGATACGCAGATCGAGCAGTTCTCGCAGCCGCGCGAGGCGCCGCAGATGACGTCGAAGCCGGTGCCGATCCCGGCGATGGCGCGCGAGATGCTCGACGGCGTCGGCGATATCGGCGCCGGCATCGGCCTCGGCGCGGGCGTGCCGGTGAAGGCGGGCTACGGCGTCGGCACGCACAACGGCGCGAGCTACTACTCGAACCGCCCGCACTGAACCGGCGTTGCGTGCGCTGCGCCATTCCCGAACCCTGCCGGAGCCGAGCCATGCCCCTGACCTCATCCCGCGAGCCGGTCGTCGCCCGGGTCGAACGCCGCCTGAAAAGCGCCGCGCGAAGCCTCGGCACCGCCGATCCCTTCGCGCCGTCGCGCGACCTGTTCCTGCGCACGTTCGGCGACGGCACCGACGATCTGCGGTTTCGCGACAACGCGCTGATGCCGATGGCGGTGCCGTTCGAACCCAGCTTCTCGGAAAGCCAGCCGGGCAAGCTGCGCTTCACGATCGAGCCGTTGCCGCCGGAGGCGTCCGCGATCGACCGGCGCGACGAGTCGACGCGCGAAATGCGCAAGCTGATCCGCGACTTCATCGGCCGCGACGCGCTGCACTGGTTCGACCAGGCGAGCGAGCCGTTCCGGGGCTTCGCGCGGCCGGGCGGCCACCTCGACTACGGCGCGTTCTTCGGCTCCAGCTACGACCGCGACGGGCTCTACGCGTCGAAGGTCTATTACGAGCTGCCCGGCGACGCCGGCACGATCGAGAACCTGCCGCGCGACCTGGCCGGCATCGTCCAGGCCGCGCTGCGGATGGTGCCCGGGCTCAAGCCGCTGTTCACCACGATGGCCGCCCAGCGCGATCTCGGCGGCCAGCGGCTCACGTTCGCGTGCACCCAGGCGCTGCGGCTCGCCGATCTGCAGCCGGTGATGGATGCGCTCGGCATCGGCCATCGCCTGCCCGGCATCATGCAGCTCCTGGGGCTGGTGCTCGGCGGGCGGTTCGACCTGCCGCCGCACGGTGCGCTGCTCGCGTTCGGGCTCGGGCCGGACGGGCCGGATCTCGAGCTCTACGTGCTGCTGTCGGCGATCCCCGACGTGCCGCCGGCGTTCCTGAGCCTGCTGACGATGGGGCTCGCCGAGCGTCCGCGCGGGCTGCAGGCGCTCGAGCGATGGATGGGCGCGTTCACGCCGGAGGACGCGCATTGGCCGGGCCGCTTCTCGATCATCAGCCTGCGCACGGACGCGGCCTGCCCGGCGCGGGTGAGTCTTTACCTGCGTCCCATCGAGTTCGAACTGCCTGCGGACGTGCCCGCCCAGGCCAACTGAACCGCTTCGTCACGCGTTTCCCGCGAGGTCGCCATGTTCCCGCAAGCTGCCCGTTCCACGCCGATCGCGCCGCCGCCGCGCGCCGCCGCGGCCGCTCCGCGTCCTACGCCGCCGGTGCCGGCCGACGAAGTGCGCCACGGCGTCGCGCGGATGCTGACCCGGTCGCAGGCCTTCAACGCGATGCCCGACGCCGATCGCCGCGACATCGCCCGCAATACCGCGTTGATCGCCGATTACCTGGCGCGGCCCGAGGGGTTCGCCGGCCACGAGATTCCGGGCGGCCTCGGCACCGCGCCGGCGCGCGCGCTGGACGACACCGATCATGCGGCGCACGAGGCGGATTTCAACACGCACAACCAGGCCGTCGACAGCATCGGCAAGTCCAAGTTCACCGCGGCGGCCGCGCACGAGGGCGCCGCGGTCGCGGGCGAGCTGCTGAACCAGGTCAAGTTTCCGACCTTCGTGGCCAGCCTGATCAGCGGCGTGTTCCAGTCGATCACGCACAGCTCGATCGAGCAGATGAAGGCGTATCAGGAAATGATCGCGCAGGTCGCGAAATCGCTCGGCCAGTTCGCCGACGAACATGTGACGGAGAACCAGGCGCGCGATCACATGGTCGGCCAGTTTCCCGACCTGTTCGAGATCGGCATGGACGACAGCGGCGATGCGCCGAGCCCGCGCGTGCAGGTGCGCGACGGGGTCGACGCCGACGAAGCGTCGAAGACCGTGCGCGCGCGCCTGCAGATGGGCGACGGCGACACCTTCGACCTGTCGGACGAGGCCTCCGAACTGGCCATCGTCAACCGCTTCAAGATGCAGCTCGCCAAGCAGCGCCAGCAGATGCTGGCCTCGATCGTGCTGATGGGCATCAACCGCATCGTCGTCACCGACGGCAAGATCTCCGCGAAGATCATCTACGACGTGCGCGCGCAGGACACGCTGTCCAAGCAGCGCAGCGCCACCGCGGTCGACCTCGCCCGCGACAAGGACGGCAACGTGCAGACGACCTACGCCGGCAAGGGCACCTACGATCGCGGCGGCAAGTACGACTCCAGCAACGACAAGGACAACGGCCGCCAGTACAGCGCCGACTACTACGCGAAGGGCGACTACGAGTACGAGAACAAGCCGATCATCACCGCGTCGACCGCCGCGTCCGAAACCAGCAACGCGGCGATGCAGACCAAGATCCAGCTGTCCGGCGCGGTCGACGTCAATTTCAAGAGCGACTACCTGCCGCTCGACAAGATGGCGACCCCGCAGATGATCGCCACCATCACCGGCAACGCGACGCCCGCCGATCCCAACGTGCTGCCCAGTCCGAAAACGCCGCCGGCCGCCGCCGCACCCGCCGCGGCCCCGGCTTCGGCCTCGGCTCCGGCCGCCGCGCCGGCGCCGGCCAAGGGAAACTGAGCCATGCGCCTGCCCGCTCCCCCCGACGCGCTTCACCCGGTGCGGCCACCCACGAGCGCCGCCGCGTTCGACGCGACGCGGCCCGAGGTGCGCCGCCTGCTGACCGCGATTCCGTCGTTCCTCGACCTGCCCGACGACGAGCGCCGCCGCATCGCCGCCGATACGGTGCGGGTGCTCGCCTACCTGGCCGATCCCAACGGCGTGCATGCCGAGATCGCCGAGCGCGAGGCGAACGGCGAACTGCCGCCCACCGGCCTCGCGCGCCCGATCGCGCAGCCGCGTCCGGCGCCGGCCGCCGCGGCGCTGGCCGACGATCCCGTCACCGCGACCAAGCGGCAGCTTTCGCAGGATCCCGGCTTCGCCGGCAAGGACTTCCAGGCCGGCGCGGTGAAGCAGGGCGTCGAACAGTTCGGCCAGATGGTGCAGAAGGTCGATTTCCCGAAATTCGTAGGAGGCCTGATCAAGAACGTGTTCCAGGCGATCGTCGAAAGCTCGATCGAGCAGATGCGCGCGTATGGCGAGCTGATCGCCAATGTCGCCAAGACCACCGCCCAGTTCATGAGCGACAACATCAGCGAGGGGGCCGGCCGCGACTATCTCGCCGATTCGTTCCCGGACGTGCTGTCGGTGCAGGCGCAGGACGGCGCCGACGCGTTCGACGCGGACAGCGCCGGCGCGGCCGCCGCAGCGGCCCCGACGCGGCTGGTGGCGCAGGGCGACAACGCGCAGCAGCGGCTTGCCGAGATCAGCCGGAACTACAACCTCGATCCGCCCGTGACCGACCTGTCCGACGACAAGTCCGAGCTGCGCCTCGTCACCGCGGCGCGCCTGCAGATGGCGAAGCAGCGCCAGCAGCTGCTGTCGTCGATGGTCATGCTCGGCATCAATCGCATCGTCGTCACCGACGGCTCGATCAACGCCAAGGTGGTGTTCGACATGCGCGCCAGCGACACCGCGAAACGCACCTACACCGCGTCGATGCATGACCGCGAGAGCCAGAAGTACAAGGAATCGCTCAACGCGCATTACGGCAGCTGGTACACGCCGTATTCGGCCGACGCCTCGTTCGAGGGGCAGCAGGAACACGTGGCCACCGTCGGGTCGGCACTCGACGACACCAGCGAGTCCAAGGCGGAGGTGAAAGCGAAGCTGTCGGGCGAGGTCCGCGTCAACTTCAAGAGCGACTACCTGCCGCTCGACAAGATGGCGACGCCCGAGATGATGTCGGTGATCCAGGGCAACTCGACGCCGTACAACCCCAACAAGCCGGCGCCCGCCGCGGGCTTGCCCGCCGGGCAGCACTGAATCATGGCGCGCGCGCTCATCGCCCCGCCGGCGGATGCCGGGCTCGCGGCCGCGATCCGGTCGGGGGAGCGGCTCGTCGAGCGCGCGACCGCGCACGGCCTGGCCTTCGCGCTCGACGAGCTCGGCGACATCGCGATCCCCGACGCCGTTGCCGCGCGCATCGACAAGGCGCAGCTGCGGGCGCTCGCGTCGCTCTATCTGGCGGCCGATCTCGAGCCCGCGGGCGTGATCCCCGCGGTCGAGGCGCTCGCCGGCCTGTCGGCGAGCGGCGCCGTCGGCGTCGATCTTGGCGGCGCGCAGCCGCTGGTCGCCAACTGGTGGCGCCACCGCGCCGAGAAGCTGGCGGCCGGCGAGCGCGCGGCGTTCTATTCGCGGTTGTTCGGCACCGCGTACGGCCCGGCGGCGGCGGATGCCGAGCGCAACGTCCAATTCGAGGAATGCATGCTCGTGCTGTGCGAGGCGCTCTACAAGCTCGACGAGACGCCCGGCGCCGACCCGCGCGGGGCGCTCGGGCAGCAGGCGCGGGTCCGCAACGGCGCGCGCGCGCTCGCGCAGAACCTCGGCGCCGCGTGTACCGGCGTGACCGCGTTCATGGCCGGCGAGATCGTCGGCATGCTCAGGGACGCGTTCGCGATCCTCGGCCATGCCGACCTGCGTCAAGGCTTCGCCGCGCGCGACATCTGGGGCGTGGTCGCCGCCATCGGCCGGCTCTCGCGGCAGCCGCCGCGCCAGCCGGCCGCCTATGTCCGGCGCGGCAAAGCCGGGATGACCGTGATCGCGTGGCTGGCGGACGTCGCGGATGCGCTGGGCGGCGCGTCGCCGCTGATCACCACCGACAACCCGGTGATCGCCTCCGCCGCCGACTGGATCGAGGCAACGCTCAGCCTCGGCGAGAAACCCGACGACCCGGCAGCTTCCGTTGCGGATGCCGGCCGCACCGGGCCGCCGGCTTCGCGGCCGGCAGCGCCGGAGAGCGCCTGGGCGGCACTGGGGCACTGAAATGAAACCGTGTCGCTCAGGCCGTCGCGATACGGGCGGCACAACCCGGGTGGCGACGGCGGATGCGCCGTCGCCACCCCGGCAGCGCGTCACGTGTCACGCCTCGCGGGACGCGCGTCGCGCGGCGGAGCCGCTGACATGATGGCAACCGCGCACCTTGCGCGTTCGCCGGTGCCGCGGCCCGACGTTCGTCACCGTGTCCGCGAACTGCTGTCCGCGCAGCAGGGCTTCGGCGCGCTCGATCCGGCCACGCGCCGCGATCTCGCGTCCGGACTGGTGCGGATCGGCTCGCTCGCGCTCGACCACGACGAACGCGCGGCGCGTCCCGGCACGACGCTGGCGGTCGCGCAGAACGCGGGCTCGGAGTATTCGGGCACCGCCATCGACCGGATGGCCGGCACCACCCGGGCGGTGCTCGACGCGGTGTCGTTCCCGCGCTTCGTGACCGAGCTGATCACGGGTGTCTTCAAGGCCATGAACGATTCGAACCAGCAGCAACTGACCGCGTTCGTCGACCTGATCCGCAATGTCGCGCAGACCACCGAAGGCTTCGCGGACAGCAACGTCGGCATCGCCGGCGCGCGGCAGTGGCTGGCCGAGCATTTCCCGACCGCCTACCAGGTCACCGGCGACGACGAGGCCGCGGACGACGCCGACGAACTGGCGGGCCTGCCGCCGGACGAGCGCCGCCAGCGCCAGCAGGAACTGCAGGCCGAGCGCGATGCCGCGACCCGGCTGGCATTGCGCCCGGGCGCGACCCCGCCGGCCGAAGCGGCGCTGCGCAGTGCGCTGGGGGTGGGGCCGGGCGAGGCGGTGCCGGCCTCCGATCCCGAGCGGCTGGTGCCGCTCGCGCAACAGGTGCTGGCCCGCAACCGCCAGCAGCTGCTCGCGACGATGGTGCAGATGGGTTTGCAGCGCATCGTCATCGAGAGCGGGCGGCTCAACGCCGCGATGAATTTCCATATCGACGCGAGCAGCGCCGCCGCCAACGACCGCGGCTCGCAATTCGACACGCGCAACACGGTGGGGGTGAGCGGGGGCGCCCGCTTCGGGCCCTGGGGCGCGGAAGCGAATGTGCAGAGCACGATCGGCTACGTGTCGACCGACCGGACCCAGACGACCGAGAGTTCGCACGCCGACGTCAACCTGAGCAGCGGCGTCGAACTGGTATTTCGTACGGACTACGTACCGTTGAACCGGCTCGCGGGCGTGGGCGACATCGAACGCATCCGCGTCAACACGATCAATCCGGATGCCGAAGCGGCGCGCCTGTCCGCCGATCGCGCCGCCCAGCGCAGCGCCGAACAGGCCGACATGGCCGCTCGCCGGACCTCGCTGGACGGCGCGCTGCGCGCGCCGCCGGCCGTTGGTCCCGCGGCTTCGGGTTCCGCTGCGCCGGGCTCGGCAGGGGGCGCACACGCCGCCAGCCAACCCGCGTCGTCGTCGCCGAATCCGGCATCTACACCCGGAGCCGCACCCGCACACGCACCCGGAGCTGGAACTGGAGCTGGAGCTGGAGCTGGAGCTGGAGCTGGAGCTGGAGCTGGAGCCGGAGCTGGAGCCGGAGCCGGAGCCGGAGCCGGAGCCGGAGCCGCACCTGGAGCCGGAGCCTCGCCCGCGTCGCAGCCGCCGTCCGGGCCGGGCGCCGCGGCGTCCCCGTCGCCCGCGCATTCCGCGACGGCCGCACCTCGACCGCCAGCCGGCGCAACGACAGCGGGACACCGCGCGGCGTCATGAACGCGTGCGTGCCCCGGCGGCCGGTTTGCGGGCCGGGACATCGCAACCGCGCAGTGCACGGCGGCTTCGCGCATCCATCCGGGGCTGGCGTCGGAGCAGAGCCTGTACGACTCGACTGCGCGACGCGCGCCCCCGCGCCGCTCAACCGTGACCGAGATCGCCCGCCACCGGCGCCCGCGCCCAGTCGAGCGCGAAGTCGGCGACCGCCTCCCAGCCTGGCTCGCCGCAGGTGTAATGACTGCGGCCGGGGAACAGCCTGTATGCCGAAATCGCCCGCGAGCGCTTCGCGTTCTTCTCGTAGTTCTCGCGCTGGACGGCCGGCGGCAGGATATGGTCGTTGCCGCCGGCGATGAAGAGCAGCGGTGCGCGATTGTCGTTCGCGAAGTTGTAGGTGGTCGCGGCATTCGGCGTGACGTTCGCGAATCCGCCCTGAAACAGGATGCGCCCCGACACCGGGACCGCGTAGCGGTCATAGACCGGCTTCGATTCCGCGAGGCTCAGGTTGTTGGTGAACGCGTAGTGGAATTCCGTTTCGGTGATGGGCACGGCGCGGTGCAGGTTGGCCGGATTGCGCAGGACCGGGAAGGTCGCCTTGATCTCGCTGAACGGCAGTGCCCACACGCCCTTCACCGCTGCCCCGTCGATCGATACGCCGGCCGTGCCGAAGCCCGCGTCGAGCAGGAGCTGCACGAACGCGCCGCCGAACGAATGCCCCATGATGATCGGCTTCGTGTCGAGTGCCGCGATCGTCGCGGCCAGGTGCTCGAAGATCTCGCGCGCGCCGAGGTTCACGAGCGGCGACGGATCGCGGCGCAGTGCCGCGACGCCGGCCGTGCCCGGCTCGATGCCCGGATAGCCCGGCGTGATGACCCGCATGCCGCGCTGCGCGTAGCGGGCGACCCAATGCTCCCACGACAGCGGCGTCATCCACAGGCCGTGAATCAATACAACCGTGTCGGTACGCGTTTCCGGATTCATATGCCTGCTCCTGTGGTCGCTGGATGACGCCCGTCACGCCCGCGAGTGCCGGGCGCCCCGTCGAATCTCTTTGACATCGGCACCGCCCGGCGTGAATGATGTGTCCATGATAAAGACCATCCGAATACGCGACATGGCTGAAAAACCGGAATTCTTTGCTGAAACGCCGACCCGGCTGGACGATGACGCAGATCCGTTCGCGTTCAGGCGCGACGCCTTTTCCGACGTGCTGGAACTGATCCGCATCCGTGGCAATACCGTGTTCACGTGCGCGGCGTCGGCGCCTTTCGGGTTGCGCTTTCCCGCCGGGAAGTACCGTCTGCACATCATCCGGAGCGGCAGCGTGACGATCGAGGTGGAGGGGCTCGACGAGCGCTATCACGCATCGCAAGGCGACCTGGTCATGCTGATGCATGGCCACGGCCATGTCATCGCTGACCGGCCGGGCCGTTCCGCCCGTCTCGTCACGGATCTCGCGCCACAGTATTACGACCGTGAACGCCTGACGATAGGGAGCGGCGACACTACGTGGCTGTGCGGCGATTTCGGCTTCGACGGCGTGCTGTCGCAGCGCCTGCTGTCCGTGCTGCCGCCGGTGCTGGTGCTGAAGGGTTTGCGGGAACGGCCGTTCGAGTGGCTGGAACTGAGCTGCCATTTCATACTCGACGAGGCATTGAGCCCGCGCGCGGGCGCCGCCGCGATGATTTCGCGCTTGCTGGACGTCATCTTCGTCCAGTTGCTGCGCACCTGGGCGACGGAGGGGGCGACGGGTCACGGCTGGTTGTCCGGTGCGATCGACAGCCGGATCAATCCGGCGATGTCCGCCATTCACGCGGATCCCGGCCGCGCCTGGACCGTCAACGACCTTGCCGAGCTGTCGAACCTGTCCCGCTCGGCGTTCGCGGATCGATTCCAGCGTGTCGTGGGGCAGGCGCCGTTGAGCTATCTGACGACCTGGCGTCTGGATCGGGCGGCCGAGCTGTTGCGCTACAGCCGCGCACCGGTAGCGGATATCGCGAACCGCGTCGGCTATACGTCCGAAGCGGCGTTCAGCCGCGCGTTTCGCGGACGCTACGAGATGTCGCCGATGCAGTGGCGGCGCGCCAATACCGAGTAGGCCCGCGCGATGCTTGCGGTGTGCGGCGCCGAGGTCGAGCGAGACACCGGCGCCGTTGTTGCGTCAGCCGATGTCCGATCACGCCAGCGGCGCAACCGACGCGCCCGTGATGCCATGGCGCCGCAGCGCATCCGCGACGAAGCCCGACGCCTTCATCTCTTCGACGAACTGGCCGAGCAACGCGGCGGCCGCTTCGCCGCGGCTCTTCGGCACGCCCATCGCCTGGCGGATCACCATGAAGCGCTCGTCGAGCAGGCGCAGGCCCGGCGTCTTCGCCGCATCGGCTTCGAGCTGCTGCTTCACGCCGGCCGCGACTTCGAGCTGCTGTTCGACGAAGGTCGGCACGACGGCCGGCGACGTCGGCGCGCGCACGATCTGCGCGGCCTTCAGTTCGCGCGTGAGGAACAGGTCGTACGCGCTGCCCTTGCCGACCGCCACGCGGTTGTGCGGCTGGTCGACGTCCGCATTGCCGCGGATCGGCGAATCGTCGCGCACGAGATAGAAGCCTTCGATCAGCACGTACGGTTCGGTGAACGCGACCGTTTCGCCGCGCAGCGGATCGACCGCGAAGAAGCCGAAATCGGCGCGCTCTTCGGTGAGCGCCTGCACCGACTTGCCGGCCGCATCGAACACGACGAGCTCCAGCTCGGCCGACAGCCGCTCGGCGAACGCGCGCGCGAGGTCGATCGATACGCCGAACGGCTCGCCGGTGGCCGGGTCGCGGTTCGCGAGGATCGGGTTGCCGAGATTGATCGACGCGCGCAGCTTGCCGGTCGGGGTGAACGCGGAGAGGATGGAAGGGTCGATGGTCATGGCGGACTCTTGATGATCGGATGCGCCGGCATGGCGGGCGCTCAGGGGGTCAGGATGGCGCTGATGCGCGACAGCGCGTCGAGCGTGTGCAGCAAGCGCCGATTTTGCACGGGCACCGTGCAGCGTGTCGGCTCGGAGCGTCACCCGGCTTCAGGTCGAGCGTGCAGAGGGGCGACCGGAGCGGCGCTCGCAAAGCCGGCTTTCCACGGAGCGCAGGTGGCACGGTCGGGCGTCTTCCCGACCGGCCTTGACTGCGGCGATTACTTGACCGCGACTTCCGTATGCACGACTTGCGGCGGGCTCTTGAAGAACGGCCCCGCCAGCTGCCGCCACGCCTGGAAGTCGTCCGATTGCCGGAAATGGACCATGTGATCGTCCACGGTGTCCCACTTGACGACGAGCAGGTAGCCGCCGCTGCGCTCGATCACGCGGTGCAGCTCGGCGCCGCCGCAGCCGCGCGCGCGGGCGAACAGCGGGAGTGCCTGGCGAACCGCCGCTTCGAATGGCTCGGCCTGCGACGGATCGATTTCGAGCGATGCCATTTCCAGAATCATGAAGGCTCCATACGGGTTGGTTGATGCGATCGGGATCGCGCCGCGACGGCGTGTGCCGTGGCGGCGCATGCGGCAACGATACCGGAAGTCGGCGCGGCGGTGCACATGAGCAGCGCCCATGATGCCGGCGGATACGTCGTCCTTGTCAGCGTTTTCCCCAATATGGAATGCGCGCCACATGCCGATGTCACAGAGGTGGTGAAGACAAACAATCCGAGGCCAGTCATGACGATATCCGCGATGAACGGAACGAACATTGCACCACCCGAAACGATCGTCGACGCCGCATCCGACCACGCCGCAGCGACCCCGTCGATCCTGCTGGTCGACGATGAACCGAGCGTACTGTCCGCGCTCAAGCGCGTGTTGCGGCCCGCGCGCTACGCGATCCTGACAGCCGAAAGCGGGGAAGCGGCACTCGAGATCCTGGCGTCGACCGAAGTCGACCTGATCGTGTCCGACATGCGCATGCCGAACATGAGCGGCGCGGCGTTTCTCGCACGCGCCCGCTCGCTGTACCCGGACACGATGCGTATCCTGCTGACCGGCTATTCCGACATCGCATCGATCGTGGAGGCCGTCAACGAAGGCGGTGTGTATCGCTATCTGAACAAGCCTTGGGACGACCACGACCTGCTGATGACCATCGAGCAGGCGCTCGAGCAGCGGCGCTTGCGCGGTGAAGCCGCGCGGCTCGCCGCATTGACCGAAGCGCAGAACGAAGCGCTGCGCCGTTTCAACACGGAACTGGAAACACAGGTGCGTGCGCGCACCGAGGAACTCGCGCAGACCGTGATGTTCCTCGAAGCGGCACAGCACGACCTGAAGAGCAGCTTCACCGCGATGGTCCAGGTGTGCGCGAGCATGATCGAGCTGCGCTGCGGGAGTGCGAGCGGGCATGCGATGCGCGTCGGCGAGATCGCGCGGCGTCTCGCGCTGTCGGCCGGGATGAGCAGCCTGCACGCGCAGGATGTCTATTTCGCCGGTCTGCTGCATGGCATCGGCAAGCTGTCGCTGCCCGACGAACTGTTGCACAAGCCGCTCGTCAAGATGACGACGGACGAACACAGCCTGTTCCAGCAGCACCCGCTGCGTGCGCAGATGGTGCTCACGCCGGTCGCGCAATTGCACAAGGTCGCATCGATCGTGCTGCACCAGTACGAGCGCTTCAACGGGCGCGGCACCCCGGAGGGGCTGACCGGTGACGCGATCCCGCTCGGCTCGCGGATCGTCGCGATCGCGCGCGACTTCGAAGGGCTGCGCAACGGCGAGATCGGTTCGCCGCATTCTGTCGAGCAGGCGATCGACGTGCTGCACTCGCAGGCCGGCGTGCGCTACGATCCGCAGCTCGTCGCGCGCTTCATCGAGCTGATGCGGGATCCGGCGAGCCTCGGCATCGCGGCGTCCGTCGCGGAGATCCAGTCCGCGCAGCTGCGCGAGGGCATGCGGCTCGCCGACGATCTGCGCACGCATCGCGGGGTGCTGCTGATGACGAAGGGCAGCGTGATGTCGGCGCACCAGATCGAGCTGGTGCGCCGCTTCGAGGCACGCGAGGGGACACCGTTCGACATCCTGGTGCTGACCGGTGCCGCCGCGTCGACGCAGGCGCCGGACGCTGCCGCGCCACCGGCCTGACGCCGCGTACCGCACGGCCGCGGCGTGCGATCGACCGTACGCCGCGGCAACGCGTTCATCTCGACCGGGGCGCTCGATCATGCATGGCACCTACAACCTGCTGCTTGTCCTGCTGTCGCTCGTCATCGCGACGCTGGCCTCCTATACGGCGCTCGACCTGGCCGCGTTCATTTCGCTGCTCGACGACCCGAAGCTCAAGCGTGCGTGGCTGGGCGGCGGCGCGGCCGCGATGGGCACCGGAATCTGGTCGATGCATTTCGTCGGGATGCTGGCGCTGTCGCTGCCGATCCCGCTCGGCTATGCGCTTGCGGATACCGGCGCGTCGCTGGCGATTGCCGTGCTCGTGTCGTATTTCGCGCTGAATGTCGTCACGCGCGCCCGGTTGAGCCGCCGTCGCCTGCTTGTGGGCGGTGTGCTGATGGGCGCCGGGATCGTCGGGATGCATTACACGGGCATGGCCGCGATGCGCATGGCGCCCGGCATTCGCTACGATCCCGTGCTGTTCGCGGCATCGATCGCCGTCGCGGTGATCGCATCGACGGCCGCGCTCTGGATGGCCCAGGCGCTGCGCGCGCGACAGGCGCGCCATGCGACCAGGCAACGCATCGGCGCGGCGCTGATCATGGGTATCGCCATCACGGGCATGCACTACACGGCGATGGCGGCCGCGCACTTCGCGCCGGATGCGCGCTGCGGCGCCGCGAACGGCATCGATGCGCCGTGGCTCGCGACGACGATCGCGCTGTTCACGACGGCGACGCTGATCGTCACGCTGCTGGTCTGCCGTTTCGATGCACGCACAACCTTTCTGCGCGGCATGACGGACACGCTCGAGCGACTGGTGCGATTGCGGACCGCGGAACTCGAAACGGCATTGCGGCGCTATGAGCAGACGACGGCGATGCTGCAGCGCACACGCGAGAACATGGCGACCGAGATCGACGAGCGCCGGGCGGCGCAGATCCGGCTCGAGCAGGAGAAGGACGAACAGCGGCGCCTGCTGCGGGCGCTCGAGGACACCCACGTGCAGCTGTTGCAATCGGAAAAGCTCGCCTCGATCGGCCAGCTCGCGGCGGGCGTCGCGCACGAGATCAACAACCCGGTCGGCTTCATCAGCGCGAACCTCAACACGCTGAAGACGTGGGTGCGCAGCCTGCTCGACGTGATCGCCGCGCACGAGGCCGCGCTGCCGCAGCTGGAACCCGCGGCGCGCGACGCGCTGACTGCAATGGGGCGCACCGCCGATCTGGACTACGTGCGCGACGAGATCGTGACGCTGATCGACGAATCGATCGATGGCGCGGTGCGGGTGCGGCGCATCGTGCAGGATCTGCGCGATTTCTCGCGGCCGGGCAGCGGCGAGTGGAGCGTGGTCGACATCCACTCGGGTCTCGAAAGCACGCTCAACGTCGTCCATAACGAACTCAAGTACAAGGCCGACATCGTGCGCGCGTACGGCGACGTGCCGCACGTCGAATGTATCCCGTCGCAGTTGAACCAGGTCTTCATGAACCTGCTCGTCAACGCCGCGCACGCGATTCCCGAGCGCGGCGTGATCACGATCCGCACCTCGAGCGACGGCGAACAGGTGTCGATCGCGATCAGCGACACCGGCACCGGCATGACGCCCGACATCGTGCGGCGAATCTTCGATCCGTTCTTCACGACGAAGCCGGTCGGGCAGGGAACCGGGCTCGGCTTGTCGGTGTCGCACGGCATCATCGAACGGCATCGCGGCGCAATCGACGTGACGAGTGCGCCGGGGCGCGGCACGACCTTCCGCATTCGAGTGCCGATCCGGCGTGCAGGCGGGAGGGTGGGCGAGGTGGCGTCGGTCGAGCAACGTGCGTGAGTGCGACGCGGGACGCGTCACCGCACTCGCTTGCGCCGCCGCCTTCGAAAGAAATGCCAGAACATCGCCGTCGCGTCCGGCCCGGTCGCGGCGTGGAACGCTTCACGCGGATCGCCGCCGCTCCATGCGTGCGCCAGGCGGCGAACGATGCAGACCCGGACGATCAGCCGGCCGCCGCGCAGATAATCCGTGTAATCCGCATCGTCATGCGTGTAGGCATGCTGCTCGCCGACGCGCAGTTCACCCTGTTCGTTCACGAGCCGATTGAGCCGCGCGAACGCGACGCCGAGCTGTCGCGCGTTTTGCTCGGCGACGACCGTATCGAGCCCGCCATGCACGACGAGCGCGGGCATGCCCGGATACGCATGAACGTCGACGCATGCATCGACGACGCGGATCGGGTCGTCGTGCAGGCCGCGGCGCATCACGCTCATCGCGGCCATGGTCGACAGCGGCGGCGCGATGGCCGGACCGGAGTGCAGGCCGACGGCCGCGAACAGATCGGGATACCCGAGCGCCAGCCGCGCGGCCAGCCCCGCACCGGCCGACATGCCGGCCAGATAGATCCGGTCGCGATCGAACCCGCGCTCCCGCACGATCGCGTCGACCAGCGACGCGATTGCGGGGGCCTCCGACTGAGACGCATCGCCATGCCAGTTCCAGCAGCGATGCGCGTGGGCGGTGTTCGCCTGTTCGGGAAACAGCACGGCAAACCCGGCACGCTCCGCGACGCGGCACATGCGCGTGCCCGCGGCGAACGACTCGGCCGTCTGCTTGCAACCGTGCAGCATGACGACGACGGGCATGTCCCGGGTCGTCGCCGGTGCGGCGGGCAGGTACAGCGCGTAGGCAAGATGATTGACGAGGCGGCCGGGGGCCGGGCGCGCGGCATGAAAGGAGCGAAGCCACGTGCCGGGCACGTGGCGCGGCGTTGCACGCGCGGCGGGCGCCGGCGCCGTGCGACGCGGGGTCCGGGTGCTGGCGGGGCGCTTGGCCGACGCCGGCGGTTGGGTTGCTTTCCTGTTCGGCCGCGGGCTCGCCGCGGCGGAAAGCAGATCGAAAGGCCGTAGCCAGAGGCTGGTTTTTTTCCTGGGCATGGACGAATCTCGTGCCGGCGGTTCGCGCGACAGCATGCGGCGCAGCCGGTCGTCGGATGGGAGTCGAATGCGGGCAGAGCCCGATGCGTGCTGCGGCAAGCGTCCGCGTCGAAGCGCGCCGGCATGACCGGCACGGAGGCGGCCGGCCGCACAACACCATGGCACGCGACATCTTTACAGCCGTCGTCGCGATTCGGACAGGCCACGCGCCATGCTAGCAGGCACCGCTCGCCTCAAGTGCGATGGTTTCGTGACGTTCGGTATCATTTGGTCTATGATGTGGTATCAGTTGATACTCAATCGGGAGTCGCCATGTCGCTCGTCACCCCTGAAGCCGTGGCTGCGGTCATGGAGCTTCGGCCGGTCCCGCATACGCTCGCGGAGCTTGAGGCGCGCGTGCGCGACGGCCTTCCGAAGTCAGCGTTGCGCGCGGGGGTCGAGCACGCGACGCAGGGCGCCGACGCGCGGCGGGCACTGCTCGCGCGCATCATTCCCGAGGCGACCTACAAACGCCGCCGCGACCGTCTGACACAAGATGAATCCGAAAAGACCGAGCGCCTGGCACGGATCGTCGCGACGACCACCTACGTCTGGAGCGATGAAGAGGATGCGCGGGCGTTTCTGGCGATGCCTCACCCCGAGCTCGAGGGGCGTCCGCCGCTGGATGTCGCACTGACCGAACTCGGCGCGCGCCGCGTCGAAGAACTGCTCTGGAAACTGTTCTATGGGCTGCCGGCATGAAGTTGTTTCGCATCGCCGACACGCGACACACGATCTGGAGCGGCACCGGCGCAATGCCGGTCGGTGGTCGTTTCAACAGCCCGGGCCGGCCGGTCATCCATGCGGCGCTGACCTTCGCGGGCGCAATGCTCGAAGTGCTCGTGCATGCCCGCATCGGCAAGGTACCCAAAACACACGGATGGGTCGAAGCGACCGTTCCCGACGACCTTCCGGTCGAACGCCACTCGGCAGACACGCTGCCGGCAGGGTGGGACACGGCGGCACTGCATCCGGCACGGCAGTTCGGCGACGCCTGGCTCACGGAGTCGCGCACCGCGATACTCGTCGTTCCGTCGGTCGTCGCGCGCGCGGAATTCAATGTACTGGTCAATCCGGCGCATCCGGACGCCGCGCGCATTGTCGTGGCGGACCCGAAACCGGTAGTGTGGGACGAGCGACTCTTTGGAATGCCGCCTGCCGGGCGGTCGTGATCCGTTACTGACCGGTGTGATCCCGTGCCGCGCGGTTCGCGAGATGGTCGACCATCCGCAGTGCGGCGGGCTGCAGCGTGTCGAAGCGCTGGAAACATACGATGAAGCGACGCTTCGCCCATGCATCGGTGAGCGGGATCATCCGCACGCCGAGCGACTGCCGGTAGGCCGCCGCGACTTCGACGGGAATGACGCTGATCCCCAGGCCGGCGGCCACGACGCGAAACGCCGCGTCGAAACTCGACACGATCACGCGATACGACACGGTCCGGCCCCGGTCGGCGGCTGCGCGCTTGAGCATCGTATGAACGGCCGTGGCCGGCGGCAATCCGACGTGCTCGAATTCAAGCGTGTCGTCGAAGCCGACCGACTGACGGCCGGCGAGCGGATGCTCGGGATGCACGGCGAGCGCCAGCTGGTCGTGGCGATAGGACCGCTCCTGCAGCCCTTGCAAGTCGACGTTGTCCCAGCACACGCCGACCGCGGAAGCCCCTTCGCGCACCTGCCGGACAAGATCGCGCGACAGCCGCTCCTCGACGTCGACCTTGATGTTCCGGTTGGCGGGATCGCGCATGAACGACGCGATGTCGTCCAGCAACACTTCCGCGATCGCCGATGCCGACGCGCAGACGCTCACGCGACCCTGCAGCCCGTCGCCGATCGCGGTGACGTCGGCCGCGATCCGGTCCATCGTAAACAGCATGCTGCGCGCATGCTCGAGCAGCGCGATGCCCGCCGGCGTGGGCGCGACGCCGCGCCGTGACCGCGTCAGCGCCGGCACGCCGAGATCGCTTTCGAGCTGCGCAATGCGCTTGCTGATCGCGGAAGGCTCGATGTGCGCTTCTTTCGCGGCACGCGCGATATTGCCGTGATCGCACACGGCCACGAACAGCCGCAGTGTCTTGAGGTCGATGTCGCGCATCAGTGCAGTCTCCGCATGTCGAAACGTTCCGGACCGGAAGTTTTCGGCTCGATTCCGTCGATTTCCGGGTTCTCCGGGAATGTCCGAAATTACCACGCCAACGTCATCGCGTCGGTTCGCGCGTGTGGCTTTCGAAATGCCTTCATGACGATGGCCAATGCCGTCACGGCGGGCGTCCGCCCGATTTTTGGGATTCCGTTTCGGAACGCTTTCGATTCCAAACCGATGCTTTACGTTTTTTCGGGAATCTCTAAAGTAGGGCTATCGCCGGCACGCAATGACCGGCCACAGATTGCGGAGACAGCAACGCCATGCCTTCATTTCCCACACACGTCGTGATTCGCGAGGTCGGATTGCGCGACGGCCTGCAAAGCATCCAGACCATTGTGCCGACCGAGCGCAAGATCGAATGGATCGCCGGCGCATACGCAGCCGGCCAGCGCGAGATCGAAGTCGGCTCCTTCGTGCCGGCGCGACTCCTGCCGCAACTGGCGGACACCGCGGAACTCGTCGCGTACGCCAAGACGCTGCCGGGCCTCGCCGTATCCGTTCTGGTGCCGAACCTGAAAGGCGCACAGCGCGCCATCGACACCGGGGCCGACCTGCTGCTCGTGCCGTTGTCCGCGAGTCGCGAACACTGCCTCGCGAACCTGCGCAAGACACCCGACGAAGTCGTCGCCGAGGTTGCGCGCATCCGCGCCGAGCGCGATGCCGCCGGGTCGAGGACGCTGATCGAAGGCGGAATCGGCACGGCATTCGGCTGCACGATCCAGGGGCGCGTCGAACCGGACGAGGTCCTGCGCTGCATGCAGGCGTTGCTCGATGCGGGCGCGGATCGCGTCAGCCTCGCCGATACGGTCGGCTATGCGGGGCCGGCGGCCGTGCGCGAGTTGTTCGAGCGTGCGCGTCGCATCGCCGGCGATCGCTTCTTTTGCGGACATTTTCACGACACGCGCGGCCTCGCGCTCGCCAACGTTCATGCCGCGCTCGAAACCGGCGTCGCACGTTTCGACGCGACGCTCGCCGGCATCGGCGGATGTCCGCACGCGCCGGGCGCAAGCGGCAATGCGTCGAGCGAAGACCTGGCGTTCATGCTCGCCGACATGGCCATCGATACGGGCATCGACCTGACGGCGCTGCTGGCGCTGCGTGCGAAAGTCGCGCGCTGGCTCGACGGCGAATCGCTGCACGGCGCGCTGTGGCGGGCCGGCCTGCCGAATACATATCGCGCGTCGACCGCGCTCAATGCCTGAGGACAGCATGGAAACCAACGCAAGACTCCCGCTCGACGGCGTGCGCGTGATCGAGTTCACGCACATGGTCATGGGGCCGACGTGCGGGATGATCCTCGCGGATCTCGGCGCGGAGGTCATCAAGATCGAACCGCCCGGCGGCGACAAGACCCGCACGCTGCAGGGCCTCGGCATCGGCTTCTTCCGGACCTTCAACCGCAACAAGAAGAGCGTCGTCCTGGACATCGGCACGCCGGAAGGCAAGGACGCCGCGATCGAACTGATCGGCACCTGCGACGTGATGCTCGAGAATTTCCGACCGGGCCTGATGACGAAGCTGGGCCTGGACTACGACACGCTGTCGAAGGTGTTCCCGCGGCTCGTCTATGTGTCGCACAAGGGCTTCCTACCCGGACCGTACGACAAGCGTCTCGCGCTCGACGAAGTCGTGCAGATGATGGGCGGGTTGTCGTACATGACGGGGCCGGTGGGCCGGCCGTTGCGCGCGGGAACGTCGGTCAACGACATCATGGGCGGCATGTTCGGTGCGATCGGGGTGCTCGCGGCGCTGCGCGAACGGGATGTCACCGGACGCGGCCAGGAAGTGCAAAGCGCGCTCTTCGAGAACTGCGTGTTCCTCTGCGCACAGCACATGCAGCAGTATGCAATGACGCACGAAGCGCCGCCGCCGATGCCCGCGCGCGTGTCCGCATGGAGCGTCTATGACGTGTTCACGCTTGCCGACGACGAGCAGCTGTTCATCGGCGCCGTCAGCGACAAGCAGTTCGTCACGCTGTGCGACGTGCTCGGCCGGCCGGATCTGCCCGCCGAGCCGCGGTTTGCCAGCAACGCGCTGCGGGTGGCGGTCCGGCCGGCGTTGCTCGACGTCCTCGGCGACATCCTGAAGGACCACCGTGTCGACGAACTGACGCCGAAGCTCGAAGCCGCGGGCATTCCGTACGCACCGATCGTGCGGCCGGAGCAATTGCTCGACGATCCGCATCTCAAGGCCAGCGGCGGCCTCGTGCCGATGGAGGCCGACGACGGCACGACGACCGACGTCGTGCTGCTGCCGCTGACCATGGGCGGGCGCCGGCCGGGCGTCCGCCAGGCGCTGGCCCGGGTCGGCGAGCACACGCACGAGATTCTTTCGCGGCTGACCGGCCGCGCGGCCGCATGACCCTCGAGCGCATCGGCAGCGATCCGATCTGTCGAGGTGTTGCGGCACAAACACGTTGAGAACCGCGCGCCGTGCATGACGTGCGCGGCTCGAAACACCGGCAGACGGACCACGATCCAACAACAAGGCCGTCGACATTCGCCGTATCCAGGAGACATTCATGCAACCCACAGTCACCGCGGATTCCCGTCCGCACGATTCGCCCTTCATCGATGTCGACGTCATTCCGGGCGCGGCGATCGCCGCGCGCATGGATCGTCTGCCGATCACCCGCCATCTATGGATGCTGGTGCTGCTGATTTCGCTGGGCGGCTTTTTCGAAGTCTACGACCTGATCTTCACCGGCTATATCGCGCCGGGCATGGCGAAGAGCGGGGTGCTGCAAACGACCACGCACGCGTTTTTCGGCTTCACCGGGATCGCCGGCTTCATCGCCGCGACGTTTGCCGGCCTGTTCGTCGGGACGTTCGGGCTCGGCTGGATGCCCGATCGCTACGGCCGGCGCGCGGTGTTCACGGTGTCGCTGCTCTGGTATTCGATCGGTTCGGTGATCATGGCATTCCAGACGACCGCCGAAGGCATGATCCTGTGGCGCTTCATCACGGGGATCGGCGTCGGGGTCGAGATCATCACGATCGACAGCTACGTGACGGAACTCGTCCCGCAGCAGATGCGCGGCCGCGCGATGGCGTTCAACCAGAGCGTGATGTTCGCGGCCGCGCCGGTCGCCGCGATCCTGTCGTACTGGCTCGTGCCGACCACGGTGTTCGGGTTCGACGGATGGCGCGTCGTGGTGCTCGCGGGCGCGCTCGGTGCGCTGCTGGTGTGGTTCATCCGGCGCGGTGTGCCGGAGAGTCCGCGGTGGCTCGCGATGCATGGGCGGGTCGACAGGAGCGACGCGATCGTGCGCAACATCGAGGCGATCGTCGAACGTCAGTCGGGGCAGCGGCTGCCGCCGCCGGCGCCGGTCGTCGAACAGCCGCGCCATCGACGCGCATCGCTCGCGGAGCTGTGGCAGCCGCCGTATCGATCGCGCCTCGTGATGCTGATCGTCTTCAACTTCTGCCAGGCGATCGGCTATTACGGTTTTGCGAACTGGGTGCCGACGCTGTTGATCAGCCAGGGCATCACGGTCACGAAAAGCCTGCTCTATTCGTTCATCATCGCGTTCGCGTTGCCGGTCGGGCCGCTGCTCGCGATGGCCGTCGCCGACCGGATCCAGCGCAAATACCTGATCGTCGGCGGCGCGCTGGTCGTGATCGTGTGCGGGACGGCGTTCGCGCAGGTCAAGGCGGTGGTGCCGCTCATCCTGCTCGGCGTGTCGATCAGCTTCGCCGGCCAGATCATCTCGGTCTGCTACCACGCATACCAGGCGGAACTGTTTCCGACGGCCGTGCGGTGCCGGGCCAACGGCATCGTGTACTCGGCCAGCCGGGTCGGCGCGATGATGTCGGGCTTTTCGATCGCGTTCCTGCTCCGGGATTTCGGGTTGCCCGGGGTGTTTGCCGGCATCACGGCGTGCATGCTGGCGGTCGCGGTATCGATCGGGTTCTTCGGGCCGAAGACCAACGGCGTGCGCCTCGAGGAACTGAACCGTTGACGCTCTGTTGAAGGAGCGACGACGTGCGCACGCAGGCCGGTGCGCAGGATCGCCGGGTTGCCGTCGCATTTGCCAGGGCGCGTGGGTGGCGACGGATCAACCGATCACTTCCGTTTCGGTTTGACCGTCCCGGCTGGCCAGCTTTCCTCGTCCAGCAGGCGCGCGAACAGTCGATTCCGCATGGCGCCGGATAGTGGCGTCAGACCGAGCAGCACGTTGAACGCAATGCCGCTTGCCGCGAAGTAACGCAGCAGCGAGAGCTCGAAATCATCCGACTCCTTGTCCATGGTCTTCAGCTTGTCGGCATCGGCATTGTCCCGGCCCGCGAGCAGTTCCGGGCTTTCGATGATTGCCGCCAGTACCGCGCGTGCGACCGAGTTCGGTTGATTGATCGCTTCCCGAAAAATCGCGATCTGGGCCGCGAGGGTCGGCTCCGCCTTTGACGCACCCTCCTTCACGAGGTAATCGCGCCCGTACTGTTCGAATTGCTGCTGCTGGAATTCGAGCAGCGCCTGGAGCACGCCCTGCTTGGTACGGAACTGATGCAGCAACCCGCCCTTGCTGATGCCGCTTTCACGCGAGAGCGCGTCAAACGTCAAGCCACCGACGCCATCGCGCGTGAGGATGCCGAGTGCTGCATCGATGGCCTTCTTGCGGGAAATTTCCGAGCGGGTCTGGTTGTCCATTGAGTCGTCGTGATGGCGTCGCGCTTGCGCGCGGTGATGGGGCGGCAGGGCGAGGCGGGCATCAAGATGATGCGCTCGGCCGCAAGCCCGGCATTGTACCTTGGTGATGACCTGTCATAAAACAAACCGGGTAGACGGTTTACTTATGAGGGAGGCGGTGCTACGCTTGCCTCGCGTCAATCCATTGGCAAATTCACCTCTGGTGCCGGCCGAGCGCCTTCCACGGAATCCGACATGCTCACATCCAAATTTGGCTCTTTCATTTTTTCCGGCGTCACGGTGCTGACGCTGGCCGCATGCGCTGGTGTGCAGCCCGTTGCCTATTCGGGTATTGCCTCCGCGCCACAGTTGACACAGAACCGCGGCGGTGACGCTGAAAAGGTGCCGTACCGATATGCGGCGCGCGTGGACTGGTCGCAATACCGGCAGGTGATCGTGGATCCGGTCGTCGTGTATGCCGGTCAGGACAATCAGTTCGGCGACTTGAAGACCGACGACAAGACCGCGCTTGCCGATTACATGGGGAAGGTGTTCGCCGACAAACTCGCGAAGCGCTTCCAGGCCGCGTCGAAGCCATCCCCTGCGACACTGCGCGTCCGGCTCACGCTCACCGGTGCGGAAAAGACCACGGCGGTTGTCGGACAAGCGATGCACTTCGATATCGCCGGCAATCTCTACAACGGCGTGCAGGCGATTCGGGGCGGCAAGGGGGCGTTCAGCGGCTCGATTTCATACGCCGTCGAAGTCTACGACAGCACGAGCGGTCAACTGCTGACCGCCTATGTGACGAAGCAATATCCGAACGCCATGAATCTGCCGGCTGCATTCGGTTCGCTGAGTGCCGCCCGGACCGGTATCGACAAGGGCGCGGATGCGCTCGTTGCCCAACTCCGCTGACGGCAGCGATGTCACGCCCGCTGCGAAGCGGCGGGTCGATGTCGGGACATCCGGAATGAGCCAACCGAAATTGACGAGGAGCCGGGAATATGCGCGAAATCGCCTCTCTCATTCTTGATACACCGCCACCACTCATGGTTTCGATCGTGTTCCTGGTCGCTTACATGGCGATCGGGATTCCTGCTCAGTTGATCCGCGGCGCGCTTGCACGGGACATTTTCGGGACGATGGCCGGTGTCTTTGCGTCGCTGTTCTATCTGACAGTCGTGCTGGGCTTCCAGACCGACATCCAGGACCTGTCTCGATGATCGCGCGCGGGACTGCGTCGACTGCGGGCGACGCAGTGAACCCGCTGGAGTCACATTGATTGCTTAACTGTCGCGCAGCACCGAGCATTGGCAGAAAGCACGCGTCGTTTCCCGACGGGATGCGGGGGTTGCCGGCGAAGCACCTGCCTCGTGCGGGCACGAACGCCAGTCGATAACACGAGCGGCGTTCAACGACGTTTTCTCAGTTTTCATTGATCCGAGGTTGAATGCCGGAGATCGCTCTGTCCATCTCCGGCAGGATCGTGGTTCGACCTTTGCGAAGCCATGCTTGTCCAGCCGAACTCATGTAGAAATCGTTGACGCTCCGGAGTTCGCTTACCGTGAAATTCCTTGCGCAGCTATCCGTCAACTGCTTGAGTACCGGATCCCTGAGATCGTTGACGGAATCTTCGACCCTCTCGCGATGGGTGCTGGCATCCGCCGATCCGGCTGGCCCGCGCTTGCGATCGACGGCATCGTACGATTTTCTGACGAGATCGCGGATACGTTGGTCCATATCATCTTCGATGCCTGAAGACCTGAGCGCCTGACGGCAAAGGGTGCGTTTCTCGCCGAAGCGATTCAGATCATCGAGGCCGCGAAACTGAGCGTGTGCCGTCGAAATGAAACTGATCGCTGCCATGCACGACACGATCGGTGTGAAGTATGAAATTTTCATCTGGCACCGTTCTGGAAGCCGTTCGTCAGGTAAGGAACGTCGGTTGAAAATATCGTCACGATGATGAGGACGCTCACGAGTGCTGCAACAAGCGGGGCTGCAAGATAAAGCAACTTGATGATTGAAGATCCGGGGCTCGCGGTGGGTGTGGTCGGGTGGCGCATGATCGGTGTTCGATGGGTGAAAGAAGGGATTCGGGTCTGCTGCGCTCGCATCGATGGATGCCGTCATTTGAGCGTTGGTTGACGCTGGGGCAACGGCACATCGGGCTTCAGCGTGTTCGTTACGCGTTGAGCGATCGATCGAACAGGGCAGGCCGTCGCGTGTACGCGATTCGACGTGCGAGCCATGCTAACATACAAACCGTCTAGACGGTTTGTATGTTAGCATGGTCTTACCGGGTGCAGGTTCCGTCAGTCAGGTCTGCTCGGAAGATGCGCCGATCGTTACCAGGAGGTGTTTATGAAATGGTTCGTCCGTGCCGTTTGCGTTGCCGGCTGTATCGTGCTTGGCGGATGCGGCCTCGCTGCAGCGCCGTGTCGTATCGCGTCTGCAGGGATCAAGATCGTGCCGGTCGTCGGGCACGTGGCCGCGGCGCCGACCGACGCGTGCGCGACCGTGATCGATCCTTGAGTCAGGATCAGGATTTCCGGTCAGGTGCTGGATATTGCGGCTGTCTGCTGTCCGTCGGCGCCGCAAGGCTTCACCGATACGTCCACGACCGGTGCATCACGAACATCGTCGGGGGGATCAGCAGCGCGATCGCGACGATGGCCCAGCCGCGCGGCACGTCGAGCAGCTCGGCGGCGCGTGCGAGCAGCATCGTTTCGGCGAAGCCGGCCAGCGCGACGGTCAGATAGCGCAGCAGGTTGCGCGAATGCACCGTCGACGAGAAGCTCCACAGCGTATTCGCGAGATACGAGAACGCCGTCGCACAGACGAACGCGACGGCGTTCGCGAGCACCTGCGTCGCATCGAACAGCGCGTACATCGCGGATGCGACCAGCACGTGCAGCGCGGTCGAGCACAGTCCGGACAGGCCGAAGCGCGCCAGCCGCACGCGCTCGGCATAGAGCAGTTCGAACATCGCGGCCTCCGCCGGTCAGCGCTCGCCGACCCGCACGCGGGCCGGCTGGACGCGGGCCGGTTGCAAGCGGCGGCGTGCGTTCGCGCGCCGCGCATCGCGCGCGACCGGCAACTCGATCACCTTGCCGTGGGCCTGGTAGCGGCGGCGAATCAGATAGACGGGACGTTGCTTCGACTCGTCGTAGATGCGCCCGATATACTCGCCGACGACGCCGATGCCGATGAGCTCGATCCCGCCGATGAACAGCGTGACCGACAGCAGCGACGCATAGCCGAGCACCGGATTGCCGAACAGCAGCGTGCGGCCCACGATGAACGCGCCGTACAGGAACGCGAGCGCGGCAATGCTGAGGCCGATGTAGGTCCAGCTGCGCAGCGGCACGGTGCTGAAGCTCGTGATCCCCTCGAGCGCGAAGTTCCACAGCTTCCATCCTGAGAACTTCGAGTGTCCGGCGCTGCGCGGATCGCGCTGGTATTCGACGATCACGGTCCGGTAGCCGACCCACGCGAACAGCCCCTTCATGAAGCGGTGCCGCTCGGGCAGGCTGCGCAGTGCGTTCACGACCTTGCGGTCCATCAGCCGGAAGTCGCCGACGTTCTCCGGCAGCTTCACGTCCGACAGCAGATTGTGCACGCGGTAGTAGATCGCGGCGGCGGTGCGCTTCGCGAACGAATCGCACGCGCGGCTGCTGCGCTTCGCGGCGACGACTTCCGCGCCGTCGCGCCAGTGCTCGAGCATCACCGGAATCAGGCTCGGCGGATCCTGCAGGTCGGCGTCGAGCGGGATCACTGCGTCGCCGGAGGCTTCGTCGAGGCCGGCCGTCAGCGCCGCTTCCTTGCCGAAGTTGCGCGTGAGATCGATGACGCGCACGCGGCGGTCGCTCATGCTGACCCGGATCAGGCGTTCGAGCGTATCGTCGCGGCTGCCGTCGTTCACACAGACGATCTCGAAGCGGATCGCGTCAAGGCCGGCCATCAGCGGAATCACGACGTCGAAGAAGCGTTCGACGGCTTCGCCTTCGTTGTAGAACGGCACGACCAGCGAGACGAGCGGCGTGTAGAGTGGTTCGCGCATGATGGGTTCCCCTGTAATCGCGTGTCAGCGGCCGATGCCGAAGGTCGGGCGGCCGATGCGGCGCAATCCGTGCGCCGGGCGGTGGTGTGATCGGACCGGATGCGTGAAGCCGGTCTCGGTCGAGTTGTCGCGTGCGTCGGGCATCGACGGCACGTCGTGCCTTTCTTGTGCAATCCGGCTGACGAGCAGCGCCAGCGACGCCAGCGTGACGAGCGGCATGAACTGGAACGACAGATGCGGCACCAGCACGAGGCCGGCGAGCGGCATCACCCACAACAGCAGCAGCCATTCGCGATCGAAGCGCCGCCAGCCGTGCGTCCATGCATAGCGTGCGTACCAGGCGATCACGAGCCCGTACCAGGTCAGGTCGTAGTCGTACAGGTAGGGGCCGACGATCAGGGACGCGCACGCGAGGGTCGCGGCGCGCAGCGCATACGAACACGCGCCGCGCCACGAGTACACGACGACGATTGCGGCGGTTGCGGCCGACAGCAGCTGCAGGCCGAGCGCGACGGAAGCGGGCCAGCCGGCGCTCGTGGCAAGCACGAACACGGTCGGCATGCGTGCGAGCCGCGCATGGCCAGCGCCGATGATCTGGTATGCGTCGTGCAAGCCGTGCGCGAATGCGATCCATGCGTCTACGCCGAACACGAGCGTCGACAGTGCGATGCCGACGGCGATCGTCGCGGCCCACGCGGTCATCGCGCGCCATTGTCCGGCGCACAGCAGCGCGAGCGGAAACAGAACCGCCATCTGCGGCTTCATCGTCAGCATGCCGAAGCAGATGCCGGCGATGACGGGACGGCGATTCAGCATGAGCAGACCGCAGCCGGCGAGCGTCGCGGTCAGGAGGCTCGTCTGCCCGACAATCACCGCGAGAAACGCGCCGGGGAACGCGAGCGCGCAGAGCAGGGCTGCATTGCGCTGTACGGTTGCCCGGATCGTCGCCGCGAACAGCGCGTATGTGAGGCCGAGCCACAGCACCTGCGCGAGCAGGTACGGCAGCCAGCCGAGCGGCAACACGAACAACAGCATCGTGGGCGGATAGAGCCACGGCAGCGAACCGTCCGCGGCGCTCATCGTCGGAATCGCGAGCTTCTCGACCAGGAACAGCGAGGGGAAATGCCACGCGCTGATCCCATGGCCGTGCACGCCGAGACGCGCGGCGGCCCAGAGCGGCGCGATATCCTGCGCCAGCGGTTCAGGCACGGAGGTATGCGACAAATGCACGCGTGCGAGGTAGACGCAGAGGAACAGTAACTCCGTCAGCAGTACCGCTGCCGCATAGAGGTGCACCCGATCACGATTGAGCCAATGCGGGAAACGGCGCGGGCCGGCGATCGGCAGTTCCGGATGTGCGTCGACAGCCGAATCGACGTGCAGAAGGGCGCGCGGCGATTTCATCGTGCATTCTCCGACGCAAGGGTCGAGCGACGCACGACCACGAACAGGACGGCGAGCAGTACGACCGGCCCGATCTGCGGCAGCTTCGTTATCCGGTTGAACACCTCGAATATCGGCAGCAGCCACGCGATCACGATCACGATCTGGTCTCCCGGCAGCCAGCCTTCGTCGAGTCCATGGGCGATCACGCAGAAGATCGCGATGCCGAGCCAGGCCAGTTCGTAATGCCACAGATAGGGTGTCGTCAACAGCGTGGCGACCGCCAGCGCCGCGCCGCGCAGCCGCATGTCGGCCGTGCGACGCCAGACATGAACGGCGGCGGCGATCGCGAGCAGCCCCACGGTGGCTTGGGCAGCGAGCGAGACCGGAATCGATGCACCCGCGAGCCGCAGCGCCGCGAACGGCGTCGGCGAAACGAACCAGTAGGCAGGAAGGGTGAAATGCATGCCGCGCACGATCGACATCGCCTGAGCCAGGCCTGTCAGGGAGCTGGTGCCGGTCAGCGCGATGCCGGCCGCCGTGAACAGCATGGTCGTGACCGCTGCTGACGCGAAGGTGCGCCACGAGCGCGTCGCGACCAGCACGAACGGAAACACCATCGCCATCTGCGGCTTGACGGCGAGCAGCCCGATCAGCACGCCGGCGACGACCGGGCGCCGGCCGAGGAAATGCAGAGCAAGTGCGGCGATGCCGGCGGTCAGGATGCTGTTCTGCCCGTACAGGACGGACGCGAACACGCCCGAGAAGGCGAGCACGACGAGCGCGGCGGCGCGCGGAACGGGCAGGTGCGCACGCAGGCCCGACAGTCGCAGGACGGCGTACGCATAGCATAAAAGGCTGCCCGCAAAAAAGAGGAAATACGCGGGCAGGAAAGGCACGAGGGCAACCGGCGCGATGAACAGCAGCATCGTCGGCGGATAGAGCCAGGGCAGCGATTGGTGACCGATATAGGCACCGAACCGCGCCACCTCGGCATGGGAGAAGAAGACCGGATCGTAGATCGCTGCGGCATGGCCTTGCAGCACGAGATGTGATGCGGTCCAGAAGACGGAGAAGTCGACGCCCGGCCGTGCGGAGGCCTGTGACGTGAAGGCGTCCGTCACGACGCCCCAGGTGACCAGGAATGCAACACACAGCATCAGCATGATGCAGCTGTATGGAATGATTCTGTCCGCTGTCAGCCATTGAGCACAGCGTTTGGCGCGATAGCGCACTCCACGATTGGCTGTGTACATGATGCCCCGTCTGCAGTGAAGGCTGCCTGGTCTGCCGCAGCCCTTTTGTGTTGTCGTGTATCCGGATCGAATCGCATTCGATGGCGCTGTCCGGTGAATGCATTGTTGGAGAAAAAATCGTGTGACGCAAACCGCAGGCCGAATCGCGAGACGTCGATTCGGCAGCGATATGGCCGAAAACCGGGTTTTCACGTCTGAGAAAACCGCGCCAGCGCAAATGATGTTTCTCGCTTGAAACATTTCGTGTTTTTCGCCGCTTCGGCGGCGCGTGGAATTTGCGTCGGCCGAGCGGCCTTGCGGATTCGGGAAAGTCCCGAGAAAATTTTTTTGTGCCCTTGCACAGCACAACCGCGCCCCATCGTCACGCGGCACCGGCCTGCATGCGTATATCAAATCTGAAACATTTCGTGCCTCGCGCCGCGACCCGACAGACGGGTGAATCGCCGAAACCCTTGCTGCGCCTGAATTTCTCCCCGGCTGGCCTGCTCTTTGCGTCAAGGTCCGCACGACAGTCGACGACGTGATGAACGACCGGTTGAAGCAACAGACTGACAAAACCGGACTCAATCACCTGCGGAAAGCAACGGATCAAGGGCGCGTCGGGGAATACGCCGCCCAGGCCTTGAAAACCGCCGGAAACGTCGACCGAGCGAATAGGCGACGGCATCGTCCGCGCAACAAGAATCACATGACAGCATTTGGGGAATAAAAATGAAAGACCAGAGCACGTCGCGGCTTGCATGCCGCGAAGAAAACCTGCAGCAACCTCGACGCGTCAGCGTCGTCCTCTCGATCCGTATTCATGCCCGGGACGGTCGTTTCGCCGTTCTGCTCGATCGCGCCATTCGCCTGATCGCAGCGCGCATGCACATCACACGCATCAGCTCACCGACGATCGTTCCCGCGGCCAGGCTCGTACCCTGCCGCGTGCGTCGCTGAGCGCCGCACCCGAATTCATTTGTTGTGCCGGTGGTACCTGCTCCCCGCGTCGATCCCCGACAAAGGGGTTTTTATAGTAGTGCGAAAGGAGAATAGCCATGTCCACGTTCATCCAGAAAGTCCGCGGTTTCGTCCAAGACGAGCAAGGCGTGACGGCCATCGAATACGGCCTGATTGCCGCGCTGATCGCAGTCGGCCTCGTTGCAGCACTGACGCTGGTCGGAAACGATCTCAAGGACGTCTTCAACACGATTGCAGACGACCTCAACGCGGCGATCTGAATGGCGGGGCGGCGAACGGCGGGTCCGGCCCGTTCGTCGCCATCCCGTCGCTCGAGCAGGGCCGGACACCCACACACCCAACAGATGTCGAATGGACCGAACGGCGGATGACTCGGCCGGTGCACTGCTCGAGTCTCCCCCGCTCTTTTGATCAACCGAATCGGAGGCCGTCATGCGGGCCAGGGGACATGCGGTAGCGGTATCGCGATGGATCGACGACGAGCAGGGGGTGACGTCGATCGAATATGCGCTGATCGCGGCAGTGTTCGCCACCGTCGTGCTGGGAAGCGTGGTCGTGCTGAAAGGGTCGGTTGAAGATGTGTACAACATGATCGCGTCGATCGTGACCGAGGCGGTCAATACCGCACTGGGTCAGTGATCCTGACTATTCCGTTGAATCGAGGTTCGCCATGTTGCCTGCCGCGCTGCCTTATCCGGTTCCGTTGTGCGTGACGCTGCTCGTCGTCGTCGCGGCCAGCACGGATATCACGAGCCGCCGCATCCCGAACCGGCTCGTCGTGATCGCGCTGGCCGGTGCGCTGATTGCCCAGTGCGCGCTGCACGGCGTCCAGGCTGGCGCACTCGCATGGCTTGCCGGCGCCGCGACCGGCTTCGGCCTGCTGCTGCCGTTCTATCTGCTGCGCGGGATGGCCGCGGGCGACGTGAAGCTGATGCTCGCGATCGGCGCATGGGTTGGCGCGCAGATGACGTTCTACATCGTGCTGGCCACCTTTCTGGCCGGCGGGATCGGCGCGATCGGCCTTGTACTGCTGCGCGGACGCATGCGCCAGATGTGCGCGAACGTCCGGGCGCTGATCGCGCGTGGTTCGACCCGCACGTATGCAGGGGCAACCGACGGCCCCGTGGAAGTCTCGTCGGTCGGCGCGTTGCCGTATGGCGTGGCGATTGCCGCCGGCACGCTGGGCATGCTGTTCGTTTCGTGCGTATAGCGCGACGAACCCGCAACGAGGATGACACGCACATGAACACGATCACCACCGAACCGAGGCGCGACGCCCAGGTTGCACACCTGCCGCAGCCGTCGCCGTCGCGGGAGGCGCATGCGAAGCCGGGCACGCAATTGCCTGCGGCGCCGCGCTCGCTCGAGGAAACCGGACTGAGCCAGGCGTTCGTCGCAGGGCTCGTGCTGAAGTCGACGCTGGTGCTCGGCCGCCCGTCCTACGGCGACCTGATCGAGCGCCACTGCCTGCCGCTCGCGGTGCTCGACGACATCTTTGCGTTCCTGGTACGCGAGCATCTGGTCGAACTGACCCATCGCGGCAAGACGGACCTCGACGTGACGTTCCGCCTGACCGATGCGGGCCGCGTGGCCGCGCTCGAAGAGCGTGCGCGCAGCAGTTACAGCGGGCCCGCGCCGGTGACGCTCGACGCGTATCTCGACTGCGTGTCCGTCCATTCGGTGCGCAAGTTGCGCGTGGCCCAGAACGACGTGTGGGCCATATTCGAAGGCGTCGTCATGGATACGGCGATCCTCGATTCGGCGGCCGCCGCGCTGAACTCCGGCCGTCCGCTTCTGATCTACGGCCCTGCCGGCAGCGGCAAGACCTTCCTCGCGGAGCGGCTCGGCGCGCTGATGGGCGGCCACGTGCCGGTGCCGCACGCAATTTATGCCGCGGGCGAAGTGATCCAGATCTACGACCCGCTCGTGCATGTCGACGCGGCGTCGCAAACGGACGGCCAATCGATCGATCGCCGCTGGCGCCTCTGCGAGCGGCCGGTCGTGATGTCCGGCGGCGAGCTGACGCTCGACGAGCTCGACCTGCGCCGCGATGAAGCGGCGGGCTTCTACCAGGCGCCGCCGCACATGAAGGCGAACATGGGCATGTACATCGTCGACGATCTGGGCCGCCAGCGTGTCGCGCCGCGCGACCTGCTCAACCGCTGGCTGCGTCCGCTCGATCGCGGCGTCGATTTCCTGACGCTCGAGTCCGGCAATCGCTTCGTGCTGCCGTTCGACGTCTGGCCGGTGTTCTCGAGCAACCTGGCGCCGGAGCAGTTCGCCGACGACGCGTTCCTGCGCCGGCTCGGTTCCAAGCTTCACGTCGGCGCGTTGTCGATCGACCACTACCGCGCGGTGTTCGACGCCGCCTGCGAGTCGCTCGGCCTGGTATCGACGCAGGACGCATTCGACTATCTGCTGCACCGGCTGCACCTGCCGACCGGCAAGGCCTATCTCGCATGCTTCCCGATGGATCTGCTGCGTCTCGTTGCCGCCGGCGCGCGGTATCGCGGCGATCCGCCAGAAGTGACGCACGACGCGCTGCACGACGCATGGGCCAGTTATTTCGGCACGGCGCCCGAGCGTGACGGCGGGTATCTGCCGCCTGCCGAGCACGGCGGTCGCACGCACGTAACCGGTTGAGCCGTTTCTTTCACGATTCGTTGAGGAGCATTGCCATGAAAAACAGTCGAGCGGTCATGATGCTGATCGTCGCGATGGTCGCGGGGCTTGCCGCGGTCGTGTTCGCGTCCCGCTGGTTGATGAATACCTCCAGCAGCTCGGTCACGACGGTCGCGGTGGCGACCACCGACCTGAACCTGGGCGAGCCGCTGGGGCCGAACCAGATCCGCATGGTGAGCTGGCCGTCGGGCAGCGTGCCGACCGGCGCGTTCACCGACACGAAGGAACTCGAAGGGCGCGTCGTGCGCACGAGCCTCGCCCGCGGCGAGCCGGTGATCGAGTCGAAGCTCGCGCCGGTCGGCACGAAGGGCGGGTTGTCCGCGGTGATCGCCGACGGCAGCCGCGCGATCACCGTGCGCGTGAACGACGTGGTCGGCGTCGCGGGCTTCGCGCTGCCGGGCAACTACGTCGACGTGATCGTCAACACGCAGGAACAGCAGGGCAAGACCGACGGGCAGAGCATCTCCAAGATCGTGCTCGAGCACATCCTCGTGCTGGCCGTCGCGCAGCAGGTCAGCCGCGACGACACCGCACCGAAGGTCGTCAACGCGGTGACGCTCGAAGTCACGCCCGACCAGGCCGAACGCCTCGACCTCGCGCGCAGCGTCGGCACGCTGTCGCTCGTGCTGCGCAACCAGGTTGACCAGAAGACCCTGACCACCGACGGCGCGACCAAGCTCACGCTGCTCGGCAAGGCTCCGGTACCCGACACGCCGGCACCCGCACCCGTGCGCGTGAAGACCGTGCGCGTGCACGTCGCTTCGCACGCGGCACCGGAAGCGCGCCGCGATTGTGTCGGCGTGCTGACCGGGGTGCGGGGCAGCGTCGAATGTTTCTGAAACATAGAACACACATCCAGATAAACAGATTCACCAGATCGGCCGCCGTCAGGGCACGGCGGCCTTGAAAGTCGACAACCGGCATCTCGCCGGTCACTCGGGGGATCAGACGAAATGAAGATCAATCCGCAATATTCAGGTACCGGCCCGGTGCGCACGCGCATCGCACGGGGCACGATGATGGTCGCGATCCTCTGTATGGGAACGCTGACCGTGTACAGCGCACTGGCCCAGGAAGGCGCCGAATCGGCCGCGCTGATGAAGGGCGGTGCCGCCGCGCCGGCTGCCGTCGCCAAGGGACCGATGCAGATGACGATCAGCATGGCGCCGGCACCGGCGGCCGCGCCTGCCGCGTCGGCGGGGCCGCTGCGCGGGCCGAACTGCGTGGGCGTGATACGCGAGTCGACCAGCGTCAGCGTGCCGCTCGGCAAGTCGCTGCTGGTGCCGATGCCGGAGCCCGTCCGCAACCGGACCATCGGCAACCCGGCCGTCGCGCAGGCGACGATGGTGTCGCCGCAGACGCTGTACATCCTCGGGTTGACCGTCGGCACGACCAACATGATCGTGCAGGGCAAAAGCGGCGCATGCCGCGTGATCGACGTGGCGGTCGGCGCCGACGCCGGCGGCCTGCAGGCGTCGCTGATGCAACTGATGCCGAACGAGCGCGACATTCACGTGTCGACCGCCGCCGGCACGATCGTGCTGGCAGGCAACGTGTCGAACTCGCAGGCCGCGCAGCAGGCCGTGCAGATCGCCCGTGCGTACAGCGATAGCGCCAGTGACGGCGGCGGCAAGGGCGGCGGCGTGCTGAACATGCTGGCCGTCACGTCGCCGCAGCAGGTGATGCTCGAGGTGAAGGTCGCCGAAGTCTCGAAGACGCTGATCAACCAGATGGGCAGCGCGTTCAACATCCAGGGCGGTTTCGGCTCGTGGAGCGGCGCGCTCGTCAGCAACCTGCTCGCGGGCGTCGCAAGCGGCGCGATCTTCAACAAGGCGAACAACAAGCCGTTCAGCATCGCGGCCGATGCGCAGAACACCGACAACCTCGTCAAGATCCTCGCGGAGCCGAATCTCGTGACGATCAGCGGCCAGGAAGCGACCTTCCTCGCCGGCGGCAAGATCTTCATCCCGATCCCGCAGAGCAGCGGCAACGGCACATCGTCGATCACGCTGCAGGAAGAGGAGTTCGGTGTCGCGCTGAAGTTCACGCCGACCGTGCTCGGGAACGGCCGGATCAGCCTGAAGGTCGCGCCGGAAGTGTCGGAACTGTCGCAGACGGGCGTCACGCTCAGCGCGACCAATATCGGCGGCACGTCGATCCTGCCGCTGATCACGACGCGGCGCGCGTCCACGACGGTCCAGATGAGCGACGGCGAATCGTTCGCGATCGGCGGGCTGATCAAGGACAACGCGAGCGGCGCGCTGAAGGCGATCCCCGGCGTCGGCGAGGTGCCGGTGCTCGGCGCGCTGTTCCGCAGCACGTCGTTCCAGCAGGACCGCACCGAGCTGATCTTCGTGATCACGCCGCACCTGGTGAGGCCGCTGCAGACCGCCGACGTACCGCTGCCGACCGACAGCTTCTCGAAGCCGAACGAAGTCGACGTGTATGCGACCGGCAACATGGAAGGCCGCAAGGGTGTCCGCAAGGCGGGCGCGCAACCGGCGAACGGCGCGATGGACGCACCGCAGACGCCGGCACCTGCTCCCGCACCGCAATCGGCTGCACCGGCCGTACCGGCCGCCGCACTGCCCGCGCCGCGTGCGCCGCAGCCTGCCGATGCACCGGCGCCGGTGCCGGCACAGCCGGAGAAGGCCGCGGCTGCGGCGGCCGACGCGGCAGGGGCGGTGAGCGTCGAGGCGGCGCCTGCCGCGCAGCCGCAGCCGCAGCCGCAACAGCAACCGCAGGCCGATGCGGCCAGTGCGGCGCGGATCGCGCGCATCGAAGCGGCTGCCGCGCGTCTCGCGGCCGCTGGTTCTGCCACGCCGGCAAAACCCGAGCCGCGTTCGAAGCACAGCTTGCCGGCCGCCGCCCATGCGCAGATCGCGCGGGCGAATGCGGAACCCGCGTCCACCGATCGTTGAAGCCATCCAAGGGGAAGCTCATGAAATCCGCCTACCTCGTATTCGCGCGCCGCGCGGCGCTCGCAGTCCCGCTCGCGTTCGCGCTCGCCGGCTGCATGTCGTCGACCCCGGTGTGGGACAGCCGCTTCGGCGACTCGGTCCGCGCCGTCATGCAAGCCCAGATCATCGATCCGCATGCCGCCGAACACGCGGCATCGCGCCCGGGGGTCGACGGCAGTGCCGCCGCGAACGCGCTCGACAACTACGACAAGTCGTTCAAGCAGCCCGAGCCGAAAGCCAATGCATTCGTGATCGGGATCGGCAAGTCGTCGGGGCAATAACACAGGCATGCTCAGGGAGAACGCCATGTCCAGCGCAGCTCGTCATCCGAAACTCACGCGTCGCAGTCTCCGTCGTCAGCAAGGCGCCGTCGCGATCATCGTCGGTCTCGCACTGGCGGTGATGATCGGATTCGTCGGTCTCGCGCTGGACCTCGGCAAGCTGTACGTCACGCGCAGCGAACTGCAGAACAGCGCCGATGCGTGCGCGCTGTCCGCTGCGCGCGACCTTACGTCGGCCATCAGCCTGCAGGTCGCGGAAGCGGACGGCATCGCCGCCGGCCACTCGAATTTCGCGTTCTTTCAGCAGAACGCGGTACTGATGCAGACGGATTCGAACGTCACGTTCAGCGATTCGCTGACCAATCCGTTCCTGACGAAGACGGCGGTCGCCACGCCGGCGAACATCAAGTACGTGAAGTGCACGGCGGAGTTGAGCAACATCGCGCACTGGTTCATCGAGATACTCAACACGATCCCGGGCGTGCAGGTCGCGAACGCGGCGCAGGTCGCGGCGAGCGCGATCGCGACGGTCGGCTCCGGGCAGACCACCTGTGCGATCCCGGTATTCGTGTGCCGTGCGTCGGCCGCCGCGCCGTACAAGGTCGGCGACTGGATCTCGTCGCCGTCCGGCTCGTCGTCGACATACGGACCCGGCAACTTCGGCTGGGCGGCGCTCGACGGTTCGACGAGCGAGACGACCATCGCCAGCGAACTGTCCGGCAATAGCTGCAACATCACGTCGCCGCCCGACCTCGGTTCGACGGGCCTGAAGTCCGCGGCACTGCGTGCCTGGAATACCCGCTTCGGCATCTACACGAACGGCGCCAACGGCTCGAGCGGCCAGCCCGACTTCACCGGCTACGCGTATGTCGGCCCCAACTACGGGCCGCCGGGAACCGCGGGCATCGTCGGCGACGCATACGCGCAGTTCGTGCTCGATCGCGCGAGCTTCAAGTCCTATCAGGGCGACGGCGCGCCGCCCACCGGCAGCGGCATCTCGACCAACGGGACGGCGACGGCAAGCAACTACCAGACGTTCGGCGGCGACCGCCGGCTCGCGCTGGCCCCCGAGGGCGACTGCTCGACGCTGAGCGGGGCAAGCAGCAAGCTGCACGTCACGCAGTGGGACTGTGTATTGATGCTCGATCCGTTGCCGTTCAGCTCGGGAAGCGGCGCGGTCACGGCGCACCTCGAATACCTCGGCTCGACAGCGTCGGGCACGACGCCCTGCGCGACGCACGGCTTGCCGGGCAGCGGCAGTTCGGCCGGCATCAAGGTCCCGATGCTCGTTCAATAGAGGAGACGCGATCATGAAAAGGCTCCCGATTCGCCGGTCACGCATGCGCGGTGTCGCCGCGGTCGAGTTCGCGCTCGTGCTGATGCCGATGATCGTGCTCGCGACCGGCGTGGCCGAGTTCGGCCGCGCGATCTACCAGTACGAGACCATCACCAAGGCGACGCGCAACGCGGCGCGCTACCTGTCGGTCTTTCTGCCGACCGACAGCGCGTATCCGCTCGCGCAGGCGCAGTGCCTCGTCGTGTACGGCAGCACCACGTGCGGCTCCGCCGGCACCGAACTGGTGCCGGGGCTCACGACGTCGATGGTGATCGTCTGCGACGCCGCGCATTCGACCGATTGCGCCGACGCGTCCGACCCGCCGCAGTTCGCGAACCTGCCGACGTACGACTCGACCAACAACGCGGCAAGCGGCACGGCGACCGGCAGCATCAACGTCGTCGAGGTGAAGGTGAAGGGCTACCAGTACCAGCCGATTCCGGCCTACCCGGGGCTGTCCTCGATCACCTTCGGCAACATCATCACCGTGATGAGGCAAGTGTCATGAACGCGCGCCCCTTTCCGCTGTCGCGCCGCCGCGTCCAACGTGGCGCGACGATCGTCGAGTTCGCGCTGATCGCGTCGATCCTGATCATGCTGCTGATCGGCATCTTCGAGTTCGGGCGCGTGCTGTTTTACTGGAACACCGCGACCGAAGCCATCCGGCTCGGCGCACGCACGGCGATCGTCTGCGACGTGAACGCCGCCGGCGTCGTGAAGCGCGTGAAGTCGATGCTGCCGATCCTGTCGAACGCGAACGTGTCGGTGGCCTACACGCCATCGGGCTGCGACGTGAGCTCCTGCTCGTTCGTGACGGTCAGCATCACCAACGTGACGGTCAGGACGATGATTCCGATCGCGAATGTCGCGATCACGATGCCGCCATTCACCACGACGTTGTCGCGGGAAAGCCTGAATTCATCGACGGGCGGCACCGCCTGTCAATAATCGAACCGACGAGGCACAGCCATGATCAATATCCTCGTAGCTGCCGAAGATACCGCCCGGCTCACGCAGATCGCGCGCCTGGTCACCGACAGCGGACACTATCGCGTGACGCGCGCGCATGGACGGCCGTCCCAGATCGAGCATCGCACCGACGGGCTCGATTCATTCGACATCCTGCTGATCGACGGCGCGACGACCGATGGGGCCGAGCTGTCGGCGATCGAGCGGATTTGCCGGCTGCACCCGGGCCTGACCGGCATCCTGGTGACCGCGGATGCGGCGCCGCACGTGCTGCTGGACGCGATGCGCGCCGGCGCGCGCGACGTGCTGCAGTGGCCGATCGACCCCGCGGCGCTCGCCCGTGCGCTCGAACGCGCCGCCGCGCAAAGCACGCGGCGCGACAGCGACGATACGCGCTTCGTGTCGTTCATGTCGTGCAAGGGGGGCGCAGGCACGAGCTTCGTCGCGAGCAACGTCGCGTACGAGATCGCCGAAGGCTTCAAGCGCCGCGTGCTGCTGGTCGATCTCAACCAGCAGTTCGCGGATGCCGCGTTCCTCGTCAGCGACGAGACGCCGCCGTCGACGCTGCCGCAGCTGTGCACGCAGATCGAACGGCTCGACGGCGCGTTTCTCGACGCGAGCGTCGCGCACGTGACGCCGACGTTCCACGTGCTCGCGGGCGCGGGCGACCCGGTCAAGGCCGCCGAGATGCGCGAGGACGCGCTCGAATGGATCCTCGGCGTCGCGGCGCCGCGCTACGACTTCGTGATCTTCGACATCGGCGTCAGCATCAATCCGCTGTCGATGATCGCGCTGGATCGCAGCGACCAGATCCAGCTCGTGCTGCAGCCCGCGATGCCGCACGTGCGCGCGGGCCGCCGGCTGCTGGAGATTCTCGTGTCGCTCGGCTACCCGACCGACCAGTTGCGGCTGGTGGTGAATCGAATGACGCGCGCGAGCGAACGGTCCCGCGCCGCGCTCGAGGAAGTGCTCGGCCTGCACGCCAGCAGCACGATACCGGACGACGTCGACACCGTGCGCGAAGCGCTCGACCAGGGGCATCCGGCCTCGCGCGTCGCACGCGGCGCCGCGGTGACGCGTGCGTTGCAGGCCTGCGCGAAGCAGATCGTCGAAGGGGACGTGCGCACGAAGCGCGGCACGTCCAGCAGCGAACCGTTGATGTCCCGGCTGTTCGGCCGCAAGGCCACGCCGAAGCTCAAGTCCATGTGAATCTTTCGGGGAAACCATCATGTCATTGCGCGAACAGATGTCCTTGTACCGGACGCAGCCGCAGGCGGCGGGCACCGAACCGGCAGGTGCGACGCATTCGTCGGTACGCAACGCATACCAGAAGCTGCGCCGTGAAATTCACCTGGCGGTGCTCGAACGCGTCGAGCTGGAGCGTCTGTCACGCCTGCCGCAGGAACAGGTCCGGCAGGAAATCGCGGCGCTGATCTCGCGCATTCTCGACGAGGGGCGCCTGCCCGCGAACGACATCGAGCGGCGCCAGCTCGCGATCGACGTGTACGACGAAATGTTCGGTTTCGGCCCGCTGGAGGCGCTGCTGCGCGACCCCGGCATTTCCGACATCCTCGTGAATACCTATCGGCAGGTTTATGTCGAGCGCAGCGGTCAGCTCGAACTGACCGACGTGACGTTCTACGACGACGCGCACCTGATGAAGGTGATCGAGAAGATCGTGTCGCGCGTCGGGCGCCGCATCGACGAATCGACGCCGATGGTCGACGCGCGTCTGCCGGACGGCTCGCGTGTGAACGCGATCATTCCGCCGTCGGCGATCGACGGGCCGCTGATGTCGATCCGGCGCTTCGCGGTGAACCCGCTGAAGATGGACGACCTCGTGAGTTACCAGAGCCTCACGCCGCCGATGGCGGAATTGCTCGATGCGCTGGCCCAGGCGAAAGTGAACGTGCTCGTGTCGGGTGGCACCGGCAGCGGCAAGACGACGCTGCTCAACATCCTGTCGGGCTTCATTCCGAGAACGGAGCGGATCGTGACGATCGAGGACGCGGCCGAACTGCAACTGCAGCAACCGCACGTGCTGCGGCTCGAAACGCGGCCGCCGAACATCGAGGGCAAGGGCGAGATCACGCAACGCACGCTCGTGCGCAACGCGCTGCGGATGCGGCCGGACCGGATCATTCTCGGCGAAGTGCGCGGCGCGGAAGCGCTCGACATGCTCAATGCGATGAACACCGGCCACGAAGGCTCGCTCGCGACGATCCACGCGAACACGCCGCGCGATGCGCTCACGCGGCTCGAGAACATGATCAGCGTCGGCGGCCTGACGCTGCCGCCGAAGACGATGCGCCAGCAGATCGCGTCGGCGATCTCGGTGGTGGTCCAGGCGACGCGGCTCACCGACGGCAAGCGCAAGATCGTCAGCATCCAGGAGCTGACCGGGATGGAAGGCGACATCATCAACATGCAGGAGATCTTCACCTTCAAGCGCACCGGCATGGATCGCGACGGCACGGTGCGCGGGCACTTCTGCGCGACCGGCGTGCGGCCGAAGTTCGCCGAGCGGCTGCAGGCGTTCGGCATCAACCTGCCGGATTCGCTGTACGACCCGGCGCAGCGCTACGAGACGAAGTGACGACGCGCGGTCGTCTGAATCCGGGGAGGGTCTCATGGACTCGATCTTTTACGGTTTTGTGATTCTCACCTTCGTCGCGGTCGTGCTCGCGATCGAAGGCGTCTATCAATGGTGGAACACGCGCCACGGTGCCGCGGCGCGCCGGATCGAGTCGCGCCTGCGCGCGATGTCGGCCGGCGGCAGCGTGCAGCAGGAGCGGCTGTCGATTCTCAAGAAGCGGATGCTCGACGAGTCGAAACCGTTCGACCGGCTGTTGCTGCGCGTGCCGCGCGTGCAGTCGCTGGACCTGCTGCTGCAGCAATCGGGGCTCGACTGGACAGTTGCGAAACTGGCCGTGCTCAGCGCCGCATTTCCGGTGGTCGCGACGCTGGGCCTGATCGTCACCGCGTTGCCGCTGATCGCCGTGGTGCCGATTGCGCTCGTGACCGCGTGCCTGCCGACAATGTACGTGATGCGGTACCGCAACCGGCGGATGCTCAAGCTCGAGCGCCAACTGCCGGACGTCTGCGACATGATCGCGCGCGCGCTACGCTCCGGCCACTCGTTTACGAGCGCGCTCGGGATGGTCGGCGAGGAGTTTCCCGATCCGATGGGAGGCGAATTCCGGATCACGTTCGACGAGATCAATTACGGCGTATCGCTGCACGATGCGCTGGTGAACCTCGCGACGCGCGTGCCGGCCCACGACCTGCGCTACTTCGTGATCGCGGTGCTGATCCAGCGCGAGACCGGCGGCAACCTGGCCGAACTGCTCGACAGCATCGCAGCGCTGGTTCGCGAGCGCTTCAAGCTGTTCGACAAGGTCCGCGTGCTGTCGGCGGAAGGGCGGCTGTCGGCCTGGATCCTCGGGCTGCTGCCGTTCGGCACCGCGGGCATGATGGCGGTGTTGAACCGGGAGTTTCTGTCGGTGCTCTGGCAGGATCCGGCCGGCATCAAGATGGTTGGCGTGATGCTCGGGTCGATGGCATTCGGCCTGCTGTGGATTCGCCGCATCATCCGGATTCGCGTCTGACGCGTGTCTCAGGCTTCACGAACCGATTCGAGGCTGTCATGCAAAACCTGAGCGTAATACATACCGTGATGCTGGCCGGCTTGTTCATTTTCGTCGCCGGCGGCGTGCTGGTTGCGTTGCTGCTGTTTGCGCCGCGCAACATGGAGCGCCGAATCCAGCAGGCGAGCGGGGCAAGTGTGGGCGTCGGCGCCGGCGCGGACGACGGCGGCGGGCAAACATCGCGCTGGGTCGCGAAACTCGTCGAGCTGTCGCAACCGATTTCCCGGCTGTCGCTGCCGCAGGAGGGCTGGGAGAATTCGCCGCTGCGGATCCGGCTGATGAATGCCGGCTGGCGCGATCCGAACGCGGGCGCGCTTTACTTCGCGGCGAAGACGGTGCTCGCGCTCGCGCTGCCGGGCGCTGCGCTGCTGGCGCTCGCCACGACCCGGCTCGCGGATCAACGCATGCTGCTGTCGATCATCCTCGTCGCGCTTGCCGGGCTCGGTTACTACGTGCCGAACGTGATCCTCTCGAGGCGGATCGCGACGCGTCAGCGGGTGATCTTCGAGGACTTCCCGGATGCGCTGGACTTGCTGACCGTATGCGTCGAGGCAGGGCTCGGGCTCGATGCGGCGCTGATGAGGGTGAGCGAGGAACTGCGCTTTCGCAGCGAAGTGGTCGCGGGCGAGCTCGACTTGCTGCTGCTCGAGATGCGTTCCGGGTTCACGAAGGAAACCGCGCTGCGCAATTTCGCACTGCGGACCGGCGTCGAGGACATCGAATCGTTCTGCGCGATGCTGATCCAGGCCGATCGCTTCGGCACGAGCATCGCCGAATCGCTGCGCGTGCTCTCGGACATGCTGCGCACGCGGCGGCGGATGCGGGCCGAGGAGCGCGCCGCGAAGATTGCGCTGAAGCTGCTGTTCCCGCTGATCTTCTGCATCTTCCCGGCGCTGATGTGCGTGTTGCTGGGGCCGGCCATGATTCACGTGTATCGCGTGCTGCTGCCGACCTTCACTGGCGTCGGGCACTGAGCGCGGCGCGGAACGCCGCGCGAAACGGATTTGCGTGCCGGCACGGCATCACCCGTCGACCGGCACGCTCACCGTCTTCATGGGAGGCTCCTTCTCCCCCCCGGGCTGCGTCGCGAGACAGGTCGATCATAGCGGCGTCAACGCAACCCGGACCCATGGTCGACCCTGGATACAGCCGTAGTCCACTGCCCGCGCGGGTGGCCCCCTACGGCTGACCTCGAACGCAGCCGCGGCCGCGCGCCGGCCGGACTGAAAGCCGATCCGAAGCGATCGGTCCGCACGGCGCATGCTGCCCGAAATTCCCCTTGAAATCCCCGGTTCGAATTCCTAGGATTATTCAAAATCAGGCTTGAATGACGGTGCGAACGGGACGATTGACCCGCATCCCGGATAGATCGAACACAACACCTGAAAATCAAGCGACTGCCCGACGATACGGAAAACAGGCCAGTCATCCACGATCAAGGCCGGGGGAATCATGACCGAACATACTGCGCGACGCACACGGCCTGACGCTTCATCGAGCAGGCGCACATCCGTGTGGAGCGAACCCGCGAGGCCGCCGGGCATCGTTGCGCATCCTCTACCTCCCGATTCCTGACAGCCGGCGCGCCCCCAGGCGCGCCCTGAACGCCGCTTTCTCACCGATACCCTGCGCATCGGCGCCCGCGCGCCCAGGCCCGCATGCGGCCGGCGGGGCGACGCGCGTCGCGCAGTCGACGGACCGACATAACAATTCGAACGAGGGACGCAGCATGGCCATCCATGTGCCTGTGACACGCCGGACGTTTCTGAAGCTCGCGGGTAGCGGCGCCGTCGTCGCCGTTTCGGTCACCCATTTGCCGGCCGTCGTGCTCGCCGCCGGCGAGACGCAGGCCGATGCGAACGGCCCGAACTGGGCGCCCGCGCCCGGCAAGGCGCGCTGGCGCATCGACGGCATGCCGAAGGTAACGGGCCAGAAGATCTATGCGCGCGACTTCAAGTCCCGCGACTTCGTCGGCTGGCCGCAGCAGGAAAACTGGCTCTATGCGCTGCGCTGCGACCGCGTCGACGCCGTGTACCAAGGCTACGACCTCGGCGTGCTGCCGCCGGAACTGCGACCCATCGCCGTCGTCGACAACGCATTGCTGAGCGCGCGCCGGATTCCGCTGGCACCGGAACCCGATCCGATCGCGAACCAGGACATCTACTGGCTCGCGCGGGCCGGCTATCCGGCGGACTGCTACGGGCAACCGGCCGCGCTGCTGATCTTCGAGAACTTCGACGTCTATCGCCGCGCGAAGAAACTGCTCGACTTCAATCGCGGCGTGATCCGCTACGGCGCGCCGGTCGGCCCGGGCCAGGCCGCACCGGTCGTGCCGTATGCGCCCGTGACCCTCTACGTGCGCGACGACGAACGACGGTTCAGCTACGTCGACAACTACCAGACCGACAGCAACGGCAAGCCGACCGCGAAGTACCTGGAGGAGCGCGAGGCGGCGGTCGCCAACATCGACGCGACGATTGCCCGCAATGTGGCCGCCGGCACGTGGATCGGCGTTCGGGCGACCGGCGACGACGGCTTCGAGACGCCGGCGATGGACCCGATGTTCATGGAGCCCGAGGCGGGACTCGCATGGTACGACGCGTCGGCCGCGACAATCAGCCTCGTGCTCGGCACGCAATCGGCGAACGACGATGCGACCGGCGCGTGCGCGCTGTTCGACGGCAGCGACGTCGCGGTCAAGGCGGCGCATGTGATCGCGTGCTACCCGGGCGGCGGCTTCGGCGGGCGCGACAAGTCCTATTTCCCGCTGTATCTGGCGCTGGCGGCACCGTTCGCGAAGGGTGCGCTGCGCTGGCAGCAGTCGCGCTACGAACAATTCCAGGTCGGCCTGAAACGCTGCGAGACGCAGTTTTCCGAATCGCTGTGGTTCGACCGTCGCGGCAAGCTCGAAGCGATCACCTGCGATTTCCTGATGAATGGCGGCGGGAAGAAGAACCTGTCGCCGTACGTTGCGCAGCTTGCCGCATTGAGCGCGATGAGCTGCTACGAGATCCCGCGCGCACGCGCGCAGGCCGCATCGACCTACACGCGGGAAGTCTTCGGTGGGTCGCAGCGCGGCTTCGGCGGGCCGCAGGCGTTCATGGCGATCGAGACGCTGATGGACGAGGCCGCGCGCCAGCTCGGCCTGTCGCCGTTCGAGATCCGGCGCGCCAATCTGCTCGGCACGGCGCCCGGTCCCGGCAAGGGACGCGCGATCACGGGTGCACCGATCCTGTTCGACCTGCAGCTCGACGCGCTGCTCGACCGGCTCGAGCGTCATCCGCTATGGCTCGAGCGCGAGCAGGCGCGTGCCGAGCGCAACGTACGCAACCTCCGCTACGGCGTCGGTCTCGCGATGGCGAACGAGGCGTACGGCACCTCCGGCGACGGGATGTTCGGGATGGTGCAGATCCTGCCCGACAGCAGCCTGCGCGTGGTCACGCCGTATACCGACATGGGCAACGGCGCGGCCACGACGCTCGGTCTCGCGCCGGCCGAATTTCTCGGGCAAAACGCGCAAACGATTGCGATGAGCGAGATCGGACCGTTCAACGCGCTTGGGCTCAACCCGAAGGCCAAGCCGAGCGATCCGAAGTGGGTGCGCTACAACTATGGTTCGTCGAGCGCGTGCCTCGGCGCATTCCATCAGTACCATGCGGTGAAGGGCGCCGCGCAGGCGCTGTTTCTGCAAAGCGTGCTGCCGGCCGCGCGTGCGTGGTGGGGCGTGCCCGTACGGGCCGAGGACGTGCGCTGGGTCGATCGTGCGCTCGTCGCGAACGGCCTCGCGCCGATTGCGTGGCCGGCGCTGCTCGGCACGATCAGGAAGCTGGGCCTGCAGACGGTCGCGGCCGTGCATGCGAGCTATGCCGGGTACTTCTGGAAGGGCACCTATCCGTTCGCGTCCGGCAGTGCGCAGATCGACTACGACTACGTGGCGGTCGGCCTCGACCCGTATCGCCTGGCGCCGCTGCAGCGCGTGCTGCAGCCGCCACCGGTCAATACGACACTCTATGGGCGCACGACCTACGCGCCGTCGGCGACGCTCGTCGCGGTGGCCGTCGATTCGGCGACCGGGCGCGTGAAGGTCGAACGCGTGGTGACGGCCGTGAGCGTCGGCCGGCAGTTGTCGCCGGAACTCGTCGAAGGGCAGTCGCAGGGCGCGGTCGCGATGGGGATCGGCAACGTGCTGACCGAAACCTGTCCGCTGGGGCCCGACGGACCGGGCGGCGGCCGATGGAATCTCGATCGCTACGAGGTCACGCGGCTGCCGGACATCCCCGTGCAGGAACTGATCGCCTTGCCGCCGCCGGCCGGCGATCCGGCGAATGCACGCGGCATTGCGGAAGCGGTGATGTGTCCGATCGCGCCGGCGCTGCTCAATGCGCTCGCGATGGCGACGGGGCGGCGGTTCCGGGTGACGCCCGTGACGCCGGAGAAGATTCGGGAGGCACTGCAATGAGCAATCCGGTCCGGATGACCATCAACGGCAAGCGCGTCGAAGCAGACGCCGCCGACGGCGACATGAACCTCATCGACTTCCTGCACGAGCGGCGGGACCTGACGGGCACGAAGCTGTGCTGCGGCATCGGCGTGTGCCGCGCGTGCACGGTCGGCGTGCGCAACGCGCCCGATGCACCGATGGAAAAGACACTGTCGTGCTCGACGCCGGTCAGCGCGATGGCGGACATGCACGTGTACACGATCGAAGGGCTCGCGCAGGGCGGTGCGCTGTCGCCGCTGCAGCAGAGCTTTCTCGAGTCGTTCGCGTTCCAGTGCGGCTACTGCGCGTCGGGCTTCCTGATGGCCGCGACCGCGATGCTCGACCATCTGCGCGCGCAGCCGGTGCACGAGCGCGATCTGGACGCGATGATCGAAACCTGGGTCGGCGGCAACATCTGCCGGTGCACCGGCTACGTCAAGTACATCGAGGCCATTCGCAAGGTGGCACTGCGCTACACGAAGGGGGCGGCATGACGACGAGAACCTGCGTCGCCGCGCTGGCGACATTGCTGGCCGTGCAGGTTGCGCCGGTCGCGCTCGCGGCGGACGACGGCGATGCTTCGCTGCATGCGTATGCGCAGCAGTGCACCGACGAAATCGGCGAGATTCCCGCGTTCGACTGCAACGCCGGCACCGATGTGCCGATCACCGTCAACGGCCGCGTGCCCGTGCGCTATGCGGCGCACATGACGTGCGATCGCCCGGCGCTGCTGCCGTATGACGCGCCGACGTCCGGGCAGTGCACGCCGTATTCGAAGATCCTCGACCTGTCCCACGGCGACACGCAGATCTCGGCGTTTTGCCGTCGCAAGCAGATCCGCGCGAACCGCAGTCCGTATTACGACGAAGTCGACATCGTGCTGCACCATGCGGGCAACGGCAAGACCTGCTGGTTCCATGCGGAGAAGGGCGGCACGGCCGGCATGAACGCAGCGCGCGTGCCGCCGCCGAACGAGACGACGCCGCCGCCCGGCCATCCGTCCGCGGCCGAGTTCTGGTGGAAGCCGGCCGCGACCGCGACGAAGCGCTGCGTATCCTGTCACGATGCGAGCCCGGTCATGTACAGCCCGTGGATCGGGCAGGTATGGAACAAGGTGCCGACCGATCCGTGGGGCAAGTACGTGAATCTCGGCGCCGACTTCGCGTCGTGGACATCGCATGCGATCAGCACGCCCGGCAATACCTGCATCGGCTGTCACCGGATCGGCGACCAGAACAGCTGCAAGATCTACGTGCCGCTCGCCGCCGGGCTGCTGCCGCCGCCGAAAGGCAGCAACGCGCGCGCGAGCCGGTATCCGCTGACGCACTGGATGCCGATCGACAACAACAAGAGCCTCTACGAATGGAATGCGGCCAACGCGAAGTCGGTGAGCGACCTGCTCGAATGCTGTTCGGCGCGCGGCAAGAACGATCCGAAGTGCAGCTTCACGCCGGCCGCGCAGGCGGCGAAATAGGCCGCGCGCGATTCGCCGTACCGGCGTGTCACGACCGCCCCTCGCCCGGTGCGTCCGCTGCCTTGCCGAGTTCGCCCACGATGATCCGCGCGGCCACGTTGGCCGGTGCGCGGCCGTCGGGGCCGGCCATTCCGAGAGCCAACGGACACGCGTCTGCGCGCCGAACGCGTGTCTCTCGTTCGTGATGCGAGATCGGCCGGCGTCGCCGGCCGGCGTCGCCGGCCGGGATTGCGCGTCACTGAAAGTGATGCACGTACCGCAGCACCATCCGCGTGCCCTGCGGCCGGTTGCGCGCATGGACTTCGAAATACGCGTTGAACATCAGGTGATCCTGCGGCGAGAAGCTGACCATCGCGCCCGGCCCGATCGCGAGCACGGCTTCGCGCGTGCCGGAAACGTCCTGCCCGTTCGCCTTCATGTCGGTGGTCTGGCGCAGCCAGTAACCATTCAGTCCCAGTCGCAACCCGGGGCGCACTTCATACTCGGTCGCGAAGTTCGCGTGCACGGCCTGACCGGCCTGCGTCGAGCTCACGTCGGGCCCGAGCGCGGTCGCCGGCGCGTGATTGGTCGCATTCCACAGATAGTGCAGCCGCCATGACACGGTCCACTTCGGCGTGACCCAGAACGTCGCGGCCCAGTACGGATCGAACGACCAGAAATGGCTGCCCGGATTGATCGCGAGCGCCGGATCGTATGCACCTGTCGGCGCGATGAACTGGAATTCCACCCGCTGTGCGAAGCGCGGGCCCCGCGCGCCCATCACCGGATCGAACTGGATGAACGGGCCGACCAGCAGGTCGCCGAACCCGGCACGGGAATTCAGCGCGACGTTGCCGATCCCGTCGTTCGCATGCACGGCCGCCACCCACGGCAGGATCACGTCGAGCCCGGGATGCATGCCGCCGAACGTCAGCGGCGACTGGTAGACGAGCTGGCTCAGCCCTGCGAACAGGTCGATGTCCTGCTTCGGCAGCCCGACCTTGTTGCCGGCATTGTCGTTGATGCGGCCGGCCGTGTAGTACTCGAGATACTGCGTGCCGTACCAGCCGGAGCCTGCCGGCGGCATCCCGTCGAGGAAACTGGTCATCCCGAGGTTGACCGACGGCAGGTCGGTCACATGGGCCGGCGCGTGTCCGGTCAGGCCGGCGAACACGAGGCCCGCGATTGCAAGCAGGCGAGAGCCGCATTTCATCATCACCACCTCCTGAATATTTATATGTATGACTAATCAAATGGTGCGAGAAAGATCGGGATGTGCCGAGATCGCGCGATACTGGCCCGCATGGAACACGAGCGGCGCATGGCCGTTCGTATCGAATGCCTCGATCTGACCGATGAACAGCAGGTGGTCGCCGCCTTCGTAATGGCCGACGTTGCGGCACACGAAACGTGCGCTCGAGCCGTCGAGGCAGGGCACGCCGCCTGCAGCGGCGTCCACGTGCGGCACGCCGTCGAACTTGTCGGCGCACGGCGTCGCGAAACGGCGCGACAGCTCGATCTGGTCGTGCGCGAGGATGTTGATCGCGAAGTGCGTGGCCGCGACGAAATCGGGGCGGCTCGGTGCGACCTTGCGCAGGCTCCACAGCACGAGCGGCGGGTCGAGCGACAGCGACGAGAACGAATTGGCGGTGAGGCCGACCTTGCGCCCGTCCGGCGAGCGCGTGGTGATCACGGTGACGCCGGTAGGAAACTGCCCGAATGCGGCGCGCAATTGCAGCGGGTCAAGGGCCGGACTGCAGGAAGCGGTGGTGTCCATGTCGCTTACTCCGAACGTGCGGCGTGTTCGCGGATCAGCGCCGCGCAGGCCGACGGCTCGAACCACCACGGCGCGAACTGGCGCGGGTCGTCGAAGCCGTCGACGATCGTTGCGGCCAGCGTCGGCCGCTGGCCGGCGGCGCCGAGCAGTTCGAGAATGTGCGGCGGCGGCGGGGTGAGCAGCGAGTTGGTCCAGCGCACGACGTGCTGCGCATAGGCCCAGTAGCGTTCGAACGTGTCGTGCATCCAGCCTTCGTCGAACGGCGCGGCTTCGCGCGCGAGGATCGCGTCGCCGTACACCTTCGCGCATTTCGCCGCATTGTTCGAGCCCTGGCCGGTGATCGGATCGTTGACGACCACCGCATCGGCCATGCCGAACACGGTGCGGCCCGACGGCAGGCGGAAGAACGGCTTGCGCACGGTCGGCGTGAAGCGCCCGGACAGCGTGCCGTTCGGATCGGTGAGCTCGACGTCGCGGCAGCGTTCGAACTCCCACGGCACATACTGCTGCAGGAACGACAGGCTGCGGTCGAGATGCTGCTCGGGTGTCTTCACGTCGGCCCAGCAGTCGAGCGGGCCGCCGGGGATCCCTTCGAACACCATGATTTCGCACGGGCCCGTCGTGGTCAGCGCGGGGAACACGAAGTATTCGCCGATGCCGGGCAGCAGGTTGAAGCGCACGCGCGAATACGGCTGGCTCGGCGTCATGCCTTTTACGTAGGTGAGGGCCAGCGCGCGTTGCGGGCGCTCGAACGCGCTGCGCGCGTCGTCGCGGCCCAGCAGGTTGACGATGTCGCCCTTGCCGGCCGCGAGCAGCACGAGGTCGTGGGTGCGCGCGAGGTCCTCGAGTTCGGGCACGCCGACGTCGCAGATGCGCACGTCGGCGCCACGGCGCCGGATCGCGTCGAGCCAGTCGGCCATTTTCACGCGCTGGTCGACCGATTGCGCATAGCGGGTCAGCCGCGACGACCAGTCGATCGCCTTGCGGCCGTTGCCGCCCGGATGCGGCACCGCGATACCGATGCCTTCGACGGACGGGCACGCTTCTTCCCAGTGGTTCAGGCCGAGATCGCGCTCGATCTGCAGCGCGGTATGGAACATGCACTGGCTCGACATGACCTTGCCGGCGCGGATCTGTTCCGCGTCGCGGTTGGTCGCGAGCGTGACGTGATAGCCCTGGTCGAGCAGCGTGAAGGCGAGTTGCAGGCCGGACTGGCCGGCACCGACGATGGCGATGCGTTTCATGATAAAATCCTTGGTAGAACGAATTACGTGAGTCGTGACGTGGACGAAGGAAGCGGCGCGGGTTATTCCGCCAGTCGCGGAATCGCCGGCACTGCCTGCTCGGGGCCCATCGCTGAATAGCCGCCGTCCACCGCGTAGTCGGCGCCTGTCACGAAGCTCGCCGCGTCGCTGCACAGGAACGTGACGACCTGCGCGACTTCCGACGGATCGCCGACGCGGCCGAGCAGATGAAACGGCGCGGCCACGCGGTCGGTCTTCGCGCGGTCGCCGTGCGTCAGCTCGTCCATCACGCGCGACCACGTCCATCCCGGCGACACCGAGTTGACACGAATCCGGTCGGCGGCGAGATCCATCGCCATGCTGCGCGTGAGCTGGCGCATCGCGGCCTTCGAGGTCGGGTAGAGCCAGCGGCCGGTCTGCGCGCACTGCGCGGAGATCGAACTGAAGTTCACGATCGCGCCGCCGCCGCGCCGCGTCAGGTACGGATGAACGGCCTTGACCAGCATCGCGGCCGACACGACGTTGACGTCCATCGCCGCGAGCCAGTCGCGGCGCGTGGCCTGGATGCCGTTGTCGACGTAGCTGCACGCCAGGTTGATCAGCAGGTCGATCGAGCCGAAGCGTTCGGCGACGGCCGACACCGCGCGTTCGATCGCGCGGTCGTCGGTGATGTCGGTCGCGATGAACATCCCGCGTTCGCCGAGCGTATCGGCGACGCGCGCGCCGTTTTCCGCGTCGAGGTCGAGGATCGCGACGCACGCGCCGGCGCGGCTCAGGTCCTGCGCGACGGCGGCGCCGATCAGCGTGGCGCCGCCGGTGACGATCGCGACTTTGCCAGCAAGGGCAGTCATGGGGTGTCTCCTGGAATGATTGAATGAAGGCGGCGCGCGTCCGACGCGTCACCTGCGTATCCGCCGGCAATCACGCGCTGTCGTGCCAGCGCTGCATCAGCCCATTCGACGGCACGGTTTCGTCGAGCAGCTTGCGCGCCGTTTCGATACCGGCGACGGGCAGCCCGGCCGCGTCCAGCAGGCCGATCTGCACGAGCACGCTCGCCTGGTCCCAATAGATGTGTTCGTGATACAGCTTGTCGCCGCGGAACTTGACGATCGCGACGAGCGGGATCTCGACGCGCTTGCCGGTCGGCGCGACGCCGGGCAGCATCCAGTCGATCTCGGTCGTATGCGTGAAGCAGAACAGCAGTTCGTCGACGATCTGGCTCGCGCCGATCGTGCGCGAGATCGGCGAGATCGGCGTGATCGTCGTGTCGGGCGGGTTCGCATGCACGAAGTGATGCGTGTAGAAGCGCCTGAGCTCGTCGTAGCCGACGCCGCCCGTCAGCGTCGGGATATGGTTCACGTAAGGCTGCGCGACCATCGTGTCCATCGTCGCGTCGACGTTGCGCGTGTCGAATTCGTGCCGCAGATGTTCTTCCCACAGTGTGGACAGATCGTAGTGCGGGCCGAGCGCCGCGCGGAACGCGGCGATCGTGCGCTGGTGCGCCATGACCGCGGCCGCCTTGTCGAAATGATCGCCGCCGATGCGCGCGAAGGCATGATCGACGCCCGGGTACACGTACACTTCGACGCCGTCGCGCCCCGCCAGCGCCGCGGCGATGCGCTGCTGCGCGTCGGGCGGGCAGAAGCGGTCCTGCGCGGCGATCTGCAGCACGAGCCGGCCGTGCAGATGAGCGGCCTCGTCGAGCGCCTGCTCGATCCCCACGCCGTAATAGCTGACGGCGGCGGCCACGTCCGGCAGCCGGCACGCGGCGAGATACGCGAGCTTGCCGCCGAGGCAGTAGCCGAGCACGCCGGCCTTGCCGGTGCATTCCGGCCGTTGTGTCAGCACGGCCAGTGCGGCGGCGACGTCCTCGACGCCCTTGTTTTCGTCGTACTCGCGGTACAGCGCCATCGCGCGCTCGAAGTCGGCCGCGGTGTAACCGAGTTCGATGCCGGGGGCCTGACGCCAGAACAGGTCGGGCACGAGCACCGTATAGCCTTCCTCGGCGTAATAGTCGGCCACGTCGCGCATCGTCGCGTTCGCGCCGAAGATTTCGTGACACAGCACGATGCCCGGCCCGGTGCCGCCGGCCGGCGTGCTCAGGTATGCGCGAAACGCCCCGCCGTCCGGCGACGGGATCTCGATATGTTGTCCTTGCATGGGTCCCTCCATCCTGTTCGTGGCTTGCATGGATCCAGTATTGGCGGACGAAACGCGCGCTTCTATCCGCTTTCTTCGGCCGGTATCCGCGAATTCCGGAAACCTGCGGATCGGCCCGTCGCGCCGGGGCCGGAACGCGGTGCACTGCGGGTATGTGCGGATGCGGAAGTCCCGCACAGTTTTCTACGATTCGCGAACGGTCCGCTTCTTGCGTCAGGTGCGCAGGGCTTGCGTAGGGTGACGACGCGGACTGTCCGGATACGCCGGATGCTATCCGGATCGTGCGACGGGAATCCCGGGATCGGGAATGCGTGCACCGCGCAAGTGCGATCGAGCACGACGGGAGAACTTCGATGGGGCAAATTTCCGGAACGGGCTGGCTGGGCGACGCCGCCTGTTTCAATCACGACACGCTGCTGCTGCAGTCGAACGATCTCGACGAGGTGCGCGCGCGCGTGGCAGACGTGTTCAAGCCGCATCGGCTCACGCTGACCGGCGATTCGCGTGCGCTGCACAGCTGCATGCACCATGCGCGCTGGGGCAACCTGTCGCTGAATCTGCTCGATTACGGTGGCGAGGTGTCGATCGAACCGGGGCCGCTCGAACACTTCTACCTGTTGCAGATTCCGCTGCGCGGCGACGCCGAGATCGAATGCGGCGCGACGCGTTTCGTGTCGTCGCCCGATACCGCGTCGCTGCTGTCGCCGACGCTGCCGCTCAGGATGCGGTGGGGCGAGGCGTGCCCGCAAGCGATCCTGCGCATCGAGCGCGAGGTGATGGAGCGGCATGCGCAGCGGCATTTCGGCGACCACCGGCGTGTGCCGGTGGAGTTCGAGCCGGAATTCAGCCTGTCGTCGCAGCAGGGCGCGTGTCTCGCGCAAATGCTGCCGATGCTCGCCGACGCGATCGCGACGGACGGGCATCCGCTGCGCCATCCGCTCGCGTTCGAGCAACTCGAATCGACGCTGCTCAATCTGTTGCTGTACGGCCACCCGAACAGCGCACGCAACGGCACACGGCCCGCGCCGGCACCGCTCGCGCCGTTCTATGTGCGGCGCGTCGAGGAATACATCCGCGCGCATCTCGACGAGCCGCTGACGATCGAACGGCTCGCCGAACTCGCGGGCGTCAGCCCGAGCACGCTGTTCGCCGGATTCCGCAATCGGCACGGCATCACGCCGATGGCATTCGTGCGCCAGTTGCGGCTGCAACATGTGCGCGACGAACTGCTCGACGAGGCGACACCGGGGCTCGCGTCGGTGACGGACATCGCGCTGAAATGGGGCTTCGCGCACCTCGGGCGGTTCGCGATCGACTACAAGCGCGCGTTCGGGGAATCGCCGTCGGCCACGCTCCGGATGCGGCGCGTGCGGTGCTGACGGTTGCACCGGCAACGCAGGCTCGAGGTTGAAAGTCTGGCACATGCGTGAAGCGCGGGCTTGACGCATGTCATGAACGCGGACGATGCCACTGCGCCGCGTAGGGGCACGCCCCATCGCTGGCGTCACGGGTCTAGGATGAATGACGTCATCCTGGATTGCCGGAGGCGCACATGAAAATCAGCGAACCGATGCGGGCCCCGTCGGCGCCCGATACGCTGCCGTTGCTGCAGCTTGGCCTGCGGCCCTTCTATCTGGCCGGCGCGCTGTTCGCGAGCCTTGCCGTCGCGGTGTGGCTCGCGGCCTGGCACGGCGTGCCCGCCGCCGGGCGCGGCGGTGCGATGACGGGGCTCATGTGGCATGTGCACGAGATGATCTTCGGCTTCGTCGCCGCGATCGTCGTCGGCTTCCTGCTGACCGCCACGCGGGCCTGGACGTCGCGCGAAACGTTGCGCGGCCCCGCGCTCGCCGCGCTGTGGCTGCTTTGGCTGGCGGGGCGCGTGCTCGTCTGGTCGGGGCCGGCGATGCTCGCGGCCGTCGTCGACGCGCTGTTCCTGCCGGTGACGGCCGTCGTGCTGTTGCGCGTGCTGATTTCGGCGAGGAACCGGCACAACGTGTTCCTGCCGGTCGCGCTGCTGCTGTTCGGCGCGTTGAACGCGCTGTTCCATGCCTGCGTGATGACGGGGCGGGCCGATCTCGCGCTGCGTGCCGCGTACGCGGCGACGGGGCTCGTCGTGTTCTTCGTCGCGGTGATCACCGGCCGCATCGTGCCGATGTTCACGATGAACGCGATTCCCGGCTTCACGATTCGCCGGTTCAGGATCGTGGACGCGCTCGCGGCCCCCGCCGTCGCGCTGACGCTGTTCGCGGACGCGCTCGGTGCGCCCGCTACGCTGCTGATCGTCGCTGCGCTCGCCACCGCCGTGCTGCATGCATGGCGCCTCGCGGGATGGCATTCATGGCGCGTCGGCAAGCGGCCGATCGTGTGGATCCTGCACGTGTCCTGTCTGTGGATTCCGGCCGGCTTCGTGCTGCTCGCGCTGTCGTGCGCCGGCGTGGTCGCGCATTCGCTCGCCGTGCATGCGTTGACCGTCGGCGCGATCGGCGGGGCGATCATCGCGATGATCACGCGCACGGCGCTCGGCCACACGGGGCGCATGCTCGTCGCGGGCCCGTGGGAGCAGCTGTGTTACTGGCTGGTGATCGGTGCGGCCGTGATCCGCGTGTTCGGGCCGCTCATTCCCGGCGTGCCGTACGCGGTCTGGCTCGATGTGTCGGGTGCGTGCTGGATCGTCGCGTTCTTGGCATACACGGTGCATTACGCGCCGGTGCTGATGTCGCCGCGCGCCGATGGTCGCCAGGATTGACGCTCGCGCGTGGTCGGATTGGCGGCGCGAGAGCGTGCGGCACAGCCGCGGAAGCCGCGGACCCGCATTGCGCGCCGGACAGGAGATGGCGTGACGATGACCGTTGCCGGTCCGATTGCGGAGGGGGCGGAGAATGCGTCGCGCCGGCAAGCATCGCGGCTTGCCGGCGGCATCGCGCGAGGAGACCGGTTGCGGCAGCCGCAATGGCCTCCTTGCGCGTGTTTCAGAAATGCACGACGGTCCGGATGGACTTGCCTTCGTGCATCAGGTCGAACGCTTCGTTGATGCCGGTGAGCGGCTTCGTGTGCGTGACGAACGGTGCCAGCTGGATCGTGCCGGCCATCGCTTCCTCGACCATGCCCGGCAGTTCGGAGCGGCCCTTGACGCCGCCGAATGCCGTGCCCAGCCAGCGGCGACCGGTGACGAGCTGGAACGGGCGCGTCGAGATTTCCTGGCCGGCGCCCGCGACGCCGATGACGACGGACTGGCCCCAGCCGCGGTGCGCGCATTCGAGCGCGGCGCGCATCACGTTGACGTTGCCGATGCACTCGAAGCTGTGGTCGACGCCCCAGCCGGTCATTTCGACGATCACCTGCTGGATGGGCTTGGCGTGATCTTTCGGGTTGACGCAATCGGTGGCGCCGAACACGCGCGCGAGGTCGAACTTGCCGGGGTTGGTGTCGATCGCGATGATGCGGCCGGCCTTCGCGAGCTTGGCGCCCTGGATCACCGCGAGACCGATGCCGCCGAGGCCGAACACGGCCACGGTGTCGCCTTCCTGCACCTTGGCCGTGTTCTTCACCGCGCCCAGGCCGGTCGTGACGCCGCAACCCAGCAGGCAGACCTGCTCCGGATTCGCCTGCGGGTTGATCTTCGCGAGCGACACTTCGGCGACGACCGTGTATTCGCTGAACGTCGAGCAGCCCATGTAGTGGTAGATCGGCTGGCCGTTGTAGCTGAAACGCGTGGTGCCGTCGGGCATCACGCCCTTGCCCTGGGTGGCGCGCACCGACACGCACAGATTGGTCTTGCCGCTCTTGCAGAACAGGCACTCGCCGCATTCGGCGGTGTACAGCGGAATGACGTGGTCGCCGGGCTTGACGCTCGTCACGCCTTCGCCGACTTCCACCACGATGCCGGCGCCTTCATGGCCCAGCACGGCGGGAAAGATGCCTTCCGGATCGTCGCCCGACAGCGTGAAGGCGTCGGTGTGACACACGCCGGTATGCGTGATCTTGACGAGCACTTCGCCCTTGCGGGGCGGTTCGACGTCGATTTCGACGATCTGCAGCGGCTTACCCGCCTCGAATGCAACTGCGGCACGTGATTTCATGGCAATCCTGATAAAAAAATCAACGAATGGATCGGACGTCGACGATCCCGCATCGGTCAGCGCAAGTAGGACCGAACGAGGGTCACGATATCGTCGATCGATCCGGACGCGGGCCGCGGGGCGTCCGCGAGCTGGGTGAATTCCTCGCGCAAATGGCTTTCGAGCACGCCGGCCATCACGCCGTTGATCGCGCCGCGGATGGCAGCCAGTTGCTGAAGTATCGGACCACAGTCCGCTCCCTCCTCGAGCGCCTGCTCGAGCGCGTTCAGTTGCCCGCGAACACGGCGCACGCGGGTCAGGACGCGTTTCTTTTCTTCGGGGGAATGCGGCATGGGATAGGTGGATTCCTGATACTGGGGGGCAGTATAGAACATTGCGGCGCGGAGGTATACGAGATCATTCCCGGGGGGGCGGCACGGCGGGCGTCGAGCGGGAATGGAAAGCGCAGTCAGCCGGCTGGATGAGTCGCGGTTGCGGCGCCGCCGCGGTTCCCGCTGGCGCCGTTCGCCGTCAGATCAACAGCGCAAGCGTGCGGAACAGCGCGAGATCCTCTTTGCGTGCCGACCGCGCATGCCGCCGGATCGTGTGCAGCAGGCAGTCGATGAAGCAGCGCGCGGCATCGCTCAGCGTGCTGCTGCGACGCGTGACGATGCCGAGTTCGCTCGGCTCGAAGGTCTCCTGCAGCGACAGCACGCGCATCCGCTCGCCGAACGGCGGCACCGCCGCGAGGATCGTCGGGCACCACGTGCACATGCCGGCCTGTTCGAGCATGGTCTGCAGCATCGCGACCGACTGCGCGCGCACGATGCGCCGTTCGTCGATCCGCGCGCCGTGCCGCGTGAACAGATAGTCGACGAGCGCGGCCTGGCCGTCGGCCGACGAATTCAGCACCCAGTCGCATTCGAGCAGGTCGTGCACCGACTTCGCGCGCTCATGCGGATGCCCGGCGCGCACCATGACCGATGTGTCGTAGCGCAGCAGCGGCTCGAATGCGAATTCCTGCGCGCCGCTGCCGGGCTGCACGTGGCCGAGCGCGAAATCCATGCTGCCGTCGCGCAGCAGCGGTTGCGCGACGGCCATCAGCGCCTCGTAGAGCTCGAGGCGCACGTCGGGCATCCGTTCGCGAAACTGCAGCACGGTTTCCGCGAGGAACGTCATCGTCAGCCACGGCGTGACGCCGACGCTCAGCCGCCCCTCGACGCGCCCGCGCAGCCGTTCGAGATCGCTTTGCGCATGCTCGAGCTGCTTGAGCACGAGTTTCGCGTGCGTGAGCAGGGTCTTCCCGTATTCGGTGAAGCCGATGCCTTCCGGCGCGCGCACCAGCAGCGGCAGGCGCTCGCTGGCCTCCAGCTCGCGCAGCGCGCGCGTGACGGCCGCCTGCGACAGGCCGAGCGTGCGCGCCGCGCCGCGGATGCTCCCGGCCTCCGCGCTCGCGACGAGCGCCTGCAGTTGATGCAGCTTGATCGTGCTCATGGTGCCGAGGGGTGCGATACCTGACAACGAAAGGTTGTCATCATAACGAAACTGCGGCTGTTCGCCGGTTTTTTCGCTGCCTACGATCTCGCCACGATCCGCCGTTCCGGCGATCGGCAACCGGCACGCATCGAGGAGTAACGGGGTTGGATCGAACACGCATTCCGCCTGAAATGGCGGCCATCGAGACGGAGATGATCGCGCTGCGCCGGCGGCTGCACGCGCATCCGGAGCTCGGTTTCGAGGAACACGCGACGAGTGAGCTCGTCGCCGACTACCTGACAACATGGGGTTATCGGGTCACGCGCGGCCTCGGCGGCACCGGCGTGGTCGGCACGCTCATGCACGGCGCCGGGAAGCGGCTCGGGCTGCGCGCGGACATGGATGCACTGCCGATCCGCGAGACGACCGGACTGCCGCATGCGAGTCGGCACGACGGCGTGATGCACGCGTGCGGCCACGACGGCCACACGGCGATGCTGCTCGCGGCGGCCCGCTGCCTGGCCGAGCGCGGACGCTTCAGCGGCACGCTGAACCTGATTTTCCAGCCGGCGGAGGAAGGGCTCGGCGGCGCGAAGCGGATGCTCGACGACGGGCTGTTCACCCGGTTCCCGTGCGATGCCGTGTTCGCGATGCATAACGTGCCGGGCCTGCCGGCCGGCGTGCTCGGCTTCTGCGACGGCCCGGCGATGGCGTCGGCCGACGAGGTGCGCGTGCGCGTGACCGGGCGCGGCGGCCATGGCGCCGCGCCGCATACGACGATCGATCCGGTGGTCGTGTGCGCGTCGATCGTGATGGCGCTGCAGACGGTCGTGTCACGCAACGTGAATCCGCAGGAACTGGCGATCGTCACGACCGGCTCGATCCACGCGGGCACCGCATCGAACGTGATTCCGCCCCATGCGGATCTCGAACTGAGCGTGCGTGCGCTGTCGCCGGACGTGCGCGCGCTGCTCGAACGGCGCATTCGCGCGATCGTGCACGGCCAGGCCGGCAGCTATGGCGCGACGGCCGAGATCGACTATCGCCACGGCTATCCGGTGCTCGTCAATCACGCGGCGGAAACGGCGTTCGCCCGTGACGTGGCGCGCGAATGGGGCGGCGACGACGCACTGATTCCGCATCTGCGGCCGATCGCGGCGAGCGAGGATTTCGCATTCATGCTCGACGCGTGCCCGGGCAGCTACCTGTCGATCGGCAACGGCGACGGCGCGGCCGGCTGCGGGCTGCACAACCCCGGCTACGACTTCAACGATGCGTGCCTCGCGACGGGCGCGAGCTACTGGATCGCGCTCGCCGAGCGCTACCTCGCATGAAGCGGGCGGACGGATTCGCTTCACCTTCAACGATGGAAACTAGGAGACTGGCAATGAAACAATGGATGGCGGCGCTCGCGGTGGCGCTGACGGCAACGACGGTGGCAGCCGGCGCGCATGCCGGCGACTGGACGGGCAAGGAGATCCGCCTCGCGGTCGATCCCACGTACCCGCCGCTCGAATACAAGCAGCCCGACGGCTCGCTGACCGGCTTCGGGATCGACATCACGAACGCGTTGTGCGCGGAGCTGCATGCGCGCTGCGTGTGGGTCGAGTCGAGTTTCGACGGGATGATTCCGGGGCTGCTCGCACGCAAGTTCGACGTGATCGCGTCGTCGATGACGATCACGCCGAAGCGGATGCAGCAGATCGCGTTCACGAACCGGATCTCGAATGCGCCGGCGCGGCTGATCGCGCGCAAGGGTTCGCCGCTGCTGCCGACGGCTGCGTCGCTGAAGGGCAAGCGGATCGGCGTCGAGCAGGGCTCCGCGCAGGCCGACTATGCGATCGCGAACTGGCAGCCGGCCGGCGTGCAGATCGAGTCGTACCAGAACCAGGACCAGGTCTATGCCGATCTCGTGACGGGGCGGCTCGACGCGGCGTTCCAGGCATCGATCGCGGCCAGCGACGGCTTCCTGAAGAAGCCGCAGGGCAAGGACTTCATGTTCGTCGGCGCGGCGATCGACGACGCGAAATATTTCGGGCAGGGCGACGGCCTCGGGCTGCGCAAGCAGGACACCGACCTGCGCGACGCGTTCAACCGCGCGCTGGCGACGATCCTCGCGAACGGCACGTATCAGCGGATCAACCGCAAGTACTTCGACTTCGACATCTACGGCACGAAGTAAGCAGCACCGACCCGTATCGAGCGGGTAGGGATCATCATATCAATAAGGAAAACGAATGAACTGGAGATTGTTTTTCGTCGCGATGCCGGCACTCTGCGCGGCGCCGGCCTTCGCACAAGGCAGCGTCACGCTGTACGGGCTGATCGATGCGGGCATCGACTATACGAACAACGTCGGCGGCCACGCTGCGTGGCAGATGGCGAGCGGCTTCGCGCAGGGCAGCCGCTGGGGGCTGAAGGGTACCGAGGATCTCGGCGGCGGCTACAGCGCGCTGTTCCAGATCGAGAACGGTTTCAACGTGAACAGCGGCACGCTCGCGCAGGGCGGCCGCATGTTCGGGCGGCAGGCTTACGTCGGGCTCGGCAGTGCGCGCTTCGGCACGCTGACGCTCGGCCGGCAATATGACTCGGTCGTCGACTATCTCGCGCCGACGACCGCGAACGGCAGCTGGGGCGTCTATCCGTTCTCGCATCCGCTCGACAACGACAACACCGGCAACACGTTCCGCGTGAACAACACGGTCAAGTACGCGAGCCCGGATTTTGCCGGCTTCTCGTTCGGCGGCACGTACAGCTTCAGCAACGACACCGGGTTCGCGAACAACCGGCAGTGGAGCGTCGGCGCACAGTACGAGCAGGGCGGCCTGCTCGTCGGCGCGGCGTTCCTGAATGCGGACAACCCGGGCGCGACCGCCGGCGGCGCGATCGCGGGCTCGGGGTCGGTCGGAGCGGATGCGAACTTCGCATCCGCGCGGTTGCGGATCTTCGGGGCCGGGATCAACTACACGGCAGGGCCCGCGACGATCGGGTTCGCGTACACGAACAGCAACGTGACGCGGCCGACCGCGAACGTCGGCTACCTGTTCGGCGACGAGACGATCGAACCCGTCACGGGGCCGCTTTCGGGCGGCACGGTTACGGCGATCAAGTACCAGAACTTCGAAGTGAACGGCAAGTACCAGTTCACGCCGGCGTTCTTTGTCGGCGCGCAGTATGTGTATACGACCGTGCGCTATGACGCGACCACGGGGAGCGCGAAACCGAAGATCCATTCGATCGGGCTGATGGCCGACTACAACCTGTCGAAGCGCACCGACGTCTACCTGATGGGCGCGTACCAGCGGGTGGCGGGCGATGCGACCGGCTCGTCGCTCGATCAGGCGGTTATCCCGGGGGCGGCCGATCTGTCGTCGACGTCGAAGCAGTTGATGGTGCATGCGGGGATCCGTCACAAGTTCTGATGGAACCGGGCGGGAGGGGGGCGGCGGCGTGCCGGCGCGTCAGCCCGGCGCCGCCCCCGTCGATTCCCGCACGACGAGTTCCGGCGCCCCGATCGTATGCACGGCCGCGGCCGGCTCGATCCCGTCGATCATGTCGAGCGTCAGCGCGATCGCCCGCGCGGCGATCTGCGACGTCGGGAACCGCACCGTCGTCAGCGCGGGGCGGAACTGATGGGCGAGCTGGATATCGGTCATGCCGACCACCGACAGATCGGCCGGCACGCGCAGGCCGAGATCGGCGGCCGCCTGCATCGCGCCGATCGCCATCAGGTCGTTGGTCGCGAACAGCGCGGTGAGTCCGGGCTTCGCGCGCAGCAGCGCGGCGGCCGCTTCGTAGCCGCCTTCGATCGAGTCGTGTGCCGACACGGTCGTCAGCGCCTCCGCCGGATGCCCGCGCGCCGCGAGTTCGTCGGCGAAGCCGCGCAGCCGCACCGACTGCGGGCCGCCCGAGCCCTTGCCGACGAGCGCGCCGAACGCGCGATGCCGCAGCCCGGACAGGTGCGCGGCCGCAATCGCGCCCGCCGCCGCGAAATCGACGGTCACGCACGGCAGCGTGCGCGACGCATGCACGTGCTCCCACATGCACAGCACGATCGATGCGCCATGACGTGCGATGTCGGCGAGTTCGGCTTCGGCGAGATCGGTGTTCATCACGATCGCGCCGGCCGCGAGCGTCCCCGCGATCCGCTCGAGGTAGTTGCGCGTGATCGCCGGATCGTCGTCGGTATTGGACACCAGCAGGTAATGGCCGCGCTTGCGCGCCTCGCGCTCGGCGGCGAGCACGAACTCCGGATAGAACGGGTTCGTGATGTTCGACAGCATCAGCGCGAGCGTCGACGTGCGGCCCTCGGCCAGCGCCCGCGCGGTCAGGTTCGGCCGATAGCCGAGTTCGCGGATCGCCGCCATCACGCGTTCGACGGTCGCCGGCTTCACCTTCTGCGGATTGCGCAGCACGTTCGAGACGGTTGCCGCGGTGACGTTCGCGCGCCGTGCGACTTGCGCGAGCGTCACCATGCGCGGCCTCCGGCCGGTCGGTCAACGCTGCACGACGGAAGTGAAGCGGGGGAATGTCTGCTCATATTCTGGGAGTGCGTCCCACACGTTGCACAGGGACAGGCGATACGCTAATTTCTCGACACATCAGATGAAGGAGACGACATGGTAAGGCGAACCGGGCGAACTGCGCCACCGGAATTTAAGCGGTTAAATTTTTCGACCCGAAGCGCCTGACCCAGGAGAGGAGAGCGCGATGACCGCCATTACATTGAAGGACGTCTCGAAGCGCTACGGCGACCATGCGCCGGTGCTGCGCGACGTGAACCTGGAGATCGCGTCGCACGAGTTCTGCGTGTTTCTCGGCCCGTCGGGTTGCGGCAAATCCACGCTGTTGCGGATGATCGCCGGGCTCGAGGACGTGACCGAAGGCGAACTGCGGATCGGCGGCGCGCGCATGAACGACACACCGCCCGCCGAGCGCGGTGTCGCGATGGTGTTCCAGAGCTATGCGCTGTTTCCGCACATGACCGTGTTCGACAACATCGGTTTCGGCCTGCGCATCGCCGGCACGCCGAAGGATGAAATCCGGCGCCGCGTGACCGAGGCCGCGCGCGTGCTGCAGCTCGAGACACTGCTCGATCGCAAGCCGAAGGCGCTGTCGGGCGGCCAGCGGCAGCGCGTCGCGATCGGCCGTGCGATCGTGCGCGAGCCGCGTGTGTTCCTGTTCGACGAGCCGCTGTCGAATCTGGATGCGACGCTGCGCGGCCAGACGCGCGTCGAGATCGCCCGCCTGCACGCACGCTTTACGCAGTCGAGCTCCGTCTACGTGACGCACGACCAGATCGAGGCGATGACGCTGGCCGACCGGATCGTGCTGCTGCACGCGGGCGACGACGTCGCGCGCTTCGGCAGCATCGCGCAGGCCGGTGCGCCGCTCGAGCTGTATCACCGGCCGGCCAACCGCTTCGTCGCGGGCTTCATCGGCTCGCCGCGGATGAACTTCCTGCCGGCGGTCGTCGAAGCAGGCGATGCGCACGGCTGCCGGCTGCGCCTGGACGGGACCGGCGAAACGCTGACGTTGCGCGATCGCCCGTTGCCGCGCCACGTCGGCACCGGCGCGCGCGTGACGCTCGGGATTCGTCCCGAGCATCTGACGGTCGCGGCGTCCGGCGATGCGGAGTGGCCGGCGATCGTGCGCGACGTCGCGCTCGTCGAGCAGCTCGGCGAAGCCGCGTACGTGCATCTCGACCAGCCCGGCGGCGTGCCGCTGCTCGCGAAACTGCCGGGCCAGGCCGCGCTGCGGCGCGGCGAGCGTCATGCGTTCCGCGTGCCGCCATCGTGCTGCCACTTGTTCGACGAAGCCGGCATCGCATTGCCGGCCATCCACGCCGAAGCGGCGTTCGCATAGCGGCGCGGCGCCGATCCGCCGCGCGCGGCGCGGCACCCATTACATCCATACCAGGAGACAACGATGAGACTTCGTGCGAGCCGACTGCTGCTTGCCCTGACGACTGCCGCGGCGTTCGCCGCGGGAACGGCCGACGCGGGCACGCTCAAGGTGAACGTCGCCGCGCGCGGCAACCAGCGCGCGACGTGGCAAGCGGTGTTCGACCAGTTCCACAAGGCGAATCCGGACATCGACCTGAAGGTCAGCTACGTCGGCGAGGAGGCGTACAAGGTGCAGATGTCCGGCTGGCTCGCGACGGATCCGCCCGATGTGCTGAGCTGGAACAACGGCGAGCGGCTCGCGTATTTCGCGAAGCGCGGGCTGATCGAGGACCTGAGCGCGGACTGGCAGAAGAACGGCTGGAACGACACGTATGCGGCCGTGAAGCAGTCGTCGACCTATGGCGGCAAGCTCTACAGCCTGCCGCTCGGTTATGACGCGTATGGGTTGTTCTACCGCAAGGACCTGTTCGAGAAGGCCGGCGTTCATGGCGAGCCCGCGGACTGGGCGCAGTTTCTCGATGCGTGCCGCAAGCTGAAGGCGGCCGGCATCGCGCCGATCGCGGTGGCCGCGCGCGATGCGTGGACGCTGGCCGCGTGGTTCGACTATTTGGACCTGCGGATCAACGGCTACGCGTTCCACCAGAAGCTGATGGCCGGCGACGTCGCGTATACCGACCCGCGCGTGCGGGCCGTGTACGCGGCCTGGAAGAAGCTGATCGACGACAAGTATTTCATCGACAACGCGCTGTCGTACGACGTCGATTCGCTCAGCCCGCTGATCGTCAACGGCCAGGCCGCGATGACGCTGATGGGCACCTGGTATTCGGCGGGCCTGCTGAGCGCGACGCGCAACCCGATCAGCTTCTTCCGCTTCCCGGTGATCGACGCGTCGGTGCCGCTTGCGGAGGACGGCCCGGTCAACGTGATGATCGTCCCGGCGAAGGCGCACAACAAGACGGATGCGCGTCGCCTGCTCGCATTCATGGGGCAACCGGCGATCAACGGCGAGTTCGCGAAGGGGATGGGGCAGCTGCCGTCGAACAACAAGGCGCCCGAGCCGCAGGACCCGATCTCGAGGATCGGTTTCCGCACGCTCGCGACGACGCCCGGCGGCATCGCGCAGTTCTACGATCGCGACATGACGAAGGAAATGGCCGACGAGGGGATGAAGGCGATGCAGCAGTTCCTGTCCGACCCGGCGCAGCTCGATGCGATCCTGCAGCGCCTCGAGCAGACCCGCAAGCGCATCTACCGGAAGTAACGCGCTGCGGCCGGGCCGGCCATGCCGGTCCGGTGCTGCGTAGCCACCGTCACGCCCTTTTTTGTCCGCTTCGTCCGCTTCGTCGAAGGTCACCTCATGTCAACCAGCCTGTCCGAAAGCGCCGTGCGCCGCGAAGCCGGCCAGCAGCGGCATGCGCGCGCGTCGCTCGCGCGCCGGCGCAACCGCGCGGCCCTGCTGTTCGTGCTGCCGGGATTCGCGCTCTTCACCGTGTTCGTCTTGTATCCGATCGTCAGCAGCATCTGGCTGAGTGTCCATCACTGGGACGGGATGACGCCGATGACGTATGCCGGGCTCGACAATTATCGCGAGCTGCTGCAGTCCGATACGTTCTACGTCGCGCTGAAGAACAACGTGCTGTGGCTCGCGCTGTTCCTCGCCGCGCCGCCGCTCGGCCTCGCGCTTGCGCTGTACCTGAACCAGAACGTGTTCGGGATCCGGCTCGTGAAGTCGCTGTTCTTCGCGCCGTTCGTGCTGCCGGGCGTCGTGGTCGGCCTGGTGTTCTCGTGGTTCTACGACCCGACGTTCGGGCTGCTGAAGCTGATCGTCGGGCACGGGATCCCGGTGCTCGGCGATCCGCGCTACGCGACCTATGGCGTGATCGTCGCCGCGCTGTGGCCGCAGATTCCGTTCTGCATGATCCTCTATCTGACCGGGCTCACCGGCATCAACGGCGAGATCGTCGAGGCGGCGCGGATGGAAGGCGCGCGCGGCTTCACGCTGCTGTGGCACGTGATCCTGCCGCAGTTGCGGCCCGCGACCTTCATGGCGGTGGTGCTGACCGTGATCGGCGCGCTGCGCAGCTTCGACCTGATCTCGGTGATGACGGGCGGCGGCCCGTTCGACAGCTCGACCGTGCTCGCGTACTTCATGGTCGACCAGGCGATCAAGTACTACCGCGAAGGCTATTCGGCCGCGATCGCGGTCGTGCTGTTCGCGATCATGCTCGTCTATATCGTGTGGCAACTGCGCAAGCTGGTGCGCGTCGAATCGTAAGGATCACCAACATGTATCCGATGCCCGTGTCCCGCTGGGGACGTTCCGCCCGCCTGCTGTACCGGCTGTCGCTGCCGTGCGCGCTCGCGCTGTGGCTCGTGCCGCTGCTCGCGGTGCTCGTCACGTCGATCCGCTCGACCGACGAGATCATGGCCGGTCGTTACTGGGACTGGCCGAAGCAGTTCGCGCTGCTCGAGAACTACGGCGCCGCGCTCACGCAGACACCGATGCTGCATTACTTCGCGAACAGCATCCTGATCACGGTGCCGTCGGTGGCCGCGTCGATCCTGCTCGCGTCGCTCGCGGGGCACGCGCTCGCGAACTACCGGTTCCGCGGCAATCTCGTGCTGCTCGGGCTGTTCGTCGCCGGCAATTTCGTGCCGATCCAGATCCTGATGATCCCGGTGCGGCAGATCATGCTCGGCGTCGGCCTCTACAACACCGTGTGGGCGCTCGTGCTGTTCCATACCGCGTTCCAGACCGGCTTCTGCACGCTGTTCCTGCGCAACTTCATCCGGGAGCTGCCGTTCGAGCTGATCGAGGCCGCGCGCGTCGAAGGCGCGTCCGAGTGGTCGATCTACTGGCGCGTCGTGCTGCCGCTCGTGCGGCCGGCACTCGCCGCGCTCGCGATCCTGGTGTTCACGTTCGTGTGGAACGACTACTTCTGGGCGCTATGCCTCACGCAAGGCGACGACGCGGCGCCGATCACCGTCGGCGTCGCCGCGCTCAAGGGCCAGTGGACGACCGCCTGGAACATCGTGTCGGCCGGCTCGGTGCTCGCCGCGCTGCCGTCGGTGCTGATGTTCTTCGCGATGCAGAAGCACTTCGTCGCCGGGCTCACGTTCGGCGCGACCAAGGGCTGATCCGTCCCATCCTCTTTCTTCTGCAAGGAATCCACGATGCACCTCGGCGTTTGCTACTACCCCGAACACTGGCCGCGCGAACAATGGGAACGCGATGCGCGGCGGATGGCCGAACTGGGCCTGACCCGCGTGCGGATCGCCGAATTCGCGTGGAGCCGGATGGAGCCGGAGCCCGGCCGCTACGACTGGGCGTGGCTCGACGAAGCGATCGATACGCTCGCCGGCCGGCAGTTGAAGATCGTGCTCGGCACGCCGACCGCCGCACCGCCGAAGTGGCTCGTCGATCGCCATCCGGACATCCTGCCGGTCGGCGCGGACGGCGCCGTGTGGCAATTCGGCTCGCGGCGCCATTACGACATCGCGAACCCCGTGTATCGCGAGCACTGCGTGCGCATCGCGGACGCAATGGCGCGGCGCTACGGCGCGCATCCGGCGGTGATCGCATGGCAGACCGACAACGAGCTCGGCTGCCACAACACGCTGCCGAGCTACACGCGTGCGGCGCGCGACGGCTTTCGCGCGTGGCTCGCGGTGTGCTACGGCGATATCGGCGCGCTGAACCGCGCGTGGGGCAACGTGTTCTGGAGCATGGAATATCGCGGTTTCGACGAAATCGAACTGCCGCGCCATACGCCGACCGATGCGAATCCCGCGCACCTGCTCGACTTCCGGCGCTATCAGTCCGACGAGGTCGCGCGGTTTCATGCGGCGCAGGTCGAGGCGATCCGTCCGCACGCGCCGGGGCGCGACGTGCTGCACAACTTCATGGGTTTTTTCACCGAGTTCGATCACTACGCGTTCGCGCGCGGCGGCCTCGACGTTGCCGCGTGGGACAGCTACCCGGTGCCGCGCACCGAAGTGCTGCCGCTCGACGAAGCCGACAAGCGGCGCTGGGCCCGCACCGGGCATCCCGACGTGTCCGCGTTCTCGCACGACCTGTATCGCGGTGTCGGCAACGGCCGGATGTGGGTGATGGAGCAACAGGCGGGACCCGTCAACTGGGGGCCGTACAACCCGGTGCCGCACGCCGGCGCGGTGCGGCTGTGGACGTGGGAAGCGTTCGCGCATGGCGCGGAGCTCGTGTCGTACTTCCGCTGGCGGCAGTATCCGCATGCGCAGGAGCAGCTGCACTCGGGACTCAATGCACCGGACGACCGGCTGTCGCCGGGCGGCCACGAAGTGGCGCGCGTCGCGCGCGAGCTGGCCGCGCTGGATCCCGCGCTCGTCGCCGGCGCGCGCGAGCCGGCCCGCGTCGCGCTGCTGTTCGATTACACGGCCGACTGGATGATCCGGATTCAGCCGCACGGCGCCGACTTCGACTATCAACGGCACGCGTTCGACTGGTATCGCGCGCTGCGTGAACTGGGGCTCGACGTCGATATCGTCGCGGCCGATGCCGACGTGTCGCGTTATGCGCTCGTCGTCGCGCCGACGCTGCCGGTCGTGCCGGATCGCGTCGTCGCGCAAGCCGCGCGCGGGAACGCACACTGGTTGTTCGGGCCGCGCACGGGGTCCCGCACCGCGGACTTCGCGATCGTGCCGGGCCTCGCACCGGGCAAGCTGCGCGACGTGCTGCCGGTGCGGATCGGGCAGGTCGAGTCGCTGCGGCCGTCGCTCGCGCCGCGCGTCATGTTCGACGGCGTCGACGGCCATGCGCTGACATGGCGCGATCACGTCGATACGGAATCGGCGGCCGGTATCGACGTGCTCGCCGCATGCGACGACGGCGTGCCCGCGCTCGTGCGGCGCGGCCGGGTGACGATGGCGACCGCCTGCTTCGATCGCCCGCTGTTGCGCGCGATCATCGGCCGCTGCGCGCGCGAGGCCGGACTGCCGGTGCGCGCGCTGCCGGACGGCGTGCGCTTGCGCCGGCGCGGGCGCGTCGTGTTCGCGTTCAACTACGGCGACGCACCGTGCACGCTGCCCGCGCCGGACGGTGCGCGCTTCGTGCTCGGCGGTCCCGGACTCGGCGCGGTCGACGTCGCCGCATGGGTCGAGCCGGACTGACGCGATGCGGTCATTGCAGTCGCCGCGGTTGCATTTCGCGCGCCTCGCGGGGATCGCGCATTTCGTGCCGCTGTCCGCGGCGGCGCTGATGCTCGGCATCGCGATGTCGTTTACCGCGCCATACCTGTCGCTGTTCGGCGTGGAGGCGGCGGGGATGTCGCCGTTTCTCGCGGGCATCTTCATGACGCTGATCGCGGCGAGCGGTGTCGTCGCGAGCACCTGGGCCGGGCGTTGGTCGGATCGCCGCGACCGCCACCGGCCGCTGCTCGTCGTATCGCTCGCGGCCGCCGCGCTCGGCTTCGCGCTGCTGTGCGTGCTGCGCGCGCACGGGCCGGTGATCGCGGCCGGCACGATCCTGCTCGGCGCGGGCGCCGTGTCGCTGTCGCAGATCTTTGCGTTCGCCCGCGCGGTGCTGCCGGTCGACGACGATGCGCAGCGCGAGCTCGCGTCGGCCGCGCTGCGCACGATGCTGTCGATTGCGTGGGTGTTCGGTCCCGCGCTCGGCGCGCTGATCCTCGCGCAGAGCGGCTTTACGGGGCTCTTTCTAGCGGCGTCCGCCGGCTTTGTCGGGTGCGCGGCGATCGTCGCGCGGATTCCGGAGCCTGCACAAAGGCCGGCGGCGGTTCATGTGAGTGCGGTCGAGCGCGCTGCGGCGCTGCCGGCCGATGCGGCGGCTGTCGTCGTCGCGTCGCGCGCGACCGTGCGGCGAACCCTCGTCGCGCTCACGCTGATGGGGCTTGCCGCGAACGCGACGATGATCGTGCTGCCGCTGTTCATCGTGCGCGGACTCGGCGGCACACCGACGAATGTCTCGGCCGCGCTGGGCCTTGCCGCGCTGCTCGAGATTCCGATGATGCTGTGGCTCGGCATCCGTTCGACGCGACTCGACAAGGCACGCTGGCTGACGGCGTGCGCGGCCGTGCATGCCGCGTATTTCATCGGGCTCGCGGCGGTGACACAGGTGGGCATGATCCTGCCGCTGCAACTGCTGAGCGCCTGCGTGGTCGCGATCACGTCGTGCCTCGGGTTGACGCGCGTCTGCGACCTGATGCCCACGCGCCCCGGCACCGCGACTGCGATGTTCTTCAGCACCGCGCGTGTCGGCTCGATCGCGTCGGGCGTGCTGTCGGGCGCGTGCGTCGACCTGTTCGGCTATCGCGCGACGTTCGCGGGGTGCTGCGGGCTTGCGCTCGTCGCATTCGCGCTGCTCGCCCGGGACGCGCGCGGCGAGCGGGGCGGTGCGCGTGATGCAAGCGGCACGACGGCGTCTGCCCGACGCCGCTTCGATACACCGCACTGACGCGGGATGCGCCGGTGCGGTGATGCCGTGATGGCGTGATGCCGGGATGGGTCAGCGCCGGCGGTACGCGTCGAGCGACGACAGCGCATTGCCGTGGAAGTCGAACAGCGTGTTGTTGTCCCACTGATCGCCTGCGCCGACCTTCCAGCCGACACCCGGCGTCGGGATCCATTCCGGCTCCCACCAGAACACGCCCTTGCCGCGCTTGCCGGGCACACCCTTCACGATATCGACGACCGCCGCGAGGAACTGCGCCTGGCCGGCAGGCGACGGCGGGAACGGGGTCGAGCCGGTGTTCGTCATCGCGTTCGGTTCCGAGTCGCCGTCGCTGGTGGTCCACGGATACGCGGTCTCGACGACGATCAGCTCCTTGTCGTAACGCACCGCGAGGTCGTTCGCGTTGTTGCGCAGGTCGTCGAGCGAGCCTTGCCACTGCGGGTAATACGACAGGCCGATCACGTCGAATGCGACGCCGCGCTGCGTCGCGCTGTCGAACCACCAGCGGCTTTTCGCGTTGTCGCCGCCGCTGTCGATATGCAGCATCACCTTGATGCGCGGATCGACGGCCTTCACCGCATCGCGGCCCGTCTTCAGCAGCTGCGCGAGGTTGTCCCACTGGTCGTAGCGGCCGAGCGGCCACAGCATGCCGCCCGTGATCTCGTTGCCGATCTGCACCCACTCGGGCCGCACGCCGGCGCGCTGCAGCTGGCGCAGCACGTCGGTCGTATAGGCCGACAACAGCGCGCAGGTGTCGGCGAGATTCTTGCCGGCCCACGCGTGCGGCGGGTATTGCTTGCCGGGATCGGCCCACCAGTCGCTGTAGTGGAAGTCGATCAGGATGCGCATGCCGAGCGCGGCCGCGCGTTTCGCGAGTGCAACGACATGGGCCGCATCGTTGTAGCCGGTCGCGGCGCTCTGGTTCGCGGGGAAGAAGTCCGGATTGCCGGGATCGTTCCAGACCTTGATGCGGATCGAGTCGACGCCATGCGCGTGCAGGATCTTCAGGCAGTCGCGCGGCTGCCCGCGCTCGAAGTACCGCGCGCCGTGCGCCTCGAGCTCCGGCAGCGTCGACACGTCGGCGCCCATCGCGAACGGCGCGCCGCCCGCGGTGCGCGCGACGCCTTGCGCGACGGCCGGCAGCGCACCGGTCAGGTCGACGCATGCGAGCGCCGCGGTCGAGACACTCCAGCGCAACATCGATCGTCTGTTCATTGTCATCCTCCATCCAGTGTCGGGCCCGGTCGATCGATCGCGAGATCGCGGGCCTCGGCGGTTTAAGCGCTTAAATTTTCGGCCTCGACATGAGGCCGGAACGAGCGTAGCGCAGCCGCCGATGCCTGCGCAAAGATCGCGTGCGTTGCCTACTATCTGGCGATGAGGCGTGCGGATGACGGAAGTCGAGGGGACCGGATTCGCTCGCGGTTCATGCGCCGGAGCCCGGCGTGAGGCGGCAATGATCGTGTGCGGCGGATGCGTGCCGACGGCATGCCGGAACGGCCGCGTGCAGGGCCCGCGGGGGGCCGCTACCCGCGCACGCCGACCCGATACCGCGTCGTCTGGCGATAGGTGTCGCCCGGGCCGAGGATCGTTTCGTCGCGCAACGTGTCCATGTTGACCTGGTTCGGAAAGAACCCGGCTTCGACGCACAGCGCCGCATGCTGCACGCACGACACACCGCCGCTGGCGCGCACGCCGTCCAGGTAGTTGCCCGTATAGAGCTGCAGCCCGCGCTGATCCGTCGACACGGCGAGCTCCCGGCCGCTTTCCGGATCGTAGATCGATGCGACGGGCCGCACGCCGCGCCCAGGGTCGCGCAGCACATAGCAGTGATCGAAGCCGCGTCCGCGCGCGAGCTGGGCATGCGGCCAGTCGAGGCGGGCGCCGATCGGCGCGCTCTGCCGAAAATCGAACGCGGTGCCCGTCACGTCGGCCGTGCCGGTCGGGATCAGCGCGTCGTCCACTTCGACGAATGCGTCGGCATCGATGTGCAGCAGATGGCCGCGCACGTCGCTGCCCGCGCGTCCGCTCAGGTTGAAGTAGCTGTGATTCGTCAGGTTCAGCGGAGTCGGCGCATCGGTGCGCGCCGCATAGTCGATCGTCAGCGTGCCGTCGTCGTCGAGCGTGTAGCGTACCTGGACGCTCACGTTGCCCGGGAATCCCGCATCGCCTTCCGGCGAATCGAGCCGCAGCGTCAGCCCGCCGCGCTCGTCGATCACGTCCCAGCGCGCGCGATGAAAGCCGCTCGCGCCGCCGTGCAGAAGGTTGCCGTTCTCGTTGCGGTCGAGCGGGTAGTCGATCCCGTCGAGCGTGAAGCGCGCCCCCGCGATCCGGTTCGCCCAGCGGCCGACCGTGGCACCGAGGTAGGCACCCGATTCGACGTACTCTGCCGGCGTGTCGTGGGCCAGCACGATATCGGCGAAGCGCCCGGTGCGATCGGGGGCGAGCCATGAGACGACGGTCGCGCCGAGATCGCTGACGACGACGCGCATCCCGTGCGCGTTGCGCAGCGTGTAGCGCCGCACCGGATCGCCGCCGGGCAGCGCGCCCCACGGCTCGGAGGCGATTCGGGCGACGTCGGCTGCCGGGCGGGAAGAGTCGGTATCGATATGCATGAGTGGGTTCGCTCGTGGGCGGTGAATTCAGTGGGCGGGCGTGGTGCGTTCCTGGTATTCGCGCGGGGTGCAGCCGAGCTCGCGGCGGAACACCGCATACATGTACTGCAGCGACGTGAAGCCGCAGCGGATCGCGACTTCCGCGCTCGACGCATTGCGGCTCGCAAGCAGCGCCTGGGCGGCCTCGAGCTTGTGACGCAGGATTTCCTGGTGCACGGTGCGCTGCAGTTCGCGCCGGAAGTGCTCTTCGAGCAGCGAGCGCGACACGCCGACATAGTCGGCGACCTGTTCGGTCTTGATCCCCTGGCACGCGTACTGGCGGATGAAATGCCGGGCGCGCATCACGTGCGGGCTCGCGAGCGGCTGGTGGCGGGTCGATTCGAGCACGTTGATGCCGACCGGCGGCACGAGGATGCGCTGCCCGGGAAAGCGCGCGCCGCGCAGCATCCGGTGCAGCAGGTGCGCGGCGGTGCGGCCCATTTCCTCGGTGCCCTGGATCACCGACGACAGCGGAATGCGCGTCAGCGTGCGCGTGAGCGGATCGTTGTCGATGCCGATGATGGCGACCTGTTCCGGCACCGCGATGCCGGCGATCAGGCACGCCTGCAGCAAGTGGCGCGCGCGCGCATCGGTGACCGCGATCACGCCGACGGGTTTCGGCAGCGCATGCAGCCAGCCGATCAGTTGCTCGATCGCGTGATTCCAGCCCGACGCGCTCGTCGACAGCCCGCGATAGATCGGCGCATCGAGCCCGTCCGCGCGTGCGAGCCGGTCGAACGCGAGCTCGCGCTGCTGCGCCCAGCGGTTCTCCTGCGCGACCGGCAGGCTGTACATCGCGAAATGCGCGAGCCCCGCGCCGATCAGGTGCGTGTACGCGAGCGACACGAGCTTCGGGTTGTCGGTCGCGATATAGGGGACGTCGTCAGGATACTGTGCGGGATCCTCGTACGACGAACCGACCGCGACGATCGGCAGCCGCGAACCGGCGAGCGCGTCGGCGACGGCCGGATCGTCGAAGTCCGCGATGATGCCGTCGCCGTCGAAGCGCTCGATGCCGGCGAGCCGGCAGCGGAAGTCGTCTTCGAGAAACAGGTCCCACACGACGCGCGTCGTGTGCAGGTACTGGCCGATGCCGCTGATGATCTCGCGGTCATAGACCTTGTTCGCGTTGAACAGCAGCGCGATGCGGTGCGGTGTCTGGGCGGAAGGGGCGCGGGTCATGTCGGTCTCGGGGCAAGCGCCGCCAGGGCGCCGTGCCGTTGTCTCCGGGCGCGCGCCCGGGGCGGCGGCGCGCGATCGTCTGGTGTCCGGCGATTGTAGGACGGAACGCGCGCCGCGCGAGCGCGGCTGGCAAGAAACATTAAGCGTGCTGCGCAATTTCGCAATTGCCGGCCGGCGGGCGCGCGGGCACGATCCAGCCAGATCGAATTCGGCCGCGTGCGTCGTCACGACGCGCGTTGCGCCGCAACAAGACCCCGCACGGAGACGCCATGTCGTATTTCGAACACATTCCCGCGATTCGCTACGAAGGTCCGCAGTCGGACAACCCGCTGGCTTACCACCATTACGATCCCGAGAAGCGCGTGCTTGGCAAGACGCTCGCCGAGCATCTTCGGATCGCCGTGTGCTACTGGCACACGTTCGTATGGCCGGGCCACGACATCTTCGGGCAGGGCGCGTTCCGGCGGCCGTGGCAGCAGCCGGGCGACGCGCTCGAGCGCGCGCGGATGAAGGCCGACGCGGCGTTCGAGTTCTTCACGAAGCTCGGCACGCCGTTCTATACGTTCCATGACACCGACGTCGCGCCGGAGGGCGACAGCCTGCGCGAGTACGCGGCCAATTTCGCACGGATGGTCGATTATCTCGGCGAACGCCAGCAGGCGAGCGGCGTGCGGCTGCTGTGGGGCACCGCGAACCTGTTCTCGCACCCGCGCTTCGCGGCCGGTGCCGCGACGAACCCGAACCCCGACGTGTTCGCGTGGGCCGCGACCCAGGTGTGCCATGCACTCGACGCGACGCACCGGCTCGGCGGCGAGAACTACGTGCTGTGGGGCGGCCGCGAAGGGTACGAGACGCTGCTCAATACCGACCTGAAGCGCGAGCGCGAGCAGTTCGCGCGCTTCCTGTCGATGGTCGTCGAGCACAAGCACCGGATCGGCTTCAACGGCGCGCTGCTGATCGAGCCGAAGCCGCAGGAGCCGACCAAGCACCAGTACGACTACGACGTCGCGACCGTGCATGGCTTTCTCGTGCAGTACGGACTGCAGAACGAGATCCGCGTGAACATCGAGGCGAACCACGCGACGCTTGCCGGTCACTCGTTCCATCACGAGATCGCGAACGCGTTCGCGCTCGGCGTGTTCGGCAGTGTCGACGCGAACCGCGGCGACGCGCAGAACGGCTGGGACACCGACCAGTTCCCGAACAGCGTCGAGGAGCTGACGCTCGCGTTCTACGAGATCCTGCGCCACGGCGGCTTCACCACCGGCGGGATGAATTTCGACGCGAAGGTGCGGCGCCAGAGCGTCGATCCGGAAGACCTGTTCCATGGCCACGTCGGCGCGATCGACGTGCTCGCGCTCGCGCTCGAGCGCGCGGCGGTGCTGGTCGAGAACGACCGGCTCGATGCACTGCGCCGGCAGCGCTATGCGCGGTGGGACGACGCATTTGGCCGCAAGATCCTGTCGGGCGGCTATACGCTGCAGTCGCTTGCGGACGATGCGCTCGCGCGCGGCGTGGACCCGCGGCATGCGAGCGGTGCGCAGGAGCGGCTCGAGAATATCGTGAACCAGGCGATCTACGGGCTGCGCTGACGCCATGTATATCGGACTCGATCTCGGCACGTCGGGCGTGAAGGCGGTACTGCTCGACCGCGACGGTGCGGTGCGGGCGAGCGCGAGCCGCCCGCTGACGGTGAGCCGGCCGCGGCCGCGCTGGTCCGAACAGGCGCCGCGCGACTGGTGGGATGCCGCCTGCGGCGCGCTCGCCGCGCTCGTCGCTGAAGCCCGCGCGGCCGGCATCGATCCGCGCGACATCCAGGCGCTGGGGCTGACCGGGCAGATGCACGGCGCGACGCTCATCGACGCGCATGGCGACGTGCTGCGTCCCGCGATCCTGTGGAACGACGGCCGCGCGGATGCGGAGTGCGTGGAACTCGAGCGGCTCGCGCCTGCGCTGCGTACCGTAGCCGGCAACGTCGCGATGCCGGGCTTCACGGCACCGAAGCTGCTTTGGGTGCGCCGTCACGAGCCCGACGTGTTCGCACGCATCGCGTACGTGCTGCTGCCGAAGGATTATCTGCGCTACCGGCTGACCGGTGCGTTTGCAACCGATCCGTCGGATGCCGCCGGCACGCTGTGGCTCGACGTCGCGAAGCGCGACTACGACGACACGCTGCTCGCCGCGTGCGGGCTGTCGCGCGCGCAGATGCCGACCGTGTTCGAGGGCAATCGCGTGACCGGCACGCTGCTGCCGGCCGTCGCGCGCGCGCTCGGACTGCGCGAGATTCCGGTGGTGGCCGGCGGCGGCGACAACGCGGCCGGCGCGGTGGGCGTCGGCATCGTGCGGCCCGGCGATGCGCTGCTGTCGCTCGGTACGTCGGGCGTGTATTTCGCGGTGTCGGACGGATTTCGCGCGAACCCGGAATCGGCGGTGCACAGCTTCTGTCATGCGTTGCCCGATACGTGGCACCTGATGTCGGTGATGCTGAACGCGGCCGGCTGCATCGACTTCACCGCGCAACTGACCGGTTACGACGGCGTCGCGGCGCTGCTCGCGGATGCCGACGCGAACGCGCGCGACAGCCGCCCGTGGTTCCTGCCGTACCTGAGCGGCGAGCGCACGCCGCACAACGATGTGAATGCGAAGGGCGTGTTCTACGGACTCACGCCCGACACGCAGCGCGCGGATCTCGCGAACGCGACGCTCGAAGGCGTCGGCTTCGCGCTGCTCGACGGCATCGACGCGCTGCATGCGGCCGGGCTCGCGCCCGACGACATCACGGTGATCGGTGGCGGTTCGCGCAGCGCGTACTGGACGCAGATGCTCGCCGACCTGAGCGGCCGCGCGCTGACGCTGCGCGCGGGCGGCGAGGTCGGCCCGGCGCTGGGCGCCGCGCGCCTTGTGCGTCTCGCGCTCGAACCGGATGCATCGCTCGACGACGTGTGCCCGCAGCCGCCGGTCGTCGCGGTGCGCGAGCCCGACTTCGCGCGGCACGCGTGGTATCGCGACGCGCGGCGTCCGACGTTTCGCGCGCTTTACCGCGCACTCGAACCGGTATTTGCAGCGGGTGCGTGACCGGCCGTGCGCCGGTGCGGTCCCGTGTTTTGCAGTGACTCGATGCGGGCGGCCCATTCCGGCGGCCGCCCGGCGTTCGTGAGGTGGTTCCATAATAAGGAGTGGAGACGATGAATTCCGTGACGCGTCGTACCGTATTGAGTTCCCTTGCCGGCGCCGCCGCGCTGGCGATCCTCGCGCTGGGCGCACCGCTCGCGCATGCGAGCAAGGACAAGCCCGAGATCGGCTTCTGCATCGACGACCTGCGCGTCGAGCGCTGGTCGCGCGATCGCGACTATTTCGTCGCGGCCGCGACGAAGCTCGGTGCGAAGGTGTCCGTGCAGTCGGCCGACGCGAGCGAGGCACGTCAGATTTCCCAGATCGAGAACCTGATCTCGCGCGGCGTGGACGTGATCGTGATCGTGCCGTTCAATTCGAAGACGCTCGGCAACGTCGTCGCCGAAGCGCGGAAGGCCGGCATCAAGGTCGTGTCGTACGACCGCCTGATCCTCGACGCGGACGTCGACGCGTACATCTCGTTCGACAACGAGAAGGTCGGCGAACTGCAGGCGCAGGGCGTGGTCGACGCGAAGCCGAAGGGCAACTTCTTCCTGCTCGGCGGCGCGCCGACCGACAACAACGCGAAGATGCTGCGCGAGGGCCAGCTGAAGGTGCTGAAGCCGGCGATCGACCGCGGCGACATCAAGGTCGTCGGCCAGCAATGGGTGCCCGAGTGGAGCGCGTCGACCGCGCTGCGGATCGTCGAGGACGCGCTGACCGCGAACAACAACCGGATCGACGCGATCGTCGCGTCGAACGACGGCACCGCGGGCGGCGCGATCCAGGCGCTCGCCGCGCAGCACCTGGCCGGCAAGGTGCCGGTGTCGGGGCAGGATGCGGATCTCGCGGCGGTCAAGCGCGTGATCGCCGGCACGCAGACGATGACCGTCTACAAGCCGCTGAAGCTGATCGCGAGCGAAGCCGCGAAGCTCGCGGTCGATCTCGGGAAGGGCACGAAGCCGGCGTTCAACGCGCAATACGACAACGGCAGGAAGAAGGTCGATACGGTGCTGCTGCAGCCGACGCTGCTGACCAAGCGCAACGTCGACGTCGTCGTCAAGGACGGCTTCTACACCCAGGCCCAGCTCGCAAGCCAGTGACGGCACGACGGGAACGACGCACGCGGCCGGCCCTGCGGCGGCCGCGTGCTCACTGCGAGGCGATGAACGTATGACCGAACCCTTGCTGACGATGCGCGGCATCGTCAAGGCATTCGACGGCGTGAAGGCGCTCGACGGAATCGACCTGAGCGTGCGCCCCGGCGAGTGCGTCGGCCTGTGCGGCGAAAACGGCGCCGGCAAGTCGACGTTGATGAAGGTGCTGTCGGGGGTCTACCCGCACGGCACGTGGGATGGCGAAATCCGCTGGGAAGGCGCGCCGCTCGTCGCGTCCGGCGTGCGCGACACCGAGCGTGCAGGCATCGTGATCATCCACCAGGAGCTGATGCTCGTGCCCGAGCTGTCGGTGGCGGAGAACATTTTTCTCGGCAACGAGATCACGTTGCCCGGCGGGCGCATGCACTACGCGGAGATGGTGCGGCGTTCTGAAGCGCTGCTGCGCGAGCTGCGCATCGACGCGATCAACGTCGCGCAGCCGGTGATGAACTACGGCGGCGGCCACCAGCAGCTGATCGAGATCGCGAAGGCGCTGAACAAGCAGGCGAAGCTGCTGATTCTCGACGAGCCGTCGTCGTCGCTGAGTGCGGCCGAGACACGCATCCTGCTCGACATCGTGCGCGACCTGAAGCGGCGCGGCGTCGCATGCGTGTACATCTCGCACAAGCTCGACGAAGTCGACGCGGTGTGCGACACCGTGACCGTGATCCGCGACGGCCGCCATGTCGCGACCGAGCCGATGCGCACGCTGAGCACCGACCGGATCATCGCGATGATGGTCGGGCGCGAGATCCGCAATCTGTATCCGCGCGAGCCGCACGAGATCGGCGACGTCGTGCTGGAGGCGCGCAACGTGACCTGCCACGACGTGGCGAACCCGCGCCGCAAGCGCGTCGACGACGTGTCGTTCAGCGTGCGGCGCGGCGAGATCCTCGGTGTCGCCGGGCTCGTCGGCGCGGGCCGCACCGAGCTGATGCAGGCGATCTTCGGCGCGTATCCGGGCGCGAGCACGGCGACCGTGCGGATGAACGGCCGGCCGCTCGCGATCCGCTCGCCGGCCGATGCGATTCGCGCCGGCATCGCGATGGTGCCGGAGGATCGCAAGCGCCACGGGATCGTGCCGCAGCTCGGCGTCGGCCACAACATCACGCTGTCGGTGCTGCGCCGTTTCGCCGCGCACGGGCGGATCGACGCGGCCGCCGAACTCGACGCGATCCGCACCGAGATGCAGCGGCTGTCGGTGCGTGCCGCGCATCCGTTCCTGCCGATCGCGAGCCTGTCCGGCGGCAACCAGCAGAAGGCGGTGCTCGCCAGGATGCTGCTGGCCGACCCGCAGGTGCTGATCCTCGACGAGCCGACCCGCGGCGTCGACGTCGGCGCGAAAGCGGAAATCTACCGCCTGATCTTTGCGCTCGCGAAGCGCGGCGTCGCGCTGATCGTCGTGTCGTCGGAGTTGCCGGAAGTGCTCGGGCTGGCCGATCGCGTGCTCGTGATCGGCGAAGGCGAGCTGCGCGGCGATTTCGTCAACGACGGTCTCACGCAGGAACAGATCCTCGGCGCCGCGCTGAAGCCCGCGCGGCGTCCGGCCGAACCCATTGCAGCGAGTGCGTCATGAATACCGAACTGTCTTCCTCTTCCGCCGTGCCGCCGGACGCCGACGCGCGCCGCGCGCACGGCCATCCGCTGCGCCAGGTCTTCGTGCGCTACAAGGTGCTCGCGCTGCTGTTCGCGGTCGCGGCGATCTGGGTGTTCTTCTCGGTGCTGACCGACGGGGCGTTCGTCACGCCGCGCAACGTGTCGAACCTGCTGCGGCAGATGTCGATTACCGGGATGCTCGCCTGCGGGATGGTGTTCGTGATCATCGCGGGCGAGATCGACCTGTCGGTCGGCTCGCTGCTCGGGCTGCTCGGCGGCGTCGCGGCGATCCTCGACGTCAATCGTCACTGGCCGGTCGCCGCGACGGTGCCGGCCGTGCTTGCGCTCGGCGTGCTGGTCGGGCTGTTCAACGGCTGGTGGTCGACTTACCGGCGCGTGCCGTCGTTCATCGTCGGGCTGGGCGGGATGCTCGCGTTCCGCGGCATCCTGCTCGGCGTGACGGGCGGCTCGACGATCGCGCCGGTGTCCGAGGGCTTCGTGTTCATCGGGCAGGGCTATCTGCCGCGCGCGGCCGGCGACGGCCTCGCGCTGCTGCTGTTCGCGCTCGTCGCGCTGCTGGTCATCCGGCAGCGCCGGACGCGGCACCGCTACCGGCTCGCGGTCGCGCCGCGGTGGCAGGACGTCGCGAAGGTCGTCGGCACCGGTGCCGTGCTGTTCGCGTTCGTCGCGACGCTCGATCGTTACGGCGGGATTCCCGTGCCCGTGCTGCTGCTGCTCGTGATGCTCGGCGCGTTCTCGTGGGTCGCGACACAGACCGTGTTCGGCCGGCGCATCTATGCAGTGGGTTCGAACCTGGAGGCGACGCGGCTGTCGGGCGTCGACACCGATCGCGTGAAGCTCGCGATCTTCGCGCTGATGGGGCTGATGTGCGCGTTCGCGGGCATCGTCAACACCGCGCGGCTCGCGGCCGGCTCGCCGTCGGCCGGCACGATGGGCGAGCTCGACGCGATCGCCGCGTGCTTCATCGGCGGCACGTCGATGCGCGGCGGGTCGGGCACCGTCTATGGCGCGCTGATCGGCGCGCTCGTGATGGCGAGCCTCGACAACGGGATGTCGATGCTCGACGTCGACGCGTACTGGCAGATGATCGTCAAGGGCGCGGTGCTGGTGCTGGCGGTGTGGATCGACGTGGTGTCGCGTTCGAACCGGCGGTGAGGGGCCGCGGGGGCCGCGCGGGCGTGATCGCCGCTGGTCGAGGGGACGGACGGCTCATGGCGTTCTACCCCGCATCCGCCCTGATGAAATCGACGAACGCCCGGAGCGGAGCCGGGACGAAACGCCGCCCCGGATAGTACAGGTACGGGCCGGAGAACGGCCGCCACCATTCGTCGAGCACGGGTTCGCGCGCGCCGCTCGCCAGGTGCGGACGCAGCCAGTCTTCGTAAAGATGCACGATGCCGAGCCCCGCACAGGCGGCATCCACGACGAGATCGACGGCGCCGCCGATCTGCACGACGAGCGGGCCCGACGGCTCCACGCGGACCACTTCGCCATTGCGCTCATACTCCCACGCCGGCATTGGGCCGCTCGCGAACCGGCCGCGCAGGCACGCGTGATCGAGCAGGTCGCGCGGATGGGCCGGCCGGCCGCGCCGCTCGAGATAGGCGGGCGCCGCGGCAGTGGCGAAGCGTTGCGAGCGCGGGCCGATGGGCACGGCGATCATGTCCTGTTCGAGGCGCTCGTCGTAACGGATGCCCGCGTCGCAGCCGGCCGCGAGGATATCGACGAAGCTTTCGTCGGCCACGACCTCGAGCCGTATCTCCGGATACGCGTCGAGAAAGCGCGGGACGATGGACGGCAGCACGAGCCGCGCCGCGCTCATCGGTACATTGAGCTTCAGCGTGCCGACCGGTCTCTCGCGAAACGTGTTCACCACGTCGAGCGCCGCCTCCACTTCGCCCAGCGCCGGCGCGAGCCGCGCGAGCAGACGCTCGCCGGCCTCGGTCGGCGACACGCTGCGCGTCGTGCGGTGCAGCAGCCGCACGCCGAGTTGCGCCTCCAGCCGGCGCACCGCTTCGCTCAGACCGGACGCGCTAGCGCCGATCGTTCGCGCACCTTCGCGAAAGCCCTTCGCCCGCGCCACTGCCACGAACGCGTTCAGATCGCCGAGATCGACTTGCATTGTTCGCCTTTTCGTACAGGTTGTGCGCATTATGACCGGTTATCGCGCAGCACAACGCGGCGTAACCTGCGATTCATTCGTTCGCTACAGGAGCAGGAGCATGTCCCCCATCGTTCAATCCGGCACGTATTCCGTCGCGGGCCGCCGCGTGCACCGCCTCGGCTATGGCGCGATGCAGCTGGCCGGCCCCGGCGTGTTCGGCCCGCCGAAGGATCGCGACGCGGCGCTCGCCGTGCTTCGCGAAGCCGTCGCATCGGGCGTCGACCACATCGACACCAGCGACTTTTACGGCCCGCACGTGACGAACCAGCTGATTCGCGACGCGTTGCATCCGTATCGTGACGATCTGCTGATCGTGACCAAGGTTGGCGCGACGCGTGGCCACGACGGTTCATGGCTGCCCGCATTCTCCGCCGGCGCGCTGGCGACCGCCGTGCACGACAACCTGCGCAACCTGGGTCTCGACGTGCTCGACGTGGTCAACCTGCGGGTCATGTTCGACACGCACGGCATGGCCGAAGGCTCGATCGAGGCGCCGCTGTCCGCGCTGGCGGAACTGCAGCGGCAGGGCCTCGTGCGGCACATCGGGCTGAGCAACGTGACGGCCGCGCAGATCGCCGAAGGGCGCCGGATCTGCGACATCGTCTGCGTGCAGAATCATTACAACCTCGCGTACCGCGACGACGATGACCTGATCGATGCGCTTGCACGTGACGGCATCGCCTACGTGCCGTACTTTCCGCTGGGCGGCTTCAGTCCGTTGCAGTCTTCCACGCTGGACGCGGTCGCCGCGCGGCTCGGCGCGACGCCGATGCAGACCGCGCTCGCGTGGCTGCTGAGGCGCGCGCCGAACATCCTGCTGATACCGGGGACGTCGTCGGTCGCGCATCTGCGCGAGAATCTGGCCGCGGGTGCGCTGGTGTTGCCGGAGGACGCCGTGCGTGAGCTCGACGGTGTCGCGTCCGCTCGCGGCTGAGGCCAGGCGTCCGGCTCGGCCTGGGCGCCGCTTGTCTGCCGGTGTCGCTCGTGAGCCGGTGTGAAACGGTGTCTGTCCCGGATACCGCGGCCGGCGCGATCGCGCTACGACCGGTCGCGGTTGCGTGCGCGCGTCGCGCCCGTGATCACCGCGATGCCGAACAGGATGACGGCGACGATCTCGATGATGTGCTGCGACACGTGCAGCGTCGTCAATCCCCAGGCCACGCCGCCGATGAAAATGATCCATCCGACCAGGTAGATAAGCAGGGTCATCGTTCCTCTCCTTGCGGTTCGGGTTCATCGCGCGGACTGCGGTCGCGCGGCGGGCGGCGTTTCGTTGTACCCGTGCCGCCAGGTGCCGTGCCAGCCGTCATGGCGCCAGCCCGCGATGCCGATGTGGATGTCGCCTGATTGGCCCGTCACGTCGATGCCCGAATACCTGTAGGTCCACAGGTATTCGATGCGGCGAGCAAGGCATGTGCCACCGCGCGGCACGAACCTTGCTCCGCCGGCGCATCAAGTGACGCACCGGACATGCCGCGATGCGTCCGGGCTTCCGGTGCGACAGGCGGGGCGCGCGCAGCCCGCGCGACCCGCAACACGCGAGATCACGACGCCGACAACCTCACCGACATCCCCGTCGCCGTATAAACCGGCGTCGCCTTGAACCCGTCGACCGTCACCGTCGAGAACTTCGCCGCGGCCGCCGCGCCGTCGATCAGCGCGATGGTGTCGCCGGCCTTCGGCGCATAGCCGTTCACGAACTTCACGTGCAGCGTGCCGCCGGCGACGGTAAGCGGGCCGCCGACGCGCAGGCGTCCGCCGCCGTTGCCGTCGATGTCGAGTTCGAGCGTCGTGTTGTCGAGCTGCGTGTAGCGGGTTGCGATCGTGACGGGTGCGCCTGCCGCAATCCTCACACTACCACCCGAACCGACATACACGTCGCCGTTGCCGAACGCCGTCGCCGACGCCGCCGCGAGCGTGCCGCCGCTGACCTGCGTGCCGCCCGCATAGCTGTTGTTGCCCGCGAGCGTCAGCGTGCCGGTGCCTTGCAGCGTCAGCTTGCCGGCGCCGGCGATATCGTTGCGCCACTGGTCGGCCGCGTTGAGCCCACCCTGCGACGCGTTCATCGATACGACCACGTTGCCGTTGAACGCACCGTAGCCGTCGGCCGCGGCGAACAGGTTCAGGCGGCCCCAGCCTTCCGCATCGTCCATCACCGGGTAGCCGGACGAAATTTCGGTGGTCTTCAGCACGACGCGCCGCTGATCCGCGCTCAGGTACGGGAAGCGCGTCTGCAGCAGGATCTCGGCGCCCTTCGGCACGACGGGCGGTGCGTCGGTCGACTCGATCGCGCCGAAGCCGAACGTCAGGCGTCGCATGAAGGCCGTCTTGTTGGCCGTGTAATCCGCGAACCGGTCGGTGGCCGTCGTGCCCGAGTGCGCGAAGGCGGCGAACGTCGTGTCGGTCGTCCCCGTGAGCTGCTGCAGCGCCTGGTGGGCCTGGCCGTACGCGGCCTGCGCGTCGCTCGCATAGGCGGTCAGGTTCGCCGCGCTGACGGCCAGCGCGAGCATGCGGCCGCCGATCACGTCGAGCGGCGAGTGCATGCCGGCGACGATCCGGTTCTCGCCCAGTTCGAGGCCGCGGCTGACCATCTCCTGGAAGCGCTCCGGCACGAGCCACGCCATCGTCATCGCATCGCGGAACGCTTCGGCCGAGTGGCCGCTGATGAAGCCGCCGTCGGTCGCCGGCGTCGTGCTTTCCGCCGGAACGAGCGTCGGCGCGACGACGACGCTCGCGCTCCAGCGATAGGGCCGCGCGTACTTGTAGAAGCGCTTCGCGGGCTCGGTCGACGCGTTGTTGCCCATTTCGTTGAGCAGGTCGACGACCTTGCCGAAATTCGTGTTCGTGCTGCTGCCGACGCCGGTGTTGTTGCCGGAATCGTTGTACAGCACCGTCGTCGCGTCGGCGGGCACGCTGGTGATGCTGGTCGTCTGCTGCGCGGCCGTGCGCCACGCGTCGGTGAGCGGGCCCATGCCGTCGGTCACGCTGTAGCCCTTGCCGCGCCGGTCGTCGAAGTAGGCGGCGTCGGCCTGCTGCTGCGTGCGCGCGGTCGTTGCGTTGATCACATATTGGACATTGGCCGCCAGCACCGTGTCGTTCAGGATCGTGCCGCACGGCGTGCCGCTGCCGGGCAGACCCGAGCAGGTCGACGCCGTGATCGCCGGAAAGGCGCCGTTGGCCGGCGCGTTCACGCCCGCATCGACGAGCATCGTCGACGGCTGCCACAGGTCGAGAAAGCGGCTCACCACGCGCACCGCGGCGTTGGTCGACAACGTCGCATAGCGCGCGTCGCCGCGCTGGTTGGTCGCGACGTTGTCGACGAAGGCCGGCACGCTCGGCACGGGCGCGCTGTCGACGAAGCCCGGGTCGGCCGGCGGCGCCGGAACGGCCGCGAGGGTCGTCGGGGTCGACGCTGCATCGTCGCCGCCGCCGCACGCGGCGAGGACGATCGCACTCGAGAGCGCTGCGACGTGCAGCGGGAAACGGCTTCGTGACGCGAACATGCAAGACTCCATCCTGAGTATCGAAGATGGCGGATTGTCGTGGGTGATCGTGACGCAGCCGTTAAGGATTTGTTTCGGGTCGTGCTCGATGCGCCCGAATGCTCACTATCGGGTGAATTCGTGATGCTGAACGTAACGGTCACGCCGGCTCGGCGAACGATTCCGCGCCGGCGCGGCACACGCGGTTTCTGCCGTGGCGCTTGGCCTCATAGAGCGCGAGGTCGGCCTGATGCGACAGCGCCTGCACGGACGCCGGCCGGGCGCGATGGCCGGTCGCGCAGCCGATGCTGACCGTAAACGCGGGCACCGTCTCGGCGACCCCGTCGAGCCGGTTGCATTCCACCGCGCGGCGAATCGCTTCCGCGACCTTCGCGGCGCCGCTTTCGTCGGTATCGGGCAACAGCACGACGAATTCCTCGCCGCCGTAACGTGCGGCGAGATCGCCGCGCCGCCGCGTATGCGTGCGGATGCATTCGGCGAGAAACCGCAGCGCGGTGTCGCCTTGCGCGTGGCCGTACCGGTCGTTGTACTGCTTGAAGTGATCGGCGTCGATGAACAGCACCGACAGGCTGCCGTCGCTGCCGCGCTGCAGCCGTTCCCATTCGTCGGCGAGCGCGGCATCGAGCGCGCGACGGTTGTGCAGGCCCGTCAACGGATCGGTGCGCGTCATGTCGGTGAGCAGCGTCTGCTTGCGCAGGTTGTCCCGCAGCGCGAATGCGAGCAGCCACACCACCGCGCAGAACAGCGCGCCGATGACGGACGCCGATACCCCGACCGTCCACGTCAGGCGCGTGATGCCGGCCAGCACGTCGTCCTCGGCCGGCGCGACGACGGCGATCAGCGGCGTCCCCGGCACCCGCTGGTACGTGTACAGCCGCACCGTGCCGTCGATGCTCGAGCGCGCGGCATAGAAGCCCGATTCCTGGCTCACCATCCGGTCGAACGACTTCGACCGGCGCAGATGGACCATCTGGTGATCGCTCAACGGCGGGTTTCGCGCGAGGATCGTCCCGTCCGCGCGCAGGATCGCGCTGACGCCGTGCGGCCCGACGTTCAGGCGGGAAAGAAGCCGATCGAAGTAGGCGAGGTCGATGGCGACCACCGCGATGCCGTTGAACGTGTGATCCGGCCGTTCGATGCGCCGCGACAAGGCGATCGATTCCTTGCCGGCGCGTGAACGCGCGCGGTACGCCTCGGATACGTAGAGGCCGACGTTGTCCGCGTCGCGATGGACCTTGAAGTAGTCGCGATCGCTGAAGTCCCAGTTGTGGGTCGGGCCGCAACAGCCGTCGATCAGCCGGCCGTACCGGTCCGTCACGCCCATGCCGGTCACGTATTGCGCGGCCGTGCGCTCGAACAGCACGTCGTGACGCAGGCCGGCGTCCATGCGCGAGACGGCGGGGTTGACGAGATCGGCGGCGAGCGACACGAGCGCGTTGTTGGACGTTTCGACGGTGCGCGCGATCTCGCTGACCAGAACGGCCGCGACGTTGCGCGACGTCTCGTGCGCATGTTCGACGACTTCGTTTCGCGCGGCCCACAGCGTCGCCGCGCTGATGCCGAGCGCCGCGAGCGACATCAGCGTGCCCAGCACGCCGACGATCAGGTGGTGGCGGCCGGCCCAGTCGGCAATTTTCTCGATCGAAGTGGATGCAGGCATTGCTCGCGCTCGTGCGGGAAGCCGGCTGCGGGTGCAGCGGCGCTGGTCAAATCCGGGTTAACGGCAGGGTTGCCCGGAAATCGAGGCCGGCATGCGAACAGAGGGCAGCACGAATGGCGCAAACGTGTGCGGGCGGAGCGCACCGGCAGCGACGCGCCCCGCGACGACTGCGCAACAGCGGCCGATGAAGGCCGCCGCGCGGCTTCAGTCGAGCCCGCCCTGGCACAGGTACTTGATCGACAGGTAGTCGTCGAGGCCGTAGCGCGAGCCTTCGCGGCCGTAGCCCGATTCCTTCACGCCGCCGAACGGCGCGGCCTCGCTCGCGAGCGCGCCCTCGTTGATGCCGACGATGCCCGTTTCGAGCCGCGCCGACACGCGCGCGATGCGGCGGATGTCCTGCGTGTAGAAATACGCGGCGAGCCCGAACGGCGTGTCGTTCGCGGCGTCGACGGCTTCGTCTTCCGTGTCGAACGGAAACAGTGCGGCGACCGGGCCGAAGGTTTCCTCGCAGGTCAGCTGCATGTCGGCAGTGGCGCCGGCGAGCACCGTCGGCGCGTAGTAGTTCGGCCCGAGTTCGGGCAGGCGCTTGCCGCCCGCGAGCACGCGTGCGCCGCGCTCGATGGCGTCGCCGACGTGGCGCGCGATCTTGTCGACCGCGCGCGCGTTGATCATCGGGCCGATCTGCGCGGCCGGGTCGGTCGCCGGCGCGACCTTTAGCGCGGCAACGCGCGCGGCGAGCTTCGCGGCGAATGCATCGTAGACGCCCGCCTGTACGTATACGCGGTTCGGCGACACGCAGGTCTGGCCGCCGTTGCGGAACTTGGCGGCCATCAGCCCGTCGACCGCGGCGTCGAGCTCGGCATCGTCGAACACGATGAACGGCGCATTGCCGCCGAGTTCCAGCGACAGCTTCTTCAGCGTCGCCGCCGATTCGCGTGCGAGCAGCTTGCCGACGGGCGTCGATCCGGTGAACGTGATCTTGCGCACGCGGCCGTCGGCGAGCCAGTCGGCCACCGCATCGATGCCGCGTTCGCGCGACGCGGCGATCAGGTTCAGCACGCCGGGCGGCACGCCGGCCTCCTGCGCGAGGAACGCGAGCGCGAGCGCGGTGAGCGGCGTGTCCTCCGCCGGCTTCGCGACGACGGTGCAGCCGGCCGCGAGTGCGGGCGCGATCTTGCGCGCGATCATCGCGAGCGGGAAATTCCACGGCGTGACCGCGGCGACGATGCCGATGGGCTCCTTGACCGCGCTCAGCCGCTTGCCGCGCTGCTGCTGCGGAATCAGGTCGCCGTAGGTGCGCGTCGCTTCCTCGGCGAACCACAGCACGTACGAAGCGCCGTAGGCGACTTCGCCGCGCGCTTCCGCGAGCGGCTTGCCCTGTTCGCGCGCCATCAGCTTCGCGAGATCGTCGGTGTGCGCGACGATCGCCGCGTGCCACGCACGCAGGATCGCGGCGCGTTCGCGAGCAGGCATCGCGCGCCATGCGGGCAGCGCGCGTGCTGCCGCGTCGGTCGCGGCGCGCGCGTCGGCGGCGCCGCTGTCGGGTGCATGGGCAACGATCTCGAGCGTCGCCGGATCGGTGACGTCGAAGCGACGGCCGTCGAGCGCATCGCGCCACGTGCCGTCGATCAGGTTGGCGGTGCGCATGAGTTCGGTGCGGGACAGCGTAAGCGGCATGACAGGTCCTTGGATGAATGGGGTCGGTGACGTGCGCGGCGGCGCGGGCGCGCGACTACCCCGCGCGGACAGCGTGCTGCCGCGTTCGCGGGTGCCGCGCGCCGGCCGTCAGTGACGTTCGCCGAACAGCGATTCGAGCGGGTAGTGCCGTTTGACGAACGGCGACTTGATGATCACGTAGCTGAAATACTTCTCGATGCCGATGTTCTGCTCGAGCAGCCCTTCGACGATCGTCTGGTAATGGCTCACGCTGCGCGTGATGAACTTCAGCAGATAGTCGTAGCCGCCGCTCGCGAGGTGGCACTCGACGATCTCGTCGACATTGCGGATCGCGGCGACGAAACGGTCGAAGTCCTCGCGCCGGTGGTCGGCCAGCGTGACCTCGGTAAACACGACCTGCACGTCGCCGAGTTTCTCGAGCTGGATGTGCGCGCCGTAGCCGCCGATGTAGCCGGCCTTCTCGAGCCGCTTCACGCGGATCAGGCAGGGGCTGGGCGACAGCCCGACCGCATCGGCCAGCTCGACGTTGGTCATGCGGCCGCGCTTCTGCAACTGGGAGAGGATGCGCAGGTCGATGCGATCCAGCTTGCTGTCCGTCATGTTCACGTGAGAGGGAAAAAATGGAATGTCCGGTTACTTTAGAGTCGAACGATGGCCGCCACAAGCCCGGCTTTCCCTTGGCCCGTCATGCCGGCTGCGCGTGCGCGGCGTCGAGCGCGCGCTGCACGCCCGCGTCGGCCAGCACGTCGTCGAGCGTCTTGCGCACGCGTTCGAACATCAGGTCGAACTCGCCCGCGGTGAAGCTCAGCGCCGGCGCGAAGCCGAGCACGCCGTCGCCGAATGCGCGGAATATCACGCCGTTCGCGTACGCGGCCGCCGCGATCTTGTCGGGCACGTTCAGCGCCGGGTCGAAGCGCGTCTTGTGCGCCTTGTCGGCAACCAGTTCGAGCGCGCCGAGCAGGCCGGCCGAGCGCGCATCGCCGACGAGCGGATGCGCGCGCAGCGCGTCGAGCCCGGCCGCGAAGCGCGGCGCCAGCGCCTGGCCGTTCGCGAGCAGCCCGCCTTCGTGGTACAGCTTCAGCACCTCGAGACCGATCGCCGCGCTCACCGGGTGCGCGGAATACGTATAGCCGTGGCCGACCGCGGCCGACTCGGTGCGGCTGCCCGCGATCCCTTCGTAGACTTCGTCGGACATCAGCACCGCGCCCATCGGCGCATAGCCGGCGGTCAAACCCTTCGCGACGGTCATCAGGTCCGGATCGACCTGCTCGGTCTCGCACGCGAACAGCGGGCCCGTGCGGCCGAAGCCGGTGATCACCTCGTCGGCGACGAACAGGATGCCGAGGCGCCGGCATGCGTCGCGCATCGCCTTCAGCCAGCCGGCCGGCGGCACGATCACGCCGCCCGAGCCCTGCACGGGCTCGCAGAAGAACGCGGCGACGTTGTCCGCGCCGAGCTCGGCGACTTTCGCCTCGAGTGCGGCGACCGACGCGGCGATCAGCGCCTGCGGATCGTCGCCGAGCGGATGGCGATACGGGTAGGGCGACGGAATATGGTGCTGGTCCGCGCGCGGCAGGTCGAAATGGCGGTGGAACGCGGGCAGCGCGGTGAGCCCGGCGCCGATCGACGACGAGCCGTGATAGCCGCGCTCGAGCGCGATCATCTGCTTCTTCGACGGGCGGCCGGTCGCGTTGAAATAGTGCGTGATGAAGCGCACCGCGGAGTCGACGGCGTCCGAGCCGCCAAGCGTGAAGTACACGTGGTTCAGCGACGGCGGCGCGAGCGCCGCGAGCCGTTCGGCGAGCTCGATCGCGGGCTGCGAGCCGAAATGGAAATAGCCGGTCGCGTAGGGCAGCTTCGTCATCTGCTCGGCGGCGGCCTTCACGATGCTGTCGCGGCCGTAGCCGACGTTGACGCACCACAGGCCCGAGAACGCATCGAGCAGCGTGTGGCCGTCGGCGTCGCGCAGGAACACGCCGTCCGCGGATTCGAGCACGGTGACGCCGCGTGCCTCGTGCACGCGGTAGTTGACGACGGGGTGGATCAGGTGTTGACGATCGGCTTCGATCAGCGCGGCTTGGTTCATGGCAGTGCGGGACTCTCGTCGGGTGTCAGCGGTGAGTTCATGCTAACGGGCGAGAAATCCGCGCGCGCCTTCAATTTTCCGCCTGAAACGTATGGCCGCGGCGTTTGCACGGGGCGCTTCGGCATTTTCTGCTGCGCGCCCTGCCGGGCCGGGCGCGCGCGTCAGTAGCCGCGCGCGCGATCGACGATGCCGATCATCGGCTGTCCCGCGCGATGGCGCGCGAGGTTCTCGAGCACGGCGTCGACCGCGGTGTCGGGCCGCGTCGCGCTCGCGATGTGCGGCGTGATGCGAATGCGCGGATGCGTCCAGAACGGGTGGCCGGCCGGTAGCGGTTCAGGGTCCGTCACGTCGAGGATCGCGCTGTCGAGCCGCCCGCAGTCGAGCGCGGCGAGCAGCGCGGCCGCATCGAGCTGCGGGCCGCGCCCGACCTGCACGAGCGCTGCGCCGGCCGGCAGTGCGTCGAACACGCGCGCGCCGAGCAGCCCGCGGGTGCTGTCGGTGAGCGGCAGCAGGCAGATCAGGATGTCGGTGCGGGCCAGGAACGCATCGAGCGCCGCGTCGCCCGCGTAGCAGTCGACGCCGTCGAGCGTGCGCGGCGTGCGGCTCCAGCCGGCGCACGGGAAGCCGAAGCGCCGCAGCGTGTCGAGCACGGCCTGGCCGAGCGTGCCGAGCCCGAGCACGCCGACGCGCCGCGACGCGGCCGCGCGCACCGGCTTCTCGCGCCACACCTGCGCGCGCTGTTGCGCCGCATAGTCGAACAGGTCGCGGTGGATCGTCAGCACGGCCTGCGTCACATACTCGACCATGCCTTCGACGATGCCGCGCTCGATCATCCGCACGACCGGAATGTGCGCGGGCACGCGCGACAGGTCGAACTGATCGATGCCGGCGCCCACCGAAAACACGATCTCGAGGTTCGGCAGCAGCGTGGCCGGATCGTCCGGCGGCTGCCACGCGGCGAGGTAGCGCACCGCGCGCGGATCGCCGATGTCCGGCCAGATCCGGAACGTGAGGTCAGGCGCCTGTTGCGCGAAGCGCTGCGCCCATTGCGCGCCGCGCACGGGATCGGCCTTGTACAGGAAGCTCATCGTGCGTGCCGTTCAGCCCAGCGCCTGGTTGACGATCGCGAACGCACGCAGCGCGGGGTCGCGCGCGGGCGCCGCACCGCGTGCCATCGCGACGACGGTATCGACGCGCGGCAGGCCGAGCCCCTGCAGCCAGTCCGACAGCCCGCTGTCGCCCGGCACGTCGAGCCGCACGAACATGCCTTCGTGCAGCGCGAGCCAGTGGCTGATGAGTGCCTGCGCGCGCAGCGCGTCCGGTGCGATCACGGGGCCGATCGCATGACCGCGGCCGAAGCGGCGGAACAGCGCGAAGCCGAGCAGTTCGCCGTCGCGGTCGAGCGCGATCCCGTTCGCGACGTCGAGCAGCGCATCGATCACCGCGCCGCGCGCGTAGCCTGCCGCGCGCGACGCCAGCGCCGCGAGGCGCGGTCCGTCGTTCGTGCCGAGCGGGCGCAGGCGCTCGCCCGGCGGCAGCGAGATCAGCGGCGGCTGGAACGCGGCGCCCTGGTGCTGGTCGATCGTGCCGATCGCCTGGAAGCCGAATTTCACATAGAGCGGTTCGCCGGACGGCGTCGCATGGAGGAATATCGTGCGCGCGCCGAAGCTGTCGACGACGCGTGCGAGCAGTTCGCGGCCGATGCCGCGGCCCTGGCGCTCGGGCGACACGATCACCATGCCGAGCGATGCGTGCGAGTCGTCGAAGCGCCAGCCGAGCGCGGTGCCGACGATGCCGGCTTCGTCTTCGGCGACGAAGCCGCCGCCGAGCTGGAGCGCGAAGCGCCAGTCGTCGAGGCGGTGCGGCCACTTGACCGCTTCCGACAGCCGGTGTGCGGCGGGCAGGTCGGTTTCGGCGAACGGGCGATAGATAAGCGTGCTGGAAGAGTTGAGGTCGGCCACGCCGGACTCCGGATGGGTAGGAATGACGTATCGACTCTGCCAGCGACACCGCGGCGCGGATAGGACGATTCGCCTGTTTTCCGGCGGCGGCGACCGCGCGCGAGAGATCGACGCAAACCCGCTCGATCGGCGCGCACGAACGCGCGCATCGTGCCGGCGCGGCCGGTCATCGCGGCAGCTTCTGCCGCATGAACGACAGTACGATGGAAGCAGGGTGGCGCGCCGCTCGCTGCCACGTTGCACCGCGTGGCGGCCGTGCCGGGCACGCGCGTCGCGGTGTCGCGAGACCCGTCGGCCGGTCGGAGCGCACCGCACGGAATCGCACCGCAGATCGTGCCGTGCAGCGCGCCCAACACGCGGTGATTCTGCGTTTTGACCGGCGCCGAACGATGTGCGAAGGACTTTTTGCCCTGATTCAATTTCGTACAACCCAGCCCGTCCCCGGCCCTGCCGGGGCTTCACACCGACAGGACGTCACCATGATCCAGTTTGAACCGAAGTTCATCACGTTCGATTGCTACGGCACGCTGACCCGCTTCCGGATGGCGGAAATGGCGCGCGAGGTCTACGCGGACCGGCTGTCGCCGGTCGCGCTCGAGGAATTTGTGCGCGCGTTCGCCGCCTATCGGCTCGACGAGGTGCTTGGCGCATGGAAGCCGTACCGCGACGTCGTCGTCAACGCGATCCGGCGCACCTGTGCGCGAATCGGCGTGAAGTTCGACGAAGCCGAGGCCGAGCGCTTCTATCTGGCCGTGCCGACCTGGGGCCCGCACCCGGACGTGCCGGCGGGACTGTCGCGGCTGGCCAGCAAATACAAGCTCGTGATCCTGTCGAACGCGTCGGACGACCAGATCATGAGCAACGTCGACAAGCTCGGCGCGCCGTTCCATGCGGTGTTCACCGCGCAGCAGGCGCAGTCGTACAAGCCGCGCATGCAGGGCTTCGAATACATGTTCGGTAAGCTCGGCTGCAAGCCGGAGGACGTGCTGCACGTGTCGTCCAGCCTGCGCTACGACCTGATGACGGCCGAGGACCTCGGCATCAAGCACAAGGCGTTCGTGAACCGCGGTCACGAGCCGGGCACGCCGTTCTACAACTACTACGAGGTGTCCGACATCGGCCATCTCGCGACGCAGCTCGGGCTGTAGGCGCCGCTCGCGGGCATGTGCCGCGCGCCGTGCGGGCATGCCCGGCGGAATCCACGGAGGGCGACTGCGATGGCCGCTTTCCCGTCGCGCGTTCGATCAGCGCACGAACCGAGGGTAATTACCGAGACTGAGCCGTTCAAGGCGGGGCCGCTCCAGGTCGATATATGTACCGAATGGTTAATATCGAGAGGCCCTCCGCATGAAGTTGTCCACGAAACTGCTGATGCTTGTCGCCGCGGCGCTGCTCGGCGTCGTATTGCTTGCCGTGATGTCGCTGCACACGCTGCGCGATGCGTTGATCGACAGCCGTCGCGAAGAGATCGTCATTCTTCTGACGAAGGCCGAGCACCTGGTCGATTCGTACCGCGCGTTGCAGGCAAACGGCACGCTCACCCGGGATCAGGCGCAGCAGCAGGCCAAGGCCGCGCTGTCGGCGCTCAATGCGAACTCGACGAGCTACTACTGGGTCACGACGGCCGACGGCGTCAACCTCGTGCATCCGAACGCGAAGTTCGTCGGCACCCGCGCCAAGGGCAACCGCACGACCAGCGGCATGACCGACAGCGAGGCGTACCGCGCCGGGATGGCGGCGGCGCATTTCGCGCTCGTCGACGTGCTGGTCAAGCGCAGCCCGGACGCGGACGTGGAGCCGAAGCTTCAGGGCGTGGTCGCCATTCCGGATTGGGACTGGTGGATCGGCACCGGATTCTTCTACGACGACATCAACGCGGCGTTTACCCGGCTCGCACTGGTGCTCGGCGCTATCACGCTCGTCATCGCCGCGGCGCTCGCGGCGATCGCGTGGGGTGTGCTGCGCAGCGTCCGGCTCACGCTCGGCGGCGAGCCCGCGCATGCGACCGAGATGGCGGCCCGCATCGCAGCCGGCGAACTCGACGTGCAGTTCGATACGACGAACGCCGCGCCGGGAAGCCTGCTCGTCGCGCTCGGCGACATGAAGGCACGGCTGACCGAGACCATCGCCGAGATCCAGACCACGACCCACTCGATTGCCGTCGGCACCGGCGAGATCGCGCAAGGCAATCTGGACCTGTCGCAGCGCACCGAGGAGCAGGCCGCGTCGCTGCAGGAAACGGCCGCCAGCATGGAGCAGATCACGTCGACGGTCAAACAGAATGCCGACAATGCGCGTCAGGCGAATGCGCTCGTGACCCACGCCAAGGAGGCGACCGAACTCGGCGGTGCCGCCGTGCAGGAGGTCGTCGAAACGATGCGGCAGATTTCGGACGGGTCGGTGCGGATCGCCGACATTACCGTCGTGATCGAAAGCATCGCGTTCCAGACGAACATTCTCGCGCTCAACGCCGCGGTCGAAGCGGCGCGCGCGGGCGAGGAAGGGCGCGGGTTCGCCGTCGTCGCGTCGGAGGTCCGCTCGCTCGCGCAACGCAGCGCGGCGGCGGCGAAGGACATCAAGGGATTGATCGCGACATCGGTCGAGCGAGTGGGCAGCGGCGGCCGGCTCGTCGAGGCAGCGGGGGCGCGCATGACGGAGATCGTCCGGTCGATCGACCGGGTGGCCGACATCATGGGCGAGGTTTCCGCGGCATCCGCCGAGCAAAGCACCGGCATCGAACAGATCGGCCTGGCGGTCGCGCAAATGGACGAAGTCACCCAGCAGAACGCCGCGCTCGTGGAGCAGGCTGCCGCTGCCGCGTCGTCGCTCGACGAGCAGGCGGCGCGGTTGCGGGCCGCCGTATCGGTGTTCCGGCTGGGCGCCTGACGGCCGGCGGCACGAAACGATCACGCAGCGCAAGCGCTGCGTCTCGCACGCCTGCTGCGGCCCTTTGTCATTCGCGGCGACGCATGGTGTATCGCCCGCGCCGAATTCGGTCGCGTCTTCACCGTCCGGCACCAACGTGCCGGCGCCGGCCACGGACATGCATCACCTCCGCCACCACCTCCTTCACCTTGCGCCGGCAAGTGCCCGGCGCGCATTCGGACGCGCCGGTATCGACCGCCTCACGGCCGCGGATCCCGGCGTCGCGGCCCGCGGTGCGCCAGCGTTCGGGTAAGTCGACGTCGACGGCGCGGACAATCTTCTGAACTTTCATGCGGCAGTCCTGGATGGCGTGCGGCGGCGTGCGCGGCACCGGACGGCGGCGCCCTGTCGCCCGCCCGCGCCGCATTCGATCGGGACATTCCGCTCGTTTCGACCGCCGCCGGGGCACGCAGCAAATCATGCTGCGCAGGCTACCCAAAACGGTCGAATCGTATCGTGCAGCCGCCCCGAATCGCGACAACCCGCATTTTGGCGATGCTTAAATGAACTCCATGTGCACGACGTCGAATTCGCCACCAGCAGGCGGGCGCGGCGGGTTTCTCGAACCACGCTGGATTCCACGACCCCACTTTCCACAGTCAGGAGCAGTTCGGATGAGCGACGATATCGACAACGGCGGCAAGGGCGGCATCACGCGCCGCGACATGATGCGGGTCATGGCGGCGAGCGGCATGATGGCCGTCGGTGGCGGCGGCCTGCTGACCGGCATGCAATCCGCGTTCGCCGCGCCCGCGCCGAAGCGCGGCGGCAAGATCCGGGTCGCGAACGAATCGAGTTCGACGGCCGATACGCTCGATCCGGCCAAGGGCTCGACGGGTGCGGACTACATCCGCTTCTTCATGTTCTACAGCGGTCTCACGCAGCTGGATCAGAGCCTCACGCCGCAGATGAATCTGGCCGAGTCGCTGCAGACGACCGACGCGAAGACGTGGATCATCAAGCTGCGCAAGGGCGTCACGTTCCACGACGGGAAACCGGTCGGCCCGGCCGACGTGGTGTATTCGCTGATGCGCCACAAGAACCCGGCCACCGCATCGAAGGTCAAGACGCTCGCCGACCAGTTCGCCGATGCGAAGGCGAGCGGCCCGGACGAAGTCACGCTCACGCTCGCCAGCGCGAACGCCGACCTGCCGGTGATTCTCGCGACGCCGCAGCTCGTGATCGTCAAGGACGGCACGACCGACTTCGCGACCGGCATCGGCTGCGGCCCGTACAAGCTCAAGTCGTTCAAGCCGGGCGTGTCGACCGTCGGCGTGCGCAACGACAGCTACTTCAAGCCGGGGATGCCGTACCTCGACGAGATCGAGCTGATCGGCATCAGCGACAGCGCCGCGCGCCTGAACGCGCTGCTGTCCGGCGACGTGCACCTGATCAACGCGATCGATCCGCGCTCGACGCAGCGGGTCGCATCCACGCCGGGCTACGCGCTGAAGGAAACCAAGTCGGGGCTCTATACCGACCTGATCATGCGCAGCGACAACCCGATCACCGCGAACCCGGATTTCGTCGAAGGCATGAAGTACCTGTTCGATCGCGAGCAGATCCGCTCGGCGGTGTTCCGCGGCTACGCGGTGATCGGCAACGACCAGCCGATTCCGCCCGGACATCGCTACTTCAACGCATCGCTGCCGCAGCGGCCGCACGATCCGGACAAGGCGAAGTTCCTGTTCCAGAAGGCGGGCGCGCTGGGCGCCGCGCTGCCGCCGATCTATGCGACGTCGGATGCGAACGGCTCGATCGAGATGGCCGTGCTGATGCAGCAGGCCGGCCAGAAAATCGGACTGAACCTGCAGGTAAACCGCGTGTCGGCCGACGGCTACTGGTCGAACCACTGGATGAAGCACCCGCTCGGGTTCGGCAACATCAACCCGCGCTCGAGCGCCGACGTGCTGTTCACGCAGTTCTTCAAGTCGGATGCGCCGTGGAATGAATCGGGCTGGAAGAACGCGAAGTTCGACCAGCTGCTGCTCGCCGCGCGTTCGGAGACCGACGACGCGAAGCGCAAGCAGATGTATGGCGAGATGCAGGTGCTCGTCGCGCAGCAGTGCAGGATCGGCATCCCGGCCTTCATCAGCTTCCTCGACGGATACGACAAGCGGCTCGCGGGCCTCGGTTCGATCCCGACCGGCGGGATGATGGGCTTCATGTTCGCCGAGCACGTGTGGTGGAACGCCTGACGCCGTTACGTGCCGATGCCGCGCGACCGGGGCGGGCAGCCGCTCCGGTCGCGCGCGACCTTTCCCGGAGTGCCGCGTCATGAATCGAATCCTGCTCGGGCTGGTCGGCCGGCGCATCGCGGTCACCGCGCTGACGCTGCTGATCGTGTCCGCGATCATCTTCACCATCACGAACCTGCTGCCGGGCGACGCCGCGCAGGCCGCGCTCGGCCAGTCGGCGACGCCGGAGACGGTTGCCGCGCTGCGCCAGCAGTTCGGTCTCGACATGCCGGCGCACGTGCGCTACCTGCACTGGCTCGCAGGGTTGCTGCACGGCGATTTCGGCCGCTCGCTGTCCGGCGACATGCCGGTATCCGAAATGATCGGCGGACGCCTGCCGAAATCGCTCGCGCTCGCGGCGATCACGACCGCCGTGTCGGTGCCGATCGCGCTGCTGCTCGGCATACTCGCGGCCGTCAAGCGCGAGTCGGTGGTCGACCGCGTGATCAGCCTCGGCACGCTGTCGCTCGTCGCGACGCCGGAATTCCTGATCGCGACGGTCGCCGTGCTCGTGCTGGCCGTGAAGCTGCACTGGCTGTCCGCGCTGTCGTACAGCGGCCCGATCGAAAGCCTGCACGATTTCCTGCGTGCGTATGCGATGCCGGTGCTGACGCTGTGCGCGGTCGTGATCGCGCAGATGGCACGGATGACCCGGGCCGCGGTGATCGAGCAGCTGAGCGCATCGTATGTCGAGATGGCCGTGCTCAAGGGCGCGAGCCCCGCGCGCGTCGTGCTGCGCCATGCGCTGCCGAACGCGATCGGGCCGATCGCCAATGCGGTCGCGTTGAGCCTGTCGTATCTGCTCGGCGGCGTGATCGTCGTCGAGACGATCTTCAACTATCCGGGGCTCGCGAGCCTGATGGTCGATGCCGTCGGCAACCGCGATTTCCCGCTGGTCCAGGCGTGCACGCTGATCTTCTGCGTCGCCTACCTGACGCTCGTGCTGTTCGCCGACCTGTGCTCGATCGTGTCGAACCCGCGACTGCGGACCTGAACGTCCCGTCCTTCTTCCGAGATGCCGCCCATGCACCCGACCGAACCCGTACAACGCAGCAGTGCGTTGCCGCCGTCAGGCGATCAGCAACCACCGTGGGGCGGCGCGCCGCCGCCCGCCGCGCCGGCCCCCGACCAGCCGCGCAAGCGCCGCGCCGCGCGCGTGCAACTGACGACGGGCGGCCGCGTCGGCCTGTCGATGGTCGCCCTGATGCTGTTCATCGCCGTGTTCGCGCCGCTGCTCGCGCCGCACGACGTCGGCGCGATCGTGACGCCGGACGTGTTCGCGCCGTTCAGCGTGAAGCTGCCGTTCGGCTCGGACTTCCTCGGCCGCGACATGCTGAGCCGGATCCTGTACGGCACGCGGCTGACCGTGCTGCTCGCGCTTGCGGCGGTGCTGCTCGCCGCGTTGACCGGCACGACGCTCGGGCTGCTCGCGACCGTGTCGGGCCGCGCGGTCGACGAGACGATGAGCCGGCTGCTCGATGCGCTCACGTCGATTCCGTCGAAGATGTTCGCGCTGATGTTCGTCGCCGCGTTCGGCTCGTCGCTGCCGCTCCTGGTCCTCACCGCCGCGGTGAGCTACATGCCGGGCTCGTACCGGATCGCGCGCGCGCTGGCGGTCAACATCAGCACGCTCGAATTCGTGCAGGTCGCGCGCGCACGCGGCGAGAGCGCGCTGTACATCGCCTGCGTCGAGATGCTGCCGAACATGATCCACCCGATGCTCGCCGACACCGGGCTGCGCTTCACGTTCGTCGTGCTGCTGCTGAGCGGCCTGAGCTTTCTCGGGCTCGGCGTGCAGCCGCCGTATGCGGACCTCGGCTCGCTGGTGCGCGAGAACATCGCCAGCCTCGGCGACGGCTCGGCCGTCGCGATCATGCCCGCGGTCGCGATCGCGATCCTGACGGTGGGCGTCAACCTGTTGATCGACGGCCTGCCGCATCGCGGCCGCCGCAAGGGCGCGGCCGCGGCCGCGGGAGAACACTGATGCGAGATGAATCGACTCCGCTCGTCGAGGTGCGCGGGCTGCGCGTGGTCGGCGGCCGGCCGGGCGGCGCGGAAACGACGATCGTCCACGGCGTCGACTTCGACATCCGGCGCGGCGAGGTGCTCGCGCTGATCGGCGAGTCCGGCTCCGGCAAGACGACGATCGCGCTGTCGCTGATGGGCCATGCGCGCACCGGCTGCCGGATCGCCAGCGGCTCGGTGAAGCTCGGCGGCACGGACGTGTGCACGCTGTCCGCGCAGGCGCTGACCGCATTGCGCGGCCGCCGCGTCGCGTATATCGCGCAGAGCGCGGCCGCCGCGTTCAACCCGTCGCGCACGATCCTCGACCAGGTCATCGAGAGCGCGCTGATCCACAAGACGCTGACGAAGCGCGACGCGCAGGCGAAGGCGGTCGAGCTGTTCCGCGCGCTCGCGCTGCCCGAGCCGGAAACGATCGGCAAGCGCTATCCGCACCAGGTATCGGGCGGCCAGCTGCAGCGGCTGATGGCCGCGATGGCGCTGATCACCGATCCGGAGCTGGTGATCCTCGACGAGCCGACCACCGCGCTCGACGTGACCACGCAGATCGACGTGCTGCAGGCGTTCAAGAGCGTGATCCGGCGCTACGGGATGAGTGCGGTGTACGTATCGCACGATCTGGCGGTGGTCGCGCAGATGGCCGACCGGATCGTCGTGCTGAGCGACGGCGTGATCCGCGAGGCGGGCGATACCGAACAGATCCTGCATGCGCCGGCGCACCCGTACACGCAAAGCCTGATCGCGGCCGTCACGCCGGCCGATGCCGAACGCGATGCAAAGGCGGCGAGCGCCGCACCGGCGCCGTTGCTCGACGTGCGCGGCGCGATCGCCGGCTACGGCGGCCGGACCGCGAAGGGCTGGCCCGCGAAGGTGATCCTGCACGAAGTGGACCTGTGCATCGGGCGCGGGCAGACGGTCGGCGTGATCGGTGAATCCGGCTCCGGCAAGACGACGCTCGCGAAGGTGATCGCGGGCCTCGTGCCCGCGACGGGCGGGCAGATCCTGCTCGACGGCGAGCCGCTCGCGCTCGACATCGGCAAGCGCACCAAGGAGCAGCACCGCCGCGTGCAGATCGTGTTCCAGAACGCCGATACCGCGCTCAATCCGGTGCATACCGTCGAGCGCACGCTGGCGCGGCCGCTCGCGTTCTATCACGGGATCAAGGGCGCGCGTGCGCGGCAGCGCGTCGCGGAACTGCTCGAACTCGTGCGGTTGCCGCAGGCGGTGGCCGCGCGGCGCACCGGCGAGCTGTCCGGCGGGCAGAAGCAGCGCGTGAACCTCGCGCGCGCGCTCGCGGCCGAGCCCGACCTGATCCTGTGCGACGAGGTGACGTCGGCGCTCGACACCGTGGTCGGCGCCGCGATCATGGATTTGCTGCGCGACCTGCAGGCGAAGCTCGGCGTGTCGTACGTGTTCATTACGCACGACATCGCGAAGGTGCGCGCGATCAGCGACGACATCGTCGTGCTGTATGCGGGCCGTCGCGTCGAGACGGGCAGCCGCGATGCGCTGTGCGCGCCGCCTTACCACCCGTATTCGCACCTGCTCGTGTCGTCCGCGCCGGAGCTGCGCGCGGGCTGGCTCGACGATGCGGCCGAGCGCTGCCACCGGCCGCTGGTGCCGATCGGCGCGAGCGCCGACGATGCCGGGCTGTGTCCGTTCCTGTCGCGCTGCGCGATGCGGGTGGACGGCGTGTGCAACCGGACGGCGCCCGCGCTGCGCACGCTCGAGAACGGCGCGCAGGTGCTGTGCCATCGCAGCGAGGAAGACCTCGCACGCTTCCAGGCGGAGCCGGTGCAGGCCGGCGTCGCGCCGGTGCAGCCGGTGCGTCTGTAGCGCGCGGCACGCGACGCGTGCATCGCGCGTGCCGCGGCAGCGGACGTCCCGCATAGTCTGCTGCGGCGGTCGCGCAAAACGGCGATTTGTGCGCGCGCGGCGCGTGAATACGCGGCAACTGCGCTTTTTGACGGTGATTAAATGATTTGCAATGGACGGCCGCTGCGCGCCGTCGCCGGAATGCACAAGAAGGATCCGATGAAACTGGAATCGTACTGGCTGGATACCCGCCCCGCGTTTCGCGCCGGCAGCGAAGGGCCCGTCGAAGGGCGCGTGGACGTGGTCGTGATCGGCGGCGGCTTCACCGGGTTGTCGGCGGCGCTCGCGCTCGCGCAACGCGGCGTATCGGTGGTCGTGCTCGAAGCCGCGCAGGTCGCGGGAGAAGCGTCGGGCCGCAACGGCGGCCAGTGCAATACCGGCGTCGCGCAGGACTATGCGTCGCTTGCCGCGCGAATCGGCATCGAGCAGGCGAAACGGTTCTATCGCGCGTACGAAAGCGCGGTGAAGAGCGTCGAGACGATCGTCGCCGAGCACGCGATCGACTGCGACTTCCGGCGTGCGGGCAAGCTGAAGCTCGCCGCGAAGCCGCGGCATTTCGCGGGGCTCGCCAGGACGTTCGACGCGTTGCGGCACGACGTCGATCCGGACATCGAATTGATCGAACCGTCGCGGATCCGCGATGAAGTCGCGTCCGACGGTTTCCACGGCGGCCTGTTGCAGCGCAATGGCGCGCAGATGCACATGGGCAAGTTCGGCGTCGGGCTCGCGCACGCAGCCGTGCGTGCGGGCGCGCGCATCTACGAACACGCGGCCGTCACGCAGCTCGAGCGGCTCGACGGCGAGCGCCACACGATCATCTGCACGCGCGGCACGATCGTCGCCGACCGCGTGCTGGTCGCGACCGGCGCATCGCAGCAGGGGCCGTTCGCGTGGTTCCGGCGGCGCATCGCGCCGGTCGGCAGCTTCATCGTCGTTACCGAGCCGCTGCCCGACGCGCAGTTGAACCGGCTGTTCCCGCACCGCCGTGCATACGTGACGTCGCGCCAGATCGGCAATTACTTCCGTGTGACGCCCGACAACCGGCTGCTGTTCGGCGGCCGCGCGCGCTTCGCGATGTCGAGCCCGAACTCCGATGCGAAAAGCGGCGACATCCTGCGCGCGGGCATGGCCGGCTATTTCCCGGAGCTGGCCAACGTGCGGCTCGATTACTGCTGGGGCGGGCTGGTCGACATCACCGCCGACCGGCTGCCGCGCGCGGGCCAGCACGACGGACTGTATTACTCGATGGGCTACAGCGGCCACGGCGTGCAGATGTCCGTGCACATGGGTCGCGTGATGGCCGACGTGCTGTACGGCGCGGCCGCGTCGAATCCGTGGCGCGAGCTCGACTGGCCGGCCATGCCCGGCCATTTCGGGCACGCGTGGTTCTTGCCGATCGTCGGCGCGTATTACCGGGTGCAGGATTTCCTGCACTGAAGCCAGCGCCCCGGAGGATTCGATATGAAAGTGCATGGTGTTGGGCCGCTCGCCGTCCGCGCGACCGATACGTCGATCGAGCCGTTCCCGATCTCGGGCTTCGCCGCGCCGGCCGTTATCGTGCAGGCGGCGGCATGAGGGCGGAGATCATGGCCGTCCCGTTCCACGACCCGCTCGAGGGCGCGACGCCCCGCACGCCTCGTGTCGCGCGGCCCGTATCGACGGCGATCGGCGACGTGCTGCGCACGATCGACGCGTCGTTCGCGCAGCCGCTGAACCTCGACACGCTCGCGGCGGTGGCCGGGTTGAGCGTGTCGCGCTTCACCGCGCGCTTTCGCAGCGAAACCGGATTGTCGCCGCACCGGTATCTATGCCTCGTGCGTGTGCGGCGTGCGCAGGACTTGCTGCGTGCCGGTCTCGCGCCGTCGGTCGTCGCGACCGACGTCGGCTTTTTCGATCAGAGCCATCTGTGCCGGCATTTCCGGCGGGTGCTCGGGATCACGCCGCGCGACTACGTGGACACCCGGTCGGGCGGCGCGCCGGCGCGAAGGTCGTCGGCGCGCACGCGCGGCGAACGCCGCGAAGTGTCGTGTCACGCCGCGTAGGCGACAAGCGCGGGCGGGGTGCCCGCCCGTGGGTTTCCGGCTCGACGCCGGCGAACGACGCTTTCCGATATCGCGCGACGGTGTTCGACCGGGCCGCCGCGCACTGTACAGGAGCAGGAATGACTGCAGCTTTCGTGTTGCACCGTGCCGACGGCACACTTTCTTCAACCGCGTTCCGCAAGCGGGCGTTCGGCGAGCGCGATCCTTTCGCGCGACATCGGGAGATGGCGTGGGAAGGGCCCGACGCGATGGCCGCGGGGCGTATCGGCTTCGTCGGCGAACTCGACGTGGCGAGCTTTCCGCATATCGAAACCATCGTGGTCGTCGAAGGCGAGCTGACGCTCGAAGCGGCCGGGGCCGCGCCGCTCGTGCTCGGCCCGCGCGAGGGGGCGGTGATCGGCGGCGGCACCGCGCTTCGCATCACCGCGCAAGCGCCCGTGCTGTTGACATTCTGCGCCGCCGCGTGCACGAAACCGACGAAGCCGGGTCTCTTTCCGCTGCGTGCCGACGCGGACTTCAAGCCGTCGTCGTCGCTGCCCGCAGAGGTGCTGCTCGGGCCCGCGCCGCAATGCCGCAGCGACAACGTGTTCATCGACGACGGCGCCGAGTGCTGCGCGGGCACGTGGGATTCGACACCCTATCACCGCATCATTCGCCCGCATCGCGTGAACGAGTTCATGCTGCTGCTGGCCGGCAGCGTACGGTTTGCCGCACCCGACGGCAGCGTGCTGTCGCTCGGCGCCGGCGACGCGCTGTTCGTGCCGCGCGGCGCATCGATCGGGTGGGAAAGCAGCGAACGCGTGGCGAAGTTCTACGTCGTGCAAAACGTCCAAGCATCCACCGACCGAGACTGAACATGTCCCCTCCGCTGCGCCATATAGAAACTTCGCCCACGCCGCCGGCTTCGGCCGACGTCGTCGTGATCGGCGGCGGCATCATCGGCGTCTTCACCGCCTACTATCTCGCCCGGCGCGGGATGTCGGTGGCGCTGGTCGAGAAGGGCCGAATCGGCGCCGAGCAGTCGAGCCGCAACTGGGGCTGGTGCCGGCAGCAGAACCGCGACGCGCGCGAGCTGCCGATGGCGAGCAAGAGCATCGATCTGTGGGAACGATTCGCCGCCGAAACCGGCGAGGACACGGGCTTTCATCGCTGCGGGCTGCTTTATCTGAGCAATGACGAGGCCGAGCTGTCGCGCTGGGCCAGTTGGGGCGACTTCGCGAAGACCGCCGGCGTGACGACGACCATGCTCGACAGCAAGCAGGCCGGCGAGCGCGGGCACGCCACCGGGCGGTCGTGGAAAGGCGGCGTGTTCTCGCCGAGCGACGGCACGGCCGATCCGGGCAAGGCCGCGCCGGCCGTGGCCGCCGCACTGATGAAGCTCGGCGGCAGCGTCCACCAGCACTGCGCCGCGCGCGGGATCGAACTCGAGGGCGGGCGCGTCGGCGGCGTCGTCACGGAGGCGGGCGTCATCAAGACCAGGACGGTCGTGCTCGCGGGCGGCGCGTGGGCGTCGTCGTTCTGCCGCCAGCTCGGCATCCGTTTTCCGCAGGCGTCGATCCGTCAGTCGATCCTGAGCGTGTCGCCCGTCGAGCATCCGCTGCCGGATGCGCTGTATACGTCCGGCGTGTCCGTTACGCGCCGTTGCGACGGCCGCTACGCACTGGCGATCAGCGGCCGCGCGCGCGTGGACCTGACGCCGCAGTTCCTGCGCTTCGCGCCGCAATTCGTGCCGATGTTCGCGAAGCGCTGGCGCAATCTTCTGCCGGGCGGCCTCGAAGGGGTGCGCGGCGGCCATGAAACGCTGAAGCGCTGGCGCCTCGATGCGCCGACGCCGATGGAGGCGGTACGCATTCTGGACCCGAAGCCCGACATGCCGACGGTCGCCGAAACGTACCGCCGTGCGGTCGAACTGCTGCCCGAACTTCGCGAAGCGACGATCACGCACGCATGGGCCGGGTACGTCGACAGCACGCCGGACGGCGTGCCGGGCATCGGCGAAGTGCCGGGCGTACCGGGATTGATCCTGGCGGCAGGCTTTTCCGGGCACGGCTTCGGCATCGGCCCCGGTGCCGGTCACCTGATCGCGGATCTCGCCACGGGCGCGCAGCCGATCGTGGACCCGGTACCGTATCGGCCGGGCCGGTTCGTCGATTCCGCATGGGGCAAGGTTGCCGATTTCTAGTTTGAGGCCGTCTCGTGCACGACGGTGGCGGCCTCTGGGCGACGCGCTTCGGTCCGGAACATCGGACGAACGGAGCGGGCCGAACCCGTGACGGCAGAAGGCCGCCGTGCTGTCCCGGCCACGTCGGCAAACGATGGTTTCCGCCGTCCGTCGGCGCATGGTATCGAATCAAGGACACCTTACAATGCATTCACCCGTCAATTCGCCGGTGCGTCACCTGCTGGAAGCCGGAAGGCTGGATCGCTTCTTCATCGACGGCGACTGGGTCTTGCCCGACGGCGGCGACCGGTTCGCGGTCGTCTGCCCGTCCACTGAAGACACGCTGTGCGACATCCCGCTCGGCAATGCACGCGACGCCGACCGCGCGGTGCAGGCCGCGCGCCATGCTTTCGAGCGCTGGGCGGCGACTTCGCCGCAGCAACGCGCCGCGCTGCTCGACCGCGTGCATGCGTTGATGCTGGAGCGCGCCGAGCGGTTCGCGGTGGCGCTCGCGCTGGAAATGGGCGCGCCGATCAGCTACGCACGCGGCGCCCATGTGCCGCTCGCGGCCGAACATATCCGGGTCGCGCGCGACAACCTGGCCGGCTATCCGTTCCGGACGCAGCGCGGGACGACCGCGATCGTGCGCGAGCCGATCGGCGTATGCGCGCTGATCACGCCGTGGAACTGGCCGATCTATCAGATCACGGCGAAGGTCGGACCGGCGCTCGCCGCAGGCTGCACGGTGGTGCTGAAGCCGAGCGAGCTGTCGCCGCTCAGCGCGTTGCTGTTCGCGGAAGTGATCGCGGAGGCCGGCGTACCCGCGGGCGTATTCAACCTGGTGAGCGGCAGCGGAACGGAAGTGGGCGCGGCGCTTGCCTCCCACCCGCAGGTCGACATGGTGTCGATCACCGGGTCGACACGTGCCGGCGTGCTGGTTGCGCAAGCGGCGGCGCCGACCGTCAAGCGCGTCGCGCAGGAGCTTGGCGGCAAGTCGCCGAACCTGGTGTTGCCCGATGCCGACCTGCCGCGCGCCATCGGGCCGGGCGTTGCCGCCGCGTTCCGGAACATGGGCCAGTCGTGCAGCGCGCCGACCCGTCTGATCGTGCCGCGCAGCGTGCTGGGCGCGGTCGAGGAACTCGCCGTCGCGGCAGCACAACGCCTGGTCGTGGGCGATCCGTTCGACGATGCGACGACGCACGGCCCACTGGCCAATCGCGCGCAGTTCGGTCGGGTCGCGCAGATGATCGATGCGGGCATCGACGAACGCGCGAAGCTGATCGCCGGCGGCCCCGGGCGGCCCGCCGGATTCGACCGTGGCTTTTATGCGCGGCCGACCGTCTTTTCCGACGTCCGCACCGACATGACGATCGCGCAGCAGGAGATCTTCGGTCCGGTCCTCGCGATCCTGCCTTACGACACCGTCGACGAAGCCGTCGCGATCGCGAACGACACGGTCTACGGGCTTGGCGCGCATGTGCAGGGCACCGACAAGGAGCGCGTGCGCGCGGTGGCCGCGCGTATCCGGTCGGGGCAGGTGCATCTGAACTACCCGGCGTGGGATCCCCAGGCGCCGTTCGGCGGGTACAAGCAGTCGGGCAACGGTCGCGAGTACGGGATCGAGGGGATGGAAGAGTACATGGAGGTCAAGTCGATCGTGGGGTTTTATGATTGACGCAGTCGCTGCGCGAGATGCAGCAGTCCTGGTCTGAACCGGTTTGCCTTGTAAGGGTGTCGAACGTGGAAAACCCCATCATCCCCGAGACGTCGTTGGAAACGCATCGCGCCCACTGGGCGGCATTGCGCCGCGACCTGCATGCGCATCCCGAGTTGCGGTTCGAGGAACACCGCACGGCCGACGTCGTCGCCCGCGAGCTCGAGGCGCTCGGCTATGCGGTGTCGCGCGGGCTGGGCGGCACGGGCGTCGTCGCGAGCCTGCCCGGTGCGGATCCGGGCCGGGGAATCGTGCTGCGCGCCGATCTGGATGCGTTGCCGATCCACGAAGCCAACGACTTCGCGCATGCATCGTGCGCGCAAGGGGTCATGCATGCGTGCGGGCATGACGGGCATACCGTCATGTTGCTCGGGGCCGCGCGCATCCTGAAGGCATTGCCGCGGTTGCCGGGCACGGTTCATTTCGTGTTTCAGCCCGGAGAAGAGGGCGGCGCGGGGGCGCGCAAGATGATCGACGACGGGCTGTTCGAGCAATGCCCGACGGAAGCGGTATTCGGCATGCACAACTGGCCCGGCTTGCCTGCCGGGCATTTCGGGTTGCGCACCGGCCCGATCATGGCTGCGGGCTCCCGGTTCAGGATCACGGTAACCGGCAAGGGCGCGCATGCGGCGCAGCCGCATCTGGGCATCGATCCCGTCCCGCTCGCATGCTCGATGGTGCTGCAATGCCAGACCATCGCCGCGCGGCACAAGGACCCCGTGGATCCCGCCGTCATTTCCGTCTGCATGTTCCATGCGGGAACGACGGACAACGTCATTCCGGACAGCGCCGAGCTGCGCGGGACGATTCGTACGCTGTCGTCGGCCTTGCAGCAACAGCTGCAGCGCGACGTCCGGCTCATGTGCGAGGGGCTGGCCCGCGCCCATGGCGCGCAAGTCGACGTCGAGTTCTTCCAGTACTACCCGGCGACGGTCAACACGCCGGCCGAGACGGCGCTCTGCGAAGCGGTGATTCGCGAGACGTTCGGCGACGAACACCTGTACCGCGATGTGCCGCCGAACATGACGTCCGAAGACTTCGGCTTCATGCTGGAGGAGCGCCCCGGGGCGTACGTGCTGATCGGCAACGCACCGGCCGGCGTGGCCGCGCAGGCCCTGCATCACCCGAAATACGATTTCAACGACGACATCATTCCGGCAGGGGTCCGCTATTGGGTCGCCCTGGCACAGCATTACTTCAGGGGTGCGCCGTGATCTTGCCGGTGCGGCGGGCGGGCCGCCGCACCGCACACCCGGCAAGCATCACGCCCCCTGCGCGAGCGCCTTCACCTGTTCGGCCGACATCGCGCCGCGATGGATGCGGAACTCGTCGATCGTGCCGTTGAAGAACGGATCGCCCGGATACTGCGAACGTCCGAGCCAGTTCTGCGCGGTGTTCCCGATCCGCCAGGGCGCGAAGATGACGTCGTTGGCCGAGCCGATCGCGTTGCCGTTCAGATAGAGCGTCGCGGTCTCGGCCGCGAGCGTGACGGCGACGTGCGCCCATTGTCCCGCCGGCAGTGCCGCGTTGCCGTCGATCGTGCGCTCGCCATGTCCGCCGTTGGTCGTGATCGCGAAGCGCATCGTCCCGCGTGGGCTTGTCGGCGTGACGAACAGATAGCGTCCGGTGCCCGAGCCGAAATCGAAGATGCGCGCCCATGTCTGGCCGCCGCGCCAGTTCACCCACGCCGCGATCGTGATATCCGACACGTCGGCGACGATGTCGTTCGGCAGTGCGACGTAGCCGCTGGAGCCGTCGAGCGACACGGCGTTGCCGATCTTTCCCGTGACGCGCGATGCGCCGCCGGCGAGCGTGCCCGCATGCCCGTTGCCGCTGGTGTCCGCCGCAGTCGCGCCGTCCGTCTCGTCGAAGGTGAGCAGCGTATGCAGTTGCAGTGCCGTTGACGCGGCGGCTTCCGCCGAATTCGCGGATTCGCCGGATGCGGTCTGCGCACTGATCGTGTAGTACCAGACGCCCGCCGTGGGGCTGTCCGTGCAGGTCAGCGAATCGGCGATGCCGCTTGCAACGGTCGTGTACGGGCCGCCCGGAACGGACGCACGCTTGACGTTGTAGCTTGTCGCATTGGCGACGCCCCACCAGGACAGCACGACCTGTCCGGCCGCCGGCCACGCGGTCAGTCCGCTCGGCGCCGTGGCGGGCGCAACGGGGTCGCGTGTGCACGTCAGCGTGCCGTAGCCGAGCTGGTCGTAACCGCCGCTCGCTTCGCCATAGTTGCCGCCGCCGCCCTCGGGCTGGATCGCGCGGGCGAACTTCGCGGACCACGGCGCGGCCAGCCCCTTGCGGTTCACGTAGTGGTTGTAGACGAGCGCCCAGCACGGACGGATCGTCCCCTGGCTGGCGGTCGAGAACTGTGTTTGCGTCACGTCGACGTTCGCGTAGGGCACATACGGCACCGGGAGGAACGTGCCGTCCGGCTGCACGAGGTTCGCCTTCGCGACGTATTCGGCGCCCGCGAGAAAACGGTTGTTGTCGTGGCCGTACAGGTCGATGCCCTGGTTCCACGCCATTTCGCAGATCGCGCCGCCGAGCGCGATGCCGAGCGTGTTGTGCCCCTGGTCGCGGCCCGACTCCTGCCATTGGCCGAGATGGCCGGGATGCAGGTAGTAGACGGCCTGCGCGATCGCGCCGTTGCCGGGCCCGTCGATGAAGTAGTTGACGGCTGCGTCGAACTTCGCGTGGTCGTCGCACAGCACGCCGATCGCCATCATCGATGCGATGTTGCACAGATCCCAATTGGCCCAGTAGTGCGTGATGTCCGTGCCGTTGTGCTGACTCAGGAAGGCTGCGTTGATCGGGTAGAACTTGTCGGCCATCATCGCCTGGAACGCGGCGAAGTCGGCCGCGGCCCAGCCGGGATAGGTGCGCATGATTTCGCCCGCGTTCGCGAATTCGTAGCCGTAGATGCCGGCCGCGAGATCGACGTTCGAGTCGCCCGCGAGGCTCTGCAGCGTCGACGACCACGCGTTCATGATCTCCACGGCCTTGTTCGCATACGCATACGCGGTATTGCCCGAGATCTTCCAGCGCAGCGCGCATGCATAGGCGGCCGCGATGTCCTTGTACAGCACCGGATAGTTCTGCGTGCCGGTACCGCCGCGCGTGACGACGGCCTGCGGGCGCGGCGACCACGACAGCTGCGCATGACTGTTCGCGATCAGCGTGTTCCAGCCCTCGAGCCACGGCGACGCGGCGGCCGCGACCTTCTGCGCCATCCGCTCGAAATCCGCTTGTGTATGCAGCAGGCCCGGATGCGCGAACGCCGCGTTCGTGGCAATGGCCGGGGTGCCTGTCGCCACGCGCGCGAGCGCACGGTTGCCGGCTGCGGCGACAGCGGTGCCGGTCGCGCTCTCGCTTGCCCCCGTCCCGCCGCATGCGGAAAGCGCGAGCGCGCCCATGCTGTAAAGGAACGTGCGCCGGGAAATGCGCGCGCCGGATTCAAGCCGAAGCTGCGAGTCGTTCATGTTGCGTTCGTTCCTTCCGTGACGGGACCCAGCTGAAAAGAGGCAGCGCCCATGCGAAATCAGTCATCGCATGACGACGCGGATTGTACTGGAAGGATCGGCGTTTTTCGATGACAGGTTCGTACCGGTGCGACATATTTTTCGGATAACGATTGTAATGATTTTGTTGATTAACATGATAAGAAAGAGGAAAGAAATGGCGATTGATACGTTTGCGAGATATGATCGTCCCCGGCGGGCGGGTTGGGAACTTTTAAGGGGTGCAAAGCGATAGATTCCCACTATTTAATAGTGTTGTCATACGACCGATGACATGAAAAGGGTTTCAAATCGCGTTGCCCGCCCGCGGGCCGCAGCAGCCTCATGCCGGTGAAGCCACACCGGTATCGCTCGACGAACGAAAAGAACCGGAGAACAACACGATGACGCGCAGGATCGCAGGTCTGGACAAACGGTTGGCACGACACGCGGCGTGGGTCGCGTCGCTCTCGACGCTTGCTTGCGCGGGCGTGGCGACGATGCCGGCCGCTGTCGCGGCGACGACGGTCGGCACGCAGTGGGGCACTGTCAGCGAACCGTCGCTGCCGGCGAGCATCTGCGGCACGGTTGCCGCGCAACTCACGCCGGTCGGCGGTTCGGTCGACACGCTCGACGCGACGGCGTCGACTGCCGAGCACGATACGACACGCATCCAGAACGCGATCGCGCAATGCGCGGCCGGCTCCGCCGTGCACCTGACGGCCGGCGCGAACGGCGAGACCGCGTTCATCAGCGGGCCGCTGACGCTCAAATCGGGCGTGACGCTGTGGATCGACAAGGGCGTCACGCTGTTCGCGTCGCGCAATCCCGCGCTATACGACAACGGCGTCGGCACGTGCGGCACCGCCACCTCCAGCAGCAAGAAATCGTGCAACCCGTTCATCAGCGCATCCGGCACCGCGAACGCGGCGATCGTCGGCGATGGCGTGATCGACGGGCGCGGCGGCAGCGTGCTGACGAGCGGGCCGAATGCGGGCCTGCGCACGTGGTGGGACGTCGCGTACCAGAACAAGACGCAAGGCCTGAACCAGCAGAACCCGCGGCTGCTGGAAGTGAAGGGCGGCAGCCACTTCACGCTGTACCGCATCACGCTGCAGAACTCGCCGAACTTCCACGTCGTGACGAACGGCGTGACCGGCGTCACCGTATGGGGGCTCAAGATCGTCACGCCGAGCGCGGTGTATGCGAGGAGCGGCTACGCGTGCCCGACCGGCACGCAGCCGAACGAGACGACGCCCGCCACCTGCTTCACGCCCGATACGGTCAAGAATACCGACGGCTTCGATCCCGGGCAGTCGAGCCAGGTGCTGCTCGCCTACTCGTACATCAGCACCGGCGACGATCACGTCGCGGTGAAGTCGAGCGCGTCGCCCGGCGTGAAGCAGGTCACGATCGCGCACAACCATTTCTACTACGGCCACGGCATGTCGATCGGCAGCGAAACGAATGCCGGCGTGTCGGACGTCGACGTGCGCGACCTGACGATGGACGGCTTCGACAGCCCGAACGGCAACGGCCTGCGGATCAAGTCGGATGCATCGCGCGGCGGCCTCGTCGACAACGTGCGTTTCCGCCAGGTGTGCATGCGAAACGTTGCGCGACCGCTCGTGTTCGATCCGTTCTACAGCTCGTCGACCGGCACGCTTTATCCGGATTTCACGAACATCACGGTGCAGGACTTCCATTTCACCGGCAGCGCGAAGTTCGGCGGCGGCAAGGTCACGTTCTCGGGCTATGAAGCGAACGGGCAACACTTTCCGCTCGGCATCGCGCTGAACGGCGTCGTGTTCGACGGCACGCAGCCGACGTTCGAGAAGGACACCGCGACGCATTACACGCTCGGGCCGGGCGCGGTGAGTTTCTCCGGCTCGATCGTCACGTCGACGTCGAGCGACGTGACGGTGACGGGCACGCCGGGCACGTCCACGCCATACGACTGCAGCGCCGCGTTCACGACGCTGAAGTCCGTCGCGCCGACCTCGCCGATCTGATCGGGCGGGCCCGCGCGCCATGCGGGCGGATCGCGTGGCGCGCGGCGAACGATCTTGCGCCCGCGCGCATTTTTCCAAAGACCGCGCGACCGTCGGCCGATATCATTCAGGCGCTCGAACACGACACGATCGATCGACGCGCACCGACTCGTGCGCGGCGGGCCCGCCAGGCCGCCAGGCCTCACGACGAAACATGACCGGGCGCGCAGCGCCGGCGCAGCACGACGGAGAGTAGCGAAACGATGGGAACGGCAACAGGTTCGGTGCGACGCGCAATCGCGATCGCGGCCGGGGGAGCGTTGTGCGCGGCGGCCGCTGGCGGCGCGCACGCGCAGGCATCGAAGGCGCAGGCATCGAATGCGACAGCCACGCCGCCGGCCGATGCGGCGGCGATGCTGCCGAAGATCGACGTGACGGGCCAGGCCGGCCGCGCGTCGCTCGGGCTGGTCGGGTTGCGCACCGCGACCGCGACCAGGACCGACACGCCGGTCGCCGAGATTCCGCAGACGACCAACGTCGTGACCGCGCAGCAGATCGAGATGACCGGGGCGACCGACCTGAACCAGGCGTTGCGCTACGTGCCGGGATTTGCGACGTTCGGCGCCGATACCCGCACCGACTGGTATGCAGCGCTGCGCGGCTTCACGCCGACGCTGTACGTCGACGGCGTGCCGGCGCCGAACACGGCGGTCATCGCGAACTGGCGCGTCGATCCTTACACGATCGACTCGATCGCCGTGCTGCGCGGGCCGACGTCGGTGCTGTATGGCGCGGGCGAGCCGGGCGCGCTCGTCGACGCGCACACGAAGCTCGCCGACGGCGAGCGCATCCGTGAAGCCGGCGTGCAGATCGGCGACCATGCGCGCAAGCAAACCATGCTCGACATCGGCGACACGCTCGATCCGGACGGCAGGTATGCGTATCGCTTCGTCGGCGTCGCGCGCGACGGCAATGCCGTGACCGGCCCGAACGCCGATCGGCGCGTCGCGGTGGCGCCGTCGTTTCGCTGGCGGCCGACGGCCGACACGTCGCTGACGGTGTCCGCTTCGTTCCTGCAGGATCACGGCGACATTTCGTCGAACTTCCTCCCGGCCTCGGGCACGGTATTGCCGAACCCGAACGGGCGCCTGTCGCAGGACATCTATATGGGCGACCCGGCGTTCAACGACTACCGGAAGAAACAATGGTCGCTCGGCTATGCGCTCGAGCATCGCGTGAATTCGATCTGGACGCTGCATCAGGACGTGCGCTGGTCGCGGCTGTCGCTCGACGACGCGACGGTGTTCGGCAACGGCCTCGTGCCCGGCAGCACGATGAACATGATGCGGTTCGCCGGGCTGTTCCAGTTGAACTACAGCCGGCTCGACATCGACAATCGCGCGCAGGCGCGCTTCGCCACCGGCCCGCTCGAGCACACGCTGCTGCTCGGCCTGCAGTTCGACCGGCAGACGACGACCAACAGCGTGTGGCTTGCGCTCGCGCCGTCGCTCAACCTGTACCACCCGGTCTATCGCCCCGTGACGGCCGCGATCTTCTCCGGGCGGACGTCGCTCGGGCATGTCGATCAATACACGGCGATGAATGCGTTCGGTGCGTACGCGCAGGACCAGATCCGCTGGAACCGCTGGACGCTGACGCTCGGTGGCCGCGAGGACCGCGTGAACGCGCGCTTCGACGACCGGGCGGCCCGCACGGGCACGCAGCAGGACGTCAGTGCATTTTCCGGGCGCGTCGGGCTCACCTATCAGGGCGACGCGGGACTCTCGCCCTACGTGAGCCATTCGACGTCGTTCGACCCGGTGATCGGCGTGCGGATGGCCGGCGGCGGCCTGCCGAAACCAACGCGCGGCACGCAGACCGAAGCCGGGCTGCGCTGGCAGCCGCCCGGCCGGAACCTGATGCTCACCGCGGCCGTGTACCAGATCGACCAGACCAACGTCGTGACGCCGGCGCCGCCGAATCTCGACCCGACCGGTACGTCGTCCGTGCAGACCGGCAAGGTGCGTTCGCGCGGCATCGAACTGAGCGCGCTCGGGAAGGTGACACGCGAGCTGTCGATCGTCGCGTCGTACGTCTATCAGGACGTCAAGAACGTGCAGGCGAACGATGCATCGCTGAACAACTGGCCGGTGTCCGTGCCGCTGCCGCGGCAGATGGCGTCGCTGTGGACGGACTGGACCTGGCACACCGGCGCGCTGTCGGGCCTCGGGATCGGCGCCGGGGTGCGCTACCAGAGCGCGTCGGCCGGTGCGCCGGACAACTCGCTGACGGTGCCGAGCACCACGCTGTACGATCTGGCGATGCACTACGAACTGCGTCACTGGCGATTCGCGCTGAATGTCGCGAACCTGTTCGACCGGCGCTACGTCAGCGGCTGCACGTCGTACGCGGTGTGCGTGTTCGGCAACGAGCGGACGGTGCTGGCGAGCGCGAAATACAACTGGTAGCCGCAGCCGCCATGCCGGTCGCGACTACGCATCGCGCTGCGGTTCCCGGGCGCCATCACGCCCGGCCGCATGGCGCTGTCGCCGCCATTCGGTCGGCGTGATGCCGAACCGTTCGCGAAACGCGGTGGCGAAATTCGCCGGCGTGGAAAAGCCGATCTCCTTCGCGATGCTCGCAATGCTGAGCGACGTCGTATCCAGCAGATCCTGCGCGATCCGCAGGCGCTCGTGCCGCAGATATTCGAACACCGTTTGCCCGAGTCTGTCGCGAAACGCGCGTGAGAGCCGCTTCTCGTGCGTGCCGACCGCGCGAGCCAGTTGCTCGACCGTCGGCGGGTCGTTCAGCGTGCGCGACAGATGGCGAATGGCCGCGCGCACGATGATGTCGTCGTCCTTGCCGGTCGCGAACGGATCGTGCGCGGCCGGCACATCCTTCGGCAATGGCCGTTCCGTCCGCGCGAGCTGCACGCGTATTCGCGCGAGGACTTCGGCTGGTTCGAACGGCTTCACCACATAATCGACGCCGCCGATTTCGAGCCCTTCGACGCGCTCGTGCAACTCGCCGGCCACCGTCAGGAAAATGACGGGGATCGCGCTCGTCAGCGGATCGGCCGCAAGCCGCCGGCACGCGGTGAAACCGTCCATGCGCGGCATCCGGACATCCATCAGGACCAGATCGGGCACGAGTGCCTGCGCGCGCTGGCACGCCTGCACGCCGTCGAATGCGATGCTGATCCGGCATCCGGTGCTGCGCAGGATGTCGATCAGCAAACGGAGCTGGTCGGGCTGATCGTCGACGATCAGGATATGGGCATTGTTCAATGCGGCGATCGATGGCGACATCGGGTACCTGTTCAGGGAAGGCTGCGGGCAGCGTTCCTGCGCGGGGGCGATTCCGGTTCGGGAAAATCGTCGGAAGCCGCGACATGACTTCACGAAAACGCATGGCACGCTCGCATCGACAAGCGGACTTCGCCGGACTGCACGGCAGGCAGTATGTCGGCGCATGACTCGGCGTTGTTTCTTTTGATCACTGAGCCGATAAAGGGGCGGATGATTGCCGCTGCCGGAATCGATGCGAGCGGAATTGTAGGGGGATATTCCGATTCTCGCTAGAGTGGCGATCTCTATTATTTGGATGCAAGTCGGGGCTGGTGTTGAATCGATTTTGGTTTCTTTGAGATTTTTTGCGAAATTGCTTTTAATCCCGGTGCGCTCCAGCAAAGTGTTCGTCCGTCCGGGAAAACATTTTTATTAAGTGTGGCAATACGAAATCGTTTGCGCGATGGGTGTTTTTAATCTAACTCATTGAAAATACTGGATTTTGCAATCTATAAACAATGCCGCCTTCTCTAATGCCGGGGCGTGTCCCATAATTCGTCAGAACTTTGGATGACGGATGGATTCGACGGGTTGGGCATCCGGAAAACCATGGCGGACGTTGCAGGATTCGAGTCCGGTGCATCAATTGACGTGTGCGCGGACGAGTATTCGGCACGACGTTCCTCGCATCCGCATTATCGACGCGAACGAAACCGCGTTCGTTGAAAAGCGATCGCGACGCAATTCGTTCGCGTGCGGCAGATGAAATAAAAGAGACGGGGTTGGTCGCGCCTCGCGCGACATCCAGTTCGGAATGTCAATGACAGCGGGTTGACTCGCGAGAATCAGCCGGGGGTGCGCTCGCCCATGGCTATCACTTCGCATTCCTAATGTTCTGATCGATTGAACGGCGCGCGCCGTTGATGGAGCGCTGCGCCTGGGGCAGCACGTTCCGCACCGAAGTCGCATTTGAAGTCGAAGCCGTGAGTAAACGTAAGTAGTCCGTATTCAAACCAGAAGCCACAAAACGGAGCAAAAAATGCAGAGGAACCAGATTTCGGCGCTCGTCGCCGCGATGTTCGCAAGCGCAGGTGTGCTGGTCGCGGGGGCCGCGCACGCGGACAACTTCGTCGATCGAGGCAACCCGGACAACGCGCTGAACGGGCAATGCATCGACGGCACGAACCCGTTGTGTGTCGCGACGAAGAGCGGGACATACGTCGCGACGAGCAGCACCAACTTCACGTCCGGCACGAATGCGAAGGCCGGCTCCAGCGGCATCGCGATCGGCGACCAGTCGAATGCGGGCAGCCAGGGCGGCTCCGGCAGCGGCGGCGGAATTGCGATCGGCGTCGGCGCGCAGGCGCTCGCGAACTCGGCCACGGCGATCGGCACGGTAGCCGTCGCGCAAGGCAATACGGCGCTCGCGATGGGGCGTCAGTCTGCCGCGATCGGCGATTACTCGATGGCACTCGGCAACGTTGCCGATGCGCATGGCACGAGCTCGATCGCACTCGGCCACTCGGCGCTGGCCAGCGGCGATCGCTCGATTGCGATCGGCGGCGCGAATCCGACCACGAGCGACGGCGTGTCGAACGGTGCATCCTACGATGCCGCGACGCAGACGCGGGCGGGCGGCACGCAGTCCGTCGCGATCGGTGCCGGCGCACAAACGAACGACAACAACCAGGTCGCGATCGGCTCGGGCAGCGTCGGCGCGAACAACGGCGGTACGCCGGTATTCGGCGGCACGGCTGCACCGGTTGGCGGTGCGGTCTCGTTCGGCTCGCTCGGCCACGAGCGCCAGATCAGGAACGTCGCGGCGGGCGCGGCCGATACGGACGCCGTGAACGTCCAGCAGCTGAAGAACGTGAACAGCACGCTCAGCACGGGCATCGCCAACGTCGACGCACGTGTGACGTCGGTCGGCGATACGCTGTCGACGTCGATCGCGAACGTCGACCAGCGCGTGACCAGCGTCGGCAACAGCCTCAGCACGAGCATCGTGACGGCGACGCAGAACGTCGTCAAATACACCGACGATTCGCATGCCGCGATCGCGCTCGACGGCGGCAACGGCACGACGATCAGCGGTGTCGCGGCCGGTGTCGCCGATACGGACGCGGTCAACGTCGGCCAGCTGAAGGGCAGCGTCGCACCGCTGCAGACGTCGCTGTCGACGGCCGCCGCGAACATCACGAACCTGCGGAATGACGTGACCGGCCTTGGCGCGTCGCTGAGCACGGCCGCGTCGAACATCGGCGGCCTGCAGGCGGCCGATGCGCGCAATGTGAAGTACGATGGCCCGAGCGGCTTCGACTCGGTCACGTTCGCCGGTCCGAACGGCACGACGCTGCACAACGTCGCGGACGGCAAGGAGGCGCACGACGCGGTCAACGTCGGGCAATTGGGCAGCGGCTTCGCGTCGCTCAGCACGAGCGTGACCAACAGCGTCAGCACGACGATCGGCAACCTGAGCACGTCGATCACGAACCAGATCGGCAACGCGACGAAGAACGCGGTGCAGTACGACGACGATGCGCATGGCGGCGTCACGCTCGGCGGCCAGGGCGCGCCGGCACCCGTCGGCCTGCACAACGTCGCGGACGGCGTCGCCGCGAGCGACGCGGTGAACGTCGGCCAGCTCGGCAAGGCGACCGACACGCTGAACCAGTCGATCGCCAACGTCGGCAACAGCGTGACGAAGCTCGGCGACCAGGTGACGACGAACACCGGCAATATCGCGGCGCTGCAGCAGGATGCGCTGCAATGGAACGCGAGCCTCGGCACCTACGACGCGAGCCACGGCGGCAACGGCCCGCAACGCATCGGCAACCTCGCTGCCGGCCAGAACGGCACCGACGCGGTCAACGTCGACCAGCTGAAAGCGGCGGTTCACGACGGCACGAGCCAGCTCGACGCGCTCGCCGTGAAGTACGACGACGCCAGCAAGCGGCAGGTCTCGCTAGGCGCGGGCAACGGCGGGACGCCGGTGCGCGTGACCAACGTCGCGGAAGGCGGCGTGTCGCCCGGCAGCACGGATGCGGTAAACGGCGCGCAGTTGCGCCGTACGATCGACGGTACGGCAGCCGCGCTCGGCGGCGGTGCGACCGCGAATACGGATGGCTCGATCACGGCGCCGTCCTACAAGGTCGGTGGCGGCTCGTTCAACAACGTCGGCGACGCGCTGACGAACCTCGATGGCCGCGTCGGCAGCAATACGACGACGCTCGAGAACCACGAAACGCGGATCGGCAACGCCGAAACCAACATTGCAGGCAATACCACCGCGATCACCGGGTTGCAGAAGGATGCGCTGCAGTTCGACCCGACGCTCGGCGCCTACAGCGCCGCACGCGGCGGCGCGCCGACGAAGCTGACCAGCGTCGCCGACGGCAACGTCGCCGCCGCCAGCACGGACGCGGTGAACGGCGGCCAGTTGTACGGCGCGAAGTCCGACCTCGAGCAGCAGATCACGCAGGTGTCGAACCAGACGGGCGAGGCCGTGAAGAACGTCGTCAAGTACGACGTCGACGGCAACGGCAATCGGCTGAATTCGGTGTCGCTGATCGGCGGCAACCCGAACGCGTCGGTCGTGCTGAAGAACGTCGCGGCCGGTACCGACGATACGGATGCGGTGAACGTGAAGCAGCTGAAGTCGGTGCAGTCGAACCTCGACCAGCTCGGCGCGCTCGCGGTGCAGTACGACGATGCGTCGAAGGGCTCGATCACGCTCGGCGGCGCGGGCGGCACGCGCATCACCAACGTGAAGGCTGGCACGCTCGGCGCGACCAGCACGGATGCGGTGAACGGCTCGCAGCTCTACGCGACCAACCAGCAGGTGTCGAAGAACACGACCGATATCGCGAACCTGCAGGACAACGTGACCAACATCGCGAACGGCAAGGCCGGGCTCGTGCAGCAGCAGGACCCGAACGGCACGATCACGGTCGGCAAGGACTCGGGCGGCACCCGCGTGGACTTCTCCGGCACGGCGGGCGACCGCGTGCTGACCGGTGTCGCGGCGGGTGTGAACGCCAACGACGCGGTCAACATGGCGCAGTTCAACGACGCGCTGAAGACCGCGGCGGCGAACGACAAGGTCCGCGCGGCGGCGACGGACGCGAACTCGACGTGGATCGCGCGTGCCGATGCGGGTTCGATCGGCTCGACGGCGACGGCAACCGGCAAGAATGCGGTGGCGGTCGGCCAGGGTTCGGTTGCGGATCGCGACAATTCGTTCTCGGTCGGCGCGAAGGGCAGCGAGCGTCAGATTACGAATGTGGCGGCCGGCACGGCGCCGACCGACGCGGTGAACGTGCAGCAGCTGAACGACAACCTCAATGCCGCGTCGACGCAGGCGAAAGGCTACACCGACCAGCGGATCGGGCAGGTGTACAACGCGTTCAACGACCTGAAGAAGGACATGTACGGCGGCGTGGCGTCGGCGATGGCGGTGGCCGGCTTGCCGCAGCCGACGGGGGCCGGGCGCTCGATGGTGTCGGCGGCGACCTCGAACTATCACGGGCAGCAAGGGTTCGCGGCCGGGTATTCGTACGTGACGGAGAGCAATCGCTGGGTCGTCAAGGCATCGGTGACGGGCAATGCGCGGTCGGATTTCGGCGCGGTGGTCGGGGCGGGTTATCAGTTCTGACGCAGCGCGAAGCCGGTTGAACGTCGGGGGGCGGGGCATGCGGACGAGGCGCGACGCGTCCCGCACCTTCGACGACTACGGGGCCCCGCGGACGGCATGCCGACCGCGGGGCCCTGTCATTCATTTGCCGGGACCGGTTGCGCGCCGGTCGAAGGCCACCGCCGGCTGCACGACGCCGGCGCCCCACGCCTGCGCCGGCCGTGCGACGTGAAGCGTGTCGAGCAACTGCCCCATCCCGGCGAACACGCGGTATGCGCTCGCCACTTCCGCATACTGGCCGCTGATGTAATCGATGCGCGCGCTGTAATACTCGTTCTCCGCGTTGAGCAGGTCGAGCAGCGAACGTTGACCGATGCCGAACTGCAACAGGTACGCTTCGCGCGTCGACGCGCTGGAATCGACGTACTGCTTGAGCACGACCAGCCGGTCGCGTGCGGTGACGTACGCGTTGTAGGCGTGCGATTCGCTTTCCGCGATCTCGAGGCGCGTGCGGTTCCGGTCTTCCTCTGCTTCCCGGATCTGCGCATGCGCTTCGCCGATTCGAGCCTTGTCGGCGCCGCCCTGGAACAGGTTGTAGCGCAGCCGCAGCATCACGCGGCGGTCGTTCGTCGGACCGAGCACGCCGTCACGGTCATGGCTCGCGCTGAGTTCCAGGTCGACGCGCGGCCATAGTGCGGCCTTCGCCACGTCATATTGCGCATTGGCCTGGGCGACGTCCGCATCGGCGGCTCCGAGGGACGGGTGGTTCGCCAGCGCCGTATCCAGGGCGAATCGTTCCGTCTGCGGCAGCGCGGCTTCCGGCGCGACCGGCTTGACGAGCACATCCGGTGGCACGCCCACCAGCCGGGCGTAGGCCACTTCGGCGTCTTTCAGGTTGCTTTGCTCGGACCGCAAGTTGTCCTGGGCGAGCGCCAGCCGGCTTTCCGCCTGGTAAAGATCGGCGCGTCGGCCGACGCCGCGGTCGCTGCGCAGCTGGATCTGATCGTGGATCCGGCGGTGGGATTCCAGATTGTCGGTGGCGGCGGCGACCGTTTCCTGGCGCCGCAGGACTTCCAGGTACGCGCCCACCACGCGTAGTGCCACATCCTCCGACGTGGACGCGACGCGATTCGCGGACGAGTCGATGCGTGCCCGCTGCCGGGCCACTTCGCTCCGGACCGCGAAACCGTCGAACAGCATTTGCGACAACGTGACGCTGGCCGTCCGGTGCGTGAATGTCGTCCGGTTCAGACCGAGCAGACGCGTTTCGACATCGTCGCGCTGCTCCTTGCCGATCGCCGCGTCGACGTCCACGCGAGGCAGGTAGCCGGCCCGCGCGTGCTTCAGGCCCTGATCCGCCGCTTCGCGGTTGTATGTCGTGGCAAGGACCTCGGGGTTGGTCCGGATCGCCTGCTCGACCGCTTCCTGCAGGCTTTGCGCGGCGGCGGGCGCGGCGGCGGGCGCGGCGGTGCCCGCGAGCGCCGACGCGAATGCGAGCACGGCAAGCAGAGGACGCATTTTGTTCATGATCGGCTCAAACCTCCTGCACGTGGGGCAGCGGCGGCGGGACGTAAGTGATTACGGTGCCGCTGCCCTGATCGTGTGCGAGCTGGAAGCTGCCGCCCGACAGATTGACCTGAAGCGCGACCTGCGCGGTGTGGGTGCCGTCGCTGACCGTGAGCGTGCCGCCCGTTCCCGCGTCGTTGGCCGTGAAGCTCAGCGTCGTGTGATCGCCGAACAGCACGTCGGTCAGGTCGAGCGCGTCGCCGGCGCCGAAACCGCTGACCGTACCGGTGAAGCCGGCGGACTGATCCAGCTTGAGCGTCCCCGCGGCGCCGTCGGCGAACGTCGTGTTTTCCGCGGACGCGCCGCCGAACTCGAGCGTCGCGGCGCCGCTGATCGTCGCGCTGCCGGCGCCCGTCACGTCGCCGTGGATCGTCAGGTTGCCGTTGTTGGCCCACAGGTTGCCCGTATTGGTCACCGCGCTTTCGATCACGAGGCCGCCGCTGCCCGTGGCTTCGAGCGTGCCGGCATTGGCGACGGCGTGCGTGCCCGTGTCGATGACGAGCGCGTTGGCGCCGTCGGCGACGATCGTTCCTTCGTTGACGAGCGTCAGTTGGCCGGCGCCGAGCTGGCCGGCGCCCGCGATCGTGTTGTCGACGTTCACGAGCGTTGCATCAGGCGTGCTGCCGAACACGACATTGTGGCTGTCGTCGGACAGCGTCACGTGTCCGCCGCCTTCCAGCGTCGCGCTCTTCGCGAGGATTTCGAAGCGGGTGATGTCGCCGGTCGAACCGAGTGCGATCGTGCCCGTGTTCTCCACGGTCCCGCCGATCGGCAGCATCGCACCGTCGTTCACCGTCATGATGCCGGCGTTCTGCACGACCGGTTCCTGGTCGAACACGAAGTTGTTGCTGGTGAGGTCGGCCGAATGAATGCCCGTCACCGTGATGGTCGCGCCGTCGCCCAGTGTGAGCACCGCATTGCCGTTGGCGTCGTCTGCCAAATGCGCCTGGACGTCGCTGAAGTTTGCGATGCCCGTGAAGCCCACGAGATCGATCTTGTCGGCGGCGAGGTCGAACGTGTGCAGCGTGTCGTTGCCGATCGGCTGCGAGAGGACGAACAGGTCGTGGCCGGCGGATCCCGTCAGCTGGTCGTCGCCCGACCACGCGAAGATCGGTGCGTTGGCCGCGTACGCTTCGACGTTGTCCGCGATCGTGGCGGCTGCGTGACTGCCGTCCGCGGCCGTCCAGGTTTCGGTCACCGTGAGCACGGTGGCGCCGGTGAAGGAGGTGGGCGGCGTGACGGTGAGCGCGCCGAGGTCGTTCGTCGGCACGAGCCATGCACCGTTGCCGAGGTCGGTGCCGGCATTCAGCGTCCAGCCGGACGGGATGCCGGCGATCGTCACCGCGAGATCGGACGCGTGGCCGGACGGATCGGCGAGCGCCAGGTTGATTTCCGATCCGGCGAACCCGGCGGGCGCCACGTGGGTGGACGAGCGCGAGTTGCCCGCCGTGTCCCACTCGGTCACGGTGACGGAGTCCTTGTTGAGATTGAGGCTCTGTTGCGAGAGGGTCCAGGTTCCGGCGGTTTGCTGCGTGGCGGTGTAATCGGCATTGGTCGTGTTGTCGTGGACCAGGACCTTCCACACGTCGGACGTGTCGGTGGTGGTGGTCAGCGTGTGGCCGGCGAATTGCCATGACAGCGTCGACGGCGCGGTGGTGTCGAGCGTGAAGCTGAAGCTCGTGGCGTTCGAGATATTGCCCGCGATGTCGATCTGACGGACTTGCACGTTGTTCACGCCTTCGACGGCGCTGAAGCTGGTGTTCCAATGCGAGCCGTTGTCGACGCTGTACTGCACGGTGGCGCCGGTTTCGATGCCTGAGACGTTCAGCGTGCCGATGTTGGTGATGTGGTCGGTGGTGCTGCTGCCGGAGTCGGTGGTCAGCGCAACGCCGGGTGCAGCGGCTGACGTATCGAGCGTGAAGCTGAAGGACGTGGTCGAGGACGTGTTGCCTGCGACGTCGATCTGCCGAACCTGCACATTGTTCAATCCTTCGACGGCGCTGAAGTTCGTGCTCCAATGCGAGCCGTTGTCGACGCTGTATTGCACGGTGGCGCCGGTTTCGATGCCTGAGACGTTCAGCGTGCCGACGTTGGTGATGTGGTCGGTGGTGCTGCTGCCGGAGTCGGTGGTCAGCGCAACGCCGGGTGCAGCGGCTGACGTATCGAGCGTGAAGCTGAAGGACGTGGGTGCCGATGTATTGCCGGCGACATCGATCTGCCGAACCTGCACATTGTTCAACCCTTCGACGGCGCTGAAGCTGGTGTTCCAATGCGAACCGTTGTCGACGCTGTATTGCACGGTGGCGCCGGTTTCGATGCCAGTGACGTCGAGCGTACCGACGTTGGTGATGTGGTCGGTGGCGCTGCTACCGGAATCGGTGGTCAGTGCAACGCCGGGTGCAGCGGCCGAAGTATCGAGCGTGAAGCTGAAGGACGTGGGCGCCGATGTGTTGCCCGCAATATCGGTTTGCCGGACCTGTACGTCATTCGTGCCATCGACGGCGTTGAAACTGGTGTTCCAGGTATGGCCGCCGTCCGTCGAGTATTCGACGATGGCGCCGGTTTCGACACTAGTGAGATTCAGCGTACCAACATTGGTGATGTGATCTGTGGCGCTGCTACCGGAATCGGTGGTCAGCGCAACGCCGGGTGCAGCAGCCGAGGTATCGAGTGTGAAACCGAAAGACGTGGCCGACGATATGTTGCCCGCGACGTCGATCTGTCGGACTTGCACGTTGTTCACGCCTTCGACGGCGCTGAAGCTGGTGCTCCAATGCGAACCGTTGTCGACGCTGTACTGCACGATGGCGCCGGTTTCGATGCCAGTGACGTTGAGCGTGCCGACGTTAGAGATGTGGTCGGTGGCGCTGCTGCCGGAATCGGTCGTCAGCGCGACGCTGGGCGCAGCCGCCGAGGTGTCGAGCGTGAAGCTGAGCGAAGTCGGGTCCGACGTGTTGCCTGCGATATCGGTCTGCCGGACCTGTACGTCGTTCACGCCTTCGACGGCGTTGAAGCTGGTGTTCCAGGTATGGCCGCCGTCGGTCGAGTATTCGACAACTGCGCCAGTTTCGACACCGGTGAGATTCAACGTGCCGACGTTGGTGATGTGGTCGGTGGAACTGCTGCCGGAATCGGTGGTCAACGCGATACCGGGCGCAGTGGCCGAGGTATCGAGCGTGAAGCTGAACGAGGTCGGATTCGACGTGTTGCCTGCGACGTCGGTTTGCCGAACCTGTACGTCGTTCGTGCCTTCGACGGCGTTGAAGCTGGTGTTCCAGGTATGGCCGCCGTCGGTCGAGTATTCGATAACTGCGCCAGTTTCAACGCCGGATACGTTGAGTGTGCCGACATTGGTGACGTGGTCGGTGGCGCTGCTGCCGGAATCGGTGGTCAACGCAACGCCGGGTGCAGCGGCCGAGGTGTCGAGCGTGAAGCTGAGCGAAGTCGGGTTCGACGTGTTGCCTGCGACGTCGGTTTGCCGAACCTGTATATCGTTCGTGCCTTCGACGGCGTTGAAGCTGGTGTTCCAAGTATGGCCGCCGTCGGTCGAGTATTCGATAACTGCGCCAGTCTCAACTCCGGATACGTTGAGTGTGCCGACATTGGTGATGTGGTCAGCGGCGCTGCTGCCGGAGTCGGTCGTCAACGCAACACCGGGCGCGGCGGACGAGGTGTCGAGCGTGAAGCTGAGCGAAGTCGGGTTCGACGTGTTGCCTGCGACATCGGTCTGCCGAACCTGTACGTCATTCACGCCTTCGACGGCGTTGAAGCTGGTGTTCCAGGTATGGCCGCCGTCGGTCGAGTATTCGACAACTGCACCAGTTTCAACGCCGGATACGTTGAGTGTGCCGACATTGGTGATGTGGTCGGCGGCGCTGCTGCCGGAGTCGGTGGTCAACGCAACGCCGGGCGCAGCAGCCGAGGTATCGAGCGTGAAGCTGAGCGAAGTCGGATCGGACGTGTTGCCTGCGACATCGGTCTGCCGAACCTGTACGTCATTCACGCCTTCGACGGCGTTGAAGCTGGTGTTCCA